>QCLS01000032.1 GCA_003214355.1 Prochlorococcus sp. AG-418-C09 | reverse complement strand
AAACATGGCTTTGGAAGAATTGATATGATTGAAGATAGGGTTGTAGGAATTAAAAGCAGAGAAATTTATGAAACACCCGGTCTTTTGCTTCTTATTAAAGCCCATAAAGAGTTGGAAAGTCTTACATTAAGTCCTGATGTGATTGACTTTAAAACTGTTATTGATAAAAAATGGGCAAACTTGGTTTATCAGGGTTTTTGGTTTGGGCCTTTAAAAAACGCGTTAGATGGTTTTATCAATAAAACTCAGAACTCAGTTAATGGCATAGTAAGGATAAAACTTTTTAAGGGAAACGCCATCATAGTTGGAAGGACATCTTTAAATCATTCACTATATAGGGAGGATCTTGCTACATACAGTAGTGAGGATAATTTTAATCATACGAGTGCGGAAGGATTTATTTATATGTGGGGTATGTCTAATAAAATATGGGCAGAATCAAACGCAAATAAAGAATAAATAGCCTATTTTTCAGTATTGTTGATTTCGGCTTGTGGGGACTCTTTTTTGTCTAATTTATCCTCATCTTTTATTTCTTTTGAAATCTCCGGTTTCTTGTTAATTACTTCAGCGCTTTTTTCAGTTTGTTGAGTATTATTTTTACTTGATGGTCTTGGAGTTGGTAATGGTCCCTCTTGCTTGACCGTCATATATCTGATTACATCATCACTTAGACGCATAGCTTTTTCAATCTTGGCTATGTGTTGTCCATTCCCTTGATGACTAAGTTGAACATATATTCCTTCTCTGTGTTTTGAAATTTGATAGGCTAACCTTCTCTTACCTCTCATTTGGCTATCAAGAACTTTTCCTCCTTCTTTAGTGAGTAATTTATTATATTTTTCTATGTGGTTACTAACTTCTTCTTCTGCTATATCCGGACGAAGGATATACATAGTCTCATAGTAGGGTTGATGATCAGTCATAATTGTCAGACAAGGGCAAAATGGCTCATTTTTATGAGCGTCTGTTTATTTACAATACATTATCAAGGTTGATTTTTAAAATTACCTATAAATATTTTTTTAATGAATCTCTCATAATATCCATTGGTATTTCTAATCCATCTGTCCAAAATGAAAGTGATTTAGCTCCTTGAGCTATTAACATTTCCGACCCATCTATTGTTTTACACCCTTTCTCTGAAGATAGCTCCAGCAGTGGAGTTTCTTTTGGATTATAAATTAAATCATAAACAATAGTTTTTTTATCAAGCAAGCTCCAACATTTTTCACCAAATGGTAAATTGGATCCTTTCTTTTCTTTGTTCATTCCAACTGGCGTAGAATTGATTACTAAATCGCTCTCAGCAATTATTTCAGTGACGCTAGGATTGTTGGCTAGAAACCCTTTGACTTTAAATTGATTTTTGAAATCTTCAATTATCTTAGTTAAGGAATTTTCATTTCTTGAAATTATATTTATTTCTGACAAGCCTAAATCAATTAACCCTTGTATTGCCGATCTAGCTGCTCCCCCAGAACCCAATACTGTCCCTTTTTTTGCTTGTAATTTGAATTCTTTTAGAGGATACATAAAACCTTCAATGTCAGTATTTGTTCCAGTCCATTCCCCTTGATTATTTAATTTGAGTGTATTAATAGCTTTTATTTTTTTTGCGACAGGTGATATTTCTGCACATAACTCAAATGCTTTTTCTTTAAAGGGAATTGTAATGTTTAACCCTTTGCAATTTACTTTTTTTAATGTATTGATTACTGAGACAAAGTTTTTTATTTCGCAAGGTAAAGCTAAATAGACAAAATCTAACTTTAAATGATTTATCACAGCGTTCTGCATTATTGGAGATAAAGAGTGTTCTACAGGATTTCCAATAAGACCTAGAAAGGAAGTTTTGCTGCTAATCATTTTTGTAAAATTGAAAAAAAAGTCAATTGTTCGGAAACCACACCTCATTTGTGAGTAACAATTCAGACCAGGATGACCGATTATGGAGTGTATTAATGAAAGTGATTACCAATGGGTAAAGTAGTTGGCATCGACTTAGGGACAACGAATAGTTGTGTTGCTGTAATGGAAGGTGGTAAACCTACTGTAATAG
>QCLS01000031.1 GCA_003214355.1 Prochlorococcus sp. AG-418-C09 | reverse complement strand
TTTCCCTTAAAAATTAGCTTTTTTATCAATATTTTTAAAAATTGCTCTTTAACAGATGCATGTTATGGACTAATATCTTATGAGCGGGGCGTGGCGCAGCTTGGTAGCGCGGGTGCTTTGGGAGCACTAGGTCGCAGGTTCGAATCCTGTCGCCCCGACTCTTAAAAACCAAGTCATACTAGAGAGTTACCCAAACTCTCTTTTTTTATGTTTACTTAAAATAATGAGACAGGGGCGCTAGAGGGGGCGCTAAAATGTTTAAACATTCCATAAAGGTGCTTAATTTATAGCAGCGGTGCAAGTTGTATGAGTTTCATTTAAGCCCTATTTTTTGGCAGAATGCAGCTGGTTGTTCTTTTGAGATAAGTGGAGGATATAGATTTAATTCTTTTTCTAATTCCAATTTTAATTTTTCTATATTTATATTTAGTTCCTTAAGAGCTTTTTCAAGATCCTTTTCTTCCTTTTTATCTCCACTTTTAAAATCACTTATAAGAGAATAAGACAGTTCTTGATATAGAAAATATTCCCTACATAAGTTATCTATATAAGATTTCCTTGATATTGGAATTAATTGAACAGCTATAACAGAAGTTGCTAAAGCGATAACGAATGTTAAAGACTTGATTATTGAACTATTCATAAACTAGTAAAAATCTTTCAATTAATTTATAAACCTATTATTAACATCGATTTTATATGACTTAGTTAATTGGACTAAAATAATGATGAATAAATATATTAATTATGGAGATAATTTTATTATTTTTTGGATTGATACTTTTCTTGCCTTTTGGTAAATCAATTTCAAAATATTATATAGATGAATTCTGGCTAAGGTCTTTTGATTTCAAAGGTAAAACGAAGCGTAGGATTTTTTGGATTGGAAATTTAATTTGGTTATATGTAACTTTTAATTTGAATATAATTTTTTTAGCAGTTCGTCCTCCAGCTTTTGAAAATAATATTGATGGATTCATTGCTCTAATAACTGGTATTCATCTAATAGTCTCCTTAATTCCTCATATCTCTATTGAAATTAGAAGAATTAATGATATTGGTAAGCCCAGAATATATTTTCTCTTTTGGCTTATTCCATTAATAGGGCCATTAATCTTAGCTTATTTGTATTCATATCCTTCTGATGCTAGAGCTTTAGAAAAAGAAAGAATAAAGAAAATTACTTTTGAGGATAAACTGATCGAAATTGATAATTTGCTCCAAAGAAAATTAATTAGCAAAGAGGAAAATAGCTTGTTAAGGAAAAAATTAATTGAATCTTGGAAATATGAGATGGAATTATCAAATAAAAATATAGAAATTAAAAATAATAATATTCAATTGAATTCAAATCATGAAATTGATACAGTTTTAGCTTTTGAAGCAAAGAAAGAGTTGGATAGAATTAATATTGATCCTCTAGATGAGATTAAATTTTCTTTGCCAATTGAAGCAAATAAAGATCAAATATATAGAAAGTTAAAGGAGTTCTTGAAAAATAAATGCAAAGGCAAGGAAAATCTAAATTTACTTAAAGTTAGTGATTTTGAATTGCTGGCAAATTATAATTGGGGGAAAGGTACATTCGTTTTAAAAGGTTTAAGGAATGAAAATCTATTAACCTTGTATGCAAGTAGTAAACCAAATGGTGATATTGAATGGTCAAATATAAAGGGAGTGGGATTTTCCCTATAGTTTTGTATTTAAAGATTACTTAAAAAATCATTTTCAAAGAAAAGGGGGCGCTAAGGGGGGCGCTAAAGTATTTAAACTTGTTTGAACATATTGGAAGATTATGCAATATTGAGACTCAAACCCATTACAATAGCTAACATTACTCTAGGCTATAACTGAAGTCTCAGGAGTTTCTTAAAATATAATCCCTGTGCTTTGGGAGCACTAGGTCGCAGGTTCGAATCCTGTCGCCCCGACTCCAATAATCCAAGTCAAAGACAGGTTTCCCAGCCTGTCTTTTTTATTGTAAAGAAGTTTGAATAATGAGACTGAGCGAGCTTTGAGCGAGATTCTGCTATACCTTGAGGCACTTTACTGGTTCATGTCGCTCATGACTGTTCAAATAGCAGCATTTTTTATTCGATATATTCAGTAAATTTTATAGATAAAGTAGGAACATCAGATAGTTTGAAGTCTTTTTCAGCAGTTATTTCAACTAAAAAGCTTTGATTTCTTAGTTTTTTAGATAAATTTTTTAATTCCTTCTCAATGACCTTGCTGTTAATACGGAA
>QCLS01000030.1 GCA_003214355.1 Prochlorococcus sp. AG-418-C09 | reverse complement strand
AGAAGAATTCCTTCGCTGGTATCCTCTAATGCTTCAATTATTTTCCAAAGGGGTTTACTTTCAACTTGGGTGGGGAATTCGTTCATAGGCCTTTCAAATTTACTCACAAAGGTCTTATGCCACTTTCTCATAGGAACATCTTTTAAGTTATCTTCCGTTAAGAAGCCTCCCCACCTTCCATTATTGGTAATGAAGTAATATTTCTGAGTTTTATCATCATTTTGTTTAGCTAGATTATTCAAATCCTTAAAGTTAAGGTCAAACTCTATTCTTCTTAAAGATTTAAGTTTCAAAGATCCAATTTCAGTATTTTTAAGAATATTCTCAATTTTTAGAAATTGATTATCTGACCTAGCAGAATTTATTCCCAGAATACCTAGCATCGATAAAGATATTCCAAAAAGAAAACTGACGTTAAATATAAAGAATAATCCTATAACAAATACTACTAAAGAGAAACTCAAGGTTATTGTATTTAAAGAATATCTTCCCTTAGTTTTACTCCCCGAAAGATACCAGACAATGCTTCTGAATAGAACACCTCCATCCAATGAACCAATAGGCAAGAGGTTAAATATACCTAAATAAAGTATTAGATTACTTAACCTAGTGATTATATTTAGGTAAAGCTGATCTTTTGAATCGGTTATGGAAATAATAAAAATAAGAACAAGAAAAGAGAGGAGGTATAAAAAGGGCCTAACTAGAGATATCTTTATATTTCCTATAGGGTTGTCGCAGTCCTTTTCCGTTTGTAGTATTGCTCCAAGAAAATAAAACGTTATATTTTTTATTTTCATACCTTCTCGGATACAGAAATAGGTATGAATAATCTGATTGAAAATTATTAACCCCAATAACAAAAAAACAGTAGTAAAAGCGATAAGCCAAGATTCTCTTAGTGTATAAACTTCACCAGAGGTGAAATTAACCTCGGCACTAACAAGCCAAGAAAAAAGGAAAGAAAGGATAAACCAATTTGAGTGAATTTTAAATGGAATGCCCCATAAATTTAAAACTTGCCAGCTCCTCAAAAGAAACTCCGTTATAGTTATCTATAAATACATTCTACATATTTAAAAAGGCAAAATAAATCATGCTTAAATTTAAGCCCCAAATAAAGATATGTGGTATTACAACAGTTGATCAGGCCCTCCAAATAGCTGATTTAGGAGTTGACGCCATTGGGATAATTTGTGTTAAAGAATCTCCCAGATACATATCTCAAGATACAAAGAGAGAGATTTTCCAGGAACTTGCGAAATATTACCCAGAATTAAAGAGAGTATCAGTCTACAAAGATAGTCCTCTAGATATATTCAAACAAATTAATAATTACAAATTTAATGAAAATGTGATTCAACTGCATGGAGATGAGAATCTAGATTACTGCAATAAAATAAAAGGTTTAATTCCTGAAATTGAAATCTGGAAAGCTTTCAGATTAAAATCCAATGATCAACTCGAGAATATAAGGTCATATGAGAATATAGTAGATGCTATCTTGCTGGATGCATGGAATAAAGAAATTTATGGAGGAACGGGTCAAAAAATACAAGGAATAGACCTCAGCAGAATCAAGATGAGTAGGCCCTGGTGGCTAGCTGGAGGGGTATCTCTTGATTGGATAGATGAAATAATAACTACTATCAAACCCAACGGCATTGATATATCAAGTGGCGTAGAGATATCTGCCGGTGTAAAAGATCTATTAAAAGTAAGAAAATTAATTGAAAAAGTGAGAGGTTAAAATCTAGTAATTATTAGTCGATGATTGCTGTTTTACAAGCTCAAAGAATTCTTGTTTTAAACTAATATCATGCCTGAAGTCACCTCTAACTACAGAATTTATCATGCTTGTATTTGGTTCTTTAACTCCTCTCCATTTCATACAATAGTGCTGAGCTTTAACTATAATCCCAAGACCTTTAGGTTCACATAACTTCTCAATTTCATCAGCAAGTATCATTACTGCTTCTTCTTGAATATGAGGTCTTGAGAAAACCCAATCAGCTACTCTTGCAAATTTCGAAAGACCTATAACTTTGTTACCTGGTTTTATACCTATCCAACATTCTCCTAGAATAGGGACAAGATGGTGGGAGCATGCTGATCTCACAGTAATAGGTCCCACAGTATAAATTTCATCTAAATTTTTATCATTAGGAAAACTTGTAACCTTAGGCTGCTTGTAGAATCTCCCTTTAAAAACCTCATTTAGATACATCTTAGAAACTCTTTCCGCAGTTTCCTGGGTATTATGATCATTATCTAC
>QCLS01000029.1 GCA_003214355.1 Prochlorococcus sp. AG-418-C09 | reverse complement strand
ATAGCTGGCAATCCAGCTAAATTAACAGGAACTGTTAAAAGATCTGATAAATACATAGACAACGGATCATTAGCATAATCTCCTTTCAAGAAAGCCGTTGTAGGACATGTAGGGGTCAACAATATATCAACTTTCTTAAATGCGTTGTCAAAGTCTCTCCTTATTAAAGTTCTTACTCTTTGTGCTTTTTTATAATAAGCATCACTATACCCTGCTGATAAAGCATAGGTACCAATCAATATCCTTCTTTGAACCTCAATACCAAAACCCTCAGATCTACTTTTTGATGTCATTTCTAATAAGCTATCTACATCTTTTGATCTAAAACCATATTTGACTCCATCATACCTAGCAAGATTAGCAGAGGCTTCAGAAGGTGCAATTACATAATATGTTGCAATTCCATCATTAAATCTTGGACATTTAATATTTATTATCTCTGCTCCTAATGATTCAAATCTATTGATGCTAGAAACTATTGAAGATTTAACTTCTTTGTTTAGACCTGGATGATTAATACATTCTTCTATAACTCCGATTTTTAACCCATTTATAGGATTATTTAATTCGAGTATATAGTTAGGGACTGGATTATCAAGGGAAGTTGAATCCAAGGGGTCTTTACCAGC
This sequence comes from Prochlorococcus sp. AG-418-C09, assembly GCA_003214355.1. Classification (GTDB taxonomy): domain Bacteria; phylum Cyanobacteriota; class Cyanobacteriia; order PCC-6307; family Cyanobiaceae; genus Prochlorococcus_A. The sequence goes on along the minus strand of QCLS01000029.1, from coordinate 1,785 downwards.
AATAGCAGAAAGTATTTCTGCTGAATCAGATACTGTATTAGTTATAGGACCAATTTGATCAAGGGAACTAGCAAAAGCAATTAAACCCCATCTACTTACTCTTCCGTAAGTAGGTTTTAAACCTACGACTCCACAGAAAGAAGCAGGCTGCCTAATCGAACCTCCGGTATCGGACCCAATAGCCGACACACATAGTCCAGCTGCAACTGAAGCAGCACTACCACCAGAACTACCTCCTGGCACTCTATTTAAATCCCAAGGATTAGAGGTTGTTCCAAAAGCCGATGTTTCTGTGGAACTACCCATAGCAAATTCATCAAGATTTGTTTTACCAAGGCATATAGCTCCAAGATCCCATAAATTCTTAGTTGCTGTTGATTCATAAGGAGAAACAAAATTTTTGAGCATATTACTAGAGCAAGTGGTTCTAATGCCTTTTGTGCATAAATTATCTTTAATAGCTATTGGCAATCCTGATAAAGGGTCCAATTTTTCATTTCTTTCTTGTTTCTTATCTATTAACTCTGCCTTTTGTAAGGCTTGTTCTTTTGTAAGAGTTATATAAGCATTAATTTCTAGATTACGATTGTCAATCTGATTAAAGAAATCTGTTATCAACTCCTTGTATGATGCATTGCCGTCTTTTATTTGTTTACGGAATGTATAAAAATCCATATTATTTCAGATTGATATCAAATAATTATAAATCTAGAAAATTGTTAATGGTTCAGTCCTCTTGCATCGCATAAGAGTATGTTTTATTGAATTACAGCCTTCGTCTGTTAATTCAATTAAAAAAGTCTCTAAGTTGTCATTCAGGCTTTTCTTAGTCAAAAAAGGTCCAAACCAATAAGTAGCATCAGGACCTTTGGTTTCTACTTTAGCCCACCAAGCTAAACCGATACTGTTTCCAAAATTTCTAATCAATTTATTTGGCCTTATTAGACCACTTGAAGTTTGTTAAATTCTATACAATTTTGAACGTTTTTCAAATAAATAGAGAATATTGAAAACAATTATGTATTGAAACTCAAATAAAACATACAAATGAAATCGTGATTAATTCATTTATAAAAAAAATCAAATAATCCCAATTCAGGAAAAATGATAAAAGGCAATACCAGCGGCTACTGAAGCGTTCAAACTCGATGTTTTGCCTTTCAAAGGTATTTTCAATAAATAATCACAATTCTTTTGTGTAAGAACTGACAAACCTTTACCTTCAGACCCGATAACAACAACTAAAGGTATTTTGTCATTAAAGACTGAAATATTTGAATCACTTTCTGAAGTTAGTCCGATAACAGTGAACCCTTCATTCTTCAGTTCTTCAAGCGTTCTATTAAGATTGATCACTCTACTTACAGGTATATTTTCCAGAGCTCCTGCCGCCACCTTGGAAACAGTACCAGTTAAACCTGAAGATCTTCTCTGAGGAATAATAATTCCTGCACAACCAAAAGCTTCCGCAGACCTTATGATTGCGCCGAGGTTATGAGGATCAGTTATTCCATCTGTCATAACTAATACTGGTCTTGAATACTTTTTCTTAACCTTAGAAATTAAATCACTTAAGGAAATAGTCCTAGAGTAGGCAATTTGCAATGCAATTCCTTGATGAACCGCACCAAATGTTATCTGTGAAATTCTTGACCATTGAACCTCTTCTACAAGAGTGCCCATCTTTTTTATTTCTTTTAGTAAAAGAAAGAATTTCTCAGATGAACGTATTTCAGATGTACACCATATTCTATTAACTGGCTTTCCAGATTCAAGAATAGAATA
>QCLS01000028.1 GCA_003214355.1 Prochlorococcus sp. AG-418-C09 | reverse complement strand
CTCCAGAATTATTAATACTTGGAGAAATGACTTCGATTCCCATTGAATAACAATTGGAAATATATCGTTGCATTTTATCTATAGAACCTGAATTTACTGATAATAGAGCAGCCATATAAGCCACAGGGTAATGCGCTTTTAAAAATGCGGTTTGATAAGTTACGGCTCCATAGGCAGTTGAATGACTTTTATTAAAACAGTATTCTGCAAATAAAACCATTTGATCAAAAAGATCATTAGCTATTTTCTCCTCTACACCATTTTTAATTGAGCCTTCTACGAAGATATTCCTATGTTTGACCATTTCAGAAACCTTCTTTTTACCCATAGCTCTTCTTAGTAGATCCGCATCTCCCAAGGAATAACCAGCTAAATCTTGAGCTATCTTCATTATTTGTTCTTGATAAACCATAATTCCATATGTTTCAGTAAGAATTGATTTTATAAACGGATGAGGAAAATCAATCTTTTCACTTCCATTTTTCCTTTTGATAAACTTTGGAATTAATCCTGCATCTAAAGGACCTGGTCTATACAAAGCCAATATAGAAGAAATATCCTCTAAAGAATTTGGTTTAAAATCTTTCACTACTTGTTTCATTCCTGAGGATTCCAATTGGAAAATACCCTCTAAATCACCTCTCCCAATTAAATCAAAAGTCTTAATATCGTTTTCAGGCAAATCATCCAATTCAATACTCTTTCCTGTGGAGTGTTTAATTAATGAAACTGTTTTATCGAGCATAGTAAGGTTCTTTAATCCCAAGAAATCCATTTTTAATAACCCTAATGATTCAATATCATCCATAGAATATTGAGTTATAATCTGTCCTTCATTATTCTTTTGAAGAGGGACTAAATTATCCAGTGATTCTGATGAGATAACGACTCCAGCTGCATGTACTCCATAGGTTTTATTTGTTCCTTCAATTCTAATAGCCAAATCAACCCATCTTTTTATTCTGGATTCACTAAGGTATTTCTCCTTAAATTCCCTACAAGGAGTATTATCCTCAATCATTTCAGTAAGTTTATATGGTTTACCTCTAACAACTGGTATTAATTTTGCCAATTTATCTGACTCGCCGTAAGATATATCAAGTACTCTTGCTACATCTTTTAAAACTGCTTTTGATGTCATCTTATTAAAAGTAATGATTTGGGCTACTTTATCTTCTCCATAACGGTTAGTAACATAGTCTATAACCTCATTTCGCCTGTCAATACAAAAATCAGTATCAATATCAGGCATAGATTTTCTAGCCGGATTTAAAAACCTCTCAAAAAGCAATCCATGTTTTACAGGATCAATATTTGTAATTCGAAGTGAATATGCAACTAAGGATCCTGCTGCTGAGCCTCGTCCTGGCCCAACTGGAATATCATTATCTCTTGCGAATTTGATATAGTCCCATACCACAAGAAAATAGTCGGGGAAACCCATATTTTCAATAATTTTAAGCTCATTAACTAATCTATTTTTATATTTTTCATCAATCTCATTAAAATTATTCTTTGATAGTCGTTCCTTTAACCCTTCTTCAGCAACCTCTTTAAGGAAAGTTAAGGCATTTTTATTATCAGCCAAAGGATACTTTGGCATTCTATATTCTCCAAAAAGATCATATTCCTCTACCTTTTTGGATACATCTACAGTATTATCAATAGCTTCTTTGACAATGTCATATTCAATATGATCTTGAAAAAGACTAAGCATTTCTTTTTTATCTTTAATATATTCTGTGCCTGTATATCTCAACCTTTTTTGTTCACTAATTAATTTTCCTGTCAAAACACAAAGTAATGCATCATGAGCTTCAACATCCTTATTAGATATGTAATGGGCATCATTAGTAGCTATTAATTTAATCCCCAGTTTTTTTGAAATATTAACTATTTCTACATTTACAATTCTATCTTCAAGGGATCCGTGATCTTGTATCTCTAGATAAAAATCATCTTTAAATACAGTTTTATACCAACTTGAAATCTCATGAGCGACATCATATCTACCTTTTAAAATAGCTTGAGGTATTTCTCCCCCTAGGCATGCTGTAGATATTATTAGTCCTTCCTTGTATTTTTCTAAAAGTTGTTTGTCAATGCATGGTCTTGAAAATATTCCTCTCCCTCTCATACCATTTAAATGACTAAGGGTGGTTAATTTAACAAGATTCTTGTAGCCAATATAATTCTTTGCTAGTACTACAAGATGATATCTTTTTTCTTTTTTAGGTTGGGGGTCATCTATAGAACCATTTATGATATACATTTCATTCCCAATTATTGGTTTTATCCCGTGTTGCTTGCAATTCTTTACTAACTCTAAGACACCATACATAACGCCATGATCAGTCAAAGCGATACTCTTCATATCAAGTTCCTTTGCTCTTTCTACAATTCTTTTTACTTGACTAGCTCCATCAAGCAAACT
>QCLS01000027.1 GCA_003214355.1 Prochlorococcus sp. AG-418-C09 | reverse complement strand
CCAGCTCTACAAGGGGTTTCTCAAAATCCAAAAGGTATCTTCTAGGCATAATTAATCAAACAGCAAGTGGTTTCTTTTGTTTATCGATACCAATAGTTGAAAAACCATGTTTTTCAGAGGCCGCTCCTATAAATTCCATTTTCTCAAGAGTAATATTGTTTCTACCCCAACTAAAGTTGGTATGACAATTTTCAAATTCTAAAATCATAGCTTCAGCAAAACATGCAAACATTTCTCTTTGTGGATTATCCATCTCAGCAAGTTCCATCATATTCCATCCAATATCCTTAAAGAACTTTACAATACCTCCTTTAAGAATATGAATATCATTTCCTTGAAACTTTTCATCAAGATTTTTGGGATACCCTCCATCAATCATTAAGCAAGGTGTTTTTATATTATGAACATTAATTTCCATAGTTTTAGGCATACTTGCCACCCAAACTATTATATCTGCATGAGGGAGGGCATTATCTAAGGTCTTTATAGATCCCCCACCCAGTTCTTGCTGGAGAGCCAACAAAGGTTCTTGTTGCCTTGCAACCATTATTAATTCTCTAATACCAGATTTATTAGTTAACCACCTACAAACAGCACTTCCAATATCACCAGTAGCTCCAACAACAGCAACAGTTGCACTTTTTATATCTATTCCAACCTTGGGAGCATTTAATTCCAACTGTCTGCAAATAACCCATGCTGTATGAGTATTACCTGTAGTAAATCTTTCCCAATCCAAAGATGTATTTCTAATCTGCTTGTGCTGAAGAAGATTAAAATTCTCAAAAATAATTGAAGTAAATCCTCCCAAAGCTGTAATGTTAATTCCTTTCTTTTGAGCTAGTTCCATAGCATTTAAAACTTTTCGCCGAGCGGTCTTAAATCTTGAAAGCATTTCTGGGACAAAACAAGAATCAATATATGATCCCTCTATAGTGATGCCCACGGCACTTTTAACTACAACATTCTCTACTAATTGAGGCGGTGCCATACACCATACATCCAGATCACCATCTGCAATATGGTCAAAACCTAATAATGATGCTTTTTTCTTTGCGTCTTCAAAACTAGTTGAGTGACCTATTAGCCCGAACATTGAGACTTTTATTAGAATTTGAACTACAGATATGAACAATAGCACAGAGCTATTTAACTAGAGAGAAAAACTTGCTAAATAATGCTAATAAATAGAATTTAAAAAAAAGATAATCTTCAAACAATAGCTGCCATAGCCATCCTTGCAATTTCTCTATTATCTAGACCTATTTCTAAAAGTGTATCTTGATAAGCAATCATAAATTCTTCCATTAATTCCTCTCTGTCCATTGATAATGCTGAAGCGTCTTCAGCAACCTCATCTAGCATTTTCTTTATAAGAGGTAAATTTTCTTTATTAGCATCAATTAATTCGCTTTTACATGAATCTAAATTTGCTTTGAGCCATTCTTGCCCATAATTTAAATGTAGGTATTCATCTTTAACAACTCCCTGAGTTATTTTCTTAGCGAAAGGATCTGCAACTCGGATATAAACATGATACGCCGATATAGCAAAAGCTTCTATAAGAATTGCTTGAATTAGAAGACAAGTGGTTAAATTCTCATTTTCTAGAGCTATTTTAAAATTTCCGTGTAATTTGGAAAAAAACTTTTTAGCGAAAATCATATCTGCTTCAACACCTAAATTCTTACCACATGCTGTAAAGCCTCTTTTATGCTTAAGCTCCATTTTTGCAAGTTTTGTTAACTCCTCAGATTCGTTTGGAAGTAATGTTGCTATTGAGATGTAATTATCATGAGCTTCTTGCTCACCCTCTATGACAATGGCATTTATTCGACTATAGGCATCTTTGTAAGTCTCGGTAGTAAAATCTGGCAAATTGGAAGACAATTCATTAATGTTGTCAGTAGAATTTGTTTTTTTATTTGATTCAAGTGTTTGCATGTCGATGAAAGCTTTTAATACATTATGCAGTTAATTTACATAATTATAATGAGTTTATATATATATCATGAAATTAGTGAAATTTGTGAACCAGTTAATTAAACGTACAATAACTAAGCAACATAGCTAATTTGGCCAATCAGATGACATTAAGTTCAGTAACATATTATACCAATGCTTAATTAACAATTTCTTCAAGGCATTTCCTAACTCTTCGTTTGCTCCCCTACTATCACCTATCACTCCAGAATTGCTTAGGTCTTTTGTAACCCATGCAATTGGTGCATTTCCTTCAAGACTCCATCCTTTAGGTATTTGGGAATCCATTCCCTCAAAAGGTCTTTCATCTCCTACAAGCTCAGGTTTGAGCTTAAGCATCAAGCTTGTCTCAGCTAAAGAAGCATGTAAGCCGTATTCTAATTCACTTTTTGATATTAAATCCGACAACCCATCAACACCACTCCATAAAAAACAAGGGAATACAGAAAGACCTGGTGCTATTTTTTTTAACTCTCTTGCAGCTGTATTTAATAATGAAATCTGACCTCCATGCCCGTTTAACAATATCAACCTTTCAAATCCTATTTCGGAAAGTTGCTTACCTACTTCCACAATTAAATTAATTAGCAAATTTGATGAAAGCGTTATTGTTCCATCAAAACCTAAGTGCTCAGGCGAAAATCCTACATATTGAGTAGGAAACCTTTTTAGAGGTTTATCTTTAGGAATTAGATTTAAGACTTCATTCACAATTTCATCTACAAAGATACTATCTGTTGCAAGGGGCAAATGAGGACCATGCTGTTCAACTGCACCAAAAGGCCAAATAATAGTGGACCTTTTGCTTGACGCAATATTTTTCACCTCTGGCCAAGATAAATATTCATACTCAGTAGGTATCGATTTAGAGTTCATTATTTAGATTTGTAGAAAAAAACCTTTAGAATGTTTAAATAATATATTTATTTTACCTATGAAGGGAGTAAGTGATAAAAATGCCCCAAAAAAACCAACATCAAAGGCACGCATAACTGAATCGAGGAAGCCTCTGCAGGTTCTTAAATTGAATAAAAAAGATACTTTGTCCGAAAGTATTGATAGTTCCATTAATGAGAAAGAGCAGAACAATCTTGATGGAAAAGGAAATTCTGTTCTAGCAAAAGATTATGATCAAGAAATCTTCTATGACACTACTATTAAAGACAAACCTATTTTAAATGATGATAACAATACATCACAGAAAATAAATCTTACAGCTGAACCAAGCGAACTCTCAGAAAATATTCATAAAAGTGAGCCTATTATCTTGGAAAGAAAAGTTG
>QCLS01000026.1 GCA_003214355.1 Prochlorococcus sp. AG-418-C09 | reverse complement strand
AATATTTGAAGAATTAATCATTTATAAACCTATCCAAAGAACTTGAAAGGGATCGAGAACAATACTTAAATTACTATATCTCTTACCACTTAGATAATCTTTAAGATCAACGTTAGTAGATATTGAATTTAGAAATTCGAGATCATTAATTTTATAATTTAATTTATTTTCAGTAAAGTTATGAATCGCCAATATTATTTTTCTATTTTTACCCCTTTTTATTGCAACCAAGTCACTCCTATCTTTTGTTAAACATTCCATTTGTGATGATGGGTGGAATGAATCTAAAATGGATCTTATTTCCATAGCTTTAGAAAGGAACTTAATATTTCTGCTTGCATTTGAATCATCATTCTGAAGAGTTAAGGAGAGTTCCTCATACTTAAATCTTTCACGGTTGAGGTCTCTTCGTTGCCCAGACATAGAAAAACTTTTTATATCATTATCAGAGGCTAATAACGCTGGCAAATAAAAAGCAGGAACACCTTTAAGAGCTATAACAACCAATTGTGTCAAAATAAATCTTTCATATTGAAAGCGTTTGGAATCCCTACTTGAATCTTCCATAGCACTCCACCAACTTATATTTAATTCATATGGTTTATCATCCCCATTTGATAATCTTCTATGACTAATCAGCCCACCTCTTTTTTCGCAACTAATCAACAAATCATTTAATCTTTGATCGCTCATTAGGCCCTCCAATGCCCTTAAACCAACTCCATCATGAGATGCAGTAAAGTTGAACATTGTTGTATTTACTGGTAAATCGGGCCAATTGGTTATCCAATTATTTAATAAATCAGCTCTGGAGGTAATTACTGCTTCTAGCAAGAGAGGAGGAAGAGGGAAATTATAGGCCATATGAGCTTCATCTTCTGGGATCAAGTAAGAAAGATTTTCTTTCTGTGGAACATTGGTTTCTGTAATCAAAACTCCATCATTTAATAGATTTGATAGTTGAATCTTAAGCGCCTTAACAATTAAATGAGCTTTAGGTAAATGTAAACATGTAGTTCCCTCTTCCTTCCAAATAAAGCCAACAGCATCTAATCTTAACCATTTAACTCCATTACCTAAATATTTAATTAATAATTTTAAAAATTCCAAGACCATTCTGGGATTTTGCCAATTCAAGTCAACCTGATCAGGTCCAAAAGTTGTCCAAACATATCTAGGTCCATCTGAAGTATTTATTTGAGAAAATAATGATGAACTTCTTGGTCTAATAACATTAGACCAATCCTTTTGTTGAGAGGGAGAAAATATATTTGATAAACCAGGTTCTTGACTTTTGATGAATTGTTGAACCCATAAATGAGATGAAGATACATGATTTAAAACTAAATCAGCCATCAGAATATGGTCATTTGACAAATTTTTTAGATCTGCCCAGTTACCGAATCGGTCTTCTAAATACTCATGGCTAGAAACAGCAAAACCACCATCACTAGTTGATTTTAGAAAGGGTAATATATGAAGTACTTTAGAGAGGGTAAGAAAGTACCTATTCAAAACCCTTTCTAAAGTAATAAGTGATCTCTCATTATCCTTTCTTACGGTGTCAGCATAAGTAATCAAAACACAATGCGATTGATCCCAGGATGAAACGTTTTTATTCTCTTCATAACTTGACTCCAATTTGAAGTCTTGAATAATCCGCAATAACTGATTAAAAACAAAATCCAATTCTTCGCTATCATGATCATGGTAAATCGATTCCAACAATTTTCTTAGTTTAAATAAATCAGGTTTAATATCTGGATTATTTTTCATTACTTTGAAAAATTTTCGAACTTCTTATCACTATTCTGCACATCAATTAGCAAATGGACTTCCAACAAGGGTTAATCACAACAATTCATGAATATGGTATTAAGGGAAATTTATTAAAAGAATTAAATAAGAAGCTAAAAAAAAGAGCAACAGCGATTTTAATTCCATGTCTTTATGAAGAATTTGAGAGACCAGCATTGAAAGATATAAGAGAGGTTTTAAGTGAACTTAATGGTTTAAATGAATTGGTAATTGCATTATCAGCAAAATCACAAGAACAAGTATTAGCAGCGAAATCATTTTTTGAATCCATGCCATTTCCTGTACATTTGCAATGGACTAACTCTCCTTCAGTGATAGAACTTCTTAAATCACAGGAAAAAAATGGTCTTGAATTACTTGGAACACCAGGCAAAGGCTGGGCTGTTTGGCAAGGTATCGGTGTCGCGACGAGAAAATCAGAAGTTGTAGCTTTGTTTGATGCTGATATAAGAACTTTTAGTGATTCATATCCTTCAAGAATGATTCTTCCTTTATTGGACGAATCGTTTGGTATATCCTATGTTAAAGCATTTTATAGCAGATTATCCCTTGAAACGAATGAACTTCAAGGCAGAGCAACTAGGTTATTTGTAGGGCCTCTGCTAGCAAGCCTAGAACAACTAGTTGGGAATGGTCCTTTTCTTCAGTACTTACAATCATTTAGATATCCGTTAGCTGGAGAATTTGCTTTTACAAAAGACCTTGCTATGAACTTAAGAATTCCATGTGACTGGGGTCTTGAAATTGGACTACTTTCTGAGGTGTATAGAAACGTTAGGACATCAAAAATTGCACAAGTAGATCTCGGATTATTTGACCATAAGCATAAAACTATTGGAAATTCCTCTAAAGAGGGTCTACAAAGAATGTGCACAGAAATATTATCTAGCGTATTAAGAGGTCTAATGGAGCATCAAGCTCAAACACTAACAAATACTCAGCTCTCAACTTTAGAGGTCTTATATAAAAGGGTAGGGGAGGATAGAGTTAAACAGTTCGGTTTAGATTCAGCTGTAAATCAAATACCATATAACAGACATGAGGAAGAATTGTCAGTACAAAAATTTGCAAAGCTATTAAGGCCTGCAATCAAAAACTTTTTAGAAAGTCCAGCGACCCAACAACTTCCAAGCTGGTCAAGAGTACTTTCATGCGAGAACAGACTGCAAGAAGATTTATTCATAGCTGGTTCAAGAGATATAAATTTAAGAATCAACGAAAAAGAATTAATTAACAAGATATAATCAGATTTAACTAATAACAGTTTCACATCTAATCATATCAATACTATTTGGATGATTATTAATATAATCATTGAACTTCATGGCTAATAATCTAGCCTCAAAAGCATCAGCAGCATAAAAACAACCTTCTTCTCTGATGTTCTCAACGTTTCTAAAGAAAACTGTGTAAGCTTTCAAATTTAAATCATGAGATTTATTATTAGAACTCATAAA
>QCLS01000025.1 GCA_003214355.1 Prochlorococcus sp. AG-418-C09 | reverse complement strand
ATATCTTTTCTTATAATATTAGAGTTGAGACTTATAAGTTTATCAAAGTACGAATCAATAAGATGTGAGAGTATTCTGCTTATTAAACCAGTTTTATAGTAATCATCTGTACTAATTAATAATGAATTTTTAAGTGCTATAGATAAATTTTTAGATATTGTCGTTTTACCACTACCTGAAGGACCAGAAAAGATTATTACTTTCATAATCAAATTATAACTTTTGAATTGGATTTAATTTTGTATTCCTTATAACCTCAAATTGATGATTTAAAGGTAACAATCAAATAATAATATTATTTGTTAGATTTATTTAGTAATGAATCAAAACCCTTTTTATTTGAAATGGTATAAGGATTGGAGGTTTACTTTCTTTTTAGAAGGTGGTAAATCTATGATTGAAGCTAAAGGACTCGGAATTATAATTATAAGAGATATTTTATTTGGGGAAACTCCTAAAGAAGCAGCTGATAGATTAATAATAAAAGAACATAGAAACAGGAAGTCTCTCTATTATTCATGGAAAAAATCCATGAGAAATAATTGAGCTTAAAACTTATAAAGCAAAATTACTTGCATCATAATTAAATATGTGTCTTTATATAAATGTAAAAAGATTAATTTTTATTTCCTTTTTAATAATTAATAAGAAGTTCAAAAGAATTTTTTAATTTTAGAACTAATTAATTATTATTAATTTCTTTATTAAATAAATGATTTCAAAATTCTTTAATAAATTAAAGTCAATCTTAGGCAAGAAGACCTCCCCTGAAATTGCAAAGTCAACAAAAACTATTCAAACAAAAAAGACTTCAAAAACTAATAAATCAACAAAAGCAACAAAAGCAAAGAAAGCGACTAAAACAGTAAAAGCCAAGAAGACATCGAAGCCTAAAAAAAAGGATTCAAAACTTATTGTTGATAGTTTTACAAATTTACCGGGTGTAGGAGCTAAAAGTGCTAAGGCATTATACGAGGCTGGATTTAAAACGCCTGAAGAGATCATCTCAGCTAAAGAAGAGGTTTTATTAGCTATACCAGGAGTAGGTTTGAATCTAATTAAGAAGTTAAAAAACCATAAGTTATGATATTTTTTAATTTAAGCTACCAATTTTAGAAATTTAATACCTTTCTCTTTATTTATTTTATATAAATGATTTCTTTGACTTAAATATCTATTTTAAATATACTGACTTATATGACAATATTTTTTAATTATATTATCTTCTTCTAGCCTTTCTTCTCTGCTGTAACTTTCTTTTGTATTTCTCTATAGGAGTCTCATGATGTCTTAACCTTTTAAGATCTGCAAAAATACCAGATTTTGAGACTTGCCTTTTAAATCTTCTTAGGGCCGATTCAATACCCTCATTTTCACCTACAGTAACTTGAGTCAAAATAATTCTAGAAAATTATATTATACAATATAGTTAAGCAATTAGAACATTAAGAACAACTAAAAATATTTTTTTATCTCAATCATATTCAATCCAATTTGTTTATCCATTTTATAAGTTTCTTATTAGGATCTAAAAGCTCATCAATTGATTGAAAATAACTTCTTTGCCAATTTATCTTAGGTAAACCTAGAAAAATCATCAAATTTAGAGGATATTCATCGCTGTCTGAACATTTTCTGAAATCATCTCTAAATAAAAAAATTTCTTTTTTTAACGCAATTGCAATTCCAAGTTCAATCATTACACCTTCATCGGGAGGATTCCCATTAACCACTGCGAAGATGCCATCACTTTTTTTCAGCCCTTCATAATTTGACATGGCTACGTCATATGCCCATTTCTTATTGCTATTAATTATTGGAATTGATCTTTCAAAAGGCTCGTATATCTCTATTTCTAATTTAGTAAAGATAGATTCAAATTCTTTAATTAAATTATTGGTCTGCTTTGAGAATCCATATGGACTTGCAAAATATATTATTCTTTTCATCTTTTCATTTTAAGGTTGTATTTATCCATATCATTCTTTCTATTTTCTTTTTCTTCCCATGGAAAAACCACCCATTTATCTTTGCTTATTACTTGGACACTATCCCACCATAATGGCTCAATTTTACTAATTAATACGAAGTGTTTTGATCCTAAAAAATCTTTATATCTATGTAGGGTTTCTCCTGAATCATAAATATCATCGACTATTAATATATTATTCCTTGGCTCCTTTAATAGTTCTATATTCAACTTGTGGCTAAGAGCAACAGCTAAGCAAAGTCCTCCTCTTGGTATTCCATATATTCCAGACAAATTCCAATTTTTAGACTTATCAGATATAATCTCAACACTTTTATCAAATTCTTCCCAAGTGTAATTTATAAACATATTTAAAAGGTTTTTTCCTCATTCAGAGGAGCATAATTAGAGGCAATTACACTTAAAAGTGCAACGATCTGCTCATTTGGACATTTTGTTTCCATTATTAAGTTATTACATTCATTTATTATTTTTGAATACGTGTCCTCGACTACGGTATTCATTTGTTCTGGAGTAAAGGAAAATTTACTTTTCATTTATGTTTATTAATTATTTAATTTTAAATCAATGGTAATAAAGTTTTATTTTTAATTTAAAGATTCGTTATTTTTTATTTCCACATTGGATCATTATATTTATATTTTGCATTAGAAACTGGACGGTATTTATGAAGATCATCAATCTTTGGAGCCCATTGCTTAGCATTGCCCTTAATAGCTTCATTCATGATTAGATTAGATAATGAACATCTTTTCTTTATCTTAAGAAGTCCAAAGCATGTTTCCCAGTCACTTTTTTCTTTATAAATACCTAACCAGAAATCAAATATATTTTCTAACAAACTTAAAGGTAAGTTATATGATATTCCTTTTGGAGGCTTTTCTAATTTAAATCCCTCTTTGGCAAGATCGCTAAAGATGTTTTCTAAATTCATGTTGATTGCGCTCAGTATTTTTATAGAAGCTTCTAAACCTATCAATTCTTTTCTATGACATTCAATCAAATCAGTATCTTCTATTAATGGATATTCACTTGAAGTAGTATCTATTAGCCAGTAACCTGTCCCGTTCCTTTCACCATTAGCAAGTATTAGGAATAGATTTGAATTATTCAAGACCCTTTAATTACTATTTAAATTATGCCAATTATTACATTAAAGGGAAACAGCCTTGTCAAAATAAGAAACTTTATTATGGTCTGATAATTTAGATCCTTGTTGATAGAATAATGTGATTTTTGAATTTGTTATTTGGGCTTTATACCAATATTCTTTAGAGAGTTTTATTAAGTAATTATTACTTAGGAAATAATCTATTTATCTTCTCCTTTTGAATGGAATTCTTCTTATTTCTAATCTTTTTATCCTCTATAGATTCTTTATTTGTACTTACTGCGTATATCACATAAAAAATAATTCCAGTAAATATTAGACCGCATAACAGAATAAAAATACCAACTGGCTCAGTTGGACTGAATATATTCAGGTCAATATTATTATTCATAGAAATATTTATATTATCTATTTGGCATCTCTTTAATTATTAGTTCTTTATTTCTTCATA
>QCLS01000024.1 GCA_003214355.1 Prochlorococcus sp. AG-418-C09 | reverse complement strand
CTGATAAGAAAACAGAGATGACTAACCACACAGTGTGTACAGCACTAGACAATGGTTGGGTATGGCATGTACCACTTACTACTAGAATAGGTACAGGATATAATTTCTCTGATAAGTTTATATCAGAAGAAGATGCTTTGAAAGAATTTAAAGAGTTCTTAGGTGATAGACCATTGCTATCTGAACCACGTTTAATTGAGTGGAAGAATGGTATAGCAAAGAAAGTGTGGTGTAAGAATGTCGTAGGTATTGGACTGTCAGCAGGATTTATTGAACCACTAGAATCTAATGGATTATTGAGTGTACACAACTTTGCTGTATACTTAGCAGATGCTTTGTCAATGCATGATGGTAAAGTTAATACTCTTGTTAGAGCACACTTCAATCGTAGATGTCGTAAACATATGAGTCAGTTTGCTCATTTTGTTGGTAACCATTTCATGATGACGACTAAGACTAACAGTGAGTATTGGAGATACATTACAGATAATATTAACTACATGGATGATCAGGCAGAAGATGAGCAGGGTACACATGGTGGATACCCACTAGATGACTTCCCATTAAATATTGATACTCTAAGTAAATTTAACTTCAATAATATAGCTGGCAATGCCTATATTTGTGCGGGACATATGCATAGTCCCATCACACCATGGACTATGGATTATATGGAGAAGAGAGGACAGATTGACATTCCATCGTTTAGAGTGCTATCATCAGGATACGAACTTGAAGATAACATCCACGCTATGATAGATGACTTCCCTACACCAGAGGAGTTTTATTATAGTGACGTAGCGGGTGTAGACTTCCATCATTCATTACATGGTTAACATTTGTATTCTTGGTGGCGGTTCATCTGGATGGATGACAGCAGCTGCCTTTGCTAAAAGATTTCCACATTATAAAATACGTCTCATAGAGAACCCATCTCAGAAACCATTGAGTGTGGGAGAATCTACTCTTGGTCATTTCAATCGTTACTTAGAATGTATTGATTTGAAAGACGAACAGTGGATGAAAGAATGTAATGCGACATATAAATTATCAATACAATTTACTAACTGGCAAAACAAAGGTGATGTGTTTCAATATCCTTTTGGTGATATTGATTATACTAACGGTGACTTCCTAACATGGTATTACCTACATTACACATGGCCAGAACTATTTCCTGATACCACATATTGTGACTTCTATAATCCTATTAGTTACCTAGCACATACTAATAAGATGGTAGATGATAATGTTCACATCCGTAATTATCAGAAGCGATGGAACGCAGCATATCATTTTGATGCTACAAAATTTGGCGGTTGGTTACGAGATAATCTCTGTCAAACTGTAGAGCATACTAAGGCAAGAATTATAACAACACTCTATGATGATGCCTGTAAAGTCAAAGCACTTGTAGATGATGAGGGTAATCATTATGAGGCAGATTACTTTATAGACTGTAGTGGATTTGGATCTGTACTTCTAGAAAAATCTATGGGTCAAGATTTTATAGAGTTCCCTAATCTACCAAATGATTCTGCTGTAGTCACACACGTACCATATACTGATAAAGAGAAAGAGCTTAGCAATACAACAGATGGTTATGCCATGGACAATGGTTGGTTGTGGACTATACCTTTATGGAATAGTATTGGAAAGGGTTATGTATATTCTAGTAAGTTCTGTGGTAAAGATCAGGCAGAGCAGGAGTTTAGAAAACACGTAGATTGGGGTGGTGATGTAGAGCATATAAAATTTAAACATGGTAAGAGAAGACTAGGGTGGTGTCAGAATGTTATTGGTATCGGTCTATCATATGGTTTCTTAGAACCATTAGAATCCACTGGTCTGTTTACTACACATGAGAACATATTAAGATTGGTTGATACGTTTGAACGTAGAGATGGACATATAACACAGATTGATATTGATGGATATAACCATGCTGTATCTTATGAACTAGAAGCTATGAAAGAGTTTGTAGAGATGCATTATTATATTTCACCTAGAAACGATACAGAGTATTGGAGACATTATAGTAACAAGTCACCTCTCACATATGATGAGATGTTTGATAAGGTAGTGAGATCTCCACGTTTGTATCAAGAGTTTATACACTGTTGGAATATAGCAAATGCTCCTAGAGATCTAGGTGGTCTAGTATACATCGCAGCAGGACTAGGATATCATCCTCTTACTAAAACAGATTATAAACATAAGATGGCTAGAGGTGAGTTTAATATGGCATACCTAGAAGAAGCAAAAGATAAACATTTCCATTATCGAAAATCTGTGCTAAGATGGTTAAAGAAGCAACCCTCACATTATGAGTATTTGAAACAGAGAATATATGTTTAGAAAGAAAAAACCTAGAGCAAGATTCTTTAGTCTACATCCTGGCGTACATACTCTACATCCTATCACTAAGGCAGTAGACCTTGATAGAGATTGGGTTAAAACAGAAAGAGAAGATTATAAAGATAGATTGAGTAAGTGCCCATTTAATAAACTTGTACAAGGAGAGCAACACTTCCCTAATTCTATAGGTCGTTGTCCTGCTATAAATTCTATTATGAGGACAGGTTATATTGTATACGCTCCTGCTGACTTTAAAGTTCACACTAACGGAGACGGACATACAATACTGTTCACTACAACTCCTTTCGCTCCTCCATCATCTGATTACGTTGTCTTACATGAAACAGATGTAACAAAGTGGTTGATGGATTCTAGTAAGGATACTACAATAGATCAAGTAGTAAAAATCAATACTCCTTGGCGTGTACAAGCTGATGATGATGTCGTATTTCTCCAGACAAAAGTACCTTTCGTTAATGAAACTCGCTTCACAGCAGTATCTGGTGTTCTCGATCCACGTACTGCTTATGAAGTCAATGTCCAACTCTTCTGGCACGTGATGGAAGGTGATGTAACAGTCAAAGCAGGAACACCTCTCTGCTGTTATGTACCCATGTCACGTAGAATGTTAGAAGACTTAGACATGTCTATTGATGTAGCAACACCAACAGATTATAGACTCGAAGAAGAGTTTGTATTTACTGCGTACAATCAGTTCCCTGAGAATGTTAACGTAACTCAGAGACAGATTAAAACTAATAAAATTTTAAAGAAGTATTGGAATGAGTGACGAGTACCCCCTGTTTTCTGTACCTATAGTTAAGGGCAGAATAGTACCAAATGAGTATGATGATGCTGCTACTGATACTATGTTAAGTCGTATCTTTCTTGATAGAAAGTTAGGTGAGTTTGAAGGTGAGTCAGGTCTATCTACAGGTCCTGATGAGATGAAGATACATGAAAAAGAAGAACTCAAATGGTTAATGAAACCATTAGATTTTGCTGTCAAAGAATACTGGGTGTACACTCTAGGATATAAGAAGATGGCAGATATTAAATGTAGAGATGGGTGGGCAAACAAACACTTCGCAGGAGATACTACAGTAGAACATAGTCATCAAGATGGATGGTGGGGTAGTTGTCAAATATCATGTGTATATTATTTTAGAAAACCAAAAGGAGCTAGTAATATAAAATTCTGTAACCCTAATGATTACATCCTACGTAATCAACCATA
>QCLS01000023.1 GCA_003214355.1 Prochlorococcus sp. AG-418-C09 | reverse complement strand
AAGCTTTACAGGCATTTGCATCAAGGATTACCCCTTCATCTGAAATGAATCCAATTCTATTAAAACCCCAAGGAGACTGCACAAGCGAAGTTATACATCTAGGTAAGAGCGTGGGTATAACCTCAGCAAGAAATTATTATGATAAATGGTTTCACCCTGGCTGGGAAGTAATTAAAACAGCGATTAATAAGATCCTAGAGAAGAATAAAGAATTCAAATTAATTGTCGAAGGAGCAGGTAGTCCTGTTGAAATGAACTTAATTCATAGAGATCTAACCAATATGAAACTTGCTAAATATCTTAATGCAGATTGTATTCTGGTAGCTGATATAGAAAAAGGAGGGGTTTTCGCGCAAATTATTGGAACATTAGAACTAATGAAAACGGAAGAAAGGAATTTAATAAAAGGAATTATCATTAATCGTTTTAGAGGAGATATTAACCTATTTAAAGAAGGTAGAGAGTGGATTGAGAAGAAAACAAATATACCAATTCTTGGCATACTACCTTTACTGGATAAGGTATTCCCACCTGAGGATTCACTAGACATCCTAGATAGAAAAACATTTCTTACAAATTCAACGATGAAGGTTGGAATAATAAAATTCCCATCTATTAGTAATTTCTCAGATTTCGATCCATTAGAAAATGAAACCTCAATCAAAATTGAATGGATTAAAAAATCTCAAGATCTAAACGAATATGATCTAGTAATTCTTCCAGGCAGCAAGCAAACTATTAAAGACCAATATTTCCTTGAGAGATCTGATTTAAAAGAGAAAATTATCAACTATTCCCAAAATGGAGGAAATATTTTTGGCATATGCGGAGGTTTACAAATACTTGGTGAGTATCTGGAAGATCCATTCCTAAAAGAGGGTTCTACTAGAAAAGAATCAGGATCTTCTCGAGGACTAGGATTAATGCCTCTAATCACTAAATTCAACAAATTAAAGAAATCAAATCAATTAAAGTGTAAATCCTTGTGGCCATGCCAAGTAAATATGGAAGGATTCGAGATTCACAATGGCATAACTTACTTGCTTAAAAAAAATAACTCTGAGGATATAAAATCTCTTTTTAAAGAAGAAAACTTAGGCTGGTATGTAGATAGAGGAAAAAATGGCACAATTACCGGAACTTACATACACGGCATTCTTGAAAACGATGAATGGCGCCATTCTTACCTAAACATGATTAGGGATCAAAAAAATTTACCTAAATTAGACAAAGAACTTAAAACATATAAAATGAAACGAGATAAGATAATTGATTACCTTGCTAATCAATTTGAAAAACACATCGATATATCATTACTTCTGAATTGAAAAAGAAACAATTAAAAATAAATTGGCCAAATAATAAAGTAACTTTCGCTCTAGATGGTGATGACTGGTTTAAAAATGCAAGTAAGGCTAGTTTAGAAATCCCTACAGGCTGCTTAACAGGTAGCTGTGGAGCATGTGAGATTGATGTAAATGGAGAAACTATTAGACCTTGTGTAAATAGTATTGAATATAAAAACAAGTCCGAACTAAATGTGGAATTTACAAGTGATCCTTTTTGGTAAAAGGGTTAACAGTTTTTAGATAAAAAAGTTAGCAAATTTCTTAGAGCCGTTTATTTTAAAATTTTAAAACAGATATTGCAAAAAGGATATTTATCTTCTTTTTCTTATATGAGTTAAGTAGATATTTGAATAGTTTGCCAAGACTAAAAGCAATAATAAAAATGTATTTAAATAGTTCAAGATAATAAATTTAAATTAATACACTTCAATTCAAGCATAAAATAAGTAAGTAAATATTCTCTAAATAAATCAATATTCTTGATGTCTAGAGTAAGAAAACTATATGTTAAATTTATAAAAAATATAATTTCTTGAATGTTTAGAAAATTACTTCTACCTTCAATATTTTTTTTAGGTTTAGTTGGCATTGTTTATCCAACAGAAAAAGAAAATACATATATTTTTGATTATTGCTTCTCATTTGAAAAAATACTTGCCAAAAATACTCTAGAAAGTGCAAATAATATAGATGGCAGAATTGTTATTTCTTCCAAAGTATTGGCATCTATAGGAGTAGAGAATTCAAGAGGCAATTTAGTAAAGGAAATAATTGATTCACTTAAATCCAACAAAGAAAATGCAGATAATTTATTGCCTAACTTTATACCAACAAAAATCTATTGTTTATCTGGATATTGGATTGAGAAGTTCTTTCCTGGCACATTTGAATCAATTTTCTACGAGGCAAGTAAAGAAATAATAGAAAAATCTTACAAAGACTTCAATGAAAATGTAAAAGAGGAAATAAATGAATACATTTTAGAATTAAATAATGGATATGAAGTTTTAAAAAAAGAAATTAATAACATAATAGAATTTTGACATTCAAAACTATTACTAAATTTGGTCTTTATATTTAGTAATTCCCTCATTCCTAGAAATACTCCCATTTAGTGAAATAAAACGGAGAGGGTGTTATTTGAGATAATTTCAAGAGACACTCTCAGACACTTACTGACACTAATATTTTTGTAAATAGGTTAAATTCCCCCAACATTTTCCCCAACACTTTTCAAATTCCCCAAAAATTTCATAAGGTTATGTAAATAAAAATTAGATAAAAAATGAAATTTATATTTTATTTTTAATATTTAAATTAAATTACACATTAGTAGGAGTTTGGATTGCGGTTTCTGTATGAAATGGACGCAGACCTCCCTAATCTTCTTTGAGATTAACCCACATACAATCTAATGAGTTATGAAAGAAAATAAATTACTTTCAAGTGAAGAGTTTTTAACTTTAGGAATTTCAAAACTTAATAATGGAAAATTTGATTTAGCAATTAAAGATCTCAATAAATCAATTAAATTAAATCCAAAAAATCCTGATGCTTTTTCAAAAAGAGGCTATGCAAATAAAAAATTAGGTAATTTTGCAAATGCGATAGAAGACTACAAAAAAGAATATGAATTGGACCCAAACTGTCCTATGGCAAATTTCGATATAGGAATTATATTTTTTGAGATGAACAAATTTCATAAAGCAATAGAACATTTCTCAATATCTATTAAAATTGATGAAAATTTTGTGGATGCCTATAAATTTAGATATAAAAGTAGAAAACAGATAAATGACGAAGAAGGTGCAAATAGTGATTTAATTAAAATAGATCAGATAATAAATCTTAATTCAAAGGAAACTAAAACTTCATATATAGAAAAATTAGAATCTTTCAAAACATATTTTTATAAAGTCTCAAAGTGGTATTTTGCTGCTTTACTAATTTATATATTTGTTTTGATATTTCTTTACGCAGTTAATTGGCAACCTTGGCAACCCGGAGATGGTTTTGGAAGTACTAGTTTCTTAATGTGGTTTAATTCTTTTGACTACTCAAAATTTATCGCAAATTCAATCCTTTTTTATTTTTTATATCTAATTTTAGTCTTGCCTCTTAGGTGGAAAAGATTGAGACTATATATTTCTAAGTTTAATATCGTTTTTGGCAGCATTATTTTTATTCTATTTTTTTTGAATTTACTTAGTAATGTCGAAGTAGTATTAATTGGTACAACACTTATACCAGTCGGGGTTTTTATGCGATTT
>QCLS01000022.1 GCA_003214355.1 Prochlorococcus sp. AG-418-C09 | reverse complement strand
ATCGAGTTGAAATTGCCTTATGGGCCATTTCAGGAATAATTCCTCTCTTTATGCTTAATATCTGGACAAACAATGAATTAAACCAATCAATAAATTTAACAACAAATGAAATAACAAGATATTTTATAAGTGCATTTTTAGTAAGACAATTTTCAGTTGTATGGGTAGCGTTTACGTTTGAAGAAGATTCCCTTCTAGGAAGATTATCTCCTTATATGCTTCAACCCCTGCATCCATTCACTAGATATCTTGCACAACATTTAGCAGAGCAATTAACAAGATTACCTTTTGCATTAATAATCCTACTAACCTTCTTTAGTTTGAATCCAAAGAGTATTTGGTTCCCTTCTTTTGGGATTTTTTTAGTTTCAATACTTTCTATATTTATGTCATTTACAATTCAATTTTTAATGCAATCTATAATTGCATGTTTATGCTTTTGGACTGAAAGAGCCAGTTCTTTAGAAAAACTATTATTCATACCTACTCTTTTTCTATCAGGATTGTTAGCCCCTGTTAATTCTTTTCCAGAATATATAAAGTCATGGGTTTATATAACTCCATTTCCATATTTAATAGATTTACCAGCAAATATCTTATCTGGAAATAACATAAATATATTATCTGGAATATTTATTCAAATCGCTTGGATACTTTTATTCTTTTTGTTTTTTATAAAAATATGGAAAATAGGGAGTAGAAAATTTACTGCAATGGGTTTATGAATTTTAGAAAATATTTAAAATTAATTTATTTTTTCAATTACACATCTTTTGCTACTGAATTGGAGTATAAGGCAAACTTCTTTATAGATTTCTTGACAGCTATTTTAGGTTTAGTTGGAAGTATATTTCTGTTATCAATATTCTTCGCAAATGAAAATAATATAGGAGGCTGGGGTTTTGAACAGGCATTGATAATACAAAGTATTTATACAATTCTAAATGGCGTTACAAACACATGGTTTAGTCCAAATTTAACGGAAATAGTTAAATATATAAGAGAAGGTACACTCGATTTTGTTCTTATAAAACCTATTGATAGTCAATTCTGGATTTCCTTGAAGAAAATATCTCCAAGTGGATTGATAGAAATATTATTGGGCATATCAATGTTGATTTATTGTGTTGATTTGAATAACATATCTCTTAACGTTCAATTAATTTTATTCCTCTTAACAACATTAATTTGCTCTATTTCAATATTATATAGTCTTTGGTTATTAATATCTACAACAACAATATGGTTTATAAAGACCTGGAATGCAACTGAAGTTTTAAGATCTTTTTTATATATTGGAAGATTCCCTATTAGTTCCTTTTCATTCTATCTAAGGATATTCTTTAGTACAGTAGTACCAATCACCTTTATAACAACAATCCCTTCTGAGGTCGTATTAGGACTTACAACATTTTGGAAAATAATATTAGAAGTAATAGTTTCATTGATTTTTATTGGATTCTCTCGAAAATTCTGGTTATTTGCTTTGAAATACTACAGTTCAGCGTCAAGCTGATAAGAATACATTTATTTAAATTCCTGACATAATTCCCTAACTTGTTGTTTATTCTTAAGGCCAGTCAATCTATATAATCTCTTCAAATTTGAAGATTTTTTATCAACTAAGATAATTTTACATAAATAATCAATTTCAAAGTTTCGAGTAATTTTACGTAAATTAAGAGATAAGTCAGTAAGGAAAATAACCAACATAATCAATCCAAATAAAATTACCCAGAAATTCACATCGGAAATTTTTTGTACATCAGTATTAACTTCAAATCGCATCATTCCATTATATGATTTGGGCATTTTACAGCAGCTATTGCTACAGCTGCGACTTTGAAGTTTTCTGAATCTTCAATTACTCTTTTTACTTCTAAAGGCCCATATTCATGACTAGCATCACTGTAAGCCAATAAAAGGGACTTGTAATTATCGTGACCTGTGTCTCTATATTCACAGAAGTTTTCGCCAACAAAATTCAAAAGAGTTAGAAGACTCAATTCAATCATAAACTTAAAAATGGCTTAGACTCTCTATCGAATAATACAGTGAAAAGAATTATATTCAAGATGATATTCAACTAAATTATAATAAAAAGAAAAAGTTTCCAAAATTTTCCTAAGTTAAATTAAAATATCTTGATCTTAAGATAATTTTCCAATGATTAGCCATTAGCCACTACCTGTAGTGTTTCCTTCAAACAACTACTCCACTACTTATGGGGGCTTGCATAAATGTCAATATTGGACTAAAAATAAGGTTCCCCATCACCTGGCTTCGCAATTGTGAAGCCTTTTTTTTTGGTTAAAAGAAATAAATTATTTATTAAAATATTAAAATCACTATTCAAAATAAAATAAACAGCAAATGTTTAATCAGAAAGAATATTTAAAGTTGAAAAACATTTTACATAATATCTCAAAAGTAAATTCTGTAACAATACTTGAGAGGCTATTCTTAGAAGATCATGCAAGTAAGAATTCAGAGATCTTTCAACTAGTTGCTAAAGCACAATGTTTCCGAAGACTAGCTGATAGCGAATCCGAGGAATTAACATCATTTATGGGACAATTAGGCTTAAATGGAACTTTCGACAACGAGCACTATAATCCTAATATTGAAACATTAGATCAATGGTTTAATAATGCACCTAGTTGGTTAAGAAGAAGTTAGAAATCATTCCATAATTACAAAATAAATGAAAAAGTATTGTGTAATACAACATAGATATCTAGTGGGGAATTTAATAATAGAAAGTCAAATACAATGAACATTACTCTTTTAACTGCAACTGCTGCTCTAGGACTATTATTAACAACCACAACGGTCCTATTAATACCTTCGGGTTAAGTTTAGGATGCAATAAACAGTCTGAATCCTTTAATTAGCAAGGTTAATCCAACAGATAGACAGATAAAATTAAAAAATTGCTTAATAAGCTTATTACCTTTTAAGTTTGAAAGATGGGCGCCTAAATAACCCCCAGAAAAAGAACCAATTAAAAGAACTATTAAAATATCATATTCTAAATTGCCAATCCTGCTTAGTGTAATTGCTCCTGATAAATTCCAAAAGATTCCTACTGAAAAAAGAGTTAGACTTACAGCTCTAAGAAAATCAATTTTAAAAGTTTTAATTAGTAAAATAGTTACCAATAATCCACTTCCTGATGAAATTGAGCCATTAATTATGCCAATGAAAAAAACAAATGAACGGTATATTAATCTTCTTGAGAAGCTTATTCTTGTAAGATCTGAATTTAATCCAAAATTGGGTTTCTTTATAGAATAGATACCAATAAAGATTGAAAATATTCCTAGGGTCACATAGAGATAGTTATCAGAGATTAGATTTACTAAATTAGATCCAATAATTACTCCAGGAATTCCAATTATTAATAGTTCTGAAATTATCGATATGTCGTCCCTCAGAGAAGAAATGTTTCTAATTGAGCTACCAATCCCCAAGGCAACAGTTGCCATTTTATGAGAAGCCAAAGCCTTTAAATAAGGTATCCCAAAGATTAGTAGCGCAGGTAATTGTATTAAACCTGCTCCTCCACCCGAAATGGCTGAAAATAAATTTGAAAAAAATGATACAACTAATATTGAAACCTGTTTAATGTAAGAATAATTATCATCTATCATCAAATTAATTATTATTAGCTTTGAAGCATTTAGTTTGTTATTTACTTAAAAGTATAATTAATAATTTGAGTATATATTATTTCTTTATCAACTATCAGAAATAACTGTTATCATCTGAGTAATTCGAGTTAAATGAATGCATAAACAGGATGCTATTTACCTTGATCAGTTATGTCCAAAAAACAATATTAAGAACTGGAGAGATTCACTTAATAAATTAACATACAACAAATGTATTTATTGCGGTGAACCATCTGAATCACTGGATCATTTAAATCCACAATCTAAGGGAGGAAAGACAATAACAAGTAATTGTGTTCCATGTTGTTTAAAATGCAATGGAAAGAAATCAGATCATAATGTCCTAACCTGGTATAGAAATCAAGAATTCTATGATCCAAGAAGAGCTATGGCTATAAGGGCTTGGTTAAAAAATGATTTAAAATTAGCCTCATTATTATTAGATTACTTAAAATAGATTATTTATTCTTAGATTGAGAATGAATTTAAAAAAGAATCTCTGGTTTCATTGAGCTTGGTATTTAAGAGATCATCTTTCCAAATTAACGGCTGATCTATAATCTCTCTCTCCGTTGATTTTACTGAGAATATCAAAATAAATATCAAAGAAACTGTGACTGCAAAAATAATAATCACGTATTTATCGGGAAGATTATTCATAAAATTTCAACCAGTGAGTCTTTTATTTGGAGTAGTCTTTTCATTAATCTCTAAAAAATAGTTATAAAAATAATTAATACCTTCTTTTCCAATAAGACCAAAATTCCAACCACAATTATTAACCACCTTAATAGCAATTTGTTCAGCCAATTCATCTTTAGCTATCCATTTCTTTTGAGGATTTAATGAAAACGCAACTATATTCTCTGTCTCAATTATTGCTGAACGCATAGCCTCATCTTTTGAAAAGCCTTTATCAATAGCGTTACAATATTTGCGAGTAAAATTATTAGAAATCCTATCTTGCAAAAGAATAACACTAGGGTCA
>QCLS01000021.1 GCA_003214355.1 Prochlorococcus sp. AG-418-C09 | reverse complement strand
GTCGAGAACTATGTCTTCATGACCCTTATATTGTTGAAAACGGAGGTGCAATCTATGGAGAAGAATTAAACGGTAAATCTTGGCATTTAATATTAGGTGAAAGTTATGAAAGGCTTGAAGATATTCTAGTCTCATTATCAAATGATGTTGACTATGAACTAAAGCCATTAAATAACTTATCTGACCAAGAAGCAACTGATCTTACGGGACTTAAGGGAAATGATTTAGCTCTTATGAGAGATAGGCATTGGAGTATGCCTTTCTTAAATCCGCCACCAAACATCGAGAGTAAATTAACAAATTCTTGTAATAAATATAATGTTGTAATTTTTCGTGGCAATAGAATGTCTCACTTGCTTTCTTCTAATTCAAATAAGGGTAAGGCAATTGATAAACTAATTGAATATTCAAAAAAAAACAATGTATATGTAATTGGTTTAGGAGATTCTCCTAATGATATCCCATTATTAAAGCGTGCTGATTATAGAATTGTAATTCCTAGTGCTTTAGGACCAAATAAAAGACTTATAGATGAACTTGGTAATCTTGATTATATTGTTTCTGATCAGCCTCATGGGCTTGGTTGGAAAAAAGAAATTAATCATCTTGTAAAGCAATTGATTTAATTCATTTCATTATGGAAATTAATAATGATGACTGGGACTTTCCTACTATTCCCCTTGAGGAATTAATTAATGATTTCGGTTGGGAATCCATATCTGAATGGACTAAATTCTGGGAAAAGAATAATTTTTCATCTATTGAAAAGGAAGTTTCTTCAAAAGTTAGAAATGATTGGATATGGGGATTGCTACTACCTCTCCTATCAAATGCCTTGTATCTAAAAAATAATTCTAAAGAAAGAAAATTAATAGGCCTATCGGCTTTGCCTGGAACGGGCAAAACCTACCTTGGAACATTGATAAAAAAACTTTCCTCTAGCCTTAATATGAATATTGTAGTTATTTCAATTGATGATTTTTATCTACAATTAGAAGAGAGAGAAAGCCTTATTAAAGGAAATCCTTGGAATGTATCACGCGGATTTCCAGGCACTCATTCAACGGACTTAATGCTTGAGAAACTATTACAATGGAAAGATACTGGAATATTAAATGTACCTGTCTTTGACAAGTCATTGAGAAATGGTCTTGGAGATAGATCTCATTGGATAACGGATAAGCCTGATCTAGTTATCTTAGAGGGATGGTTTTTATGTGTAGAGCCTTTATCAAGTTTTAACGAGGAAGATAATTCTAACTCTTTTGCTTTAACATCTTCTGAAGTTACTTATAGATCGCAAATACAAAAAAATCTTACTTCTTATATTAATGTTTGGAAGATAATCGATAAGATATGGCATCTGAAACCTAGAGAATTTAATTATATGGATAGATGGAAAATTCAACAAGAAGAAGAAATGTTAAAGATCAAGGGCTCTGCTTTAGTTGATAAGAAGTTGTTTGATTTTATTCGAATGTTAAATACATCTATTCCAAAAAAGAGCTTTGATTTAATTAATTCAGACTTTCTTGTCATACTTAACGAAGATAGAAAGCTGAATTGGGTAGGACTAACTAAGAAATATATTTAGTTTTCTTTATTAAAGTAATTTTTAATACAGTTAAAAATCAATTAACCATTGTTTAATAGAAAAAATTTTATTTAGGTAAATGGTCGAGTTTTCATACAAAAATGAGGGTAATAGAATGGTTGTTCTAAGATGTATAGGTCCTGCACATTTTTTCCTAGAAAGAGTTTTATTCCCCACAGATGTGTTGACCTTTAAGGCCCCATTAGATTCTCGAGTAGAGATTTGGGGTAATGAATTGTATGGTCCAAAATTAGAGGAACGTATTCGAATTAACAATAATGAAGACACTACTTTAGTTGCATAAACTGTTTTAAATAAATTGTCTGCGAGTCATTACTTTAATCATTAATCAATATTTCAATTGATAGTATTTACCAAGTTAAAATTTTAATAATGTATCATTTAGCCTCATTCTCAATAGGTGGATTTGTTCCATCAGCTGCTATAGCCGGAGTATTCCTTTTATTAGGTTTAGTAGCATATTTTTACCTTGCGCTTAAAGGACCAACAGATTACTAATTTTTCTTAAATTTAAGTTGCTGGATTAAATATATTTATTATCTTTATAATTATTGAGGTTAAATTAATTTTTTAATGGAATTAAGTACAATTTTATTTTTATTGAGTTTCCCATTTGTTTTGCTTACTGCTTATTTCGGAACAAAGAATGATTTCTATGAGAGTGAATATTATAAAGGAGACGGATGTGCTCATGATGTAAAGAGATGATATCTTTCTGACTATCCACAAGGCATATAATAAATATGTACATTTGCAATCTAACCACCATACTGGTTTATATATTTAATTCGTGATCTGTTCACCATACTTTTTGCTTGTCTCTAAATCTTTCGTCGTTAGTACATGTTATTAAGTAATACTTATCTCACTAAACTCTGGTATTGAAATTCTTCCCTGATTATAGGTACCAATAACTAGTAAATAACTTTCTTTTGAATTTCTTTAAAAACCAATAAAAGAACTATAAATAGTAATCTGACTTGAAATATGAAATTCATTAATATAATGATTGTCCATTGCAATGAGTAGTATATGTTTATGAGAAACGTTAATTTTAAAATAGAAATTACTTAAGAGGTTAAGTTGGATTATTTTAGATTTTTTATATATGGTTTAATTCAGGGAATTACTGAATTTATACCGATAAGTAGTACTGGCCACTTGAAAATCATATCTTTATTATTTGGAATAGAGGACCCTGGTTCTTCTTTATCTGCTATTTTTCAGTTGGGAAGTGTTTTGGCATTATTATGGTATTTTCGTTCTGATTTCAATTTTTTAGATATTTTTAGAAATAAATTGACTTATAAGAATTCGTATACAAGATCAGTTTTGAAATCTGTTTTTATAGCTACATTATCAATTGTGTTTTTTGGTTTTTTGATCAAGACTTTTTACCCTGGTTATAGTAACTCTTTCCTAAGATCAAATTTATCTATTGGCATTGTTTCTATTTTGATGGCTTTATTGATGCTATTAGCTGACAACACAAGAAACGTATATAATTCTCTAAAAGATCATAGTTCTATTAGCAGTTTCATTATAGGACTTGGGCAAGCATTATCTATAATTCCTGGTGTCTCAAGATCAGGTATTACTATATCTACAGCTTTATTATTAGGTTGGAAAAAAGAAGATGCAGCAAGATTCTCTTTTCTTATCGGCATTCCCTCAATTTCCATAGCCGCCTTGGTGGAGTTATTAGATTTTAATTCAAATGACCTTTCACTTATAATTGGACCTTTAATAATTGGACTCTTAACTACATTTCTTGTGTCTATTTTATCAATAGATTTCTTCTTAAGGTTTGTTAGTTTGAATGGATTAAAGATATTTGCATATTATAGATTATTGTTCGGAACTTTAATTATCTTGACTAACTTTAAATGAATTAATAACTTTGCATATGTTATTCTCGTTAATAATTATAATTAAAAATGAATATTTTTAGTTCAATTCAATTAGGTGAAGTTGAGGTATCTAACTCAACTCTAACAGTATTAATATTAGTTTCCTCATTTACATTTATTGCCGTAGGGATTAGTTCATTTAAGCTTTATAAATCGTTGTTAAATAATGAGAATAAATAAATAATCGGAACGGCGGGATTTGAACCCACGACCCCCACTACCCCAAAGTGGTGCGCTACCAAGCTGCGCTACGCCCCGAAGATATATCTTAATAATATAACCTTCACAAGATATATCAAAGCTGACTGTGTTTATAAAAATATTTCTACTTACATAAATCATTGATTATTTGAAATGGATTATTTATTTTGCACATTCTTAGTTAATTCTTTAAGTCTTTATTATCTAAGAAATCTTTATAAAATCCTGAACTTTCTTTAGGTATTTCTTATTAGAGGATTATTATTTTCAATTAGTAAGAATTTTTATATTATAATTGATAAGAAATTGAATTATCTTAAAGGATCGTTATTAGATCTTAGAATACACTTTTCTTGAGACCAATCAAAATTCTTCCAAATAGTTTTATTTAGTTTATATTCACAACCTTCAAATTCTTCAAGAAGAATATTTGTTGGTTTTGCGGAGCAATATTGCCTACTGCCTTTTATTGCTAAATACTGTTGATGATATGATTCAGCGACATAGTACTCTTCAATTCCCTTTATTTCAGTTGTTATCATTCCATAGTCTTTATCATTAAGGGCCGCTTGGTAAGCATCTCTGCTTTTCATTATTAAATTAATATTATCTTTATTCGTATAGTAAATTGCTGATCTGTATTGCGAACCAATATCATTTCCTTGTCGATTTAATTGAGTAGGATCATGACATTCCCAGAACATCTTTAAAAGATCACTCAGGTCAATTAAATTAATATTCCAAACAACCTTGACTACTTCTGCATGGCCTGTATATCCTCCACATACATCGTTGTATGAAGGGTTCTTCATTTGCCCTCCTGCATATCCGACTGAGGTAGTTATGACGCCAGGGAGTTTCCAGAAGCTTTTTTCAGCTCCCCAAAAGCACCCACATCCAAAATATATAGATTCTTCGCAAGATGTAGGTTCCTTGAAAATATCTGTTTTTAAAATTCTATGAAATTCA
>QCLS01000020.1 GCA_003214355.1 Prochlorococcus sp. AG-418-C09 | reverse complement strand
ATAACCATCCAATTAATGTTTCAAAACCAGTTGATTGAGCATAAATTACAGGATCCAATGATTTGGGGCATCTTTTAGTTTTATTTCTAGCTCTTCTTATAAGATCCAATTCCGAAGAATTTAATAATGGTTTTATAAATGCAAGTGAATCGACCTGAGACTTGGCTTGAACCTCTTTTACTACAGATAAATGTAGATCCTTAGACTTTGAATGCATATGAATGTATTTTAGTCTTTGATGAAGTTCCCATATAGAATCACCAAGCCAGGCAAGTTGTATTACTCCAATTTCATCAGGAGAACCACAAGGCAACTGATTTTCAATCCAATTATTCAACTTTTTAATTTCTCTAAAGCATTTTCTAAACTTGATTCCAAATTCAGAAATTCTCCCAAACGAACCAGCTTAATAGTTTGAACAACTCTTGAATTACCAATAACAGAAAAATCTAATTTCATTTTCTTGCACTCTTTAGCAGTTTGAACAAGAGCCCCTAGCCCGGAAGAATCAAGGAAATCAATTTTTGTGAGATCAATCACAAAAGGCCTAGGTTTTGATTTTAGATTTGAAGTAATAAAACTTTTAAACTGCTTTTCGGAGAAAGCATCCAATTGTCCAGTAAAAGTAAATACAATAGTCTTTACTTTAATGATAAGGTTTCCCCTTAGTGAAACTGTAAGTCTTTGGAAGTCTTCTATGATTTAATCCTCCAAAATTAATTTATTAAATGTAACCATCAAATCAAATGAAATCGATATGTCAACATTTTTCTAACATTAGAGAAACAAATTTTGTAAATAAATAGTCCGAATCGTGAGGTCCTGGACCAGCTTCCGGGTGATATTGCACACTGAATATAGGCTTACCTTTTAGCTTTAATCCTGCAACCGTTTTATCATTAAGATTCATATGAGTTATCTCTGCAATATGAGATGGGATTGTATTTGCATCAATAGCAAATCCATGATTCTGACTCGTAATCTCTATTTTGTTTGAATTACCACAAGGATGGTTTAATCCTCTATGTCCAAATGTCAATTTATAAGTCTTAGCTCCTAAAGCCAAGCCAAATATCTGATGTCCAAGGCAAATACCAAACATAGGAATATTACCTATTTCAAATAACTGTTGAGCTAGCTTGGTTCCCTCAAGTACTGTAGATGGATCACCAGGACCATTTGAAAAGAATATTCCATCAGGCTTAGAAGATAAAACTTCATCCAAATTAGAATTGTGAGGTAAAACTGTAACTTCACAACCATGTGAGGCTAACCTATGAAGAATTGATGATTTGATCCCAAAATCAATCGCTACAACATTTAAATTATTTGATTTAGTAGGATTTGTTATTTGTCTTTGATCAAAATTTGTTAAAGATTTTTTGTTCCAATGATATTTCTTATTTGTTGATACTTCTGGTAC
The DNA here is from genome assembly GCA_003214355.1 of Prochlorococcus sp. AG-418-C09. Lineage (GTDB taxonomy): Bacteria > Cyanobacteriota > Cyanobacteriia > PCC-6307 > Cyanobiaceae > Prochlorococcus_A. The sequence goes on along the minus strand of QCLS01000020.1, from coordinate 3,607 downwards.
CAAATTTAAACCATTCATTTTGGGTTCATTCCCTATTAAATGCATACATTCTTCATTATCTAAATTTTCAGTGGTGATTATTCCATTCATAGATCCTTCATTTCTTAAAATTTTAACCAAAGCCCTAGTATCAATTCCGCAGAGACCTACTACATTTTTCTCTATCAACCAATTATTAAGAGAACCCTTTGATCGCCAATTACTAATATTATTTGAAAAATTTCTAACAATAATAGCCCTAACTATATTCGAATCTGACTCATAATCTTCATAATTAATTCCAGTATTTCCAATCTCTGGATATGTAAAAGTAAGAATCTGTCCATAATAACTTGGATCAGTCATTACTTCTTGATATCCAGTCATACCAGTATTAAATACCACTTCTCCAATAGCTCGGCCACTAGCACCAAAGGAAAAACCTTTGAAAATATATCCATTTTCAAGAACAAGCTTTGCATTCTTTTTAAAGGTATTTTTCATAATTCTATAATTCTTCTAATCATTAAGGAATTTTTTTAAATCTATAAACTTCTTCCAAGGTTCACCTTTATAAATAGAATCAAATGCCATAGTTAAACCATTCTTAATATTATCTTCTAAGCCAGCTGCCCAAAGAACCAACGCCGTATTGAATGCCACCACATTTATGTGAGCTTTTTTTCCACTTCCTTTCAAGACAGATTCTAATATTTCTTCATTAGAAGAATCTTCTGTTACAACCAAGTCAGTATTATATATATTTTCATAGCCAAAATCCGTAAAATCAATAGAAGATTCATGCAAAATTCCATTATCAATAAAAATCATTTTATTTGGACCTTCCAAAGAAGCTTCGTCTAGGCCTCCAAAACCATATACAACAATAGCTCTTTTCATTCCAAGAGAGTTTAGAGCGTTAGACATAGGAATCAATAAATCTTCAGATGCAACACCAAGAACTTGAGCATTAGGTCTTAGAGGATTAACTAACGGTCCTAATTGATTGAATATAGTTCTAATTCCAAGACTCTTTCTCAAGGGAGCCAAATTTACAAGAGATTTATGCCAGGCAGGTGCGAATAGAAACGTAATACCAATATCATTTAAAGCTAAGATAACCTTTTCTAATGGGGCATTTAGATTTAATCCTAAGTTTAATAGGACATCAGCCGAACCTACTTTGCCACTGGCGCTCCTGTTCCCATGTTTAGAAACTTTTACCCCACAAGATGCAGCTACAAAAGCCACTGCTGTGGAAATATTAAAGGTATTTGCCCCATCTCCACCTGTTCCACATGTATCAACCAAAAATAAATCTGGGCGAGGAATAGGCAAATCACAAACATTAAGAAGCTCTTCACCCATAGATGCCAATTCAACTCCAGAGGCCTTTTTTACTCTGAATGCTGTGAGCAAAGCGCCAGTTTGAACAGGAGACAGATCTTCATTTAACCAAGAAGCCATTAGATCCCTTGAAGCCGATTCATCTAAGTCATTACCTTCAAGAATATGTTCCAGTATTAGATTAAATTCAATATTTTTAGTCATGATTTAATTTCAGAAAGATCATTGGTTTTTAATTTGATGTATCGAATCCTGAACCGATCATATCTTTAGTTGTATCTGAAGGCCTAAAGTTCTTTGACCAAATAAACCTCGTCTTTGCAAAAAGTTCCTCATTTGATATTTTCCAGAAATTTAAAATCTTTATTAAGTCTTTTTTAAGCTCAGTCTCACCAGGAAAATTGTTATATCTATTAATCAATCTAGCTAAATTAATATAATCATTATCGGAAGGATTCTCTTTGATAATCATTGCATCGATTAATTCCTTATCTGTATTATGCAGTGGATGAGATTGTTCTTCTTCCATAATAAAAACTTACCTTTCTAAAATTAGCTCACAAATTTAAAAATGAAACATTATCTTAATCATATTGGCAAATAAAAAATGAAGAATTTAAAAATAAAACCAATAATGAAATACCTCAAACCATACAAAAAAGAGTTATTTATAGGTTTTGTAGCTTTATTGTGCGTCAATCTTCTTAGTGTGCTAATACCTTTAGAAATAAGAAATATTATTGATCAAGTTGAAGACGGTTTTACATCTCAATTCATAATAAAAAAATCAATATTGTTAATACTCCTGGCAACAGTTATGGGTGTTATAAGACTTTCTTCTAGACGAATATTTTTTGGTGTTGGAAGAAAAGTAGAAGTCAACTTAAGACAAAGGCTTTTTGATAATTTATTAATTCAAGATCCTGATTGGGTCCAAAAAATGGGTAGCGGAAATATTATAAGTAGAGCCACTAGTGATGTAGAAAATATAAGAAGGTTATGTGGATTCACAGTTTTAAATTTATGCACCATTATCCTTGCCTATTCATTCACTATTCCATCAATGTTCATAATCAATAAGATGTTAACAGTAACAGCCTTATTAATTTTTCCGGCAATCCTTGGAATTGTTAGTTTGTTTGGAGGAAGAATGATTAGCCAAAGAAAGATGCAGCAAGAATCTTTGTCCAAATTAAGTGACTTAATACAAGAAGATTTATCTGGAATTAGTGCCATAAAAATATATGGTCAAGAAGAATTTGAAAAAGAGGAATTTAGTAAATTCAACAAGACTTATAGAGATGCAGCAATAAAACTTGCTAGAACCGCGAGCACTTTATTTCCACTATTACAAGGTGTCTCTTCAATATCACTTTTACTTTTTATTGCTTTAGGAACGTCTCAATTACAAAGTGGTTTTATTACAATTGGTGGCTTGGTAGCTATGATTTTTTATATTGAGAGATTAGTCATACCAACTGCATTTCTTGGTTTTACAATAAATACATTCCAACTTGGAAAAGTAAGCTTAGATAGAGTGGATGAGATTCTCAGAAATAAACCTATTATTTCTGACAGCCCCAAAAGTATTTACTTCCCAAAGAAAATAAAGGGAAGTATAGAAGCAAAAAACTTTAGATTTAAATACAAAGGTTCAAAAATTAATACCTTAAATGGGTTAAATTTCAAGATCGATCCTGGTGAACTTGTTGCATTAGTTGGTCCTGTTGGATGTGGAAAAACAACTCTTGCTAAGTCTCTTGGAAGGACAATTGAGATTCCAGAAAAATCCATTTTCATAGATAGCTATGATATCAAGGAAATAAAATTAGAAGACTTGAGGCGAAACGTAGCTATTGTTCCCCAAGAAGCTTTTTTATTCACTTCAACAATTAGAGAGAATTTAAGATTTGGTAGACCAGAAGCCGTACAAAAATTAATAAAGGAGACCGCTATTAAAGCAGGTCTGTCAGAGGATATATATGGTTTTCCAAAAGGCTTTTCAACAATCGTAGGAGAAAGAGGGATTACTTTGAGTGGTGGGCAGAGACAAAGAACAGCCTTAGGGAGGGCATTATTGGTTGACTCACCTATTATTATTTTGGATGATGCATTAGCAAGCGTTGACAATAAAACAGCCTCGATAATAATAAGTGAAATTAGAAGAAATAATAATAAAACGATTCTGATGATAAGCCATCAACTTTCAGTAGCTGCTATTTGTGACAGGGTTTTAGTTATGGAAAAAGGTGAAATTGTACAAGAGGGAGTACATAAAGAT
>QCLS01000019.1 GCA_003214355.1 Prochlorococcus sp. AG-418-C09 | reverse complement strand
AAAAACAGATAAATAAATAGACAACATGAACTTATAAGTAATACTTATATATAACAAGTCTCTTAAGACTCAACTAAGAAAGAGACAGGTGATTCAGTAATTTTCAACTAATTTTCTTAAGATTTATTTTCTTCTTGATACTTCAAGCTGACAGGTCCAAGAGGGTGCTGAGCATTTGGATAGGTTTCATGATGATGATGATGATGATGATGATCTATGTTTTCTTTCAAAGAATGATCATGCTTAGTTGAAGTATTTAATGAATTATCAGTTGAGGTAAGAATCTCTAATTCGCAGGCTCCATTACATTCAGATTCACACAAATTACAACTAAGTCCTAAACCTTCAACATGATCATGATGACTAGCTTGGGTTAAACCTACTTCCTGTTCAAAGCCAAACAAATTAGATCTATATTTACATAAAGAACAATTCATAACTGCATTATCTTCTTCGCTGATAACCTCATTTATTCTCTCCACAAAAGTATCCACAACATAAGGATGTGAGGATAAATATTTAGCATCATAGAAAGAAACATCAGGATTATTCAATGCTACAGCTTCCGTCTGCCTTTTTATTCTGGTTACCAATACACCAGAAAAGAGGAAATATGGAAATAGAATTACATTTTTATAGCCAAGCCTCACGATATGATTCAAGCCAGGTCCCACTAATGGAAAAGTAACTCCAGAGTAAACAGTTTCACCCCAACCCATTCCAAGACCCTCTACAAGCATTCTAGTAATTTTTGACACATTAGAATTTGCATCTGGATCTGAAGAGCCACGACCTACTACAACTAAAACAGAATCTGACGGTTCAATCTTTGGATTACTTATAAATACATCCTTTACTCTCTCACACGCTGCACTTATCATGAGATTATTTATACCTAATTCTCTGCCATAAATAATTTCTATATTTGCTTTTTTAGCATATGAAGTTAAAACACTTGGGATATCATTTTTAACATGTCCTGCAGCAAATAACATGGCAGGGATAGCAATGACTTTCTTTATATCCTTAGCTTTTAACTTATCTAACGCCTCGTTGAGTGAAGGTTTTGCAAACTCAAGAAAGCCATATTCGACATGTATTCCAGCATATCTATTCTTAATGGATAAAGTTAAATCTTCAAACTCATCGATAGCCAATTTGTTCCTACTTCCATGACCACAAATCAATATTCCAATGTTCTTCTTTTGTGTAAAATTACCTTTATCCAATTTTGTTATTTTTTAATATCATAATATAAACAATGTTCATTGAAAGTGATAAAAAACTCACAAATATTTGAAGTCCCCAACAAAAATGCTAGAGATGCTGATGCAAAAAAGATAATTTCTACTATCTCAGATATCAAATTCAATGAGAACCAAGATCTTTTTGGGAAAAAGTATCTTTGCATTTGCAGTGGAGGAACGACATCAAGTTGTTCAAAAAAGGACTTAGTAACATTAGATCTTAGAAAGAATTACAATAATATTAAATTTAATCAAGAGAATGGAATAGTAAGTATTGGTGGAGGAGTCTTAATGGGCAACTTATTAGATGAATTAGAAAAATACGGAAGGTTATTCCCTACTGGTTTATCAAACTTGCCTGGAGTTGGATTTATATTAACAGGAGGAATCAGCCCACTCAGTAGAAGGTATGGCCTAGCAATAGACAATATTCAGTATGTTAAGGGCTATTTAGGAAACGGTAAATATTTTTCAATTAGTAAAAATAAAATCAAAAAAGAAGAAATAGACATTTGGGAGGCCATTAAAGGTGCAGCTCCTTTTTTCTCTATTATCACTGAAATAGGTTTAAAAACCTTTAAATCATTCCCAATATTAGTTTGTGAGGGATTTGTTAACGAAAATGAGTTGATGAAATTAATTAACATAGCTGAAAGTTTTCCTCCTAATTTAAGTCTTCAATGGATGTTTGCCGACAAGATATATGTATATGTTGTAGGTGAATTAAAAACAGCAGATGATAAAATAATTACTCAAGATCTTTTAGCATCTCTGAATAAATTCAAGTCTTTAGAAACTAAGATATTTTCAAACTTCAATAAAGTAAGATTTTTCCCTAGAGCTCTAAACCTTTTTGAATTAAGTCAAACAAACCATTCCGAGGTAATCAGTCTTCTTGGAGGTAATATTGGGAACAACTCCCATAAATTGATCCAAACGATTCAGGGAATTAATAAAGTTAGACCAAATAATTCATGCTACATTGCAGCCCAACAATTGGGATGTAAAACAGAACTCGAACAAGGGCATGATAGTTATTTTGTACACAGAGATTCGATTTGGAAGCCCTGGTTGTATACATCATGGAAAAAAGACGATCTATTTGAAAGAGAACTAGCTATTAATTGGTTAATTGAATCTTGGAACAAACTGAAGTGGTTTTTCCCAAACATTCATCTGGCGCAGTTACACAATCATCTAAATATTCATAACGAAGAAATTGACCTCGCCTTCGCTAGAAAGCTTAATAAATTAAAACTTTTGAAGAATATTTATGATCCAGAGGGTAATTTACCTCCTTTATAGGTTAACTTTTACTTATTAGGTTAATCTTGATGACAAATTTAAGAACTTATTTATCTACAAACTGGTTAGAAGATCCAAAATCAAACATTCTTTCAGGTGTAGTTGTAGCATTGGCAATGATTCCTGAGGCAATTGTTTTCTCTTCGATAGCCGGAGTAGATCCTACAGTTGGTTTGATCGGTGCTTTTTGTCTTTCTATTACTATCGCTTTTGTTGGTGGTCGAATAGGAATGATAACTTCCGTAACTGGTTCAACAGCTCTATTGATGACTGATCTAATAAACCAAGGCGAACCCAGTCAAGGATTATCATACTTAATTGCGGCTGGAATATTAACAGGTATTTTTCAAATAATTTGGGGATATCTTAGACTGGCTTACCAAATGAGATTTGTTCCTACTGCAGTTCTAAGTGGATTCGTAAACGCACTTGCACTTCTAATACTTACAAATCAATTCCCTCAGCTTGGCATAGGTGATCAGATGAAAACTGTAGGAAAAATTCCATCTGTTGAACAAATTCCTATAGTTTGGACGCTAGTAATACTAGGCCTGATCATTATCTATGGACTACCCAAAATTACAAGAGTTATACCTTCCCAGTTGATTGCAATAACAGTTATTACTTTTATTAGTATTTCCTTCAACTTAGAAATTCCCACAGTCAAAGATTTAGGTGATCTACCCTCCGGGCTTCCATACCCTTCAATACCATTTGGATCATTAGAAGCAGGTAAGATCCCTTTTAATTTAGAAACACTAGGAAAGATACTGCCATTTTCACTGGCAATCTCTTTAGTGGGATTGATGGAAACATTTCTAACTCAAGATATCTTAGATAATACAACTGATACAAATTCAAATAAAAATAAAGAGGCCAGAGGTCAAGGTATTGCAAATATAATTGCTTCATTATTTGGCGGAATGGCTGGCTGTGCTCTAGTTGGACAGTCTGTCATGAATGTTGAGAACGGAGGTAAATCTAGGCTATCTACATTCTCTTCTGGGGTAGCTTTGATAATAATGATTCTTCTTCTGAAGCCCTGGATCGGTCAAATACCAATGGCGGCTCTAGTCTCCGTCATGATAACAATTGTTATAAGTACAGCTGATATTGTTGGATTAAGGAATATAAGAAAGATTCCTAAAAGTGATACCTCAGTAATGCTTACAACTTTTTCAGTAACTATGCTGACTCATAATCTTGCTTATGGAGTCGTATCTGGAGTGGTTTTGGCAGCGATCCTCTTTAGCAGAAAGGTTGCGAAAGTAATTACAGTAAATAGAACAAAAGTCTCGAAAGATGAAGTCACTTATAAAGTAGTAGGTCAGCTTTTCTTTGTAAGTAAAATATATTTCATACAAGGATTTAATATCCACGAACATCCTAAAAAAATTACTATTGATATGTCCTCAGCTCATATTTGGGATCAAAGTGGTGTGGTAGCGATTGATCAGATTATCAGAAAGTTCAACAATGGAGGATCAAAAGTAGAGATAATTGGATTGAACAAAGAAAGTCAAAATCTTTTCGAAAGGATTGGAGGGATTAAAACTGGCCACTAAATTAATTTCCATTTAGACTGACTTTCTGATAACAGAGCCAAAGCCACTGCTGGAATAATAAATTCCTATGAGATCTCCAGGAGGTAGTTGAATAATTAATATCAAAATTCTCTGGAGGTGGTACGTCACCTTTTTCTTTATCTCTTTTAATTTCACTTAGTATTCTGTGAACGGTATATTCTGGATGGCCGAGATGCATAATTTGTTTTTGATCAGTAGTTTCAAAAATTGTATAACCTACTTTTTCTCCATAAGCTAATAAATTCAATCTGCCCTCATCCTGAGCTCTTTCCATTTCTATATCTGGTAAACCTGCAAATCTACTTTGAGGGCAGATAAATTCATCATCCTGAGTACCCATCAATGGATGGCCAGGAACTAAACTTTTTAAGGGATAAACACCAAATAGTTTCTTTTCAAATACCTGCTTTTTTACTCCTGCTAGATATGCAAGCGCAAAGCCCGCCCAGCATAAACCAAGAGTACTCGCGCATAAACATCGAGCCTCATTTGCGATATCAATAAATTCCTGCCAATATTGAACCTCTTCAAAATCAAGATGTTCCACTGGTGCTCCTGTAATAATAATTCCATCTAAAGGATTAGGACTATTAGCTTCCTCCCAGCTTGTATATAAATTATTTAAATGATCCATATCCCATGTTTTATAAGTGTGGGTTTTTAACTTAATCCAAATAGGCTCTATTTGTAATGGTGATAATCCTAGTGGATGTAATAAATTAAACTCATATTGTTTACCCAGAGGCATTATGTTTAAAATCCCTATTCTTAAAGGACGTATATCTTGTCTTTCAGCCAACTCTGGCTCAATCCATGAAATATGATTCTTCTCTACATCTCGAATCTTATGATAATTACTAGGAATTATTAAAGCCACTTAGTTTTGATAATTATTTAATATTATCTAATGCCTGCTGAAAATCTGATTTTATATCATCAATATGTTCAATCCCAACAGATACTCTAACCATAGTAGGAGTTACTCCAGCAGAAATCTGCTCTTCTTCAGATAATTGTTGATGTGTTGTTGATGCAGGATGGATAACTAAAGTCTTAGAATCTCCAACATTTGCCAGATGACTAGCTAACTTTAAAGAATCAATAAACTTAACGGCATCATCAAATCCACCATTAAGAGAAAACATAAGCATACATCCCATTCCTCGTCCTGTTGTATATTTTCTAGCTCTAGAGTAATAAGGATCAGACTCAAGACCGGGATAATTGACATGTGTAACTAAATTATTAGAATCAAGCCATTTTGCTAACTCAAGAGCATTTGAAGCCTGCCTCTCAATTCGCAAACTAAGAGTTTCAAGACCTTGAAGTAACAAGAAAGAATTAAAAGGACTTTGTGCTGGTCCCCAGTCGCGTAAACATTCAAGTCTTGCTCTTAGAGCAAAAGCTATATTTAGATTATCTGGAACACCCAAAGATTTACAAATATCACTTCCAAAGCCAAATGCATCCCAGTGAACGAGTCCGTGGTAGGCGTCGCTTGGTTCACTCATAAGAGGGAATTTCCCATTCCCCCAATTGAATGTTCCTGCATCAACAATTACACCTCCAATACTTGTTCCATGACCACCTATCCATTTAGTCGCACTTTCTACAATTACATCAGCCCCATAGTCAATAGGTTTAATTAATGCTCCTCCAGCGCCAAGAGTATTATCTACAATCAGGGGGATCCCATTCTCCTTTGCTAATGAGGAAAGACCTTCGAAATCAGGGATATTGAATCTTGGGTTGCCCATTGACTCAATATAAATAGCCTTAGTTTTTCCATCAATTTTATTTTTGAAGCTTTCTACACTATCCCCATCTGCAAACTTGACATTAATTCCTAATCTAGGAAATTGAACCTTGAATTGGTTGTATGTACCCCCATACAGGAATGAGGTCGAAATGAAATTATCTCCGGCAGTCATGCAATTTGCGACAGCCACGAATTGAGCGGCCTGACCAGAGGAAGTAGCTAATGCTGCAACTCCACCTTCTAAAGCTGCCATTCTTTTCTCAAAAACATCCGTTGTGGGATTCATTAATCTGGTATAGATATTTCCAAATTCTTTCAATCCAAAAAGGTTAGCCCCATGCTCTGC
>QCLS01000018.1 GCA_003214355.1 Prochlorococcus sp. AG-418-C09 | reverse complement strand
TTAAGCTTTAAACACCATTACAATTAAAACCACTGCAGTTAATAATCTTAAAAATATTTTGTACAAATGCCTGAAAACTATAGTCTCGAAAATAAAGCCAGATTAGAAGTCCCATAAAAAGGCTGACCCCAAAAGCTAAATATTGAAGCCAATGAACCCCAAAAGAATCTAATCCATTTTTATCAAATCTTGAAGGGCTCATTGTATTTTGATGATCATTTTTCTATTTCTTACTTTCCTTCTTTTGGGTATTGATTAAAACTCTAAGATTCTCTTTGATACTTTCCATAGGCTTCTCTATGAATCCTGGTTTTGGAAGTATTGCAATTAAGACCCATCCCGAAGTAATTATTAAAACCATTATTAGATAAGCAAATCCAAAAATCATTTTTTAAATAATATTTTTTTAAATATAGCGATAAATTATATAAACATGAGAACTATTCATAGAGAGAAATTCATTTTCTATTCGTTAAAGATTTAATATTAATTATGATTCTACTTGCCTTTTAGATTTGTAAATAGATAAAAAATAAACTCAATCAAGCTAAAATGTTTTTGGCAATATTCTAAGCGGCAAAGATTAAAAAAATTATAAAGGAAAGAGGGTTTTAACCCTCTAGTAAATAAAAGATTCTTAGAAATAATGGTTAAATCTTTCCTTTGAGCTATTTAAGTCCTTTTAGTCCTTTTCTTAACTCTTTCTCTCTCTCTTCAAGATGCCCCATTTGAGATTTGTAGGCTTCTTCAAGTTTCTTTCTTTGGTCAATAATACAATCAAGCTCATCTTGTTGCTTTTGCTTTTTTAATGCCTTCATTTCACTGTCAGAGATCACATAAACGGGTTGATGATGTACATTTGTATCAAATAAAAGATCGAACATTGAATACATTTTTTTACCTCAAATTAATTACACATTTATTCTTAAACATAATGAAAAAGCATGTAGTGCTATAAACCGAAGGATTCAATAGGGTATTTACACCGAACTTCGGCCTCTACGATTAAACCGTATCGTAAAACCCGTCTACATATTTTGTATATCAGTCAGTATTAAATCTTTTTCAAGTCTTGGATATTAAAGTTCTATATTTATATATGATCAATAAATTTCAATCTTTATTTATCATCTAGGTTAAATTAAATTAATAAAAATATTTTAGTTGATTTGCAAGCTTGGTTTAATTTAATAAGATCTATTTTTATAATTCTGTATCTTTGCTAAGTTTCCAGAGGAAATAAGATGAAATAATTCCCATTATCAGAAGAATTGTCCATCCAGAAGAACTGACACTTTCCATTTTAAGCAGGAAGTTGATTGGTAATAGGTATAATTTTTCTTGCCTTGCTAATTGTCACAACAGATTCCATATAAGTAGAATAAAGTGCAAGAGCAATCAAAGCAATAAATTTGACCATTTAATAAATAAACTTATATACACATAAAACCTAATCTTTGAATAAAAATCAAATATTTTCTAATTTGATTAAATATAAATAATTTAATAATCTTTTCATTGTAATTTCATATCATCTATTCAATATGATTGATTTTTTCTGAGAATTTGATTTTATGGATATAAAGTATTTTTTATTATGCAACTTTCTACCTTAACCAGCTTAGTTTTCTTTTTGGTTCTGTCTCTTATCGCTACTTACATAGTTAATGTAAGATTTACTACTCAAAAACTGAGAACTCAAAAGTAGTTGGTTTACTATGAAATTTATTGATTTCATAATTTCAATATTTTAATTCGTATTAAAAATGGTTTGATTAGCTTCTTCTGCTAAACCAACCCTTATTTTTAGAGATAATTTCTTCTGTTCCTTCTACTTTCTTTTTTTTAAATATGTTTTTTAAACTAGATTTTTCAATTTTAGTTGAACTTTGCTTCTTTAAATAAGGCTTTGTGACAGTTTTGCCTTTACTTGGACTAGAAATAAGTTGATATACAAAGAAAGCAAATATCCCAAAAAAACCTATTGCTTGAATGATTGCAGTGCTAAGATTTTCAAACATTTAGACCTCTATTTATTACTTTATGTAAACATATTATGGATAATTCTAAATAGAACCGTGAGGCAAAAATAATGAAATTACCTCTGTTAGCAAATTAGATAATTACTAAAAAATAGAATTTATTTTTAATTAGCTAATTGGCCTTGCCATTTTCGCCTTTCTTACAGCATTCTTTAGTATTTTATTTTTAATGGCAATATCAGAGATTCCATAAAGAGCTAAGAAGAAAAACAATTTTGCAATAGTAAATTGCATAGAAAAAGATATCAATATTCCTATAAAAACAAATATTAGAAATTATTCAAATTATTTAGGATTTAATAATCATCCATTAAAGATATTGCATAACATATTAATCATTTAAAATTAGGCCATTCTCAAAAAAGGCACTATAAAAAATGTAAGTTGTCAAATATTTCTTTGTTGTTAAAAGTTCAGATTTTTGGTCGCTGATCCTAATAGGATAAATCCTCAGGATAGCTGCTATTGAAATGGAACTAATTGGAAGCTATAAAAATAAGGGCTTTGAATCTGTCGCCGATGGAGTTATTGCATTCTTTGATCGACGTAAAGATTTACACACCACCGGCATTTCTTTTGGTAATGATGCAGCTTTGAATAAAGATCCTTATAAAGTTTCTACTGATATTAGTCTCGTTTCCATAGATCGAAGTGACCCAGACGCTTTCGCTATTTCTGATGTCATATTTAGAGGCGTAAATGCTGGACTTCAACAATACTTGAAAGATAGACCTCTTTTAAGGAAATGTTGCCCAGGACAATCCCTTTTTGTTAATCCTATTTTTAATCTACAGCGTTATCTTCCAGGAGAGGGCTTCAAAAAGTGGCACTGTGACTGGACTGTTAGTGATGAGATTACAGAGCCTAATAATAGAGTATTAGCTTGGATTTTATATTGTAATGATGTTGAATCAGGGGGAACTGAATTTCATTGGCAGGGTCACCATGAACCTGCAGAGAAAGGAAAACTTATAATCTTTCCTGCTGGAGTATCTCATATTCATCGTGGGAGAGTAAGTAATAATGAAGAGAAAACAATAGCCACTGGATGGATAAATACCGGTTATTTTGATTCTTACATTTCTCGTCTAGCTGGGTTTAAATAATTATTTTTTAGCATTTTCATGCTTATAAGAAGTCTATGGCTTTTATAATTGGTTTAGTATTTAAAGCATGATTAATCTAACTAATCATTTTGACAGGGTTTGAAGTTATATAACTCTATTACGATACAAAATGACTCTTTTTAGGCACACTTTTGATACAGATTTACTTTTTAATGGCGAATTTATTATAAAAATTACTAATAACTTTACATTAATTAATAAATATGTTACGTTTGTTAACAATTACATATTAACTCAATGTCTAATTCTTCTTACATAACAACCGAATCAGGTGGAAGGCAAAACATGTTTCCTACAGAAACACGCCCATACATAGATGAATCAGTTTCATATGAAGGTTATCCTCAAAACGCAGAAAAAATTAATGGCCGTTGGGCAATGATTGGATTAGTTGCGTTGTTAGGTGCTTATGTTTCAACAGGCCAAATTATTCCAGGAATATTTTAATGAGTCCACTCACTATTTTTCTAATATTTGTTGTAGTTATAACTTCAGTATTAGTAGCTTATTTAACTAAACAATTCCAAGAGGAAAACTTACTTTATTCTAAATTTAAAACAATGAAAAACACTTCAAACAAAACAAAAACAATTGAAAAAGAAAAAATAGTTGCAGAAACACTAAACGGTAGATTTGCAATGCTCGGATTGGTTGCAGCAATAGGTGCTTACCTAACTACAGGTCAAATCATTCCTGGATTTGTTTAACTTAACTAATTATCTAAATAGATAAAAATTTTATGGAAAATTCTAAAACTAATTATTGGCAAAATGCCGAAAGAACTAATGGACGACTTGCAATGATGGGTCTACTTGCATTAACAGTTAACTACGGGTTATTTGGCTGGATAATCCCAGGATTCTTTTAAAAATGAATTTAGGTTCACTTTTTCTGAAAATTAGCACACTTGGTGTGATTACTCTTTCAGAGTTAGATTGGATTACCACCAACCAATCTTATTTCTCAAGGTTAGATATGGCAATGGCTATTAAAATAGGAAGACTTATGGATTCAGGAATAATTCAAATTGATACTGGCATAAGTATATAGTTTTTATAATAGATATCTTCTAGAGAGCTTGTTGTTAGGGATACCAACAAGCTTTTTAAAAATTATAAGATATATACTTGTGAAAATAAATTAATAAAATTATTTAAATTTTGAGGGATTTTTTTTAATATCTCAAAACTTTCTTAACTGGTTATAAGATCATTTCTTGATACTTGATTTAAAATTAAGTAGAAATAATTTAGTTTTTAAATTTAAATAATGGATGATTTTTTATTATTTATTACAGGTGTAATATCTGGTATTTTTGCTGGTTTATTCTTATCAAGAGTTTTCTGGAGGAGAGATATCAATCCTAATAAAGATCTAGAATCAGTTCTTAAGGAAAGGCTTAAAAGGGCAGACAATGAAAAGGAAGATTATCTTAATAATATTAATAATCTCTACGAGTCTCTTCGGGTATTGAGAAACGATAAAGAAAAATTGAGTAATGAAGTTACCCAATTTAAAGAAAGATTGCATTCAGCAGAGGAACAATCTGAAATTTTGAAAGAGGCGAGGACTGATTTAAAAACTCAATTTAAGGTTTTGAGTGAAGAAATGCTAAGAGAGTCTAGAGAAGAGTTAATAAAAACAAATAAATCCAATGTTACAGAACCATTTTCACAAGAAGTAGCAAAGTTAACCCAGCAAGTGAAAACACTAAGCGATGAATCGAAAGAGAAGTTAGCAGCTTTGGCGCAAACAACAAAGGATTTAAAATCGAAGAATGAAGATGTTAAAGGAGCAGCTCTTGAACTAGCAAAGGCATTGAAGTCACCTGATATAAAAGGTAAGTGGGGTGAAGTGACCCTTAAAAGAACAATGGAGTATGTCGGTCTTAATAGATATTGCGATTTCGATGAACAGGTTACTTTTACAACCGATGATGGTACTTACAGGCCTGATTGTGTTATTAAAATACCTGGGGAAAGAATATTTATAATTGATTCAAAGACACCAATTGATAGTTACCAAGAAGTACTCAAAGCTAATGATGATAAATCCAAGAAATTAGCATTAGATAATCACCTAAGAAAAGTGAGAAATCATATTGATCAACTAAGTAAAAAGGATTATTCAAATAATTTAAGATCCATGGGTGTTGTTTTAGATGGAGTAATTATGTTTGTTCCAATTGAGGGGGCTTTAGCTATGGCTCTTTCCAGGGATGAAGAATTACTTGAATACGCATTTGATAGAAAAGTTATTTTAACTTTCCCTACAAGCTTTCTGGCGATTTTAAAAAATTTATCTATGAATATTAATCAAGCTAAATTAACCAGAGATATTCAGGATATTTATCATAAAGCAGCCAGTCTGCATAATGCTCTCATTCTTTTTATTGATAAATTTAATAGTCTGGGTAAGAGAATAAAACAAATTGCAGCAAGTTATAATGATGCCCTTGGAACTTTGAGAGGTAATCTTTTACCTAAAGGAAGAAGTTTTGCCGAATTGACTGGTAAGAATCCAGATCTCATTTTAGAAGAAGATATAAATGAAAATGAAATCAGGCAAATTGGAAATGATCCTCTTTATCATGAAGAATGAAATTTTCATAATAATAATAAAGAATTTACAAAGCTTTTATTTATTAAATTGAATATCCCAACCTCTTTTAGAGTTTTCTATTATCCATTCTGCAATAATTTTATCTTCCCCTTCTCCTAATTTGTTTTTATAACCTTTCATGTATCCAATCCCCTCATTCGCTATTTCTGATATGGCATTTATGTTGGCTATTCCTCTCTCTTCAAGGTCGGAAAATCTCAAAGACTTCAATCCTTCTTGAATGACTTTCCCATGCCTCACATGACAAGTGGCGCAAATATTCTTAAAGATGGTTTCTCCATCTCTATATTCTGAGGACAGTAGAGATCCACTATTAAATGAACTATAAATAATAACTAAACAAAATATTACAGTTAAGAATAAATATGACTTATTTGATTTATTCATTTCTTATAAATATTTTCTAATTGCTTGATTTCTTTTCTTAATTTATTCCCTTTCGCATTTAAATTGTTGTTTCTTCTTATTATTGGAATTATCCACCATGATTGAAGTCCAATAAAGATTATTATAAGTATGAGTAGATCTAAAGTACCTTGCTTCAATTAATGAATTTTTAACTGCAAATATTATAAATGTTAAGAATATTATTCTGTTACAAGTTGATAATTCATCATTGATGCTTTAAATCATTCTCATATTTAACTTACGATGGGATTTTATTAGAAGATTTTACTTGTTGAAATGAGTACATTTAGATTAACAAATTGTTGAAAACCGATATAAACTAATCATTATATATTCCTTTTTTTTATGAGTTCATCCAATAGTCATAATATAGTTAAATATTCTGCGATTACCTCCGCATTTACTTTGATTCTGATTCTAATTGCTCTAATTCCTACTACAAGAAAGTCAATGAAGTGGAATACTTGTGTTAATCATACCCTGGGTTGGTTTAATAGAGCTGATAGTGGACTATCACAATTTGATGACAATACAAAACTTAGTCTTGCAGTAGCAGTATGTAATGGAGCAGTACATGAACCAGTTATTAAACCAGCCAGTTAAGCCTTTATGTTAATTGTTAGATATAAACCTAGAATTATTAAAGTTTGCCATATTTTATTTAATTCTAATTTTTAAGAATATTCGATTTATTTATATAAATGTAGATTTTAATACCGTTTTATTTCCAGAAAGTTTGTATCACTTAGATATGCAGATCCCGTTCCAAGGCTTTTCTGTTAGGTTTCAAGGTCTCCCCTTCTTTATGTAAAAAACCTTTTAAAAATAATGATATTAAGTTGATATAAATATAATTCTTTAAGGATATTATTAATATTTTAAATTTATTTATATTAGATTTGATTTTTTTATCTTTTCATAAGAGTTTTAAGTACGAAATTAAATCTTAACTCTATGTATAAGGGATAAATAGGAACAGTAGTACTTATTTTATTTGCTTTTTTCCTTCTATGAAATTCGAAGTTACTATTTTTCCACATTGAGATTGGCAAAAAGGTAAATTCAACCAATTCTTTAGAATATTTCTAGAATGCAAATTTATGATTGGCTCGTTAATATCTTCAGAAATAGATTTCATGATTTAATTCTAATTATTGATCTCAATTTAATTATTCTTATTAATAAAATTGGAATCGAATTATACTAATAAATGATTTATTAGATATGTAATTTATATAAAAATGATTAGTTATACTTATTTTAATTAAATATATTTATAATATTCTTATAAAGAAAAGACAACTTCCATTACTGATGAATTCTTAGTTTCTAATTAACTAAATAAATCATTGATTGTTTTGATCCTTTTTTTTTAAGTTTAAAAGAATTTAAATAATTAAGATCACTAATGGCTTATGATCCTCCCATGTTTATATCCATGCAATTATTAAATTCTGCCAAGGCTGTTTCAGGGAATCCAAGATCGTAAAATTTTGAATAGGAGCTGCCATCCCCTTTACATATTTCTTCAATCTCCTTTATTTTTAGATTCTTTTCGAGTATAACTCTTCTTTCATTATTAATATTATCAATGGAGCTTTTTACATATGGAATGCTCGATATAGCAACTCCAAGCATAAAGGAAATTAAAATAACAGAACTGCTTTTCCTTAAATTAGTTTTCAGATTTAGTTCTTCAATGTAATTATGCATGATTAATTTGTTTTTTATTAATTCTGGATAACCAAGTTAATAGACATCTATTTCTTGAGATAATAAATGCTTTAATTCTCTAAAGATTGTTGAAAGATTGCATTTAGGGATTGAGAAGCGGCTTCTCTAAAATATTGAATAATAGTCATAACTAATTGCGTGAGAAATTTGAATTGTGATCCCCATCAATCTTAAGTTCATATTTATATAAAGGATATATATAAAATCATATTTAGTCAGCCAATATGAAATCTTGATAAATAATTTAATTTTGGTAGAAAATCATTTCTACATCTTATATATCCATTCTGATTTTATCGCTTCTGAATCAGGATTATTTTCTAAGGCGATTTTTATTGCTTCTTCTTTGTTATTTGCTAAGACCACTTCATCAAATTCTTTATTATTTTTTCTTAGATGTACTATAAAACGCATTTATCAGAGCCTAATTATTTGTATTTAACATAATATAAATCTTTAAATTTTTCTTTTACCTATTCTAGTTTTTATCTTATAAGAATTTAATTCTAACTTTTTAAAGGTCTGAAAATTAATGTATTCTTTCTTCTATTGTAAATCCATCTCCATTTGAAGGGTTCGTGTGTTGTAATCTGATTGGATTCTATGTAAGCATTGATAAATTTTTCTAATGACTCGTATCTCTCAATGTATCCTGGATGCGTGCTATTCAGATCGGTATCGGTTGGGTAAAATGAAGTTGATGTTAGGAAGGTAAGTTCTTCTAGGCAAGTATCATTTTCATAACCAGCATTTATAACCATTACGGTTCCATTATTGTCAGCAATTGCCTCGGATTCTCTACTTAAAGAGAGTTCTATAAATTCCCTTAATTCATTAAAACTTAATTCTTTTAAATCATAAGAGCCTATCTCGTTTTCTAAATTAATTGATAATTCCTCAAAATTTCTCTCATCCACATCCTTTAAAATTTCAGATAATTTCTTTGATTGCTCAATATGATCATTAAAAATTATATGAGATAATTCATGGCCTACAGTGCATGCTAAAAATCCATTATTTTCTCCATAAGTTTGAAAAGTTGATTGACTAATCATCACGGTAGTCCCACTCCAAGCATAAGCTTCTATCCCATTCACTAAATAAGATTGTTTAATTAATTCATTAATATCAATATCATTTACATTTCTGTGGGTTTTGTAGGGGTCTAAGTTAGCAAAGTAATAACAACCATCATCCCTACATAGTTCTAACTCTTCAGCAACATACGCTGTATAAGCCCCACTTGTTATTGTAAATGGAATTTCTCTTTCGCTTAGATCATTTTTTGAAGCTAATTGATCAACTATTTTCATCAGAACTTTATATTCTTTAGGCATAAAGTAAATTGAGTTATTTCTTAAATAGTCAGCAAATAAGATTAAAGAAATAAATATTAACGAGAATACGGGAAATGATTTGAATTTTATTTTTATGCTTTGTTCTTTTCTTTTCATATCAGAAAATTAATATACTATATATTTTTTATTCATAAAAAAGTTAACCTTATCGTGATTAATCCTAAACATAATTTATAACGAATATATAATAATACAATTATAATTTTTTTGTTTAACTAAATGAAGAATGACCAAATATATTTATTTATAGTTGTTATTGGTGGTAAAACAGCCAAGTCAAATATCGAATTACATGATGTTAGATGGGTTATAGGTAGATACATTGAAGATACATTTGATCAAATTAGAGAAGGCTGGTTCGGAGACATTAAAGGGCTACACCTGGATAGCTATAAGAAAATTACAGATATTGATGGTCATAGAGTAAATATTAAAAAAGGGAAGAAAACAACATACCAAAAAAAAGATAATATAACCTTGGAAAGCCGTAGATATAAGAAATTATGGTTTGTTAATTTAGGGGGCTACGATAGTAACTCTATGTCTGAGAATCATGAATTTGGTCTGTTTGTTGCTAATACTGCTGATGAGGCAAAAGCGAAGGCTAAAAAGAATTTATTAACTAATTCTTTAAAAAAACATACAGATGATATTTCAAAATTAAGTGCCTTTAAAGATATTGATGATTTCGAATTAATTAGTCAGATTGGGGATTGGGAAATTGAATTAGTCAATGATGCTAAATTGTCTTATGAAAAATTAACACCTGATTGGTTTGGATATTTGAGAATTGATTAAAATTTATATAAATCTGGAATTTAAAACTAAGATATTTTTAATGATCAGAAATAGGTTCCTTGCTATTTGTTAATACCTTAAGGATGAATGATTTCTAATTTCTCTAAAATAAAAGAAAGCAATGCTAAAAAGGTTAGTAGAACAATGATTTTATTGCTCTTTAAAAATTCCATTGATTATATTAATAAATTATTAGAGATTAACATAATAATAAAGTTAAATTACTGATTTTATAGAACTTAAATTGAATTGATTATTAAATCTATATTTATGATTCTTATAATCATTTCTAACTAATTCGAATTTTTACAAAGGATCAGATGGATTAATATAGAAAATTATCATTAATAAAAAAATGGGAGAAGCTAAAAGAAGGAAGGATCTTGGGTTGCCTGCTAGAAAGAAAGAATTAGTAATACCCAAGTTTGATAAAATGAAAGTCAAATCAAAGGTTAAAGAAATCTTATATAAATATCCTTTGATTCCTTTTACTTTTTATTTCTTATCTATAGTAATATTCCTCACAGGAATTTATTTTGTAATCACATTTTATAAGTAGTTTTGTATTAGTTTCTTAAATGATGTCATAATCTTGGTATGACTTATAAAACTTGCACTTAATTAAATTTAAGTTTGTTATGTTAGAAAAATACTCTGAATTCCTTGAAAAGGCAGATTTCTCTTTACTTGATCAACTAAAAGCTGATCCGAATTCAGATTTAACTGGTGAGGATTTTAGCCCTAGAGAGGTTTCATCTGGACATTATGTACCAGTAATTCCTAAAAGATTAAATGATCCGATATATCTAGCTCACAGTGATACCTTATTCAATGAATTAGGGATAAGCCAAAAGCTTATTAAAGATGAAGATTTCTGTCGACTTTTTTCAGGCGATTTCAGTGTAGCAAAAGCACCTATGAAATCTTATGGATGGGCAACTGGATATGCATTATCCATTTATGGGACAGAATATAGAAGTCAGTGCCCCTTTGGAACAGGGAATGGTTATGGTGATGGAAGAGCAATCTCAGTTTTTGAAGGCGTTTTTAAAGGTAAAAGGTGGGAAATGCAACTAAAGGGAGGCGGTCCCACTCCTTATTGCCGAGGTGCTGATGGTAGAGCCGTATTAAGGTCTAGTATTAGAGAATTTCTTGCACAGGAGTTTATGCATGCCCTTGGAGTTCCAACTTCAAGGTCCTTAACGCTTTTTAGTTCCTGTTCTGAAAAGGTTCATAGACCATGGTACAAAAAGAATTCTAAATACCTTGAACCAGATATTTTGGTTGAAACTCCTGTTGCTATAACTACTAGGGTTGCCCCTTCATTTCTACGAGTGGGGCAGTTAGAGCTTTTTGCAAGGCGACTTCGCGAAAAAGATCACAATTATGCTGAAGAAGAGCTACGAATGTTAGTTAAACATCTAATTTTCCGGAATTATGGAGATTGTATTGATCAACGTTCTGAATTTAGTATGCAATTAATTGAATTAATTAAGCAATTTAAAGATAGGTTAACTTCACTTGTGGCTAATTGGATAAGAGTCGGATACTGCCAGGGTAACTTTAATAGTGATAACTGTTCTGCTGGAGGTTATACATTGGATTATGGCCCATTCGGATTTTGTGAATTATTTGATCCCACCTTTCAACCCTGGATAGGAGGTGGTAGGCACTTTTCTTTTCTTAACCAACCTGCGGCCGCAGAATCCAATTTCAAAATGTTTTGTAATTCTATCAAGCCTCTTCTTAATAATGATCTAGATGACATAAAACAATTCGATGATATTGTAGATAGTTTTTCTGAATCCATGCAAACAAAATTAAATCTAATGTGGGCAAGTAAATTAGGAATCAGAGAATATGATCATTCTTTAGTCCAGCAATTGCTTTTGCTTCTGGATAATTCCAAGGCTGATTATACTGTTTTCTTCAGAAAACTTTCCGAGATTCCAGAAGATATTTCTTCAATAAAAGAAAGTTTCTACTTACCTGTTTCTGATGAAATCCAACTGGAATGGGTAAAATGGATCGCTAGGTGGAGAGAATTAATTAATAAAAATGGAGATTTAGGGATAAGTTCAAAAAAAATGAAACTAATAAATCCAAAATTTACATGGAGAGAGTGGATTGTAGCCTCAGCTTACGAGAAGGCAGAAGTGGGAGACTTCAGTGAAATGAATCAATTGCTTAATATATTAATTCAACCATATGAGGAAAATTCATCTGATATTGAGAAAAAATATGACAAACTAAGACCTTTATCTTATTTCAATAAAGGTGGAATCTCTCACTACAGTTGTTCTTCATAATTTAATAAAAGTTTATATATAGATATAAATACTTATATAAAAGTGATATTATAATTAAAATTTTTTAAATTCATTTAATGAGCGACGAAAAAGGAGGTCTACTAGCTAAGGTAGACAAAAAAGAAAAACTAATTATCTATCTAGTAGGTGGAGTAATTATTCTCTTCGCATTAGTAGGTCTGAAAGCAATCACAGCAGAGAATGCCCCAGCATGGCTTTCTCCACCATTATGGTTTGGGATTATATGTGCAATTTTATCTACTATTAGATTTTGCAAGAAACAAAAGGAAAATCCTTTTGCTTCTATATATAGGACACTTAAGGATGACTATGTTTTCGACAAATATATAACCCTTCAACTCTTTAATATATTTTATGCTGTTGGAGTAGGTCTTGGAGTCGGTTCGGCTTTTGGTTTCTTTGTAGATTGGTTACATGCTTGGTTAACTAGATCAAGTTGGTTTAGTCCTCATTTATTCCTTCTAGGATCACTAGTAAGTCTATTATTTATTCTATTCCTCAGGCTGAATATTGAAATACTTTCAATTGTTTATAAAGCGGCAATTGAGTTCAGAGCGTATGTTAAGGAAAAAGTTTAACCTTTTATAGCTTAAATATTTTTCATCAATTAAACCAGCCTAGTGTTATTCCTAAGCTGGTTTTTTTTGTTTTATGAAATATTTTTACTAAATTATAAAGTTTATATATTTTCTAAGAATAATTTTGTATTTCCTTAAACATTATCTATAAGTTGGTTGTTAATATATTATTCTTGTAGTTAATAAATTATGAAAAGATCTATTAAAGCAAAAAAATTTGGATTTGGTAATTTTGAGAATAATTCCCCAAGAAAAAACTCAAATAAAAGTCTAAGACTTATATCCTGGTCACCTTGGCCTCCAGCTAGCTTTAAAGATCGTTATCCAGCCTTTCCATTTGTACTTACTTTGATAATAATAATTACTATTAATTTATCCTTTTCATTAATAAGTTGAACTTATACGGAGTAAAGCTAATTTGATGAAATTTATCTTTTTGTTGATTAAATAAGAAAGTTATTATAGTTTATTTATTACTTTATACATTTGTTTCCTAAATTAATTATTAATTAGCTTTGCTTATTTTATTTATAAAAGGAATTACAAGATTTACATTAATTCCAATAGTACACCAGATATATAGGAAGGAAAAAATTATTCTATATATTAAACTATTTGGTATTGTTATCAATAAACTAAAATAGCAGTACAAGATCACAAATATAGTAGTAATATGCAATATTAACTTAATTACAAGAAACTTCTTTTTAATTGATCTGATGGGTATTTTTATAATTATACAATAATAAAGTTTTTATCTAATCTTAAGTAAGCATTGATTATTCATATTCAAGAAGGATTTTTTTAATAACTGAGTTTAAGAGGCTCCTAATCCAAAGAATTTATTTGCAACAAATAACAGACTAAATATGATAAGAAATAAAAGACCTAACCAAGAAAGACAATTCAAGAAAGTACCATAATGATATTTTCTTGGAACTAAATTGCTATTGATTGTATCCATAGCCATCCATGCAAAAATCGGGGCAGTTAAAAAACTTCCAGTCATAGCAACAAATACAAAATCTTTAAGTCCAATTCCACCGGATTTTGCAAGTATTAAAGCTATTAAAGAAGAAAAGATATGAATGACCATCCATACCTGAAAGCGATTGTTTTCAAATGATGATTCCATTCTTCCTTGATCTTTGCCTGTAAGAAGTCCCTGTATAGAAGAAACGCTCCTAGGGTAAGCATCTAAGCATGTAAGGGTAGTACTAAACATAGCTGCAAACGAAGAAGGTATAATTATCCATTTTGCCCAATCACCAATTGAACTTGTGTAAAGCTTTATGAGATTTGAAGCAAATGCGCTCCCTCCTAGCATTGCTTCTCCAGTTCCATACATCGTCACTGCACCAAGAAAAAGGAAAAATAATGCAGTAATAATGGTTATTAAATAACCTAAGTTAAAATCAAACTCTGCTTCAGAAACTGTTGGCGTGTATTTTGTTTCTTTCTTTCTGGAAAACATCCATAATGAAGGCCATACACAAAGTTCTACTGGGCATGGCATCCATCCCATTAGAGATATTAGGAATCCTAATTTATAAACATTCCAAGGACTAACCTCTGGATTGATCCATGAAGAGTTAAGATCCTGATTTATTGAACCTTTCATCAAAAGTGAAATTACAGCAAATAAAGTAAGTAAAAATAGAAGAGTTACTAAAAACTTAGAAATTCTATCAAGAGCCTTATATTTACCTATTAAGAGTAAGAAACCTGACAAAACGAGAATAAAAATTGATAAATCAACAGATTTAAAATTAGATAAGTAAGGAATATTAGTAAGTAGAGCACCAGAAAGTAAACTTACTGCAGCTATGGTTAAGGTCCCCGTTATTAAACTAACTATCAAAAAAATAGGAAGATAGAGTTTGTTTCTCTCTTTGAAACCTTCTAAAAGGGATTTACCTGTGGAGGATGTAAAACGAGTGCCAACTAATAAGAATGGATACTTTAAAATATTTGTAAGTAATATGATTGACATTAGTGAGAACCCAAATCTTGCCCCTGCTGTAGTAGATGAAAATAAATGAGAACCTCCAATAGCAGCGCCAGCTAATATTATTCCTGGTCCAAAGCTTTTTAAAAGTCTCTTTCTTGATGTGTTCATAAATTTTTTATTCTCATAAATATAATCATCTTTTTATTAAGCTAGCAAGAAGTTTAGTCAATGAATGACATTTTTATTTACCTTCTTATTCAAATAGATTTGTAAACTATTTAAGCCATTTATTCCTCCAAGCCTCATCAACCTCTTTAGCATTTTGAAGAAAATTCTCAACTTTACAATTTAAATCATTAGACTCTTTCTCGAGTTTAATCGCTGCTTCATAATGTTTGTTTTTTAACCTTATTTTAGGCTGAAAGACATTCTTAATCTTATTTAGAATTGAGTTCATAACTAATAACTTTTACCACCTATATTTAATCTAACTAAGAAACTAAACTAATCTAATTCTTTTAGATTTAAAGCTATTACTTATTAATATATTTATACTTTAAAGGACTTATTCTTTAGATTTTCTGGAGAATAAAATAAGAAATCTATATTTGAGAAATTGTACTCATTTCTTTTCAGAATAATTTAACTTATGGTAATAAACAAATTAAGTTGTTTATTATGAGAGAATTTAAAAGAGGTAAACAGAAAAAAGAGATTAATCCTATAGATGATTATTTTCAATGTTTATCTTATTGTGATATTCATCCAAAAGGGATAGATAATGATTGCGAAATTATATGTATGGAGAGACATTTAAAAGATCACTATTGGTAAAAGTTATATTCAAGAGTTTACAAATTCATGTAATTGAAATTAATAAATATAAACTCATTGTGAGTGCATTTATTTGATATTACTAAATGTAGAATAATTTTAATCCTAAAATTCATTAATTTTGAGAAGAATCAATTCATTTACTATTGTCATTATTTTTATTGCATCAATATTTGTAATTATTTTAATTCCATACATTTATCAGTTAAGAAATAATAACCTTGATCAAAAAGATTATAAGGAATTAGCAACTAAGCTGAAAAGTTGTTTCGATCTCGATAATAAATCTGATAGAGGGATAGAGGAATCAATTAAATTGATTGAATATTGTATGGATATTTATGGATTGGAATGATTTTTATTATTTCTCATTAATTATTAGCATTAGTTAATTAGACGTATTCTTTTTTAATTATGGCTTTCTTAATTGAAATTTA
>QCLS01000017.1 GCA_003214355.1 Prochlorococcus sp. AG-418-C09 | reverse complement strand
CTCGATAATGTAGTTGAATGGGCAACTACTAGGAATCGAGACCGTTTATCAGGACAAGGAAATTTATTTAATAATGACAATAGTTCCTTTGAACTAGACCTTTCATTAACTAAGAGAAATGTTGTAGAAGATTATTCGCTGATAGATAAGTTGAGACTAGAGAAGCAACTTTTAGGTTTTTATTTATCTGATCACCCGTTAAAACATCTTGCAAAATCAGCCAAAATAGTTTCTCCTATAAGTATATCTAACCTCGATGATTTTAAGGATAGAAGTAAAGTCTCTATGGTTTCAATGATTCCTGAGATTAAACTATTGACTACCAGGAAAGGAGATAGAATGGCGATTGCACAATTAGAGGACCTTTCTGGTAGTTGCGAGGCGGTAATTTTTCCAAAAACATATTTGAGACTTTCTGAGTTTTTGCTAACAGACACTCGATTATTGATTTGGGGGACTATTGATAAAAGAAATGATAAATCTCAGTTAATAGTTGATGATTGCCGAGAAATTGATAATCTTAAGCTACTATTCATCAATTTAAATAGTTCCCAAGCAGCTGATGTCAGAATACAAAATAAAATAAGGGATTGTTTAATCAAGTTCAAGGCTGATAAGGATAAATGTGGAGTTAAAGCTCCAGTTCTGGCTGAAGTTAAATCTAATAATTCTGTCACATATGTGAAGTTTGGAGACCAATTCTGCGTGGGGGATATAAATGGTGCTGCAAAACTTCTTGCATCAGAATCATTTTCAGTTAATTTGAGGTCTTTAGTTTCTTAAATTATTTTTCTTTCTCGACATCATAATTTTGTGATGCTGGCTTAAATGCCGCCTTTGCTCTTTTTATGTTTAAGGATATGTTTTCTAATCCTAAGATACTTCCTTGTTCTTTGTCCCAGCTGGCTGATAAAATCCCAAAACTTAATCCACCTAAACCTATAAGAAAAAATAAGGCCGAAATAGTGATAGTTGATGATGGAGGGATTTCAGCAATATTCTTTGTAACTACAAAATAACTTATTACAAAAACTGACATACCTAAAACTGTTGGTATACCAGCCGTAAAGAAAATTCTTCTAGCCATTCTATCCGCAACGTATTTTGGAATTCCTTGAGAGACTGGTTTGGTTTTTTCTTTTATAACTAAATTGTCAATATTTTGAAAGGCGCTACTTTCTTTTGAGGTTGATTTGTTTTTAGATTTTATCTTTTTTGATTGTTTCTTTTTCATTAAAGGAAGTTATCCTCTTATTCCAATTTTCTTTATTAAGTCTGTGTAATTCTTTGTGCTCTTACTCTTGATATATGAGAGCATTCTCTTTCTCCTTCCAATCATTTTTAATAAACCTTGTCTTGAGGCATAGTCATGATTGTTTTTCTGAAGATGATCACTAAGTTTTGATATCCTCTCTGAAAGCATCGCGACTTGAATCTCAACTGAGCCTGTATCAGTTGCATGTATTTGGTGTGATGCAATAAGCTTCTGTTTCTTTGCAGTGTCTAAGGACATAAATTTTAAATTCTTATAACTATAATACTACGCTGATGATCATTTTATATATTATTGCCTATTTAACATAGCTAAAGCTTCCTTAAAGATCTCTTCAAAATTAATATTCAAAAATTTGCCTTCTTTTTTTAAATTAGATTTCTTTATATCAGATGAAATAACTTTAAGTGTTTCGGCTATTTCTTTTTTGGAATATTCAAGTGAATTGAGAGCAATTTCAACGTCTTCCAAAACACAGTCTAATGATGAGGTTGATTTAGCATGATTTATATCAGACTTGTTATTTAATTGAAACTTCTTATATTTATTCTTTAATTCAAGGAATATTCTTTCTGTCATTTTCTGGCCAATACCTGGAACAGAGCTTATTAGATCTTTGTTGTTTTCAACAATAGAGTTCATAATTTCGTTAATTTTATACCTTTTTAGTAGATTCATTCCTATTTGTGGTCCAATTCCCTTTATTAGAAGTAGTTCCCTAAAGAGATCTCTCTCCTCTTTATTTTTGAAACCAAAAAAAGAGTCAGAATCTTCTCTTTTGACGTGATGTATCCAAAGTATTAATTCCTTATTTAATGAATTGGCAGGTAATTCCTGAAGCACTTGAATTTCATATCCTATCCCTTGGCAATTTAATAAGACATATAATCTATGACTATATTCCCAGGAATCAATAACGTCTCCCTTTATCCAACTTATCAATTAACCTCCATCAATCTGACAGCCTATAAGTGCTCCTGCTGTAGCTGCACCTGGAACTGCCCAAAATCTATCGTTGCCACTTGAATTTGCTAGACCCAAGCCTGCTCCTATAAGCCCTCCGATGAATGTCCCTTCACTGCAGTCGTTATTGTCCTCAACTTGTACTTGGGTTTGCCCCCCGCAGGGTACTTCTACATCAACCTCATAGGTTCTAACATATCCAGGTTGAGACCTTGTCCCTGCAATATATTCTTCTCTGTATTCGCTTCTGGTGCATGTAACAGTTGTTGCTGTATCAGCAAATATTTGCTGGGTAGGGATAAAGCCAAAAATCGCTAGTAAAAAAAATTTCATATGGTTAATTTACTTTATTTTATTATAAATCTTTTTGTGCATTTTTCTAGTAGAAAATATAGTTCCAAGTAATACTAATGAAGCTCCTATAATAAAATTTAATGTAATTTCTTCTGAAAAAATAATTATCCCCCAAATTGAAGCAAACAATACCTGCATATAGTTAATAGTTGAAGCCTGCCCTGCAGGAAGGTTTTTTAATCCAATTGTTAAAAAAGTTTGTCCTGCTTGTGTGAATATACCTATTCCGAAAATCCATGCAATGTCTGATAAACCAGGTGTTTGCCAATTAAAGAAAACTATTGGTGTCATTATTATTAAAGATACCAAAGGAAAATATTTAATGATTACAAAAATATCTTCTTTTAGTGATAACTGTTTTACAGTTATGTAAGCAAATGCAGTACAAATTGCCCCGCAGAAGGCTATTAATATTGATAGTTTATTTATCTCTAAATTACTCTGGTCGATATGATTTGCGTTTATTATTACAAGTATTCCTAACCAACCTAAGATTAAAGCTAATAAAATATTTTTAGTTAATTTTTCTTTGATGAAAATGCTAGCAAATATAGATATAAATATTGGATAAGTGTATTGTATTACTGTCGCAATGTTTAGAGGCATATTACGTATTGCATAGAAGATACATAATAAAGCAATTGTTCCAAATAAGCCGCGCAGAATTAGTAAAGGCTTATTTTCTCCCCAGGGTTTTATTCTCTTATTTACTAAAATAATTGATGTAATA
Organism: Prochlorococcus sp. AG-418-C09; assembly: GCA_003214355.1. GTDB lineage: Bacteria > Cyanobacteriota > Cyanobacteriia > PCC-6307 > Cyanobiaceae > Prochlorococcus_A. The sequence goes on along the minus strand of QCLS01000017.1, from coordinate 21,045 downwards.
AACAGACTAAATATTGATCTAAATAATACCAATTGGTATATTGATATTTTTGAATCAACTAATTTCACACATACTGTCATTAAACTAAAGAAAAAAGATGCTAGTAAAAGCATAGAAATGTTAACTGAGAAACTTTCGTGATTTATTTTCTTTAGAAGCTTCATCAATAAAAAAATAATTATATTATGAATTTAAGTAGATTATTTAGTAATTATGGCCTATAACTAAAAAATATTTATTGAGTTCTAATATAAATCTACTCATATGAGCGCTCCTATTCATCCTGATACTATTCAAGAAGTCAAGGACAAGGCAGATATTGTTGAGGTTATATCAGAACATGTAGTTTTAAAGAAAAAAGGTAAGGAATTTGTTGGTATATGTCCTTTCCATGATGATAGTAAGCCATCTATGACTGTTTCACCTGATAAACAGTTTTATTATTGTTTTTCGTGCGGAGCTGGAGGAAATTCAATTAAATTTTTAATGGAATTTACCAGAAATAATTTCAGTGATGTAGTCCTATCTCTTGCAAAGAAAAATGATATAAATGTTGTTACCTTAGATGGTCCAAAACAAGATTTATATAAGAAACAACTATCCAGAAGAGAAGAACTTTACAGAATTTTACTTGTCGCCAAGAATTGGTTCAAGTCTCAACTCCATAATACTTTAGGTAAAGAAGCTTATACTTATTTGATTGAAAGCAGGAAATTAGATAGATCAACAATTGACGAGTTTGAGCTTGGATATGCCCCTAAATCATGGAATAACTTGTTGAATTATTTAGTTAAAGTAGAGAACTTCTCCGAACAAACAATCCTGAATTCAGGACTTATTACAATAAATAAGGATAAGAAATATGATAGATTTCGAAATAGATTAATGGTACCAATATTAGATCCTCAAGGTAGAGTAGTGGCATTTGGAGGTAGAAGTCTTGATGGTCAGGAACCAAAATATCTAAATTCTCCAGAATCAGAGGTATTTGAGAAAGGAAGATTATTGTTTGCTTTTAATAAAGCCTCCAGCAACATCAGAAGAAAAGATAAGGCTATTGTTGTTGAAGGCTATTTTGATGTAATCTCCCTTCATTCTAAAGGCATAAATAATTGTGTTGCGTCTTTAGGTACAGCCTTGAATAAGTATCAAATCTCTCAATTATGTAGGTGTACTGATAGCAAGAATATTATTATTAATTTCGACTCCGATAATGCAGGTGTCATTGCAACTAAGAGAATAATTAAAGAAGTTGAAAGTTTATCTTTGCATGAGCAGATAAATCTTAAGATCTTACAAATTAAAGAACATAAAGATCCTGATGAGTTCCTAAGTAAGAATAGTGCAAATGACTATTTTAATTTAATTGATAATGCTTCTTTCTGGATTGATTGGCAAGTTGATCAGATATTTAATGATAAGGATCTTACCAAGGCTGAAGATTTTCAATATGTAGTCTCTCTACTTGTCAAATTCTTAAGTAAGTTGCCGCAGTCTTCTAGTCGTACGCATTATTTACAGAAAGTTTCCGAGCGATTAAGTATGGGACAGGCTCGCTTGGCTATTAAGTTTGAGGAGGATTTAAGAAAACAGATCAAGGGCTTTCGTTGGCATGGAAGAGCTCAGAAGTTCGAATTACCTAATGAGACTAACCAACGAGAAAAAAATGAGTTGGAAATATTACTTTATTATTTGCATTGCTCAGAACTTAGAGTTTTCATTAGAAAGGAGTTAAAGAAAAGAGAAATAGAGGATTTCTCAACCGAGCAAAATAGATTAATTTGGAATGCAATAGGTAAGATTGAAGAAAGTATTTTGGGTGATGAATATATATTAATTCTTAATAATGAACTTACAGATAATCTTGTTAGTAACCTTCAGAATATAGATCTTCTTTTACGCTTGCCTGATTTTCTAAATATTCACCATCCAAATTCAAATAATAAACTTGGTTCTTATGTTCATCCTGATGAATTATTTTTAACTACATTAAATAATGCTAAGGATAATTTACTTGGTTCTTTATCTCTTTTGGAGAGGTATAAATCTCTCAAAAGATGTAGGCATCTTATTAATTCATGGAGTTCTCAAAGATTAGAGACTCTTGAAAACTGTATCTCAATTTTGATTAATACCTCAGCGGATGATAACTCGGATTCTTTCAAGGAAATAGAAGATCTTTTCCAGGATTTGAATTCCGACGCTTTAAAATTTCAAGAATTGTATTATCTGGAAAGACAGCACATTGTTTTTCTTGATAAGCAAAGATGTGGTAATTATGTTGTTAATAAATAATCTTTTATAAACAATATTTTTCTAAAGCTTTTATTACCGATTTAGGTTTATCTTCCATTACGTAAGCTTCAACCTCCATCATGAAATTCCCTGATAAATCAAGTGATGATTCAAGCGCGCTTAATTTGTTTTCATTTATTCTATTTTCTAGATCTCCAATTATTCCTGTTATTTTATTCTCATTACACCATTGAGCAGCATGAGTAGCCTCATGCCTCAGTGCTCTTCTTATAAATAGTCTTGTTTTATGGTTGTCGTTATCATTTATGATTGTACTTTCCTTGTAATTTCCTAGTCTTTTTGCATTCTCCGTACAAATAACAATTATTTTCTCCGTGCCATTATGAAATCCTACAAAGTTTTTACCTATTTCACAAATTGGCGCGTTTTCCATAATCGTGTATTCCGCCTTTCTTATTAGCTCTAATATTTCTTTATCTAATCTGCCCAAAAATAGAATAAATTCCATAAATAAATTTATTTCTAAATAATTATAGTAGGAATATTTCTGATATCCGTTGTTGATGTATCACTTAATAAACGCCTGTTCATTTCCCATTTTTTTTTGTTTAAGGTTATGCCCCAACTTAGTGCCTCAGTCTTAAATCTTTTATTTAATGAATCGATTGTGTTTGTTAGATTTCTTGATTTCATTGAATTGGTATCATAATAGTATAGTTGAATTGTTTTTTGTAAATAATCACTAAGAGATAGATCTTGCATTAGAACCCCGGCTTTAGCTAATTTATAGTTTGGATTATAGATCTCTATAGCTAAATCAAGAATTATTTTTAGGATAGTACTTGTACTGTCAGTTGCTTCTAATAATTTCTTGTGAGCACTTTTCTGATAGATTTCATTTGAATAAAGACTGGTTCTAGTGAATATAGTAATAGATGATGTTTTTAAATTCTCATATCGCATTTTTGCGGCTGCTTTGATTGTATAGATAGCCAGAGCCTGTTTTAAATCTTCTAACCTTGTGATTGGACTACCAAAACTCCGGCTAACTTGGATTTCTTTTTTTGATTTTCTTATCTCTTCTACTGTGAGACATTTGTGACCTTTTAGTTCTAATTGAATCCTTTGGCCTATTACACCTAACTTCTTTTTTATTTCATATTCATTCATATCTTTTAATTCTTTGGCATTTTTAATTCCTTTATCTATTAACCATTTAGATGTTTTATTGCCAACACCCCATATACTTTTGACACTTATTTTCTTTAAATAATCATTTTCGTTATTTACGTTCGCTAAATCAAATATTCCTGCGGATGAATTGAGTGTTTTAGCTAATTTATTAGCTAATTTTGCTTTAACTTTATTCTCTGCTATCCCTATTGTTATAGTTATTCCAAGACTTTGGTATATAAAGGATCTTAATTCTCTAGCCCAAGGGTATAGGTTGCTATCATGAGGTCTACTAACAGATGCGAAGACTTCGTCGATGGAATAAATTTCTAATTTTTCGCAATAGCTTTTCAATAAACTCATTAGCCTTCTACTCATATCACCGTATAAAGAATAATTAGAGCTTAGGGCTACTACACCTAATTGGTTTAACCGTTCTTTTTCCTTGAAATAAGGAATTCCCATTTCTATTTTTAGCGCACGAGCCTCTGGACTCCTTGCGATAATGCATCCATCATTATTTGATAAGATCACAATTGGCTTTCCTCTTAAATTCGGATTTATACTTTGTTCGCACGATGCATAGAAGTTATTGCCATCTATTAATACTATCGCCTCCATTTTTATTACCTATATAAATTATGTATTGAATAAATGACAACGCCCCATATCTGGATATTACTATGATTACTAAAATCAATATCAGGATAATTATGGTTTTCTGCTTTTAGATAAAAGCTATTATTTTTTTTTGACAAACGTTTTATTGTGAATTCACCGTCTACCATCGCGATCACGATGTTGCCCGGTTTAGCGATTAAACTTTTGTCTACAATAATTAGATCTTTATCGTGAATACCTGAATTTATCATTGAATTACCACTGACTCTAAGAAAAAAGGTACTAAATGGATTTTGTATAAGGTGCTCATTTAAGTCTATGCTTTCTTCTACGTAATCTTCTGCAGGAGAGGGGAAACCAGCGGAAACTCCATCGCTTAATAAAGGGATAGCTAACCTCTTCACATCCATTATAACTCTATGTATAGTATATATGTACTATACATTATTGATATTGCTAATGTTTGCTTTTTTATTTAAAATTAATTAAAAATTTTAATTTTATGAGCGATGATAAGGATAATTCTGGCTTATAGAAAAGGCTCTATATATTTGCTCAATTAAAATCAAGCGTGCTAGTTCATGAGGGAAGGTAAGAGGAGAAAGGCTTAGTAGTAGATCTGAATTAGATTTGAGATTAGAAGGTAGACCATCGGCATCCCCAATTAGAAAAGAAACTTTTTGATTTTTAAAGCTTTCTATTAGAGATGTGAAGTCTTCAGAATTAAACAACTTTCCTTCTTCGCTGAGGCTTATAATTATATTGTTGTTTGCGTTTTTAAGATTCATTAATTTAAAATTCTTCAATTCATTAATTAGCAGATCTGGCATTCTTTTCTTATACTGATTAATCCCATTATTTATCCAAGGTTTTTTAATTTTACCAATTGCGTTTATGGTTAATTTATTTATTTGAATCATTAAAGAAAAAAGATAATGGTTGTTTATTAATCAAGTAAATAATTAAACTCGTCATATAAAAGGTCTTCTTCTGATAAATTATTAATCTTAGAAATTTTGTCGACTTCTTTGGGACTCCCATCAGATATTAATGAAGTCGATTCATTATTATTTAAAAATTGGATCAGGTCATCCTTTTCTTTAATGTCTAGTTCATTATCAATAATTGAATAAAAAAGATCATTATTAATATTAGAGGGAGAATCTTTATTATCCTTACAGTTTTTAAGATAACTTTTTAATTTATCGTTATTTTCATTTGAGAGGCTCATAATTATGATTGTTATAATTTAAATAAATAATAATTAAAATATAATACTAAATTCTGAATGGATTTTAAAAATAAATTGCCAAAAAAGAGATTTGGACAGCATTGGTTAATAAATCATAAAGTTCTAGATGTAATAGAAGAGGCAGCAGAGTTGAATAACAATGATTGTATATTGGAAATTGGACCGGGAAGAGGAGCCTTAACTTCTAGGTTATTAAATTCAGATATAAAGTCACTGCATTCAATTGAAGTAGATAAGGATTTAATTGGTTACTTGCAAAAAAAATTTTCTGTGTATAAAAAGTTTTCTTTGGAGCAAGGAGATATTCTTAATTCTGATATCGAATTATTAAATAAAAAATATAGTAAAGTTATTGCAAATATACCTTACAACATAACAGGACAAATTCTTAATATGTTTGTTGGTAAATTAGGAGAAAGAAGGCAAATTAATTTCAATAAGATAATTTTTATGATGCAAAAAGATGTTGTAGATAGGATAATAGCCAGAGAAAATAATACTAATAGAGGTGCATTAAGTACAAGAATGCAACTCATTGCAAAAGTGCAAAAGATATGTGATGTAAGTGCCACTTCTTTTGAACCTGTTCCAAAAGTCGATTCATCAGTTATTTCTATTAAACCATTGCCATTATCATTAAGAATGGATAATCATATTGAGATATGTATAGATAAACTTTTAAAAGTTTCTTTTAATTCTAGGAGGAAGAAATTGAGAAATACATTAAAAAACTATTTCACAGCAGATCAATTCGAATATATTTCAAAAGAAAATAATATTTCTTTTGACTTGAGACCTCAAGATTTATCTTTAAATCAATGGATTACGATGGCAGAAAATTATATTAAAATAGGAAATGGAATTTGATAGAAAATTAAATTAATGAATAGTAAAATGATTAATATAAAAGCTCCAGCAAAGATAAATCTACATTTAGAAGTTCTTGGGAAAAGAAGAGATGGTTATCATGAACTGGCAATGGTTATGCAGAGTATAGACTTAGCAGATTATTTAGAAATAGAAAGAAATGATAGTGGGGTGGTTAAATTGTTCTGTAATAATAAAGATCTAGACACAGGGGAAGATAATATAATTGTTAGAGCCGCTAATTTACTCAAAAATAATTTTAAAGATAGATTGCTAGGAGCTGATATTTTTTTAAAAAAGAATATACCAATTGGTGCTGGTTTAGCAGGAGGATCAACTGATGCAGCTGCAACTTTAGTTGGTTTAAATAATTTATGGAACTTAAATTTAAATTCTTCAGAATTACATACATTCGGAGGAATACTTGGTTCCGATGTCCCATTTTGTATTAATGGAGGAAGTCAATATTGTTTTGGCAGAGGAGAGATTCTTGAGCCGTTCATATCTAAATCAGATTATGCTATTATTCTTGTCAAAAATCCGGAAGTCTCATTATCTACCCCCAGAATATATAAAAAATATAGTTCAGCTTTTAATATCTGTGATGATTCTTTTATTAGTCAAATTAAATATAAAAGAGAATTATTAAGGAACAATGGTTTTGAAAGGAATGATTTTCTTAGAAATGGAATTAAGATAAGAAATGATTTGCAGAAGATTGTAGAATCTGAATGTTCTTCTGTAAAAAATGCTTTAAGTATCCTATCTGAATTTAATAATAATTTATGTTACTCAATGAGCGGATCTGGGCCTAGTTGTTATGCAGTCTTTGAAAATTTAGATCTTGCAAAAACATCTTATGATGAAAATTATAAAATTTTAAAAGAAGATAATTTTGAAGTATGGGTTTGTAGTTTTCTTAATAAGGGTGTTTCAATTATTTAGCAGGAATTATGCAAAATCAAAATAATAATGATAACTCAAAAGCTCTTGAGAAATTTTCTAAAAAGAATGAAACTTCAGCTAAAGCTTCCAAGGGTCCCTTTGATTTTTTAATTGGTTCAGTCACAAGTTTCCTATTCAGTTATTGTCTCTTTTGGTTAAGTCAAAAAATAACAATTTATTTTTACTCTCATAAACCTTCAAATACGTCTGAAATTGTACTTAATATATCTTCTAGTATAAATACATTAATAATTGGACTATCTTTCTTGGCTACCTTTTCATTCGCATTCATTGGTTTAGGACTTTTTATTGTATTTATTCGCAGTTTTTTTGAAAAAAATAAGTAATTCATGAATAATATAAAAATATAAATATTTTTACTAATGACAATTCATGATTTAGGTTTGTTGGTCCTCCTATTATCACCAGGTATGATTTTATCTATATTACTTCTTATAACTTTTGCAGAGGGTGGTTAATTAGGTCCTAGAGTGGTGTAAATTTATATATGGGTACTTTATCCAATATCTTAAAGTGACTGATACATTATTATTTAATGCTTTACAAGAAGCTATTGACGAAGAAATGTCTAGAGATATAAATGTATGCGTAATGGGAGAGGATGTGGGCCAATATGGAGGGTCCTACAAAGTAACAAAGGATTTATATGAGAAATATGGTGAATTAAGAGTACTAGATACACCAATAGCCGAGAATAGTTTTACTGGAATGGCAGTTGGTGCCGCTATGACCGGTTTGAGGCCAATAGTTGAGGGTATGAATATGGGGTTTTTACTTTTAGCTTTTAATCAAATTTCAAACAATATGGGAATGCTCAGATATACAAGTGGAGGTAACTATAAGATACCAACAGTGGTAAGAGGACCAGGAGGGGTTGGAAGACAATTGGGTGCCGAACATAGTCAAAGATTAGAGGCATATTTTCATGCAGTACCAGGTATAAAAATAGTAGCTTGTAGTACTCCTACAAATGCCAAAGGTCTTATGAAAGCAGCAATAAGGGATGATAATCCTGTTTTATTTTTTGAGCATGTTCTTTTATATAATTTATCTGAGGAATTACCTGAGGGAGATTATACTTGTGCACTTGATCAAGCTGATTTAGTAAAGGAAGGCAAAGATATAACTATTTTGACTTATTCAAGAATGAGGCATCATTGTATAAAGGCAATTGAACAGCTTGAGAAAAAGAAAATTGATGTTGAATTAATTGATTTAATAAGTCTAAAACCATTTGATATGAAAACAATTTCAAATTCAATTCGAAAGACAAATAAAGTAATTATTGTAGAAGAATGTATGAAAACCGGGGGTATTGGAGCAGAGCTTATTGCATTAATTACTGAAGAATGTTTTGATGATTTAGATTGCCAACCTACTCGCCTTTCCAGTCAAGATATACCAACTCCTTACAATGGTAATTTAGAGAATTTGACAATTATTCAACCACATCAAATTGTAAAAAAAGTCGAGGATTTAGTTTTAGGGAGTACATAACCGATGAGAAGAAGGCAAGGATGGCTTTTCTTTATCCTTTTTTTATTAGCATTTTCTATTTATTTATTAATTAACTTTCCTTTTCAATTAGGTCTTGATCTAGAAGGTGGTACTCAGTTAACAATTCAATTAATTAAAGAGGAGTCCAAAGTTAATAAAAAGGAATTGGAGGCTGTAAAAGCAGTATTAGATAGAAGAGTTAATAATCTTGGGGTCTCTGAAGCTAATCTGCAAACTTTAGGTTCTAATCAAATCATTCTTGAATTACCTGGAGAAGAGGACTTGTCACTAGAGGCTCAAAGAATTATTGAAAAAACAGCCTTACTTGAGTTTAGGATTCAGTTGCCAAATACTTCTGAACAATTAATTCAACTACAAAATCAAAGGCGTGATGTAAATAATTTAATTAACTTGTTTAATTCAAATTCTAATAGAATTTTAGGAGAAAATATAGCTCTTAATGTTAAAAATGCTTTACAAGAAATAGAGGAAATTACAGGTTATAAGTCAAGTGAAGATGATTTATATTCGAGATTAAATGATCAACGGATTTACCTTAACAAAGAAATTGCAGCACTATTTATTAATACAGATTTAACTGGAAAGGATTTAGTCACAGCAGGAAGAAGACAAGAACAAAATAACTCTAATTGGGAAGTTTTATTGAGTTTTAGTAAAGAGGGTGGAGATAAGTTTGCAGCTATTACTAAATCCATAGCAGGTCAAAATCAACTTTTGGCAATAGTACTTGATGGGGAATCTATTAGCGAAGCAAGTGTAGGTAATCAGTTTGTAGATAATGGCATTCAAGGTGGTTCGGCTACAATAAGTGGATCTTTTTCAGCACAAGAAGCTAAAGATCTTGAAGTTCAGTTAAGAGGAGGTGCTCTACCTATACCTATTGAGATCGTTAATTCAAGTAGGATTGGTGCAAAACTAGGTAAAGAAAATATTATAAAAAGTTTTTATGCAGCAATTTTGGGACTTCTCCTTGTAGCGTTTTTTATGATCTACAATTATAGATTACTTGGATTTATCTCTGTTATCTCCTTAATATTCTATGGTTTCTTTAATTTAGCTCTTTATGCTTTAATACCTGTCACCATTACCCTTCCTGGCATAGCTGGTTTAATTCTTAGTATTGGGATGGCAGTGGATGCAAATATATTAATATTCGAAAGGATAAGAGATGAATTAAAAAATGGAAATACCTTAATTAGGTCAATTGACAATGGTTTCTTAAGAGCAAATACATCAATAATTGATGGTCATATTACAACAATAATCACTTGCATCGTATTGTTTTTATTGGGTGCAAACCTTGTTAAAGGGTTTTCGGTAACTTTAGGAATTGGCGTATTTATTAGTTTGTTTACTTCTTTAAACTGTACAAAAACTTTTTTGAAGTTCATAACTGCATATCAGTTTGTAAGACAAAAATCTTTTTATTTGGAGAATTACAATATCTATCAAAATAAATTAATAAATAAGAATCTATGAAAATGATAAATTTTAATCTTATAAAGAATAAGCGTCTAATTTGGACATTATCTTCTTTTCTAATAACTTTTAGCTTTTGTGGTATTTTATTCTCCTCTTTTTATCCTCCAATAAATAACCCTATTAATTTAGGAATAGATTTTGTTGGAGGAACAGAGATAAGAATAAATAGAATTTGTTCAAACGAATGTTCAGAATTAATAGCTGACGAAATTATTGATAAATTAAGATTAACTTATGATGATCAGCAGTTTCTAAATAATATAACGATTCAAATTCAGGATAATTATAATTTAATTTCTATAAGAACTCTTGAAAATAATATCTTGAGTTCAAAAGAACTTTTAAGAGAAATTAATGAAGTTGTAGTCCCATTAGATTTTTCTAGTGAGGATTATCGTGATTTGGGAGCTAAGATTGGGCCTAGTCTCCTTTTGAGTGGTGCTTTCTCTTTAGTTATTGCTTTATTATCTATAGCTATTTACCTTTCTATAAGATTTGATGGTAAGTATGCCTTTTTAGCCTTAATTGCTCTTTTTCATGACCTTTTAATTGTTTTTGGGACCTTCTCTTGGTTAGGGATATTATTCTCGGTTGAGGTAAATAGTTTATTCGCAGTTTCTCTTCTTACGATTGCAGGTTATTCTGTAAATGATACTGTTGTCATATTTGATAGGATAAGAGAGAACGTTAAAAGTGGTAAGAATATAGCATTTGATAATTTAATTCAGAATTCAGTAAATGAATCATTTAGACGTACCATCTTTACAAGCATTACTACATTAATCCCTCTGGTTTCTATTATGATTTTTGGTTCTTATACTTTATTCTGGTTCTCCGTAGCCCTTGCTTTAGGGATTGTTATTGGTAGCTACTCAAGTATTCTTCTTGCTCCATCTCTATTACTTAAGAATAAATAACTTTTTTATTTTGAAATTAAATTTTTATTTATTCTGGTTATTTGTTTTTGTGATAATTGATTTGTCATCAGAATTGAGAATACTATTTGATCATTTTACATTTACATCTTTGTACTATGCATTTGCTAAGCATCCATTATCATTATTTATAATTTTGACTTTTCCTTATTTGTTAAATAGATTTAAAAGATGATATTTTAATATTGTTCCTGATTAATTGTTTCTTTAATTATAACTTGTAAAACTACTGCCAAAGGTAATGAGAGGATAAGGCCGAGGGGTCCAAAAATAAAGGTAAATCCAAATTGAGAAATTAATGTAAGGCCAGGAAGTATGCTGGTTTTTTTCTTCATTATAGAAGGCATTATGATATAACTTTCTATATTCTGAATTATTATGTAAGAACCAAGTACAAGAAGAGGTTTCCAAAAATTATCTATTAATGCTATTGATATTGGAAATATTCCACTAATTACTGGGCCTATATTTGGAATGATATTTAGAACCATTGCTAATATCGCATTTGAAATAACATATTTAATATCCAATATAGATAAAACAATAAACGACATTATGCCTACTGAAATTGAACTTATAACCATTGAAAACATCCAATTTGATAATGCTTTATTGCATTTTTCAAGTATATTTCGAGATTTATTTCTAAATCCCTTTGGAATTATCAAAATTATGCCTTCTTTATATGAGTTAGGCTCTATTGATATCATTAAACTTACGACAAGAACAAATATAAGCCTGATTAGTCCAGAACCAAGATTGCCAGCAATGTTAATAATATTTATAAAACTCTCTTGAATTGCTTTTACAATCGTTGCTCCATCTGGCAGAGGAATGATTTCATTAAAGTTTTGAATAATATCAAATATATTTTCAACTTCATCTCCATATAAAATTGAATTTATTCTGTCTAAATTTGCATTTAATATTAAATTTATCCTTGCAAGTGCGTTCGGAATATTTCCTAGGATTTCGTTAAACTCTTTTATGAATGGTGGTAAAATTAAGACTGTGGAAATAAGGAGAAATAGTGATAAAAATACAATAACTATCAGAAGTGATAAAGGTCTAGGTAGTTTAAATTTAGTTTTAACTTGATTACATAGGTTACATATAATGTTTGCTAAAACCAGTGAACAAATTATGAGTAAGAAAAAATCCCTAAGGCTCCAGAATATTAAAAAGCAAATAATAGTTATTAATAATTTGAAAAAAATAGAACTATTCAAATTTTTTTAAACCACAATTACTTCTTTTCAGAGTATCCTAAACCGTTAGATTTTGCATAACTATTAGCAAATCTCATAAATCTATCAAAATCGGCTGTACTTTTCCATATGTATTTGGCTTCTATAAATGTTGGATCGCCATCTACAAATTTGGCTTTTACCTCCTTTGTGATTAATTCTCCTTCATTATCTATCATCTTCATACCGACAATTTCTCCACTTGAAATAGATGATAATGCTTGAGGCTTTTCAAAAATAAAGAATGCTTGCCCCGTAGAGCCATCTTTACTTCTAGTTAATCTTATCTCAGGAACAACTGGTTCGTTAACACCATCATAAAATTGGATTTTGGCTTCTTTATTTTTGGTCATAGTATTTTTGTAATATTTCTATTCTATTAGAAATAAAAACTCTTTGTAGGTTGACTTATTTCATCATATTATTAATTGATAAAACTAATAATTCATCACTTATATCACTAATATCTAAATATCTTATTTCTCTTTCAATGCTATTTAATTCATGATCATAACATTTGTCGTAATAATCTAATACAGCTTCGCATACTCCTTCCCAATTCTTAGAATTAATTGAGTCTTTTGCCTTTTTTGTTCTTTGAGGGCCAAGTCTTTTTGCGATTCTTTCTACTGCTTCTTTAAGATCATTTCCATCGTAAATACTATAAGTTTTGATTAATTCTGTTAACCTATTCCTCTGATTATTTAGTATTTCAATTCTTTGAGCATCCTTCATTTGCTTATAAAATTCTATAGGGATTCTGCATTTTCCAATATTTGCGCTCTCTGCCTCCAAATATATTATTTCTTTATTTATAGAGTAATTAAGTTCATCAGCTATTAGATTTTCAAATTGTTCATTTGAAGGCTGTGATTTCATACCTAAACCACCAAATGAACTTCCTCTATGATTTGCTAGAGACTCCAGATCAATAATATGGTTGCCATAACACCTGAGTAATTTTAATATCCTTGTCTTACCTGTACCTGTTTTGCCTCCAATTAGAATAATTTTGTGTTTTAAATTAAAACTATTTAGAACATGGTTTCTATATGATTTATACCCACCTTTAAGTGTAACTGAATCAATATTTATTTTTTTTAATAGCCAACTTACACTCTTGGAACGCATACCTCCTCTAGCGCAGTATATCTTTATATTTCTTCTTGTTTTATCTCCGACTTGATTAGATGAGATATCTTTATCTATAGCTAGTATGAGATCATCAATTAATTTATTCAATTTATCATCTATTATTGCTAAACCTTCTAAAACAGCGGGATTCTTACCAGAAACCTTATATTTTTTACCAATAACAGATCTTTCAAAGTTATTAAATAAAGGAATATTAATTGAATTAGGCATGTGTCCTTTACAATATTCATCTGGACTCCTAACATCAATTGTTAGTCCATCTGTAGCTATAAAATCCTTGATATCAACTCTTTTGATATTCATAGACTTTTATAGCAACAAATTTTATAGATCTTATAGTAACAATGTCTTTGCAAGATAAAAAAAATAGTAATGAGAATACAATAGCTTTAGTTAATAAATTTGTTGAGTCAAATCAGAGAAAAAGAAAAAACTTAATACAAGAAATAGAATCTTCGGTGGATGATATTTATGCCTTAGGAGAAGATTTATTTAGTGGCCTAGATAGAAAAAGTGATGATTGGGCGTTTGGATGGATTTTGCAAGTTTTAAAAAAATATAAAAAAGATTTCTTTCATAATGAAATCTATAATAACTGGTTTTTATCAGACTCTCGATGTGCAATTAATTATGAACATTTACAATTAAATTTACTCGAACAAGACTTTGAGGAAGCAGATAGGCTTACTAGTTCTTATTTAAGAAAACTAGCAGGTAAAATAGCAGAAAAGAGAGGTTATGTTTTCTATAGTGAAGTCCAAAATATTTCAGGTGTGGATTTGTCTGCTATCGATCGATTATGGACATTATATTCTCAAGGTAAATTTGGATTCTCCATTCAGGCTAGGTTACTTAAATCTGTAGGAAAAAAATATGAATCTCTATGGCCCAAAATAGGTTGGAAACATAATGGTGTGTGGACAAGATATCCATCAGCATTTTCCTGGACAATAGAAGCACCTGAAGGACATATGCCACTTGTTAATCAATTAAGAGGAGTAAGATTAATGGATTCTATTCTTCGGCATCCATCGATAGCAGTTAGACATGATAATTGCCTTTGATCTTAGTTCCTCTTTTGGGTTATGATTTTATTAATATTTTCTTAAATATGTCCTATCCTAAGGGCAATTCAGTATTTGAATTAAATACGTCTTTGCAATTAACTGATTTTGTTAATTTGTTGTTAGAACCTATTAACAAGAGCCATCATACATATCTTACAAAGCTTGGTTTACATGAGGCACTTGTTAACGCAGTAAAGCATGGAAATAAACTTGACTCTTCTAAAATCATAAAAGTAAGGAGATTCGTAACTCCAAATTGGCTTATTTGGCAAATTCAGGACGAAGGTAATGGCCTAAAAATCAACAAAAGAAAATTTAATCTCCCAAGTAATGTTGATTCTATTAATGGAAGAGGACTTTTTATTATCCATGAATGCTTTGATGATGTTAGATGGAGTCCCAGAGGCAATAGAGTTCAATTAGCCCTGCGGCGATGAATTCCTGTGGGGACAAGGCTTATCTTTGGTTTCTCCTTTAATCCATTTTAAACTTTCTTCTAAGTAAATTATTGCTTCTTTTTCGTTCTCTCCAATAATTAATTGACTTAATGCTGATGATATAAGTTCAGCGGCTCTTCTTTTTTTATCCCCTTTGTATTTATGCCAATTCTTGTGACTTATCATTAATTCCTTATTTAAAGTGCTTATTAAAGCATGTATGTCATTGGATGGACTATTCATTTTTTTTTTTTAAATTTTGGTTGCTGACCATACTTTGGTCATGAAGAATGAATTGCTTTGAACATTGATAAATCCAACTTCCTTAATCTTGGTATCTATATCTTGCTGTATGTAGTCTCTATAAAATGGTTCATGAAAAGTTTTATGGAAATTATCCATTATGCTAATAAATTCAGGTGAATCATTAATTTGTATAGAATCAGCTAAAACTAATACCCCGTTTGGTTCTAAAACTCGATGAAACTCTTTTAAAACCTTCTCTCGTATTGTTCTTGGTAATTCATGAAATAAGTAAACACAAGTAACTGCCTGCAAAGTGTTGTCTTCAAAAGGTAGGCTTTCCGCATTACCTTTAATTAGCTCTATTAAATCTCCATTTAGATCTGATATGTATCTGCTAGCTTCTTTTAGATATGAATCTGATAAATCTAAGCCAATAATTTTTTCTTCTGAAAACCCACCTCTTAATTGCTTGAGTGTTCTACCAGAACCAGTTGCTACGTCTAGTATTTTTATTGCATTTCTTTTCCTTTCATTAAATTTATCTAATCCAGCTTTTAAAGGTTTTATTATCCTTCTTCTCATTGAGTCAGCTGTACCGTTGAATAATATTTCAACTTGCAAATCATAAATACTTGCAGAATAATCTGAAAGGTATCCATCGGTTTGATGATGAAAATTTCTTAGATAGTAATTTGGATAATTATCCTTATCAATTGACTTAGGTAGATCATTAAAATCTCTTTTTTTCCTTCTTTGCCAAGTTAAGGGCATATCAAGCCATATTTTTGGGTACTGGGTCAAGTATCTTAACCATGGTTCATCAAACAATAATTTCTGTGGATAATGTCCAATTTGTGAATCTTTCCAATCCTCCTCTCTCAATTCATTCATTGAAATTTGAATATCATATAAAAGGTTTTTGTCGAGATTAAATTTATTTAAATCCTTGTCAGGTGATATAAAATTCATTATTCGGCTACTAATCTCTTTATGAGCCAAACCAGCGATACTCTTTCCTTGCTGTATTGTCTTAAAAGCAATTTTTGAAATTGAATCTTTGACCATAATTTTTACTGTATATACATATTTCAACAAAAAAAAAATCTTTTTGAGAATCAAAAGGAAAGATTCTCAAAAAGTTTAGTAAATTTTATTAAAAATTTATATTAGGCGTCGTAGTACATAAAGAATTCATGTGGATGAGGCCTTTGTCTGAGCTGTTGTACTTCTTCGTATTTTATTTCAATGAAATTATCTATGAAATCCTCTGTAAAAACATCTCCAGCTAATAAATAGTCTTTATCTGCCTTTAAAGCATTGAGTGAATCATTAAGGGAGGAGGGAACTGTATCTATTTTTGAAAGTTCTTCTTGGCTTAATTCAAATAAATCAACATCTACTCCATCTCCAGGGTCTATTTGATTTTTGATTCCATCAATACCAGCTAGCATCATTACACTAAAAGCAAGATAAGGATTTGCAAGTGCATCTCCTGAACGAAATTCTAGTCTTTTTGCCTTAGGACTCGGTCCTGTTAGTGGAATTCTTACAGCTGCAGATCTATTGCCTTCTGAATAAACTAGGTTTACTGGAGCTTCAAATCCTGGCACTAATCTTTTATAACTATTAGTCGTAGGATTAGTAAATGCAAGGAATGATGGCGCATGTTTCAAAATACCGCCTATGTACCATCTTGCTGTTTGCGACAGATTTGCATATGATCCTTCTCCAAAGAATAATGGCTGACCACTTTTCCATAGGCTTTGGTGAACATGCATACCAGTTCCATTATCATTAAATACTGGTTTTGGCATGAAGGTTGCTGTTTTACCATATTTCTTTGCAACATTCCTTACTACATACTTATATGTCATCACATTGTCTGCTGCTTCAATTAGGGAGGCAAATTTCATCCCTAATTCATGCTGACCAGCACCTGCAACTTCATGATGATGTTTTTCAATTGGAATTCCTAGCTGGCCCATTAAAAGGAGCATCTCAGATCTAATATCTTGTGCCGTATCATTTGGAGATACCGGAAAATAACCCTCTTTATATTGGATTTTATATCCCAGATTTCCTCCTTCTTCTTGTCTTCCTGTATTCCACGGAGCTTCAATTGTGTCTACGCTATAAAAACATCCACCCTCTTTTGAGTCGTATTTGACATCATCAAAAAGAAAAAACTCAGGTTCTGGTCCAAAGAATGCTGTATCTGCAATTCCTGTAGAATCAAGATATTTTAAAGCCTTTGATGCTAAAGCTCTTGGACATCTGTCATATGGTTCACCACTTCTAGGCTCTTGAATAGAGCAAATCATACTTAATGTTTTATGCTTGTAGAATGGATCTATCCAAGCAGTGGATGAATCGGGAACCATAGACATGTCTGAGGCATTTATAGCCTTCCAACCTCTTATGGATGAGCCATCAAATGCAAGTCCTTCTGTAAAGGATTCTTCCTCTATCATGTCTGAGGTAACAGTTAAATGTTGCCACTTCCCATGAATGTCAGTGAATTTTAAGTCGATGAGTTCAATTCCTTCATCTTTAATTTGACTTAATACATCTTGAGCAGATTTAGCCATTGAATAAAAAATACCTATATATGAAATTAATAAGTAGATCGCTGTTATTATGTATCAACCGTAACTTTTTACAACACTTGACTCTTTCTTTCAGTATTTCAAGTCATTAGTTTTCGTATTGTTAAGAATATTATTTAAATTGAATGAATTTCTTATAAGAATTATCGCTTATATGTCTTTCTTGGTTTAATTTTAAGTTAACAGCTTAATTAAGTTTGACCGAAGCAAAACTAATCTCATCTTCAATTAAGGAAAATCATACTGATTATTCCAAAACATCAGTTCCCAATCGGTTGTTACTAGGTCCTGGCCCTTCCAATGCACATCCGGAAGTTTTGAATGCATTATCAATGAATCCTATTGGTCACCTAGATGAAGCCTACTTAGAATTGATGTCAGATGTTCAGAATCTTCTTAGATATGCCTGGCAATGTAATAATCGTCTAACTCTACCTATGAGCGGTACTGGAAGCGCTGCTATGGAGGCATCAATAGCAAACTTTATTGAAGAAGGTGAAAAGATTTTAATTGCAAAAAAGGGTTATTTTGGAGACAGGCTCGTTGATATGGCATCTAGATATAAGGCAAACGTTATCGTTATTGAGAAAGAATGGGGAGATGCATTTACATTAGATGAAATTCAATTTGAGATTGAAAAAAATAAACCTTCGGTTTTTGCAATTGTTCATGCAGAGACTTCTACAGGCGTTCTTCAGCCATTACAAGGAATTGGTGATATTTGTAGAAAAAATGATTGTTTGTTCTTGGTTGATGCAGTTACATCATTAGGTGCCCTAGAACTCTTTGTTGAAGATTGGAAGATTGATTTAGCCTACAGTTGTAGTCAAAAGGGCCTTAGTTGTCCTCCAGGCCTAAGTCCTTTAACGATCAATGATAGAGCAGAGGAAAAACTAAGAAATAGAAAAACCAAAGTTCCTAATTGGTACTTAGATTTATCTTTATTAAATAAATATTGGGGCTCCGACCGTGTTTATCATCATACAGCTCCCGTTAACATGAATTATGCCATAAGAGAGGGACTAAGATTGATTGCAAACGAAGGCCTTGAAAATATATGGAACCGACATTTAGAAAATTCAAACAATCTCTGCTCTGGATTGACAGAACTCGGCTTGGAATTACATGTTTCTTCTGCCTATAGATTGCCTACTCTTACAACAGTTAAGATTCCTGGTTCAGTAGATGGGGATGCTTTTAGAAATCATCTTTTAAAGAATTTTCAAATTGAAATAGGAAATGGTTTAGGTAGCTTGTCTGGTAAAATTTGGCGAATTGGTTTAATGGGTTATAACTCTAAGAAGGAAAATGTTGATAGGTTATTAAATATTTTTGATACTGAATTAAAAAAATTTACTTTTTTTCAGTCCGCAACTTTTTAAACCAGTTTTGTAGTAGATCTTTAGATTCATTCTCCAATAGTCCTTTTATTACTTTCATATTATGATGAGCACTTTTATGATTACTCAAGTCAATACTCCCCCCTAAACCCCCTCTTTTTTTATCAGTACATGCATATACAACCGTACCAACTCTTGATTGTATTAAAGCTGCAGAGCACATTGTACAAGGCTCTAGATTCACTATCAATGTACAGTCATTAAATCTCCAGTCATTTCTAAACCAAGCAGCTTGTCTTAAAGCTATTAATTCTGCATGGCCTAAGGGATTATTATTTTGGTGTCTATTATTACTACCACGGCCAATACATCTACCACTTTCATCTATTATTAATGCACTAATTGGGATTTCAATTTTACCTACTTCATTAGCCCTTCTCAGCACAATTTTCATCCATTTACTATATTTTATATAGTTCTCATTTTTATTAGAAATTGATTCAACTAAAATTTTTTTCAATTTATCCATTTATAGATTTAAGAATTACATAGAGATTTTTAAATAATGACTAAATACCCCAGTAAAGATATTATTGATTTTTTCCCCTCATATTGCGATAAAAATGATAGTTTATTAGATTTTCTAAACAAAACATCTCAACTAATTTGTAATTGGTTTTCTGAAACGCATGAACTCAGTCCTTTGCCTGAAGTACCTAAAAATGTTTGTTCAGTTCCAAATGATTTTGGTTGTGATTCAGAGCAACTCCTTAAAGAGATAAAGAGAATAATTTATTCTTCATTTAATCCTTCCCATCCAGGGTCCCTAGCACATTTAGACCCTCCTCCATTAACTGTTTCTATAATAGGAGATTTGATAGCTGGTTCTTTAAATAATAATCTTCTAGCTCATGATCTTTCTCCAAGTATTTCGTTATTGGAAAATGAAATTTGTAAATGGTTTGCAAACAAACTTGATTTTGGGATTAACTCTGGAGGAATTGCAGCCAGTGGAGGTACATTAAATAACTTAAACGCTCTTGTTACTGCTAGATATACCTCAGGCCTGGAAAATAATCCAGAGGCAGCTTTAGTTATGAGTAAAGATGCTCATGTATCTTTTATTAAATGTGCAAGAATTTTGGGCTTAAAAAAGGAAAACATAATATTGGTTGAAACTGATTCCGAAGGTAGAATGTCAATAGACTCATTAATTAGTTCCTTAGAAAGAGCAGATAAGGATGGAAAAAAGATTTTTGCAATAATAGGTACTTTGGGTACGACAATTAGAGGCGCAATAGATCCTATTCAAGAGATTAGTAAAGTATGCACGAATAAGAAGATTTGGTTTCATATTGATGGTTCAATAGGAGGAGTTTATGCTTTATCAAGAAATTGTTTAGGTGAGTTTCAAAATGTCAGGTATGCTAATTCAATTACTATAAATCCACAAAAAGTCTTAGGAATAACAAAGACCTCGTCAGTTCTAATTGTCTCCGATTTTAATAATTTAAGAAATACATTTCATACAGGTCTACCATATATAGATACTGAAGATGATGTAATAAATCGTGGCGAATTAGGTGTACAAGGTTCCAGACCAGCTGAAATAATTAAGTTATGGCTAGGATTAAGATTTCTTGGTTTGGACGGTATTGATCAGATTCTAAATGAATCATTAAGGAAAAAAAGTCTATTTGAGAGACTTTTAAATAAAGATAAGTTTGATATTTATACAGGACCTTTACATATCATTTCATTTTTTCCAAAGCAAATGAATATAGAGAAGTCAAATGAATGGACTTTAAATACTAAGAAAACTCTTATGAATAATCAATTTATGCTATCAAGACCTTTTTATAACGGACGATTTTGTT
>QCLS01000016.1 GCA_003214355.1 Prochlorococcus sp. AG-418-C09 | reverse complement strand
CTGAATAATTCTTAAGAAAGGAATGTTTAAGTTCATAGATTATCTCCTTTTTATCTAAGGAAAATTTCACTTGTGGAGGGCATTCTTCACCGAAAATTTTAAACCACAATTCAGTTGGAGGATTCAGGAGAATTTCACCATGCTGCAGAAAAGAACCCTTTCTCCAAAACTGGGCACTCCCTATTCTTTTATGTCCATTTTGATCTACTAAATCAGAAGTAAAATTGGATCCAAAACAATTATTTTGGATGAATGATTTTTTAATGTTTCCTTGGCTTAGTACCAATCCTAGTTTTGAAAAGGTAGTCACTAACCATTCGTTTACTAGTTGATAACTCATTTTCTTATATAGTGGTTTTTTAAAAGTTAAAGCATAAGTGATGCCTCCAGAATGCAAAACTGCCCCTCCTCCAGAAGGTCTCTTAATAATCTTGATAAGGCCATCTTTCTCTAAATTTAACCACTTTTTTGGAAGTTGCTTTTGATGATATCCAATTGAGAGCCAATAATCACTCCATATATAAAATCTAAGAGTGAACATAATTTCCTCACAATTTATTGTTTGATTTAAAAAATATAAATCTAAGTCCATCTGGGTTCTACCCGAGGATTCTATTGTGGAAATAATCAATCCTTTATTTTTTAAAAGCAAAATTCTTATTTTGAATAAGATAATTCTAAATTATTCCTAACGTATAATTTTTAATCAATTACATATTTCCGTAACATCATTTTGTAAAAGTGTTTCATTTTTATTCATTAGGGTAGAATACAGAAAATAATTTTTAAAAGTTATGGAGCCAACTCAAACAATCGATCTTGCAGGACTTTGTCTTGTTGTAGTAATACATGCGGGAGTTCTTGCATTGAGGTTAGGTATAAGTTTGGGCAGAGCTTAAAACTATTGAGTTTAAGAATTTTTTGTGTTAAAAAATAAGTAAAAAAAGAATATTATTTTCATGATTGAATCTAATTAATTCATTAAAGAATAAACTTGTCAAATTCATTTAGAAACAAAAAAAATTTTAGTAATTATCTTTTTTCTGTTGAGAATTCAATAGAACAAAAAGAATTTATTAATAACCTATCCTTAACATTGAAAATATGTTTTTCTTTGATAGCCTTTGTTAGCTTAATAAAAATAGGACATAATGCAAAGGTTAGGATTACTAGGCTAGATGAGATAAAACAATCATATCTATACGAGAGTTCAAAGTATATAAATTTATCAGGAAATTTTGATCGTCTTTTATCAGTAACTGCTGAGCAAAGATTTATGAAGGATCAAGATCAAATAATTTCTAGGGACATAATGAGAGTAATATGGCGTTGATGTGAAGAGTAATTATTCTTCTCATGTTTAAATATTTTAATGAGGTCAATTTTTAGTGACAGATATCAAAAAAGGTTTTGCCCTAGTTACTGGTACTACTTCAGGAGTAGGTTTGAATACAATTAAACCATTAATTAGATCCGGTTGGCATGTTATTGCAGTTAATCGTTCAAATAAAAGGGCTATAGAAGAGTTAAGTAAAATCATTAACAAGACTGATATCCTAAAGGTAAATTTTATTGAAATTGACTTATCTAATTTGAACGATGTTCGAGCTGGTTCAGAAGAGATATTGGAAAAATTTGGTGATTCCCTGAAAATAGTTATTTGTAATGCAGCTGTATATAAACCCAGACTAAAGAGACCAGAAAGATCCGCGCAAGGTTTTGAGAATTCAATGGCAGTTAATCATTTTGGACATTTCCTTTTGATAAATTTGCTTTTAGATAGACTGCTGTCCTCTAATACTAAAGTAGAACTCAAGAGAAAAGTAGTGAATTTTATTCCAAGGATTACTATTTTAGGAACAGTTACAGCCAATTATAATGAATTGGGAGGCAGAATTCCTATACCAGCACCTGCTGATCTTGGTGATTTGGCTGGTTTCGAGCAAGGCTTCTTATCGCCAATTAGTATGGCTAATGGTAAAAGGTTTAAACCTGGGAAAGCATATAAAGATAGCAAATTGTGCAATATGATAACGGTACAAGAATTATCAAAAAAATTTTCAAATAAAGAATTAATTTGTAATTCTCTTTATCCAGGTTGCGTAGCAAATACAAAACTTTTTAGAGATACCCCATGGTTATTTAGGATTTTGTTCCCAATCTTCCAAAAGTTCATCACGGGGGGCTTTGTAACAGAGGAATTAGCTGGAGAGAGAGTTGCATTTATTGCCTCCAATGAAAGATTTATTCAAAGTGGAGTTCACTGGAGCTGGGGGAATAGACAGAAGACGGGAAGGAAGGCGTTTTCACAAAAACTTTCTCAAAGAATCGTCAATCCAGTAATTTCTAATAGAGTCTGGGAATTATCTAAAAAGCTAGTTGGATTAGTTTAAATTAATCAAATCCCAAAAGATCAAAGATTTCTCTATCTTTTAATGGTTTGCCTTCTAAAGGTTCAACATTATTTAAGAGTTTGTTAGCTAATGACAAGTATTCATTCTGAACAGAAATTACATCATCAGTTTGCTCCATTTCAAAAATAGTACATTTTTTTAATCTAGATCTTCTTATTGCATCAACATCCTGAAAATGAGCCATAGTTCTAAGCCCTGTTTTTTTATTGAACTTATCAATTTGATCAGTATCTTTAGACCTATTTGCAACTACACCACCAAGCCTTACTTTATAGTTTTTTGCCTTTGCTTGAATTGCAGAAACTATCCTGTTCATCGCAAAAATAGAATCAAAGTCGTTTGCAGTTACAATTAAACAATAATTTGCATGTTGCAAAGGAGCCGCAAAGCCTCCACAAACAACGTCTCCCAAGACATCAAAAATTACTACGTCAGTATCTTCTAGTAAATGATGTTCTTTAAGCAATTTTACTGTTTGGCCCGTGACATAGCCTCCGCAGCCAGTTCCTGCCGGGGGTCCACCACTCTCTACACACATAACTCCATTGTATCCTTCAAACATGAAATCATGGGGCCTAAGCTCTTCGCTATGGAAATCTACCTCTTCAAGGATATCAATTACGGTAGGAACCATTTTATGAGTAAGGGTAAAGGTACTATCGTGCTTTGGATCGCAACCTATTTGCAAAACTTTCTTACCTAATTTGGAGAAGGCTGCTGAGAGATTTGAGGAAGTTGTCGATTTCCCTATCCCGCCTTTTCCATAAACAGCTATTACGAGAGCACCTTCCTCGATCTTTATCTTGGGATCTTGCTTGACTTGAACACTTCCCTCTCCATCAAGTGGTTTATTTAATGTACTTGTCATCAATAAAAATTAATCATTAATATATATATTCTTGCAGTCAAAAGACGATATGTAACTAATTTCTCAATATAAGTTTATTTATTAATATTTAGATACAATTTATGAACTTATTAGACAAATAACCCACGCTCTAAGAGTAAAGATGAGTCTAAATACTCATGTCTACCGCTTGTTTTTTTTGTAATTAATAGCTTTAACTAAAGTGCGCCTTTGCGTCGTAAATAATTTCATCATTAATTTCAATTATCCCTTTAGAAATTGCATATTTTTCTGTATTAGATTTTACCTTGCCACGTACAAAGAATGGTACTTTTGATAGTTCTTCTTTACCAGAGGCTGTCCATGAAATGTGATTAACTTCTTTGCTAATATCTTTTCCTAGATCTTTGTAATCGTCAAATGCTAAAGAACTTTTCATGCTTGTATGTCCAAGATGACTTTGGTGACCGTCAACAAATTCAAAATCATGTTTAAACATATCAATTAAATGTTCTTCAAGTCCCATCATTAGTGGATGGACCCAATCATCAAAGATCACATTTGCGCCTTCCCAACCCATTTGGGGACTGTATCTTGCCGGTACGTCTTGTACATGCATTGGTGTAGAAATTACAGCACATGGAATCCCTAGTCTTTTTGCGCTATGCCTTTCCATTTGAGTACCTAACACTAATTCAGGCGATGAACTTTTAATTGCATCCTCAACTTCAAGATAATTATTGGTAATCAAAGCTTCTAGGCCAAGCTCTTTTGCCATTGATCTTACTTTTCTAGCCATTTCTCTGCTATAAGTCCCTATCCCTACAACCTCAAAACCTAATTCTTCTTTTGCCACTTTTGCTGCAGAAATAACATGTGTCCCATCTCCAAATATAAATACACGTTTTCCAGTAAGGTAATTTGAATCTACAGATTTGGAATACCAGGGCAATTTAGATTTATTTTCTAATTCTTCTTGATTAAGTAAAGGGAGATCTAATTTTGAATGTAAGTCTTTTAAGAAATTTATTGTATTGGAAATTCCAATAGGAATAATACTTGTATATTCCATTCCAAAGTTCTTTTTGAGCCATTCACAACTTGACTCTGCAATTTCAGGATAAAGACAAATATTTAATTCTGCTTCTGTAATCCTTAAAATATCATCTGGACTTGAACCAAGAGGTGCTACTACATTAGTGTCAATTCCTTGCTCCGAGAGGATTCTCTGAATTTCAATAACATCATCTCTGCATCTAAATCCAAGTAATGTAGCTCCAAGTATATTAACTTTAGGTCTTCTACCTAAAGATTTCCATCTATCTGGATTGATTGATTGATTGGTTGACTTCTCTTTAAGTAGATTTCGAATGATCTGATAGAAAGTTTCAGAGGCACCCCAATTTTCTTTTTTGCTATATGCAGGCAATTCTAGATTTACAATTGGGATCTCGAAACCCATCCCTTTAGCAAGAGCCCCAGGCTGGTCCTGAATTAATTCCGCAGTACAGCTTTCTCCAACTAGCAAGGCTTTAGGTTTAAATCTATCAACTGCCTCTTGAATATTTCTTTTAACTAATTCTGCTGTATCACCTCCTAGGTCTCTTGCCTGAAAAGTTGTATATGTAACGGGAGGCCTCTTGCCTCTTCTTTCTATCATTGTAAATAGTAGGTCAGCATAGGTATCGCCTTGAGGTGCATGTAATACATAATGCAAATCTTTCATTGATGAGGCAATTCTCATTGCTCCAACGTGAGGAGGCCCCTCATATGTCCATAGTGTTAATTCCATAGTCTTAATTAGTTGCTAGTAATTTGGTGGAAAGGATTTCGTTCCTTTTTAGTGGCTTAGAGAAGAGTGCTGCTAGATCACTGGCCTGGTCAATTCCATGAATTGGGCTGAAAACCATTTCTATAGACCATTTTGTATGAATTCCCTCTGCTTCTAAAGGATTCGCTAAGCCCATTCCACAAACAACTAAATCAGGACTAGAGGCTCTGACTCGATCTAATTGCTTCTCGACGTGCTGACCTTCTACAATAGTTGTATTTTGAGGCAGAAGATCTAGTTCAGTCTTCATTAAGTCTCTATTTAAGTAGGGTGTGCCAACTTCAATTAGCTCCATTCCTAATTCATTGTGAAGGAACCTGGCTAAAGGAATTTCTAATTGTGATTCAGGTAAAAGAAATAATTTCTTCCCTTTCAAAATGCTCTTATGGACCTCTAATGATTTTCTTGCTCTATCTGTTAGCGGGGCAAGAATTTCATGAACTTTAATAGCATTAATTTTAAAGGCTTCTGCAGCTGCTAGGAACCATTTAGTACTTCCTTCAATACCTAAAGGGAAAGGGGCATAAATTATTTCACAACCTTTATGCTGTAAAGATCTTATTGTCTCGCTTAAATAAGGTTGTGTTAGCAGAACTTTTGTATTTTTACCAATTGCAGGTAAATCCATTGATTGGCGGGGTGGAAGACTTTGAACTTTCTCAATACCCATTTTTTTGAAGATTTTAATAAATCGATCTTCAACAGAATTAGCAAGAGTTCCTACAAGTAATAATTGGTTCTCATTAGTTTCTTTCATTAATGGAATTAACGCCTTTAAAGCGCCATCTTCACCTTGGGTAAAAGTTGTCTCTATTCCACTCCCTGAATAATTTACAACTCTTACTTTGCCTATAAATTTTTTGCTTAGTCTCTCTGCAACAGTTGCTAAATCAAGTTTAATTACTTCACTTGGACAAGAACCTACAAGAAAAAGGGTTTTAATTTCTGGCCTTCTATCGATCAATTTATCAACGACTCGATCCAGCTCTTCATTTGCATCAGCCAAACCTGCTAGATCTTTTTCTTCTAGTATGGCTGTCCCAAATCTTGGCTCAGCAAAAATCATTACTCCTGCAGCACTTTGTATTAGGTGTGCACATGTTCTTGAACCGACTACTAAAAAAAATGCATCGGGCATTCTTCTATGAAGCCAAACAATAGAAGTCAGACCACAAAAAACCTCTCTAGGACCGGACTCTTTGTTTAATTCTAGCGGACTCATAAAGACAAAAAATATTAACTTATATATTAAGCTTGCATAATATTTTAATTTTAAGAAAGTAATTGATAAGTTCTCTTACGAATTGGACATATATTGAAAACTTATATGAATGTTTAAAAACGCAAATGAGAAGTTTCTAAACTCTTTATTTATGGAACTATTTAATTTCTCCAGTAAGAACTTTCATTATTTGATTTTGATAGTTTCCAGACATTTCTAGAGAGTTTAATAGCTATTATTCCTCCTCTCTCTATTCTAGATTTACCAGGCTTTGCTCCCATTAAAGCAGAAACCTCTGATGTGCTTAGAGGAGCACCTGTCTTGAGAGCTAAATCAGTTAACTCCAGTCTATCCCTCATCTTTTTCAGGTTAAGTCTTTCTGGATTATCCTCTGTTAACCAGCTAAATGAGGGATCTTTTTGTGAAAGTTTTTGCATCAAACTCAGGCTGACTAATCCTAATGTTTGATCGCTACTAAGTTCAGTTCTATCACCTGAGCTATGTGATGATTTTTTGTCTGAGGAAGTCATAGATTTTGGCACTATTTAATTTGAAGTTATCGGTTCATTTCAAGCTTGCAAGTAAAATTAATAGAAAAATTGATTCATTATCCGTTATAGTCGGACGAATGGAACCAACTTCTAGCTTAAATAGAGGCGGACGAAAAAGTAAAAATCCCCTCATCACTGGGTCTGAGATTCAAACTCAGGCTTCAGGTGCTAGTTGCTTCATAACAACAGATTCGGAAAAATCATTAGTTTCTAGACAGGCAAGTCAAGTAGAGCAAATTGAATTGAGAACATATGTCTTTTTAGATTCATTACAACCCCAACTTGCGGCTTATATGGGAACAGTTAGTAGGGGCTTCTTACCTATCCCAGGAGATTCATGCCTTTGGATGGAAGTGTCTCCTGGTATGGCTGTTCATAGAGTTACTGATATTGCATTGAAAGCAAGTAATGTGAGACTAGGACAGATGATAGTTGAGAGAGCATTTGGCTCTCTTGCTCTTTATCACAAAGACCAAAGTACTGTTTTGCATTCAGGAGATGTTGTTTTAGATGCAATTGGAAGTGATATTAATAAAAGAACAAAACCGTCTACAAGTTGGACAGAAGTTATTCGGGCAATTACTCCAGATCATGCTGTTCTGATTAATAGACAAAATAGAAGTGGATCTATGATCCAAGCTGGAATGAGTATGTTTATTCTTGAAACTGAGCCTGCTGGTTATGTTTTAAAAGCGGCCAACGAAGCTGAAAAAGCATCTAATATTACTGTTGTAGATGTCAAAGCTGTAGGAGCATTTGGACGCCTTACCCTTGCCGGAAAAGAAGGGGATGTAGAAGAAGCTGCTGCAGCGGCTATTAGAGCTATTGAACAAATAACAAATCTTTAGAACTTTAAATAATTCCCATAGCTTTTTTTAAGAAAGGTGCTAAATACCTTGCTGCTTTGCCTCTACTCCCTATCTTTGATAATTGAGATTGACTTAGTTTCCCGTAAACACAGTTTGCTTCTTTAACCCAGAAGATAGATTCAAATTCTCCATTTGGATAAATTATTTCTTTTAGAATCTCCCCCCAGCATATACCTGTTGATTCTTTTATTAATTCTCCCTCTGGATTACATAAAACCATGCAACTTACAAAACGAGCACTTCTGTAGGGGGTATCACCTAGTTCATAAAGAAGTTTTGTTATTTTTTCATTTTTAGTTTTGGCATATCTAGCGGAAAAAATCCCAGGCTCTCCGTCCAAAAAATCAACCTCAAGACCTGAATCGTCAGCTAATGTCCATGTTTTAGTTTCCATCGCGGCTGCTCTAGCTTTTAAAAGGGCATTATCAAAATATGATTTCCCAGTTTCTTCTACTTCTAGATAAGGAGGCTGTTTTTTTACTTCTATTGTTAATACATTCAACATTTCTGATATTTCAGAAACTTTATTTGGATTTCCGCTGGCAATAGTAAGAACTGGGTTAGTCAAGCTTACAAAATGTTATGAATTATCATCTTACCTGAAGACTTGATACGGAGACAGG
The DNA here is from genome assembly GCA_003214355.1 of Prochlorococcus sp. AG-418-C09. GTDB lineage: Bacteria > Cyanobacteriota > Cyanobacteriia > PCC-6307 > Cyanobiaceae > Prochlorococcus_A. The sequence goes on along the minus strand of QCLS01000016.1, from coordinate 19,420 downwards.
AAAAGGGTTGAACATTCCACACCTGTATAGACAGGGCCTGTCTCGTACGGAAATAACTTAATGTAAATTTTTTCTTAACACAACTGTATGTTTTGATGCACTAACTAAATTTGATAAGTATTAATATATCAATTATACCAAGGGTGATAAGTTTAGCTTATATATCATAGTAAAAACATTAATAGGGTTTTTAGGTTAAAACGCTTGACTTATAAGTACTCAATAGAGCATTCTTCCTTATGAACATTCCACATTTATACTAAGTAGGCAATGGCTACAGAAACAATGGGTATCGCACTCGGCATGATCGAGACTCGCGGACTTGTACCTGCAATCGAAGCAGCAGACGCAATGACAAAGGCAGCAGAAGTTCGCCTTATAGGTCGTGAATTTGTTGGAGGCGGTTATGTGACCGTTTTAGTTAGAGGAGAAACCGGAGCAGTTAACGCTGCAGTTAGAGCTGGTGCTGACGCTTGTGAAAGAGTTGGTGATGGCTTAGTCGCTGCACACATTATTGCTCGTCCTCATAGAGAAGTTGAACCTGCTCTAGGTAATGGAAATTTCCTTGGACAAAAGGACTGAATTATATAAATCAACTGCATAAAGCTTTTGAATAATTTACCTACACAAACCACGGAGTTTCTATGAGTAAGAAGTATGACGCTGGGGTAAAGGAGTACAGAGACACCTACTGGACTCCAGAATATGTCCCCTTAGACACTGACCTTTTAGCTTGTTTTAAGTTTACAGGTCAAGAAGGTGTGCCAAAAGAAGAAGTTGCAGCAGCTATAGCCGCTGAATCTTCAACTGGAACATGGTCCACAGTGTGGTCCGAATTATTAACAGACCTTGAATTTTACAAAGGTCGTTGTTATCGCATTGAAGATGTGCCTGGAGATCCAGAGTCTTTCTATGCATTTATTGCTTATCCCTTAGACCTATTTGAAGAAGGTTCTATCACAAACGTTTTAACATCATTGGTTGGAAACGTTTTCGGATTTAAAGCATTAAGACATTTACGTTTGGAAGATATTCGCTTCCCTATGGCTTTTATAAAGACATGCGGTGGCCCTCCAAATGGTATTCAAGTTGAGAGAGATCGTCTTAACAAATATGGAAGACCTCTATTAGGTTGTACTATCAAGCCAAAACTTGGTTTGTCTGGTAAAAACTATGGACGTGTTGTATATGAATGTTTAAGAGGCGGTCTAGACTTAACAAAAGATGATGAGAACATTAATTCACAACCTTTCCAAAGATGGAGAGAGCGTTTTGAATTTGTTGCTGAAGCTGTAAAACTTGCTCAACAAGAAACAGGTGAAGTTAAAGGTCATTATCTCAATTGCACTGCAACAACTCCTGAAGAGATGTACGAGCGTGCTGAGTTTGCTAAAGAACTTGACATGCCAATCATTATGCATGACTACATTACTGGTGGTTTCACTGCTAATACTGGTCTAGCTAACTGGTGTCGTAAGAACGGTATGCTTCTTCATATTCATAGGGCTATGCATGCTGTTATTGATAGACATCCTAAGCATGGTATTCATTTCCGTGTTCTAGCTAAATGCCTTCGACTTTCCGGTGGTGACCAGTTACATACTGGTACCGTTGTTGGAAAACTTGAAGGTGACCGTCAGACCACGCTTGGATTTATTGATAATCTAAGAGAATCTTTTGTCCCTGAAGATAGATCAAGAGGTAATTTCTTTGATCAAGATTGGGGTTCAATGCCTGGAGTCTTTGCGGTTGCATCAGGAGGAATTCATGTATGGCATATGCCAGCACTCCTTGCAATATTTGGCGACGATTCATGTCTGCAGTTTGGTGGAGGAACGCATGGGCATCCATGGGGTTCAGCTGCTGGAGCCGCTGCTAACAGGGTTGCTTTAGAAGCATGTGTTAAAGCACGTAATGCAGGCAGGGAAATTGAGAAAGAGAGCAGAGACATTCTTATGGAAGCTGCTAAGCATAGTCCTGAATTGGCTATTGCTCTTGAGACTTGGAAAGAAATCAAGTTTGAGTTTGATACTGTTGACAAGCTCGACGTACAAAACTAGTTTTTTATATCTGGGGAGAATTAATTCTCCCCTATATATGAAACTCTAAATTCAATCAAAACATTTACCAATTTTTTTATTATGCCTTTCCAGAGCACAGTCGGCGACTACGCAACAGTCGCAACCCTGGAAACATTCGGTTTCTTACCGCCGATGACCCAGGACGAAATATACGATCAAATTGCATACATCATTGCTCAAGGATGGAGTCCTGTTATTGAGCATGTTCACCCAAGTGGATCTATGCAAACTTACTGGTCGTATTGGAAGCTACCTTTCTTTGGTGAAAAAGACCTTAATTTAGTGGTTAGTGAATTAGAGGCATGTCATCGTGCATACCCTGATCACCATGTAAGAATTATTGGTTATGACGCTTATACCCAAAGTCAAGGAACAGCGTTTGTCGTTTTTCAAGGTCGCTAAATTAAAGCGCCTTAATTTCTTTCTCCAATAGTTGTAAATTTATTGGAGAAAGCCTTTTCAGAATTTTTAATTGAAGACTATGACAAAAAAAACTAGTAGACAAATTGCATTAGAACGTAGAATCGCCATGAGTGATGGAGGTAAAAAGTCTCTATCAAAATCAAGTACTCAGCAAGATAGAGTTCGTTCAGCAAGTGACGTAAAAATTAAGATAAATGCTTCATCAAATCAGTCTTCAAAATCTAATTCACAAAATAATGTAGTCAAGAAAAATAATATCTCTAAAAACTATTCTTCTTCCTTATCTAGTAGAGAACTTGTTCTAGAGAGAAGAAAAGCTCTATCTACACATGGTAAGACTGCTATGAACTCTTCTGACCGTATCAGATCAGAAACAATTACCGTTGAAAAGCCTATAATTGCGAAATCTGAACTAGTTAAAGAAATAAAAATAGAAAAGATAACTAAAAAAACAAGTACAAAAAGACGTGTCGCACCTAAGAGGAAGGCTGTTACTAACACAAGTAGAGATATTGTTCTGGCCAGAAGAGAAGCTCAATCAAAACATGGAAAGTCTGCAATAAAACAAAATACCAGTGCAGCCTCTCTTGCCAGAAGAGGTGATCCGGACCTATCAAGTAGAGAGATTTCTCAAAGAGTAAGAGATTTAAGAAGTAAAACTGGAGCAACCTCTAAAAAAAATAACGGTAAATGTAGACCTTGCGGTCCTAATAAAAATGGTGCAAAACAAAAAGCTGATGCGCATTGGAAAGTAGGCCATAGTAGTACGGATTCTGGTCAAACTGTTACCGGTACACAAGCTAATAGATCTCTTAAAACAACTGGTAATGAGGCAAGTACATGTAGAACAGTAACAGGTACTCAATATATGGGAGTGGAGGTGACTGATCAATTCTGTCAAGATAAACCAAGCTATAAAAAACCTCTTAGATCATCTGTCACAGAGACAACATCAGGCAATAAAGTGACTGGAAATGAAGTTGGCAGATCCGAAAAAGTTACTGGAGATGAGCCTGGAACTTGTAAAAATTTGACTGGTACTGAATATGTTTCTGCTAATCAGTCAAAGAAATATTGCGGAGATGTTCCTAAAAACCCCTCAAAAGTCAAACTAAGTAATACAACTGATGGATTAAAAGTTTCTGGATCACTACCTGGAAGATCATCATTAGTTACGGGAGATGAATCCGGTTCTGGCCATCAATTAACTGGTGATCAATACTTGGGTTCAGAACCCAATCCTAAAGGAAAAGCTTTCGAGAAGGTTGGAAGTTATAACACCCTAAATGGAAATAATGTAACGGGAACTGGGGTTGGTAGATCTGATCATATGACAGGAAATGAGCATGGTAGTTGTAAAAATATAACTGGCGATGAATATATTGGATCTCAGCAATACGAAAAGTTTTGCGGTTCAAAGCCACAAGCAGAAGCCAGGAAGGTTGGCTTGAGTCTTTCTTCAAAGTCTAATTTGATAAGTGGAACTATGACAGGAAGATCAAAAAGCGTAACTGGCGATGAACCAGGATCATGCAAAGTTTTAACAGGTACTCCATATGCTGGTTTAGATCAGATTAATGACAATTGCAACACTGAAATTGCTGAAGATATGAAATCTCGTGCAACAGTTAATTCTGGAAATAATTCAAATGCCAGACTCACAGGACAACAGCCAGGTATTGGCGGAATCATGACTGGAGCTAAGAAAGGTGCTTGTAAGAATTTAACAGGTACTCCATACGTTGGAGGAGACCAGTTCTCAAATGCTTGTGATAACCCTCCTAATGATGCTTCGTTTGCTAATAAAGAAAAGTCAGTAGATAATTCTTGGAATGAATTCTCTGTTAATTCACCATCAAGGGATAAATATGCAGCGAAAAATACTCAGGGTGTTACTGGTAATGAATATGAAAATGGTACAAAGATAACAGGACCATTTGATATGGCAGTTGATAAAGTTACTGGAACTGAACAATTTAGATTTGAACCTAATAAAAATATTACTTATAAACAAAAGATCCTAATCGAAGAAAAAAATCGTGCTGAAAACACACCAGAAAAGAGAGTAGTATCAAGAATTACTGGTGAAGGTCAATCTGTTGGAAACGTGACAGGAGATGATTGGGACCGTGGAGATAAAGTAACAGGTACAGAGGGTGCTTCTTCAAGAAAGAGAAACCCATCCAGAGCTGGATTGACGGGAGCCATGCCTCCATTAGAGACAAAAAGGAATGAAGCAAAAGAAAAACCTGATTTCTTAATAACAGGATCTAGTGGTAACACTCGTGATGGACAACTTGTTACCTTTTCAGGTGGTGCGAGAGGTTAATTAAATAATGCCTTTAAGAGGACTGGCTAAAGCCAAGAACTTCACATTGGGCCCAACAGCTCCAATGAAGACTTTTACGGAAAATATAAATATACAAACTAAAGAAGCAAATAAATTAAAAAATTCTGGAAAGAAACACAGCCTAACCAATGATCTCCAGAATGAAAATCTATATAAGTATGAAAGCGAAATAAAAAGTGATTTTGACAGAATTGTTCCAACTTTAAAAGAAATTGCTCGCATACAACATCATGATGATTTTATAAATACTGCACAGACAATATCAAAGAAAGATTTGGGAATAGATTTACCAACTCATATTTTAGATAAATCATGGGTAAAGCCTCTTGATATGAGAGCCTTATATGCTTGGTGTGTTTTCAAGCAGCATGAAAAACTAAGTGTTAATTTTTTTGAAAATGACCCTTTAGAAGGATCTTCAGAAAGTGAAAGCGCAATAGATTTTGAGAAATTCCTTTTAGATTGTGGAATACATTTACTTGATATAACTCCTTGTTCCGACGGCAGATTAGCCCATTCAGTTGCATATGTTATGAGAATACCATTCAGCTCAGTAAGAAGAAGGTCGCATGCAGGCGCACTTTTTGATATTGAGAATACTGTAAATAGATGGGTGAAAACTGAACATAAAAGATATAGAGAGAATATGCCTAATGAGCCTCATAAAGATACAAGATACTTAAAGGTTGTAACTTATCATTTTAGTTCTGTAGACCCTACCCATCAGGGATGCGCAGCTCATGGTAGTAATGATAAACTAGCTGCACAAGAAGGCGGTAAAAAATTACTTGCTTTCAAAGAGGCTGTAGAAAATAGTTTTTGCTGTGGAGCCTCTGTAGATCTCTTGTTAATTGGCCTAGATACAGATACTGACTCATTAAAGATTCATTTATCTAAAAGTGATGGCAATATAGATATAGAAAAAACTATTTCGACTCTTGAAATTTATGATTCAACAATAAATCTTTCAAAAGAGGATGCAGAAAGAGAGATATGTCAGCTGATTTCTAAGAAATCTTCAGAAGATCAACTTTATGGAATGGATAAGTTTGTCTATAAATTAATTGTGAACAATATCTCTCAAATAGATTATGTAAAGAAATTTCATAAGGGCTCTTATAAGGAGATTGGACATGCTGAGAGGTTTATTGGGGTTGGTATAGGCTTCAAAGAAGTTCATCTCAGGAATTTAACTTACTTTTCTCATTTAGATACTGTCGAGGAGGGAGCACCAGATTTAGATGTTGGAGTGAAGATTTTTACAGGATTAAATGTTTCTCAAGATCTCCCTATTCCAGTAGTAATAAGATTTGACTATTCTGGCAAAGTACCTGGTGCAAAGGAGAGAGCGGTAAAAGATTGTAAAAGGGTCAATAATGCGATATCAATTAGATATAAAAATCTAGTCGATCAAGGTTTGTTACATACTTGTCTTACTATAAGAGATAGGGACAAGATTCATTCCGCTAAAATTATTGGAATGTCTTTAGATAAAAAAACAGAGGAGGCTCACTAGTCATGTTAATTTGCAAGGTTGTAAAACCACTTGTATCAACAAATAGAATTGCTGGTTTTGAACATAAACATCTACAAGTTGTTTTAGATGGCTCATCAAATAAGGTTGCTGTTGATGCTGTCGGTTGCAAACCAGGAGACTGGGTTATTTGTGTAGGTAGCTCTGCAGCGAGAGAGGCTGCAGGTAGTAAATCTTACCCAAGTGACTTAACTATTGTAGGAATTATTGATCATTGGGATCCTAATTCTAATCAGAGTCAAAGGAGCTGATTCTATGGAAATAATGAGAGTTTTAGGAAGGTTGGTTTGTACTCAACGTGTAGAAGGTTTAGGTCATATGAACTTAAGGATTTTAGAAAATAATGCAGGAAAGAAATTAGTTGCAGTTGATCCTGTAGGAGCCCGAGAAGGTAATTGGGTTTTTACTTCAAGTGGTTCAGCGGCAAGATTTGCTTGTCCAAATCCTCAAATTCAGACTGATTTAACCATAGGTGGAATCATTGACTATTGGGATCCGATTTAATTTATTTAGATAGAATTATGTGGATAGAGAGAAAATCCCCATCAAGAATCGAAAGAAGATTTGAATTTGAAAGCTATACAAAAATTAGTTTATTTATGGAGAGAATTGAGAACTTATGTAAGGAGAATGAAATTTACCCTAATATAAGTTTTGGAAAAACTTTCGTGAGTGTAACAATATTTCTGGAGGATGAGCCAATAAATCAAAGATTCACTGAATTCTCAAAAATTATAGATGAAATCTATGAGAGTTGATTAAACCATGTTCTAATCTTTATTCGGATTTTCAATATCTCTTTTAATTAGTGCCATCAGATAGGAAGGAGCTTTATATCTACTGGGTAGGCATCTATTAAGAGTCTCTAAATGTCCCCAGCAAACGGTCCTCTCAATTTGTTTTATGGGATGACCTTTAAGAATAAGCAACCTAAGGGCTTTGCAAAACAGGGGATACCCTGCTTCTAGTTCATCTATATTTAGCTTTGCTGCTGACATAGATTCATGATTTATAGAATTAATCTACTTAAAAATCGCGCAAATTTGTGCCAAAAATAAATTATCTACATACTTTTAAGAATTAACCGATATAAGCGATACAATCAATCTCAACAGAAACTCCCTTTGGTAAAGAAGATACTTCAACACATGCTCTCGCAGGGGTTTTTGGCCCTTTAAAGAATTCCTTATAAATACTATTTACTTTCTGGAAATCATTTAAGTCAGTCAAAAATATAGTAGTTTTTATTACATCATTCATTATTGCTCCTCCTGAAATAAGTACTGCTTTTAAATTATTAAGTACTTGAGTGGTCTCTTTTTCAATATCTCCAAGACATTCAATGGAGTTTGTTTGAGGATTGATAGCAATCTGACCAGAGCAATATATAAATTCTCCTGCTTTAATTGCCTGATTGTAAGGTCCAACAGGCTCTGGAGCTTGATCTGTTTTAATAACAACCGTCGATTTCATGAGTTTAATTAATTTATTATTAATCTATACCCATAAATCTTTTTTAGCTCTTAAATAACTAAACTCACCTAGATCTTTCGCTCTCAAAAAAAGGTTTATATTCATTTCCTCTCTTAATGTTGTGGGTATTGTTAATTGACTATTAGCGAGTTTGATGATGACTTCTTCCAGTTTTGCCTTAATTAATTTGTCGTTAGGGCAAATATCTAAGGCCCATAAAAGATTATTTTTTGTATATTCATGCGCACAGTATATCTTTGTGTTTTTGGGTAGGTTAGTTATTCTCTTAAGGGAGGTGAACATTTGCTCGTTTGTGCCTTCAAAGACACGCCCACATCCTCCCGAAAACAAAGTATCTCCAACAAACAGGACTGGATTTGTAAATGAATCTGAGTAGAAGGCTATATGTGAATTCGTATGTCCAACAAGTTCGATAATTCTAAACCTTGTGTTAAGGATTTCGATATTTTCACCGTCAGTTACTGATAAATTTTGAAAAGGTATCCGCTTTATTTCTTTGCAGGATGCAACAACTTTTACTTGTGGCCATTGCTGTATTAAATCTTTAGTTCCCCCAATATGGTCGCTATGATGATGAGTTTGAAATATTGTATCTAAAACAAGTTTTCTGTCTCTGATAAATTTAATTACAGGGTTTGATATTGCGGGATCAATTACAACTGCTCTATTGCCTTTTACCCAAATCCAAATGATATTGTCATTCAATACAGGTAGCCCATATATTTCTTCTATTTGTTTTTCTTTATTTAATGTCATTATTATTTTAGAATTGGAAAAACTTTGATAATAATACTTCAATTATGATCAATATAGCTTTACCTAAAGGCGCGCTACTTAAAAACTCTATTTCAATATTTGAGAAGGTTGGTTTGGATTTCTCCGATGCCTTAGTACTAGAAAATAGAATGCTAACCATAGTATCTAAGTGTGGGAGGGCGAAGGCGTTATTAGTTAGAAATGGAGATGTACCAGTTTATGTTAGTTATGGTCAGGCTGATATAGGGATAGTGGGTTATGACGTTTTACGGGAATCGGATTTAACAATAGCAAAATTACTCGATTTAGGTTTTGGGGGATGCACCATGTCATTGGCGGTAAAGCATGATAGTGGTTATGAAAAACCAACTGATTTGCCTGCAAACTGCAATGTCGCCAGCAAATTTGTTAAAACGGCAAGAGCGTATTTCGAAATGTTGAATATACCAGTAGATATTGTTCATCTAACAGGTTCTGTCGAGCTAGGTCCAATAACTGGAATGGCAGAAGCAATAGTTGATTTGGTAGCTACTGGTAAGACTTTAAAAGAAAACGGCTTGATTAAAATAGATGATCTTTACCAATCAACAGCGAGACTAATAGCTAATCCTCTTTCTTTGAGAATAGATAACACTCTCCAAGAACTGATTTTAGCAATAGAATCTTCAATGAATACTTAATGGTTTGATGTTTTTAAATGATTTAAATCGAATTAAAAGGCTAGGTAGATATTTAATAAATGATAAAAAGACCTTATATCTCATTGTTTTAATTCTTTTGCCTTTATCTTTTGCAGGCGCAATTCAACCTCTTTTAGTTGGTCAGGCTATTTCAATTTTGAAGGGTGAGAGTAGCAATGTTTGGATAGGTAAAACATTCATAGGGCAATCTATAAACTCAATAATCTTCTGTTTATTTCTGTCAGTAATAATTAGACTTTTACTTCAAGGATATCAAAGTTACAATATTCAATCTGTAGGTCAAAAATTAACAGCAAGAATAAGAAGAGAACTTTTCTCGCATTCATTATCTTTATCTCTTAAATATCATGACAAAATGCCTGTTGGAAAATTACTAACTAGGCTAACTAATGATGTCGATGCCTTGTCTGAAGTTTTTGGGAGTGGAGCAGTGGGAGTGATAGCAGACTTTGTTAGTTTAATAGTCATTTCATTAACAATGCTTTCAACTGATAAGGGATTAGCAATACTCTTATTACTTACACAAGTGCCAGTATCTTATTTTATTATTTGGTTACAAAAGCGATATAGAAAAGCTAATTATCGAGTAAGGGAAGAGTTGTCTCAATTGAATTCTGATTTCCAAGAAAATCTTCAAGGATTAGAGGTCGTTCAGATGTTTAGAAGGGAGAATTTAAATAGTGGTAAATTTAATGATACTGGTAAATCTTACAGGAAGGCTGTAGATGGAACCATTTTTTATGATAGTACGATTTCCGCGTTTATAGAGTGGATTTCTTTAGCAGCCGTTTCTTTAGTTCTAGCAGTTGGAGGTTATTTAGTAACCTCCGGGAATATTGGATTAGGGACACTAACAACTTTTATTCTTTATTCCCAAAGACTTTTTGAACCATTAAGGCAGCTTGCAGAGAGATTTACTCAGATTCAGGGAGGATTGACAGCTGTTGAGAGGATAAATGAACTACTTGATGAAAGAATAGAGATTGAGGATTCTTCTACTCTCGTTAAAAAGTCTTTTAGGGATTGGCAATTCGAAGGTAAGATCGAGTTTAAAAACGTTTCTTTCTACTACAAAGAGAATGAATTTGTTATCAAGAATTTAACTTTCAAGATTAACCCAGGCGAACATATAGCCTTCGTGGGTCCAACAGGTTCTGGTAAGACAACGCTAATAAGATTGTTATGTAGATTATATGAACCTCAGCAAGGTGAAATCCTTATTGATGGTATTAATATTAAAGATATTCCTATTGAGGTACTTAGAAATATGCTTGGAGTCGTTCTTCAAGATACATTCATTTTTAGTGGAGATGTGGCTACTAATTTAAAATTAAATTCTAAAATTAGTGATGAAGAATTAAAGGAGGTATGTTTAAAGTTAGGTCTTGATAATTTAATTAATAAACTTCCAAAAGGATTAAATACTTCTTTACGTGAAAGAGGAGGGAATCTTTCTTCTGGGGAAAGACAGTTGTTATCAGTTGCTCGAGTTGCTATTAGGAACCCGAGGATATTAATAATGGATGAGGCTACAGCATTTATGGATCCCTCTACTGAAGCTACCTTACAGAAAGATTTAAATAAAATATTAGAGAATAGGACTGCCCTGGTAATAGCACATAGATTAGCTACCATTGAGAAATCTGATAGGATATTAGTCTTAAGGGGAGGTTGTTTAGTTGAACAGGGCACTCATCAGACTCTCAGAGCAAAAAAAGGATTATATTTCCAGCTCTCAGAGCTTCAAGAAAAAGGATTTGCAAATTTCTAATGATTCTTAGAAGTAAAAAGTCATCAATAAAGAAAACTAATTTACTAGATAATTCTATTTTGCTAAACAATTATGGATCCGAGGCTTTTGATTTCTCAATAAAAGATAATAAAGATATTTTTGTTTGTAGTAAGTCTAAGGAACTTGATCTAATTGAGTTAGATCAATTATTGCAGACGGTTGGATGGAGTAGAAGACCAACGAGAAGAGTTAAAAGAGCTCTAGAGTCAAGTATCCTCGTTGTAGGACTATGGCGCCATGATAATAAATTTCCTCGACTGATAGGCTTTGCAAGATGTACAGGAGATGGGATTCTAGAAGCAAATATATGGGACGTAGCCATTAATCCAGTTTATCAAGGGTTGGGACTTGGCAAAGAACTAATGAAGTACATATTGAAAATTTTAAAAAATATTGGTATCAGCAGGGTAACATTATTCGCAGATGCTGAAGTTATTAAGTTTTATAAGAGTCAAGGCTGGTCTTTAGAACCTAGAAAAACCAAATGTGCATTCTGGTATGCAAATTAACTTTTGATTTCGTAGTATTTTTTATAAATCTCCTCTAAAGATTCTCCCTTTATCCACATTCTCCTGTATTGCCAATTTCTTATTGACTGGCGAATAATGCTTTTATTGGTCCACTTTCTGCAACTTGTGAAGATTGATGTTTCTAGAGAGATCAAATTCTTTTTGCTTTGTAACCTGGTGATGAAATCAATATCCTCCATAATTGGAATTTCACTATAACCATTTTTCTTAAAGAAATTCTTTTTATTAATTAATAACCCCTGATCTCCATATGGTTTCTTAAGAAATATACTTCTACAATTAACAAAAAATTCAAGTAATCTATAAATCAATCGTTTGTTATTTATTTTAAATTTGAAGAAATATATAAGTTTATAATTTTTTTTTATAACTGACTTTATTTCATTGGACCAGTTTTCCTTAAGTCTAGAATCTGCATGTAAAAAAAGAAGCCAATTCCCTTTCGCCTTCCTGGCTCCATGATTTAATTGCAATCCTCTATTCCTCTTCCTTATTGAAAAGTATTTGGCTCCATAAATTATAGATATTTCTTTTGTCATGTCCTTACTATTAGAGTCTATTACAAGAATTTCAGCATTTTCATAAACTTCAGATAAATCTGCTAATAGTAAAGGCAAATTATCTGATTCATTTAGTGTTGGAATTATTATAGATATTTCGGTCAATTATTTTCTCCTTTTTATATCTGAAATTGTATCAATATCAACTTTTGAGAGAAGATAGTCTGCTGAAATCTTTTGAAGATTAAAGTTATCAATTGTTCTTTGAAATACATCATCACTGCTCCATTTAATATTTATAAAAGGAGATACAAAATTTCTTGATAAGAGTTTATCTGATAACCCTATAATCCAATAACCCCCGTCATTAGATGGGCCCAATATCGCATCTTTATAGTCCAATATTGATATAGCCTTAATCAAGTCCAGATGACATAAATCTGGAAGATCAGTACCAATAATAATAATTTTTCTAGGCTGTCTTTTTAGATTAATTAATATTTGTCTTTTCATCTTTTCTCCAAGCGATCCTGATCCTTGTAAATTGAAATCTTTAATTCCTATATCATTACACCATTTTCTACTTTTTTTAGGACCAATTCCTGTTATGGCTAGTGAAATTTCCAAGATATTTTTTTTCTCTAAATATTTAGCAACTGATAATGTATGACAAAACATATGCTTGTGTATTTTTAATGAATTATACTTTCCGATATCAGCTGACAATCTTGTCTTGCCTCGACCATATCCAGGCCATTTTGTCATTATGATTAATAATGGTTTTCTTAAAATTAGCATTAAACGAACTTTACTATTAAATCTTAAATCAACAAAAAAATAAATTTAAATTGGTGTAATGCAGAAACAGTTTTTTGTTAAAAGATTTTGAATTTCACATCATCTTGTAATGACACAATGACCAATTGAAGAAATAGCACTAGATTAAATGTCAACGGAGAAAAATTTTGCAAATTAAAAATTCTATTTGGACAGAAGTTCAAAAATCACTTCAAAAGAATTTAAGTAAACCTTCATTTGAGACATGGATTAGGCCTGCAAAATTTAGTTGTTTCGAAGATGGTTTATTGACTTTAATAGCTCCAAATAGCTTTTCTAGCGATTGGTTAAGAAAGAATTATTGCGAAACGATTGAGAAAGCGGCCATGAAAGTTTATGGAAAGCCAGTAAAAGTTGTTTTTAAATCAGGATTAAGCTTAAATAATGATCTAAATAATCTGAAAAATGTAAAAGATAATAATATTCCATCTTCTAGTAATCACATCATTAATAAGCATAAAACAAATGCCAAGAAAGTTAAAGATTTTTCATCTTTAAATTTGCGATATGTTTTCAACAGATTTGTTGTAGGCCCTAATAGTAGAATGGCACATGCTGCTGCATTGGCTGTAGCCGAATCTCCTGGAAGAGAGTTTAACCCTTTGTTTATATGCGGTGGTGTAGGTCTTGGTAAAACACATTTAATGCAAGCAATAGGGCATTATCGCTTAGAAATTGACTCAGATGCTAAGGTCTCTTATCTATCAACAGAAACTTTTACTAATGATCTAATTGTTGCAATTAGAAAAGATGGTATGCAAGCATTTAGGAATAAATATAGAGCTGCAGATCTAATATTGATTGATGATATTCAATTCCTGGAGGGTAAGGAATATACCCAAGAAGAATTTTTTCACACTTTTAATGCCTTACATGAGGCAGGTAGGCAAATTGTGATTGCAAGTGATAGGCCGCCAAGTCAAATACCAAGATTACAAGAGAGGTTAATTTCTAGATTCTCTATGGGTTTAATAGCCGATATTCAGCCGCCTGATATTGAGACAAGAATGGCGATTCTTCAGAAAAAGGCAGAACATGAAAAAATGAGCCTCCCTAGAGATTTGATTCAATTTATTGCAGGAAGGTTTACTTCAAATATTCGTGAATTAGAGGGAGCCTTCACTAGAGCAGTGGCTTTTGCCTCTATTACTGGCCTACCTATGACTGTTCAGTCTATTGCACCAATGTTAGATCCAAATAGTGTTGGAGTAGTTGTAACTCCTAAGCAAGTCATAAAGAAAGTTTCTGAGTTTTTTGATGTTTCTGCTGAAGAACTAATTAGCTCAAGTAGAAGAAAACCTGTAAGTCAAGCAAGGCAGATCGGGATGTACCTAATGAGACATGGAACTGATTTAAGTTTGCCAAGAATCGGAGATGAATTTGGTGGTAAGGATCACACAACGGTAATGTATGCAATTGAGCAAGTTGAAAAGAAATTGTCTACTGACCCAAGTGTTGCAAGTCAAGTTCAGAAAGTTAGGGATTTACTCCAAATTGACTCCAGGAAGAATATGTAAAAATACTTAAACTTTGAATTTCATTGGATCTTGATCAAATCTATGTTTTGTATTTAATTTATAAATATCTTTTGATTTTGATGTAGACGCAATCTTTTCAAGAGCTTGCCTAAATAATCTTGCTGATAATAATGGCATATCCCTAGGTACTGATATACGGTCCCGTAGGTATCTCAAACCTAAGGCAGTCATATCATCTACCTTATTTATTTCATGACTAAACATAAATGTTATAGCACTCCTTAGCCCTATATCAAAAGTGTTGTTTTCACAAGGATTAGATTCAATTATATTATCTTTATGTCTGATAATTCTCATAAGCGCAAATTCTGAAAAATATTTTAGATCATAATCTTTATTCATTTCTAATTTTCCTAGACCATTACCTTTGTCTATAAGATTAGAGAAAAGAATTTGAACCTCATTTTTCTCTACAAAACATCCACCCATTTGTGGAGGAAGGTCGTGAGAATGAGTGTGAAAGTCACCCTGTGTTCCTCTATATATACTTGTATTTTCTAAGGCCGTTAACCAATTATTAATATTTGGGAATTCTTCCCTTAAATTAAATCCTTTGTAGTAGCAAAGTGATGCATTGATTCTTTCTAAATAAGGAATAAAAATGATATCGCCTGTTCCTGGTTTGAAACTATTTGAACTTTCTTTGATTGGATCAATAAAACCTGTTTTAGATAATTCTAGAAGTTCATCTAATCTCTTTAAATTTGATCTTAATTCATCTCTTCTAAATGAACTGTTTATAGAAAGTAATTCTTTTCTGCAGAGCCAGTTACACCAAGCTCTAAATATATCTCTTTCAAGTTCCCTAATCTCTTTTAGGTTGGTGGAAAATATAGATGAGCCTAAAACTCCATATACTCTCTCAAGATAACCTACAATTTCATCACTCTCAGTTATTATATTTCCATTTAATTCTATAGCGGGCAATTTCCCCGAACTTACTTTATTTAGATACCAACTTTCTTTATTGCCATAACAAAACATATTGATTTTTTGAACTTTGTACGGAATTTTTTTTAATTCAAGCCATAACCAAATTTTTTGGCAATATGGGCACCATGCATGCCTATCTCTATAAAAGATTAAATCAGCTTCCTTCTTCTGATTATTAAAAAGTCTAAGGTTTGAATAAGAATTAGTTATTCCATTAATTCTATCAATATCCTCTTCTTGTATCTTTTCAAGATCTGACCAACTTAGAATATTACTCATTTGCTTTTTAATAAACTGTCCATTTAAAATATATTAATTGAAATTTAAAAATCGTGAATAATAAATTTGATTTGATTGTGATTGGAGCTGGTTCTGGTGGATTGGCTGCTGCTAAGAGAGCAGCAACTTATGGAGCCAAAGTAGCCATAATTGAGGGGAAAGAGATAGGTGGCACATGTGTCATTAGAGGGTGCGTACCAAAGAAGTTGATGGTTTATGCAGCTAATAATAGGCAAGTAATTATTAATTCTAAAGGTTATGGATTAAGTTCAAAAGATATTTCATTTTGTTCCGCTACTCTTCTAAATAATGTCAGGAATGAGGTTTCTAGATTAAGTGAAATACATAGAAGATCTCTAGAGAAATTAAATATTAAAGTATTCAAAGGTTGGGGAAGGTTTGTAAATATTAATGAAATAGAAATCATCCCTTCTGATAAGAAACAAAAGATATATAGTCTCTATGGAGATAAAATCCTAATATCTGTTGGTGGGACACCTAATAAATTAAACCTTCTAGGTAAAGAATTGGCTTGGACAAGTGATGATGTTTTTAAGCTTAAAAAGTTCCCTAAATCTCTTACAATAATTGGCGGTGGTTATATCGCATCTGAGTTTGCGTGCATATTTAGAAACTTAGGAACCGAAGTTACACAAGTAATTAGAAGTAATAACTTGTTGAGGGGATTCGATTTGGATTTATCTGCTTTTCTTAAAGAAAAAATGATTAATTCAGGAATAAATCTTAAATTCAATGATGAGTTAGAAGCAATAAATAAATCTCCAATAGGTTTGGATATAGTATTTAAATCTGGTTCAAATCAAGTTTCAGAAAACTTGCTTATGGCAACTGGGAGAAGACCAAACATAAGTAATCTTAATTTAGATTGCATTGGTATAAAAATGAGTGGAAAATTTATAAAAGTAGATGAAGTTAATCAAACCAATGTTTCTAACATATTTGCTATCGGGGATGTAATTGATAAACCTAATTTAACACCAGTTGCTATTGAACAAGGCAGAGTATTCTCTGATAATTATTTTGGTAATTCAGATAGATTAGTCAACTATGAATATGTTCCTAAGGCAGTATTTACAAGCCCTGAAATTGCCAGCGTAGGACTTACTGAAGAGGAAGCCAATAATTTGCACTCTGAAGAAAACATAGAAATCTTTAAATGTAGTTTTACACCAATGTCCAATACATTTAAAGTTGAAAAATCAAAATCCATATTGAAATTAGTTGTTAATAAATTAAATAACAAAGTAATAGGCTGTCATATGTTTGGCGAATCTGCCTCTGAGATTATTCAGATGGCATCTGTTGCATTAAATGCAGGTGTTACAAAAAAAATGTTTGACGAGACAATGGCTCTACATCCCACAGTTTCAGAAGAGTTTGTAACAATGTATTCCTGATTATTTATACCTTATTAGCCTTTAATTGGCTTTTAAAAATTATAATAGTAGTAAAAATAGCCGTATAAAAAATAATAAATATTCGATATTGTTCTAATAAATCATATCTAATAGAAATTAGGATTTTATCGATAAGATAAAAGAAATAAATATTTAAAAGTATAAAACCTTCCATCCTAGTAATTCTGCCTTTGGTCCAGAATATTGGCATACAGGCAAAAGTTGTAAGTACCATTATTGGTAGGTCAGCTCGAATAAGACCTTGATCGATTTTTAGATTCTCTAGACCTGCAAAAACTCCACAACTTCCAAGAATTAGAAGTTGATTTAATAAATTACTCCCAATAACATTTCCAATCGCAAGGTCTGTCTTCCCTTTAAAGGCAGCAACTATTGATGTAACCAATTCAGGCAATGATGTGCCTGTAGCAACTATTGTTAAACCGATTATGGTCTCATTTACTCCCATTAGGGTTGCTAAAGTTTTAGAACCACTAACTAGAGTATTTGAACCAAGACTAAGTAAAGATAAACCGACAATTAATTGGAATAACATTTTACCCTTTATCTTTTTATTCTTAGAATCTTCAATTTCAGGTTCAGCTGTTTTAATATCTTCATCTGTTTCGTTAATTGTATTAATCTCCCAGATTGTATTAAGTAATAAACAAAACAAAAGAAAAATGCCTGCTTGCCAAGTCAATACACCTGTTGATGCAATAGCCCATACTGCACATGAGATTGCAATTAGTAAAGGGACATCCCTTCTTACTATCCTACTTTTGACTTTTAATGGGGTTATGAGGGAACTTATTCCTAGAACTACAAGGATATTGAAAATATTACTGCCTATTACGTTACTTACCGCCAAAGAATCACTATTTCTGAAAACAGAATTCAGACTTACTAAAAGCTCTGGAGAACTTGTGCCTAATGCAACTACTGTTAGACCAATAACAATTTGAGGGATACCAAGAATTAGAGATAAAGAAATTGCTCCTTGTATAAAGAATTCTCCTCCACCAAAAAGCAATAGAATCCCTACTATGACTTCAATTAAAGGTAATATAGCTTCATTCATTCAAAAAACTAACTTTATTAAAGTAATTATATACTTTTAAATACAAACAACTTTGTTTCTGAAAATATCTAAAAATTCTTACCAATTAGCAATTGTTGTTAATATTGTCTTAAATATTGAAATCATTGGAAAATCTAATAATACACAAACCAGATGATTGGCACTTGCATTTGAGAGAAGGAATTATTTTAAAAAATATTGTTAGATATACATCAGAATATTTTGGCAGAGCGATAGTGATGCCAAATACTAAGGATCCAATTACATCAATCAAAAAGGCAATTTTATATAAAAAGGAAATTCTTGATGCAATATCTACAGACACAAAATTTGAACCTCTGATGACAATATATTTGACAGATGTAACCTCTAAAGATGAATTAAAGAAAGGATATGAGGATAAAGTCTTCTTTGCTGCAAAACTATATCCAGCCAACGCTACTACCAACTCTGCTTATGGAGTTAAGGATATAAAGAATATTTATCAAATTTTTGAAACTATGGAATCTATTGGTATGCCTCTCTTGATTCATGGGGAGGTGACTGATCCTCAAGTTGATATTTTTGATAGAGAGGCTGTTTTTATTGATAGAGAACTCACCCCCATAATCAAGAACTTTCCCAAATTAAAAGTTGTTCTAGAGCATATAACAACGAGTTTTGCCGTTGATTTTGTCCAGGAAAATAATATACACGCAACGATAACTCCTCATCATCTACACATAAATAGAAATGCAATGTTTTTTGGAGGTTTAAATAGTGACTTTTATTGTTTACCAGTTGCTAAGAGAGAGTTTAATAGAATTTCCTTAATTAAGGCAGCTACTAGTGGAAATGAAAATTTCTTTTTAGGCACGGATTCGGCACCTCACATGAGAGAGTGGAAGGCATTTTGTGGCTGTGCTGGAATTTTTAATGCCCCAGTAGCTATTCCAAGTTATTTACAAGTCTTTCAAGAGGCAAATTCCTTGGATAAATTTGAGGCCTTTGCTAGCTTGAATGGACCTAAATTCTATAATTTAGAGCCCAATCAAGAAAAAATAACCTTAGTCTATGATTCTTTTAAAGTTGATGATTGCATAGAAATATTTGATTCTGAGAATGTCGTTGGAAAAATAAAAACATTTCATGCTGGAGAAAGACTAAATTGGAGAATCTTATAAAATATAAAAA
>QCLS01000015.1 GCA_003214355.1 Prochlorococcus sp. AG-418-C09 | reverse complement strand
AATTCAATAATCCTCTAAGGCCTGAATCAAAAAATCTTATGATGATTTATTCTGTTCTCAGCGGAATAGATATGGATCAGCTAGAGAGTAAATTCTCAGAGACAAGATGGGGGGAATTCAAGAAATCGATAACTGAGCTTCTAATAGAAAACTTAAAGCCCGTACAAGAGAATTACAAAGTTTTAATTGACGATCCTCATGAACTCAATAAAATACTCCTAGAAGGTAAAGAAAAGGCAGAATCAGTTGCCAATTCAACACTCGCAAAAGTGAAAGAGGCATTAGGTTTCTTCAAATAGACAAAAAAATATGCCCAAAATTACACTCCCTGATGGTTCAAAGAGATTCTATAAAGAACCCATTTCGACAATAGAAATTGCTAAAAGTATTGGATCAAGTTTAGCTAAAGCTACAATTGCAGGGAAAATAAATAATGTTTTAATCGACGCTACTTTACCTATTTATAAAGATTCAAATTTAGTAATTATTACTTCTAAAGATAAAGAAGGCATTGAAATAATAAGGCATTCATTTGCACATCTGGTTGGCCATGCAGTTAAGCAAATTTATCCAGAAGTTCAAATGGCAATTGGTCCTGTAATCGATGAAGGATTCTATTATGATGTTTTCTCCGAGCATAGATTTACTCCTGAGGATCTTTTAAAAATAGAAGAAAGGGTAAATAAACTAATTAAACAAAATTATAATGTTGTAATTTCACAGGCAAATAAGAAGGAGGCAATTAATATATTTAAAGAACGAAATGAGATATTTAAATTGAGAATAATTGAAGGTATTGATGACAATGCGCTTATAAATCTATATAAACATCAGGAATATATAGACATGTGCAGAGGCCCACATGTACCAAATACTAAACATCTTAGATATTTCAAACTAACCAAGTTATCTGGGTCATACTGGAGAGGCAATAGTCAAAATGAATCTCTTCAAAGAATTTATGGTACAGCCTGGACAAGTCAAAAGGATCTTGACGAATATTTAAAGAGAATAGAAGAAGCAGAAAAGAGAGATCATAGAAAAATAGGCAAAAAGCAATCACTGTTTCACATTCAAGAAGAATCTCCTGGAATGATATTCTGGCATCCCAATGGTTGGATGATTTATCAAATTCTTGAGAAATTTATAAGAGACATTTTATTAAAGAACAACTATTTAGAAATCAAAACCCCTCAAGCGGTTGATAAATCACTTTGGGAAAAGTCAGGTCATTGGGAAAAGTTCAGGGATGATATGTTCACAACAGCATCTGAGAGTAGAATTTACGCGATTAAACCAATGAATTGTCCTTGCCATGTTCAAGTCTTTAACCAAGGTCTAAAAAGTTATAAAGACCTTCCAATTAGATTAGCCGAATTTGGATCATGCCACAGAAATGAGCCTTCAGGTTCCCTACATGGTTTGATGAGGGTACGAAATTTCACTCAAGATGATGCGCATATCTTTTGTACAGAAGAACAAATACAGGAAGAGGTGTCTAAATTTATAGATCTTGTTTTTGAAGTGTATAAAACATTCGGTTTTGATGAAATAATTATTAAACTATCAACTAGACCTTCTAAAAGAGTTGGAAGTGAAGATATTTGGGATAAATCTGAAGAGGCACTATCACAAGCATTAAATAATAAAGGCCTATCTTGGCAACTTCAGCCAGGCGAAGGAGCCTTTTATGGTCCAAA
Organism: Prochlorococcus sp. AG-418-C09; assembly: GCA_003214355.1. Taxonomy (GTDB): domain Bacteria; phylum Cyanobacteriota; class Cyanobacteriia; order PCC-6307; family Cyanobiaceae; genus Prochlorococcus_A. The sequence continues at coordinate 27,524 of QCLS01000015.1, read as the reverse complement.
AATAGAATTCTCTCTAAAAGATTGTTTAAATAGATTATGGCAATGTGGCACTATTCAAGTTGATTTTTCTATGCCAATGAGACTGGATGCGACCTTTGTAGACGTCAATAACGAAAAGAAACATCCTGTTATGTTGCATAGAGCTATATTAGGATCTTTTGAGAGATTCATTGGCATCTTAATTGAACAATATGAAGGGAAATTCCCCATATGGCTAGCTCCTACTCAAATAATTCTCTTAAACATAACTGATAGGAATTCAGAGAAATGTATTGAATTGAATAAGCAAATTAATGAGAAAGGATATAGATCTAAGGTTGATTTAAGAAATGAAAAAATAGGATATAAAATTCGAGAATCTACTATGCAAAGGATTCCGTTAATAGGCGTAGTAGGAGATAAGGAGCAGACAGATAACTCTATATCAATAAGATCTCTTGATGGAACTAATTTAGGTATTTTCAAGTTAAATGAACTTTACACTTTTATGGAATCATTAATAGATAAAAAAGGTAGAGTTCATTAGGTATATATTATGAATCTGCTTGCTTGTGATCTTGGAGGTACCAAAGTACTTCTTGGTATATACGAAAAGAAGAATAATGAGCCTCCAAAACTACTGAAAAAACAAAAATATAAGTCCTCTGATTGGGACTCATTTTACGATATTTTAGATAACTTTCTTAATAATCAACTAGTAGATTCCAATTCACTAGTGGCATGTTTTGCTATTGCTGGAGCTATAAAAAATAATTCCGCTCAAATTACAAATTTATCTTGGAATATTTCCTCGGCTTTTTTAAAAAGAAAATATAACTTTTTAAAAGTTGAATTAATAAATGATTTCGCTGTTCAAATTTATGGAATACCAAATTTGAATGAAACCCAATTTAAGATTATTCATGACAATAAAAGTAATCTATCAATTAAAGAAAAAGACTTTCATACTATTGTTGGTGTTGGGACAGGTCTTGGTATTTCAAGAGGTATTATTTCTAACAAAGTTATTACTGTTTTACCTAGTGAAGGAGGTCATGTTGAATTCCCTTCAAGATCAAAAGAAGAGTGGGAATTCAAGGAATGGCTAAGAAGAGAGCTTAAAATTAAAAGGGTTTCTGCTGAAAGAGTTTTAAGTGGAGAAGCTTTATATTACATAGCAAAATGGAAATTAGAGCAATATAAAATGCATAATCATTCATTAAATAAAATTCTTGAGCAAGCTTCTCAAAACTCTGAATCAAAAAGAAATATTCCATCAGTAATTTGCGAGGCCGCTAATCTAAATGATGAACTAATTAATCAGGTTGTAAAATTCTGGTTAAATGCATACGCATCTTACCTTGGAGATGTAGCCCTGCATGAACTTTGTTATGGTGGTTTATGGATCTCTGGAGGTACTGCTCCAAAACATCTTCAATATTTTCTTTCAGATACCTTCCTGAAACATTTTTTTAATAAAGGCAGGTTGAATAATATTGTTAAAACTATACCTTTAAGAATTATAATTGATGAACAATTTGGAATGTACAGTGCCGCTTGTAGGGCAAATATGCTTCTTCAAAAACAAATAAAACCTAATGACTATTCCTGAAGTTGGTAAAAAAGTAAATGTATCAGTTCCCTCCACCACTGCAAACTTAGGGCCTGGATTTGATTGCTTGGGTGCAGCTTTAGACTTATACAATGAATTCGTCTTTACCAGAATTGAAGGTAGAGGAGATAGATTTGATTTGATAATGGAAAGCACAGATGGTAACCATTTAAGAGGCGGTCCAGAGAATCTAGTATATAGGGCAGCTCAAAAAGTCTGGGCAAGCGCAAATATCTCTCCTTTTGCCCTTGAAGCAAGAGTCAAATTAGCAGTTCCTCCTGCAAGAGGTCTTGGGAGTAGTGCTACTGCAATTGTGGCAGGCTTAATAGGAGCAAATGCCATAATGGATTCTCCCCTAACAAAAGAAAAGTTATTAGAGTTAGCTATTGATATTGAGGGGCACCCTGACAATGTGGTTCCTTCACTTTTGGGAGGACTATGCCTAACAGCAAGATCTTCTTCCAAGAGATGGAGAATAGTAAGGTGTGAATGGCATCATTCTATAAAAGCGGTAGTAGCAATTCCAGCAATTAGGTTAAGCACAAGTGAGGCAAGAAAAGTAATGCCTAAAAATATACCAATATCCGATGCAGTAACAAATATGGGGGCTTTAACTTTGTTATTAAATGGATTAAAAACAGGCGATGGAGAGTTAATTAAAGAGGGCATGTTTGACAAACTTCATGAACCCTATCGTTGGAAATTAATTAAAGGGGGTTTGGAAGTAAAAGAGGCTGCACTAAATGCTGGGGCACTTGGTTGTGCAATAAGTGGAGCAGGTCCAAGTATTTTAGCTCTATGCAAAAAAGATGACGGCAAAGCTATAAGCCAAGCGATGGTTAAAGCCTGGGAGAAATTAGGTGTTGCAAGCAGAGCACCTTTTTTAAATATTCAAACAACAGGAAGTGATTTTAGATCCTATCCTAGTTAAGTAGTTCTACTTAAATCCACGAGATGTTATAGTCTCATCCTGTAACACTCTTTACTAGAATATTTGAGATCATTCATTAGAAAATGAATTTACAAAACTTCCCCTGGTTATCTGCAATCGTATTTTTACCATTAGTTGGGGCAATTATTATGCCTTTTTTAAAATCCAAAGAAGGGGAGGATAATTCATTACCAAGAAACATAGCTCTTATATTTTTAATTGTAGATTTCCTATTAATTATTAATGTGTTGCTATTCAACTTTGATAGCTCTGATAGCAGTCTGCAATTAGTTGAGCGAATTAATTGGTTACCATCAATAGGTCTAGAATGGTCTTTAGGAGTAGATGGAATATCTGCACCTCTAATTGCCTTAAGCGGACTAATAACTTTTCTTTCTGCTGCTGCGAGTTGGAAAGTTAAAAAAAAGTCAAATTTATATTTTGCTCTTTTACTTATTCAGGCATCTGCTCAAGGTTTGGTGTTCTTATCTCAGGATTTCTTACTATTTTTCCTAGCTTGGGAACTAGAACTTGTGCCTGTTTATTTATTAATTGCTATATGGGGAGGAAAAAAAAGACTTTATGCTGCCACTAAATTCATACTATATACCGCCCTAGCATCTCTGTTGATATTAATTAGTGGATTAGCTCTAGCCTTAACTGGAGATGTATTTACCTTCAATCTAAGCGAAATAGCATCCAAAGATATTAAAGGAAGTCTTGCATTATTATCTTATTTTGGATTCTTAATCGGCTTTGGAGTAAAACTTCCTATATTTCCACTCCACACATGGTTACCTGATGCACATGGTGAAGCAAATGCACCGGTATCAATGCTATTAGCAGGAGTCTTATTGAAAATGGGAGGTTATGCTCTTCTAAGATTTAATGTTCAAATACTTCCTGATATTCATCTACAATTAGCACCCGCACTAATAATTCTTGGAATCATAAATATTATATATGGAGCTTTAAATGCTTTTGCTCAAGATAATGTAAAAAGAAGAATAGCTTGTAGTTCTGTCAGTCATATGGGTTTTGTCTTACTTGGAATAGGTGCAGTTGATGCCCTAGGGATAAGTGGAGCAATGCTTCAAATGATTAGTCATGGCTTAATAGCCGCTGCTATGTTCTTTGTGACAGGATCTTTTTATGAAAGAACAAATACTTTATCAATTCCAAATATGGGAGGACTAGCAAAGGTTCTTCCCATAACGTTTGCCTTTTTTCTTACAAGCTCACTTGCTTCATTAGCTTTGCCAGGCATGAGTGGATTTATTAGTGAAATTACAGTATTTCTAGGAATAACTAGTCAAGAAGGTTTCACCTCATTGTTTAGATCAATTACTATACTTATTGCTGCGATAGGTCTTGTTCTAACTCCTATTTATTTGTTATCGATGTGTCGAAGAGTATTCTTTGGACCCAGAATACCAGCATTAGCAACAGTTCAAGAAATGAATGGCAGAGAACTTACGATTGGATTAAGTTTGCTTTTACCTACACTTTTAATAGGCTTCTGGCCTAAAATAGCAATAAATTTATATGAATCCTCAACCAATGCTCTCAGTCAACAATTTACACTAGCTAAATTGGTAGGAGTTTTAACCATATTCAATTAATCCAAATGAGCAAAGATTCAAGTGATAATTTCCTTTTTAATTGCAAAGGATTACCAGATTTTAATAAATTTACTCCAGAAAGAATAAAGAAAGAATTTCCACAATTACTAGAGAAAATTAATAGAGAATTCCAGGATTTCGAAACTTTGCTTGGCGATAATTCTGAATATCGAGAATTGCGATGGGAAACAGTAATGCGTCCTATTAATAATTTTAACGAAAGGCTTAGATGGAGTTGGGGCGTAATAAGTCATCTTAATTCAGTAAATAACTCAGAAAGTTTGAGGGAGGTTTATTCTGATTTACTACCATTAGTAATAAATCTGGGAAACAAATTCGGTCAAAGCAATGTTATCTATTTAGCTCTCAAAAAACTTAAAAATAATGCTAAATTAGATGAAATAGAAAATAGGATATTAGATAAGCAGATTCTTGAAATGGAACATAGTGGAATTTCTCTTGCAAGAAAAGAGCAAGAAGAATTCAACCTCATATCTGAAAGACTGGGAAAGTTATCAACAGAATTTAGTAATAATATCCTTGATGCGACTAATGAATGGTATTTAATTCTTGAAGAAGAAAATGAAATAGCGGGGATCCCTGAAAGAGTGAAGGAATTAATGGCATTAGCAGCTAAAAAGCATTTAAAAATAACTGGAGATTCAAATTATAAAAATGGACCATGGAAACTTGGCCTAGATATTCCAACCTATACAGCCTTCATGACATATTCTGAAAACAGGCCCTTACGTTCAAAGCTATACAAAGCTTTTGTAAGCAGAGCTTCAAAAGGAGAAGTTGATAATAACCCAATTATCGAGGAGATCTTATCCTTGCGATTAAAAAAGGCTCATTTACTTGGATATCAGAATTGGGCCGAATTAAGCTTATCAACAAAAATGGCTAGTCAAATTGAGAATGTTGAAAAACTACTTGAAGAGTTAAGAGGACCGGCTTTTAAAACAGCAGAAAAAGAATTAATTGAGCTAACAAAGTTTGCTCAAAAGAAAGGTTTGCATAAAGACATTCAAATGCAACCTTGGGATATAAGTTATTGGTCAGAAAAATTTAGAATAGATACTCTTAACCTTGATCAAGAAGCACTCAGACCTTGGTTCCCAATCAAAGATGTGTTAGAAGGTTTATTTAATTTAAGTGAAAAACTTTTTGATATTCATGTTGTCGAAGCTAATGGAGAGGCTCCAACATGGCATGAAGATGTACTTTTCTTCAATATTTTAGATTCAAATAAAAAGAAGATTGCCTCATTCTATTTGGACCCTTATTCCAGGCCTGAGAATAAAAGAGGTGGTGCATGGATGGACGAATGTTTAAACAAAAACAAGAGTGAGGAGGGCATAACATCTCTACCAGTTGCTTATCTAGTATGCAATCAAACGCCTCCTTCTAACAATAAACCAAGCCTGATGAGTTTTGATGAAGTTCAGACTCTATTTCACGAGTTTGGTCATGGACTCCAACACATGCTAACAACAGTTGAATCACCAGAGGCTGCAGGTATAAATAATGTTGAATGGGATGCAGTAGAACTACCAAGTCAGTTTATGGAAAATTGGTGTTACGACAAGAATACCCTTCTAAATATTGCCAGACATTGGGAAACAGGTGAAAAATTACCAATTGAAGACTATGAAAAACTTTGTGCTAGCAGAACATTCAATTGCGGAATGAATACTCTTAGACAATTACATTTTGCCATTACTGATTTAAGGCTTCATAGTAATCTTCCAATTTATGAGGGGAAAAATCATGACCAAATAAGAAGAGAGATTTCTAAAACTTCAACTATTCTTGAACCGCTAAAAGAAGATCAATTTCTTTGTTCATTTAGTCATATTTTTGCTGGAGGTTATTCAGCAGGATATTACTCATATAAATGGGCAGAGGTTTTGAGTGCTGATGCCTTTGCTATGTTCGAAGAAGCAGGCCTTGATAATTATGAGAAGATGAAAGTCATAGGTAAGAAATTCAAAGAAACAGTTCTCAGCCTTGGTGGGAGTTTAAATCCTTTAGAAATTTTCATGCTTTTTAGAGGCAGAGAGCCAAGAACTGATTCATTAATTAGACAATTAGGATTATCTACTAACTGTTAACTATAACTTCCATTATTTTGTGAATCGATTTTCTTTTTTTTACAAGATTCCTATGTTTTAAAACATTTATTGAGAATCTCTTTCCTTTTGGGAGATAAGCCTTCCAACCTGGAAAGACCATTAAATCCCAAACAGTGTAAAAACTAAAACATTCAATCTTACTAAGACAATTCTTCTTTATGGAAAGTTCTCTTAACAAGCTACTATTTAATTTCATTTCAGATATTCCTTTAAAGAAAATACTGGGAACAAGCTGAGCCAATAAAGTCCCTTCATGAGGCGAACCAATACTTATAAATCTAATAGTCCTTTTATACCCTTTTAACTTGCTTATCCAATAGTTACCAATTATACCTCCCATAGAGAATCCTAAGATATCAACCTTTCTATCTAATCCATACTTTTCATTTATGAATTTGTTTAATTCTAAAGCAAGAGTTACTATAGATATCTTTCCAAAGTCATGATCTAGCGTGGGAGCATAATATTCAATATTATGCTCATCTAATTTAGCTACAAGGGTCTTAAAAATATCTGAATTATTCCATAATCCGTGAATTAAAATTATAGGTCTTTTTTCTGACTTCAATTGATTCCCTTTTCATAAACTCTCATTATTGAGATATTGCCATTAAAACCTAAAATCGGAGGATTCTGTTTCTTTAGTACAATTTTAATTCTATTCATTTTGTATCTTTCTTTTAACAAATCAATTAAAACAGCTGAATACTTTTCAACTGTACAACATGAAAAATATTCAGCATGAGTTCTGATTATACTAATAATTTCTGAATAATCTATCGTTTGATTAATATCATCTTGCTCAACACATGTGTCAAAATCTGCCCAAAAATAAATATCTAAAGAAAATAACTGTCCGAAGAACCTTTCTTGCTTTAAGACTCCAACCCTTGCCCAAATATCAATATTCTCAATTTTTATATAATTCTTTTCCATTATTAATTCTCAACATCAATATGCTTAAAGACTTTTTCTCCAGAAGCAAATTCTTTAACTATTTGACCATGACCTTTAAGAAAGTACTTATAAGTTACCAGGCCCTCCAAGCCGACAGGACCTCTAGGTGGCATTGCCTGAGTACTTATGCCAACTTCAGCGCCAAATCCATATCTAAAACCATCGGCAAATCGCGTAGAACAATTATGAAAAACACCTGCACTATCTACAGAGTTCATAAACTTTGCAGCATTATTCATGTTATTAGAGATAATTCCATCTGTATGTCTTGAACTGAAATCTTGTATATGTCCAATTGCCTCATCAATATCATCAACAATTCTTACTGACAAAATCAAATCTAAATACTCAGTTTCCCAATCTTCACTAGTAGCTGGAAGCATTTTCCCAAAAGATTGAGCTTCTTCATCTCCTCTTAATTCAACATTATTCTCTTCAAAAAGTGGCAAGGCTTTAGTTAAAAATTCACTAGCCACATCTTTATGAATCAAAAGAGTTTCAATAGCATTACATGCAGCAGGATATTGAATCTTGCTATCAAGGGCTACCTGTATTCCCATTTCAATATCAATTTCGCTATCTATATACAAATGACAGATGCCATCAGCATGACCAAGAACAGGAATCTTAGTATTTTCCTGTATGAACTTCACCAAATGATTACTCCCTCGAGGAATAATTAAGTTTATTTCTTTATCCAGATTTAACATCGCCATACTATCTTTTCTACTTGTTAATAAGCATATTGAATTTTGATCAATAACAGACAAATTCAGTCCTTCTATCAAGGCCTTGCATATTTGCTCATTTGTTAAATTTGCTTCGCTACCACCTTTTAATATAACGCAGTTACCTGAGCGAATAGCCAATGCACTTATTTGCATTACAGCATCTGGTCTGGATTCAAAAATCACACCAATAACCCCAATAGGTACCGTTCTCCTTTCTAGTAATAAATCATCAGCGAGTTCCTTTTTGATTTGTAACTGACCAATGGGATCATTAAGTTTACCAACTTCTCTTATCCCTTCAATACCTTGCAAAAGTTTATCCTTTGATAACTTAAGTCTAGACAATAATGCATTTGATATCCCTTTATTTTGAGCCAGTTGATAATCAAGTCTATTTGCCTCTAATATCTTTTCGCAGTTAAGAAGAAGTGAATCAGCCATTAAGTTAAGTGCCTTTACTCTTTCCTTATTACTTGCTTGGGAAGTGTTTAAAAAAGCTTTTCTTACTTGCTGTGCTTTAAATCTAAGTGCATCATCAGGTAATGGTATTTCAAATTTATCCATCATAATTAAAGCGCACAATAAATTTTAATCTTAATTCAAAACCAGAAAAGTTAAAACAATCTCAAACATTAATATCGAAAAAATATCTGTAATTGACTTTTCCAATCTCCATTTGAATCAAATGAACCAAGGAGTTCTAAGCTGGGATTCACCTGAAAAGTAATTATCCCAAGAGGTGGTAGATCATCTCTATCAGGAGTAGCCTGCACAGCAAGATTTATTGAATCAGTAATATCTATTCCTAATTCGGCAACCCATGCTTGCGATGAGAAATTATCGTATGAGCTATCAGATGTATTTTCTGAATCGAGTGTATCTCCAGAAAACAAATTATTCATTGATTCTTTATTCTCAATCAATGCAGGATATAGCGATAACTGGAATCTTTCACTAAATGCATTCAAGCCATAAAGATGAGATATTAATGCTCTATTTATTAGATTAGCTGAATTACCTCCAATTAAGCCTATGATTTGCGAACGGCTATAGCTAGGTGTGCTTCTCAAAAGAATCTTCTGATTCTGATCCTCAAATGTTAGTTGATCAAGAAAACCGCTATATGATGCCTCAATCCTAATAAATCTTGTATTACCAATACCAAAGGATCCGAAACTATTTTCATTAGACAGAATTGGTTTCCCAAAAGAAAAACTGGTATCATTATTATTATCAATTATGGGAATTATAGTATCAGGAACTTTACTAACCAGAGAGAAGGATATAAAAGGATTTATCCCTGCTCTAGAAGCAAAAACTAAGAAATTATCTTTATTGTTGTCCTGCTTAAAGGGAGTTGTGTATAAATTTGCTCTTGCTCTAAATATGTTAACTAGGCCACGAGCATTTAGATTATCATTTACATTTCCATTTAAATATATCTGATTATCTGTATATAAATATGCTTTAAAAATATTCCCATAACCTACCCTAAATTCTGGACCAATATTTATTCCAAGATCCTGAAATCTGAGACGATCAAAAAAGACAGGTAATCGCTCATTAAGTAAATCTCCATTTAATATTGATTCATTCGTAATAATTTCAATTACATTCTCTCTTCCCCAAGAAAGTTCAGGCCATATATTATTTAAATCTTTTTGAGTGTCCAATCTAATATTATTCGAATTATCCTCGTTATTACTTCCTTTAAAGTTTATATAGCCATTACTCAGTGTTATGCCTCCACCAATTAATGGGCTTGAAAAGGAATTGGCGATATTTACATTTGAATTAAAAATGAAATTGAAGTTATTGCCTGATAATCTGAAATCGGTAGCTATAAAATTAACATTATTCTCATCGCCTGATTCATTATAAAAAGGTAAAGAACCGCTTATAAATATTAAGCCCGACTCATTATCTTTAGCAGAAAAATCAATAAAATCTAATTGCTCAAAATCAAAAATTATCGTCGAGTTAATATCTTTAAATGTATTGTTAAAGATATTTATATTTCCATCTTTCAAAAAGAAAAAGCCATTAGCAATTGGTTTATCTAAATTACCAGATATTATCATCCTAAGATTTCCTTCTCCACTATTAAAAGTAAAGTTTTTATTAGTTAAATTATCAAGAAGATTAAGTATTTTTTCATCGCCATTCAATCTTAAATTAAATTGATCACCTAAGGCAATTGGAATTGTTCCTTCAAGTTTTATTGGATTTCCTGAATTATTAAGAAACAAAGAAAGATCAACATCAAATAATGAATTCTGGAAATTAATTTTAGTTTCATCCAATTGAATGTCATAACCATTTATGGAGGTATTGTTAGAAGAAATAAAACTTGAGAACTTGTTTTGATCTAAGTTGTAATTAAGAATTAAATCTATTGTTCCAGAAATATCTCTTGGACTTTCAAAAATTAAATTAGAAATACTTAATGGTAATTGTGTAATATTTAATTTACCTTCACTTTTAAATAAACCACCTTCTAAATCTATATTAAAATAATCAGTATTATTTTCTGATGAATTATTATCATTTATATATCCTTCTAAATTTGCTTGGATTTCATAATTAGATATATCAGATCCAAGAATTATAATATTCGCATCATATCTTCCCTCGATCTTATTAAGAAAATTATTTAATACTTTCTTATTTGAAGAAATGGTTTCAGTGAATGTCAATTGGCTAATCATCTTTAATTGATCGTCTAAGGTTTTCAATTCATTAGATATTTCTATATTTTTAAGGTCATTAAAATCACCTTTCGGAATAATTCTATTGTTTTTGAAATTCAAAATATCAAATGCTGTTAGACCAGTCCAGTCAAAGCTAATAGAATTAAAATCAAAAGTAATAGAGTCATCATTATTTGATTGGTAATTAATATCTATCGAACCCCCATCATTAGGAAACAGGGAAGCTTTAATATCAATTAACTCATCATTTATAGCAAATTCAAAAATTGAATCAGCTAATTTTATATTTCTGTATTCACCAAGAATCAATGAAAATCTTCCATCAATATATGACTGGTCCTTATATATAATCCCTGAGCCATCAATCGAGCCATTTATGCTTTCAAATTCATTATCTCTAAGAGATAACTCTATTTCATTAAAAGGGAATTTAGTTGCTGCCCATACAAAATAATCATCTTGTCTCTCTATTATTAGACTTCCAATCTCAGAATCAAATAATCTACTAAATTCCAAGTTTCTCATTCCAAACTTTGAATCAAGATTCATAGATAAAAAAGATGGAATTGGAGAAGATCTATTATTCATTGTAAGAATATAACCGTCATCATCATTTATTATTTTTCCATCAAAGATTTCTCTAATTCTTATACCTTTATAATGAGGATATTCAATATTAAATTCTATTGATGATATTGGATTAAATAAATCCCCTGTAATAAAACCTTTAGCAGTTATATATCCTCTAATTCCATTATTCCTAAAAAAATTAAGGTTTGATAATTGAGTCCTATTTAAATTAAACTCAGCATCAAGATTTCCAAAATTTAATCCTTCTTCACTTATCCAATAAGGTATTAATCCAGAGATATTAATTTCTGGATTAACGCTGTTAATATATCCAACCTGACCTTCTAAAACTATATTGCTTTTATCATTAATAAAAGGAATATCTAATTTAAGATCTGAAGTTAAAGTTCCATAGGTTAAATTATTTGTTTTTATAGTTAAATTATTATCTCTACATAAAATGTCCAAAGAATTTGCATTAATATTTTCATTTAACTTAGAGGTATCTATATTTAAATCATTTAAGAATAAATTTCCGGAACATTTCAAATCATTTGATGTTCTAAAAAAGCTAAAGTTTGATTTGATATCCCCTTGTAAAAAATAGATATTTTCATCTAAAATGCTATAAGTAAAATCATCAAGTCTTAAACCAGTAGTAAAGACCTTAAAACTTATAATATTCTGATTTAACTTAGTATTAAACTTTATTTGAAGATTTCCCCTACTTCTAAAAAAAGACTTAAAAGACCCAAATAATTGTTGGCCAGTGGAATTATAAATTAATTCACCATTTATATTTGCATTAATGCCTGATTCAGGTATAGAAATAATCGAATCTCTCCTGATATTGAAATAAAGCTCATATTTGAATTGAGGATCATTATTATTTTCGTTGGTGTTAATTTCGTTGGTCGAATCAAATTCAGAGAAATCCTTAAGATAATCCTCACTCAAGCTTATTCTTAAATTATTTGGACTGATTTGAAGAGACCATTTTCTATTCAAGATTGACCTTATTGGCAAGATCCTGAAATTGATACTTCTTACTTTTAATTCAATCTCATCACTATTCTCGTCAATTATCTGCGTGTCAGTTATTGAAAAGCCTAAAAAACCTAATTTCGAATATTCTCCTAAAAGAACTTTCTTATTTAACAAAACCTCTAACTTACTCTCTAAATTCTTTTTATTAAAGTAAAAAATCCTTCTGGAAAAACTTTCTATTAAATTAAGAGAAATAAAACCTGCTGCAAATAATGAAAATACAGTAACAAATTTTTTATTTATTTTTAGAGATTCAATTCTTTTCAATATAGAATCCCAAAATGGAGTAGTCTATCAAAATATAAGAAATTAAAACGACTTAGGCCAGTAAATGAATTTTTTTGAACTATTAGAATCTACACCTCAAATATTTGGCATAATTGCGCTGATACTCTCATTCGCTACTTTAGTAACCTTTTTTCTCAACTTAAATTATAAATTCCGCTTAACTGGTGCTTCTATTTTTGCATTATTGTTATCAATAAGCAGTTGGGCATTTTTGCAAAGTTATAGTGAGAATATACATGTTGAGGGTGCAATATATGCTCCAATAGTTTATGACAATGGTTTTGATTTAATAATTGCAAAAGCGAATGGGGACTTCCCTTCAGAAGCTGTTGCGCCTACTCTTAAACAAATCTCTCTAAATCTCAAGAGAGGAAGTAGATCTGGAAAGAATGTCACAATCAGAATAAGAGGGCTTGAGAAAATTTCTGATGATATTAGTAAACCTATAATATTGGGAGAAATCAAGAAGAGTTTCATAAATGAGAATTCAGAAATTAATGCCTAAAAACAATTTCCTTGAAGTCCTTCCAAGCAACTACAGGCATGAAAAAAAATTTTTTTTATCAAAGGGTAATTTTAGTAATTGGAATAAGTTAAGCCAAATAACAGATTCTAATATAAACAAAATAATTCATGATCATCCACTATGTACTGAAAGCAGACTAAAGAAAATCAGGGCAATCTCAAAGTTAATAATAGATTTAGATATTTCACCAGGGCATGCTTACATCCTTTTACATAGTGGCATTACATCAATGAAAGCTCTCTCAATACTTGATCCCTATACTTTAGAGAGGAAGATTGGGAGATTAAATAGAAAATTGAACATAACTTTGAGCTCAAATATAGATTCTCAATTGTTAAAAAGTTGGATCCTTAAAGCAAAGAAATATAGTTAAGGTGGATCTTTATCTTAAATTATTTTATTATATTATTAAAATAAATTCGAAAAATATGAAAAGAAGATTTTATTTATCATTACTTTTATTCATTGGAATAAACCCTTTGTTTAGTCAGTCCAATTTACTTCAGAATGTAAAAAATAATCCTGCTGAAGCTATTGCCTTGTGTGAGAAATTTAGAGAATTCAATTCCAGAGGTATTTCTGTAAATTCTGATGAGGTAATAAACTATGTTTCTGAAAAGAATAATATTAGCCTTGTAAATGCTGAAATATTATCTGTGTATGTTATTGGTCTTCATTGCCCAAGCATAATCTAGTTGTTTTGAATCTTTCACTTAATTATTTCGATAGCTTTCTGAAACTAAAAGATGGAATAAAACTAATATCAAGAATCTGGATGCCACAAGGAGAAGGTCCTTGGCCAGCTTTATTAATGAGACAACCTTACGGTAGAGAGATTGCTTCTACATTGACTTATGCCCACCCAACTTGGTGGGCATCAAAAGGATATCTGGTAATTATTCAAGATGTCAGAGGGCAAGGAGGTTCAGAAGGTATATTCCAAGGTTTTTCTCAAGAGGCTCACGACACAAGTGAGACTCATGAATGGGTAAGATCTCATAAATTATGTAATGGGAAATTAGGTTTATATGGTTTTTCCTATCAAGGATTAACCCAACTTACTGGTAATGAAAGTTCAATGCCTCCAGATTGCTTATCCCCTGCTATGACTGGTTTTGATATAAGGAGTCATTGGGCATCAAGCGGCGATGCATTTTGGTGGAACAACAATATCTTATGGGCGTTACAGTTAACTGCTTTAAAAACCAAAAGAGAGTCTAATGCTTCTGCTTGGTCTGAAATACGATTAACCATTGAAAATAAAAGTTATTTATCAGAAGGGATAGATTTAATAAAAAAATATGATCCAAATAATTTTATTCTTAAGTGGATTGAAATATTAAATAGCAAAAAAGAATTTAAAAAAATAGTTCCAGTATCGTCTTGGCTAAAAAAGCCAATGTTAATTCTTGGTGGGCTTTGGGATCCACATTTAAAAGGGGCAATTGACCTCTATCAAAAGTCTTTAGAAGTTGGAGGTGATCCTGAAATAATCATAGGTAATGCTTCCCATCTAGAATGGTGGGAAGGTTCTCAAAATACCTTACTTAATTTCTTTGATAAGACCTTAAAGGAAAACCACGGAGATCAAGAGCTTAAAAATAAACACCAAAAGATTTGGAATATTTCCTCAGAAAAATGGAATAAATTAAACCAAATAAATAAAGAAAATTATTTTTTTGGATTTAGAGGCGATGAACTATCTAATGTTGAAATAAAAGATGGTTCTTTACTTATAAATTCAAAAGGATCAGGATTCTCAACTTTAGTTCATGACCCATGGCGGCCTGCTCCCATGAGTGGAGGACATTTAGGACCAAATCCTGGTTTAATTGATAGAACATTATTAGACAAACGCTTTGACATATCAGTATTTCAAACACACCCTTTAGAAAATGAAATTTTAGTTTCAGGATTGCCAATAATTGAAACCTCTTTAATTAGTGATTGTGAAAGTTACGATATCTGCGTGGCGTTATCTTTAGTTAATGTAAAAGATAAATCAGTAAAACAATTCTCAACAGGTTTTTTAAGAATAAAGACTTCAAAGCAAAATACAGAGAATTTTCACCATATTGAATTACAACCTACAAATATAACTATTAAAAAAGGAGAAAAGATTAGAGTTTCATTTGCCGGAGCTGCTTGGCCCGCAATTGGAGTAAATTCAGGACATAGTTCTATCAGCGATGGACCCCCGACAATAAACCACAAGGTAATTACCATAAAGTACAATTTAAATAATACATTTATGAAAATCCTTCCTTTTTTTAAATAATAACCATAATTATGCTTAAAAATTTGATAGGGTAGATCCTTAATAACAACCAGTCATGGAACAATCATTAAAAAAAGACTGGATTAAATCAGAAGCTTCCAACCTTGAAAATTGTTGCAATGATAATCCTCTGAAAATCTTAGGTCCTCATTTTGTTGAAGATAAATGGATTTTGAGAGTTTGGATGCCAGAAGCTCTTGAAGTAAGTATTTGCTATAAAAATAAAGTTTATGGAACCAGTAATCCAAATCACAAATGGTTGTTTGAAACTATAATTCCAGAAAACCCTGAAAAGAATTATAAAATAAACGTTAGAAGAGGTGGAATAAATCACTCACAACTTGATCCATGGGCCTTCAAAGAAGAATGGATGGGTGAAATTGATAGACATCTTTTCGCCGAGGGTAATCATCACCATATTTGGAAAAAGATGGGAGCCCATCTGACAGAAATAGAATCGCAAAGTGGTGTTATGTTCTGTATTTGGGCCCCAAACGCTAAGAGCATATCAATTATTGGGGATTTAAACTCCTGGGATGGTAGGCATCACCCTATGCAAAAAAGGTTAGGAGGAATATGGGAACTATTTATTCCCTCACTGAAAGAGGGTGATAAGTATAAATATGAAATCAGAACTCAAGAAGGTCATATTTATGAAAAATCAGATCCCTATGGCTTTCTTCATGAAGTTAGGCCTCAAAATGCTTCAATAATATCCAAACTAAACAATTTTGAATGGCATGATCAAAAATGGATGAAAACTAGAGATTCCTCTTCTCAGTTGGATAAACCAATTTCAGTATATGAAATGCATCTTGGCAGCTGGCTACACGAAAGTAGTGATAAGCTTTATTTAGAAAAGGATGGCAAAAAAAGATCTCCAGTGCCTGCGGCAGATCTTAAACCCGGGACTAGATTATTAACTTATCCAGAACTAACAGAAAAACTAATCCCATATGTAAAAGAGAGAGGTTTTACTCATATAGAATTAATGCCGATTTCTGAGCACCCCTTTGATGGATCATGGGGATACCAAGTGACAGGCTGGTATGCACCTACGAGCAGATTTGGGAAACCGAATGAATTCAAAGAATTTGTTAATAAATGTCATGAAGAGGGAATTGGAGTTATTCTTGATTGGGTCCCTGGCCATTTTCCAAAAGATAAGCATGGTTTAGCCTTCTTTGATGGTTGCCATCTATACGAGCATGAAGACCCTAGAATTGGTGAACATAAAGAATGGGGGACGTTAATATTTAATTACAGTAGAAATGAAGTTAGAAACTTTTTAGTTGCTAATCTCGTTTATTGGTTCGAAGAATTTCATATTGATGGGATAAGAGTGGATGCAGTGGCTTCAATGTTGTATAGAGATTATTTAAGGCCTCAAGGAGAATGGATACCAAATGAGCACGGCGGAAATGAAAATTTAGAAGCTGTGAAATTCCTTCAACAGGCCAACCATGTTCTTTTTCAACATTTTCCTGGTGCACTTTCAATTGCTGAAGAATCTACAACTTGGCCTATGGTTACACAGCCAACTGACTCTGGCGGTTTAGGTTTTAATTTAAAATGGAATATGGGGTGGATGCATGACATGCTTGACTACTTCGAAATAGATCCTTGGTTTAGGCAATTCCATCAAAACAGTGTGACATTTTCTATTACATATAACTACACGGAGAACTTTATGCTGGCATTAAGCCATGATGAAGTTGTTCATGGCAAAAGTCATTTACTTCACAAAATGCCTGGAGACGATTGGAAGAAATATGCAAATACCAGAGCATTATTAACCTATATGTGGACTCATCCTGGGAAGAAGACAATCTTTATGGGTATGGAATTTGGTCAAAGGCAAGAGTGGAATGTGTGGGATGATCTACAATGGAATCTACTCGAATATGAACCTCATAAAGGGATAAGAAATCTTGTAGATGATTTAAACAAGTTATACAAATCTGAACCTGCCTTGTGGAAAAATGATTTTGATCCATATGGATTTCAATGGATTGACTGCGAGGACAGGTCCAATTCAGTTATAAGTTTCATGAGAAGAGAAAAAGATACAGAAGAATGGTTAATAGTTGTGGCCAATTTTACCCCTAATTTTCATGAGTCTTATAACATTGGCGTTCCTCTTGAAGGTTTCTATAAAGAAATATTTAATTCAGACTCGACTAAATATGGTGGAAGCAATAAGGGGAATATGGGAGGTAAAGTTTCACATAAATATAATATCCACTCCTACGAAAATGCGATAGAAATCGCATTACCTCCGCTCAGTGTATGTGTATTCAAACATGGTTAGTTTAATCTGAAATAATTAAACCTATTTTGCAATAGTATTTCATTTAATTGAACTAATACTCTAAATGTTCATCTTTTCGTTGTAGTATTTTTAAGTTAAAGATTTTATCAATTTAAAAAACTTCTTACATAAAATATGGGAGAAAATTTGCCATTACTGCTAAGTGCCGCCAAAGGTAAAAAAGTAGAAAGACCTCCAGTGTGGATGATGAGACAAGCTGGAAGATATATGAAAATATATAGAGATCTAAGAGATAAATATCCCAGTTTTAGAGAAAGGTCAGAAAATCCAGAATTATCTTATGAAATCTCTATGCAACCCTTTCGAGCATTTAAGCCTGATGGAGTGATACTTTTCTCAGATATACTTACTCCACTACCAGGGATGGGTATTGATTTTGAGATTGTCGAGAGTAAGGGGCCAATAATTGAAAATCCTATTAGGTCAATTGATCAAGTTAATAAGTTAAAAGCATTAATTCCAGGCCAAAGTCTTTCTTTTGTTGGCAAAGTATTATCTTCATTGAGAAAGGATGTAAATAATCAATCAACAATACTTGGCTTTGTTGGGGCACCATGGACACTTTCCGCATATGTTGTTGAAGGTAAAAGCAGCAAGAATTATTCAGTTATAAAGTCAATGGCTTTTAAAGAACCTGAATTATTACATAAACTCTTAGATCATTTCGCAAAATCAATTGGCGAATATCTTAAATACCAAATAGAATCGGGTGCCCAAGTAGTCCAAATATTTGACTCATGGGCTGGACAATTAAGTCCTGAGGATTATGACATTTTTGCAGGGCCATATCAAAAGAAAGTGGTTGATATAGTAAAAGAATATTATCCAGATACTCCAATAATTTTGTATATATCAGGCAGTGCTGGAGTTATTGAGAGAATGGCAAAAACAGGAGTTGATATTATTTCTTTAGATTGGACAGTAGATATCAAGGAGGCTTGCAATAGGATTCCTGAAGATATAGGCATTCAAGGTAATATTGATCCAGGAATATTATTTGGCAATGAAAACATTATTAAAAAAAGAATAGATGAAACTTTTTCAAAAGTAAAAGGTAGAAAATATATTCTTAATTTAGGTCATGGAATTTTACCAGGTACACCTGAGGAAAATGCTAAGACATTTTTCGAACATAGCAAAAACTTAGTTTATTAGATTTTCATTTTGACATATAAAAATCTTCTAATAACTGGTTCAAATGGTTGTGTTGGCCAATATCTAATCGACTGGTTCTTAAGAAATACCAATTTAAAACTCTTTTTAATGGTAAGAGATAAGAATAAATTGCCAAAGAGGATTCAGAAGCACAGAAAAGTAAAGTTACTTGTATGTGATATCAGAGAATGTCATAAATTCAAAAAAGATATTAGAAAAGTTAACTATCTTATTCACACCGCCACTGCCTGGGGAGATCCCAAAAGAGCATATGAAGTAAACATCAAAGCTTTTGAAGAGCTTCTTAATATGACTGATGTCAAGAAACTAGAAAAAATAATTTATTTCTCAACTGCCAGCATATTAAATAAAGAAACAAACTTAATGAGAGAAGCTCTTATATACGGAACAGAATATATTCAGACTAAATACAAATGCTATGAAAAACTTAGAGATAGCAATTTTGCTCCCATAACATGTGTGATTTTTCCAACTTTAGTATTTGGGGGGACACTTAATAATAAAAGTAAATATCCTACTAGCTATCTGACACAAGGTCTTAAAGAAGCAAATAAATGGCTATGGCTCGCAAGATTTTTTAAACTTAATTCTAAATTTCATTTTATTCATGCCAAGGACATTGCTCAAATTTGTGGATTACTTATTAAGAATCCCAGTAGAAATAAAGATTTTGGATTTAGAAAATTGGTGCTTGGACAGGAGGCCACAACAATTGATCATGCAATAGATATTCTAATAAAACGAAATGGTGTAAAAAGATATTTCTCAATACCATTAACGAAACCAATTCTTAAAATTTTATTAAAGGTTTTGCCAATACAGACTAACTCCTGGGACAGTTTCAGCATTAAAAAATACAATTTCGACCACAAACCTATTACTAATCCTGAAGTCTTCGGGTTAAAGAGTTATGGTAGGACGCTAAATGAAATTATTAAATTAGCAAAGTTACCAAGATGTAATATCAATTAAGATATACACGTTTTATTAACCTAAACCTTGTAAAATATAATTATATATATAAAAAATTATGTTACGTTCAATTTTTGCCAGTTTTTTTGCGATAGTTTTAACACTTGGGCTAGGTATCTCTTCGGTATCAGCTAAAACTGTTGAAGTAAAATTAGGAACCGATGCAGGAATGTTAGCTTTTGAACCAAGTACTGTAACCATAAGCGAGGGCGATACTGTTAAGTTCGTTAATAACAAACTTGCTCCTCATAACGCAGTATTTGATGGCCATGAGGAATTAAGTCATGCAGACTTAGCTTTTGCTCCTGGTGAATCATGGGAAGAAACATTCTCAACTGCAGGGACATATGACTACTATTGTGAACCCCATAGAGGAGCAGGAATGGTTGGTAAAGTTATTGTTCAATAAACAATAATTCCAGTAAAGTGTTCATCCAGAATTATGAATTCTTTTACTTTTAAAAAGAAAATCATTCAAGGAATTTTTATATTTATCTTTTGAGGCAGAGATTCTTATTAAAAAAATATTAGTTAGTAGAAATTACTCCTAAAACCTTTATTTAGAAATATTTTATTTTTCTAAAATATTAAGGCTGATTATAATTTGGAGCAAGAATCTTAAGAAAAATTATATTGAAACTATAAGGTACTGAAAAATTAAGTTTATATTCTTTTCAATAAATGGTAGCAACATCGAAATGTTTAAATTTATGATTATCTATAAGAAATATTTAAGAAAGTAAAATGATGTAGTGATATCCTCAAGTCAATTAATATGGAATTCATTTAACATAGACAATATAGTTATAAAGATCCGAACCAAAAAATATTTTGATTTATAAAATTCTTAAGAAGTATGAAAAGTGATCAAAAAGTATCTAATGACCCAGATAACGATAATATATCTCTTGAGAGATTTGGAGTAGATCTCACAAAATCTGCAAAAGAGGGTATTTTAGATCCTGTCATCGGTAGAGACGAAGAAATAAGAAGAACTATCCAAATACTTAGTAGAAGGACTAAAAACAATCCAGTTTTAATTGGAGAACCTGGTGTTGGAAAGACAGCGATAGTTGAAGGACTTGCCCAAAGAATTGTAAATGGCGATGTTCCAACTTCTCTTAATAACAGGCAACTAATATCACTTGATATGGGTTCGATAATTGCTGGGGCAAAATATAGAGGTGAGTTTGAAGAGAGAATCAAAACCATTTTAAAGAAAGTGAAAGATTCAGAAGGTAAAATAATACTTTTTATCGATGAAATCCATACAGTTGTAGGTGCAGGCGCTAATGGAGGCTCACTAGATGCAAGTAATCTACTTAAGCCAATGCTTGCTAGAGGAGAGTTGAGATGCATAGGTGCTACCACAATCACTGAACACAAGCAAAATATTGAGAAAGATCCAGCTCTTGAGAGGAGATTTCAGAAAATAAAAATAGATGCTCCCTCTGAAGAAGACACAATCTCAATTCTTAGAGGTTTGAGAGAAAAGTATGAGCTTCATCATGGAGTAAGAATCTCAGATAATGCATTAGTCACAGCAGCAAATCTAAGTGAAAGATATATTAACGACAGATTCCTCCCAGATAAAGCGATAGATTTAATTGATGAAGCTGCCTCAAGATTAAATATGATGATCACATCTAAACCAGAAGAAGTAGATGAAATAGATAGAAAAGTTTTAAAATTAGAAATGGAAAATTTATCATTAATAAGAGAATCAGATAACTCTTCTATTGAAAGACTAAAAAAAATAAATGTTGATTTAGAAACCCTAAAAAAGAGACAAAATGAATTGAATGATCAGTGGAAAAAAGAGAAGTTAGAAATCGATGCCATAACAAATATCAAAGAAGAAATAGACTCTACTCAATCACAAATTGAAAAAGCAAAAAGAAGCTTTGATTTAAATAAAGCAGCACAGTTAGAATTTGGTAAATTAAACGATCTACTTAATCAGTTAAAAAGCAAAAACAGTGCATTAAAAGATTCCCAACTTAATGGAGAAAAAAACCTTTTAAGGCAAGAAGTCACATCTAGCGATATTGCTGAAGTAGTTTCTAAGTGGACATCAATACCAGTCACTGATTTAAATAAGACTGAAAAAGATAAACTATTGAACCTTGAAAGATCAATCAAGGAAAAAATAGTTGGTCAAGAACAAGCTGTATCATCAGTAGCTAATGCTATAAAGAAATCTCGTACAGGCCTAAATGATCCAAATAGACCTATTGCAAGTTTTTTATTTCTAGGCCCAACTGGCGTTGGAAAAACGGAACTTAGTAAAGTCACTGCAAGGAACTTATATGACTCAGATTCATCAATCATAAGACTAGATATGTCTGAATATATGGAGAAGCATTCTGTTAGTAAAATTATCGGAGCCCCCCCAGGATACTTAGGTTTTGAATCTGGAGGTCAATTAACTGAGGCGATTCTCAAAAAGCCATACTCTCTTATACTCCTAGATGAAATCGAAAAGGCTCACAGAGATATTCTTGATATTCTTTTACAAGTACTTGATGATGGGATTGTCACTGATGGGAAGGGTAAAGTTGTTAGTTTTAGGAATTCAATTATTGTTCTTACAAGTAATTTAGGGATTGAATCTATTACCGATTTATCCAAAAACAATAGAAATGAATCTGAAATCAAGGAAAAGCTAGATAACGAATTAAAGAGATTTTTTAAGCCTGAATTCTTAAATAGATTAGATGAAATTGTAATATTTAATAATCTTACTGAGAATGAATTAGAGAAAATTGCTGCAATTGAATTTAGCAGTCTAGAAAAACGATTAGCAAAAAAAGATCTTAAATTAAAAGTATCTACTGAAGCAATTAATTTTTTAATTAAAACAAGTTTTGATTATAACTATGGTGCTCGACCCTTAAAAAGGATAATAAAAAGAGAAATAGAGACTCAAATAGCGAATAATATTCTTAATGATCATTATATCTCAAAAAAACAAGTGGATATATATGTTTTGAATGGAGAAATATGCGTAAATTAAAATTTGTTTTAGCATGTCATTGAAGAAATAATTAATTAAAAGAAAACTATTCTGTCATATAACTATTTTTTTTTATACCAATGAGGATATTCTTCAAAGCAAGCTCCATTTGAATTATTTTCTTTAGATTCTGTTTTCCAGCAACATGTTCTTCCTTTATCTTTCTGAATTAAATGCTCATTTGCCCAATGCCATATCAATTTAGACGAAAACTCCATCCCCACGTTTTCCATGACTCTCAAATCAAGTGCTTGTAAATCGTGAAGCTTCTCCCAATATGACAACAATGGATCATCTTTATTTATAAGGAAAGTATGATCGAAATGATCTTTAAGCCTTTTTTCTAATGGCTTTAGACTTGAGAAATCAACAACGAATCCATTAATATCTAAAGTTTTAGCGCTAAACCAAAAAGTAAAGGACCTTGAGTAACCATGCACAAACCTACAATGTCCTTCATGACGCCACTGTCTGTGTGAACATGGAAAATCTTTATAACTTTTTGTGCAAGTAAATTGTGAAGAATTAATTGACATTAATAAATAATTAGATGAAATTTAGTAAAACAGAGTTATCTAGGTTTCATATTAGACTTAATGGGTTTTTCAAACGACTTTTCATTGGATGAACTTTCATATGACAATAATGGATTAATTCCAGCGATAGCTCAAGATTGGCTTGATGGTTCAATTCTAATGCTAGCTTGGATGAATAAGGAATCTCTCAAAAGAACACTAGATACTAGAGAAGTTCATTACTGGAGTCGATCAAGATCTGAACTTTGGAGAAAGGGGGCTACAAGTGGCAATACCCAAGAAGTTAAAGAGATTAGATATGATTGCGATAGTGATTCTATTATTGTTTTAATTGATCAGAAAGGGAATGGAGCATGCCATACAGGTGAAAGAAGTTGTTTCTTTAATAAAATAGATGATTCCAATAAAAAAAAGATAAAGGCTTCCGTACCATTCTCTAATCAATGTAGTGATCTATTTAATATTCTGCTTGAAAGGTCTATTAAACCACAAGAAGGAAGTTATACTAATCACCTGTTAGAAGAAGGCAGCAACAAAATCCTAAAGAAGATTGGAGAAGAATCAGCGGAATTCATAATGGCTTGCAAAGATAAGGATAAAGGATCTATTGCTAATGAAGCGGCGGACCTGATTTACCATTTACAAGTTGCGTTAATAAATACAGGGGTTAAGTGGAGAGATATTCTGTCAGTTCTTGAATCAAGAAGAAAATAAATATCGAATATTGAGTACAATTAATTTAATTTAAAAATTTCATTTGCTAGTGAAAAAGGAAATTAATTTATTAAAAGAATATTAATTAAATATTAATTATTTATTACAGGTGTAGCTTATTACTAAATTGACCTTAAGTTAAAAGTATTAAATAAAGGAGTAAATCGTGAGTTCATTGAGCGATTTTCTTGGAGAAATAGGTCGTCATCAACTTTTGACTCCCGAAAAAGAACTCACTATGGGCAGAAAAGTCCAAGAAATGGTAGTTCTAATAAATAGATGTCAATCAGCTGGCGGCAAAGGACCTGCATGCGAATATTCAGACATAGAAAAAAAGACTATAAGAAATGGTGAGAAGGCCAAAAATGCAATGATTACTGCAAATTTAAGGTTAGTTGTTAATCTTGCCAAGAGATACCAAGGGAAGGGATTGGAATTGTTAGACCTTATACAAGAGGGTACTTTAGGGCTTACTAGAGCTGTTGAGAAATATGATCCATCAAGAGGGCACAGATTCTCCACCTATGCTTACTGGTGGATAAGGCAGGGTTTAAATAGAGCCTTATCAACTCAAAGCAGAACAATTAGAATTCCAGTTAATATAAATGAAAAATTAACTAAGTTAAGAGCTGCTAAATCAAAGTTAATGCAGATAAAAGGTATACCTCCCTCAGGTTTAGAACTAGCTGAAGAAATGAAAATATCAAAGGAGGAAATTGACGAGCTATTATCTTGTGAGCTCAGGAGTATTACTGTTAGCTTACAGGGTACTGTAAAATCTAAATCTGATCCCTCAGAATTAGTCGACATACTTCCAAGTGATCAAACTCCGCCAATGGAGCTTGCCGAACTTGCAGAAAGAACTGCATCAGCATGGAAACTTCTTGATAGAGCAAATCTTACAGAGAAAGAGAGAAAAATCGTTAGTTTAAGGTTCGGTTTAGATGGCTCGAATGAATGGAGAACCCTAGCAGAGGTTGCTCGACACATGAGTTGCAGTAGAGAGTATTGCAGACAAGTAGTTCAAAGGGCACTAAGAAAGCTTAGAAAAGCAGGAATTCAGAACGGATTAGTTGATAGCATTAGCTAATTTAATTCTTGATTAAATTGTGAGGTCTAAATTATGGGGGGAAACTCTTCACAAGAAGCTCAAGCCATTTATGATGCAGAGGTAATTGAAAGCTCTTCATTAGAGTCTAATCTTGTTCTTGAAATATTAATAAAAGCGGGTAGAACAATCTCAAAGCCTGCATTAGAAGTATTCGAGATGGCAATAGATCCTTTAACCCCTCCACAAGTTAGATTATCCTTAATGGCTGCCTTAGCCTACCTAATTATGCCTTTTGACTTATTTCCTGACTTTATGCCAGTAGTTGGATTTAGTGATGATTTTGTTGCACTTACAGCAATTTTAAGTATCTGGAGTAAATATCTTACACCTGCAATAAAAAAAAGAGCCGAAAAAAAACTTAATCGATTGTTTCCTTTGTAATGATTAACAAATTAAACATTAAGGATGAAAAGGATCTTGAATTATTTATTAAGGATTGGATAAGAGTTCATGGTTATTCGCAAAAAGACTTGGCAAATGAATTAAACATATCTTCTTCAAGAACATCAGCAATTCTTACCAAACTAAAGGAACTTCATAAAAAAGGGGGTATGTTTAATATTGCAAGAAAGCTAATCGAGATAGAGCAAAAGTGGTTAAACAACGATGACTTACCTAAAAATCAGGCAGAAGAACTCCCATATGGCCAATTAGATATAAATTACCAAATTGATCTTGATAATTTATTGCATCAGATGGATAGAGATCATAAAGAATAAAAAATAGAAAACTTAAGAGATAAATATTATCTTTAAAAGATACTCTAAAGGATTAAATTTTGATTTAAGTTTTACTAATTAAATATCCTACATCAAAAGTCTTATCTAATATTTATAGTTATTTATTACGATTTACTCATTATATTTATAAATAATACTAATGATATTAATTAATTAATTATCATTTAGTCTTATTATTTAAAGAACTTTGTTCCAAGCATATATCTTAAAAGAAATCCAAATACCTTTTTGCCAGTATATATCTTTCTCAATCAATTCATTAACTTCATTCTCATCATTTGCATTAAAAATAGCAAAAAAATATTTTGCACATTTTGTTGGTCCAATGGTCACTAGAATATTACTTTCTTTTAAATTAGCAAGTCTATTTAAATGTTCTTCACGGTAAGGCTCTCTTAGTAAAATTGCATCTTTACAATATTCCCCCCAAACGATAAATTTTTCCATAATTAAAGTCAAATATTTGAATAAATTCATAATTAATAATTGCATAAAATACACTCAAATTGCTATGTTATTTAAGTAGATCTTTTTATTACTTAATTATGCTTACTGGTAATGATCTACTTGCTAAAGTTAAAGAACTTGGAGATGTTAGCAAGTCAGATCTAGTTCGTGCTTGTGGTTATGTTTCCACAAAGAAGAATGGTGGAGAGAGATTAAATTTCACCTCATTCTATGAAGCTCTTCTCGAAGCAAAAGGAGTTAATTTAGGTGATACAGGCGTCGCTGGGATCGGTAAAGGTGGTAGAAAATTAAGTTACGTTGCGACTGTACAGGGTAATGGTAATCTATTGATTGGCAAAGCATATACGGCACTTCTTGACTTGAAGGCTGGAGATGAATTTGAAATTAAATTAGGCAAGAAGCAAATTAGACTTCTACCTACAAAGTAAATAGGAATAAGCTCTGATGATGATACATTGATTTTTGGAAATAATTAATAAAATTATTTATAAAAATAAATTACTTTATTACACCTCGCATAAGGGTATATTTATTAATCAGCTGCTCGACGCATATCTGCACAGAAATTTGCCACTTCGGTAATTATATTCTTAACTTCACTTTCATAAATTCTTTTCACAAATGCACTTCCTATAATTACGCCATCAGCTCCCCAATTTTTAACTTTATTTACATGTTCTGGAGATGAGATTCCGAAACCAACAGCAATAGGCCTATGACTTACTTCCTTTAACTGGCCTATTAAAACCTCTACACGATTCTCTAAGTTATTTCTCTCCCCAGTAACACCAGTTACGCTAACTAAATAAGTAAAGCCCTTAGTTTTGCTTGATATAACTTTCATCCGTTCATATGGAGTAGTCGGGGCAACAAGCAATATCAGATCCAAGTTATATGATTCTGCTATTTCAGAAAATGAAGTAGCCTCCTCTAAGGGAAGATCAGGAATTATCAATCCTGCGACACCAACCTTAGATGCTAGGTTGCAAAAATTCTTAAATCCATAACTCAATACAGGATTAAAATACGTAAACAGAATAATAGGAATTCTTAACTTATCTTTAATGGTTTC
>QCLS01000014.1 GCA_003214355.1 Prochlorococcus sp. AG-418-C09 | reverse complement strand
ATGTTGATTCAATTGGGTCTAAGAAACAAAAAAAATATAAAACCGATAAAGTTTCCTTTAAAATCTCAAAGAGAAATTGAATTTTTAATAATATTTTTGAATATTCAATATTTGTTACTTCATATAGAAATTTATAAAACAATGGTTCGCACCAAAAACTGTCCCAATAAAAAAGAAATGTATCGGTTTATACTTGATTTTGTTTAAATTTTACAGTATCTTAAAGTGTCCTTAATTTTTGTGTGAGGAAAATTTAT
This sequence comes from Prochlorococcus sp. AG-418-C09, assembly GCA_003214355.1. Classification (GTDB taxonomy): domain Bacteria; phylum Cyanobacteriota; class Cyanobacteriia; order PCC-6307; family Cyanobiaceae; genus Prochlorococcus_A. The sequence continues at coordinate 29,532 of QCLS01000014.1, read as the reverse complement.
GAAGCTTTTCCAGCGTTTGCTGGTAGCGCCTGCAGCTTTAGGCCTTTTGGCACCTTTAACTGCTAATGCTACTGAGCTTAACCTCAATGATGTTGCTAGCTATTCCGATAGTGATCTTGCAACTATTTCAAATTTCTCAGAAATCTATCCAACCGATTGGGCTTTCCAAGCTATTATTGATGTAGCTTCAAGCCGTGGTTTCACAGAAGTAATTCCAACAGGAGCTATTTCTAGATTCGAAGCCGCTTCTATAATTAATGCAACTCTTAAAGATGTTGTTCAACTAACAGAGCAAGAGCAGAGATTGATAAGTGAATTCAGTACCGAATTAGCAGTATTGCAATCACGTGTTGATGGTCTTGAAACTCGTATGAATAATTTTGAAGCTGGTAGTTTCTCAACAACTACAACTGCTTCATTCTCAGCTGATTTCGCAATTGGTGCTGAAGATGGTGGAACAGCTACTACTGATGACGCAGTATCTGCAGGTTATGGTTTCCAAATTGATCTAAACACTAGTTTTACTGGTGAAGATTCATTAGACATTGCTATAGATGCTGGTTCAACAGAAACCATTGGTATTGATGAATTTGACATCAACGACGGTAACGAAACTCTAGCTGTTGACGGCATTTCATATGGTTTCCCACTCGGTGGAGGATACATTGTCGTCGGTGATTCTACTGATGCTAGCGGTCAATTCAGCGTTGCATGTGTTTACGGTGGTCCATCTACCACTCTTTCTGATTGTGGTGTAATTAGTTCTGGTATTGAAGGAGAAACTACTATATCTGGTAGTTACGACTTTGATAATGGCTGGTATGCTTCTATTGGTTTTGCAGGAGTAGGAACTTCTAATGAAGGTCTATTCACTAAGGAATCTGAAGATAGCTACGCTGCTAACGTTGCTTATACAGGTGACACTTATGGTGTTTCACTTATATATGCAAACATCGAGCAGACTGATGCAACAGATGACACATACTATGCTTTAAGTGGTTACTGGACTCCAGATGGTATGCCTACACTTAGTGTTGGTTTCGAATTTGGTGATGATGCTTCTGCTGCAAGTACCGCTGATGAAATCACATCTTGGTTCATTGGTGTTCAATTTGATGAAGTTGGACCAGGTACATTTGGTGCTGCTGTAGGTACTAATGGATCTATCACAGAAGGTAACGATGAACTTCTAATGTATGAAGCATTCTATTCTTACGATATTAATGATGGAATGACAGTTACTCCTCTTGTTTACGTTAAAGAGCAAGCAACAGGTACTGATGATGAAACAGGCTTTATGGTTAAAACATCATTCAGCTTCTAAGTTGATTTAATTTAGTAATCTTACACACACTAAAAAACCTGCCTTATGGCAGGTTTTTTTTATTTGTTTGTGCCTGTTAACAATTGGCACTATATGTCTTAACACGTGTCATTTTCTTGTTATTATTACATTGAATATTCTGTGTGAGGAATTTTTTTATGAAACTCTTTAAGAGTTTACTTGTTGCTCCAGCGACTCTAGGACTTTTAGCTCCTATTGCTGCTACAGCAACAGAAGTAAATCTAAATGATATTTCTAATTACTCCAATGGAGAAATTGAATTATCTTCAGATTCTTTTAACCCACTTCCAACAAATAATCCATTATTAGCTGGTGGTGAAGGTTTACATGATGATCATGATGGTAGTTTTTCAACAACTACTACTGCTTCATTCTCAGCTGACTTTGTAATTGGTGCTGAAGATGGTGGAACAGCTACTACAGATGACGCAATATCTGCAGGTTATGGTTTCCAAATTGATCTAAATACTAGTTTTACTGGTGAAGATTCATTAGACATCTCTATAGATGCTGGTTCAACAGAAACCATTGGTATTGATGAATTTGACATCAACGACGGTAACGAAACTCTAGCTGTTGATGGTATTTCATATACTTTCCCTCTTGCTGGTGTAACTTATGTAGTTGGTGATTCAACTGATGCTAGCGGTCAATTCAGCATTGCATGTGTTTATGGTGGTCCAGGTGCCACTCTTTCTGATTGTGGTGTGATTTCTGCTGGTATTGAAGGAGAAACTACTCTTTCTGCTAGTTACGACTTCGATAACGGCTGGTATTCATCTATTGGTTTTGCAGGAGTAGGAACTTCTAATGAAGGTCTATTCACTAAGGAATCTGAAGATAGCTACGCTGCTAACATTGCTTATACAGGTGACACTTATGGTGTTTCACTTACATATGCAAACATCGAGCAGACTGATGCAACAGATGATACATACACTGCAGTAAACGCTTTCTGGACTCCAGATGGTATGCCTTCAATCAGTGTTGGTTTCGAATTTGGTGATGATGCTTCTGCTGCAAGTACCGCTGATGAAATCACATCTTGGTTCGTTGGTGTTCAATTTGATGAAGTTGGACCAGGTACATTTGGTGCTGCTGTAGGTACTAATGGATCTATCACAGAAGGTAGCGACGAACTTCTAATGTATGAAGCATTCTATTCTTACGATATTAATGATGGAATGACAATTACTCCTCTTGTTTACGTTAAAGAGCAAGCAACAGGTACTGATGATGAAACAGGCTTAATGGTTAAGACATCATTTAGCTTCTAAGTTGATTTAATTCAGTAATCTTACACACACTAAAAAACCTGCCATAAGGCAGGTTTTTTTTTAGTTATTGATAAATTTTAAGAAGTGTTGTGGTCTTCAAAAAAAATCTTAATATTAAAAAAGAATCAAAAAAATTTTTAATTGGCTCCAATATTCAAGTGTTTAGTTTGCAGGAAGGACATAGAAAGGTCTACAAAATCATTCTGGAAAAAGAAAGGACATCTTTTATGTTCTACATGCTTAGATGATATTGAGATATTGAATAAAAAAACCTAGAATCCTGAGATTCTAGGAATTATCTAACTTATAAGAGCATGATTGGATATCATTTCCGAGAATCCAATCGTTGCAAGTTTTTTATTTTCGGCTGTATACCAATAATTTCTAGGAAATTAAAAAATACCTGGAATTATTTGGCCAGATGTTGAGTATGCACCTACTAATGCAATAAAGCCTATCATTGCCCATCTTCCGTTAACCTTTTCAGCGTCTTCAGGATAACCAATGTAGTTTTCATCAATTTGTGGACGAGGCTCGACACTATATATGTTTTGCCTTCCTCCACTTTCTGTGACTTGAGTCATTTAGACTTAAAACCAACCAGGAATAATCTGACCAGTTGTTACATAAGCACCAACGGCTGCAACGAAACCAAGCATTGCTGCCCAACCATTAAAACGTTCTGCTTCAGGAGTCATAATAAAGTAATGTAATTTATGTAAATGATTGTAACAGGAATATGAAGGTTTGTAAAGGGTTTTATCAATTTAATTCAATATTAGTATTAAATTCATCATTTAATGAGAAACTTTGTCATCTCTGTTACGTATATGTATCAATAATAATTGTTTTTATGTCAAAAAATTTTTTTAATGGTTTGATAACGTCAACTCATCGTCAGCAAAAGCAGTTTATGTATAAATAAAAATTTAATAATGTTCAAGAAGTTAAGAATTTAAACAAAGCAGTCCCTTAATTGTTGTGAAGATATTAATGAAATTCACTTCTTACGAACAATCATGATAATTAACTTACTCAAATTCAATATTGAGATAATATATTTCTTCAAATAGAAATTCTCAAAAATTCTTTACATTAAAAGTTTGGTCTTCTGAGGTCTCAAAACCTAATTTAAAATAAAGGTAGTAAATAAAATATTTCAATTCTGGTAAGTATCCAATAAATCACCCTAATAGAATAGGCTTAAATTTTAGTATTAATAAAGTGGGTCGCCTGAGATTCGAACTCAGGACCAGCCGGTTAAAAGCCGGATGCTCTACCACTGAGCTAGCGACCCAAAGTTAAATTGGATACATAAGAAATTATCCCTTTTTAGGGCCCAAAAAACAACTTTTATTTTTATCTCAAATAATAGAGATACAATTCTTAAATCAATAAAAAACAAAAATCTTAAAAAATCTCACTTTATTTACAGCTTAGAGCTACAATAATTACTGAATTATGAAATTTTTAAAATGTTAAGAACAATAGTAGTTTTTGCCCCCGTAATTGCAGCATTAGCATGGGTTGTATTTAATATTCAGAAACCAGCTAGAGAGCAATTTAACAGACAATTTGGTGACAAAAGCTAATCGACAAATTTTAATTTATATTGAGATATAAAGAAATAAACGTAATAGGAGCTGGTTTGGCTGGTACAGAGGCTGCTTGGCAGATAGCTAACTCAGGGATATCCGTGAAATTAATAGAGATGCGTCCTGATATTAAAACTCCAGCGCACCATACAAACGAATTTGCAGAATTAGTATGTAGTAACAGTTTTGGAGCTAAAAATCCAGACCGAGCAGCAGGTCTACTTCATCAAGAATTAAGAATCTTTAATTCGATCATATTAAAGTGTGCAGACAGATTTTGCGTGCCTGCAGGTGGCGCACTAGCTGTAGATCGATCAAAATTTAGCCATGCATTAACTGAAACTCTATCAAGACATCCTTTAATAAAAATAATCAGAAAAGAGCAGATTGAAATTCCTACCCCAGATTCTATAACTATTATTGCTACAGGACCATTGACTTCAAATGTATTTGCTGATGAGATAAGAAAATTAACTAGTATTGACTACTGTCATTTTTTTGATGCTGCTAGTCCAATAATTTATGGAGACTCAATCGACAAAAATATTATATTCAAGGCCAGTAGATACGATAAAGGAGATTCAGATTACTTCAATTGTCCGATGAATGAAAATGAATATTTACGATTCAGGGAGGAGCTTGTTAGTGGAGACCAAGTCGCTTTAAAAGACTTCGAGAAAGAAACAGCAAATTACTTTGAGGGTTGTTTGCCAATAGAAGAGATAGCTAGAAGAGGGATAGATACCATGAGATATGGCCCTCTTAAGTCAATAGGTTTATGGAATCCAGAATGGGGTGACTTATTTGATAGAAAAAACAGATTAAGCAAAAGACCGTATGCAATCGTGCAGCTTAGGAAGGAGGATATTAATGGAAAATTGTTAAATATGGTTGGGTTCCAGACAAATTTAAAATGGTCAGAGCAAAAGAGAATCTTCCAGATGATACCAGGCTTAGAAAATGCGGAATTTGTTCGCTATGGAGTAATGCATAGAAATACATTTATTGAATCTCCTAGATTACTTTTACCAACCCTTCAATTTGCCAAAGAGAATAATATTTTTGCTGCTGGGCAAATCACGGGAACTGAAGGATACGCTGCTGCTGCTGCTGGAGGTTTACTAGCAGGTTTAAATGCATCCTTATTATTTAAAAATCAATCACCAGTAAAATTCCCAAAAGAAACAATGATTGGTGCGCTTTTGGATTTCATAAGTAACGAAAATAGATTATTCTCTAAGAATAAAAAAAATAAGTTCCAGCCTATGCCGGCCTCCTTTGGCCTAATGCCAGAATTAAAAGAAAAAATTAAAAGTAAAAAGTTAAGGTACGAAGCTTATAAAAATAGATCATTAACTGAATTAAAAAAGTTTAAAAAAATATTTGGCCTACATAATCAAAAAAGTAATACAGAATATATAACATGATTACTTAAAATGAAGTACAAATACAAATATAAATTTAAATGAAGAAAAAAGAATCGCCCTACGATGTAATAGTTATTGGATCTGGCTTAGGAGGTTTGGTTACAGCTACCCAACTAGCCGCAAAAGGTGCCAAAGTTATTGTCCTTGAGAAGTATATTATTCCAGGCGGCAGTGGGGGTTCATTTAGAAGAAAAGGGTATACGTTTGATGTTGGTGCTTCAATGATATTCGGGTTTGGGAAAAAAGGTTATACAAATTTATTAACTAGAGCTCTTAATGACGTAAATGAAGAATGTGAAACAATCCCTGATCCAGTCCAGTTAGAGTACCACTTACCAAATGATTTCAATATTTCTGTTGATAAATGTCCTAACAAATTTCTGAATAAATTATTCAATCGATTCCCAAATGAGAAAAATGGAATAAGAAAATTTTACGGCAAATGCAAACATGTTTTCACTTGTCTTGATTCCATGCCTCTTCTATCAATAGAAGATCCGAAATATCTATTGAAAGTATTCTTCAAATCACCACTATCTTGTTTAGGTTTAGCAAGATGGTTACCAATTAATGCCGGAGATGTAGCTAGAAAACATATTAAGGATCCTGAGCTTCTGAAATTCATAGATATCGAATGTTTCTGTTGGTCCGTAATGCCTGCGATCAAAACACCTATGATCAATGCAGGGATGGTATTCACAGACAGGCATGTAGGAGGAATTAATTATCCCAAAGGTGGGGTAGGTATAATTGCAGAAAAGCTTGTAAATGGACTTGAGAGACTTGGAAGTGAAATACGTTACCGTGCAAATGTAAAAGAAATTTTAATTAACGACAAAAAAGCAATTGGGGTAAAGCTTATAAATGGAGAGGAAATATATGCAAACAATATTGTTTCAAACTCTACTCGATGGGATACATTCGGCCTTAATAATAACAATAGTTTAATAGATCCAGCAATTGTCCCTAAAAGCGAGCACAAATGGTCTAAAAACTATAAACCCTCTCCCTCATTTGTATCTCTGCATCTTGGTGTTGATAACAAATTAATTAAAAATGATTTCAATTGTCATCATATTATCGTTGAAGATTGGGATAAAATGGAGGATGAAAAAGGTGTTATTTTTATCTCAATTCCAACATTATTAGATCCGACTTTAGCTCCAGAGGGTAAGCATATAATTCATGCCTTCACGCCTTCTTCAATAATGAATTGGGAAAATCTTTCCAGAAAAGAATATTTACAAAGAAAGAATGAATACTATGAATTTCTAATAAAAAAAATAAGCAGAATTATTCCAGATATAGATAAAAATATTGATCACAAAGAAATAGGAACTCCTAAAACACATAAGAAATTTCTTGGTAGATATGAAGGCAGTTATGGTCCAATTCCTACAAGAAAACTGCTTGGTCTCATTCCTATGCCATTTAATACAACAGCAATTAGTAATTTATATTGCGTTGGAGATTCATGCTTCCCTGGCCAGGGACTTAATGCTGTTGCATTTAGTGGGTATGCTTGTGCTCATAAGATAGGCGATAAATTAAATATTAATAGCTTTAAATTACCAGACTAAGAAATGATTATCTCAGACAATCAATATAGATTCGAAACATTAACTGCCGTTAAATCCTCTCTTATAACTTTATACATTGCTCTGATATTACCGATCCCTTTTTTATCTTTTAACCAATTCAGATTATTGTCATTTATTTGCTTTCTAGTTGGCCTTTATTTGATTTTTAATCTTACAAATGATTACGTCATTGCAAATGACAAAAATATCACATACGAGACATCAAAAATCTCTTCACTGCTTGGAAAAAAAAGATGGGTTTTATATTGGAAAGATATTAAACAAATTAAAACACTAGCAACAAGTCAAGGTAGTAAGGTTTATTATTTCATATCTAAAGAGGAGAATACGTTCCTCATTCCTCAAAGAATTGAAAAATTTGATAGGTTCATCAAATTAATTGAGCAACAAACTAATTTAGACACTAATAAAATGAACTATCTTGCTCCACTTTGGACATATAAAGTCTTAACAACAATATCTACAATTATGATTATTGGCGAAATTCTTAGTTTTTTAATTAGAGGCTATCAATACTAAATCTATATCCTTGTTGTCTAACAGTTGTAATCCCTCCTCCTTCTCCTAAGCCTGCCTGCTCCAATTTACGCCTCAAAGTAAGTACTTGGGTATCAACTGACCTTGGGCCCCCGCTGAAGGGAGGCCAAGCCATTCTTAGAAGCTCCTGACGACTCCTTACCATACCCGGCGGCATAAGAAGTGCACACAACAACGCGAATTCCCTTGGACTTAATTCCACTGGCTTTTCACTTAGTGTAACTTGCCTTAATAGAAGATGAACTTCCAATGGACCAACTGATACTTTCTCTTGCAATCCAATTCTTCCTCGTTTTAAGAGGGTACGGCATCTTGCAGCAAGCTCTTCTAAGCCAAAAGGTTTCCTCAAGACATCATCTGCGCCCTCATCTAGTAGAGAGACTAACGATTCAACCCCAGATCTTGCAGTAAGAACTATTACAGAACATCCCAATTGCTGGGCTAATCTCATTGCAGTATTTTGTTCTAGAATTTCTGCACTAACAAGCAGGTCGGGAGATTGCTCTCTACATAAGTCTATTGCTTCTGCGGCAGAGCCTACAGCAGCAGCAAGATGGCCGTCCTGACGGAGTCTCTGAACAAGCACAGTTCTTAAAGTTGGGTGTGGTTCAACAACTAGTACCCTCGATGGTGATTGAGAAGTTGCTGGCAATTGCGTATTGCCAGATGTTGAAGCTAAGATTTGTTCAGTTGATTGCATTCTTAATTACTGTTTGACCAGGCAATTTAATTACATCCTTAATAAGGTATAACAAATGGCAAATAAAAATCCGAATCTATCAAATTATGACATGATTTGAAAATCCAATGGCTATTAGACACTTTCAATAAATTTGCGACAATTGCCAAACCCTAATAAACCAATATCATACTCAATCTGACCTGAAATTATTTAGTGATGGATATCTCCAAGCACTTAGGAATAGCAATAGTTTTGAGCATAATGACCAATAGAAATTAGAACGAATAGTTTATAGTATGGATTCTCGATCTATTTAGTTTTATGAACCCCAAAGACAAGTTAAATAATTAATTGTTTTGAAAAAAAATTGATTGTGAATATTAATAATTATTAACCTAATAAAGTATTTATACTCAATATTATCTTAAGAAGCCAATTCAATTTCAATTTTTTGTTTCAATTCTCCTGAGTTATACATTTCAATAAGAATATCTGATCCACCAATAAATTCTCCTTTTAGATAGACCTGGGGGATGGTAGGCCAATTTGAAAATTCTTTAATGCCTTCTCTTATTTCAAAATCACTTAAAACATCAAATGTATTAAATTCGATTCCTAGAGAGTTAAGTATTTGTACTACGTTATTAGAAAATCCGCATTGAGGCATCAATTTTGTACCTTTCATAAAAACCATAACTGGACTACTTTCGATAAGTACTTGGATTTTATCTTTAATTTGGTTATTCATAGGTTTTAGGGTGTTTGTGTTTTTAATGCTAAAGCATGGATTGCTTCATTAGCTAATTCTTTCGTAAGTGCAGAATAAATTAATTGATGTTGTTTTATTAATGATAATCCTTCAAAAACAGATGAAGTAACAGTTACTTGGAGATGATCATTTCCACTTAGGTTATCTACGATAACTTCCGAGTCTGGAATCTTTTGCTTTATTAATTCTATTACCCTTTCATTAGTAACCATAACTTTTTAAAACCCTGAATATGGAGTTTCTACAAATCCAAGCTCTAACAATTGATTATAAGCATTCTTAGCCTCAATGCTTGAGGGAGTCATCAATTTGATAATTTCTACTAGCAAAGGAACAGCTACTTCATGTTCATTTTTACTTATATAGAGAGCTACTAACCTAGCATTTGCCTCAGCCCAGACTTTCAATGCTTCTCTTCCTTTCTCTTCCATCTCTTTGGGAATCCTTGCATCTAAACCTCTAAAAGCCCCATTTAAGTCTCTATAAAATCCTGTCAACTGTTTTGCCAAGTTTCTAGCGTTATCGTATGCTTCTTTTGCGTTATCAAAATCCCCAGCCTCAATAAATATATCGCCCTGATCTAAAAGATTCTTTACGCTATTTATAGATAATTTATCATTATCAGTAGATAGAACTTTATAACTTTCAGCATCATTATTTGTTTCTGCAAGAGCAAAGTCTGTTGAAGGTAATGCCAAAATCAGACTTAACGCTATTGGGATAGAATTTAGAATTTTCATATCAATTAAATATTAATTTTTATTGTAGCCGATTCATCGACCAACAAGACTTAAAGCTTTTAATTCTGCATCATTTATGCCTTCACGAAGGCAAATATTGAATTCCTTAATTGAAGAATCAGAGAAATCATCGATTCTCAATGGTTTTTCAATACAAAGAGCAACTTTGCTTCCTAACTTAGGATTAATATGATCATAAGCAATACCAACAGGAATAATATTTACTGCCTTACCATTTTTGTTCGCTAATTTGGCCAATCTGAAAAGGCCTTGTTTTAAAGGAACTTTTTTACTGTTTTTATTAATTCTCCCCTCAGGAAAAATTACAAGTTGCTTATTTTTAATAATTAGTTGGAGCGCATATCTAATTGAATAATGTGAAGGGGAATCTTGATTAATAGAAAAACAACCAAGTCTTTTCAAAAACCAACCTTGTATTCCGCTCATCTCGGATTTTGTTACCATGAATTGACAGTCTTTATGTGTAACTCTCCTACCTAATGCAAAGGTCAGAACCAGGCCATCCCACCTGGAGCGATGTGTGGGTGCAATAATAATGGTTCCATCAACGGCTGACAAATTATCTATTCCATGAACGATTTTTCTACTAAAGAAAAATTTCATTGCAATATCCTGTGTAAACCACATTGCTAGCAATCCCCAAAAAGGTTGAACACCTAAACTCTTATTGTTTGAATTCTTTTTCAATTAATTTTAATTTTTTTTATTATTATTAATAAAATTAAAACCCCAGTTAATTTTTATCAGCTATTATTGGGCAGTTAAATCATCGTCTAATCAAAAACCCCCTAAATAATAAAATCATGGCAACTCTCGGAGTAAATATTGATCATATTGCAAACGTAAGGCAAGCCAGAAAGACTATTGAGCCTGATCCTGTCCAATTCGCATTCTTAGCGGAACTAGGAGGTGCTGATTCAATTACAGTTCACTTAAGAGAAGACAGGAGGCATATTCAAGATAGGGATTTAATACTTCTTAAAAAAACTATTAAAACAAAATTGAATTTAGAAATGGCTGCAACGCAGGAAATGCGTGAAATAGCTTTAGATATTCTTCCTGATTATGTAACCATTGTCCCAGAAAAAAGAGAAGAAGTAACAACAGAAGGTGGCTTAGACATATCAGCAAGAAAAGATTTCTTTAAAAAATATGTTGATATATTTAGAGAAAAAGATATTTGTGTTAGCGCATTTATTGACCCATTAAAATCGCAAATAGAAGCCTCAAGTGAAGTGGGATTTAACTATATTGAATTGCACACTGGTACTTATGCAGCATTAAAAGGGAGAGAACAATATGAAGAACTACAAAGGATTACTGAATGTTCATATTTTGCCTCTAACTTTGGACTAACAATTAATGCGGGGCATGGCCTTAATTATCAAAATGTTTCACACATTGCATCAATTAACAAAATTAACGAGCTAAACATAGGCCATAGTATTGTTTCAAGAGCTCTTGCAGTTGGTCTTGAAAAATCTGTAAGAGATATGAAGGCCCTTATTCAAAACAAACAATTTAAATGAACAAGTACTATTTTGTTGCAGCTAGTGAGAAGTTCCTGACTGTAGAGGAGCCATTGGATGAGATTCTTAAAGAACGGATAAGAAATTACAAAGAGAATAATAAGGAAATTGATTTCTGGCTTATAAAGAGACCAGCTTTTCTAAATATTTCTAGCTTGCAAGATATATCAAGACAGATTCCATCACCTAAGGCTGCAGTAGTCTCTACTGATAAGAAATTCATAGCATTTTTAAAACTCAGATTAGAATTTGTTGCGACTGGAGAATTTGTATTTCCAAACTCAGAAATTTCTGATCCATTGGAAATAGAAAGTTAAAGATTACTGAAAATTGCTTAAAATATATAAATCTAACCAAATAGAATTAATAACTGAATTATTTGCAAAGGAAATATTTGTTAACCCTCCTCAAATTACAGAAGAGATAAGCGCATGCGTTAATAATTACTTCCTAGGAAAATGGATTAGAGATGAGATAACCTTAAGCAATAAGATTAGTGCGCTTTATGAAATAAAGACAACAAAACAATTTAGTGAAGAGATAATTAATAAAATTTATTCAAAAGAAGTCTCAGATGAATGGGAAATAGATAATTTAAGATGGATGATTATCAATACTTTTGAAGAATTAGAGAAATTCAAAGAATCTTTTCAAATCAAGAAATGGCTAAATAAATATCTTAGAAGTTGTGTTGTAGATATAGATATTTTTACTTTGGTTAGTAAGATCTCATTCATCTTTAATGAATATTTCATTTACAGGCCAGACTTAATTAGGCATTGGGACCAAAGCAAAATAGATTCTCCGAGATTGTTTTATGGGATCACTAAAGAACAGCAATGGCAGCCAATATTATTTAAGTTACTTCAAAAAAAGGCTTTGAATAATCCAAGCTGCCTTCTTATGATGGATATTGTTAAAGATATTGATTATTTTAGAAGTTCTATCGATAAATCTGTATCATCACAAAGTTATATATTTGCAAATAACAATCTTTCAAAACTTGAAATAGAATTCTTCACAAAGATATCCAAATATAAAAATATATATATATATGTTTTATCACCTGGCTATGATTTATGGAACAGGATTAACACAGAAGAAGGGGTTGTCTCTTTCAAAGAAAAAAATAATAGTTCTTTTCCTAAATATGATAATTTTGAGAAAGTCTTCACTAGATATGCTGCTAATTTTGAGAAATTAATTGAGGAAATAATATACACAAATAAAACAGATAGTAATGTTAAATGTTTGTATGTGGATCCTACAATATCTAATCTCAATAAAGATATCAAATATATTCCAATTTTAAATCAAATTCAAAAATTGACAGTTGATAGTGATTTAAAAGCCCTAAAACTAGATAAAGAAGACAATTCAATTTTGTTTGTTAACCATTTAAACATTATTAATCAACTCGAATATATTCGAGAGCATATAATGGAAACCATCGAAAAAGACTCAAATATTGATTTATGCGATATTTGTTTAGCCTCACCGGATATAGATAATTTAAAGCCCTATCTAAATTATATATTTAACAACGTAAAAATTTCAGGATCTAAAATTCCATACTTCTATGGAATAATAGATTATCAAGAAATATCGGAAGTTTACAGTTTTTTATATGAAATAATAGATGTTTCTTCAAATAAATTATCACTTTCCGAATTAGGTTCAATATTAAGTAATCCTATTTCTAAGTTAATCTTTGATTATAGTAACGAAGAAAAAATTGAATTCTTATCAATGTTAGATAAGTGCGGTTTTCATCGAGGAATAGATTCTCAAGATAGGCACGGCGAATATAAAAATAGTCTTGATTGGTGTTTAGAAAGAATTATTCTAGGCCTAATATATGAGGAGGAATCATTTCCCAAAGAGCCTAATATTAAACCAATTAATTATAAAAATAACTTCTTGGATTTACATAAATGGATTAATATAATTCATGAGATTAAGACCTATATTAAATCTTTAAATGGAAATCTTAAATATGTCACATGGATTGAGAGAATTAAAGATATTCTAAATTCCTGGAAGAAAATAAATAATGATTTAATCGATGAGATTAATAATATTAATGAAATACTAGAAAAATTTAATTCAAAATCAGAATTAGAAGGGAATATCGAAGTCGATGTTATAAAAGAACTATTGAATTCTTATTTCAATAACAAAAATAATAACCCAAATCATAGAGGTAATAAATTATTAGTATCAGATATTAGAGCAGCAAGCCTCATCCCTCATAAGATTATTTACCTTTTGGACATGAATGAAAATAAATATCCAATTAAAGAGAATAATAGAAGCATGAATATAATGAAAAACAAATACATATTTGGAGATCCTTTACATCAAGATAAAGAAAGATCTTTATTTCTAGAAATACTAATGTCATGCAGAAAGCAGTTGGTGATTTCTTGGGTTAATTATGATGAAGGGAATATAAAACAAGAAATATCTCAGCCAATAAATCAAATGATAAATTTTATTAGTAATAACTTAGTAAATAAGGAGAATAACAAATTAATTGAAACAATAAATATCAATAAAAATTATTTAGTAAAATCAAAGAAAACATATAAGAGTAATAGTCCATACGCACTATTAGATAAATTAGATTGGGATTCAAAGCTTCACGATAAAACGAGTTTTAAATTTACTGAATTAATTTATTGGATTAGACAACCTCAATTATTTTGGTTAAACAAGCAAAACATTTATTTAAAAAAAGAAATGAAGCATCTTGAAGATGAAGACCTAATAAGCAATTTAGAGAAGTATCAATTATTAGAATCCTTAACTAAGGAATTAAAATTAGACAATAAAGACTTTGCTGATCTAATAAAAGATATCGATATAAAAGAGGAATTAATTAAGAATGGGATTATTGCTCCTAAAAATAGTATTTATATGAAGGAAAAAGAGTTGGGTAAATTAATTAATAGCTTACAGGAAAATATTAAAGACATAAACAACATTGAAAGAATTTATATTAAATCTAATTCAAATAAAATAGATTATTATGAATCTGAAGAATCTATAATTCATCTTATACACTCCAATTTAAATTTATCTAACCGAATAGAGGCATGGATAAAATTATTATTTATTAGTCATAGCAGGGATAATATTAGAAATATAAAAATTATTTATAGAAAAAAAGATATTTATAAAACTCAAACGCTCAAGGCACCTACAAAATCTAGAAAAGAATTTTTATTTAATGAATATGTGAATATTTTTATGAATGCTCAAAACAACTGTCTTCCTTTACCTCCAGAAAGTAGCTATAAATATGTGAAGGCGCTAAGTTCAAATAAAGATCCAGAGAAATCATTTAAAGAATGCTGGATAGGCAACAATAATTATAATTTAGGAGAAAGAGATAAACCAGAAATGCAGCTATGTTTTGGATTAAAAAGAGACCCAGAATTTATATTAAAAAACAAGTATTTTAAAGATTTATCCCTAAAAATTTATTCACCTTTAATTGAATCTGAATATGATTAATAAGCTTATTGAATCTTTTCAAAAGGAAAATCTCATTTCTATTAAAGATATCTTATTGGTTATTGTTCAGTTCGGATTAATTATTCTTCACTTTTTAAGTTTTAAATCTAAAGATATTTTTAGTGGGCTAATTATTGAAAATCTACTTGGATTAAGTCTCATAATTTCAGGCTTGATTTTGATCATTATTTCATTAAATAGTTTAGGTCAAAATATTTCAGCATTACCGCAACCAAGAGAAAAAAGTAATTTAATAACAAGAGGTATATATAGTTGGATTAGACACCCTATGTATTTAGGTTTGATATCCATATCATTGGGCAATTTATTTTTTAATGGTTCATTATCAAAGCTAACTTTAACTATATTGTTGATTATTGTTATATTAATAAAGGTAAGATACGAAGAAGAGTATTTAATAAAAAGATTTCCTAATTATATAAAGTACAAAAAGAAAGTTAAACTATAATTTAATTTAATATGGACATAAACAATATAGATATAAGAAATGGTTTCAAATTGGTTGAAGCTAGTGCTGGAACAGGAAAAAGCTTTACAATAACACATATAGTTCTTAGAAATATTGTTGAAAAGGAATTAAAGCCTGAGGAAATTCTCATACTAAGTTTCACTAAAAATACATGCACAGAATTAAAACACAAAATCATAGAAAGGATATATAACTTAGAGGATTATCTGAAAAGTAATAATAAAAAGAATTTAGATTTGACTCTTATTAATTGGATTGAGAAATATATTGATTACAATCCCAATAAAGAAGAAAAAGTTCTTAAACATATTGAAAATTTTATTGAGAATATAAACGAATTAACAGTAACAACCTTCCATGGACTATGTAACAAGCTGCTAAATGAATACAGCATAGAACTTGAATCTCTTCAAGGTTATAAGATTCAGAATAATATTGATGATATTTATAAGGAGGTTATAAATGAATTATGGATAGAGGACTTCCTTAATCTTGATTACGAATTAATTTCATCTATAAAAGACAAAAAGATTTCCTCTAAATACAAGAAGATTAATAAAATAAATAAGCAATTCTTCTTAAGAATGCTTAAGGATATTGATCAAGAAAATATATACCAATTCATTCCACATAAAAATATTTCAAGCGATAATTTATCTCTGCTAATAAATGGATATGTATTAAAAAGCTGGAATGAATTCTGTAATTCTTGGAAAGATTATGGAAACAAACTTTATATTTCACTTGTAAAGATGGGTAGGAATATTAAAGATAGGGGACTCAACAGTAAAATCTATTCGGCAAGTCCAAGAGATAAGTTTGCAATAGTAAACGATTGGATAGATAGAATTAATGAAAAGATAAAAGAGAAAAATTTTAAAAATCTAATCTATGAAATAACAAAAGATGACTTATTAACAAACTATTTTTATAATAAATCTATCAATAAAGAATGTAGAAGACTAAAAATAGAAA
The DNA here is from genome assembly GCA_003214355.1 of Prochlorococcus sp. AG-418-C09. Taxonomy (GTDB): domain Bacteria; phylum Cyanobacteriota; class Cyanobacteriia; order PCC-6307; family Cyanobiaceae; genus Prochlorococcus_A. Next base: position 13,025 of record QCLS01000014.1, on the reverse strand, counting down.
ATAATTCTGATTTGTTTATTGAATTACAAGAAAACATATACAAAATCAAAGATGGGATTTTTAATGAGATCATTAGGATATTAATAAGTAAAGCCTACTATAAATTGTCTCTTGTTAAAGAAAATAAATGCATTTTAAATTATAGTGATTTGATTAAAATTATTCAGAAGAGCTTCTTAGATGAAGATAATATGAATAAGAAGAATATTAATCAAATAAGTAAGAAATTAAAATCTATTCTTATAGACGAATTCCAGGATACGGATCAAATTCAATGGGATATAATAAAAAAATTATTTAATCCCAATTATCATTTTCTCTTATGTGTAGGAGATCCCAAACAAGCTATTTATAAGTTTAGGGGAGGTGATTTACAAACATATTCAAATGCAAAAAAGGAAGCCTCAGAAATATATACTCTATCAACTAATTACAGATCTAATAGTGAATTATTAGAGATCATTAATCAGATTTATAAAAATGGATTAGCCGAATCTAAATTAAGGTACGAGAAACTAAATGCAATTATCAAATCAGAAAAAGAATATGACTCTGGAAACTCATTTGAAATAATAAATTTCTCTGATAAGAAAATCAGCACAGAATCTCTTGTAGTTAGTTATTTAAAAGATTTATTAAGACTAAATAAGAAAATAAATCATAACGATATTGCTATATTAACTTTATATAATTATCAATGTGAAGAACTTAAGACGTTATTCCTTAAATACAATCTGCAATGTAATATTATTAACAGAAAAAATATATTTGATACTGAATCAGGGGAACTATTAAGAATATTTATTAAATGTCTTATAAGTCCAAGCTCGATAAGAAATATCAAATTACTTTCTACTACAAAATTCATACAAATGCATTTTGATGATCTAAAGGATGATAACAGTACAGCACTAAATGATATTTTTGTTAAACTTAAAAATTGGTCTAATGAACTTAAAGAGAAAGGTTTTATTACTTTGGTAAATGAAATTATTGTTGAATATTTATCTCCCTCAATTATTTACGATAAAGATCTCAAGAATAATTTATTCCAACTTTCGGAAATACTAGAAAAAGAACTTATTAAAGAGAACTACAATCTAAATAAGATTCTAGAATGGTTGACTAAAGAACTGGATATAAATCATAGAAAAAATACTGGCGATAATTATTTAGTTAGAAACTATGAGACTAGCGATGGCATTAATATTTCAACAATCCATAGCAGCAAAGGTCTGGAATTCGATTTAGTTATTTGCCCTTATCTTTGGGATGAGAATAAAGACAAAAAAGATCTAAAAGGTCCAATCTGGAAAAATCAACATACAAATAAAATTTATATAAACATAGAAAATAGCTGCAAAGAAGTTATGGAAATAAATAATCTCGAGAAAGAGGATATAAAGAATGAGTCTGAGAGATTAATATATGTAGCATTAACAAGAGCTAAAAATAAGCTCGTTATTTTTAATAATATAGAAATCCATAGTAATAAAATTAATAATAATATCATGTCAAATTTAACTGATATTAAAAAATATACTACTGAAATTGATTCGGAAAATAATAGTTTTAAAATTGAAGATATAAAGAATAATGCAGATCAAAATTACATTAATTTAAGTCCTTGGCAAATGCCAAATATAAAGATCACTAAAAAAGGGTTAGGTAATAAATTCAATAAAAAAATAATGTTTAGATCAAGTTATTCTGCTTGGATTAGAAAAAATGAAAGAATTTATTTAAAGGATACTGAAAATGATTATGAAGAAAAGTTATCTTTAATAAAACAAACAAATCATAATTTATACCCTATAAGAGACAAAGAGTTTTATGAAAAACCAACTATTTTAAGCGAATTTCCAAAGGGTACTAATGCAGGAAAATGCTTGCACAAAATTATTGAGAGATTTAATTTTCAAGACAATAATACTAATAGTTTGCAAAAAATAATAAAAGAAGAATTACAAAAGCATGACATAGATTCTTCTAATATAGATATCGTTAAGGATGTATTATTGACAATAGTTAATATCCCCCTGGGGATAAAATTTAATAATAAAAGATTAATTGATATTCCTGATTCAAATATTATAAAAGAGATGAAATATGAAATTCCAATATCTTTTAGTGGTCGAATTATAAAAAGTGAAGATATATCAAAATGTTTTCTTCTGGATAATAATTACGATTTTAGTAATGAATATGCTTCAAAAATAATGGATCTAGATATTTATAGCAAAGGGTTTCACTCTGGTTTTATAGACTGTATCTTTTCTGATGGAAGTAATTTAGAGGATGGTAAATGGTGGATTATTGACTGGAAAAGTAACTATATTTCAGAAGAAAAAAATAATCTTTGTACTCCTATTAATTATACTCATAACAACCTAAAGGAAGAAATGATTAAACATCATTACCCCTTACAATCGCATTTATATTTATTAGCTTTACACAGGTTACTGAAATGGAGATTAAAAAACTACAACCCTTCAATTCATCTCGGTGGATTTATTTATTTCTTTATTAGAGGACTCCCAAATAAAGAATCAATTAAATCATTTAAAAAAGAAAAAAATATTCCTGGATTATATTTATGTGATGCCCCCATAAATAGAATAAAGTATCTAGATAATTTATTTAATTAATAATGGTAATTAAATACAAATTCGATAAATCAGGAAATTACGAATATTATTACCTATATGAATTATTAAAGAATAATTTCCATTTCAATGAAATTAAATATGGTGATTATGTAAAAGATGTCATAAAGATATTAATTATCGAAGAAGCGAATGGTAACCCAATAATTAATTTAGACGATCAAACGATATCATTTCAACTTTTGAAAAAAGGATGGCCAGATAAACATTTAAACGCTCTTAATAAAACTGGCTTGATAAATAACAACCATTCACCAATAGTTATTAATAATAGGCAAATCTCATGGTTAAAGTGGACTAAAAAGTTAGAAAGAATATCTGAATCTCTACTTATTAAAAAGATGATAGAAAATAATAAAATAATTAAAACGCAATCAAATAAAAACTCCAACCAGAAAAATATCCATGAAATATTTAATTATTCCAATTTAGTACTTTTGCAAGGCGGTCCTGGAACGGGCAAGTCATCTTTAATAATTAAAACAATACTTAACTTCTTAGATTCTGATTCAGAACTAAATATAGGTTTATCGGCTCCAACGGGAAAAGCCGTTGCAAGACTAAAAGAATCAATTAATGTTCACAAGCATAAAGTAAATATTAAAAAACTTGATCAAATAGAGTGTCAAACGTTGCATAGTTGGATTTATAATTTCAGGAATAAATCATGCAAATTAAAATACAAATTAAATGAATTAGATTTCTTTATTATCGATGAGATGTCGATGGTCAATATTGACTTAGTAGAATCAATATTGGGGAAAATATCATCCAACTGTAAAATCCTATTAGTAGGAGACGCAAATCAATTGCCTCCCATTAACAGTTGTTCTATATGGAATCATATTTTTACTAAAAGCGATAAATTATTTGAGTCATGTACTATAAATCTAACTAAATCATATAGAAATAGGGGTGAAATTGAGAGTCTAAGCAAAAGAATATTTAATCAATCTGAGGAATCTAAGAATAAAATAAATGTTCTTGATAATTCAATTAAAGATCAAAGTAATCTAAAAGTTTTTTGGGTAAATCAAAGAAAGATACCAAAAGAAATAACTTTAGAAATAAATACTTTCCTTGATTTATTAAAAAAATCAACATCTGAACTTAGTAAAAAGGACTATATTTTTGAAACACATATTGATAATCTAATCGAAGTAGAGAAAGAATTAATTTCAACAATATTTGAGAATCTAAATTCTAATATGTTTTTATGCGAGAAGAATATTGGTACTTGGGGTGTTAAAGAGATAAATAAAATCTTTATAAACCAAAAGGAACCATACAATTTCTCAACTCTTGATGAAGGTCTTCCCATAATGTGTACTGAAAATAATAATGAATTAGGAATTTCTAATGGAGACATTGGACTTCTCATAGGGACTAAAGAAAAAAGACGATTTTTATTTAGAAAATTCAACAAGAATAACGAACCAATAGTTTCTTTAATTGATCCTGAGAAGTTAGAAAGCGTTATTCCCGCAATTGCAATTACAATTCACAAAGCACAGGGGAGCGAATCTAAGAAAGTAACTATTTTGTGGACTAACAAAAACATCAACTCCAAAACTAATACTGGTACCAAAGAAAATACTAATCAAATTATTTTTACAGATAACTATGAGAAAAGACTTTTTTATACTGGTATTACTAGGGCTAAAGAACGATTAAATTTGTATGTTATGAAATAAATATTCCTAAATATATTAACTGATACCTTTTAATGCTAAATTAGAAATAGGCTCTGTATGGCAAAACAACAATTAATATCTTCGCAAGATAAATTAAGTTGTATGCCTGATCAGATGATATCAGGCATTATTAAATGGAAAGTAAAAGCAAAGATCTTTCATTAAAGAAAGATGGCAATATTCTCAATGAGAATAAAAATGAAATTAGAACCAAATCAAGTAAATCTTTATCTAAAGAAGAACAAAAAGCGAAAGAGTTAAATATTAATGATGAAAATGGGTTTTCATCTTTTGGATTTAATAATTCAATATTAAATGCAATAGAGAAAAAAGGTTATAAGGAACCAACCCCTATTCAAAAAGAAGCCATTCCAGAACTTATCCTTGGGAAAGATTTGTTAGGTCAGGCTCAAACTGGTACTGGTAAAACTGCGGCTTTTGCTCTACCGATAATACAAAAACTGGATAGAAACAAAGAAAATCACGCCAAAGTTTTGGTAATGACACCTACCAGAGAACTTGCTACCCAAGTTGCAGAATCTTTCAAAAGTTATAGTCCTGAGTCCAGTGACCTGAAAACAATTGCAATTTATGGAGGCACTGATTTTAGAAGTCAGATATCAAATCTAAAGAGAAAAACAGATATTGTAGTAGGAACACCTGGAAGAATAATGGATCATATAAGGCAGGGTACTTTTAAGATTGATAAGATTAACTGCCTTGTTTTAGATGAAGCGGATGAGATGCTTAAAATGGGTTTTTTAGAGGATATAGAGTGGATAATAGACAAACTCCCATCAAGCAAACAAATGGTTTTGTTTTCTGCAACAATGCCAAATGAAATTAAAACTATTGCAAAGAAATATCTTAATAATCCTGCTGAGATAAAAATTAAAAGTATAAAAAAAGAATCACAATTGATCTCACAGAAATTCATTAATGTTCAAAGACACTATAAATTAGAAGCCTTAAAAAGGATCTTAGAAATAAGCAATGAAGGAGTAATAATTTTTGTTAGAACAAAATCACTGACGACTTCAATTGCAGAGTCTTTAGAAACTTATGGTCATAGTGTTTCGGTACTAAATGGAGACATACCTCAAAATCAAAGAGAAAATACAGTTGATAGACTTAGAAAAGGATTTATAGATATTCTTGTCGCTACTGATGTAGCAGCAAGAGGTCTAGATGTGGATAGAATAAAATTAGTAATAAATTATGATTTCCCTTTTGATACAGAAACATATACACACAGAATTGGTCGGACTGGAAGAGCTGGAAGATCAGGCGAAGCAATCCTTTTTGTCAATCGAAGAGAAAGGCACTTTCTAAGAAATCTTGAAAATTCATTAAATAATAAAATTGAAGAACTTGAAATTCCAAATAATAAAATAATAAATGAAAGAAGAATTAAAAGATTAACCCATGACATCAAAAGGAATTCCTTATTAGAAAAAGAAAATGAGGAGAATAAGGCTCTAATGACAGATATTATTGATACATTAAAAATCAATTATGATATGGAAGACTCAGACATTTCAATGGCAGCAATAAATTTAGTTCTTGGTAATAAACCCTTCTTAATCAATGATGACGAATCATGGATTTATAAACAAAGTACTCCAGAGAGAGATCGATCTAATAGAAACAGTAATCGTTCAAGAAATCTTGGAAGAAGATCTGGAGGCCAAAATAATATATTTGAAACTTTCAAATTCAATTTCGGTAAAGTTGATAAAGTAAAAGTCCCTAACATTATTTCATCAATTTGTTTGGCTACTGATATTAATGGTAGATCTATTGGGAAAATACAAATTTTTAATGAATTTAGCTTGGTTGATCTACCGAAGAATCTTAATAGAGATACTAAAAACAAGCTTAAATCCCTAAAGATTAAATCTTAAATCATGAAGAAGAAATATGTTATTAAAATCTCTTCAATTATTTGTTTTTCTTTTCTTCTAGTTAACCCTTCCAATATAGAAGTTTATTCAGAAATAAATAAGAACTCCTTACTAAATATGTTTTGTTTAGAGACTGTGAAAGCTGAAATGATAAATGCGAACCTTCAATATGAAGAAAGCTTTGCTGAAGAAACATGTGACTGTTATCTTAAAACATTCTCAGAAAGTGGTAACCATGAAGAATCTATTTCAACCTGCAAAGAGATTTTTAAAAGTAAATTTAACTTATAATTAATTTTAGGACTGATTATTTAATGCAATCAAATATAAATCAAAACCCAATAATAAGACTATATGCAAATCTATCAACTCAAAGACCTCTGCTATTCTTTGCCACATTTAGTTCTGTAATTAATAAAATACTTGACCTGGCACCTCCAGTAATAATAGGCATTGCAGTTGATATTGTTGTAAAACAAGAAAAATCATGGCTTGGAAATTATGGAATTAAAGAAGTTTCATCACAATTAATTATTCTTGCAATCATTTCTGCCTTGATATGGACTGGAGAATCATTCTTTGAATATTTATATTCTATTTCTTGGAGAAATTTAGCTCAGATTTCACAACACAAGCTAAGAATTAAAGCATATGATCATATACAGAAATTAGATATGCAGTTCTTCGAGAAAGATAATACGGGAAGATTATTATCTATATTGAATGATGATATTAATCAATTAGAAAGATTCTTAGACCATGGAGCGAATCAACTAATTCAATTATTTATAACCGTAATAATTATTGGCGGAACTATGCTTTTTGTAGCCCCTAAAATTGCATTATTCGCATTTTTCCCAATACCAATAATCTTTCTTGGGTCAATAAAATTCCAAAAAAGCCTTGCTCCAAGATATAAAGATGTTCGAACAAAAGCTGGTCTTATAGCATCAAGATTAAACAATAATTTAAGTGGGATTTTGACAATTAAAAGTTTCACTACCGAGAGGTGGGAACTTAACAGATTAACCAAAGAAAGTCTTTCTTATCAGAAAAGTAACAAGCAAGCTATAAAATTATCTTCAGCATTTATCCCTTTAATAAGATTTGCAATATTGTTTGCATTCATAGCAATATTATTAATTGGAGGATTTCAAACATCACGTAATATTCTGAATGTAGGTACATATAGTTTCTTAGTTTTCATAACACAAAGGTTACTTTGGCCTTTAACAACTTTGGGGCATGTTCTAGATGAGTTTCAAAGATCAATGGCATCAGTTAATAGAGTAATAGATTTGATAGACACCCCAATAGAAATCAAAGACGGTAAAAAAAAGATTTCTCCTGATTCCATAAAAGGCAGAATAGTTTTTAGTAATGTCACTTTCAATTACCCAAATAGAAAGTCAACCTTGAAGAATATAAGTTTTGTAGTACCAGAAAACTCGACCTTAGGAATAGTAGGTCTAACCGGTTCAGGAAAAAGCACTTTAATAAAACTATTACTCAGAATCTATGATTTTCAAAAAGGATCTATAACAGTTGATGATACCTCAATCAAAGATATAAGGTTTAAAGATTTAAGAAAGTGTATTTCATTAGTCAGTCAGGATACTTACCTTTTTCATGGTTCTGTAAAAGAAAATATTGCTTATGGTTCTGAAAATGCCGATTTAAAAGATATTACTAAAGCATCTAAAATTGCAGAGGCCCATAAATTTATAAGAGAACTACCAAATGGCTATAGAACAATTGTAGGAGAAAGAGGGCAAAGGCTTTCTGGAGGACAGAGACAGAGAATTGCATTAGCAAGAGCAGTTTTAAAGAATGCACCTATACTTTTATTGGATGAGGCAACAGCTTCTGTGGATAATGAAACTGAATACTTAATTCAGAAATCATTATCAAAAATTACTAAGGAAAGAACAACAATTGTTATTGCGCATAGATTGAGCACAATAAAAAATGCAGACAATATTATAGTTATGGATAAAGGCCTAATTATTGAGTCAGGTAATCATAAGTCTTTATTAGATAAAAGAGGTATTTATTACGATTTATGGAATGTACAAATAGGTGATTAAACATCCATAAATTAAATTAGAAAATTAAATGATTCAATAACTTTTGAAAAAAGACTCTCAACTTTATTCCATCTTTCCTGATTTGTCCCTACGGCAAAAGTATATAAACTTCCTCTATCAATAACTACTGAAGCGATTTCATGCCTTGGCTGATCATTTAAATTTAATTCATATTCTAAATCATAAAACAAATGATTAGAGGACTCCCTTTGATGCGCATCAATTAATTTAACATTTCTACCAGAACCCTCTGGTGCTATTACTTTATTGATAAGTGTCTGTCCAACTTCTAAAGGAGTACCAAGTTCTTCAAGGTCTACATCTTTATTAACATCGGAAATAACTAGACTAAGTGTCTCATTACTATTAATTAAATCATGATAAATAATCTCGGGCCCACCTTTAACAGTAACCCTTGTCCATCCAGTAGGGTAAAGGAATCCATATCTTCCATCAGGACTAATATATGATTCGAGACCACCATTAAGTCCATTGCTACATGCACTTACAAGAAAACAAAGTACCAATATTGAGAAATATTTAAATAGATTCTTTTTCAGATTCTTCATTTGTTTTAATTTAATTTAAATCCTAAGAATATAATAAAACATTAAATACAAACATATAAACAAATTTCTAATAACCATGCCTATATTATTTCTAGAAAACCAATTACCTTGATCACCTTTACTAAACCTCTTGCAAAATTGATAGAACATTTCGAGAGATTCCCAGGCATTGGCCCAAGAACTGCTCAAAGACTTGCTTTATTCATTTTAAAACAGCCCGAAAAAAATATAAAAGATTTTTCCGAGGCACTTCTAGAGGCCCACCATAATGTTGGTCATTGTAAAACATGCTTTAATCTAACTTCTGAAGACGAATGTAATATTTGCGTGAATCCCGAACGAAATAGAAGGATAATTTGTGTAGTTGCAGATACTAGAGACTTGTTAGCTTTAGAAAGGGCTAGAGAATTCAAAGGTCTTTATCATGTTATTGGTGGATTAATATCTCCAATGGATTCTGTTGGTCCTGAATTATTAGAAATCAAAAGTCTTGTGGAAAGAGTAAGCAAATCAGATATAGATGAGATCATACTTGCTTTAACACCCAGTGTTGAAGGAGATACCACAAGTCTTTATATAGGTAAATTGTTAAGTCCATTTACAAAGGTAACCCGAATTGCATATGGATTGCCTATGGGAAGCGAGTTGGAATATGTAGATGAGATTACTTTAGCTAGAGCATTAGAAGGAAGAACTATTGTTTAATGAACAACAAAAGATCAAATCATCTCAAAAAAAATAACCTCTTAAGATTACCTTCATGGATTAAGTTCCCTATTAGTAAGGCCTCTGAATTTGAAAGAGTACAGAGCCTAATAAAAGAGTCTAATATCCATACGATATGCGAGGAAGGGAGATGTCCAAACAGAGCAGAATGTTATGCATCAGGAACTGCCACCTTTCTGCTAGGAGGATCAATTTGTACCAGGTCATGTTCGTTTTGTCAGGTTAATAAAGGAGTCCCAATTGGTATAAATCTTGAAGAAAGCAGAAAAATAGCCGAAGCTGTAGAAAAATTAAATCTTAAATATGTTGTTTTAACATCAGTTGCTAGAGATGATTTATCCGACCACGGTGTAATCTTTTTTACCTCTACAATCACTGAAATCAGAAAAAGGAATAAAGAAATTAAAATTGAAGTTTTAACTCCAGATTTATGGGGCGGAGGTAAAACATTACATGAAAGGGAAGATCTCCAAAAGCAAAGGTTGAGAAAAATATTAGAAGTTCATCCCGTGTGCTTCAATCACAATCTTGAGACGGTAGAGAGACTCCAAAAAGAAGTCAGGAGAGGTGCTAACTATAGAAATTCATTAAATTTATTAGCAGCATCCAAAGAAATAAATCCTCATATTGAAACAAAATCGGGAATAATGCTAGGCCTGGGTGAGACATTAAATGAAATTAAAGATACAATCTTAGATTTAAAGAAAGTTAGATGTGATCAAATAACTATTGGCCAATATCTAAGACCTTCACTTCTACATATGCCAGTAGCCAAATACTGGGAACCTAAAGAATTTGATTACATATCAGAGTTTGCAGAATTGATAGGATTTAAAAAAGTATCTTGTGGCCCTCTTATAAGAAGTAGTTACCATGCAGGATAATTGAGCTCTTAATTACTAATTTTTCTAGTTAATTTATCCAATATTTTAGAACAGTCCCCTTTCATAAGAGTACCCGCTCCTCCCCAAATTAATCTTAATAGAAGGTCAGATGGACTTGAACCAACTTCTTTTACAATATCAAACCCTATTAATCTAAAATACCGAACAAGTTTCTTACTATAACCCTCATCATCATAAATAGCTAGAAGTCTTGCATTTTTACAAGAAGTCTTTTCTAGTGCCCATGCCATTGTAGTAGCCCAGATCAACTCAGATACATAGGGAGGTGATTGATTCTGAACTTTTAAAGTATCTAAATTAAGACCATTAATAATTGGAATAGTCCATCCTTTAAGCTCTGCCCATATTTTTACTGAGTTTTCATTCTGAGTAGCTACAACTATTCTAAAGAAATTAAAACCTAAAGCTTCACTCAATTGAATCTTTATTGTTAATCCTAATGATTCCGCAATTCTGTCTAAAGTATTTACTTCCATTAAGAATAATTATTTATGTTTTAAATTTTTTAAGTTATTAAAGTGATTTTGTCGTTCAGCAAACCTTTTCCTATCATTATCACTAAATTTGTCAACACATAAATAACACTGTATTCCTTCAATATAGTCATCCCTAGATTTGTCTTCTTTTGATAGTGGCATCCCACATGCATGACATATTGAATATGAACCTTTCTGCAAGTCTTGGTCTAAAGCTACTCGATCATCGAATACATAACATTCGCCTTTATAGAGACTTTGATTGTTTGGGATCTCTTCCAAATATTTTAATATTCCTCCTTTAAGATGAAAGACATTTTTATAACCTTTCTTTTTTAATAAAGAAGTAGCCTTCTCGCACCTAATCCCACCGGTGCAGAACATAGCAATATTTTTAATCTCTTTTTTATTTATATGCTCATCTAAATTCATCTCGACCCACTTTGGGAACTCCCTAAAATTCTTAGTATTTGGATTTATTGAGTTTTTAAATGTGCCTAAAGAAACCTCATAGTGATTTCTAGTATCTATTATCAATGTATTTTTATCCTCCAGAAGTTTATTCCAATTATAAGAATCTACATAAGTTCCTTTGTTTAAATTTGGATTAATTTCATCTATACCCATTGTTACTATTTCATTTTTTACTTTAACTTTCAATTTCTTAAAACTTCTTTTGAAGGAATAACTTTCTTTTATATTGAGATCATTCAATTCTAATAATTTCTTTATCAATTCAATAAATGTATTTATTGAAACCTCAGTTCCACATGCTGTACCATTAATTCCTTCCTGTCCAAGTATAATTAAACCTGTCAAATCATGGGTTTCGAATTCTAATAATTTATGCTTAATTACTTCGATGTACTTTTTATTTATAGAAATAAAACAATAAAAAGAGACTATCTTATATTCTTTTTTCATTTAGCAAAAACAGCACTGTTTTTAGATCCAAAATCTGTATTAAACTTTACCCCTACTTCTTTAAGTAACTGTCGATCTTCTTCAAAGGAAGGATTGGATGTAGTTAATAATTCATCTCCATAAAAAATTGAATTAGCTCCACATTGGATACAAAGAATTTGAGCCTCTTTTGAGAACTTCTCTCTACCAGCACTTAATCTGATTTTACTTTTAGGCATAAGTATTCTTGCCGTCGAAACCATTCTTATCATTTCAATGGAATCAATTTCCTTGTTACTTTCAAGGTCCGTTCCCTCAATAGAAACTAATGCATTAATTGGGACACTCTCAGGATGAGGATTCATATTCGATAGGACTTGAAGTAAAGAAGCTCTATCATCTTTAGACTCACCTAAACCGATAATTCCTCCGCAGCATACATCAATTCCAGCCTTCCTAACTCTCTCTAATGTTTCTAATCTATCTTGATAAGTTCTCGTTGAAATAATATTCTCATAGAATTCCGGGCTTGTATCCAAATTATGATTATAGGCAGTCAAACCAGCATTGGCTAATCTAATTGCTTGTTCTTGGCTGAGCATGCCTGCAGTAACACAGGCTTCCATATTTAATTTCTTCACTCCTCTAACCATCTCAATCATTGCATCAAAAGAATTACCATCTCTAATTTCTCTCCAGGCCCAACCCATGCAAAACCTCTCGGCTCCTTCATCCTTAGCAACCTTTGCTCTTTTAAGAACTGCTTCAACATCATATTGTGGATGATTTTTTATTTGACTTGCACTGTATATTGATTGGCTACAATAAGAACAATCTTCTTCACAACCTCCCGTTTTAACACTAAAGAGAGAAGCTAATTGAACAGCATAAATATTATTACTTCTATGAATATTCTGCGCTTTCCACATTAGATCTATTAGAGGCATATCAAGAATCTCAAGGATTTCATCTCTTCCCCAATCAAACCTTAAATCCCTTCGGGAGTCATCCATCACTGAGTTTTCCATTGAATTATATTTTGTATGATGAATCTTCGAGTGATTCATTTGGTAATGATTCTATACCCCCAAATCG
>QCLS01000013.1 GCA_003214355.1 Prochlorococcus sp. AG-418-C09 | reverse complement strand
TAAATTCACCATTGCTTGATCAATACTTAAATTATCTATGGGATTTGCTCCATTTAAATCTTGGAAATTCAATGAGTAATGGTGAACCGGTAATAGAGGTGATTTCAAGAGCACTACCTGCAAGTATAGAATTAGGAGTTTTTGCTATTATTTTTGCGGCTTTAATTGGTTTCCCATTGGGATACTTGGGGTTAAAAAAGAAGGGTAGTCGCTTTGACTATTTTTCAAGAATAACTGGTATTAGCTCATACGCTATCCCTCCCTTCTGGGGTGCAATGATGGCTCAATTATTCTTTTCAGTAATTTTTAGACTCTTTCCTATAGGAGGCAGATTTCCAATATTTTACCAAGCTCCAAATATTACTGGCTTTATAATTCTTGACAGCATTTTAAATAATAATTTATTTGCTCTGCAGGCAGCCATTTATCATTTACTACTACCATCTATTACTTTAGGTTTTCTTCTAAGTGGAATATTTAGTAGATCATTTAGATTGAATTTAGATAAATCATTGGAAAGTGATTATTTTGATGCAGCTGTTTGTAGAGGAATAAATAATAAGAACTTGATGTTAAATTATGCGATACCTAATGCTCTATTGCCCATTCTTACCATTACTGGCTTGACTATTGCATCTTTAGCTGGTGGAGCCCTACTTATTGAGATTACATTCTCATGGCCTGGAATAGCTTTAAAGTTACAAGACGCTATATTCCAAAGAGACTACAATATGGTCCAAGGGATAACAATTGTTACTTCAATTCTAATTGTATCTTTAAACTTACTTGTTGATATTCTTATTGCATTTATTGATCCAAGGATTGATTATTAATCTTTAAATAGCTTATTTATATCTTTTGTATCAAGGATATGGAAGTTTAATTCAAATTCATTTTGATTAGTAAAAGTTGATAATCCCTGATTTTTTTCAAGTCCATTTAAAAATTGAATAATAACTTCTATTGATAAATTCTGAACGCTATATGGATCAGCACCTATAAATGTTTCGTTAATTCTAAAAACATCATTTTCATTTTCATATATTGAGCTAGTATCTTCAATCCTAATAGGAGAGAAATGACTGGCCCCTTCCACAATTAAAAATCTATTTAATGAATTATTTGAGTTTGATATAAACATATTAAATTGTTCGCCCATTAATGGAGTAATTAAATCGAAAGTCCCTCCTATTAATAAAATAGGAACGTCAATTCCTGATTTTCCTTCATTAGACCATATTAAGCTTCCAAAACTGTTAAAGCCTATTATTGCTGACAAGTTTGTGCTTCTATTTAATGAAGGTAAGGGAACCTCAGTTAATTGACATTGAAGTAATTTAGATAAATTTGTTAATGCAAAATCAGCAAAAGCATCATTACATATTGAATCAAGATTATTCTGATTAAAATTACCCTCATATAAAAAAGAAATTAGAGATCCTAAAGAATGGCCCATCAATATATAAGAACTATTATTTAGACCAAATTGATTACTTTCGTGAGCAAGTATTACTGATTCCAAGTCCAAAAGTCTATTAAGATAAATATCATTTGCACCTGGCAATTCTTTCTGCCCTTCAATAACTTCTTTCAAAGTAATTGAATTACTACCGGCATGATCAATAAAAATTATTGGCCATCCTCTTTTACTTAATTGGTCTCCAATCCATTTGAAATTATTAATATTTCCGCCCAGGCCTGGCATAAAAATAATTAACTCTTTATCCGATTTATTAATTGGTCCCCAGAATTCTAAAAGAAGTGGCTCTAGACGATGTTCTACAATTAGTTCTTTTTTAATTGAATTAATAACCTCAATGCTCTCTTCTAAATCTATAGTAAAAGAATCTTCGGTTCCTCCAATTTTATTTAATTTATCGACTAAATTCTGTTGCTCATATAAATCCTTTTTCCATGATGAAACAATAATAATTAAATTATCTACATCCAGATTAATTTCATTGTAAGGAATAGCCTTTAAAACATCTAAGGTAGAAACCTCATTTTTTACTTCCATCAATTCTTTAATGGTATTAAGAACAGTTATCCCATCTTTATCATCTGGGACAATTATAGTATTGCCCAATTCTGAAATAACTTTCATACCTACCCAACTACTTAGAATTTGTTTTGAAAATCCTCTCTCCTTAAATACTGGATATTCTAGTATTTTTGAAAGTTCAAATATTTTCTTTAATCCTGTACTATTAATCCAATCAGATAATTCTGTAGAATCTTCCTTATAAGATTCCAATTTTGATAATTGTTCTATAGATATAGGGATTATCATTTCTTCAAATTTAATATTTATTATTTCAGCAGCTTTAAGATATCTGCTCGATGTAAACAAATTAAAAAAACTTATAAAAACTATAAAAATGAATTTCAATTGTGATTAATCCTGATAAATTAAAGAAAATTGAAGCTTGGTGGGGTCAATTCCCTTCACAACTTCAACTAGTAACAAAAATAAGATTCTTTGCCTCATTTGGTGCCGGAGGAGTTATTTATTTAACGTCCTTGATTTTTAATAATATTGGATTAAGTGCTACAGAAATAGGAATGGGATTCTCAATTTCTGCCGTTTTTGGGACATTAACAAGAATCATAGCTGGAAATTACCTCAACAAAAAAGTTAATATTAAATTCCTATTAAGATTATCTTCATTATTAGGAATTATAGCCAGTTTCATACTTATATTTTCATACGAAAAAATCAACTACATAATTGGTCAGAGCTTTATTGGAGCAGCGGCTGGCATTTATTGGCCCTCTGTGGAATTTGCAGTGCCAAATATCTGTCAACCTATTAATTCCAGAAAGGCATATGCCTTGGTTAGGACTTCAGAAGCAACAGGAGTATTTTTAGGGGTCATAACAGGAAGTCTATTAAGTCTTTTTCTTTATATAAAATTTGTCTATATTATTGATTTATTATGCATTTTAAAAATCATAACCCTAATTGAAAACAATAAAAATAATCTGGAAATTAAACTTAATTCAGTTAATAAACTATCTCTTTCAAAAAACAGCTCTCAAAGAAAATGGAATAGAAACAGTTATTTAATTATTCCTGCAATTGTTTTAATTACTACTTGTTTAGCATTAATTCAAGTAACTCTCCCCCTTGATTTTGTTGAAGGTGGCATTTATAGAGAACCAGTTGGGGATAACATTACTGGGTATTTAATCTCATATCAACTAATACTATTACTAATTCTGCAATGGCCCATTGGTAATTGGATATCTAGAAAGGGGAGATTATTTGGATTGAAGTTCAGTTTATTTGGTTTTGGCTTTAGTTCATTATTATTATTTTCATCTAGCTATCTACGGTTAAGTGGAATATTTATAATGATAATTGCAATTATGTTTTGCAGTATCGCAATTTCTTCTTTCTTGCCATCTTCAACTGATATTGTTTTTCAAATTGCCCCTTTTAATAAAAAAGGCTCAGCATTTGCAATCTTATCTCAATGTTTTGCCATGGGATATTTTGTTCAGATAATTGCTGGAGGTTTATTAGATTATTTTGGCAATGCTTCAAATATATGGGTTGGAATATCTATCTCTTGCTTTTTAATGTTGGCGATCCTAATAAAAAAAGAGATTATAGAAGTTGCTTAACTTTTTTCAATTTCAATTAATCTTCTCTCTCTAAGGAACAAGAATAATGGAGCCGAAAATGCAAATGCCACAAGAAATGTCCCTAAGTAAATTAACCACATATTTCTCATTTGTAGTTTTCTTGATTCATTTACTATCCAAAGAAAAAATGCACTCGCACTTATCAAAAGATCTCTAGAAATAGATTCAGCTGCTGGGTTTGCATTTGCTAATGAAATAAACTTATTTATATCAAAACCAGGACCATAATCTAAAGCAAAGTTAAAGTTAGAAATTGAGGTAAAAACAGCTCCGCAAATTGCGAGTATAAGATAAATATAACTATAAATATATTTATTATTTTTTAATAAATTGAATGAATCCATTATAAAAAGGGTTTATTTTAATAATAGTAATTTTACATTCATGATTTCCAAATCGGATAGTAAAAAGAATAAATTCAGATTTGAGAAAGGAGATCTAAGATTTGCAGTAATTGGTCATAACGAATGGATAAACTTTCTTGAAGTGGATAAGTTACCAAAACCAGGAATCATCTCTCATTCTAAAAGAAATATGGAACTCCCTGCTGGAGGAGGATCAGTTATTGCAAAGACTCTATTAGAGTTAACTAAAGGAGAAGTTCATTTCTTTACATCTTTAGGCGATGACTATTACGGCAAGCAAAGCCATAAAATACTTGAAAATATTGGTTTAAAATTACATGTAGCTTGGAGAAATAAACCCACAAGAAAAGGATTTAGTTTAATAGATGCTAAAGGAGAAAGATCCATAACAATAGTAGGTGAAAGATTGGAGCCTGAATTTAAGGACAATTTAGAATGGGACATTCTTTCACAAATGGATGGGATATTTTTTACTGCTGGAGACCAAAAATTATTCACAATTGCTCGTAAATCTAAGATATTATGTGCGACCCCAAGAGTTGGTATAAATATCATAAATAATTCGAGGGTAATTATTGATGCCTTAATAGGAAGTAATCTTGATCCTGGAGAAAATTATAAATTATCAGATCTTATTTTAAAACCGAAATACATTATTAAAACCGAAGGAGAAAAGGGTGGGGTTATTATCCCAGGCGGAAGATTTTCAGCTTATAAAAGCCAAAATAAAATTGACTCATATGGCTGTGGTGATTCTTTTGCGGCAGGCATAATTTATGGTTTAGCCTCAGGATGGAGCATTGAAAAAGTTTTAACTCTTGGTAAAGTATTGGGAAGAAATTGTGTAGAGCATTTTGGACCTTATCCTGATCTCAAAGCAGTCCTATCATAAATTCAAATGCAAAATTCACCAAACAAGCAAATCTATAGTGTCTCAGACGATTTGATAATTCATTTCATATTCTTAACTATTTTAATCTTTAAATCTGTTAAAAATTTACTTGAGATTTTTTCTTATGGAATCTATAAGAAAGAAATCTTAACTGAAGAAAGTTACTTAGGTTTTGACATAAAAATAAAGATGAAATGACAATATATTTTTTACTTTCAATTAGTTTTTTTTTACTAATTAGTTTTTCATATTGGAGAATTAAAATTACCCATAAGAAGAAAAATAATAAGTTAATAAGTTTTAAAAATAGATTTTTGAGTAAAGAAAAAAATATCGAAAAAATTTATTTAAGGGATAATGAAAAAAAATCACGTAATCCAAATATTAATATTTCTATTGATATTTCTGATTCTGAAGAAAAGATTACGAGCAAAGTAAATATACATAGAGCTCGTCTTGCTAAATTTAAGAAATCAAAACTGAATGGAGAATTACTCTTTTTAGATAAAAATAATAAGATCTACAAATATATTAGTGGAGAAAAGATTTATATCGAGTAAATTTAACTACATTCTAGGCTGTCGCGAGTTGAAACTCCAGTTTTAGGATTTATACCATCTGCAATTTTACATAGATTTCTTTGATCTTCACTGTCAAGAATAGCGTAAGAAAAATCAGCTCCTTCAATTTGTGCTCCAGCAAAGCTACTTCCTGAAGCAATCATATTAACAAGAACAGCATTTCTCAAATCAGTTTTCTGAAAATTAACTCTATCCGAGAGAGTATCTGTCAAATCGATCCCATTTAGATTGGATCCTTTCAGATCGGATAATGTAAGTGTTGTCCCATGAAGATCAACATCACTGAAATCTGCATCTCTGGCAAGTGCGCCTGCTATTGAAGACAAATGTAAATCTTCACCATGAAAGTCATATCCAGTTATGTCAGATCTTACATAACTAGGAACTTCATCTCCTTCTCCCTTAGTTGCAACATTTGCTCCGGCGAAAACTGGCAATACCAAAATAAATAAAGAATAAATAAGACAAATAGAATATTTCAAAAAACTAAAAAACTTCATAAATTTAATTTGATCTTTAATATCTTAAAGCAAAGAATTATCTATGTATGAAAAACCAAAAGAATCGAACATAGTTTTAAACTATTTGAGACTATAAATTTTAAATTTAGGTTCTAATGTTGTTATGCAATCATATAAATCTTTATTATTAAAACTATTCACAACGTTAAATTCAGATTCAACAGTACCTCCCCTATCTCTTATTGCTTGATTTAAAACTATGGATCCATTCTGATCTGAAACTGATCTATGAAAAGTACCTCTTGGTATTTTTAAAATCAAACCACATGACTCTAGCCTAACTTTATAAAAAGGATAATCCCAGCCAAAATTAACTAGGTAGAATGTCCTTCCGCCTGAAATCGCCAGCAAATTATCCTCTTGCATGTAATGAATATAAAATTGCCAAAACCCTTTTTCTTTTTCGTCTGGTGGACTTGTTGCAGGACCATTATGAATAACTAGGTCACGAAAATTTGAATTGTTAATACTTATATCGTAGAAACGTACGTCTGTGGTGTCTCTGAATTTATGATAGCTCTTTAATTCAAACATTTGATTTATGTTTGATAAGTTTTTTTCAGTGACTCTTTTTAATTGCAATTTTTTTTATATTTGCTTATATGAAAACAAATAATTTTTTCATTTAGAGTATCAACTGAGACATAATCAAAGATCAAGACTTTTTTATAGAAACGTCACCATCTAATCTTCAATACGTAATATCTATAGGCTCTATTTCCCAAGTGAAATTGTTATTTAGATTCGTCTTTCCTACGAAGTTTCCAGTTATAACAGCAGTTAAATTTGATTTTGATGAAGAAACCAAAGTCAAATACCTTTCATCAATTAAACCTTTTCCGCTTGGATCAAATCCTCTCCACCCTGCTCCAGGAATATATAGTTCTGCCCAAGCATGTAATTCGTATGAATTAGGAGGTGGATCTTCAAAGTGATATCCACTAACAAACCTACTTGGAATACCTACTGATCTTGAAGCCTCAACCATCAACATTGCCAAATCCCTACAGGAACCAACCCTTTCTCTAATCGTTCTACTTGCTGGCCATGCAGGGCCTATATGCCTTTTTGTGTATTTAACTCTATCTTGAATGATTTCTATTAATTGAAAAATAAATGCCAAGGCATTGTTACCACTTCCTGCTAAAGCCTCTTGGGCGAATTCAACTGCGGCAGGATCATGCTGGCCATTTGGAAGCCATCCTTCTAAAGCTCCTTGTAAATCTCTATTAATTACATTTCTACAAAATGGAAGATTTAAGTCTTTATTCTTTACACATTCAAAGATATTGGGATGTTTAAAGGTTTCAACATTACTAATTGATTTTATAGATAATTCATTCGAAAACCCTTCAAAAGTTGTTCTAATTATCTCTTCCCCACTTGAGGCAATTAAAGGATAAATCAGAGAAGGTTTTGGATCAATATTAAATTCGAAATTTAATAATTTTTGGAACCCATGAGATCTTGGTTTTATACAAATTCTATGATCTCCTAATTGGACAGGTTCTTCATAAGTGTAATGGAGTTTGTGAATATATTTAATCTTCATAAATTAATTTCTTTCCTGAAGTACTGATCTTGAATAAGATTATGTAATTTATTTAAATCAATCTGCAATGTGTCTATAGCTTCATGAAGACCCTCATTAATAATATTTTCAATTCTTACATAACTCCATTTTGCCTTCAAAAGTCCTCTCATGCATTCCAGCCTGGTTGGCTCTTTTGGGATAGGATTTAATTCAACCATTTTTAAAGTATCACTAATCCCGTCTAAGCAGTATCTTACTGATCTGGGGAAAATAGGATCCAGCAGGAGAAATCTTGCTACTGCATTTGGCTTTATGGAATTTTGTTCAGCATGTCTAAACATCTGATATGCTCCAGCTGACCTAAGAAGTGCTATCCACTGTAATTCATCTAGAACCCCTCCCAATTCATCCAAGCTAGGTAGAAGTAAATAATATTTTACATCCAATATCCTTGAGGTCTTATCTGCTCTTTCAATTAATCTTCCTAAGATACTAAATTGCCAAGCTAGATCTTTACTCAAAGTTGCGTCAGTAATTCCATAAAAGAGTTGGCATCCTCTTCTTATTTCACTTAATTGTTCTTGCAAGGGTTGGTTCCAGAAAATTTCTCCGTCCTGAATATTCCAATAAAGCATATTTATCTGTTCCCACATTTCAGTAGTTATAACGTCTCTAATTTGCCGAGCATTTTCTCTAGCCATGTTAATGCAGGAAATTATACTATTGGAGTTCAGCCTGTCTCTTATCAAGAAATTAATTACATCATTTTGATTCCTTTGGGGGAATCTAAAATCAAAGTTTTCTCTATCACCACTTACATCAATTAATGGGAGCCATGGTTCTGCACTTCCTGGAGGGCAGTCTAATGACATTGCTTCACTAACTTCTACAAAACGAGAAATATTTTCCGCACGTTCTAAATAACGATTAATCCAATAAAGTGATTCTGCAACTCTACTTAAAAGCATATTAATCTCCAACTACCCAAGTATCTTTGCAGCCACCTCCTTGCGATGAATTAACTACTAAAGATCCTTTCTTAAGTGCTACCCTAGTTAATCCTCCAGGACTAACCCAGGTATTCTTACCTCTTAAGATATAAGGCCTCAGATCAACATGGCAAGGATATATTTCGCCATCGCATAAAGAAGGGACAGTGGAAAGTTCTAAAGTAGGTTGTGCAATAAAATTTCTGGGATTATTTCTAATCTTCAACGCGAAATCATTAATCTCGTTTGTTGTTGAATGAGGTCCAATTAACATTCCATATCCTCCCGCTTCTGAGACTGATTTAACAACCAGTTTGGAAAGATTCCTTAATACAAAGTCTCTTTCTTTGTCTGAGTGACAGAGGTAAGTTTTAACATTATTAATAATTGGTTCTTCTGAGAGATAATATTTAATTATTTTTGGAACGAATGAATATATCATTTTATCATCAGCAATCCCTGTCCCAGGAGCATTGGCTATTGCAACTCGATTAATCTTTGCGGCTTCTAATAATCCAGAAACACCTAACATGGAGTCAGGCCTAAAGTTCTTTGGATCAAGAAAATCATCATCTATTCTCCTATAGATAACATCAACTCTCTCTAATCCAGAAGTTGTTTTTAAATAAACATAGTTATCATTACAAATTAAATCATGTCCTTGAACAAGTTGTATGCCCATTTCTTGAGCTAAATAGCTATGTTCAAAATATGCACTATTGAATATCCCTGGAGTTAATAATACAATTTTAGGCGTATCAGTCCATGTAGCAAGCTCCCGAAGGGTCCTTAGTAGGTAAGAAGGATAATCATCAATAGGTTTAACTATTTTCCCAGAAAAAAGATTTGGGAAAATTCTCTTCATTACCAATCTATTCTCAAGGAAATAAGCCACTCCTGATGGACATCTTAAATTATCTTCAAGTACCAGCCATTCTCCTTTCTTATCTCTTATTAAATCCAGTCCTGATACGTGGCACCATCTACCTAAGGGAAGATTAGCGTTCATCATCTGAGGTCTCCATCCATCAGAACTTTCTATAAGGCTTCTGGGGATAATTCCATCTTTCAAAATCAGTTGGGGTCCATAAATATCATTTAAAAAAAGATCAATAGCTTCCAATCTTTGAATTAATCCTCTTTCTAAAACAAGCCAATCTTTTTTGCTTACAATTCTTGGAAGCGGATCAAATGGTAATATTCTTTCTGTACCTTTTGCTCCAGTGTCATTTAATCTAAAAGTAGCTCCGTGTCTTAGTAAAAGTTTCTTTGCTGCATCATGATTTCGATTCAACTCTTCTAATCCCATTCGATCTAATGACATTAATAAAGGGGAAAATATTTCGGGTCTTGAATTTAAATTATTTATAAAATATTCATCAAAGCTATTTGAAGGTTTATAGTCTGAAAACATTTCATATTCAAATAATAATGTTTCTACTTTAGCTGAAAAAGCTAAAAGGTATTCGATAATACAAAAGAAAATATATCTAAACCTACTATTCATATTTAAATACAAAATTATATTCATAGTCAAATAAATAAGCCATGTATTCAAAGAATATAAATTTAGTAATTTTTAGATATTTAGCGAGCATACTATTTATTTTTTCGCATGGCTTATTAATACTTGATCACCTTCCAATTGGGGCAGCTTTGCATGGTTTAGGAGAAATATTTATTGCGCCATGGGCATTCAGAGAAAGGGCATGGGATCTTGTAGGAATAGCAATTATTTTTTTCTTTTTCGATTTATGGGGATTAATAAATATGCTGATGGTTTAATTTATAATTGTGATTCAACCCTTCCGAAGGATGAACTTAATAAAAGGCAATTACTTATTCTCTATATTTATATTTACTCTGATATTTCACTATGGAAATATAAAATCACATAATCTTCTAAATGGTGGTTGTATGAATCATTGTCTTTCTGAAGAAAATGATTTGATAGATAATAATCCTAAATTAATAGATGAAATAAATAATAATATTGATTCTAGTTCTTGTTTGAATTCTCTTTTGTGCAGAGGCTAATTTAGAATATATGTCAAATGATTCTCTATATTCCTATTTTGATTTCTCATTTCATTTATTAATGAATAAGTAAATAAAAACAAAACAGGCAAAACAAATGCTGAAAGAGCAACTAAAGCAACTAATTTCCGAAAACCGAAAGATTTAACCTTTAACAATTCATCTCCGCATTTAAAACAAATCATTTTTTCTGACTTGATTCTTCTGTTGAATGTATACGTAATATTGCAATAAGGACAATAACATTTAATCATATGTCAGACATTAAATAAAAACTCCATAACGTCTCCCTCGCTAACTACATATTCTTTTCCCTCACTTCTCAAAAGTCCATTATTTTTCGCCTCAAGTAATGATCCTGATTCAATCAAATTCTTAAATGAAATAGTTTGAGCTCTTATGAATCCTCTTTCAAAATCCGAATGGATAACTCCTGCGGCTTGAGGAGCAGTCATACCATCTTTTATAGTCCACGCCTTAGTCTCCTTTTCACCTGTAGTAAAATATGTTTTTAATCCTAATAATTTATAAGTTGCCTTTATCAAAGAGGTCAGTCCCCCCTCCTTTACTCCAAGTCCATTTAGATAATCAACTTTCTCATCAATTTCTAATTCAATCAATTCTGATTCAACTTGAGCAGAAATTTTGACGCATTCTGATTGTGAGTTAGTTGCTAATTTGTTTACAGCTTTATACATGTCGTTACCTTTCTCTAAGTGATTCTCACTAAGATTTGCCGCATATATGATAGGTTTAGCAGTAAGAAACCCAAGTTGCTTAATTATACTTTTCTCATCAAAACTCAGTTCAATATTTCTAACTGGTTGATTATTCTCTAAGCACTTTTCTAATCTTTCTAACAAGGAGTCCTCTATTGAGGCATCTTTACTTGTTCTTATCTGCTTTTTAATCCTTTCTCGCCTTTTCTGAAGCTGAGTCAAGTCTGCCAAAATGAGCTCCAAATTAATAATCTCAATATCATCTATTGGATCAATCTTTCCTGACACATGAACAACTTCGCTATCTTCAAAACATCTTACAACGTGTACAATTGCATCAACCTCTCTAATATTTGATAAGAATTTATTTCCTAATCCTTCCCCTTTACTTGCCCCTTTAACTAAACCAGCAATATCAACAAATTCTATTTTGGTAGAAATCACATTTAAGCTTGAACTTAATTTAGCAAGTCTTTCCAACCTTTCATCAGGAACAGATACTATTCCTTTATTTGGTTCTATTGTACAAAATGGAAAATTTGCTGCCTGTGCCTTGGAATTTTCAACAAGGGCATTAAAAAGAGTCGATTTACCTACATTAGGTAAGCCTACAATTCCTGCTTTTAACATTTGAAAAATTTATTGATGAATCAGTCAGAATATTCATCATCTAGTAATATAATAGGCACTTATCCAATTAGGATAAATAAAAATTAATCTTGTCAATTAGTTATTATAGAGTAATAGAGTTTTTTTACCGTCTCTAAACAAATGCTTAAGCTAATTAGAAAAAACATAAGTTTTAGAACAGGTATTGTATTATTCATAATTGGTAGTTTATTTTTATTTCTAAACTACAATTTCAGAAGAAATAAGCTTAAAGACATATCTGCATATGTTGTTATTGTGGAAAGGGGATTTTTGTCAGAAAACATAAGTAGCAGTGGAGAGATTTCTGCAATAAGACTAATTAACATAAGTCCACAAAAGCAAGGTTTTATAAAAACACTAGAGGTTAAAGAAGGTGATTATGTAATAGAAGGCCAAGTGCTTGCAACACTTGATGATAGTAATTTCTTATACAAACTTGAGGAGCTAAAGCTGCAACTAGAAAAAAATGAGAATGATCTAATAAGAAGAGAATTCTTGTTTAAAGAGGGGGCAATTAGTGAGGAAGATTTAGAGGAGTCTAGAAACAAATATCAAATAAGTCTTGCTAAATTTAATGACGCAGAAACAGAAAAAAACTTTTATGTAGTTACAGCACCTTTTTCTGGAATGATAACCAATCAATTTGCTGATATTGGAACATATGTAGCACCAAGTTCCAATTTCAGTTCTGATGGTAATGCAAGAAACTTTATTTTTGAGTTATCAGAAGGGATAGAAGTTGTCGCAAGAGTCCCAGAAAGTGACATAGGTCGAATTAAAGTTGGCCAAGAAGCAATAGTACAAGTTGAAGCATATCCTTCGAAAGAATACCTTGCTCAAATAATTTCCATATCACCTAGAGCCATCAAAGATAATAACGTCACATCTTTTGAAGTAACATTACAGTTCAATGAATTACATGAAGAAATTAGAATTGGCATGACGGCTGATTTAGAATTTATCGTAAAAGAGAATGAAGAAAAAGTTTTGGTTCCAACTGTTTCCATAGTTACCGAGAATGGTAAAAAAGGAATCTTAATTGTTGATGAAAACAATATGCCTTTATTTAAAGAAATTGAAATTGGTATTAGTAGTGGAAGTCAGACATCAATTATTACAGGCCTTAAAGAGGGAGAGAAAATATTTATAAATATTCCACCTTGGTCAGATTGGGAGTAGTATGTCGCTCAGAAATATCAAAAAGCCAATACTATTATTAGTTGATGGGCACTCACTTGCTTTTAGAAGCTTCTATGCCTTTAGCAAGGGGATTGATGGGGGTTTAACTACCAAAGAGGGATTCCCAACAAGTGTCACCTATGGATTTCTTAAAAGCCTTCTGGATAATTGCAGAAATATAAGTCCTGAGGGTGTTTGTATTACTTTTGATACAGAAAAACCTACTTTCAGGCATGAATTAGATCCAAATTATAAGGCCAATAGAGATGTAGCCCCAGATGTTTTTTTTCAGGATATTGAACAGCTAGAAATCATTTTAGAAGAAAGTCTTAATTTACCAATTTTTAAATCGCCAGGTTACGAAGCAGATGATCTCTTAGGTACAATTGCAAATGATGCTTCTTCTAAAGGATGGTGCGTAAATATTCTTTCTGGAGATCGGGACTTATTTCAATTAGTTGATGATCAAAAGGATATTTATGTCCTTTATATGGGTGGTGGTCCATATGCAAAAAGTGGTAATCCAACACTTATAAATGAAAATGGAGTAAAAGAGAAATTAGGTGTTGCTCCAGAAAGAGTAGTAGATCTTAAAGCTCTAACTGGTGATAGTTCTGATAATATTCCTGGAATTAAAGGCGTAGGTCCAAAAACAGCAATTAATCTACTAAAAGAAAACGATACACTTGATGGAATCTATCAGGCTTTGGACAAGATTCAGCAGAACAATGAAAAAAAATATAAAGGATTCATCAAAGGGTCAGTTATAGAAAAGCTCAGAAACGATAAACATAATGCTTTTCTTTCCAGGGATTTAGCAAAAATAAATACTGAGGTGCCTTTGATATTAAGTGATGGTTATGAATTAAAAAATATAAATCAAGAACTTCTCTCAGAGTCACTGCAGAAACTAGAATTATCAACACTACTTCGGCAAATTGATATTTTCAATTCAACATTCAGCAAAGGTGGTTTTGACAAAAATAATGTAGCTAAAAAGGAGGAGAAGGTACTACAAGGCTCCAGTAGAAATAAATTAGAAAATAGTGAAAATAAAATCCCTAAAATCAACGTAACTGTTGTGAATAATTTTGAATTACTTGATAAATTAATTCAAAGATTAGACAAGACCAATGAAATAGTTTCTTTAGATACAGAGACCAATAGTTTAAATCCAATCAATGCGGAACTTGTTGGGATAGGATTATGCCTTGGAGAGGAAACTGATGATTTATTTTATATACCTCTTGGTCATCAAACAAAAAAAGAGACTCCCAATCAATTATCAATTGAAGATGTTTTCTCAAAACTAAGAACTTGGATAGAAGACCCAAAAAAAGAGAAGGCACTCCAAAATTCTAAATTTGACAGGCAAATTTTTTATAATCATGGACTTGATCTTAAAGGCGTAACCTTTGACACCCTTTTAGCAGACTACCTTCTAAATAATCAGGAGAAGCATGGGTTAAGTGAAATTAGTTTTAGATTATTTGGATTTAAGCCTCCTTCATTTAAGGACACAGTTGGAAAAAACAAAGACTTTTCATTTGTTGATATTGATGAAGCAAGTATTTACTGCGGTTATGATGTATTTCTAACTTTCAAGATTGTCAAAATTTTTAAAGAAAGATTTTCAACTGAAAAACATGAATTAATCAAATTGTTCGAAGAAATCGAGCTGCCTTTAGAGCCGGTATTGTCACAAATGGAAATGAACGGCATAACCATCGACATCCCTTATTTAGATAAACTCTCAAAAGAACTAAAAAGTACCTTAGAAGATATTGAAAGTAAAGTCTATGAATTAGCAGAAGAAAATTTTAATCTATCTTCACCAAAACAACTTGGTGAGATCTTGTTTGAAAAATTAAATTTGGATAAAAAAAAATCAAGGAAAACAAAAACAGGTTGGAGTACAGATGCAGTAGTTCTTGAACGATTAGTCGACGAACATGAAATAATCCAACATTTAATAAAATATAGAACTCTTAGCAAATTACTTAGCACCTATATTGATGCTCTTCCAAATCTTATTAACGAAAAGACAGGAAGAGTTCATACAAACTTTAATCAAGCGGCTACAGCAACTGGGAGACTAAGCAGTAGCAATCCTAATCTTCAAAATATTCCAGTTAGGACTGAATTTAGTAGGAGAATAAGAAAAGCATTCTTGCCTGAAAAAGATTGGAAACTATTATCGGCTGATTATTCTCAAATTGAATTAAGAATACTCGCTCACCTAGCGGATGAAGAAATACTAATAAATGCATTTCACAAAAATGATGACATTCATTCTTTAACTGCAAGGTTAATTTTTGAGAAAGAGGAAATATCATCTGACGAAAGGAGAGTTGGCAAAACAATAAATTTTGGAGTTATCTACGGTATGGGGATAAAAAAGTTTGCTCGATCTACAGGAGTAAGTACCCCAGAGGCAAAAGAATTCCTAATAAAGTACAAAGAAAGATATTCAAAAATTTTCAAATTTCTTGAACTTCAACAAAGGCTTGCCTTATCAAAAGGTTATGTAAAAACAATTTTTGGTAGAAAGAGAGAATTTAAGTTTGATAAAAATGGACTGGGAAGATTATTAGGAAAAGATCCTTACAAAATTGACTTGCAATACGCAAGTAGGGCTGGCATGGAAGCACAGTTACTAAGAGCCGCAGCTAATTCCCCAATACAAGGTTCAAGTGCAGACATTATTAAAATTGCAATGGTTCAACTAAATAAAAGATTCATAGAAATGAATGTTCCAGCCAAAATGCTTTTACAAGTACACGATGAATTATTGTTTGAGGTTGAACCAAATTCTTTAGAAGATACGACGAAATTAGTAAAGAAGACTATGGAAGATTGTGTAAAATTAAATGTACCTCTTTTAGTTGATATTGGAATTGGAGACAACTGGATGGATACAAAATAAACCCTATGAAATACTTTGTGTAAGATGATCAAACTTTTTAATACTTTAAGCAAAAGAGTGGAGGTTTTTAAGCCTATAGATGATGTCGTAAAAATTTATTGTTGTGGAGTAACTGTTTATGATTTATGTCATCTTGGTCATGCAAGAAGTTATATAGCTTGGGATATCTTGAGAAGATTTTTAATTTACAGTGATTTCAAAGTTAAGTATGTTCAGAATTTTACAGATATTGATGACAAGATCTTAAAAAGAGCAAAAAAAGAAAATAGTTCAATGAAGGACGTCTCAGAGAAGAATATTATTGAATTTCACAAAGATATGGATGCTTTAGGAATTATGCGTCCGGATAGTATGCCAAGAGCAACGAGTCATATATGCAATATTTGCTCTTTTATAACAATACTTGAGAACAAAGGTTACGCATACTCCAGGGATGGAGATGTTTATTATTCTGTTTTTAAAAATAAAAATTATGGAAAACTAAGTAATCAAAACATAAAAGAACAAAATATCAATCAGCAAGGAAGAATGTCTAATGATGAAAATACTAAAAAAATTAATCCGCAGGATTTTGCACTATGGAAAAAAGCCAAAGATGATGAACCATATTTTGATTCTCCATGGGGTAAAGGTAGGCCAGGATGGCATATTGAATGCTCCGCGATGGTTAAAGATGAATTAGGAGATACTATTGATATCCATTTAGGTGGGTCTGATTTAATTTTCCCACATCATGAAAATGAAATCGCCCAATCAGAAGCAGCAAATGGCAAAAAACTAGCGAATTATTGGTTACATAATGGGATGGTCAATGTAAATGGTCAAAAGATGAGTAAATCCCTGAAAAATTTTAAAACTATAAGAGAACTAATAAATTCAGGTATAAGTCCAATGACTTTGCGATATTTTGTTATGACTATAAACTATAGAAAACCTCTGGATTTTACTGAAGAAGCTTTGAAAAGTGCTTCAGAAGCTTGGAAAAACATTAATATAGCCCTTTCTTTTATGGACATTACAAAAGAGGCTTTTGGATCTATTGATAAAAATGAATTTATCGAACAAATATATAAAGAAAAAATAAGTTTTGACTTATCTCAAAAAGAGCTTAAATTTTCTGAC
Organism: Prochlorococcus sp. AG-418-C09; assembly: GCA_003214355.1. Lineage (GTDB taxonomy): Bacteria > Cyanobacteriota > Cyanobacteriia > PCC-6307 > Cyanobiaceae > Prochlorococcus_A. The sequence goes on along the minus strand of QCLS01000013.1, from coordinate 12,800 downwards.
GCTCTGGGTAATGACCTTAATACGGCAGGTGCTATTGCAATTATTTATGATTTAGCGAAACCATTAAAAAACTTTTTAAACCAACTTCAAAGGGTTGAAGGTTTTGAAATAGACCTAAATGAAAAATATTTTCTACTTGAGAATTTTAAAACTCTTGAAAAGTTGACTCAGGTACTTGGTCTTAAAAAAGAAGATTTAGGAATAGAAAGCAAAATAAAAGAAGAAGAAATATCATCCCTTATTAATGAAAGATTGGTAGCAAAAAAGGAAAAGAATTATAAGAAGGCCGATGAAATTAGGGATTTGTTAAAAGAAAAAGGTATTGAACTAATTGATCAATCTAAGGAGATAACAACATGGATAAGGGTCTAAATTTTAAGAAAAAAACCAATTTGAGATTTTTGTTTTTTAAATACACCTTTAAATGGGAAGATATTAGAAATATCAGAGAAAATTGAAATACATTACTGTGCTCGGTTCTACTGGTTCGATAGGGACTCAAACTCTCGAAATAGCTAGTGAGCAGCCTGATAAGTTTAAAGCCTTAGCTCTTTCTGCAGGAAGAAATATTGATTTGTTAACTGAACAAGTTAAAACACATAAACCAGAAGTAGTTGCAGTTGAGGATGAAAATCTCATAGAAAAGTTAAAAGATAATATTAATAACTTAGATTTAGATAATCCTCCTTTAGTTTTGTGTGGCAAAGAGGGGATTAACACAGTTGCAGCTTGGGATAAGGCTGATACTGTAGTAACAGGAATAGTGGGCTGTGCAGGCTTAATTCCAACAATGTCAGCAATTAATGCTGGAAAAAATATTGCCCTTGCTAATAAAGAAACATTAATTGCCGCAGGGCCAATTGTTATTCCTGCATTAAAGAAAAACAAGAGTAGGCTTTTACCTGCTGATTCCGAACATTCTGCTATCTTTCAATGTTTACAAGGATTACCTAATTATAAACATGCAGATTTTTCAACAGGAGAGATGCCTAAAGGTTTAAAAGCTATACATTTAACTGCTTCTGGTGGTGCTTTCAGAGATTGGGCCGTTGAAGATTTAAAGCATGTAACAGTAGCAGATGCCACTTCGCATCCTAATTGGGATATGGGAAAGAAAATAACTGTAGATTCTGCAACTCTTATGAATAAGGGATTAGAAGTTATTGAAGCTCATTATTTATTTGGTACATCTTACGAAAATATTGAAATAGTTATCCATCCTCAAAGTATTATTCATTCAATGATTGAGATGGAAGATTCCTCAGTATTAGCTCAATTAGGTTGGCCAGATATGAAGCTACCTATTTTATATGCAATGAGTTGGCCTGAAAGATTTCAGACAAATTGGAAAAGATTAAACCTAAGTGAAATTGGAAAATTAACTTTTAAAGAGCCCGACGAGTTTAAATATCCATGCATGGGACTAGCCTATGCTGCAGGAAAATCTTCTGGAACTATGCCTGCAGTCTTAAATGCTGCTAATGAAATGGCTGTTGAACAATTCCTTAAAGAAAAAATTTCTTTTCAAGAAATTCCAACATTTATAAGTAAAGCTTGTGAATCACATATTGAGAATTTAAATTTGAGTCCTGAATTAGAGGATATTCTTGAAGTTGATAATTGGGCCAGGCTTTTTGTTAAGCAAGAAATTAAAAAAGGGAAAAAATATGTAAGTATTGGATAAAAATGAATATTCAAAAGCACCTTCTTCTATGCGCAACGCCTACAAAACAGAAATGCTTTAAAGGCAATGAGGGTTTAAAAACATGGGAATCTCTGAAAAAGATTTTAAAAAAATTTGAGAATGATCCCTCTACAAAAAACGTCCATATATTGAGATCAAAAGCCGACTGTTTAAGAATATGTAAAAACGGCCCAATTCTTTTGGTTTGGCCTGATGGTATTTGGTACGAGAAAGTTTCTCCAGAAAGAATTTCAGAGATTTTTACCTCACATATTATTAATGGTAAGCCAATCAAGAAATGGATTTTTAAAAAAACACCATTTATAAATAGTCCTAGATACTCATAAACCAATTCTTTACCGCTTCGTCTGACCAGCAGCCATTAATCGAGTGGAACCCATTATGACCACCTTTTTTAGTTATAAAAATAGTAAATTTATCAATAGGTTCTTTTCTTAAATTCAAAGTGGCCTTATATGGAACCCAAGGATCATCCTTGGCATGGATAAAAAGTGTTGGAGGTAATTTTTTTATTGACTTCTGGATTCTAAATATGGGAGAAGCTTTAACATAATAATCTTCTAAAGAATTAAATCCCCAACTAGGAGCGGTAAATTTCTGATCAAATTCCCTTATACTTTTTAAACTTCTAATTTTTTTTCTTAATTTCTCGTTATTAACAATTTTACCTTCATCATTAAATCCTTCCCATAACTGATTTTTCAAGCGATGAAGTAACCATTTTTGGTAGAGATAATTTCTAGGTTTTTCGATACAGAGGCTGCATGATGACAAATCTAAAGGGCTACTTACGCAGGCTAGGCCATCTAAAAGTTTTTCTCCATTCTTTTCATCGTAATCTAAGCAGGCATTTAAAAGAATTGTTCCACCTAAAGATAATCCAACTCCATATATTGGAAGATTATTATTCCTCTTAATGTGATCTTTGAAATCTAAATTAATTAATTTTTTAAAATATTTAATTGCTGAAATAACATCACTGGAACATCTAGCACAATAATTTCCTTTAGCCAAATATCTCGCAGACCCAGATCCTCTAAGATTTAATTTAAGAACTCCAAACCCATTTTTTGCTAATTTACTAGAGATTCTTCTTAAACCAAACCTTTTAGTTGAGCCCCCTAACCCATGGGTCACAATGACAAACCCCCTCATAGAACTGAGGTTTTCAGGTAATTCTAAAAATCCCAGAAGATAATCACATTCAAATTTTTTAGAAAGAATTTTATTAATGGGAAAGAATATCTTTTTGTTTTTTATTGATCTGCCAAAATCAATAACAAAAGTATCTCTCAATGTTTGTAAGTCTCCTCCTATCCAAGGTAAGACTTCTTGAAATGGCTTATTTTTTAAGTAATCTGAAAAACCAGAAGATATACTGTTATTTTTCCCCAACTCCAAGATCCTTTAATTCTCCAATTAGATCATTCAAAACCTTCTTTGCATCACCAAAGACCATAGAAGTATTTGGCAAATCAAATAAATCATTTTTTATTCCAGAATAACCTGCACTCATTCCTCGTTTAATTACAAATACTGTTCTTGCTTCCTGCACATCAAGAACTGGCATCCCATATAAAGGAGAAGAACTATCGTTTTTCGCCTGAGGATTAACTACATCATTTGCTCCTAATACTAAAACAACATCGGTGGCTGGAAAATCAGGATTTACAACGTCCATCTCTTTAAGTTGTTCATAAGGAACATCTGCTTCTGCTAAAAGTACATTCATATGCCCAGGCATCCTCCCTGCTACAGGATGTATTGCATAGACAACCTCAATACCATTTTGCTCTAGTTTTTTTGTCACTTCCCTTAAAGTATGCTGTGCTTGAGCTACTGCAAGACCGTAACCAGGAACAATAATTACCTTGTTAGCTGCCTCTAAAGTCAATGCACATTCTTCAACACTGCAAGAAGTTATATTTGTGTATTCTCTTGATCCAGAAGAAGCTGTGCTTTGTGCAGATAAAGATCCTCCAAAAAGAACAGAAATCAAGGATCTGTTCATACCTTTGCACATTACTTGAGTAAGTATTAGACCCGCGGCTCCAACCATTGCGCCTGCGACAATTAAAAGTTGGCTTCCAACAACAAAACCTGCTGCTGCTGCTGCGATTCCTGAATAGCTATTTAATAAAGATATAACTACTGGCATATCTGCTCCTCCGATTGGCAATGTCACCCCAATACCTAGAAGAGTGGAGGAAGTAACCAAAAGCCAAATAGAGCTAGGATTACCCTTCAAAAGGTAAACAAACGCAATTAATGAAATTACACCAAAGATAATATTCACAAAATGCCTTGCTTTTAATTGCGTCCAACCAGGAGTAGATAACCAGCCCTGTAACTTAGCCATAGCTGCGATTGAACCTGAAAAGGTTATAGCTCCAACAAATACTGAGACTGCAATTGAAATATTAGTAACTAACTTTAAATTTCCTTCTAGCTTAGATGGATCAAATAAGCTCATACCAACAGCTACTAATAGAGAGGACATTCCACCAAAACCATTAAACAATGCAACCGTCTCAGGCATTGAAGTCATTGGAACTTTCTTTGCCAAGATAGCTCCAAACAAACTACCAACTAATGAGCCAATAATTATCCACTTCCAAGATTGATCTGGTATGCCAGATTCCCCTAGGTAATTTGAGAGAAGAAGTCCAACAACGGAAATTAACATGGCAAATGCGGCCAAGATATTTGCCTCTCTTGCAGATCTAACTTTTGATAATCCTTTTATTCCAAGTGCTAATAAAAGAACCGCTAGAAGTTCTAATGAGAAATTAATGATACTAGAGAATTCCATGTTAATAATTTATTTTTTTTTATTGGGCTTACGGCTAAACATTGCGAGCATTCGATCAGTAACTAGAAAACCACCAACTACATTAAAAAGTGCAAATCCAAGAGATATTGATCCAATAATTAATAATGGACTGCCGGGTTCAGATTTAATTATTGCGGTTAATGCCGCTAACATAGTAATACCTGAGATTGCATTTGCTCCACTCATTAGAGGTGTATGAAGCGTAGGAGGAACTTTTCCAATTAACTCAAGGCCTAATAAACTGCCAAGTAAAAGAACCCAAAGAAGATTTATAAAAGACATAATTTTAAAACCTCAATTTTCAAAAACTTTATTTTGAAGAACAACTCCTTCATTACTTAATAAACAACCAGAAATTAGTTCATCCTCTTTATCTAATTTAATTACACCATCTTTTATAAAAGGTGTAATCAAAGATGTTAAGTTCTTAGCATAAAGTGAACTTGCATCATAAGGAACTGATGAGGGTAATTCGCCCGCTCCTATGAGTTTTACACCATCTTTGATAATAGTTTCATTTGATTTTGTTCCTTCACAATTACCTCCTTGAGAAACAGCCAAATCAATCACTACAGCTCCAGGCCTCATTTTCTCAATCATTGGAGAATCGATTAAAACAGGAGCCTTTTTTCCCAAAACTTGTGCGGTACAAATGGCAACATCAGCTTCAGATAAATATTTAGTTAAAGTAGCCTTTTGTTTTGAAAGGAATTCAGGAGTTACGGCCTTTGCATAACCTCCTGCCTCTCCAGGTTTTTCATCAACTTCAGGAAGTTCTATAAATCTTGCCCCTAAAGACTCTACTTGTTCTTTAACAGCAGGTCTTATATCGGATACAAAAACTATTGCACCAAGTCTTTTTGCTGTAGCAACTGCTTGCAATCCAGCAACTCCTCCACCAAGAATAACAACTTTGGCCGGCTGAACAGTACCTGCTGCAGTCATAAGCATAGGGAAATATCTATCAAGTTCACTTGCTGCCAAAAGGACGGCTTTATATCCTGCGATATTTGCCTGTGAGGAAAGGACATCAGAGGATTGTGCTCTACTAATCCTAGGAAGTAATTCTAATGATAAAGCTGAAATCTTTTTGCTAGTAATAATTTCTAGAAGCTTGTAATTACCATATGGATTTAAAAGGCCAAGAAGGATCGCACCTTTTTTTAATTTTCTTAGATTTCCTTCAGAGGGAGCTTGAACACAAAAAACAATATCAGTATCCTCCCAAATATTAATATCAGATCTGATAACAATTTGGCCTCCAGCATCTTTATACAAAAAGTCATTAAACCCTGATAGTTCTCCTGCCGAACTTTCTATAAAAACATCACATCCAAGATTTTTTAATTTCTTTACGGCTCCTGGAGTAGCCGAAACTCTTCTCTCTCCAGGAGATGTTTCACAAGGAATAAGAACTTTTGTCAATTGTTGTGGAATTCTATTCTTAGCTAAGGATATATTGATTTTATACAAAAGTCTTAGAATTTTATTAAAGATATATTTTCTTTTCTCAGAAAATTAGCTATTAAGAAAATAACTAGAAAGATTCAAAATGAGTATTAAAGCAATTGAATGTCCCGATGGAGTATGCCATAGCCATCATGGAGGGCACGCAGTACCTAGACAAACTATGCAAAAGAACCTTCAGAGTCATGGTAGAGAATGGTGTGAAAAACTAGCCGAAAGAATTTACGAAATGTCAGTTGATACTTACTCTCAAACAGTAATGCCTAGTCTTCATTCCTCTGGTTGGCAAAGAAGGCATCTAGATTGGGAATTCAAATTAGCAGAGAATGATTCCGAGCCAGATGAAGCACTTGTCGAAGGCATTATCAATGCTACTGAAAGCTTTTTAAGAAGTAGTGAAGTACATAGATTATTCATTCAAGAATTAGTTCAAGGTACTTTTGAAGAAGCAAACGACAAAAAAATCATATCGAAAGCTATAAAAGCAATCATCGAAGAGGAAATAATAGAAAATCTAAAGTCAAAAAAAGATAATTTACTTGAGAAAATTTCTAACAAGTTAATTTCCGAAGAAAAAATAGGTAAAGACCTTGCTGTTAATTCAGCAAAAGAGGGTTTTGAGGAGGTTGAGAGATTGCTAGTAAATCATACTGAGGCAGTTTAAAAGAAGATTATTTATTATTCGAATGGCAGCGATTATTTCAATTTACCTTTGCTGAAATATTAAATAAAACAAAAGCTTTTGTTATTTAGTACAAATTTGTACCTTATTTAACACTCTTAAACACTCTTACTGTGCTTTCCTAGACATACTAAATTGTGTTTAATGAAAGATTTTCCTCAAAAAAGAATAGATATTGCAACTTGTTGGGCTAATAATAGAATTGCTGTTATGGATTCTTTAGAACAATATGAAGAAAGCTATGCAATATTAGAAGAATTTAGAGAATGGATAACTCATTTAGGGGAAAGCAAAGAAAATTTATCACAATATGTTTTAAATTTTCCTAAAGACATTAACAAATTCATCGCTAACACAAGTAATGAGCATTAAATTTATTGCTTATACACTTTTCTTTATTTTTAAAATATAATTTTAATATCTACAATAAGAACAAGAATTAATTTTAAAAGGTGGGAAATTCATTAGAAACAGAGAATATTGTCATTATTGGATCTGGACCTGCTGGTTATACAGCTGCAATATATGCTGCAAGAGCTAATTTACAGCCAATCTTGATTACTGGTTTTAACTCAGGAGGTATTCCCGGAGGTCAACTAATGACTACTACAGATGTTGAGAACTTTCCAGGATTTCCTGATGGCATACTTGGTCCTGATCTTATGGATTTAATGAAATCTCAGGCAGTAAGGTGGGGTACAAAATTAATTGAAAGTGATGTAATTTCAATTGATACAAAATTAAGGCCTCTAACTATCAAAACTGAGGACGAAACAATTAAAACTAATTCATTGATTATTTCCACTGGTGCCAGTGCAAATAGATTGGGAATAATTAATGAAGATGAATTCTGGAGTAAAGGGATAAGTGCTTGTGCTATTTGCGACGGAGCCACTCCTCAATTTAGAGATGCTGAATTAGCCGTGGTAGGAGGAGGGGACTCAGCTTGCGAAGAGGCTGTTTACCTTACAAAGTATGGCAGTAAAGTTCATCTTCTTGTTAGATCCGAGAGATTAAGGGCAAGCGCGACAATGATTGACAGGGTAAAAAATAATTCTAAAATTACAATTCATTGGAATACAAATGTTAGAGAAGCTAAAGGTGGAAACTGGCTTGAAAAAATTGAGACTGTAAACTCTAAAAATGAATTAAAAGACATAGAAATTAAGGGACTTTTTTATGCCATCGGTCACACACCAAATACAGCTTTCTTAGGAAATCAGATAAACCTAGACGAAAGAGGTTATATCAAATGTAACCCTGGTAGGCCCGAAACATCAGTAGAAGGAATATATGCCGCTGGAGATGTGGCCGACTCAGAGTGGAGGCAGGGAGTAACAGCCGCAGGAAGCGGTTGTATGGCTGCTCTGGCATCTGAGAGATGGCTCACTGAGAATCAACTATCAAAACTCATCAAGAGAGATAATGTAGAGCCAGAAAAATTAGGTAATGAAATTAATATAGAAGACGAAGAAACGAATGAAAAGACTTTTGACATTAATGCAGAATGGCAAAGAGGAAGCTACGCGCTCAGGAAGTTATATCACGAAACTAAAAAACCAATTTTAGTAATCTTTAGTTCTCCAACATGTGGACCGTGCCATGTCTTAAAACCTCAGTTAAAAAGGGTGATAAATGAATTCAACGGTAAAGTAGTTGGAATAGAAATTGACATAGATAAGGATCAAGACATAGCTAAACAAGCTGGTATAAATGGGACCCCGACAGTTCAACTTTTTAAAGATAAGTTACTAAAAAAACAGTGGAAAGGTGTTAAACAACGTAGTGAATTTAAAGAGGCTATAAAGGATTTAATCTAAATAAGTTTACTTTCTTTTTGAAGAATTATTCTTATTTGAAGAGGTTTTTTGTCCTCCGCCCCCAGCATTTCTTTCCCTATAAGTTATCCTTCCGCGAGTTAAATCATAAGGACTAATTTCTACCAATACTTTATCACCAGCTAAAAGTTTAATTCTAAATTTCGTTAACTTTCCTGCTGCTCTACATAGGCATTGATGACCTTCAGGCTGTTCAAGAGTAACGAGATAAAATCCATTTCCTTGTTCCTTTTCAATTACCCCTGAAGTTTCAATCATAAAAAATTTCGTTAATTATGTATATTTTATCAGAAAGTTAAAAACTTAATTAAAAAATTACTTGAACCAACTTAGAAAAAAATTTTTTATGCGTAAATATTATCAAATAAAAGATTTAATTTCGTTAATCAATTGAAGTTGACCATAATAAAAGTTTACTTTCGCAATTTTGTCCTTGCTATCTAATTGATCAAAATAAACAAAACCGAGAGTCTCCCAAAGGTTGGACTGGCAAACTTTATTAATTTCTAATTTTGCTTCATTAGCAATTAGATTCAATTTTCTTTCTGCATTCTTAGACTTAGACAAAGACATAAAATTAGTTTAAGCATATGTATAGTACAAATATACTATATTTATGATTATTTGCAATCCTAAAAGGGCAATCTCTTTTTTTCTTCAATATTTAGGTCGGCTTCCATTTCCTTTAAGCGTTTTATAATCTGATCATAATATTCCTTAATGTAGCTATCAAGAGTAGTAATCTCACTTTCTTGAATACTTAGTAATTCATATGTTTTTTGCATATCTTCATTAAGTTCTTTACCGCTACTCGTAACTTCTGCGAAAGCTAATCTTTCTGAAACATTTAACGAATCTTGAAAAAAAGAAACAACTGCTTGAGTTGCCTTAATTATAAATGGTGAGACCCTAAATATCTTTGCCTTTTTATTACTAAATTTCTCGCAAAGAGAAATAATCTCATTGGCATCCCATGCCTTAGGACCTACTAAAGGAAGAGTCAATTTATAAGTATCACTATTACCAAGGGAAGAAAGTATGATTTTTGCCATATCTTGAGTATTTATATACGCAATCTTTGTGGGTGTTCCACTCATCCATACCGCCTGGCTATCAAGTATTGGTATTGCAAATTGTCCAATAACGCCTTGCATAAATGCAGCACTTTTAAAAATTGTATAATCCAAATTTGATTGCTCGAGAAGTTTTTCCGTGCAATATTTAATATCCATCAATGGTACATTTCTAAATTCTTCTGTTAAAAGTATTGATAAGAAAACAATTCGCCTGATATTTTGAGACTCACATTCACTAAAAAGGTTTAACTTTCCTTTCCAGTCGGTATCGTAAATACTTTTAGGATCATCTGGTCTACTTGTAGCAACATCAATAACTGCCTCTATCCCTTGAAGAGAGTAACTTATATCACTCTTATTAAGGAGATTACCTTTCGTTAATTCGCAACCCCATTCTTGAAGGAATGAAGCTTTCCTAGGATTTCTAACAATGCACCTAACAATATGGCCTTCATCTACAGCCTTTTTAGCTATTTGTCTTCCTAGCGTTCCTGTAGCACCGACTATGAGAATCTTCATACTTTATTTAATTACTAAACAAACAGACATTAACTCAATTTTAAACATTTTCGCGAGTATTAATCACCTTGAAATTTTAATAACAAAGCTCCTCCAATCAATCCAATAGGAATTAAGATCCAAAAAACTGCCGCAATACTAAAAATTTCACTTGCCATTAGAAAGAAAATCTCATTGAATAACTGTAATTATTACATTTTTTCTGTTAAAAAATAATTAATGTAATATCTTTAAAATTTAATTTAATATGACCAATATTTCAGTAGAAGATTATTATTTAAATTCAAATTCTTGGATGTGGAGAGGATTTAAAACTTCCTGGCACATAAAAGGTCATAAAAACAAATATCCCATATTATTGCTACATGGGTTTGGGGCTAGTGGAGCTCACTGGAGAAAAAACATCAATTTCTTTGCAGAAAAAGGTTTTATTGTATATTCGCTTGATCTAATTGGATTTGGAAATTCTGCTCAGCCAGGAATAAAAGAAATAAACAAATTAGATAATGGTGTATGGTGTGATCAAGTATTAGATTTTATAAATCAAATAATTAGGCCAAATAATTCCGAAAAAATTATATTAATAGGAAATTCTTTAGGAAGCTTAGTAGCCTTGACTTGTGCAGTTAAAGCACCTAGTGAAATACAAGGCATGATTGCATCTCCTTTGCCTGATAGAGTGACTCCGAAACACAACAAATCAGGTTTTAAATCAAATATCAATAAATTTAAATTCATACTGACTAAATTATTTTTCTTGTTAACTCCGTTAGAGTTAATCTTATTTATTGTCAATAAAGCCGGGCTTATAGAATTAGGTCTTAAAGTCGCCTATCACAAGCAAACTAAAATTGATAAAGAATTAATCAAAATAATTAAAGAACCAGCTCGCAGAAGTACAGCGGCTAGGTCGTTAAGAGCCATGAGCATTGGAATGGCGACTAGGAATGATAAGTTAAAATCCACTTATTTGTTAGGTATTATGAACAGAATGGATAAGATTCCTTTTTTATTAATTTGGGGTGAAAAAGATAATTTTATACCTTTATTTTTAGGCAAAATGATTGCAAATTTATATTCATGGGTAGAATTAAAAATAATACCCAACTCAGGACATTGCGTTCATGATGAAGATCACATCAAATTCAATAGGATTTCATACAATTGGATCAAACGCTTGAGGGAATCCAAATAATGAAGCACACCTTATCAGTTTTAGTTGAAGACGAATCAGGCGCTCTTAGTAGAATATCTGGATTATTTGCTAGAAGAGGATTTAACATTGATAGCCTAGCAGTAGGCCCTACAGAGTCTAAAGGAATCTCAAGATTAACAATGGTTGTTGAAGGAGACAATGATACGCTTCAACAAATGACTAAGCAATTAAATAAGCTATTTAATGTTTTAGGGGTAGTTGATTTGACTAATCTTGCCGCAGTAGAGAGGGAATTAATGCTTTTAAAGGTATCAAGTAAAGATGAAACCAGAGGAAGAATACTTGACCTCGTTCAGGTTTTTAGAGCTAAAGTTGTAGATGTATCTGACAATGAGCTAACACTTGAAGTCGTTGGCGACCCAGGAAAACTAGTGGCTTTAGAAAAGTTACTTGCTCCATATGGGATTTTAGAAATAGCAAGAACTGGTAAAATCGCACTAAAAAGATCATCTGGAGTTAATACTGAGATGTTAAAAATAAACAAATATAGTTTAGAAATTTAGAAAGGCTCTATTTTTATAATTTTGTCGGTTTTATCTAATTTCTCTAAGATCTCAAACCCATTTATTACTCTCCCAAAGATTGCATATCTACCATCTAGTTCTGGCATATTGTTGGTAGTAAAGAAGAATTCGGTTGAAGAAGAGAAGAGTTCATTAAAACCAACCATTGCAATTGTGCCAGGCTCAAATGTGTTAATTAGCCTAGATAATTTAATTGGATCACTAATTTGATAACCATATTTCGGATAAGAATCTCCTTTTAAGGTTATTTCCAAGGGAATTAAACTAGCAATTTGAGAAGCATCATCATTAATATCTAAAGAGTAATTATTTGGATTAATCCCTGAATAAATAATCTTTGTATTTGGAAAGTTCAGAATCTTATAAAATTCTTTATCTTTATAAATTTCTTCTTTAATATTTCTTAAGAAATTTGAGACCGTTAAGGGGTTTGTTTCAAAATATAGCTCAACAACAAAATTTCCTTGAGTTGTGTGAAAAGTAACTTTGTTAAATTTCTGAATACAATCTAGTGATAATTGATTGCAATAATAAAAAGTATCCCTTGAAGATTCTTTCACGCATGAAGAATTTATTGAAATCAGAGAAAGTAAAGTTAATGTAATTAATTTCTTTCTAGAAAGGATTGTTATTTTAAACCCTCCAAATTAACACTAAGGAATTTAGCTAATCTAGCTCCTTCTTCTTCAACTTGAAGCAAAGGTTTAAGCTCTCCAGCACCACTAAGTGGCAATATTTTCTTTCTTCCCTTGAGTACAAGAGCAATTCTTCTTCTTGGATTAAATCCTTCACTAATATCTAATTTAACTGATTTAATTTCATCAAATTTCAATTTAACCTCAACATCCTTAAAAATTCCTTTTCTCCTTATTTCAACAACCTTTAATTCTTTATCAAATTTGTTGTAACCGGATCCAAAGTTAATGTAGACCAAATACCA
>QCLS01000012.1 GCA_003214355.1 Prochlorococcus sp. AG-418-C09 | reverse complement strand
GGCTTAGGTATACTCTCAAAAAAAATTAGTTTCTTTAAAAAGGTTTCTAAAAGTGATGCTAAGGGTTAAAATATAATTTCGTTGTATAAAAGGTCAATGGCAAAAGAAATTAAAAAGGATGATATCGAGGCCACTATCTCTGATAAAGAAGATAGCGATAAGTCAGTAGCTTCTAAAGATTTAAAGAAAGAAAGTGCCAAGTCAAAGTACAGCGCATTAAGTATTGATTTGTTAAAGGATTTTGAAGACTCTCAAATAAAAAAAGAATTACCTTCAATTTATGTGGGTGATACAGTTAAAGTCGGAGTAAAGATTACAGAAGGTAACAAAGAGAGAGTCCAGCCTTATGAAGGTGTTGTTATTGCAAAAAGGCACGGGGGGCTGAATCAGACAATAACTGTAAGAAGAATCTTCCAGGGTATTGGTGTGGAAAGAATATTTATGCTACATAGTCCTCAAGTTGCCTCTCTAAAAGTTGAACGTCGAGGTAAAGTAAGAAGAGCTAAACTTTTCTATTTAAGAGATAGAGTAGGTAAAGCTACACGCGTTAAACAACGTTTCGACCGTTAGAGTTGTAAAGTATAAACAACCTATGGGGTTGAACAGGCGCTTATAATAAACCTAATGCGCCGTTAGTTCAGTTGGTAGAACGCAGGTCTCCAAAACCTGATGTCGGGGGTTCAAGTCCTCCACGGCGCGTTAAGAAACCAACTTTTTGTAATTTAACTTTTTTTTGAGATGGAGCTAGATCTTCAACCAGGCGATGTTGTAAAAGTGCTTGAATCAGCCGCTCTTGGATGGGTACGTGCAAGGGTAATCAGAGTAAAATCTGGAGGTCGAGTTGTTGTTCAAAGTGATCAAGGCAGAGAATTCACTGCCAGAGGGAACCAAGTCCGTCTTATTGAGCCGGCAGGCTTTAGACCGTAATCCCAACAAGAATTAATTTATATTATTTAGTTCAATCTAAAAATTTTTATTAATTTGCAGAAAATCCAATTTTTTTATTACAACAACATTATTTGAGCTTCACTATCTGATAATTTATAGTGGTTGAATAGAGAAATTTTCAACTAAACTTGGGACCGTAGTTCAACTGGTTAGAGCACCGCCCTGTCACGGCGGAAGTTGCGGGTTCGAATCCCGTCGGTCCCGTTCTTTTAACTATTTAAGTTGGAAAACCGTTTAAGATTAGCTCCTAGTCCAACAGGTTTATTACACATAGGCACTGCAAGAACTGCCCTGTTTAATTGGTTATATGCAAAAAAAACTCAAGGTAAATTCCTTTTAAGAATAGAAGATACAGACAGCAATCGCTCAAAACAAGAATTTACTAATAATATTTTAGATGGATTAAGATGGTTAGGTTTAGATTGGGACGAAGAGCCAATTAAACAAAGTAAAAGAATCGAAATTCATAAATCGACTATTAATAAACTTCTCCAAAAAGGTTTTGCCTATAGATGTTTTACAACAGAGGAAGAAAGTAAAATACTCAGAAATGAACAGAAATTGAATGGGTTACCACCAAAACATGATAATAGGCATAGAAATCTCACGAAAAAAGAAATAGAAAGATTCATATCTGAAGGGAAATCATCAGTTATCAGATTTAGAATTGAAGAAGAGATAATTATTGAGTGGAATGATTTAATAAGGGGAAAGATTAAATGGTTAGGCAAAGATCTTGGTGGGGATATGGTTTTATCTCGGCGCGCATTCGGTTATGAAATTGGAGAACCTCTTTATAACTTAGCCGTTGTAGTCGATGATAATTTCATGGGAATCACTCATGTTGTTAGAGGAGAAGATCATATTTCAAATACTGCGAAACAAATTCTCATCTACAAGTCCCTGGGATTTAATTTACCTGTCTTTTCTCATACTCCTTTGATCCTTAACAGTGATGGGAAGAAACTTTCAAAGCGTGATTGTGTAACATCAATTGATGATTTTAAGACAATGGGATATCTGCCCGAAGCATTATCTAACTATATGGCTCTTTTAGGTTGGTCTCCTAAAACTGGAGAAGGAGAACTTTGCTCTTTAATTGATATTTCAAAAAACTTTAATTTAGAAAATGTAAACAAATCAGGTGCAAAGTTTAGTTGGGAAAAACTTAATTGGATCAATAGTCAATATATAAAAACAATGAAGAAAGATAAATTGCACACTATCTTTAAGGAATACTGGGAAAAAGAAGGCTGGTATTCATCATCTAATGTTTGGGGTTTGAAATTAACCTCACTACTACAAGAATCAATAACAGTATTGAAAGATGTTGTTGATCAATCTAAGCCTTTCTTTGAAACATCACAATTTGAACCAGATGCCATGCAGTTCTTGAAAAACGACGAAGTAAAAATGTCGATAAAACATATCATAGAATATTTAGATTCTAAGAACCCAGAAATTAATCAGAATTCTGCTAAAGAAGCTTTAAATAGTATTGCGAAAGAGCACAATATCAAGAAAGGTTTAGTGATGAGATCTTTACGAGTGGCTTTATTTGGATCGCTAAAAGGACCAGATCTAATTCTCAGTTGGGAGCTATTTGCATTAAATGGAGAAGATAAGAAACGAGTTAGAAAATGTCTAGAAATGATCTAATTACTAAGGATCTATCAGATTTAGAAACCTTGCAAGAGGTTTCGCTGTAAGTCCCTGAATCCCAACAGTCATTAGGATTGTTAAGAATACGAGACCTTGGAGTCTTCCTGCACCTAATATACCAGCCTGTTCCAGTCTTATCGCAAAAAGAGATGCCACTGCTGCCGTAACAATCCCTCTAGGTGCCAACCAGGCCAGAAATACTTTTTGTTTTAGATCAAGTTCTTGGCCAATCGTCGCTAAAGAAATTGAAATTGGACGAACAACAAGCATCAAAACAAAAACACATATTATTCCTCCCCAACCAAGAGGACTTAACTCACCCCAAGAGACATCAGAAGCAAGGAGAGGGAACAGTACTGTAATAGCAAGTTGTGCTAATTCACTTATCAAATTATCTAGCCTCTCTTTATCTATAGTCTCTCTCTTTCCTACGATAAATCCTGCAGCTACGGAAGCAGGCAATCCAGACTCCGGTAAAAAATATTCACAAATACCATAAACCAAAAAGATAATCCCTACAGTTACCTGAAGTTCTATTCCAAAAGAAGAATCATTTTTAATTTTTTTAAGAATCTCAGACAACACCCATCCTGCAAATGCCCCAATAAGAACACCGCCACCCAATCTTTGCATCAAAGCAATAAAAACTTCTCTGATACCATGTAAATCACCTAGTAGCAGCTCAAGTAATAATAAGGCAAGTACAGCACCAATTGGCTCTAGAACTAGACCCTCTGCCTTCAAAACTTCTGATAAAGGCGAACCAAGTTTTATCTGTTCAACTAAGGGAGAAATAACTGTTGGACCGGTAGCTAAAACTATCGCACTGTAAACCCCTGCCACTTCCCATGACAAACCTGCAAATACATGTGCCACTAATACTCCTCCAGCAAGAGAAATTATTAATCTCAATAATGAAATTCTTAGTACAGTATTTCTTATATTGCCTTCTGGAAGTCTAAGATTTAAACCACCTTCAAACAAAACCAAGCAAACTAATAGGCCCACAATTGTTTCAAGCCCTTGTCCAAGGTCTAATGGTTCAACAAGTCCTAATCCTGATCTTCCTATTAAAAGGCCAGAAAGTAAAAGAATTACTACGCTTGGAAAGCCTGTAATTGAAGAAACTAAACGTGCTATTGCTCCTGCAAAAACAGTAATACCCCAAAGTAATCCTAGCCTTTCAGGCGTCATATAGGTTTCCGATAATAAAAATACTAATTTATTTGATTAAATCAAGTTTAATATTTTTATCAACTATATAAAAAAATTTATTAATTTACAAATTTAGACTTGCGATACATCATTTTCTAAAAGGAAAGTTTGTTCAGGCAAGTAATTAATATCAATATTAAACCAATTCCAATTACGGCCATTCTCCCGTTCCATATTTCTGCTTGCGGAGTAAACCCTCTTTTCCATAAATTAAGCTCAGATTTATCTACCAGCTTTTCCTCTTCTTTTTCAATTTTATCAATTTTATTATTCATAAATTCTTTTAAAAAGGAGGATTCTTATCATAGAGAGAAGATGCTAAATCAATCGGCAGCCTTGCTGAAACTCCAAGTTTCAGGGAACTCTTGTAATTTCCATTATTTAGCCTAGACAAAGCAGCAGCTCCAATCATAGCTGCGTTATCAGTACAAAGTGATAAAGGAGCTAAATCAACTTTAATAGATTTTTTGGAGGCTTCTCTAATCATCATTTTTCTTAATGTATTATTTGCCGCTACTCCACCAACAACAACAATATTGTGTAAATTGTGATCAACACAGCAATCAATTGATCGTTCCACTAGAACTTCTGCTACAACCCTTTCAAAACTTGCAGCAATATCCTCAATAGGCAATATATCGTCAGTTTCATTAATTTTCTGAGTGAGTCTTAATACAGCTGTTTTTAGGCCACTGAATGAAAAATCATATTTCCTGAACCTTCCTTTACCATCGGAAATTCTACATTTTGGCAAATCAAATCTCAAAGGATCACCATTCTGGGCAATTCTTTCAATTTCTGGGCCGCCTGGATATTTTAAGCCTAATAATCTGCCGACTTTATCAAAAGCTTCGCCAGCAGCATCATCAAAACTTCTTCCAAGCCTCTCAATAATATTATTCTCTCCTAATTTAATTAGTTCTGTATGCCCCCCACTTACAAGTAATACCAGCAAAGGTGGCCTAGGATAATCCTTTAAAAATAAAACTGATGCAAGATGCCCCTCTAAGTGATGAACCCCTAAATATGGTTTTGAGTGCAACATACATAGAGCCCTTGCAGTAATAGAACCTACCCGCAGGCAACCAACTAATCCAGGAGCAACAGTAGAAGCTATTAAGTCAATTCCATTGATATCTACACTCGCAGATTCAAGAGCCTTCTCAAGAACATTAGGTATAAGTTCAAGATGTTTCCTAGCCGCAAGTTCGGGGACAACTCCTCCCCATTTTGAGTGATCCTTTATTTGAGAAGCAACAATGTTTGAATTAATTTTGTAAACATCTTGATAATTTGACACTACAGAAACTGAAGTCTCATCACAACTTGTTTCAATCGCGAGCACTTTAGGCATATAACATTCAAAATTGTTCTATTTTAATATTAATTTCCTCATAAATATATAAGGAATTAAAGATTGCAACCTATGAAATTCTTTTTTTCAATCATAACCTCAGTTTTTTTAATTGTCGGAATTACTCCATTTGCTATGGCTGCGAATGGACCAACTTTAAATGCTGATAGAGACAGTACAGAGTTTACTGCATCTGCTCTCCAAACTTGTTCAGAGAATCCTAAATTTATTGAAAGAGCGAGTTTAGCCACTACTCCAAAAGACATCGCCAGATTTGAACGTTATGGAAAAGCTCTTTGTGGAGATGATGGATTACCTCATCTATTAATAGGACCTCCATTAGAGCCATTTGGAGCATTACTAAATAGGGGTCATGAAGGAGATCTACTTATTCCTGGCGTCCTCTTTATTTATATTGCAGGAATTATTGGTTGGTCTGGCAGGGAATATTTGATTGAATCCAAAAAGACTAAAAACCCTGCGGAAATGGAAATTATCATTGATTTCGATCTTGCCAAGAAATGTCTTGTTAAAGGGGCACAATGGCCCTTAATTGCTAACCAGCAAGGCAGGAATGGAGATCTAAGAGAAGAGGACAAAAACATTACTCTTAATGGTCCTCGTTAAACTCACCCAAAATAATTATTCAAACACTTAAAATGTTCAAAATCCTAAATACAAAGTTTATTAGATCTGCTCCCGTCGTTGCAGCAGTTTGGCTGACCATAACAGCTGGAATAATAATTGAATTTAATAGATTCTTTCCAGATTTATTATTCCACCCTATGAATTAATTAAATTAATTAGAAACTTTTATTAATTCTAAAATTTCTTCAACAGTTTCATCAAGATTTTGATTTGTAATAGCAAAATCAAATTCTTTAGATGAATCTATTTCAAATTCAGCTCTTTTCAGTCGTCTTAATATTGACTCTTCATTATCGGTTGCCCTATTCCTGATCCTCTTTTCAAGTTCTTTTTTACTTGGTGGAAGTAAAAATATTGATAAAGTATTAGGATATTTCTCTCTAACTTGCTTTGCACCTTCTACTTCAATTTCCAAAATAACAATACTTCCAATATTTATTTTTTTGGTTACTGATTCCTCTAAGGTGCCATAAAGATTACCAGCAAATTCTGCCCATTCTAAAAATAATCCTTTAATAATCATCTCTCTAAATTTCCTTTTAGTTAAAAAATAATATTCTCGACCATCCTTCTCACCAATTCTAGGTTCTCTTGTAGTTGCTGAAATAGAGAGCCAAAAAGTATTGTTCTTTTCTAATATTTCTTTTACAACTGTTCCTTTACCAACCCCACTTGGGCCTGTGATAATAATAAGTTTTCTTTGGTTTTTCATATTTTTTATTTTGCTGTAAAATTGGTACTTTAAAAAACTTATAAATAATAATGCCTAAAGGTGTTCCACAGATAATGGACATAACATCCATTAAATCAATATTGCATTATTTGTCAGTTGAGATTTTACCATCAAAATTTGAAAAGGCTCAACAACCTGAATCAAATACAATTCAACTTTGCTTTAGAGGAGTAAGTAATCATCACTGGATAGAGGTCAGCTGGCAAGGTGATTTTGCAAGGATAATAAGCATCAAGCAACCTGAAAGAATTGGAACAGAGAGTACTCTTGCAAAGCAACTCAGTTATGGACTTAAATATATGGCTTTAGTTAATATTGTGCAAGAGAAATATGAGAGAGTAATTAGATTTGAATTTGCAAAGAAACCAGGAGAAGAAGTCACTAAGTATTTGATAATGGAGTTAATGGGAAAGCATAGTAATTTCTTTTACTTAGATAAAAACTTAAAAATAATAACTGCAGGCAAGCAAATAAGAGCAAATCAATCGCGTTTTAGAACTATATCAACTGGATCCACCTACTCTAGTCCTCCAAAGAATTTCAAAAAAGAACCCAGCGAAAAAGAAACTTTTGAATCTTGGATGGAAACCATATCTCTCGTTCCAGAAAAACTAAAAGATTGTCTTATGAAAAATTATCAAGGAGTTAGCCCTATTTTAACGAAGCAGATTGAATACTTTGCAGGGTTAAAAACAAATAATCTGATGAACGAAGACATTGAAAACATAGAAATTAATAATTTAAAAAAGATATTTCAAACCTGGCAAATATGGGTCAACAGTTTTAATGAGAACCAATTCAAATTCTCAATCTTTGATAATTATTTTTATGCAGTATGGGGACCGGTAGTAAGCAAAACAAAAAAAGAAGCTTTCAATTTACCTGCAGAGTTAGAAAATTACTATTCATATTATTTGGATGTAAACAAAATTAACCTTTTATTCCAGAAAATAAGTTCTCTAATTTTTAAACAAACGAGCTTAGAGAGGAAAAACTTAATTCATCAACAAGATTTACTTGGCAACTCAGAGAACTTTGAAATCTATAAACAAAAAGCAGATAATGTATTTTTAAATAATAATCTGACAAAAGGAGATATCATTTATGCTGAAAAACTTTATAGAAAATCAAAAAAATTAAAAAGAGCTAAGAATCTAATTCTTGAGAGAGTAGAAATCTATGAACAAAAAATACTTAGGCTAAATGAGTATAGTATAATGCTTGAAAATCTAAATTATCTGAATTTAGAGTCGCTAAAAGTAAAGATCCCTCTTTTAGAAGAACTTAAAGCTGAACTAATAAGAGAATTTAACATAAAAGAAAAACATAAAAACATAAGAAAGAAATCAATTAATTCAAAATTCTCCCCAATTGAATTTACGTCTCCTGATAACTTAATAATTCAAGTAGGAAGAAATATGAGGCAAAATGAGTTAATTAGTTTTAAATATTCTAAGAAAGGTGATCTCTGGTTCCATGCACAAGAATCGCCAGGAAGTCATGTAGTACTTAAATCTTCAGTAAAAAAACCTACATTAGAAGACATTCAGATTTCCGCCGATATCGCCTCTTTTTTTAGTAAAGCAAAAGGTAATTTTAAAGTTCCAATTAATTTAGTAAAAATAAAAGACTTGCAAAAAATCAATAAAGGAGGCATTGGCTGCGTTTCTTTTAACAAACAAGAGATAATCTGGGGAAATCCAACAAGAGGCGAAGAATATATAAAAAAAAATTGTCAAAGTTAAAAGTAGTTTATAATATAAAAAATTTTTTAAAAAATGTTTGATTTTCTTTTAGGCACTCATGAATTTCTAGGCAACCATACTTTTCCTGAATTTATAGTTGGATATCTATTTGGTGCCGCTCTAATAATTGGCGCGCCTACTGTATTCTTATTACTCGCATTTATAAGTGCTCTCATGAAAACTAATGGGAAGATGGGTGGATATAGAGAGTATGAAACTTACGGAGAATCATCTCTAAATGATTGCCCTCCTTTTCTTCTACCAGATCCTAACAACACAAACATTAATAAATAATTTTCACCTAAAAATAGAACAAGTTTTAGTAGTTCAATGAGTAATGTTGATAAAGAATTAGAAGGAAATAAAGTGATGCCTTTTAGTGACCACCTAGATGAGCTTAGGCAAAGATTATTGAACTCAATTTACTCGATATTAATATCAATTTTTGTTAGCTTCTTATTAATAAAACCAATAATAAATTTCCTTGAGATTCCTGCCCACAGCATAAGATTATTACAATTATCTCCAGGTGAATTCTTATTTGTAGCCATAAAAATTGCAGGATATACTGGTTTAATAATTTCCCTACCTTATATTTTTTATCAAATAATATTATTTATCTCACCAGGATTAACAAGTAAAGAAAGGAGCCTGATTTTACCCGCAGTATTAGGTTCAGGTATATTATTTTTTCTTGGATTATTATTCTCTTGGTGGATATTAGTGCCTGCTGCAGTGAGTTTTTTCATTAAATTTGGGGCTGATATTGTTGAACCAATATGGTCTATTGAAAGATACTTTGATTTTGTACTACTTTTGATGTCTAGTACAGCTATCGCGTTTCAATTGCCAGTTTTGCAATTTATTTTAGGATCACTAGGGATCATAACAACAGAAAAAATGATCTCAAATTGGAAAATAGTTGTAATGTTTTCTGCCATATTATCTGCAGTTATCACACCATCTACTGACCCATTAACAATGTCTCTACTTTCAATATCAATAATATTTTTATTTTTTGTGGGCACTGGGCTGACATATCTATCAGAATCAATTAAAGCAAAAACTCTTTCATCTTCTCATTAACCATCAGTTGAAGGCTTACAGCTCTTCCTAGTCTAGGTCTACAGTTTACAGTCATGAACCAATTTCTTACCTGATCAGAGTAACCACCTCTGTTCAAGATTTCAATTTTATCTGCTAGCGAATTTTTATATTCTTCTTCCGTCAAGGGGAATGATTCCTGCTCAAGATATTTCCACATCATCTGAAAATACACGTGGTTTTGTCTCTTAAAAAGTCTAAAATCGTACCTTTTACCCCATCTATTCTCTAAATAGAAAATCACTTCATCAACTTCCAATGGTTTCATAAGTTAAGAATGAGATGTTTAACGGCAAGCTAAACCCTATAAATTATTAAAAGTCCTATCTATTTCTAACAGAAATCATGCAATTTGTTCCATAATAATTAATAAATAACAGATCATAGTATCGAATGACTCAATTAAGTTCCAATGATGTTCCTTCCATGGGTCGAAGGCAATTCATGAATCTTCTAACATTTGGTACAGCCACAGGTGTTGCATTAGGAGCTTTATATCCAGTTGCAAATTATTTCATGCCTCTAAGAGCTGGAGGAGGCGGTGGTGGTACATCTGCAAAAGATGAACTTGGAAATCCAGTTACAAAAACAGGTTGGCTATCAAATCATCAAGCTGGCGACAGAAACCTAGTTCAAGGGTTAAAAGGTGATCCAACTTATCTAATTGTTGAAAATAATGGAGAAATAAGTGATTTCGGACTTAATGCTATTTGTACACATTTAGGATGTGTTGTTCCATGGGATAGTGGAGCAAACAAATTTATTTGTCCTTGTCATGGCAGCCAATATGACTCCAACGGGAAAGTTGTAAGAGGACCGGCCCCACTTTCATTAGCGTTAGCCCATGTTGAAATTGAAGATGATTCAGTTCTTGTCAAACAATGGTCTGAAATAGACTTTAGGACTAATGAAAAACCATGGTGGGCCTAAAAGATTATGTATAAACTAGAAAACAAACTCATGAAAAAGACACTTTATTTTATCTGTTCACTTTTTGCAATCTTAGTCTTCCTCTTTGCTCCTAATCAAGTAAGTGCATACCCTTTTTGGGCACAACAAAACTATGAATCGCCAAGGGAAGCTACAGGGAAAATAGTATGCGCAAACTGTCATTTAGCGCAAATGCCTACTATTGCAGAAGTGCCTCAATCTGTTGGTGCCGACAGCGTTTTTAAGGCAGTGGTAAAGATTCCTTATAAGAATGATCTTAAAGAAATTGGAGCCGATGGATCAGAAGTACCTTTGCAAGTTGGAGCGGTTGTAATGCTACCTGATGGATTTAAGTTAGCCCCTCAAGATAGATGGAGCGATGAAATTAAAGAAGAAACGGAAGGTGTATATTTCACAAATTATAGTGAGGAAAAAGATAATATAATTATTGTTGGTCCTTTACCTGGAGATAATAATAAAGAAATTATTTTCCCTGTTCTCTCTCCAGATCCTTCGACAAACAAAGAATATCATTATGGTAAATATTCAATACATGTTGGTGCGAATAGAGGCAGAGGACAAGTTTATCCAAATGGTGAGAAAAGTAATAATGCATTATTTACCGCCTCTAGTTCAGGAACTGTAAGTAGTATTGATACAAATGATGATGGATCACTGGCGATAAACATAGCCAACAGTGATGGTAATATAACTACGGAAAATCTTCCAATTGGTACACAACTGATTGTTGAAATAAATGATGAGATAAAAACCGGAGACCCTCTTACTAATGATCCAAATGTTGGAGGATTCGGACAGTTAGATACTGAAGTTGTATTGCAAAGCCCCTACAGAGTCATAGGTCTTATTGTCTTCTTTATAGGAGTTGGATTAACTCAAATACTACTTGTTCTTAAGAAGAAGCAAGTAGAAAAAGTCCAGGCTGCTGAAGGTATCTAATCACCCAATTAATGCATCTTTATTTATCTTTCCCTACCTCACCAGGAGCTGAAATATTAAGAATTGGTTCATATAGTATTAGATGGTATGGATTATTAATATCAATCTCAGTTTTAATAGGTATGTTTATATCAAAAAGGCTTGCCAAGCTCAGAGGTATAGACCCAACTCATATAGGTAATCTTTTACCCTCTTTGATTATAAGTTCAATAATAGGAGCTAGAGTTTATTATGTTCTTTTCGAATTTAGGCAATTCTCGGGATATAATTTTTTTACTAATATAAGATTACTAAATCTTACAATTAAAATCCCCACTTTTTTAGCTGTTTGGGAAGGGGGTATTGCAATACATGGAGCTTTAATAGCTGGATCGTTATCAATACTTGTTTTTTGCAGAGCCAGAAAAATCTCTTTCAGAGAATTTCTTGACATAATCTTACCATCAGTAATCTTAGGGCAAGCCATTGGAAGATGGGGCAATTACTTTAATAATGAGGCATTTGGAATTCCTACTAATTTGCCATGGAAGCTATATATACCATTAATAAATAGACCTTTTGAATTTCAAGAATCTAATTTCTTTCATCCAACTTTCCTTTATGAATCAATACTTAATTCTATAATTTTTTTTATATTAATCTATATTTTCTATCGACAATACAAATCCAAATTAATAACCCCAGGTTTAATTAGTTGCACTTATATTCTTACTTATAGCTTTGGAAGATTTTGGATTGAGGGGTTAAGGATAGACTCTCTTTGCTTGGGTGCTTTACCACCTTTTTGTGAGGGGGGATTGAGAGTTGCTCAGTTTATAAGTATTTGCTTATTTTCTTCTGGATTGATATGGTTATATTTTCTAAAGTTAAAACCAAGCAGAAAGCAAAGAGTGAGTGCTACTTTTAGAGATCAGAACAATAGAAAGACTTAAAATATGAACAAAAAAATATCGTTTGTTGGCGTTGGTCCAGGAGATCCTGATTTATTAACTATTAAAGCAATGAAATTGATTCAAACTAGTGAAGTTTTATTCTGGACAGATTCTTTAATTCCACAAAAAATATTAGATTTTGCTAACAAAAATGCCGAAAAGATAAAAACAAGTTCACTTGATCTGAATGTGATTACAGAAATGATGATAACCAAAGTGAAGGAGGGTAAGAAAGTTGTAAGGCTGCATGATGGTGATCCTTGCCTATTTGGAGCAATCGCCGAGCAAATAAACATATTAAATCAATCAAATATTTCGTGTGAAGTGATTCCTGGCATTAGTGCCTTCCAGGTTACTGCTTCATATCATCAAGCAGAGTTAACAATCCCAGGGGTGACTCAGACAATAATTCTATCAAGAGCAGGCGGAAGAACCGGCATGCCAGACAGAGAGTCGCTTCATAATCTAGCAAGTATAAACTCTTCATTATGTCTTTATTTAAGTGCCCGACATGTAAAACGTGCACAGGAGGTCTTATTAGAGTCTTACGATCCAAAAACAAAAGTAATAGTAGGATACAGAGTCTCTTGGGAAGACGGATGGACAGCTCTAATTGAACTTAAAGATATGGAGAAATTTACGCATGATAAAAAACTTATTCGCACAACTATTTATATTATTAGCCCAGCACTAAGTAACTTCAGCAAATCATCCAACCTATATGATCCAAATTACAAACATTTATTTCGCCCTAAATAATTGAGACTATTTTTACTCGTGAAATTAATTATTTGTTTAAAGTTGATAGATATTAATTAGTCATTATAATTAGTGAAAAATTCAACGTTTTGGACAAAAAAATAATTAATAAAGATTTTGGTAAAAAAAAATCAATAAATGATTTCTCTTTATCAAAAATAGGAAATCACATTAAAGAAGCAAGAATAAGCAGAAACCAATCAATTAGCGAACTTGCATCAATATTAAAAATCAGTGAACAACAATTAAAAGCTATTGAAGAGGGAATAGAAGATCTACTCCCAGAGAAAGTTTTTATTAGGGCAATGGTAAAAAGGATATCAGAGAAATTAAAACTTGATATTCATTTGATATCAGGAGAACTTAATGATAAGAATGTCAAGACAGAAACTAAAGAGATTGAACTTAAGGATAAAGAAGCTTATACAGATTATGAAGAAAAACCAGTCAAGAGTAATCCTTATTTTTTCATTAGTGTTGTAATAATATCTGGATTAGTTGGTTTATTTTCTTCTTCTTTTATTTTCAATAAACTTGCAGAGACTTTTAATGAATCCAATACTAATGAATTAATTAAACAAAATTAAGACACTATTAATTTTAAATCTTTTAATTCTTTTACAGCATCTGAGCAAGATTCTAAACTCCATTTTTCAAGTAAAATATCTTGACTAAAGTTTGAAGGGATTAACTGAAAAGACAAATGATCATTTATTAATTTAATATCAATTGAACTTATCGTGGGATCTGGTCTTTTATCTAATGCAGCAGTTAATCTCAAAATCAAAGACATTTCAAGAACAATATTTTTATCTTCTTTTGTATGTAAACTCTGCCAAGATTCATGTCTTTTCTTGGGTAAACTCTTTCTGTGATATCTAACTATTGAAGCAATAATATTTGTCTCAGCCTGAGAATAGCCTAGTAAATCGAAATTCTTAATCAAATACCAAGAATGTTTATGGTAAGCACTTAAGTTAATCTGCTTACCACAATTAAATAGATAGCAAGCGGCCCATAATAGATTCTTTCCCTTATCGTTTTGGTCATTATGTAGGATATTTCTAGTCTGCTCGTAAATTCTGAAAGCCAATTTAGTTATTTTATCGGATCTCAATTTATCAACTCCAAACTTCTGTGCCTGGTGCAAGACAGTTGTCTTTCTTACATTACTCTGAATACTAAATCTACTTTGTAACATACCTTTTCTTATCATCCAATCAACTACCAGTCCCTCTCTTAAAGCTCTTTCACTAAGAATCAATTCTCTTGCCTTCAACATATCCATTGAGGTATCCAAAATTAGTGCTCCTGGAATTATTATTTCAGCTCTTCTTTCACTTAAAAGAGGAACTTTCCTTATTTCAGAATCTGACATGTTAATCAACTTTTGGAGAATCATTTCTAAGTTGTTCTTAGAAAATATATATCCCTGCATTTTTTGCTTTGTATGAGTTAATTCGTATGCAATTAAGTTTCCAATAGCTGAAGCAGTTCCACTAGTTGCTATTAATGAGATTGTCTCATCTTTTTCTAATCTCTTTAGGATTTTACCTACAGCAGGTTCAAGGGAACCTTTTATAAAAGTTTTTAAGAAGTTTACCCTAGACTTACTTAATTGATTTTCATCAAAGAAGTCATTTTTTAATCTAACTGCGCCTACTCTTGAACTAGTCAAAGCTTTTGTTTCTTGGTTATTAGCCAATATTAATTCAGTAGAACCTCCTCCAATATCAATAATTACGTAAGATTTATCTTCAAGTGCCATCCCTGATAAAACCCCTAGATATATCAGCCTTGCTTCTTCTACTCCACTTATCAGTTCTATGTCGAAACCGATATCATCTTTGATACGACTAATTAAATCTCTACCATTTGGCGATTCTCTAACGGCACTTGTAGCAGCCGCAAGTATAGTATCAACATTATAGCTCATACAATAATCTTTGAATCTTTTTAAGGTTGTTAAGACTCTTTGAATTGCATCTTCTCTAAGATTTCCCTCTTCATCTCTTTCACCAAGTCTTGTAGTTGATTTCTCAGTAAATTTGATAGTGAAAGATTTAAGATCTTCATTTATCTGAGCAATTAATAGATGAGTGGAATTTGTTCCAATATCTATTGATGCAACAAAAATATCTTTCAATGAAGGGTCGTTGGATTTATTTTGCATTTATTTTGATCTTTAAAACCATAAAGAAATAAAACACAATAATTAATATACTTAAAAGTGATTATTAATTATTAATTTAATTTTGAACTACGTTATATTGTTCACACTTATGAATGTAAAGCCCCGTGAATTTTAAAAAGATAAGAGGTGATCTAATATCTATTTTTCAAATCTTACGTTGGAATAAACCTACTGGAAGATTGATTTTACTAATCCCTGCAGGATGGAGTTTATGGTTAATTCCTAATAATCAGCCAAGTTTATCTTTCATAATACAAATTGTTTTAGGTGGCTTATTAGTAAGTGGATTTGGATGTATCGCAAATGATATATGGGATATAGAAATTGATAAAAAAGTGTTAAGAACCAAAGACAGACCTTTAGCAGCAAAAAAATTAGATAAAAGAATTGCTTATTTGATTTTATTTTCTTTTGTAATAGCAAGCTTTTTTTTAACTTTATCAATAAAGGAGAAAGGAACCATTTTGTCTTTAATACTCGCCTCCGTAGCTTTGCCAATCATATTAATTTATCCATCAGCTAAAAGATGGTTTAAGTTCCCCCAATTAATATTATCTATTTGTTGGGGTTTTGCGGTTCTGATTCCATGGGCTGCGATTCAAGGTAACTTGTATAGTAATGTCTTATGGTGTTGCTGGTTGGCTACAATTTTCTGGACATTTGGATTCGATACTATTTATGCATTAGCTGATAAAAAGTATGATCTTGAAATAGGGATCAACAGCTCTCCAATACACTTAAAATCATATACGAAGATAACTATACAAATCTGTTATTTATTAACTTCAATATTTCTAGGTGCAGCGGTTTTAATAAAAGATGCAAGTCACATATTCTGGCCAATTTGGTTAATTACATCAATTTTAATGCAAAGAGATACTTTAACCATTTTCAAAACGGAAGATCACTCAATATCTAAAGTTAGTATCCATTTTCGTAATCAAGTGATCTACGGAAGTTTGTTTCTTTTAGGTATTATAATTTCAAATTAAATTAAGAAACATGTTAAAAAAGCTAGAAAAGGGAGATGAGGTTTCTATCGTCGCATCTAGTTCTTTTGTAGAAAATAAGTTAGATCATAATGAAGGAATAGAGATTTTAAAAGGGTGGGGATTGAAGATTAATTATGATGATGCTGTTTCTAGAAAATATAATTACTTTGCAGGGAATGATGAAATTAGATTTACAGAAATAGAAAAAGCAAAGAACAGTAAATTGGTTATGTTTGCAAAAGGAGGATGGGGCTCTGCAAGACTTCTAGAAAAAAATCCTTTATGGAATGATGGATGGATGATAGGGTTTTCAGACCCTTGTTCGTTATTGCTATCAAAATATTCTCAAGGTTTTATTGGTTCAGTTCACGGTCCAATGATTTCAACATTATCAAAAGAACCTTCTTGGAGTATTGATAGGCTAAAGAATTTATTATTTGAGGGACATGTTGAATCCATAAATGGTAATCCTCTTCGAAATGGAATAGCCAAAGGAAAAATAATCGTGTCAAACCTCACAATTGCATCATTTCTTATTGGGACAAGTCATTTACCTGACTTAAGAGGGAAAATAGTAATTTTTGAAGATATTAATGAAGATATTTATAAAATAGATAGGATGTTAACTTACTTTAGAATTTCAAAAAAACTAGAGGGTATATCAGGAATAGGATTTGGTAATTTCTTCAATTCAATTGAGGATATTGATAAAAAGGATTTATTTAAGAAATTAATAACGGATAGGTTTGAGGGATTTGACATACCTATTGTCCTTGATCTCCCTATAGGTCATTTACAAGGCAATGCTTGCATACCAATAGGATTTGACTCAATCCTTAACGGCAATAACGGGACTCTTGAAATAAAAACAATTCTTAATTAGTTTTCTGCAACAACAAACTTCCTATTTTTAGATCAAATGGTGTTGTAATTTTAATATTTGTATTACTTCCTTCAATAACTTTTACATCCCAATCCAACCTTTCGAAAAGAGAGGCGTCGTCAGTCACAGACCAATCTCTTTGAAAGGCTATCTGATGAGCTTCTTTTAACTTAGAAACTAAAAAACCTTGAGGAGTTTGTGCTGCCCAAAGATTATTTCTATCCGGCGTATCTAATATTATGTTGCTTTCATTTACAATCTTAATAGTATCAGTAACTCTACTAGCAACAATAACGGCATCATTGAAATTTAGCTTTTCTGCGCATTTATCAAATAATTCTGGTTCAATTAAACATCTTGCCGCATCATGAATTAATACCTTTTTCGCCTCTACAGGAAGAGCATCTAGACCATTTTTTACAGATTCCTGCCTTGTTTTACCTCCTTTTATCCAATTTATCTTATGAGATAATCCTTTAATTGAATCTAGAATCTTTTCTTTGTCCTGAGGTTGTCCAATAATCCCCACCCAACTAATTTTTTTTGTCAAGAGAACAGATTTCAATGTCCAATATATTAAGGATTTCCCTTCCAATTCAATAAGTAATTTATTCTTTCCTGCTTTCATTCGAGATCCACTTCCAGCTGCAGGAATTAGTAAATGCACAGTAAGATTAATTTTTTATTCTAGATAATTATAAATAAAAGTCATATCATTACACAATTAGTACTACGATTTTAAATTATAAGAAATAAAATGAATCAAACACAAATCTTATCTGGAAAAGTTGCTTTAGTTACTGGTGCAAGCCGAGGTATTGGAAAAGCAATAGCTATATCACTTGGGAAGTTAGGAGCTGAAGTAGTTGTAAATTATTCTTCATCAGAGGAAAGAGCAAAAGAAGTTGTTAACACAATAAGAAGTTTTGGAAGCAAGTCTTATGAATCGAGATTTAATGTTGCGGATGAAGAATCAGTAAATAAATCAATCAACAAGATCGTAGAAGCAAGCGGTTCCATAGATGTACTTATCAACAACGCTGGGATAACAAGAGACGGTTTATTAATGAGAATGAAATCCTCACAATGGGATGAGGTTCTGGATACAAATTTAAAAGGAGTTTTTCTTTGCACAAAATCAGTTTCCAAATTCATGCTAAAACAAAGGAGAGGAAAGATCATTAACATAACATCAATTGTTGGTTTAATAGGAAATCCTGGCCAAGCAAATTATTCAGCCGCAAAAGCAGGTGTAATAGGCTTTACAAAGACATGCGCGAAAGAATTCGCCTCAAGAGGAATCAAGGTAAATGCAGTTGCACCTGGCTTTATTGAGACAGAAATGACTCAGAAGTTAAATAATGAGGAGATTCTTAAAGCTATACCATTAGGCAAACTTGGTAGCACCAATGAGATTGCAAGCTTAGTTGAATTTCTAGTTTCTAGTGAGGCAAGTGAATATATTACAGGTCAAACAATTAGTATTGATGGGGGAATGAATATCTAACTCAATTTTTTATAAGGCTGACCTAGCTCATCTCTTAATCTTCTTATTTTTTGCAATAGTTTAAATCTTCTACTTCGTGCAGTCAAAGTAAGAAAAAATCTAAGGGGAAAATAAATAAGTGTCATTGCCACCGCTAAAGTGGCAGTCAATGAAAAAATTAAATTACCAGTTTCATACATACTTAATAAGATACCTTTTTTTCAATTAAATGTGGATAATTAATTAAACAAATTCGGCTTTCCCCACTAAAAAATAATGCGTAATATCTCTTTTGTGTGGGAGATTAGATTGTAAATGGCTTAAATATTAAATTACAATGTCAAAACAATTAAGTTTTTCAAATGAATCCAGAGAATTACTAGAGAAAGGAGTTAATACAGTTGCAAATGCCGTTAAAGTTACACTTGGTCCAAAAGCAAAGAATGTTGTCATCGAGAGACAATTTGGTTCCCCTGATGTTGTAAGAGATGGTTCAACTGTGGCTAAAGAGATAGAAATTGAAAATAGGTTTGCAAATCTTGGTGCAAAACTAATTGAACAAGTAGCCTCAAAAACTAAGGAGAAAGCTGGAGATGGTACAACTACTGCTACAGTATTAGCTCAGGTTATGGTTCAAGAAGGTTTAAAAAATATTGCCGCTGGTGCTAGCCCAATAGATCTCAAAAGGGGAATGGCAATAGCACTTAAAAAAAGCTTAGAAGAATTAAAAGAAAAAAGTATCGAAATCAATGGATCTGATATTAAAAAAGTAGCAATAGTAAGTGCTGGTGGAGATGAAGAAATTGGTTCAATAATAACTAATGCTATGGATGTAGTAACATCTGATGGTGTGATTTCTGTAGAAGAATCTCAGTCACTTGAAACAGAATTAGATATAACTGAGGGAATGTCTTTTGACAGAGGATATAGTTCTCCTTACTTCATAACTGATCAAGAAAGACAATTATGTGAATTAGAAAATCCTAGGATTCTAATCACTGATCAGAAAATATCTAATCTAAATTCTTTAGTAAATATACTTGAAGAAATTCAAAAATCATCATCACCTTTTTTGATACTCGCTGAAGATATTGAAGGCGAGGCTTTGACAGCTTTAGTAATGAATAAGAATGCTGGCGTTTTAAATGTTTCAGCTGTAAGGGCTCCATCATTTGGAGAGAGAAGAAAAGCTGCTTTGGAAGATATTGCAATTCTCACAGGTGGAAATTTAATAAGTGAAGACAAATCCATGTCACTTGATCAAGTCACTTTAAATGATTTAGGAAAGGCAAAAAAGATAACCATATCAAAGGATAAAACAACCATTATTGCTTTTGAAGATACTAAGAATTTAATTAAAGAAAGAATAAAGACATTAAAGAAAGAAGTTGATTTAACGGATTCAGAATATGATAAAGATAAAATAAACGAAAGGATAGCAAAATTATCAGGTGGGGTAGCCGTTATTAAGGTTGGCGCGGCTACAGAAACAGAGCTGAAATATAAAAAGCTTAGAATTGAAGATTCCTTAAATGCAACAAAAGCTGCAATTGAAGAAGGTGTAGTTGCGGGGGGAGGGCAATCTTTAATTGAAATTTCTGAGGAGCTTATCAAATCAAGTCATCAATTATCTACTGATGAAAAAACTGGACTTGAAATTGTTTCAAAAGCGCTAGAAGAACCTGCTAAGCAAATAGCTCAGAATGGAGGATTTAATGGGGAAGTTGTTGTTGCAGAAATAAAAAGGCTAAAAAAAGGCTTTAATGTTTTAACTGGTGAATACGAAGATCTAAATAAATCAGGCATTCTAGATCCCTCAAAAGTAATAAGATTATCTTTAGAAGATGCAATTTCGATATCTTCAATGCTTCTTTCTACAGAGGTCGCCGTAGCTGATATCCCTGAGCCTGAGCCGGAAAATCCAGCCGCTGCAGGTGCAGATCCTATGGGAGGAATGGGTGGCATGGGTATGCCTGGTATGGGTGGTATGGGTATGCCTGGTATGGGAGGAATGGGTATGCCTGGTATGGGTGGTATGGGCATGCCTGGTATGGGTGGCATGGGTATGCCTGGTATGATGTAAAAATTTTTTTTATTAATTTAATTTTTTATTTAAAAGAGGTCTAATTATTATTAAAGATAATATTGTCAAAAGGAAAAGTGAAGAAATACAGTTCTTACAAGTTAAGTCGCCATAAGGAGCTTCTAAGGCTATTAAATTTAAATCTATATTAGAGGAATATGCAACCCTGATAGGTTCAATGGCTAATGTCAATGGATTCACTGAGGCGATCCAGCCAAGCCAATTAGGCATAAAAGATATAGGAGCCAAAGCAGTACTTGAAAAAAGTAGAGGTAAATTTATTACAAAAATTAAAGCTATTAATTCAATATGACCAGGTAAAACGAAGGCTAAACTTAAACTTATTGAGGTTACAAATAATACTAATAAAATTAGTGTCAGAAAAACTATACCTAGGCCGAGCAAATCAGGTAATCCATAACCTAAGAGAAAAGTCATAATCATAATAACTATACTTTGCACAAGACTTAAAATAGTTATGTAGATAAAAGATGACAAGACAATTGATAAACGGCTTGTTAAAGGGGCAACCAAAAGTCGATTTAAAAAACCAAATTCCCTATCAAACATCAAAGGGAGACCTGAGTTCAAAGCGCCACTAAATGCCGTAAAAACTATTAAACCTGCTCCAAGGAAACTGCCATATGAATCAACTCCTGGCAAAAAATTCTTCGGAGCATTAGTAAATAAAGCACCAAATAGAAAAAGCCAAATAATGGGCTGCAAAATTCCCGCAAATAAAGTTGATGGCCTTCTCTTTAATTGAATAAATAATCTTTTAGTTAAGGCGAATGTTTCTTGATATAAAAAGAAAATATTATACTTTTGTAATTCCATTAATTAAATAATCGAATAATTTTTATTATAGAGTTTAATTTATAAAATTAAATTATCTCATTGATTCTTTTGACTCTTTTCTAAAATCTCTTTTACCTGTCATAAAGATTTCAGCATCTTGTAATGTATTTCCAGTGGCTTGTAAATATACATCATCTAAACTTGGCTGACTTTGAGTTAAAGAAAAAATTTCAAATTTGGCAAATGCTAATTCAACTTTTAATTTATTTAGCAAATCTTTTTCCCTATCAGCAATAAAATTTAATGAATAGCCTTGAGAAATATTAACAACTATTTGAGAAATTCCATCAATTTTTGACAAGATTTCTTTGATAGTTTCAGATTCTTCATTATTACTAAACTCTCTTACTTTAAGAGAAATCCTATCTCCTCCCAACTTGTTTTTTAAATCAGTAGGTGATCCTTGATCTATAACCTTGCCATTATTAATAATCGCTACACAATCTGCCAATTTATCTATTTCATCAAGATAATGACTACTCAATATGATAGTCATGCCTTGATTTCTTAAATTAGTCATCAATTTCCATATAATTTCTCTGCTTTCTATATCCAAGCCTACAGTTGGTTCATCTAGTATAAGAATCTGTGGGATATGTAAAAGTCCTGCAGCTAAATCAATTCTCCTTTTCATACCCCCCGAATATGTCCCACACTTTCTATCAATCCAATCATTCATTTCTAATTGATTAATTAGAGAATCAATTCTTTCATATTTTTTTATCTTATTCATATGGTAAAGATCTGCTTGAAAATCTAAAAGTTCTCTTCCTGTAAGGACTTTATCTAAAGCTATATCTTGTGCAACATAACCTATTAATTCTCTTATAGTTCTAGGATCCTTTCTTAAATTAATATTATTTATATAAATTTCTCCATTATCTGGGTTAATAAGCGTAGCTAAGATTTTCAAAAGGGTTGTTTTACCTGCTCCATTTGGTCCCAATAGCCCAAATAGACTTCCTTTACCAATTTTAATATTCAGTCCGTCTAAAGCAATAACATTTCTAAAAGATTTTGAAAGACTTCGAATTTCTATATGATGCATCAAAAAAACATATTATCCTATTTCATTTATACCAAAAATATAAAATTATTGAATCAAGAAAAGATTGAAGATGCTAATTTGAGAGTCTGCTCTTCAAATTCTACTGAAAGATTAATTCTTGAAATTATAAGTAACAAGCATATTCCAAACATATACAAAATAGACCATCTAAATAACCCCTTCGCTTGAT
The DNA here is from genome assembly GCA_003214355.1 of Prochlorococcus sp. AG-418-C09. Taxonomy (GTDB): domain Bacteria; phylum Cyanobacteriota; class Cyanobacteriia; order PCC-6307; family Cyanobiaceae; genus Prochlorococcus_A. The sequence continues at coordinate 10,391 of QCLS01000012.1, read as the reverse complement.
TTAAGTCATCAGGAGAATCTCTTAATCTAGTAATTAATTGAATTAATCTTGCATTGAAAGGGATAATCATAATTTCATAAAGCAAACCTCCTTCCGGTAAAGCAAATATTCCTAAAGTACTCATAAAGACAGTTGCTAATCCATAACGAGAAATTGCCTTAACAGTAAAGACAGATCCTTTTACAGAAGGCAGCATAGGTATACCTACAGAGGAATAATCATCTTTTAATAAAATTGCAAGTGCCCAGAAATGAGCTGGCGTCCAAAGCATCACCAAACCAAACAGCCACCATCCACTAAGTCCAACATGACCAGACGCAGCAGAAGCACCGACCAAAGGAGGGATAGCACCAGCAACTCCACCAAAAACAATATTTTTGGTGGTTCTAGGTTTGAGAACAACAGTATATAAAATCACATAACTACATAAACCTAATAAAGTTAAACCTGCAGCGAGATAATTAACTCCACTTATCAAAAGCATTGCAGCAGCAAAGGTGCATGAGATTGCTCCAAAGAAAACCGAACTTTTTGACAATCTTCCAGCAGGGAGTGCTCTATTACTAGTTCTTACCATCCTCTTATCCAAATCAGTTTCCCATAAACAATTTAAAGCTCCAGCTGCAGCAGCTGCCAACGCTCCTCCTCCCAATGTGCAGGCAAGCTTTGGAGAGGATATTGGCCACTCCTCGTTCAATGCCATGCCTCCTAAAGTTGTAGCTAATAATAAGGGAATTAATCTAGGTTTTGCGACTTCCAACCATGCAGGCAATTTTAACTTCTTTCGGGAAGGGACTACCTCATCTCGAATTGAAGTCTGCAGATTAATGCTATTTAAATTATTTTGCATAATTAATTAATAAGTAATTTTGAAGTTTCTGATTGCATCGATATAAAGCTTTTCTGTTTCCTAAAAAATAATGCAGACAATGTAGCTATTAATAATGAAGCAATTAATTGATGAGAAACTAAAATTAAAGGCTGAGATAAATTAGTTATTAGACTAAAAAATCCTAAGGAAATTTGTAAAATCAAAAGAAAGAAAATTGATATTAGCAATTTCTTGTTACTCATAAATAATTCTTTATTGTTATGTGAAGTAAAAAGCGGAATTAAAATTGAAATTGCTGTAGGTATGGCAAATAAACGATGAAGATTCAAATTTAAACAATTTTGACTAAAATCCAAACATATATGTGCAGACCAAGTAGAAGATAATCTTGCACCAATAATTGATTGAACAAAAGTCATTAACAAAGGAACAATAACAGATATCTTCCACCAAATAAATTGACTTTCTAATTTCAATTTTTTTGAATTTATACCAATATCTTCTAAATTTTGATTAACAAAAACAGATGTAATCAATAGAATAAATGCTGTTAAAAGATGCGCTGTTACTGTTACTGAAGCGAGAGTATTTATAACTGTCAGAGCTCCTAAAGAACCTTGCAATATAATTAAAAACACCAACAAAGAATATGATTTAGGTAACCAGATAGGCAAAGATTTTCTCCATAAAATGGAAAGAACAAATTGAGCAACTATAAAAGCACCAACTAAAAAAGCATCCAGTCTATGAAACCATTCAAGAAAAACCTTGATATTCATGTGCGGCAGAGGTAATAAATTTCCGTAACATAAAGGCCAGTCTGGGCAAGCAAGTCCCGCTTCCATTACTCTTGTTGCACTTCCTATAGAAATTAAAGCAATTATTGCAAGCACATTATGATTACCTAATTTTATCAATGAGGCTTTATATTTTTCTTGATGAATATCGAAATTATTCAAAAAATAATCTTTAATTTTCATGCATAATAATTTAGTTTCTGAGAAGAAACATTAATAAAAACCAAATGTTTTATTTTTAACAAATCAAATGCCTATTTTAATCTTTCTTTGCTGACAAAAGCATAAAATAGTCTCTGCTAACACACGATTTACTTTCTAATTATTAAGAAGTTGTGAATTTCTCCATTATCCCATTTTAAAACAATGCAAAATCCAAAAAAAGGAATATCTTTAAAATATATACCTAGATAAATTTGTTAAATAAAAACCTCAACTTAATAATAGTTGTTTTCACAATTATAGGTTTATCTTTTTGGATTGGATTAAATATTAACCTTCTGCCAAAGGAGGCGAGTATTAATGCACCTATTTATGATGAGCTATTTAAAATTCTATTTATTATTGGTTTGATTTTATTTATAGGAATGACATTAATAGTTATTTATAGCTTGTTCAAGTTTCGAAGAAAAAAAGGGCAGCTAGGAGATGGAATAGCTTTAGAGGGGAATTTAAGTCTTGAAATACTTTGGACTGTAATTCCCTCTGTTGTAGTTTTATTAGTAGGTTTATATAGCTACAACATATATGATCGAATGGGTGGAATGAAGGAGCTAAATCATAATCACCACATGATTGATAATAATTCAGAAAAGATCTGGGCTGGAATTAGTCAGAAATCCAATACTCAATTAAGCACTAATAATGTAAATATTGAAGTATCCGCTATGCAGTTCGCTTTTCTTTTCAATTACCCAGACGGAGATTTTATATCTGGTGAACTTCATGTTCCTGTTGATGAAGAAATTTCCATTAAAATGGAATCAAAAGATGTAATTCATGCTTTTTGGGTACCAGAATTTAGAATCAAACAAGATATTATTCCTGGTCAGCCAACAATTCTAAATTTCACTCCCACTAGAGTAGGAAAATATCCAATAATTTGCGCAGAATTATGTGGCCCATATCATGGTGGAATGAGAGCCTCAATTATTGTTGAAGAATTATCTGATTATGAGCAATGGTTTAACAAGAATCGTAAAACTGAGGTTTAATTTATGACAATATCTATTGAACCAGAGAATAAAAAACAAGAAAGTATTCAGCCAAAAGGATGGCTTAAATATTTTAGTTTTAGTTTAGATCATAAAGTTATTGGTATTCAGTATCTAATTTGTGGCTTTGTTTTTTATTTAGTGGGCGGAACTTTAGCAAGTGCAATAAGGATTGAACTCGCCAGTCCGATGTCTGATTTCATGCCCAGAGATGTTTATAACCAAGTCCTAACATTGCATGGCACAATTATGATTTTCCTCTGGATTGTTCCTGTTGTTAATGGTGCTTTTGGAAATTATCTAATTCCTTTTTATGTAGGAGCCAGAGACATGGCTTTCCCTCGTTTAAACGCGGTTGCATTTTGGTTAATCCCACCCTCAGGTTTAATGCTTATATTTAGCTATTTCATAGATGGAGCTGCTCAGGCAGGATGGACTGCATATCCACCATTAAGTATAACAACGCCTCAATCTGGTCAAATTATTTGGATACTTAGTGTTCTTTTGTTAGGGGGCAGTTCAATCTTTGGAGGTATAAATTTTATAGCTACTATTTTAAAATTAAGAAGACCTGGTCTTAAGTTAATGCAATTGCCAATGTATTGCTGGGCAATGTTAGGAACAAGTATTCTTGTAGTCTTATCGACACCAGTTTTAGCAGGAACTCTAATACTACTAAGTTTTGACATAGTCGCTAATACAGGTTTCTTTAACCCTGTCCTAGGTGGCAATGTCGTTGTATATCAACATTTATTTTGGTTTTATTCCCATCCAGCGGTATACATAATGGTTCTTCCTGCATTCGGTCTAGTTAGTGAAATACTCCCTATTCATTGCAGAAAACCACTTTTCGGCTATAGCACTATGGTTTTTTCAATAATGGGAATAGTAGTTCTTGGTCTTGTAGTTTGGGCTCATCATATGTTTACTAGTGGCACCCCTCCATGGATGAGACTATTCTTCACTATTGCAACCGCATTTATTGCTGTACCAACTGGAATAAAATTCTTTAATTGGGTAGCAACTATGTGGGGGGGTAGAATTTCAATAAATAGTGCAATATTATTCTCTTGCGGATTCATAATTAATTTTGTTTTTGGAGGCATTACTGGAGTTGCACTAGCCCAGGTGCCATTCGATATTCATGTGCATGATACATATTTTGTTGTTGCTCATTTTCACTATATAGTTTATGGTGGTTCGGTTTTTGTCATTTTTTCTTCTATTTATCACTGGTTCCCAAAGGTAACTGGGAAGTTATTAAATGAGAAGTTAGGTATCCTACATTTTGTTATAACTTTTGTTGGTTTTAATCTCTGTTTTGCTCCACAACATTGGCTTGGATTAAATGGTATGCCTAGAAGAGTGGCTGAATATGATCCTCAGTTTCAATTTGTAAATCAAATAAGTAGTGTTGGGGCATTATTAATGGCAATAAGCACGATCCCTTTTTTAGTAAATATCTTTATCAGTATTGCTAAAGGGAAAAAAGCTGGTGACAATCCATGGAATGCTCTTACTCCAGAATGGTTAACATCCTCTCCTCCTCCAGTTGAAAATTGGGAAGGAGAGGCCCCTTTAGTTAAAGAGCCTTATGGCTATGGAGAATCCATTACTAATTAAAATATATTATTATTAAAATCTAATTATGACTAGTCTTGATACATCAAAAGAATTAAATAAAAAGGATAAAGGAATAGAGGAAGGTCATGAAGATTTTCGTTTATTTGGGTTAATTACATTCCTTATTGCTGATGGGATGACTTTCGCAGGCTTCTTTGCAGCTTATTTAACTTATAAAGCAGTAAATCCCCTCCCGGATGGAGCAATTTATGAACTTGAATTACCAATACCTACTTTAAATACAATTTTATTACTTATTAGTAGTGCGACTTTTCATAAAGCAAGTAAATCTCTGTTAAACAAGAAGAATAATGATTCCCAAAGATGGCTTTTATTTACTGCCTTATTAGGAATTATCTTTTTAGTCTGTCAACTATTTGAATATTTTAATTTACCTTTTAGCCTTACAGACAATTTATTTGCAAGTACTTTTTACGCTTTGACTGGTTTTCACGGATTACATGTAACTCTTGGGACTTTAATGATATTAATAATATCCTGGCAAGTAAGGTCTAATGGAGGACGATTATCTCATTTGAATATGTTTCCTTTAGAGGCTGTAGAACTCTATTGGCATTTTGTTGATGGAATTTGGGTAATATTATTTATAATTTTGTATCTTTTATAAATAAAAAACTAATTTTATTAAATATATTTTCTTTAAAATTTATTGCCACAGATCTTATCTTTGGTAAGAATATTATTAATAAATTTGCCTAGATAATGTTGATAGGAAAAGAACTTCTCGAAAAATCTAAATTACTAAGCAAAAAGTCAGAAGATGAGATAGCCAGAATTTGCGGCTATGTTAGCCCTAGTGGCAGGTTATTAAGAAAAAATTTCTATAGAGCATTAGTTGAAGCTAAAGGATACAAGTTGGTAAATAAAGGACCCGGTAGGCCAGGTAAAAGAGTGAGCAGAGGCAGGCAAGCAGAATTCAAAACAAAAGTCCATGGGAATGGCAATCTTTTGATCGGGAATGCCTATACAAAGAAACTAGGTTTAATTCCTGGCCAAGAATTTAAGATTTATATAAAAAAAGATTCAAAAAGTATTTTACTTATTCCCCTAAGTTAATTTTACTTGACCCATCCATTTTCCTTTAACCATGAATCACTTATGGAATTTGGTGACGCAATTGGTTCATCTTTATTAAAAAGCAATCTTTCAACATACTTAACGAGGGCATCTGCTTCAAGATTTACATGATTTCCCTTATTTAAGAATCTTAAATTTGTACTATTCCATGTATGAGGAATAATAGCAATATCAAATATTTGTCCGTTTTCTTGAAAATCTGCAATTGTAAGGCTTATACCGTTAACGCATATACTTCCTTTGTTAACTACATATTTAGAAAAGATTTTTTTAACCCACTTTATTGAAATTATCCATGATTTATCTAATTCTTTAATATCAACAACCTGGCCTAAACCATCAACATGACCACTTACTATATGTCCTCCTAATCGATCAGAGATCTTTAGGGCTGGCTCTAGGTTAACTATTGAACTTGTTCTTGATTTTTCTCCTAGGGTAGTTTTTGCTAATGTCTCTTCACTAATGTCAACAGCAAAAGATTCTTTAAGGATTTCTTTAACAGTCAAACAAATCCCATCAACAGCAATACTATCTCCTATCTTTATATCAAAGTCATTATCTAACATTTCAATAAAGGTGGTATTATTTGACTTTTTTAATTTGCCAGTAGCCTGGACTATTCCTGTAAACATAAAGAAAATAATTTAGAAAAAAGATTGTTATTTAGAATAAATTTTATCATTATATATAAGTAAGAAATCCTAACAATATAAAAAGAGATCCAGAGTGATTATTAATTCAACAAAACGACCTTTTGGTATTGGTTCAAAAGTAAGTATCTTTACTTTGGGTACCATGCGGGCAACAGGTAGCTTTAACGAAATGTATGATGTCATTAAGTGTGCATATTTTGCTGGAATCAATCATATAGAAACAGCTCCCTCCTATGGGAACGCTGAAATATTTATTGGGAGGGCGCTAGACCAGTTAGAGAGAGAAGAAAAAATTCCTAAAAAAGAATGGGTCATCACTACAAAAATCCTTCCGTCAGGAAATATAAATAAGCTAAAGGCTCAATTCCAAAAATCTAAGGAAAAATTAAATTTAGAGAAAATAAATAATATAGCCATACATGGGGTAAATTTAAATAGTCACTTGCTATGGGTACTTGAAGGAGAAGGAAAGAAATTTATTCAGTGGCTTAAAACTAAAAATCAGGTAGAGCAAGTTGGTTTTAGTTCTCACGGAAATTACGAACTTATAGATAAAGCTATTGATTCGGATATTTTTAATTTCTGCAGTTTGCATTTACATTTTTTTGATAGATCAAAAATCCCTTTAGCAAAAAAAGCCTTAAAGAAAAAAATGGGTGTTTTAGCAATTTCACCTGCCGATAAAGGTGGTCAATTATATTCGCCAAGCCAAACTTTAAAAGAAGATTCAAAATCAATCCACCCGTTAGAAATAGCATATAGATATCTAATTTCCGAAGGGATAACAACTCTATCATTAGGTGCTCAGAAAGAAAAAGATTTTGCTTTAGCAGCAAAATTAGCAAACTCTATTGAAGCCCTAACTAAAAAAGAGCATAATGTTATTAAAAATATAGAAGATAATGCTTCTTATAGGTTAGGAGATACAAAATGTGGACAATGCAGAAATTGCTTGCCCTGTCCAAATGAAGTGCCAATTACAGAAATATTAAGATTAAGGAACTTAGCTGTTGGGAGTGGTCAGATTAACTTTGCTAAAGAGAGATATAATTTAATAGGTCGTGCGGGACATTGGTGGGAATCAAAAAATGGGGATGATTGTAAAAATTGTAATTTCTGTATTTCAAAATGTCCAAATAATCTAAATATTCCAAATTTATTAAAAGAAACACACAATATGCTCATTGAAAATCCCAAAAGAAGATTATGGAGTTCATGAAAATAACCAAAATGTCTCTAATTCTTTTTTTTCTATCTCAGTAAGACTTGGTAGAGACCAGCTATTTTGCCAACACTTTTTAGACGGTAACGTATTTATCTTTGATATTAATATTTCTCCCTCGTAATCATTTTTACTTAATTCAAACTCGAAGGGGAGATAAAATCCTTCCCTTCTTAATCTATTAATAACAAATTCATTATCTAAAGAATTTATCCAATCAACTATTTTATCGCAATGCAATTCTGATCTAGTTAACATAAAACTCCAAATCAAAGGGACTCCATAATCTGGGAATATAAAGGAAAGTCTAGAATCAATTTTAATAGCCTCATAGCAAAGAGAATATGGCATTATTGCTATATTAATATCTGAATTAATTAACCAATTCAAGGCATTTTTATCATCGAAGGAGAATGCCTGTGAAAGCAACTTTTTTAAAGAGTTCTCAGTATTCATTCTTTTAGCTATTGAAATTAAAACCCTTGGACTTTCAGGAAGTATTATTTTATTTTTAAGACTTTGTGAAAGAAGAAAATCCCATGCTTGATCTGAACCAATTTTTAAATCCTTATTATTCTTTATAACTACGGCATAAGGAATAATACCGATAGGAAATAATTTTTTTTCCCCTTCAAAAGATATATCACTTAATATCTTTACAGCTCGATCATCTAATTTATTTTCTAAATTATTTGTAATGTTTTCAAATTGATCAAAATCAATTTTATTCAACCAACCATCATTAATAATTAGAAGTTCTGAATTCTTATAGTTGTTATTTAATTCAAGATTACTAAAGTTTATATTTTTTCTGTTCCAACTCTTAGGCAGAATTCTTTTAAATGAATCAGGATAAAACTTATTTTGGATTCCTAAATCTAATTTATTTGAATTTCTACTACAAGATGTCAAGAGAAACGCTGCAGATAATTTAGTAAAGTTTAAAAATTCTCTTCTGGTTAGTGTTCTATTAATCATATCTTAAATTCATTTCTTACTATTTGTTGAACATCTCTCATTTTTTCCAAATTATATTCGCATTCAGATATTATTTCCTGATAATTAAAACCCTTCAAATAGGCGACCATCGAGAATCCGCCTGCTCCGACTCCTTCCTTTACATATCCTTGCTCATAATCTTTCAATTCTTGATACTTAGAAGAACTAAAATCTAGACCACTTCCTATGCCAAGCAAAGATACATTATTTCTGTTTGCTACCAAATTTAATAAAATATTTAATTTATTATCTCGCACTAACCAACCTGTTGTTGAAATAAAAACTTTTTCCGCAAAGAACTTTTTCTCTTCAGAGTTTATACATTCCAAGGCAATCGCAAGTAAAGCTATCATTTGACTACCTCCAGACAAAATAACTGTTTGATCATTTTTCCTAGCACCTATTAAGACTCCCATACAAAATGCCTGAAAAGGATCCCCAAGTGATGAAATAACATCCATAGAGGTAAAATCAGACTTTAAATTTGCATTAGAAATTCCTCTATCAATAATTTCTCTTTTTAATTTAAAGGGAGGATCTATTAGGCTACTCCCAATCAAATGATCTATTTTATTAAACCCTATTGCTTCCAAAACGGCCTGAGCAGTAGTGGTGCCACCAGGAACAGATTCGCTAATAAATAAGGGGGATTTAGAAGACACGCCAATTGAAAAACCTTTTTCGAAAAGATTTATAACCCTATTAATTGGCATTGCTTTTCCAGTACTTAGGCATTCAGATGGATTAGAATATCCTTTCTCAATATTTAGATGATTGAAATATGGTAATTTTGCAATTCCAATTGGCACAACAATCACATTAGCTTTTATTAAATTTAAACATACATAACTAATCAGAGCTGGCGTAACACCTCCTTTTAAGAAAGGAAGCTTATAACGGAAATCTTCAATAGGCCCAAATAATAGAAATTCTGCATCAGCCAATGTAGTATTTATTCTTGATTTAGAGTCAACACCAACTGCTGAGATACCATCAATTTTTGATGTATTTGTGCCTGCAAGAATTAAATAAAAATTTAATTCATCTATCTCTTTCTTTAAAATTTGAATCTTATTAGAGATAAAGGCATCACTTCTGTTTGTCCCAAAATATTTCAAGTTTAATTTTTCCATTATTTCTACACCATGCTAAAAATCAGAAAATAAAAACCCACTCATCAATTTTGGTGGATGAGGTAATGATATTTTGAGTCTAGGGAAAATTGCATAAGCAATTATATGAATAGTCAGAACATAAACTATCTCTTGAAAAACGATTAATAACAAGGCAACGATTTGAATAGTAAATAATGAGGGAGATATAGATGAATGAAAAAAAGATATAAATTTATCAATCAAGCCATAGCTAGCTCTAGTTATTACTATCCAGAGATTTTCTCCGACTAAAGTTGATAATGCAAAAACCCTTACAGAGAAGCCAAATGTTCCCAATAAAATACCTATTGACCAACTAATCCACCAATTTCTCCTAACATTCCAACTCCAACCCAACCAAAAAGATAACATCCCATAAGGGAACAAAAACAAGGGGCCTCTCAAAGGACCCATCAATACCGTTAACAGAAGAGTCTGGATAATTATTCCTTCTAAAGCAGCTTTGGTCCCTCTTCTTAGATGGAGCAATGCTAATGGGAGCGGAAGAATTAGCCTGAGAATCGATCCGCCAATTGGTAAATAGTACAAAGCAATCCAAATCAATGCTGAAAGTGAAGCGAGATAGGCTGGTTCAATTATATTTAAGGCTTCTGACTTCTTAGATAGCTTCATCTTATTAAAACAACCTATTTTTCAATTTTGCTCTTTTGTTTCAGAATAGCGTTCTATTTTTTCAATTTCAAAATTAAAATTAAATTCTCTTAGGATTTTTGTAAGAGCCTCAGTAGGGGCAGTAGGGTCTAGATCATTTAAAATTAATACGATTCTATATGTC
>QCLS01000011.1 GCA_003214355.1 Prochlorococcus sp. AG-418-C09 | reverse complement strand
TATATTTCTGACAGATTCCTTCCAGATAAAGCGATAGATCTTATTGATGAAGCTGGAAGCAGAGTAAGATTAATTAATTCAAAATTACCACCTGAGGCTAAGCAAATTGATAAGGAATTAAGAGAGGTGCAAAAGAAAAAAGAAGAATCAGTAAGAGATCAGGATTTTGACCAAGCAGGACAATTAAGAGAAAAAGAGATTGAATTATCATCGCAAATAAAGAAACTTCTTGAAAGCAAGAAAGACGATAACCAAGACAAGAACCAAGATGATATTAATGTTACTGATAAGCCTAATATTTCCCAAAATCCTATCGTTTGTGAAGAAGATGTAGCTCATATTGTTGCTTCCTGGACTGGCGTGCCAGTACAAAAATTAACTGAAACAGAATCAGTTAAATTACTAAACATGGAAGATACTCTTCATAAAAGACTTATTGGTCAGGATGAGGCCGTAAAAGCTGTTTCAAGAGCCATTAGAAGAGCTCGGGTAGGATTAAAGAATCCAAATAGACCAATAGCTAGTTTTATTTTCTCTGGACCAACCGGAGTAGGCAAAACGGAATTAACTAAAGCATTGGCTTCATATTTCTTTGGAAGTGAAGAAGCAATGATCAGACTCGATATGTCTGAATTCATGGAAAGACATACTGTAAGCAAATTAATAGGGTCTCCTCCTGGATATGTAGGATTTAACGAAGGTGGTCAGTTAACTGAGGCAGTAAGAAGAAGGCCATATACGGTTGTTCTCTTTGATGAAGTTGAAAAAGCTCATCCAGACGTCTTTAACCTCTTACTACAACTTTTAGAGGAAGGAAGATTAACAGACTCAAAGGGTAGAACCGTTGATTTTAAGAATACTTTACTTATAATGACCTCTAATATTGGATCTAAAGTTATCGAGAAAGGTGGCGGCGGCTTAGGTTTCGAATTCTCTGGAGATTCAGTTGAAGACAGCCAATACAATAGAATTAAATCTCTTGTTAATGAAGAGCTTAAACAATATTTCAGACCTGAATTTCTTAATAGGCTAGATGAGATAATTGTATTTAGACAACTCAGTAAAAACGAAGTCAAAGATATCGCAGAAATAATGTTAAGAGAGGTTTTCTCTAGAATTAGTGAGAAGGGTATTAAACTTAATGTAACTGATGCTTTTAAAGAAAGATTGGTTGAAGAAGGATATAACCCTTCATATGGGGCAAGACCCTTAAGAAGAGCAGTAATGAGACTTCTGGAAGACAGTCTTGCTGAGGAATTTCTATCAGGTCGCATCAAAAGTGGAGATGTAGCACTTGTAGACATAGACGAAAATAAAAAAGTTAGCGTAAAAATTTCATCGGAAGAAACCCCTCAAGAGCTTGCCGGAGCCAACTTCTAATCGTTCTGGTCTTGCTAAATGCATTTAATTTCTCCTTCAAAAGTTATCAGAGGTAGCAAAGCATGGTCTTTAGCAATAAAAGATATATTAGAATTCTCCAAAAAGCCATTAGTTCTTGGTAGAAGTGATTCCACCAAAACAATACGAACTAGAATTCTTAATGATTTAAAAAGTCGAAAGGTAAATGTTTTTGATGCCAATTTAGAATTTGATTGCTGTCCTGAAGATCTAGAACGAATAAATAAATTTGCCAATCAAAATAAATGTGATTCTATTATCGCCGCTGGGGGTGGAAAAGTACTAGATGCTGGTAAATTACTCGCTGAATATCTTTCAATTCCATGCATTACTGTTCCTCTAAGCGCTTCTACATGTGCTGGATGGACAGCCTTAGCTAATCTATATACAAAAAAAGGACAGTTTATAAAGGATATAAGTCTTACTTCTTGTCCAAGAATCTTAGTCTTCGACTATTCCTTCCTGGTATCTGCTCCAAGAAGAACCCTTTCCAGTGGGATTGCTGATTCATTAGCTAAGTGGTACGAATCATCTTTAACAAGTTCTTCAAGTAGTGATGGAATTGTTCAACAAGCGATACAAATATCAAGAGTACTTAGGGATCAATTATTTATTGAAGGTCTAAATGCATATACAAATTACGAAGCGACTAATCAATCTTGGTTAAATGTTATTGAAGGCAATGGCCTAACTGCAGGTCTTATTGGAGGAATTGGAGGTGAAAAATGTAGAACCGCTTCAGCCCATTCCCTTCATAATGCTATTACACAATTACAACCTAAAAACAATCCAATGCATGGAGAGATAGTTGGTGTAGGGATATTGATACAACTTAAACTAGAAGAAATGAAAAGCAATAATAAACTAGCTAGCCAAGCCATTAGGCAGTTAGTACCTTTCATGAAGAACATAAATTTACCTACAACAATTTCTGAGCTTGGTATTAATGTTTTTGAAAAGGATAATCTAAAAATAATTGCAGAATTTACGTGCAGAGAGGGATCAGAAATTCATTTTCTACCATTTCCAGTAGTTCCAACTGATATAGTTGAGGTAATAACAAAATTTGAAAGCCAGAAGATAACAACTACTAATGGCTATTAAAAAAAAACACGATGTCAAATAATTTAAATTTTCCTAATTTAAATTATTTTCGAAAAGTCAAAGATTCTATAATTGATCCTTTGGGGAGGGAAATATCAGATGAGATTAATTGGTTAACACTTAATAAGAGCTGGGGTTCTGCAAAGTTTCCAGTAGTAATCTCAGGGGAAGGAGAACCTGTCTTATTACTTCATGGATTTGATAGCTGTTTTCTAGAATTTAGAAGAATACATCCGATTCTAAAAAAACATTTTAAAATAATAATTCCCGATTTATTTGGATTTGGTTTTACACCCAGAAATAAAGGATATGAATACAATCCAGAAAATATAATCTCAAATCTTGTTGATTTATTAAAAGAATTAGATTTAAAAGAAAATATTAAATTAGTAGGAGCATCAATGGGGGGTTCCGTTGCATTATTACTTTCAAATAAGATTCCAAATCAAATCGAAAAGATTAGTCTTTTGTCACCTGCAGGACTATTCGGTAATCCTAAAAGTCTTCTTTTTCCACTCAATCAGATTGGTGCAATATTTCTGGGTTCCTCTATGGTAAGAAAGAATCTATGCAGGCAAGCATTCGCTTTCCCAGATAAAAGTGTTGGGCTAAAAGAGGAACAGATTGCATCTATTCACATAGGTTGTCCAAGGTGGAGAGATTCTTTGGCTTCATTTGCGAAAAGTGGAGGTTTTGGCGGTAACATTAAATATATGAGTGAAATACCAACTAAAACAATATGTGGGGAAAATGATAGGATTCTAGGTTTAAAAGAATTACAAAAATTAAAGGACAAGGAACAATTAAATTATTTAAATTTAAAAAATTGTGGGCACTTACCACATTTAGATTTGCCTGAAATGACAGGAAAAATCTTAATTGATTTCTTCAAAAGTAAATCGATCAATGATTATTAATTTATTAAGGTTTGCAATAAAAACAATCTTAAGTAGATCTTGTAAAACAATTGATATTAAAGAAATTAGAATTAAAAAAGAAAATAAAAGACTTATAAATAAAATTGATGAAATAATAATAAAGGCAGAAAATATAATTTTTCAAGAAATATATCTTAGAGAAACAAAAATATTAATAAATGATTTAGATATAAGAAGAATAAATCTCAAGAATCTTCTAGGCTTAAATAATTTTAATATAGAAGTTAAATTAAAACTTACATCCACTAACTTAAATGATATCCTTTCAAGAAAGAAATGGTCGGAACTAAAAAGTAAATTAGCATTTTTTACTACTCATAAAAATTCCATTAGATATTTAAGAATAAATAAAGATATGATTTATTTCTATTCTGATAATAAAAAAGCTGATTTTGAATTAGGTTTTTCACTAATATTGGATAAAAATAATATTGTTCTGAGAAATAATATGAAAGGCGAATCTATCAAGATTCCAATTGATCAAAAAATAAGATTTAGAAGCTTGAATATTATGGATAATTGTATTAGCGCTAACTTTTCAACAAACATAAATCTACATGATTAAATTAATTTATAATAATTAGATATCATAATTAGACAATAGATTATGGATGGAATAAAGATATAGCTGTCAATCCTATCTAACATGCCTCCATGCCCTGGCAGTAGGTCACCAGAGTCCTTTAATTTAGCATCTCTTTTCATCATAGATTCAATTAGGTCCCCAACTAAGGCCATCAAAGAAACAAGGGTACCAAAAACGAAGCCAATAATAACTGGGAAGCCAAAATCAAGAACAACAGCAAAAAGAATTCCTGTAAGAATCGAACAAGCCACTCCCCCAAAAAGACCTTCTATGGTCTTTCCAGGTGAAATTGCGGATAATGAATTTTTGCCATATTTTTTTCCAATAAAATAAGAACCTATATCACTAGAAACTATTAGAAGGCAGGTCATTAAAGTAATACTCAAACCTGACAAAGAGTCTATATTCAAAGAATACCAATTTATAAAAGAAGAACTATGGGAAAATACTTCTAATTCTCTTAGCCTAACCCAGTAACTTGGTAAAAACCCCAAATAAAATAATCCAAATATAGATGTTGCAATATCAGCTATTTTACCGGGTTTAGGTTGGAATAATAACCAAGTACAAATCACTATAGAGGATATCGGCAAAATAGAACTTGATATTTCTCTATCTAGAATTCCACGCACTTCCAAATATGTAGAAATAATTAATATCGCACATGAAATTAAAGTTGTCTTCGTAGCAGGCTTAATACCTGTAAATTCTGCCATCCGAAACAACTCCAATAATGCGACATAAGTTAAAAAAGTTATTGCCAAGGTAAAGTACCAACCCCCTAGTAGGACAACTACTAAGCCAAATACTCCTATATATAATCCACTTCTGAATCTCATAAATTATTTTTCCAATGTTAAGACTGTTATGTAAGAATTTACCAGATCTTTACAGTATAGACTCTGTTCTGAAATCCATTCTATTCTTTCTTTATCAATCCTTTCTCCTGGCACTATGAGAGGTATACCTGGTGGATAAGGATAAATTAATTCTGAGCAAATCCTACCAATTGAACTATTGAGAGGAAGCTTTTCTGTTCTCCCACTCCAGGCAGCAGAGGGATTAACAGAAGGAATCTGCACTAAATCGAAAGGGGGTATATATGGTTTTAATCTTTTGTTGGGTTTGACATCATTAATTAATTTAATCCACAAATCGAAAAAAACCTTGACGAAGTCATCATGTTTTGAAAACCCCAAACAAAAGGTCAAAGTAAGCATTTCAGGGAGTTCCGCAATAAGTCCATGCTTGTAAAAGAATTTATCCGCGAAAAATCCGTCAATACCCACTAATCCTGTATTCAAAATAATTTTTAAAGGATCTTCTGTCTTAATTAAGGGAACACCTTTAGAAACTAATTCTTCAAAAATATTCCTAGCCGAAGATATAACTGCCTTATAAATCTTAAGATTATCTTCATCAAGCCAATCCCTAACAGATTCTTCGCATGATGCAAGTAACAATGAACTTGGACTTGTCGTCTCCAAAAGCTTTATACTTTTAATAATATTTTCCTCTTTAACCAAAGTACCTTTAAACCACAGAATTGCAGTCTGAGTTAAACCAGTAAGAGATTTATGAAGAGATTGAACTACTAAATCTGCATTCGACCTTACAGCTGATCTAGGTAATCCAAAGTTTTCACAAAAAAGAAAGTATGCACCATGTGCTTCATCAACTAAAACAGGTATTCCTTTTTGATGACAAGCATCTACTAGTGGACTTATATCAGCTGTAAAACCCTGGTAGAAAGGATTAACAATGATTATTCCAGAGATCTTACTAGAAGATAGCAGCTCATGATTTAATATTTCTTTCAACTGTGATTGATTTAAAGGCAAGTAGCATCCCTTCTCCACAGAAAACTCAAGATTATAAAAGATTGGAACAATATCACACAGAAGACATATCTTAATAACACTAATATGAGCATTTCTAGGAATTAAAATAGACTCTCCAGGTTTAGCCATTGACAATATTGCTGATTGAATAAGACCAGAAGCGCCATTAACTCCAAACCAGCATTTATTAGCCTGAAATTTCTGAGCGAAAAGGTTTTGCGCATCTGATATTAATCCTGATTCTGATAGTACAGTTCCTATTTCCGGCAATTCCGGTAAATCCCATGATCCAGGGTCTTCATTTAGTAAATTAATTAGTTCTTTTGGCAATGCCCTGCCTCTATTATGAGAAGGGAAAAATAGTTCTTTAGAAAACTTTCTTTTTAGAAAACTTGAAATACTCATAAAGTAATATTGACTCTTATAGAATCGATGTAAAGGTAATTTGCTTTATTATCATTTTTTGAGCTCAAATGAATAATTTGGAAACTAAGTATTCAGCGAAAGGGGATCTTATCTGGCTTCTATTAAGGCCTTGGATATTATTTCCTAGAATTTTATACATATTGCTAACATTAACATTTTTCTTAATTAGATTATTATTTCAAGGTGGGAGTAAAAATAAGGTTGTTCAAAAGAACCTATCTAAGTATTTGTTTAATGTAATAACAGACCTTGGTCCTTGCTACATAAAACTTGGTCAAGCTTTATCAACCAGGCCTGACCTAGTAAGGCAAGATTGGTTAAATGAATTATCTAATCTTCAAGATAATCTCCCAGCTTTTGATCACAAAATAGCATTAAAAACTATAGAAGAAGAACTTGGATCAGATGTGAGTACTCTTTTTGAAGATTTTCCAACTGAACCCATAGCCTCAGCGAGTCTTGGACAAGTTTACAAAGCAAAACTGAAGGCTAACTATTATGTAGCAGTAAAGGTTCAAAGACCTAACTTAACCTTTATAATTAAAAGAGATGTTGTAATTCTAAAAATATTAGCAAAAATATTTTCTCCTTTTCTACCTCTAAATATTGGAGTTGGGATAGGCGCAATAATTGATGAATTTGGAAAAGCTTTATTTGAAGAAATCAATTATGAACAAGAATCTAAAAATGCACAAAAATTTGCAAATCTATTTAAAGATAATGATGATATCCATATCCCCAAAGTAGAAACATCCCTCACATCTAGAAGAGTAATTACAACATCCTGGGTAGATGGGGTAAAGCTTAAAGACCGAGAAGAAATAGAAAGAAGTGACCTTGTACCTTCATCATTCATAAGAACTGGGGTAATAAGTGGACTTCAACAACTTTTTGAATATGGTTATTTTCACGCCGACCCTCATCCTGGCAATATGTTTGCTTTAAAAGGAGGGGACTCAAAAAATGGACATATAGCTTATGTGGATTTTGGGATGATGGATTCAATAAGTAACTCTGATCGAATTACATTAATTAAAGCGATTGTTCATTTAATTAACAATGAATATTTATTATTAGCTAAAGACTTTCAGACATTAGGTTTTCTAAGTGATAAACAAAATCTAAATATACTTGTAGATCCATTAAAAGAAGTTTTAGGAGGTTCACTAGGAGAAGAAGTAGGTGAATTCAACTTTAAGAAGATAACCGATAAGTTTTCAAAACTTATGTACTCCTATCCTTTTAGAGTACCGAGTAGGTTCGCCTTAATAATTAGGGCCGTTGTAAGCCAAGAAGGTTTAGCACTTAGACTAGATCCAAATTTTAAGATTATTAGGATTGCTTACCCATATATTGCCAAAAAACTCCTGACAGATGACTCTGATGAAATTGTTAACATTCTAATTGATGTTATCTTCGATAAAAATGGAAGATTACAACTTGATAAATTAGAAAGTTTATTAAATATCTTATTCAAAGACTCTTTAAACATAAATAAAGACTTAATTCCTGTAGCTAATGCTAGTTTAAAACTAATCATAAGTAAGAAAGGATATGAATTTCGAAAGAATCTTTTAATGAGTCTTATTCATGATGACAGATTAGAGTTTAGAGATGCTGAGAAATTATTTAATTTACTTAGAGATACTTTCAGTCCGCTAAAAATAGCAAAAAGCGCCTTAAAAGATATAATAACTCCGGTATATTAAATTTATCAGCAAAAAATACTTACAGATTTTTCAATATACATTAAAATTAAGAAAATACTTAATGAAAGTTGAGTCACAAAGTAATTAACAAAACGATATCAGATTTAGGTATTTGCACAAGAAGGAAAGCAGAAATACTAATTAGGAATAAAAAGACCCTAGTAAATGGACTAATTATCGACATTGGAATGAAAATAAATCCCTGCAAAAATATCTTAAAGAAAGAGCTTAATAATAGTTTTTACAAAATAGTTATTACGGAAAGAATAAGTAAGCAAATAAGAAGAATTATTAGTTTCTTAGGTTTAAGCGAGATAGAATTACATCCTATTAAAGTTGGTAATATATCACTAGGTATATTAAGGGAAGGGGAGTTGATAAAAATAGAAAGTTATCAATTGAGAAAAAATAAATGAAAATATTTCAGCTAATCTTTCCAAAAAAAGTTGAGACAAAACAAGAGGATCAAATTTTAATAGATGATCCATATAAAGAGATAGGTAATCTTATAAAAAGATCGAGAATAGAGCAGAATATATCTATTAAACAACTATCAGACATTTCGAAGATACCCCTATCTACAATTAATGCTATTGAGAATAACATTAAAGAAATAAGGCCAAGATATCCATTCATAAGGTCAATCCTATTAAAACTCGAAGAATGTTTATTTCTAAAGAAATATCAACTAACTAATATAGCTGAGAAAGAAATAGGTGAGACAAAAAAAAAGGTGGGAAAGAGTTTCGTTGTTAATAAATTTGATTTCTTAAGTTCTTGGCATGGAAATGTAATATATTTGTTGATATTAATAATCTCTATTTTTATTTTAAATAACTACTATATGAGAACCAGAATTATTGAATTTGAATTTATTGAAAAAAATATAAACAACTCAGAGGAGCTGCCTATTTAGTTATTTTTCAATTTCTAGAATACTTTTTCCCCATTTCTGAATATCTTTCCAAAAAAGAATTAATTTCAATTAATTCTTTATTTAATTTCCATTTCCAATTTCCTTTTGTTGTACCAGGTTTATTTAATCTACAAGAATCATCCAGAGATAGAATATCTTGTATTGGAGCAATAAATAGTTTTGCATTAGTCCTTATGCCTAATTCCATTAAATCCCAAGAAGGTTGATCTGAGAAATTATATTTTTCATTTAAGTTTCTTTTTAAATTTTCGTCTAGATTATTCCACCAAGAAGTAGTAGTTGAATTATCATGCGTACCTGTATAGACGACCCAATTATCCCCTTCATAATTCTCTGGAAGGTAAGGATTATCTTTATTCCCATCAAAAGCAAATTGCAATATCTTCATGCCTGCCAAGTCAAATTCATCCCTTAAAATATTAACATCATCTGTAATCACTCCAAGATCCTCTGCAATGATGGGTAAGCTATCTACTCTTAAAGCAGTCATAAGGCTTTTTAATAAAGTCTTACCAGGAGATCTAATCCATTGCCCATCAATAGCATTTTTAGCTTTCCCATCTACCCTCCAATAACCTGCCATTGCTCGAAAATGATCAAGTCTTAAGAGATCAACTAATTCAAATTGCCTTGTAAATCGTTTTTTCCACCAATCAAATTTTGTTCTTTGATGTTTAGCCCAATAATAAACGGGGGTCCCCCATAGCTGACCAGAATCTGAGAAATAATCTGGAGGTACCCCACTTTGGAAAATTAAATCCCCATTAGATGAAACAGAGAAAAGAGATCTATTACTCCAGACATCAACGCTATCTCTTGAAACATAAAAAGGTAAATCTCCAACCAGCTTTATCCCATTAGTTTTTGCTCTCTTTTTTATTTTCTGCCACTGTCTATCCAAATGCCATTGAATTAATTTCGTTTTTAATAACTTCTTTTTATTGTTTAAAACCCATAATTTAATATGTTTCTCATTTCTTGAACTAAATTCTTCAGGCCACTCCCACCAAGCCATATTACAAAATTCATCTTTTAAACTCATAAATATTGCGTAATCCTCTACCCAATTATTTTTACTAATCCATTTCGAGAATAAAACCTTATTATGATCTGATTGATACCTCCATGCATCTAAAAGAACGTCTCCAATCTTGCTAGACAAATTATCTGCAATTTTAAAATCAAAATAATTTAAAACCTCACTCCCCTTTCTTATCTCCTCAAAGGACTCTTGTTTAGATATGTATTTATTTTGCTGTAGTTCATCAACATCTATTAACCATGGGTTAAGAGCAAAACTAGAAGGAGAACTATAAGGAGAGCCTGTTGAATCAGTTGGGGATAATGGCAAAAATTGCCAGGTTGTTATTCTGTGCCTAGATAGTGTATCAATCCAGTCTTCAAGACATTTACCAAAGGTCCCACAATATGTCCCTCCTGGGAGGCTTGAGGGATGCACTAAAATACCAAGTGACTTTACTGATTCATAACTTATTTCCATTTTTTATCTTAATGTTTGGTTAACAAGAAATTATTAGATCTAGGTTCATAAACTAAATTAAGAGATTATTTTAATTCACTTAAATTTATTTATTTATTTACAATTATATAACTAAATACTTACACAAAGCACACAATAAATTCTTTCCCTTTAATTCAATCCCTTCAATGTCAAAATAGGTTTTCTAGATATTGAAAAAGTTTATTAATTTTTTGTGTTGGTATTAATAACAGAAGTAAATTATTTGTGACAAGTTAAGAAATACCATTAGGATATAAAGAAACATTAAAGATTGCAAATTTCGTGACTAGTTTGATTACTGCAGTCCAAAACGAACAACCAGATTTTAATCTAAGTAATAGTAGGCTTAGGTTAGTAAGTGGAACTTCAAATCCAATTTTAGCGAATGAAATAGCATCATATTTAGGCATACAAAATGTACCTTTGGTATCCAAAAGTTTTGCAGATGGAGAGCTTTATATTCAAATACAGCAATCCATAAGAGGTTGTGATGTTTTTCTTATTCAACCCACTTGTGCTCCAGTAAACGACAGCCTTATGGAGCTAATGATTATGGTAGATGCCTGCAAAAGAGCTTCAGCCAGGCAAATAACAGCCGTAATCCCATATTTTGGTTATGCGAGAGCAGATCGGAAAACCTCTGGTAGAGAATCTATAACAGCAAAGCTGACAGCTAATCTCCTTGAAAAATCAGGCGTCGATAGAGTTCTTGCTATGGATCTTCATTCTGCACAAACTCAAGGTTATTTTGATATTCCATGTGACCATATATATGGTTCTCCTGTTTTAATTGATTATTTAGAAACTCTAAACTTAAATGAAATTGTTGTTGTATCTCCAGATGTGGGAGGTGTAGCAAGAGCAAGAGCATTTGCAAAAAAAATGAAAGATGCCCCTTTAGCAATAATTGATAAAAGGAGAGCTTCCCACAACATTTCTGAAAGTCTCACAGTTATTGGAGAAGTAAAAGGTAAAACTGCAATATTAATTGATGACATGATTGATACTGGTGGCACAATCTTTTCAGGGGCTAACCTTTTGAAAGAAGAAGGTGCCAAAAAGATATTTGCATGTGCTTCTCATGCAGTTTTTTCACCCCCATCAATTGAAAGACTGAGCACTGAAAATTTATTTGAGCAAGTTATAGTAACCAACAGTATTCCTGTAGCTGATAAAGATAGTTTCCCACAATTAAAGGTTCTATCAGTTGCAAATATGCTAGGAGAAGCTATTTGGCGAATACATGAAGAAAGTTCAGTAAGTTCAATGTTTAGGTAGATTATCTATTCTGTAATTTGACTTTCTATAGCCTCTAGTTGTTGTTGGAATATTGCATTTATTTCTTCAAATTGAGTCTTTGACTTCTTTGGAACAAGATCAGGACAGTATTGAATAGCGCCTCCGAGTATCATGAAAGAACCATTTTCATATAAGCGGTTAGGATCTATTGCAATTGCTTCTTCTTTATCTTCAATGAATCCTCCATGATGAGCTAGTACAGTATTAACAAATGTAGAGGTCGCAACGCTTAATGCTTTTTCAAATGGGAATCTTTGTTTAAACCATAGAAACCTTGTGAATTGCATTTCTCTTGCGATACAAACATAATTAATCCCCATCCATTCGTAACGAGCTAACTCTTCATATGTTGCTGGAGAGAGAGTAGTCTCAGCTAAAAGCTTTCTGCTAGATGATCCGATACCAATAAACAAAGAAGATAAAATTAGAGGGGTTGTGATAATTGAGACTAATTTTGATTTAACTGACTTTGAGTTGATCATATTTTCTTAAATAATATTTAAGATAACATTTTTTCCTTCAACTAAAATTATTAAGCATCTTAAGTCGATAAACGTACTTCATGGTGATTTTCCACTATTTCAATATTATTACCTCTCCAAGAATAAATAACCCTGAATCTAAAGTTATCCATATCAACTAATCTTGTATGCTCCAGTATGTGCCAGTGGTCGTAACTTGATTCAAATATCATTTCATGTTCATCAATTTGCTTAATATTTGACATACCTTTTTTTTCACTTAAATAAAATTTCTCTCTAATCAACTGATGTCCTTGAATATAAGCTTTCATTGTGCCTTTCTCTTTATATCTAGGATTATCCTCAAAGAATGAATATTTCTTTTCTGGATACCAACTGAATTTATAGTGAGCCTGCCAAGGATCTTTGTTGCTCATTGCCTCAATTTTAAGAAACATGCAAATGTTATAAACTTTACTTTTTTCTTTAAGAAAATAAGACCTGTGAGATTTCCAAAGTCCCACATTTCTTGAGAACCACCTCCTTAAGTTACTATCTAAGCAAATTTCTGGAGAATTTAAATCTCCATTTTTTACTTTTTTATTTTGATTAATAACAACCATTTACATATTACCTCTATCTATTTCATAGCTTATCTGTAAAAATAGTTTAAATATCTTAATGTGTTTATAAGCATTGACAGCTTTTCAACACTTCAGTGAAATGAATTTAAGTGAAAAAAAAGAGCTAAAATTAATTCTAGTTGCCGCGAGACATCATCTTTCTAGAGGTGACTTGAAATCGTTAGTTGATTATCTCAATTCAGATAATAGAGAATTTGATATATTTTTACAAATTTCTGACCCTAGCGAACAGCCTGAATTACTTGAACTTCATAGATTAGTCGCAATACCAGCACTTATAAAAATCTCACCTTCACCAAAACAAGTGTTTGCTGGCAGTAATATTTTCAACCAGCTCAAAACATGGTTACCAAGATGGAAGCAAGAAGGACTAGTTAAAACACTTGGAATTAATCTGCCACCATCCAAGATTGATAGTACTAGGACACAGAAAGAAATACTCTTAGAAGATGAAATATTGGTTCTTAGTCAAGAAAACGAAACCCTCACAAAAAGAATTGAATCTCAGGAAAGATTATTAAGAATGGTGGCTCATGAGCTTAGGACACCCCTTACAGCTGCGACGCTAGCTGTGCAGAGTCAAAAACTTGGTCAAATTAATTTAAAGAAGTTACAAGATGTTATCAAAAGAAGACTTGAGGAGATTGAACTTCTATCTCAAGATCTTCTAGAGGTTGGAACCACAAAATGGGAAGCTTTGTTTAATCCTCAGAAAATAGAATTAGGAAATATTACTGCTGAAGCAATTCTAGAGTTAGAGAAATTCTGGAGGTTGAGAAACATAGTAATAGATACCGACATTCCATCCGATTTGCCAAGTGTATATGCAGACCAAAGAAGAATGAGACAAGTTTTCCTAAATATTATAGAAAATGCCTTGAAATTCTCCGAAGACTCTGGATATATCAAAATAACCATGCTTCATAAAACCAATCAATGGGTTGAGGTCACAATTTGTGACAAAGGTCCAGGTATTCCTGAAGCTGAACAAAAGAGAATTTTTCTTGATAGGGTAAGACTTCCTCAAACATCTGAGGGCACTTCAGGTTTTGGTATTGGTTTATCAGTTTGTAGGAGAATTGTTGAAGTTCATGGAGGAAGAATATGGGTAGTATCTGAAATTAATGAGGGTTCTTGCTTCCATTTCACAGTGCCAGTATGGCAAGGTCAAGATAAAAATGAACAGGACTTGACGAAAGGTTAGCTTTACTCTTAATTTCTTATTAGCTATGATGCATATTATCCTTGGCCCCATCGTCTAGAGGCCTAGGACACCTCCCTTTCACGGAGGCGACAGGGGTTCGAATCCCCTTGGGGCTATTTTTTTACTAAGAATTTAATTTAGCTTGTTTTTCAACCGCTATAAGGTTTTCAGACAAGTCGTTTTTTAATCTTTTTTCAATCATTCCAATTGGCATCCATTGACAACCTTTAACTGTGAGGTCATATATAAGGGAGTTTTTATCTGAACCACTAATTCTTTCTATCTTCCAGCTACCTTCAAATCTTCTAAAATCTCCCTTCATTAACTTGAAAGAAATTAAACCAAGTTCTTTCTCTTCGTAAAGATCTAGAATCACTTCTGCGGAGAATTTCATCCCTAAGAAATCTTGCGCGCCAATCTGCTTTAAATGGATATTATTATTATTTCTATAAAGTTTTTTGCTAGTCAAAAGGTTAGGGATATAAACATTTAAACGATCGTAGTCAGTTAATACCTTCCAAAGAGAATCAAAACTTGCTGTTGTTGTTAATTGAGCAGCTAATCTTCTTGCACCATCAGAAAGCTTCTCCATAGTTTGCTCAATTGTTTTGTAAGCATCACCCTGAAATAACTTTTCTGATCCTTTTGAAGAGTTCATAGAAAACTTTTTATCTAAATTTGAAATTGATACTGCGTAACTATAATCATAAAATATCCTAATTTTAGACAAAAAATTTATTATGTTAATTTATTCCGATCTCAAAACGTAACCATTTTTTTAAAATCCATCCAATTTGAGATACAAGTTGATAGCCTCGTATAAAACAATTTGAAAAATGGTTTACTCGCAAGCAAAAGTTATCGCTGGTGGATTAGCGCATATCCCAATAGTAATTGGATTTTTCTATCTAATAATGACTTTCTTCAACAAAAGAGCAATTAAATATGCTGAAGATAATAAATCTAAAAAGGTCGATACAGCTACTAGAAGAAATGTTGTATCGGAAGATACTGATAAGAAGGTCGTTACTCCTACAAATCAAGTAGATAAAACAGTCGGGGGCCAACCTTTAACTACTAAGAAAAAGCATGCTGATGTGCCTGTAAATATTTACAGACCGAAAACACCTTATGAAGGAACAGTAATTGAGAATTATAGCCTTCTTAAGGAAGGGGCTATTGGCAGAGTAAACCACATAACCTTCGATTTATCTACAAGTGATCCTTTCCTAAATTATATTGAAGGCCAGAGTATCGGTATAATGCCTGCCGGTGAAGATTCCAACGGTAAACCTCACAAACTAAGGCTTTATTCAATTGCTAGTACTAGGCATGGAGATAATTTTGAAGGGAAAACAGTATCATTATGCGTTAGACAACTCCAATACGAAAAAGACGGTGAAACAATTAATGGCGTTTGTTCTACATACTTATGTGACATAAAACCTGGCGACAAGGTAAAAATAACAGGCCCAGTAGGAAAAGAAATGCTTCTACCTGATGAAGAAGATGCAAACATAGTAATGTTAGCAACCGGAACAGGAATAGCTCCTATGAGGGCATATTTAAGAAGGATGTTTGAAGATAGTGAAAGAGCAAAAAACAATTGGCAATTTAAAGGTAAAGCTTGGTTATTTATGGGGGCACCTAAATCAGCTAACTTGCTCTACGAAGAAGATTTACAACGATATCTTGAACAATATCCAGAGAATTTCAAATACACCAAAGCAATTAGTAGGGAACAACAAAATGAGAAAGGAGGAAGAATGTATATACAAGACAGAGTACTAGAATCTGCCAATGAGCTTTTTAATATGATCGAAGACGAAAAAACACACATTTACTTATGCGGCCTGAAAGGAATGGAACCTGGAATTGATGAAGCAATGACAAAAGCTGCAGAAGCAAAAGGACTAAACTGGGCTGAATTAAGACCTCAACTAAAGAAAGCTGGTCGTTGGCACGTTGAAACTTATTAATACATTTACTTTAAACTTATTAATTCATTTATTTGAAACTTATTAATTCATTTATTAAGTTTACAAATTTTATACTTCTTGGTTTAGACACATACGGTAGCTTATTAGCAAATATATGCTGACTCTATTTATAGATAGCATCCTATGAAAGTATGCAACCATCTTTGAGCAATCCTTTAAGAATCGGCCTAAGACAAGAGCGCGTTATACCTCCCCAATGTCTAATAATTTTTGGTGCGAGTGGTGATCTTACCCACAGGAAATTAATCCCTGCTTTATTCGATCTATATTTACAGAGAAGGCTTCCAAGTGAATTTGCAATTGTTGGATGCGCAAGAAGGCCCTGGTCAGACAATGAATTCAAAGAGAAAATTAGCTCAAAATTATTTGAAAAGATATCTGATAATAAAGATGAGTGGAGAATATTTTCTAACTATTTGTTCTATCAGCCCGTTGACCTTCAAAATTTAGAACAGGTAAAAGATCTTGCCAGTAGACTTTCACAGATAGATAAAAAGCAAGCAACACATGGAAATAAAACATTCTATTTATCTGTTTCACCCAATTTCTATGCAGGCGGATGCAAAGCATTGAAAGAATCAGGCTTAATAGAAGATCCCAAAAAAAGTAGAATCGTTATTGAAAAGCCGTTTGGAAGAGATTACTCAAGCGCAAGGAGATTAAACAAAATAGTTCAAAGTTGTGCAGATGAAAGTCAGATCTTTAGAATTGATCATTATTTAGGGAAAGAAACAGTCCAAAACATACTCGTATTGAGGTTTGCCAACACAATTTTTGAGCCGATCTGGAACCGAAACTATATTTCCAATATACAAATAACTTCCTCTGAAACAGTTGGTGTTGAGGATAGAGCGGGTTATTACGAAAGCTCAGGAGCATTAAGAGATATGCTTCAGAATCATCTAACACAGATGCTTGCTGTTACTGCGATGGAACCTCCTGGAAAATTTGACCCAGAAGCCATAAGAAACGAAAAAGCTAAAGTACTTCAAGCCTCCAAACTGGCCAATGAAATAAAGCCATGGGAATGTTGTGTTAGAGGTCAATATGGTAAAGGTGGTAACATTTCAAGTCCATTAAATGGGTATAGAGAGGAAAAGGGGGTAAATCCCAATAGCACCACAGAGACATACATAGCAGCTAAAGTATTTATTGATAATTGGAGATGGCAGGGGGTTCCGTTCTATTTAAGAACAGGAAAGAGACTCCCAAAAAGACTTGGTGAAATTGTATTAACATTTAAAGATGTTCCTGTGCATCTATTTGAATCCACTATAATTGACCCCTCCCCAAATCAACTTATTCTAAGAATCCAACCGAATGAAGGCGCTACCTTCAAATTTGAAGTCAAGTCTCCAGGATCTGGAATGAGATCAAGGCCAGTACAAATGGATTTTTCATATGATGAGTCTTTTGGAGAGCCTTCAGATGAAGGTTACGTTAGATTACTAGCAGACTCTATGCTTGGCGATCCAACCTTGTTCACAAGGAGTGATGAAGTTGAAGCTGCATGGAAACTATATACTCCTCTAATAGAATTAATGGAGAACTCACCTTGGAAACTGCCTACTCATAAATATGAATCCAAAACATGGGGGCCGCCTGAGGCTGATCAACTTCTAGCAAAAGATAATATTTTTTGGCGCAGACCCTAAATCTTTTAATAATGAAACCGCAATTAACTCTTCAAACCCCACTAGAACTTCCTCCTGAGGAAATTTCAAAGTATTTAAAACAGCTATGGATTTCTGAAAATGAATATAACTTTGGTGCTAATACTTTCTCTCTAATTGTCTGGCAACCAGCATGGCTTGAACAATCATTAGTCAAAAACGAATTAATAAATGGGCCTATTACAGGAACTCTAAGTCCAGAGATCATAGAAACTGCAAAAAAACTAATCCTAGAAAATCGGCTTCCACTATCTTCATCACTTTATAGCAATGAGCTAATAGATTTGTTAAATAAAAACAACCAAGATTGCGATGCAGAAGATCTTAGAGGGCAATTTTTCGAATCTTCTATAAGTACCCTTAATCCAAGAAGACTCATAACGCTAGCTCCGACTAATGATAAAGGAACTAAGCTAAAAACTTTTGTTTCAGCCTATTGTCCGTTAAGTGATTATTCAAAAAACCAACCAATCTGCGGAGATCTTGTTGTCATAAGAGGAAAATCAGAGTTAATAGCTGAAAAGGGTCCAGAAATAATAGAGAATTTATCTATAAATGATCTCCCCACATGGTTATGGTGGAATAGTAGCCTAGATGACTCTCCGAATGTTTTTGACAATTTCTCGAGAAACGGAAGAAGATTAATAATTGACACAGCCAACGGCAATGAAGAGAGATGTATAAATGTACTTAGAAAAATTATAAATTCCAAAAAAGCCGTGAATGACCTTAATTGGATAAGACTTAAAAGTTGGAGAGAGTCACTAGCAATGATTTTTGACCCTCCAAAAAAAAGGGAAATTCTTAATCATATAAGTGAAGTTGATGTAGACATTGAAGGAGAACATATTATTCAAGCCCTGTTTTTAATTGCCTGGATTAGTGATAAGCTGAATTGGCAAATAACATATGCCACTAAAAAATCAGATTTTATAGAAATAGAGTTTTCAAGAGAAAATGGTGAAAAAGTTATAACTAATATCAACTCAATACCATTAGGCAATCCTAGTATTTATCCAGGGCAAGTAATTGGATTAAGGTTAATTTCTAAAGTCAGTGACGACCCAAAAAGAAACACTTGCATTATCCTTGGTGCTGAATCTGCAGAATGTATGAGATTAGAAGCTGGGGGAATGGCAGATATGCAGCTTATAGAAGCTGTAGTACCAAATCATTATTTCTCATCAGATTCAGATGTAAGTAAATTATTGGCAAGCAGTAGAGGTAATACAAGTCCATTATTTGAAAATACAATAAATATTTCATCTGAAATATTTGATGCAATTTATGGGTAGCTGCAGATGTCTTGCATTATTTCTGCACCAGCTACAGATAATGGTAAAACTACTCTATCTCTATTAATATCATGCTGGGCTTTCTCAAAAGGATTACAATTACAGACTTTTAAAGTTGGTCCAGATTATCTTGATCAACAACAACTAAGCTCTGTAGGTCATCCCGCATGTAGAAATCTTGATATTTTTTTAAGCGGTACAGATTGGGTTAAGAATACATTTAATAGATATTCAGTAAAAAGTGATCTAGCCTTAGTAGAGGGCGCAATGGGTCTTTTTGATGGTTTAGGTTCAACACAACGTGCTAGTACCGCAAACGTAGCAAAAGTATTAAATTTACCAATTATTTTTATTGTTGACGCAAAAGGTCAAGTAGCTTCACTTTTGGCTCTGATAAAAGGATTCAAGGAATTAGATAAAGATTTAAATCTTAAAGGGGTTGTCTTCAACAATGTGAATTCTTTAAGGCACAGGTCTCTAATAAAAGAAGTATTTAAGTATGAAGATATTAAAATAATAGGGTTCCTACCCTCTGATATAAGAATTTCGTTAAAAAAGGGTAATTTAGGTTTAATTTCTCCTAAAGAGATCTGCGAAAAAAGAGATGTAAATTATTTTGCAGAAATTGCGAATAGAAATCTTGATACTTCATTTTTATTAAGTTTACTAAAGGCTAAGAAAAAAGATATTAATATAAAAACCAAGAAATTAAACTTCAAAATAAATAAAAACAAACCAATTGCAATTGCAGATGACAAAATATTCCACTTTCAATATCCAGAGACTAGGGAGTTTCTAAATGAAATCGGAATCCCTACTCTTTCATGGGATATCTTTAATGATAGTGAAATACCCAAAGAAGCAAGAGCCATAATTATTCCAGGAGGCTTTCCGGAAAGGTATTCTAGCCATATAAGTTCTTCTAAGAAGAGTCTAAACTCTCTTAGGGAATTCCAAAAGACTGGATTAATTTATGCTGAGTGTGGTGGCATGATGATTTTAGGGAACTCAATAAAAGACGAAGGAGGTCATCTTCATAAGATGGCAGGGATACTCCCATACAAATTTAGAAAGGGGAAGTTAACAGTTGGCTATAGATATATAAAAGGATTAAAAGATTCACTGATAATAAAGAAAAATCAAAAAGCAAGAGGGCATGAATTTCACTATTGGCAAATTGAAACTTCAGCAAACGAACTGAATAATACGGAAACTGGATTAATTAACCAATTAAATAACCCTTGGAAAACCAAATTCTGGGGAGAAAAATATCAAAATGAGGGGTGGTCCACAAAAAACATCCATGCAAGCTGGGTTCATATTCATTTACCTAGCAATGATAAGGTTTCAGAAAACTTTATAAAGAGTTTACAAAACATAAATTAAAAGAACCTGCTAATAGAATGAATTATATCTAAAGGAGAACCAAAGAATTTCAAACCCGATAGTGTTATCAATGGTCCTAATATACTTCCTACAATAACTTCTAACTTGGAATGGCCAAGAGTTTCTTTTAGATTTAATTTATCTGCTTGATTTAATTGATTTGCAATTTTATTAATTTGAACAGCATGCAAACCTGCAGATCTTCTAACTCCACTTGCATCGTACATAATCACTAAAGAAATTCCTACTCCAAGAGCAAATACAGGATGATCAAATCCTAGCTCAAGGCCCAATCCAGAAGTAATACCCGTTATTAAAGAAGAATGGCTAGAAGGCATTCCACCAGTTTCAAAGATTACAGCCCATCTAATTTCTCCACTTGAAAAGAAATTAAAAACTATCTTAAGAAGTTGGGCTAATATGCATGCAGTCAGGCTCCAGAAAAGCAATTGGTTATTTAGTAAATCTGTAAATTCTTGCATATTATTTTTTCAATCCTATCTATCTCTATTAGTTATAAAGTCAGCAAGCGAAAGTAAATGATTTGCATCTTTACCCCATGGTCTGATAGCTTGCTTTGCATTCTCAACAAGTTTTAAAGCTCTATTCTTAGATTCTTCCATGCCTAATAATTTTGGATATGTGGTTTTATCAGCTAAGAGATCCTTACCTGCTGTCTTACCTAATGTTTCACTACTGGAAGTCAGATCAAGAATATCATCAATAATTTGAAATGCTAAACCAATTCCTTCTGCATAGGTAGTTAAAGAATCTAAAAGATTTTCTTCAGCTCCAGCTATCATAGCCCCAGTTCTCACACAAGCTTTTAGTAATGCTCCAGTTTTATGTAAATGAATATACTCTAAAGTCTCCAAATCAACTTGTTTGCCTTCACACTCAAGATCCACCACCTGACCTCCAACTAAACCAGGCGCTCCAGCAACCAATGATAGTTCGCCGACTACTTTAATAAGTCTCTCTGGCTGGACGCCAGGACTTCTTAAGGAAACCATTTCAAAAGCTCTGGTTAATAGAGCATCACCTGAAAGAATAGCAAGGGCATCTCCATACACTTTATGGTTAGTAGGACGACCTCGTCTTAAGTCATCATTATCCATTGCGGGCAGATCATCATGAATTAGTGACATTGTATGTATCATCTCAATGGCTACAGCAGTTGGGATAGCTAATTTCGGATCACCTCCAGCAAGACTACATGATGCTAGGCACAAGATAGGTCTTATCCTTTTACCACCAGCCAATAAAGAATACCTCATGGATTCTCTTAAAATATCTGGCTTCTCAGGTCCCAACGAGAAATCAAGCGCCTCTTCAACAATTGTTTTTGTCTCTCGTAAATATTTTTCAAAATCAGAGTTTGAATTAGTCACGTGGTTAATTAGTAAAATCAAATAAAAAGTTTAATCTGATCTTCAATTTCATGATAATAGATCATCTACTGTAGAAATTAATCCACATCGTTTTTGCCAACTAAAAGTAGTATTTACCAACAACATAGTTACTGTCATTGGTCCAACACCTCCAGGAACTGGTGTGTAGGCAAATACTTTAGGAATTACATCTTCCAATAGTACATCTCCACATAATTGAGAAACATTATTAGTTGAACTTTTTAATCTATGTATCCCAACATCAATAACTACTGATCCACTTTTAACATAACTTGAATCAATAAAGTTTGGCTTTCCTACCGCAATAATCAAGATTTCGGCCTCTTGGCAAATTTCCTTTAAATTTCTAGTTTTAGAATGAGCTACAGTGACCGTAGCATTTAGATTCAGCAACATAATAGACAAAGGTTTTCCAACCAAAAGGCTTCTTCCTACAACAACAATCCTCTTACCAGCTATATCTATTTCTTGAGATCTCAACAGATTAATAATACCGGCAGGTGTACATGATCTAAGTGATAATTGATTCTTAACCAAGAAGCCAATATTTTGTTCATGCAAGCCATCAACATCTTTCTCTGGATTAATTTTACTAATTAATTTCACTGAATCTAATTGACATGGCAATGGCAGTTGTAATAGTATCCCATCTACACTTTGATCATCGTTAAGATTATTAATTAAATCAAGAACATCCTTGTTTGAGGAATTCTCATCAAGGTGAAAAAGTAAACTCTTGATTCCAATTCTTGAACAAGCCTTTTCTTTATTTCTTACATAAACTCCACTTGCAGGATCATCTCCCACTCTAATTACAGCCAGGCTTGGCATCCTATTAGATTTAGAAGATAGAGAAAGTATATCTTTTTTTAACCTATCCTCAATAGTTAAAGATAGATTTTTGCCATCTAATTTTAATGTCATTTAGAAATAATTCTCCATATTTATTCTTAGGATGCCTATAATTTTAAGTTAATGAAATAGATTTAATAATATTCTGTGAAAAACCTTACAAGACTTTTTAAAAAATTTAAAACCAAATGGTTTAGAAGCCAATCACCGCAAAGGAGACCAAATAAGTTTTCACCTCTAGAAAGACTGATTATTTTTATAGTCTGTATTTTAATAGCTATCGTTTCTTCTTATCAAACTTTAGTAAATCCTGAAATAAGTCTAAGTATACTTTTAAATTGGGTAACAACTTTTTGTGAGATTCTTGTATGCTGCGCAGTTTTAATACTTGTCTCTAAAAGAGAAAATCCAATGATTGATATAAGACAAATCATGCTGATTTTAGGTTTTCTATTATTTGTACAAACAATAAAAATTATTTTTCATATTACTCCTCTTGCAATAATAGTACCTCCATCCCTAATTATCTCTCAGGGGTTAGGAACTATGACTGCCCTGACTTGGGTTGCCGTGGCAACCATTAATTGGCCAGATAAGATTAGCGGTTTAAACAATCATTTATTCCTAATAACTATTTTGAGTTCATTTATTGTTGCAATGCTTGGGGGGAGGCTAAGAAATAGGTCTCAATTACTTCAATTAGCAATCTTTGTTCCACTTGGATCGTTTATTGGAGAATGGGTTTTAGTTGGAAATGAAAGTATTTTCCTTGGAAATGAAGAAACCTTATCAATTGGAGAAATTTATTCTAATTCACTCTTACTTGGGATATTACTATTGATAACCATTTTATTAATACCAATTTTTGAAACAGTTTTTGGTTTACTAACTAAGGCAAGGCTTTTGGAACTTGCTGATCAAGAAAAACCACTGCTAAGAAGATTATCTATTGAAGCTCCAGGAACATTTGAACACACGTTATTAATATGTGGATTAGCCGAGGAAGCTACAAGAATGATAGGAGGAGATGTTGATCTAATCAAAACTGGAGGTCTTTACCATGATATTGGGAAACTACATGCTCCCAATTGGTTTATTGAAAATCAAACTGGGGAGAAAAATCCTCATGAAGAATTGGATGATCCTATAAAGAGTTGTGAGGTACTTCAGAATCATGTAGATGAAGGTTTAAAAATTGCAAGAGATCATAGGCTTCCTAATCTCATAAAAAATTTCATTCCAGAACATCAAGGAACTCTTAAAATGGGGTATTTTCTCTCTAAAGCCAAAGAAAAGAAAATGAATATTTCTGAAAATGACTTTAGGTATAAAGGGCCAATTCCTCAATCTAAAGAGACAGCAATACTTATGTTGGCTGATGGATGTGAAGCTGCCCTTAGAGCAATGAATATAAATGCAACTGATAATGAAGCCTTTCAAACTATCTCAGGGATAATTACATCAAGACTAAAGGATGGTCAATTATCTCAGAGTAATCTTTCAAAAGGAGAGATTTTTCTAATAAAGAGATCCTTCTTAAGCGTATGGAAAAGAATTAGACATCGAAGGATTCAGTACCCAACAACTAAAAGCAATACATTTTCCTAGATCAACTCAATACTAAAATCTTATTCTTTTTTTGTGGTTTGGTAAGCACCAATATATAAGAGCCAATACACTTAATATTGATATTACTAATGTGATACCACCCAAGCCTATAAAGTCTCTAATATTTATTAATCTAAAAATTGAGTATGGTAATGCACCTGCAATAACCATAGACAAAGAAATAAGAGTAAGTGTCACCCCCCATTTCCTCTCTGCTAGCAAGGCTGCAGAAGAGATGATCCCAACGATTGCTGCAGGCCAGCCAAGGCTAATTGCCAGCGTCATATTAGCAACCTTTAATGGAGGCCCATAGATAACAACTAAGGTTATTAATGGAAGAGCAATAATGTTTGAAATTAAACCGATCCATGAAAGCACCCAATAACCTGTTATCCTTTCTCTCATCTAATATCAAGATATTTCTTTAAATCTACACTAACTCAGGTCAAATTCAAACCTTGCTTAATATTCTAAAGAGTATTATTTGTTTGATTTAGATGATCTTCTTATTGACTTGTTTATTCCGTCAAACTGAGGATGTAATGAGTTCTTTTTTTCAGAGAAAACCAATCTATTTAAAGCATTTACATAAGCATTTGCTGCTGCAACCACAACATCAGTATCAGCAGAGTGGCCTGAATAAATCTTACCTTTGTTTCTTATTCGAATTGTCACTTCTCCAAGGGCATCAATGCCCTCTGTTACTGATTTAACAGAAAACTCTATCAATTCATTTGGAACATTTGCAAGCGAATTAAGAGCCTCGCAGACTGCATCAACTGGACCTGTGCCTAGAGAAACCGCTGTTTCTTCAGTAAGTTCTTCAGTATCAAGTAATGTAACCGTTGCTGTTGGCTTAGAGTTATTTCCGCAGCTTACTTGTACAAGTTTAAGCTGAAATTTTGATTCAGGTAACTGGACTTGTTCACTAACAATCGCTTCAAGATCTCTATCTGTAATTTCTCTTTTTCTATCTGCCAACTCCTTAAATCTAGCAAAAGCCTCATTTAGATCTTCTCTACTTAAGTCATATCCCATTTCTTCTAGCCTTGCTCTTACTGCGCTTCTTCCACTCAACTTTCCTAGTGAAATCTTATTATCACTAAGCCCTATTGTTTTAGCATCTATTATTTCATAAGTTAATCTATTTTTAAGAACACCATCCTGATGAATACCAGACTCATGCGCAAAAGCATTAGCACCTACAATTGCCTTATTTGGTTGAACATTCATCCCCGTGAGATTTGAGACTAACCTTGAGGTCTTTGTTATTTCTTCTGTTCTTATAGCAGTAAGGGGAGTTGGTGAGTCTTGATTCCTTCCAAAAAACTTATTAAAGAAGCCCCTTCTCACATGCAATGCCATAACTAATTCTTCCAAGGAGGCATTCCCGGCTCTTTCTCCTATACCGTTTATGGTGCATTCCAACTGCCTAGCGCCGTATTTAACCGATTCTAGGAAATTAGCTACTGCTAATCCTAAATCGTTATGACCATGCACAGACAAAACTGCTTCATCTATATTTGATACATTCTTATTGATATTATCTATTAATTCACCAAACTCGTTTGGAGTAGAAAAGCCTACAGTATCAGGAATGTTTATGGTTGTAGCTCCCGCTGAAATAGCTAATTCAATTATTTCATAAAGAAAATCAGGATCACTTCTCGAGGCATCCTCACAAGAAAATTCTACATCGTCAAGAAAAGATTTTGCATAATTAACCATTTCTGGAACAATAGAAAGGACATCTTTCCTCGTTTTTTTTAATTTATGCTTGAGATGAATATCACTTGTCGCAATAAAGGTATGTATTCTTTTTCTAGGGGCTGGGCATAATGATTCATAACAAGTTTTAATGTCATTTTTTGACGCCCTGGCTAATCCACAAATTATTGGTCCATTTTCACCACCAACTACCTCGGCAATTCTATTCACGGCTTTAAAATCTCCAGGACTTGCGAAAGGGAATCCTGCCTCTATTACATCAACCCCTAACCTCGCAAGTTGATGAGCAATCGCAAGCTTTTCTTCAAGATTTAAACTTGCCCCTGGGGATTGTTCGCCATCTCTTAAAGTAGTATCAAATATCAATACTCTTCCAGGATCTTTTGACATTAGGTTACTTTATTTAATTTAATGATAATTGAATTCAGAGGAAATTACTAGACAAGCAAGGAAATATAGAACTAAGACATAATCTAAGAAACTTTAGTTAGCTAATATTAGTTAAATTATCTTTAATGAAAAACCATTTTTTATCTTTATTATTGTAGTCTTTTAAAAATCATATTAGAGATTTATACAATTTCTAAATTTATAAAATATTCATGAATAGTCGATTTAGCAATAATGAATACCTTGGTCAATTAGCAATTGTTCTTCACGCTCATCTTCCTTATGTTCGTAAAAACGAGAAAAACTCCTTAGAAGAAGACTGGTTCTTTCAGGCCATACTTGAATGCTATTTACCACTACTTCAAGTAATGGAAACAACCTCAAAATCAGTGCCAGATAATACAAAGTTGACTATGAGTCTTTCTCCTACTCTTTTAACATTATTGAGTAGTTCAAATCTTCAGAAGAAATTTCCAGAATGGATTAATACACGAATCGAATTTCTTAATGAGCTTTCTGATAAAGAAAAGACAGCATCGGATTTTCTTTTAAAAAACATTAATAATCAACTAACATATTGGAAAGATTGCTCAGGGAATCTAATAGAAAAATTTAGAAAATTATCTTTATCAGGCCATCTTGACATACTTACATGTGCTGCTACACATGGATATTTACCAATCTTAAGAGAGAATCCTGAAACCGTTATTGCACAAATTAAAACTGCTATCAGAAGTCACAAAAACTTTTTTGGATTTGATCCATTGGGTATTTGGCTTCCAGAATGTGCATATTATGAAAATTTAGACAAAATCTTGGCAGACTGCGGAATAAGATATGCGGTTTTAGATGGTCATGGAATCTTAAATTCTAAACCCAGACCAAGGTATGGAGTATATGCTCCAATTTGTACAAAAAAAGGAATAGCTTTCTTCGGGAGAGATAGTCAGTCAACCTTACCAGTTTGGTCGGCTAGAGATGGGTTCCCTGGAGATTCAGTCTACAGAGAGTTTCATAAGGATTTAGGATGGGAATTACCTCTTGAAAAGCTCAAAGAAAAAGACATTTCAAGTTCCAGACCTCTGGGTCTGAAATATCATAGAATTACCAAAAACTCTTCTTCTCTTGGAGAAAAAGAATTTTACATTGAAGATCAAGCAGAAAACAAAGCCGCAGAACATGCAGATCATTTCCTGGCTCAAAGAGCGGACCAACTTAAGAAGATAAACTTATCAAGTTCATTCAAACCTATTTTAGTTGCACCATTTGATGCTGAATTATTTGGACATTGGTGGTACGAAGGGCCAAGGTTTTTAGAGAATATAATAAAGAAAGTCGCAAATTATTCTATAAAACTTACACATCTAAAGAATATTTTATCCCAAAATCCCAGTATCCAGATTTGTGATCCATCGCCCTCTAGTTGGGGACAAGGGGGGTTTCATAACTATTGGCTTAATGATAAAAACGCTTGGATTGTTCCAGAAATAACCAGAGCAGGAGCAAGATTTATAGAAATATCTTCAAGAAATCATACAAATCAATTTGTTCAAAGGATAATTAAACAAGCAGCAAGAGAACTACTTCTCGCTGAGTCCTCAGACTGGAGCTTCATTCTTAGAGCTGGTACTACTTCCGAACTTGCTAAAGAGCGAATAGATAGGCACCTATCAAGATTCTGGAAATTAATAAACAACCTCAATGCCCAAGACAAGAAATTCACAAAGTATCTTGAACTAATAGAAGAAGAGGATAAGATCTTTCCTGATCTAAGAATCGAGGACTGGAAAAAGGTATCGCACTAATTAATTTTTAACATTCCAAGTTTTATTTCTAGAGGCGATTTAAAAAACATTTTACTCATAACAAAAACCAATTTAGGGAGAGGAAGCGTATTAGTAAGAAATCCAGCCCATTCCTTTGTCGATAATTGAAAGAAATTAAGAAAGAAACTTCTTAACATCTTCTCATCAAAACTCATTAACCTATTCAATCCATATTGATAAAGCTTGTGTCTTTGTACTAATTCAAATGGCCATAAAACATCCCATCCCTTCTGGGCTAGTTCTATTGAACTTAGATTAGGATCAGTTAAAAATATTTTTAATTTCTTAGCTAATTCTGGTCCCCTTCTCAATAGTGATCCAACCATATAACCTGATGCGGGATGGACCATACTTGCAGCACCTCCAAAAGCTAATATTGCTTGGTTTTTATAAGGTAATGGAAGATTCATTGGGAAAAGGCAATCCTCTTCATGCATAATCTCTTCGATAAAAATACCTTTTCGATTTAATCTGCTGATCAATCTTTCTTTTAAGTGATCTTTGGATAATGGAGGATAACTTGCTAAGGAGGTTTCCTCAACGAAAAAGATATTATTACCAAGATCCATAGCATAAAGAAATGAAGGAGGCTGAAGAAGCTCAGCTTTATTTAAGTGATCAGAACGATAATCCATTAAAACAAATTGATCTTTCTTAACAGGCGGGGAGGAAAATTTACCAACTACCCCATAAGCTGCTTGTTGTGCTACTTGTTTAGATTTAGGTCTTTTTATAAATTTACTTTTATGGCCGCTGGCATCAATAACCAATCGCGATTTTAATTTAAGGCCCGATTTGCACTTAACCTGAGAAATATTATTTTCAAAAATTATTTCTATAGCTGTTTCGTTAAACCATTTAATACCATTGCACTTGTTTAACAACTTATTTTGAAAAGCTTCTCGATTAATTAATCCATAATCATAAGAATGTTCGGTAGGAATATTACCCTTTGAATTCGACCCACTACCAAAAAAGCTAATCGTATTAGACCATCGATGAGATAAGAGTGAATCGAGACCTAAATCTTCAAGCTCAGATGCCCATATACCATAAGTATTACTCCATTTTGTGTGTGGTGATTTATTAGAAATACAACTTATATTCAGTTTTTGAGAAGCCAATTCAGACGCCAAGCAAAGAGCCGCAGGTCCTGAGCCTAAAATTAAAATATCAAGTATTTCCCTCTTATTCATAATTAATTTGTTTGCCTATATATGATTAATCATCGGCATCAAGTTCTTCTTCATTTTGATCATGAGGTACAAGTACCACTTCAGCAAGATGGTCCCCTTCATCAAGCCTTTGCAATCTTACTCCAGTAGCCGCTCTTGATTGTTGAGAAATCTTATCTGCGTTGGTTCTAACAATAACACCTTTTTCAGTTACTAAGATTATCTCTTCACCACTTCCTAGAACTTTCAACCCAACCATAAGATCATCTTTAATCCTAAACTTGATTGCTCTTAAACCCATACCTGCCCTTTTTTGAAGTCTAAATTGTGTAACAGGGACTCTTTTGCCTAATCCGCAGGAACTAGCTACTAATACCCAAGGGCCATCTGTTAAGGGAGTCTCCTGTACTTCTAAAATATCTTCATCCTCATTTTCAGAACTTGATAATTTTTCAACAAGTTCAGAAGTGAGAACATCCATGGAAACAAGTGCATCCCCCTCTCTAAGATTCATAGACTTTACTCCTCTGGCAGTTCTGCCTAATGGTCTTAACTCATCTTGATTTAATCTAAAATGAATTGTCATTCCTTTACTTGACCCAATTAAAACACTATCTCCCTCACTAGATAATCTTACCCATGTTAATGCGTCTCCTTCTTCAAGACTTATTGCTATTAATCCATTTGATCTTATTTTAGAAAAAGCTGAGAGTGGAGACCTTTTAATAAAACCTCCTTTGGTAAGCATTAATAAAAAGTTGTCATTATCGAAAGATTCAACAGACAATAAAGATGTGATTTTTTCTTCTCTTGGAATTGGCAGTAATTGAACAGATGGCGTTCCTTTAGCTGTTCTACTACTCATAGGAACTCTATAAGCTGGAAGAGCATAAGCAACTCCCCTATCACTAAAGATTAATAAGGTATCATGATCATTACAACTTATAAATAATCGAACTTCATCATCCCCTTGTGTTTTAGTTCCTGCTTTACCTCTAGAACCCCTACTTGTGGATTCAAATTCACTAACGGGCATTCTCTTAAGGTAACCAGTTTCCGTAACTAAAACTACTGAACGTTCATTAGCTATGAGGTCAATATCATCTAAACCTCCCCCTAAATTCAGAATCTCGGTTTTTCTAGGAGAGGAGAATCTTTTATCAATAGTATTTAACTCATCAAGAATAATATCCAGGATTTTATTTTTATTATTAAGGATTTCTTTTAATTCTTGAATTCTAATTATGAGTTGTTCATGCTCATCTTTTATTTTATCAGCCTCAAGAGCAGTTAATCGCCTTAATTGCATCTGCAAAATAGCATCAGCTTGTACTGAAGACAATTCATGTTTACTTTGCAACTGATCTTTTGCAGAAGATGTATCCTTTGCTGATCTAATTAAACTTATTATTTCATCTAAGCTTGTTAATGCGAGTAAAAGCCCCTGAAGTAAATGATCTCTTTCTTCTGCCTTCCGAAGTAAAAAACTTGTTCTTCTTCTGATGGTTTCGATTCTGAAATCAAGGAATACATCCAACATCCTTCTTAAAGAAAGTGTTGTAGGTTCTCCATTAACAAGTGCTAAAATATTTGCACTAAAATTATTTTGAAGAGGCGTTAATTTGAATAAATTATTCAAAACAACTTGAGGATAAGCATCTCTCTTTAGTTCTATAACAATTCTCATACCATCTCTATCGCTTTCATCTCTAATATCTGAAATACCTTCTAACCTCTTTTCATTCACCAAATCAGCTATTCTCTCAATTAGGGCAGCTTTATTAGTTTGAAAAGGAAGCTCAGTTATAATAACAGCATCTTTTTCAGGCCTGCCTGGTGATTTTATTTGTTGAATATCTGCAACACCCCTCATGGTTATAGATCCTTTCCCGTATTTATAAGTTTCTTTTATCCCTTCGTAACCTAATATCTGTCCTCCAGTTGGAAAATCTGGTCCTTTTATTAATTCAAAAAGTTCTTTATCTTCCATTTCAGGGTTATTTATTAATCCTTTTAGGCCCTCAATCAACTCTCCTAAATTATGAGGAGGTATATTTGTTGCCATACCTACAGCTATGCCAGAAGAACCATTTAAGAGAAGTTGAGGTATTCTTGCAGGCAAAACCGTTGGTTCCTGTTGAGAACCATCAAAATTATCGGAAAAATCAACAGTTTCGGATTCTATATCCTCTAGTAAACTTTCATCAGTTAGTGACTGAAGACGAGATTCCGTGTATCTCATCGCCGCAGGTGGGTCATTATCTACCGAACCAAAATTTCCATGGCCGTCAATTAAAGGCATTCTCATAGAAAAGTCTTGGGCCATCCTAACCAAGGCGTCATATACTGCTGTATCGCCATG
Organism: Prochlorococcus sp. AG-418-C09; assembly: GCA_003214355.1. GTDB lineage: Bacteria > Cyanobacteriota > Cyanobacteriia > PCC-6307 > Cyanobiaceae > Prochlorococcus_A. The sequence goes on along the minus strand of QCLS01000011.1, from coordinate 7,305 downwards.
AGGATGATATTTACCTAATACCTCTCCAACGACTCTTGCACATTTCCTATATGGTCTACTACTAGTAAGGCCTAATTCGTACATTGCGTAGAGTATCCTTCGATGAACAGGTTTCAATCCATCCCTTGCGTCTGGCAAGGCTCGCCCAACAATCACACTCATCGCATATTCGAGATAAGAGCGTGACATCTCGTTTCTCAAATCAGTCTGTATGATTCGATTATCATCATCCCCAAAGTTGTTTTTACCAGTGTCTAAATTATCAGCCATATAAAAATACTTTTTCTAATAATAATGGGTTATTGCCAGTTTGAATAAAAATAATAAAAAAAAAGATTTTCAAACACTCACAATATAAATTAAAATGATTAAAAATCTTTTTTTATCAAATAATTATTGGCGTTATACCCCTTTAGTTGTTAAGTTAATCAAAATGGATTCTCGTATGTTGAATATTCAAATCGGTTTAAACAAAAAAGTCAGAAGGGCTTATGGTATCGACGAAATAGCCCTTGTGCCAGGAGAAAGGACTTTAGATTACGAATTAACTAACCCGTCCTGGACTATAGGTGGGATTGAAAGAGAGGTTCCCATCATAGCGAGTGCAATGGATAGTGTAGTTGATGTTAATGCAGCAATAGAGCTATCAAATCTAGGGTCTTTAGGGGTTCTAAATATGGAAGGAATCCAGACAAGATATGAGGATCCTAAAACAGTATTGAGTCAAATATCTTCTGTGGGCAAAGAAGAATTTGTTACTCTGATGCAAAAAATATATAAAGAACCAATCAAAACAGAGCTTATTCATAAAAGAGTCAATGAAATCAAAAGCAAGGGAGGTATCGCTGCATTGAGTGGGACGCCACAAGCTGCAATAAAATTTAAAGAGGCTTTAACAGACTCAAAGCCTGATTTGTTTTTTTTACAGGGGACTGTAGTCTCCACAAAACATCTGGGTACAAATGGACAAGAATCATTAAACATAAAAGAACTATGTAATTCACTTAATATTCCAGTCATAGCAGGAAACTGCGTGACATATGAAGTCGCAAAACTATTAATGGAAGCGGGGGTTTCAGGATTAATGGTTGGCATTGGTCCTGGTGCCGCTTGTACTTCGCGCGGAGTCCTAGGTATTGGAATCCCTCAAGCCACAGCAATATCCGATTGTAGTTACGCAAGAGATGATTATTATAATGAGACTGGTAAATATATTCCTATTATTGGTGATGGAGGAATAGTTACTGGCGGTGATATATGCAAATGTATAGCTTGTGGAGCTGATGCGGTTATGATCGGTTCACCAATAGCAAGGGCCTCAAGTGCACCTGGTAATGGCTTTCATTGGGGAATGGCAACACCAAGTCCAATTTTACCAAGAGGTACAAGAATTGAAGTCGGTTCGACTGGAAGCTTAGAAAGGATAATAAGAGGGCCAGCAGTTTTGGACGATGGAACACATAACCTACTAGGAGCCATAAGGACATCAATGAGTACATTAGGAGCAAAGAATATAAAGGAAATGCAAAATGTTGAAATAGTTATTGCCCCTTCACTTCTTACTGAGGGTAAGGTTTATCAAAAAGCTCAACAATTAGGAATGGGTAAATAATATATTAGCTTTTAGAGAAAGAGAAAAAGGTCTAATAAGAAGCTATTATTAAACAATGGGGGAAACCCCATACTCCTCACACACAAATGGCCCGATTTATTTTCGGGCTTTTTTTAATACAATTTGTAACTTATACATTTTATATTTGTAATTAAATCAGCACTAAGAAAAATTGCCTGCTAAATTTTTTAAAGGAATATATAAATTATGTCATCAGCGCCTGCAGTTACTGACTCTTCATTTGATAAAGATGTCTTACAAAGTGATTTACCCGTTTTAGTTGATTTCTGGGCACCTTGGTGTGGTCCATGCAGAATGGTCGCACCAATAGTAGAAGAAATTTCAAAGGATTTTGAAGGGAAAATTAAAGTATTTAAATTAAATACAGATGAAAACCCAAATGTTGCCAGTCAGTATGGCATCAGAAGTATCCCAACATTAATGATCTTTAAAGGAGGTCAAAAAGTTGATACTGTTGTTGGTGCAGTACCTAAAGGAACACTTTCAAGCACACTTTCTAAGCACTTATAAATAGCTAGTGAAAAAGATTGGACTAATAGATTATGGGATGGGCAATATTCATTCCGTGAAAAGAGCTATTGAGAATCTTGGTGAAGAAGTTTTATTAATTAATCAGAAAGTCCAAATTAATCACTGCAAAGCACTAATAATACCTGGCCAAGGTGCTTTTGATCCTGCTGTTGAGAATCTAACAAAAACAGGTCTTATTGATGCAATCAAAGACTGGATCTCTCATGGTAACTCTTTCCTGGGAATTTGCCTTGGATTGCAACTTCTTTTTGATCAAAGTGATGAAGGTTCTAAAAAAGGTTTGAGTATTATTTCTGGAAACGTAAATAAAATTCCCAAGATTGTAAATCAAAGGATCCCACACATTGGTTGGTGCAATTTAATTCCTACAAAAGCAAGTAATCTTATAGATGTTGATTCAAGGAATGCAAATTGGGTTTATTTCGATCACTCATTTTATGTTAATCCACTTGATAGAAAATTAGTTTCAGCAAATGTCGAATACGGCTCAGTTAAATTAGCTGCAATAATCGAACATGAAAACTTAGTTGCCTGCCAATTTCACCCTGAGAAATCGGGGAAAGCTGGTGAGTTAATTCTTCGAAAATGGCTTCAAAGTATATAACTAAATAAAATATCTATGAAGACAACTTTAAAATTAATTGGTGGAAAGAAAATAATAAGTCCAAAAGAAGATATTACTAGGCCAACCACTTTGATGGTTAGAGAAGCCTTGTTTAATATATTGAGAGGAAATGTCTTGAACTCAAATTGGCTTGATTTATTCAGCGGCACAGGCGCAATATCATGCGAAGCTATTAATCATGGTGCAAAAAAAATAATTGCCATTGAAAAAAGCAGAATAAATTCTGAGATTTGCTTTAAAAATATTTTTTCTGTAGCTCAAGCAACAAGCATGCGAGATGGTATAACTGTTTTAAGAGAAGATGCTTTTAGCTGGCTTAAGTCGAAAAACAATACGAAGGAATCAAATGTTACTTCCAATGAAGGATTTGAATTTGATTTTGTTTATATTGATCCCCCTTATAAAAGTAATTATTATGAAGCAATTCTTGATCTTCTTAGGGATAATAAATTTATAGGACAAACAACAACAATAATTTGTGAGCATTCAAAATATTCAGATTTTAAAATAGGTAATTACTTGAAGTTAAATGATGAGAGAGTATATGGGCAAACAAAACTTAAATTCTTAGTCAAGGTCTAACAATCCTGATCCCCTTCTATATTGATTCCAAGCACTAACAAATAGTCCTAGTAAAGTAATAGGCACTAATCCTAAAACTATTCCACAAAGTAACGGTTCAATCATTTAATAGCTTTTTTTATAATTCTTATACACAATTATTACATAGCTATTAATTGTTGTGACATCATCTTCATCTTCTGCAGTAGAAAAGAATAACTCAAAAGAATATTTAACAAAGGGTATTTTGTTAATAGCCATAATATTAATTTCATCAGTATTCTTATTTCTTTATAATTATAGAGATAGTGAATACACTAGAAAAACTCTTAAGTTAGAAGGGTCTCTTTCAACTGGAGTTGGATTATTCAAAATGAACTGTGTAGGATGTCATGGCATAACGGCAAGGGGTCTAGTTGGTCCTGACTTACATGCTGTAACGGAAAGGTTAAGTGATTCTCAAATTATTAAACAAGTAACCAAAGGTCTTACTCCTCCAATGCCAAGTTTTGAAATTGAGCCTCAGAATATGTCGGATTTATTAACTTATCTACATACACTAAATTGAAATTAGAAAAAAGATTTCTAAATCTGATAATAATTTTAGTTGAGCCTCAAGGGCCTATTAATATTGGTAGCGTTGCAAGATTATGTGCAAACTTTATGGTAGATGAATTAAGAATTGTCTCACCCAGGTGCGATATTCACTCATTAGAAGCCCAAAAGATGGCATTAAAAGGTATGCAATACATTAATAATTGCAATGTTTATGAAACATTATTTGATGCTGTTGGAGATTGTGATCTAGTTTTGGCTGGCTCGGGTAAATTAGAAAGTAATAATGCATCAAATGAACCGATTCAAGAATCACTTGAGAGCGCAACCAGATGGATTTGCAATTTTCAAACAATAAACAAATTAGCATTTGTATTTGGAAGAGAAGATAGAGGTTTAACAAATCAAGAAATGCTTCTCTCACATAAAACTTTCAAAATAGGTACTAATAAAAACTATCCATCTTTAAACTTATCCCATGCGGTTTCAATAGTTCTTTATGAATTAAGTAGATTATCAAATAACAAAAATACTAAGAATTTAGTTGAATGCGATCTTAGCTCGACCGCCGAGATAGAAATATGTTTTTCAGAGATGGAAAGAATGCTAAGAAAAATTGGCTATCTCTTAAGTCATACTTCAGCTGCAAGAATAAGTAAATTCAAGAAATATATCATTCGAGCTAAGACTTCAAAGAATGAATTAAATATGATAAGAGGCATTATTCATCAAATTAATTGGGCCCTTAATAATTTAAATAAGAACTAATTAAAAGCTTTATGAAATTAATAATTCAATTATAAAGGAGCTTTATGGATCTTTTTTATATAATTAAATATTACTCCTCAAAAAAAATAATTAATTTAAATAAAAAACTTTAATTTAAATCATATTTACTAATATCAATATCTGAAGTAACATCAACTGGTGATTTGATTTTTAGAGTAGTTAGAAAGTGAATTTATCTAAGAAAAGAAGGGTTTTCCCATTTACTGCCGTAATAGGGCAAGAAGAAATGAAATTAGCTCTTCTATTAAATGTAATTGATCCTAGAATTGGTGGTGTAATGATTATGGGCGATAGAGGAACTGGGAAATCAACCACAATTAGAGCTTTAGCAGATTTACTCCCTGCAATTGATGTAGTCAAAGGTGATCCCTACAATAGTTCCCCTATTGATCCAGATTTACAAAGCCAGGAAGTATTAGAGAAAATAGAAATTGGGAAAGAACTAGAAATATATAAACAACAAGTGCCAATGATTGATTTACCATTAGGCGCAACTGAAGATAGATTATGCGGAACAATTGATATTGAGAAAGCACTAAGTGAGGGTGTTAAAGCCTTTGAACCAGGATTACTTGCCAAAGCTAATCGAGGTCTACTTTACGTTGATGAAGTGAACCTGTTAGACGATCATCTTGTAGATGTTCTCTTAGATTCAGCGGCTTCTGGATGGAATACCGTTGAAAGGGAGGGTGTTTCAGTTCGTCATCCAGCAAGATTTGTGCTAATTGGATCTGGTAACCCGGAAGAGGGAGAGTTAAGACCCCAGCTCTTGGATAGATTTGGAATGAGCGTTGAGGTAAAGACTGTTAGAGAAGCTGATTTAAGAGTGAGAGTAGTTGATCAGAGAACATCCTTTGATAACAACCCTGAGGAATTTTCACGGAGTGTAGAAGACAAACAAATTCAGTTACAAGAAAGAGTTGTGGCTGCTCAAGAAAAACTTAAAAGTGTAAATATAGATGAGGAATTGAGATTAAACATTTCTGCTATTTGCGGTGAGCTTGATGTTGATGGTTTAAGAGGAGATATAGTAACTAATCGCTCAGCCAAGGCAATTGCTGCTTTTGAGGGAAGAGATGATGTATCTGAAGATGACATAGCTAGAGTTATTACTTGTTCTCTCAGGCATCGATTAAGAAAAGATCCATTGGAACAAGTTGACTCTGGAGATAAAGTTATTAAGGCTTTCTGTAAAATATTTGAGATTGATGAGGATGAAAACATTTCAAAATTCCAGTTAGTAGTAAACGAGGAAAAAATATATTGATAATTATTGGAATTGATCCTGGATTAGCAAGAGTAGGATATGGGCTAATAGAACTTATTGACGGACAAAAAAAACTACTAGATTGTGGGATTATTGAAACAAGCAAAGATAAAAAAGAAGTAGATAGGTTAATTGAGATATATACCGACTTAAACGAATTGATTGATAAGTGGGAACCTGATATTGCAGCCGTTGAGAAGTTCTTTTTTTATAAGTCAAGTAATACTATAAATGTTGTTCAAGCTAGGGGAGTCATTCTAATGGCACTTGGCTCTAAAAGAATCCCCATAAGTGAATATGCTCCCGCTCAAATAAAACTTACTATTACAGGTTCAGGGAAGGCATCTAAGCGAGAAGTTTTAGATGCAGTAATGCTAAATTTAGATCTAAATTTTCCTCCCAGGCCTGATGATTCTGCAGATGCTTTAGCAATAGCACTAACAAGATTGAATGAGGAGGATCTATAACAAGAATGGAAATTAAAACAATTAAAGCGCAAGAAAGAAAGAAATATAAATTAATTAGGGAAAAGGCTTCCCAATTAGAGAGAGAAAAAGTAAAAACGAATGTAGAATTATTTGTTGAATCCTTTTATAAAACTACATTTAAAGAAAGATACATTTCAATTTATTGGCCTCTTAATAATGAAATAGATATTAGAAGCTTAAAAATAAAGTATCCATTAGCTTTACCAAAATGCAAACAAAATAAAGATCTGGGATTTTATGTATGGGATGATTCCCCTTTGGAAAATGACTACGAAGGTATACCTTCACCGGCCAATCACAAGGCATTGTCATTTAATGAGATTTCATTGATTTTAGTACCTTGCCTTGCTATGGATAAAACTCTTTTAAGGTTAGGATATGGAGGGGGTTACTACGACAAATTAAGATCAAATAAGCATTGGAGGTCAATTAAAATAATTGGAGTTCTCACCTCGAATTGCATTAGTGAAAATTTACTGCCTAAAGCAAAATGGGACATTGAATTAAATGGCTACATAACCGAGAAAGGAATCTATGTATAATGCTTTCTTATCACTATTAAATTAATTATTTATTCATGAATGGAAAATAAAAGAACCTATCAAAAATTATCAGAATTAGTTGAGAAGTTAAAGTCTACAAATGACCCAAAGAGAAAATATGAATACATTTTGTGGCTCGGGAATAAATTACAACTGCCCGATAAAGAGATCCTTACCCCTGTTAATAAAGTCAAAGGTTGTGTTTCTGAAGTTTTTATAAAAGGATATTTGGAAAAAGGCAAGGTTACTTGGCAAGGTTATTCTGACGCATTAATTACAAAAGGATTACTATCATTTCTAATTAAAGGTTTGAG
>QCLS01000010.1 GCA_003214355.1 Prochlorococcus sp. AG-418-C09 | reverse complement strand
TTTCCAATAGGTCTAGAAATGGAAGTTTTAGTAGTAAAAGAACAGAATGCTGATGGAATGGTCACGGTAAGTGCGCGAGCACTTATTCTAAGGAAGAGTTGGGAAAATGTATCTCAGATCGCAAAAAATGGAGAGCTTGTTGAAGTATTAATTAATGGCTTTAATAGAGGAGGTTTAACTTGTGATGTTGATGGATTAAGAGGATTCATACCAAGGTCTCAATTAGATAACGGTTCTGACTACCAATCATTAGTTAGCAAAAATATAAAAGTCGCTTTCCTAGAAGTTAATCCAGAAACCAGGAAATTAGTTTTATCGCAAAAAAAAGCTGCATTGGTTACTAAATTCTCAGAACTTGAGTTAGGCCAACTAATTCAGGGTAGAATCCTGGCCGTAAAGCCATATGGCTTTTTTGTTGATCTAGGTGGAGCTAGTGGTCTTCTCCATCATTCATCAGTAACTAAAGGCAGTATCCGCAATATAAGAGAAATTTTTGCTGAAGGGGAGGAAATAAAGGCACTGATAAATGAGATCGATTTAGAAAAGGGCAGGATAGGGTTAGATACATCTCTACTTGAAAACACCCCAGGAGAATTACTCATAGACAAAGAGAAGGTACTTCTCGAAGCTGAGGATAGAGCTCTAAAAGCTAAATCACTTTTTAATCACAAAGAAGTTTGAATATGACAAGTGAGATTAATAGTTATTCAAAGAATAAATTAACTAATTCAGATTGGGAATTGGATTTCTATTCAAGACCAATAATTGAAAAGAATGGAAAAAAAAGATGGGAACTAATTATCGCATCAACATCAGATTTCGATTCTAAAGAAACTTTTCATTGGGAAAAGACTTGTCCTTCAGATCAGGTTAATTCAATATGGCTAACTAAAGCATTAGAAGAAGCCATAGAGAATGCATCAACCATCGGGCATGGAAAACCAGCAAAGATAAGATTCTGGAGGTCTTCCATGAAATCAATTATAAAAAAATCTCTAGAAAATCTAGAAATCGAACCTTTAGTAAGCAGAAGAACTTATTCACTTTTTGAAAGAATTGAATACCTTGAAAAGGAGATTTACCCAAAAGAGTCGGGATACATTAGAGGAGTTCTAGCTCCGAGCTTTACCTCGCAAATTGCAAATGACCCAAAACCACTTCCTGAAGCAGTAAGAGGTGATTCACTCACAATTTCAGAACTATCTATTGGGCAATTAAAAAAAGCAAAAACATGGCCAATTGAGTTTGGAAATATTTTCCCAATCAGTAAAGATATAAGCGATGAGCATTTAATCCCAGGTTTGAGGCTATTTAGCGAAAACAGAGCAATAGCTCTTGCCGCTTGGTTTAGCAGTCTTGAACCTATTAAGTTGGAAATAGATGAAAGGAGATTAATCCTTGAAGCTCTTGAAGACGACAAATGGTTAGTTTCTGATTTTTCGGAGAAAGATGCTGAAGCATTAAAAATTAAATTCTCTGAATCAAAGAAATTATCAAATGGGTATCAATTTATATCTATTCAATCCAATCCATTTATCGAGAAATTTGCAGGATTCTGGTTGCTTAAAGATATTGATCTTATTAATTAACTTATTACTTAACTAAGTGGAATACTCTAAAACATCTTTTAAAAAAGAATTCATCGTTATCAATAATGATATAAAGCTAAATTACTATTCATCTCCGCTATTAAATAATTTTAAATTCATTCATGCTTTTTTTACCAAAGAAAGCCATGAATTCAGTCTTAATTCTATAGCTAATGGACTACCTAAAGAAAATATAAACTGCTCATTAAATCAAGTTCATAGTAATAATTTATTACTTGGATCAAATCTTTATCAAAAAGAGAGATCTAAAGCTGACGGGATAATTAGTGATGCGGTTAGACAGAACTTATGGATTTATACAGCTGATTGCCTACCAATTCTATTTGCAGATAAACAGACGAGAAGAGTCGCAGCGATACATTGCGGGAGACTAGGTTTAGAAAAGAAAATAATAAGAAATACAATATCTTTACTAGAAGAATTAGGTTCAAATAGACAAGAGTTGTTAGTAGCTATTGGTCCATCTATTTCAAAAATAAATTATTTATTGGAAGCCAAATACATTAAGGAATTTGATAAGAGAATAAACTTCGATGAAGTAGGCCATTCTTTTATTGATAATTCTCTTAAAAAAAATAAAGATATCTCAGATCTGCCCAATGTAAAAGATTTACACCCATTAGATTTGCATGAGTTTGCATTTAAACAACTTTGCAAGGAAAAGATTCCAATTATGAATATTGAAATCGCTGAGAAATGTACATATGAAACCCCTAAGGAATTTCATTCCTGGAGAAGAACAAAAACAAATAAACGCCAATGGAGTTTAATTTGTTCTTAAAATTTTAACTATTTGTACATTTATCTTTAGCTAAATCACTAGAAATTAGAATTTGCGTCATTTCACTTTTATTATCAACTCTGAAAATTTTTGCAGACAAGATAGATTCATCTAAGCCAAAAGGTTTTATTTTGATTTTACTTCCTCTGGGAAAACTCTTCTTAAGCATCTCTACCGCTAATCTTTCATTATCTTTTTTTACCTCAATACAAGGCAAAGTTAGTGAGAGTTCTCTGTTTTGGTCTCCAATAACAATATCGTTAGTTGTATTGATTTGAAGAATTTCTGCAGAATAACCAGTTAAAGGGAATAAGAAAAGAAAAGCAACTATTAATAAATTTAAAGTTTTTTTCAAGCTCAAAGATTGTTTATAATTATTTATTTATATCACAAAGCAAATAAAGAAATAAATGATCTCAAGAGACATCTTCATTATTAATATAACCAACCATTTGAGCATTGCTTTTTCCAGGAGGAACCATTGGATAACAATTCTCACCTCTTCTAACATGCACATTTATAAGAGCTGGTCCATTAAAATTTAATGCATCTTTAAAAGTATCATTGAAATTGTTTCTACTTTCTATTAGAAATCCTTTAATTCCAAATGATTCAGCGAGTTTAACAAAATCAGGTTCACCATTACTCATATCAGAAGCAGAATACCTTTCATCATAAAAACTTTCTTGCCATTGCCTTACCATCCCTTGCCAACGATTATTAACAATTACAATTTTTAGATTTAATCCATATTGGGAGATAGTTCCTAGTTCTTGAATATTCATAAGGATACTTGCATCACCTGCAACACAAATTACCTCTTCTGATGGATCTGAGGCCTCTACTCCAATAGCAGCAGGCAATCCAAAACCCATTGTTCCAAGACCAGCACTACTTATCCATTTTCTTGGTCCATTTCTTAGATATTGAGCAGCCCACATCTGATGCTGACCTACATCCGTTGTAATGAATGCGTCAGGACAATATTCCTTTATCTTTATTATGACTTCTTGAGGATAAATTGCACCTTCTTGAGGAGGAATAAATAACGGATGTTTTCTTTTCCAAGAATTAATTCTTTCTAGCCATTGTGAAGTATTTATTTGAGTGTCTTCCTCTGAGAATTTTGCATTAATCTCATTCAGCGCTGATAATACATCTGATACTATCGCTACATTAGCGAGTCTATTCTTGTTAACCTCGGCAGGATCAATATCAATATGAATGACTTTCGCATTAGGTGCAAAAGTATCTAACTTGCCAGTTACACGGTCATCAAACCGAGCCCCAACTGCTATCAATAAATCACATTCAGTAACAGCAAAATTTGCATAGGCTGTACCATGCATGCCAAGCATTCCTAAAGATAAGTTATTTCTTTCATCAAAGACTCCTTTACCCATTAATGTTGTCGTCACAGGTATTTGATAATTCTCAGATAAAGTCTTAATTTGCTCATGAGCGCCAGATGATACCGCTCCCCCACCTACATAAAGCAATGGTTTGTTTGATTTTTTTATTAACTCAATAGCATTATCAATATCGTTTTCTTTTATTGCTAAATTAACTTTAAATCCTTTTGGTATAACTTCCCCTGGTAACACGCGTTTATAATTAAAAAACTCTTGACCTACGTCTTTGGGAATATCAATTAATACTGGGCCTGGTCGCCCTGATGAAGCAATAAAAAAGGCTTCTGAAACAACTTTACCTATATCAGCAGGATCTCTAATAACCCAAGAATGCTTAACTATCGGCAAAGTAATTCCAAAAATATCAGTTTCTTGGAATGCATCTGTACCTATAGCTGGACGAGGAACCTGGCCTGTTACTACAACTAATGGAACAGAGTCCATTTGTGCAGTTGCTATCCCTGTAACTAAATTTGTTGCACCTGGCCCAGAAGTTCCGAAACAAACACCTACTTTCCCTGTGGATCGTGCATATCCATCTGCAGCATGAGAGCCGCCTTGTTCATGCCTAACCATATAATGCTTTAACCAGCCATCTTTCTCTGCTTTGTGAACAGCGTCATATATCGGAAGAATTGCACCTCCAGGATATCCAAAGATAACTCTTACACCATGTATTTTAAGAGAATCCATAAGTGCATCAGCACCTGTAATCCATTGAGGATATTTATGCCCCGAATCTCCCTTTTGTACAGTTGTTGAAGTAAGGGTCACTTAAGAAACTAAATATATATATTAAATATTAAACTCAAACAAGGAATTTTGCCTAATTTATAAACCTAATGTCAGAAATTATTGCTTGAGTAAGGACTCAAAAGTTAATGTTTTAAAGGATCCCTAATTTATGGAGAGGTCCTGATCCGAATAAAAGTTCAATAAAAAGAATTAAAAATACAATCATTGCGACCCTCCCATTCCATACTTCAGAGCTATTATTCCATCCCCATTGCCATTTCTCCTGAGGATATAATTTTACTCTTCTGGGTAGCTTGGATGCTTGATCTAAATCAATAATTGGATCTTGCAAAGATGACATTACTAGATCACTCAACCCATCAATAAAAGTAGGGTAAGTATTTAAAGCTTTAACTCTCCTAAAATTAGTAATTCCTGCTTTCAGTGCAATCTCTTTGTATTCAATATCAATTTCTTGCAGTGTTTCAATATGTTCTCCTACAAAACTAATTGGCACTACAACGAGATCTTTAATTTTCTGCTTACCAAGTCCTTCTAGGACATCTTCAGTGTATGGTTTTAACCACTCTTCAGGACCAACTCTACTTTGATAAGAGAGAGTATATGGATTGCTAAATCCTAAATTTCTCTCAAGTTCATCAATAATTAAGATTGAACAATCTTCTATTTGCTCCTTATAAGGATCTCCCGCCTCCTCGACATAACTTTTTGGCACACCATGAGCAGTAAAACAAACATGGGCATCTGAAGGGAAGGAACAAAGTAATATTTGTTCAGAAATCAGCTCAGACATTGCCTTTATATATCCTGATTGACTAAACCAACTACGAATACATCTAATTGGAATCTTCTGAAATTCAGTATCTTTTTCTCGCAATTTCTTAAGTTCTCTAAAACTTGATCCACTTGTACTGATAGAGAAATGAGGGTAGAGAGGCAGCACCACTACTTGATCGATTCCGTCAGCCTTAATATCTGCTATGGCTGACTCAGTAAAAGGATGCCAATACCTCATGGCGATATATGTTGTTGCATTTACTCCACTATTCCTCAACTTACTTTGTAATTCTCTGGCCTGCTGTTCTGTAATCCGCCTGATAGGAGAACCTCCTCCAATTGAAAGATAAGCTTCCTGAGATTTTGTACTTCTTAATGTGCTAATAAGCCAAGCAAGTGGTTTTTGGAATGCAGGTATAGGTAACCTAATAATCTCAGGATCAGCAAAAAGGTTATATAAAAATGGGCCAACATCTTTTATACGTTCAGGGCCTCCTAGGTTTAATAATAGGACACCAATTTTTTCCATTTAGATTCTATGGAGATTGAAAAAGGACATTAAAATGTCATTATAAAAATAATTATATAAGTTAATGAACATAATTCATGAAATTGATTCCATAAATAAAAAGTTTGCGGCTCAAGGTTGCAAGCTAAGAATTGAAAAACGCGGAGAAAAACTTAATATTAGAGGATCCTTACCATCAAAAGAGAATAAACAGACTTCAAGAATTCAAAGAATTTCATTAGGACTTAATGCCGACAGATTAGGTCTGGAAGAGGCAAAAAAGAAATTACAACTTATAATTCTTCAATTAGAATTAAGTCAATTTGACTGGAATAATTGGATAACAATAATCAAACCATTGGAAATCAACTTCAATGAAGACTTCATAAAGAAAATCAATAAATTTGAGGAATTTTTCTTTAATGAAAAGAAAAATGACTTTCGTTCAAGCACAAGAAAAACTACTTGGAATAATTCTTACAAACCTTATATTAAAAGATTAATATCTATCCATAAAGAAAAAAATTTAAAAGAGCTTGATCAGCTTTTTATAAATACATTAGAAACTTATAAAGAAGGTAGTAGAAGTAGAAAACAATGTGGAACTTCTCTAGGTGTATTTGCAAGTTTTTTAAATTATCAACTTCCTAAAGACTGGAAATTAATGGCTAGGGGTTATGGACTAAATAAAGCGAGCTTCCGAGATTTGCCTAGTGATAATTTAATTGAGGACCTTTGGGGGAAAATCCCGAACCGATCTTGGCAGTACGTATTTGGGCTTATGGCAACATATGGATTACGCAATCATGAGGTATTTTTTTGCGATTTAAAATCACTTCAGGATGATGGAGATAAAATCATAAGAGTTCTGCCAACTACCAAAACTGGAGAACATCAAGTTTGGCCATTTCACCCCAAATGGGTTGATTATTTTGGACTTTACAACTTAGGCAAAGATCCAACACTTTTGCCAAAAATAAACAAAGATCTAAAAAGCACAACTCTTCAATATGTAGGGAAAAGAATTACTGATCAATTCAAGAGGTATAACCTAAAGATAAAACCATATGATCTAAGACATGCTTGGGCAGTAAGAACTATACTATATGATTTACCAGACTCAGTTGCCGCAAGAATGATGGGACACTCTGTCAATGTCCATACACAAACTTACCATCACTGGATTACAAAAAGAGATCAGCAGAAGGCAGTAAATAATGCTCTATTAAAATTCAAGAAGAGAGAATCTATATGAGGTTATAGAATTAATTAAAAATATAGTTAGGTAATGACCAAAAAGAATCTTGGCAATGACAAAAAATCCTTTGTTAAAGATTTAGCAAGTCTTGACGAAAAGGCAGGCAATCTCGGTATTGGAGGCAAGTACTCCCCAGAAGACAATGAAAAACTATATCAAGAGCGGATGCAAGCAAGAAAAAGGGTTCAGCAAGAAAGATTAAAAATAAGAAAATCAGAAAAGGGTTTAATAATAGTTTTTACAGGCAACGGCAAAGGAAAAACTACGGCTGCATTGGGAATGGCATTAAGAACATTAGGGCATGGATATAAAGTTGCAATAATTCAATTTATCAAAGGTGCATGGAAAACAGGGGAGGAAAAAGCCTTAAAGAGTTTATCAAGAAATATATCTTGGCATTCTCTAGGAGAGGGATTTACTTGGGAGACACAAAATCGAATAAGAGATGAAGAATTAGTTAAAGAGGCATGGGAAATATCAAAGAAATATATTAAGGATGACTCATATAGACTGATCATCCTAGATGAAATAAATATTGCAATCAAGTTAGGATATATTGATGCAAACACCATTATTGATTTTTTTAAAATTACAGATAATAAAGATAGTCATATAGTTCTTACTGGCAGAAGTGCTCCAAAGTCAATTATTGAAACTGCAGATTTAGTTACAACGATGGAATTAATTAAGCATCCATTTAAAGACCAAGGTATTAAAGCTCAAAAATGCGTTGAATTCTAAATTTATAAATTCCTTAGAACTTGAAAGAAGTCAAAAAAGAAATCTTTAGAAAAATGTTTAGAGAAAAAAGCAATTTTTATTTAAAATTAGGAAATCTGCGTATTACTTGCTACTGTCTTAAAGGTATGGTTATTGAATGACTTACAAAAGAATTCTATTAAAACTTAGCGGCGAAGCCTTAATGGGTCAAAAGCCTTACGGAATTGACCCTGCCATAGTTCAATCTATAGCTAAAGATGTTTCTAAAGTTGTTTCTAAAAACGTTCAGCTTGCAATTGTAGTAGGAGGCGGAAATATCTTTCGAGGTTTAAAGGGTTCTGCTGATGGGATGGATAGAGCAACAGCAGATTATGTTGGTATGTTAGCCACTGTTATGAACGCTATTTCTTTACAAGATGGACTTGAAAGAGCTGGTGTTGAAACACGCGTACAAACTGCAATTGAAATGCAAGAAATTGCTGAACCTTATATTAGAAGAAGGGCTATTAGACATCTAGAGAAAGGAAGAGTTGTTGTATTTGGAGGGGGGTGCGGAAATCCTTTTTTCACAACTGACACAACAGCGGCTTTACGAGCTGCAGAAATAAATGCTGATGCTGTAATGAAGGCAACAAAGGTAGATGGGGTTTATGATAAAGACCCAAACCAATATACTAATGCAAAGAAATATGAGAAACTTACCTACCATCAGGTCCTCACCGATGAAATTGCCGTTATGGATAGCACTGCCATAGCACTTTGCAAGGATAATAATATTCCCATTTTAGTTTTTGACATCTTTAAAGAAGGAAACATTTCAAGGGCCGCTGATGGAGAGTCGATAGGATCTTTAATAAGTTAAACATCAACACCAAAAATCATGAACGAACAAGAAATTCACTCCAATATGAATAAAAGTATTGAAGCTACTCAAAGAAATTTCAATACCATTAGAACTGGAAGGGCTAATGCATCTTTACTAGACAGGGTAAATGTTGAATATTACGGAGCAGAAACACCCATAAAATCACTAGCTACAATTTCAACTATTGATTCTCAGACAATATCAATACAACCTTTTGATATTTCATGTTTACAAGCAATTGAGAAATCAATATCCATGAGTGACCTTGGCATTACTCCTAATAATGATGGTAAAGTAATTCGTATTAATGTACCTCCTTTAACTGAAGAGAGACGAAAAGAGTTCTGCAAACTAGCATCTAAGTACGCAGAAGAAGGCAAAGTTGCTTTAAGGAATATAAGAAGAGATGCTATTGACAAAGAAAAAAAAGATGAGAAGGAGGGATTGATATCGGTAGATGAATCAAGAGATAATCAACAAAAAATACAAAAGATTACAGACCAATGCATTGCAACTATTGAGAAAAAACTTTCAGAAAAAGAAAAAGAAATCTTAAAAGTTTGAAAGTCTTTGATATCGCAATATTTGGGGGTGGATTATCTGGATCGTCAACAGCACTTAACTTATCAAAGAAAGGGTATTCAGTAGTTGTTATAGAAAAACAACAAAAAAGAGATCTTGTAAGTTGTGCAGGGGGTATGGCCGCATCGATGGCAGATTTTATTTCTACTGACATCACTTCAGTTATTGAGACCAAAGTGAAAAGTGTTCATTTTACTTGGAAATCATCAGACAAGGTAATTGCCGATATACCTGGAGGATCTTCATTCTGGGTAGTAAGAAGAGAAAAGTTAGATAAGTTAATCCTCGAAGAAGCACTAAAGTATGGCACAACCATTATCAGGGCTTCAGAAGCTATTTCAATAAATAAATCAGGAGAAGTATGGAATTTTGTTTGTTCTGATGAAACTATTATTCATTCAAAATTCTTAGTTATTGCGGATGGTTCCGAATCAAAGTGGGCATCATATTTAAATCTTGGTCCTAAAAAACCTAAATATGCCAAAACATTAGCTATTAGATTAGAAGGATTAGGAAATATCTCAAAGGATTCGGTTAGATTTGACTTCGGATCAATTAAATATGGATTTGCATGGGCTTTCCCATTAAAAGATTCTGTTAATATTGGACTTGGTACCTTTATTGGTAATCATGGATTGGAGAATTATGAGCTCAACAAGGGAATCATAGATGGGTTCGGTTTTATAGATAGTAAATATAAACCAATGCACAAAAAGCTTAGAATCTGGAGTGGCATATATAAGTTAAACCATGAAAATGCATTAGTTGTTGGAGATGCAGCTTCACTATGCGACCCTTTTCTGGCTGAAGGGATAAGGCCAGCATTAATAAGTAGCTTCTATGCTGCCGAATGTATAGATAAATGCTTGATATCAAATACATCTAATTTAGATGAATACTCACAAGCAATGACAAATAACTGGGGAAAATCTATGGCTTGGGGCAAAAGAATTGCAAATGTGTTTTATAGGTTTCCCAAGACGGGTTATAAATTAGGAGTTAAAAGAAAAACCGCTCCACAAAGAATCGCTCAAATCTTATCAGGAGAAATGAATTATTCAGATATTGCAAAAAGAGTAATTAAAAGACTTATCTTTAGAAGCCAAAGTTAAATCAAGAAATTTAAGACCCCTACAATGCAATTAAATGCTCGCTATTAATTTCAGAGAATCTATGAAATAGTAATAACTCTAATTCCTCTATTGCTTTACTAAATCCAGTTATACCTTCACTAAGTTTCTCACTCGCCATTTGATCCTCCAACATATTAACTCTGAAATCTTTTTCACCAAATTTATAATCTGATGAGATTTGATTCAATGAATCTTTGTCTAATTTCTTAAATAAATCTGAATGATCACTATCAAGCTCTTCAAGAAACTTTGGAGCAATAGTCAGCAAATCACATCCCGCTAATTCCTTTATTTCATCAACATTTCTAAAGCTAGCTCCCATAACTTCAGTTGAGTATCCTTTTTCTTTAAAGTAATTAAAAATCTTTGTTACTGAAATAACACCTGGATCTTCCTGGGGTAGAAACTGATCTTTACCAGTTTTAGCTTTATGCCAATCAAGAATACGGCCAACAAAAGGTGAAATTAGAGTAACATTTGCATCAGCACATGCAACAGCTTGACAGAAATTAAATAACAAAGTCAAATTACAACTTATGCCTTCTCTTTCTAAAATCTCTGCTGCTTTAATGCCTTCCCATGTTGAAGCTATTTTTATTAGTATTCTATTTTTATTAATTCCATATTTTTCATAAAGTTTAATTAACTTCCTTGCTTTATTTACTGTCGCTTCGATATCAAAACTTAATCTTGCATCAACTTCTGTAGAGACTCTTCCTGAAATGATTCCAAGAATTTCTTTACCAAAAAGAACTGAAACCTGATCAATAGCCTCTTTAATGAGTGCATCTTTTGAAAAGTCTCTAGGCAAAATTTTAATTGAATTTTCTAAGGCCTCATCTATTAGCTGAATATAATCCGGATTCTTTGCTGCCGCCAAGATAAGTGAGGGATTAGTAGTTGCATCTCTTGGAAGGAATTTTTTTATAGCATCTAAATCCCCAGTATCAGCAACAACTGTAGTCATCAATGACAATTGTTCTAAAATGGATTTCATTTTTAATTGATTAATATATTTTTAAACTAGCTATTTATTCAATTTAAATCATCCAATAATTAGCTTTCTAACTAAAAAAGGTCGATTTTCAGGGTTTTTTAACAATAATTTTAGTTTCTATTGTTGAGGGAGGAATCTCTTCTAAGACAATTAGACTTTCAATGATTTCTTTAGCGACTGGAACAGCTACTGTTGATCCATAAGCATAAGGCTTGCTTGGTTCATCAATGACCACAAGAACAAGATATTGTGGATTATCTATAGGCAATGTAGCAATAAAACTAACTGTTTTCTTATCAGAATATATACCATCAATTGCTTTCTGAGATGTTCCTGTTTTACCTCCAATTCTATAACCTTCTACCATTGCACCAATGCCTGTTCCTTCATTCACAACACTCTCCATCCATTCAAGAACGATCTTAGTTACATTTTCCGAGAAATATCGTTCTTTCTCAATATTATTAATTTCATGCTTAAAGTCATAAGTTACATGAGGAATAACTTCATAACCACCATTAGCAAGTGCAGCATGGAGTTGAGCTAACTTCAAAGACGAAATTGAAAACCCTTGACCAAAAGAGGTGACTGCTGGTTCTATTGGTTGGGTAAGAAAAATATCTTTAGGTTTCAAATATCCAGGTGTAATTTCAAATAAGTCCGTTGTGATTGTTTTATTAATTCCTAGCTTATTAAGCCACTCCCAGTAAGTGGATGGGTCCATTCCATTCATGATTTTTACCATTCCAACATTACTTGAAAACTGCAACACTTCTGGATAATTAATAAGACCATTGCCTTTCCCGTCCCAATTAGCGATTTCCCATCCTCCTATAAAAACATTGCCACTATCATCCACCACTCCATCCTTTTCTATAATTTCTTCTTCCAAAGCCAATGCAAGATTAATTGGCTTAAAGGTTGAACCTGGTTCAAATAAATCTAATGCGAACCATCCATTAAAGTCATTCAAATTATATTCCCAAAACTTATTAGGGTTATAGGAAGGTACTGATACTAAAGATAATATTTCACCATTATTGACATTCATTACAATAGCGAGTCCCTTTTCTGCATCCCATTCTTCGACTTGTGTAGACAATGCTTCGAATGCTATTTTTTGAAGCCTAGAATCTAGTGTTAACATGATATCTCTATCATCATTAACAAAATCATTAGGTCCTGAAACATCCGGGAGAGGGGTTCCATCACCTCCCTCATTTAATATTCTACTTTCCCTAAATACGCTTATTAGATTGTCTAAATGTAATTCTAACCCCGAAGATCCATTATTCTCATCATTAACAAACCCAATAATATTTGAAAAAATATTTCCTTGAGGGTAGATTCTCTGGGAATACTCCTCTAAGTCCAATCCACTGATATACAGCTCTCTGATTTCGCTAGCTTCCTCTTCTGTTAAAGCATCAAATAATTTAACCCCTGTATTTTCATTAATAAATTTTGAAAGGATTATTTCCTCTTCAATATCTAACACCGAAGCCAATTTAGTAACCACCTCTTCAATACTTCTTCTGTAACTAGAAATATCACCTGGGAAATTAAAGTATTGAGGATGAGCCCATAACCTATAAAGAGAAATATCATAGGCTATTAGTCTATTATTTCTATCAACAATTGATCTTCTTCCGTTCAATGCATTAGTCCTTTGAATCTGAATAGCTCTTGCTTTGGCATCAAGCAATGCAGAGTTAATAACCTGTAAATTTACTATTCTTCCAAACAAACCAACAATCAAAACTAATGCAAAAATATAAACAGACTTCAATCTTCTTTGATCAAGTGGTTTTAAATTTAATAACCTTTTTTTTAGCCTACGCATTTTATTAATAGCCCCTTTTGTAGAAGCCTTCTTTTAAACCTTCACTTAATTGCTTAAACAAATTACTTAATAAATTTGTTTCTTTTTTCAAAGAGGGTCGAGAAAGATAAATTAGATCTTTAGTAGTAGTTATTCGAAACTGATCAAGTGATTCTATTTCCTCTAGATAATATTTCTCTGCTTGGGAAGAGAAATTAACAAGATTACTATTTATATGTTTAATAATTTGCATTGCAGAATAATAATTAGTCCATTTCCTTTGACTATCAAAAGATAAAAAAGACACTATTACTATCAGAATAATTATTGAGATATTTAAATAATCAAGAATCTTATGTATAGGATTATTATTACCTTTAGCTATTTGTTTTACTTCGGCTTTAAAGGTTTGTTGAGGCCTTTTATCATTTAATCTTTGTAAATCATTCTCATAACTATAAGAATTCATTTTTCACTTTACAAAGAAAATAATACATATGCTAAGTAAACACTTTTTAATTTTGATTGCAAGGATAAACCTTTTTTTTAATTAGGTTCTTAACAAAAACAAATTCAGGAAAGTTAGACCATTCCATAATGAATGCATAATTATTGATGAAGTTAATCTTCCAGAAACTAATCTAGTAATGCCAAGACCAATTCCCAAAACTAATAATGGTGCTAACTCACCAATACTTAGATGAGCTATGGCAAATATAAAAGAGGATGCAAGAATTCCAACAATAATGCCAAAATCTCTAGATAAAATCGGCAATAGCACTCCTCTGAAAACAATCTCTTCGAATAATGGTGCCAAAACGGTCGTTGTTAAGAACAGGAGAGAAAATGCAAAATAATTATTGTTTCTTAAAACTATTTCAAGCAAAGGGTTACTTCCTCCTTGATTCTCTATAAATGAATTCATCAAAAGCGATGTCAAAAGTACAAAGGGTATGATCATTAAAAACCCTTTTAATCCATTTCTAAATGATTCCATTAGTGGCTTTTGGTTAAATTGGAAATAATCCACTTTAAAAGAGAATTTATTATCTATGGATTTTATTTGGTAGTAAACTATAACCAGCGGAGGTAAGGTCATAAATAAATAACCAAAAAATATTTTTAAGGATTGTGCAATCTCTTGAGAAAGATTTTTAGTTAATAGCTCTACAATTGTTATTGAAAAAACAGGGGAAATAACCTCACCAAGAACCACAAATCCTCCAGATATAAGTAAAACCATATCTAATGCATCAAGCTCTAACGCCACAAAGGGTTTCCAATTTATAGTTTTTGATTTTAAGATCTTAAATAAATCTCTAAAAACTAATATTGTGCCGGCTATTATTGCAAATAATGGAACAAATTTAATTGCCATTATTCGTATAAACATATTTTGAGCTAATTGAATATTAATTAATTCTGAATCATCATAATTAAACTTATTGGATATCAAATGATATAGATATTTATCATTTTCAAATTGCTGGAAAAAGTCCCTGGGAGGCATAAATGAATTTTCAACTAACTTTCTCCTTATGTTTTCAATTACGACTCCATATTCCCCTTCCATTAATTGTTGGCTTTCATTAATTTCAAGATAATTCTCAGTCCCTCCGAGAAGAATCATTATTATCTTGTTTCTATCTGTTAAATCTGAATAAGTAGAATCCGAAAGGAACTCTCGCATATTAATATCTGGGTCATCATAACCTAATAATTGCTTTAAGTTATTGGGTATTGCAGGTTGGGCTAATAAAGTTATTTCATATTCCTTTTGGACCAGATCATAAGAGACTGATGGCCTTTTGAGGCTATCTCTAAGCCCTTCTTGCCAAACAAAGAAAGTTATTATTAAGGAAAGAATGGCTAAAGCCAACTTAGACTTAGAAATCTTTTTATTCATGAATTTAATGATAATTTAAAATATGAGTTTTTATTAGATTTTTTAAATTCTTCATAGCTATTTTTAATCATCCCTGAGATGATTAAGAGAGTTCTACAGCAAAATAATGATTCTGCGTTTAGTTTTAGTAAGACATGGTTTGAGTAGCTTCAACAAAAATGGATTAATTCAAGGAAGAACAAATGATTCTTATTTAACTGAGGAAGGTTATAAACAAGCTGAACTTGCTGGAACTGTTTTAAAAGATATAAAATTTGAGAAAATATACTCTTCCCCTTTAGTAAGAGCCTCAGAGACTGCTACAACCATACAAAAATGTTTTAAAAATAAAACACCTATTGAAATCGATGAAAATCTAATGGAAGTTAACCTAGAAACCTGGTCTGGGTTTACTTTCGAAGAAATTAAAAAAAAATACCCCGAGCAATATAAAACTTGGAAATCAAATCCTGAAGATCTATCGATAGAAGATAAGACTCATGAAATTTACTATCCTATTAAGGATCTTTTCTCTCAGGCGGATAGATTTATAGAGAATATTTTAAATATTCAAAAAAGTACTGAAAATAAAAATATTCTTGTAATTGCACATAATGCAATACTAAGGTGCCTAATCCTCTCTTTAATTAATAAACCTGCGAAAGGATTCAGAAGAATAAAGTTAGACAATGCATCAATATCAATATTAAATATTGCCAATAATCAAAAAGGAATGTTTAAGAATCAGGTTGAGTGCCTTAATCAGACTTCACATTTACAAAAAAATATTCCAGGCCAGATTGGTGATTCTAGAATAATCTTGGTTAGGCATGGGGAAACTAACTGGAATAAAGAAGGTCGTTTTCAAGGTCAGATTGATATCCCCTTAAATCAGAATGGAAAGGATCAAGCTCAAAAAGCATCTGAATTTCTTAAGAATATTAATTTCAATAAAGTTTATTCAAGCTCAATGAATAGGCCTTATGAAACGGCAGAAATTATTATCAAAAATTATAAAAAGTTAAAAATAGAAAAGGTTGATAAGTTAGTTGAAATAAGTCATGGGCTATGGGAGGGAAAATTAGAAAAAGAAATAAAGGAGAAATGGCCTGAATTACTTAGATCTTGGCATCAAACTCCAGAGAAAGTCGAAATGCCAGAAGGAGAATCAATAGATGCGGTTTCAAAAAGATCGGTCTTAGCATGGAGCGATATCTGTGAATCTCAAAATCCAGGTGATATTACCTTGCTAGTTGCTCATGATGCAGTAAATAAAACACTTTTATGCCATATCCTAGGCCTAAATTCTTCAGATATATGGATGATAAAGCAAGGTAATGGAGGTATCACAGTTATAGATATTTTCTCCGATAAGAATAAAGATAGTGTAATTAGTGCTCTAAATATAACTACCCATCTCGGAAGCGTTATTGATTCAACTGCTTCAGGTGCTTTATGAATAATTATATTCTTTTGATATCAACAAAATGATAAAAGGCAAATCATTTCATATTTATTGGGATACTAAAAAAACCAAAATCCTTTAAAGGCCAAAATCTAAAATAAGCTTTACCAATTATCTCATCTTTATGTAAAAACTTACCACCAGGCCAGAATCTGCCATCCCAGCTATTTGATCTATTATCTCCAAGTACTAGGAAGTGATCTTCAGGTACTATTATATTCTGAAATTGACCACAGTTTCCAAAAAAACCCTCCTTACAAAAGCTAGTTACATAGGGTTCATCAAGTTTCTCGTTGTTAATAAATACCTCTCCTAGATTATTTACACTAACTAACTCTCCAGGTAAAGCGACAACTCTTTTTATGTAGGCATCGCAAGCTTTATCACTTAGACCAGGAATAATTGACATAGGTGGAAACCCCATAAAGAAACAGCTCAATCTTGAAGGTAATTGTTCATCTCTATCAGATATTAATTCCTCATCAAAAGAATAAGGTGAATTAAATACGACAATTTCTCCTCGATTAGGATCTCTATTTCTTAAAATGAATTTCTCAATTATTAGTCTATCGTTTATTTGCAATTCAGGTAACATTGAACCAGAAGGTATATATCTTGGCTCAGCAATAAATGATCTGCATGAAGAAATAAATAATGCGATAAGTATCAGTGGGGTCCATTCCTTTATGACTTCTCTAATTGATGTTTTCATTAATTAATTAATTAAAAAATAACTATTGATTCAAATTTAATTTATATTCTTCTTCATTAAAACCAAGAAGGAATTTATTAAAGTCAAATATTAAAAATGGTCTTTTTATTAATCTGCCATCTTTTGAAAGAAGTTCAACTAAATCTTTATCAGATAAGTTATTTAGATCCTTCAAATTTAGTTCACGGTAACTTTTGCCTCCTGTATTAAAAACCTTCTTTTTATTTTCGGGAAAAGCTTGCAGAACTTTCATTATTACTTCCTTTGATGGTGGAGTATTAACTATATCAATAGCATCAAATGTAATGCCATTTTCATTTAGCCAATTAATAGCCTTTTTACAAGTAGAACATTTAGAGTAACTATAAATTATTATTCTTTTCAATTTAGATTACAGTTTTTGTTTTTTTCAGGATTTTAAAAGTTTTCTTCTTATTTTTACTACATTTTTGTATTAATTCGTCAACCGCATCGCAGTCTCTCCACCCATCAATATGCACAGTCCTACCCTCTAAACCTTTACTCGTCCGAAAGAACTCAGCAACATCCTCTAGTTGATTAGGTGCAATTTGCTTAATGCTTACAATACTTTTTTGCCTAGGATTAGCAATTGGAACACATAATAACTTGCCATCATATGCACCACAGTCATTCATATCCAAAACCCCTATGGGCCTTGCTTTAATCAAACATCCAGCAAAAGTGGGTTCATCCATAATTATCATTGCATCAAGAGGTGCTCCATCCTCAGCCAATGTATTAGGAATAAAACCATAGTCGAATGGATATCTAACAGAAGAATGTAAAACCCTATCTAATGCCATAATTCCTGCTTCTGAATTATATTCATATTTGTTTCTACTGCCCGCAGGAATCTCAACAACTAAATTGACAACTCCCTTCATAGGTGATGGTGGGATTGATCTTAAGTCCATCTTATTTCAGAAATGATGAAATAGTTACCCCATTATCTATTGGTAATGGTCTATCCAACAATACTCCAATTGTTGGTATTAAAAAAGTCATAATAGCTAACAAAATCCCAAAGAAGTTTATTGAAGAATCCCTAATACTTAAAGGATCATCGTCATCTCTCTCTACATTTTCAATTTCAGAGGCAATTGTAGATTCGTTTATAGAATTAGTTTGTACTAACATTTTTGGATTACTATCCATCAAGAATGCTTCTTGTTAATAATTAAGTTTCAATTTAACAATATTACTCTACAGTCAAGGGGAAAATAAATCAAAAAATAAATACTTAATAGGTATTAAAAGTTATTGCTTTTCAAGCAAAATTCTAATACTCTTTAATTCTTCAAGTATTTTTAATAGTGCATTCTGAGTCGCCGAGGAAGGGGAATTTAGAATCTCAACGGTAACCTCTTTGATTCTAAGAATATCTTTAGCGAATCTAGCGATTTCATTAGGATGAAAAAGTAAAGGATCTTTCTGATCACTTCTAAACTCTGGATTTAATTTTCTAGGATTAAAACTTGGATTTAAATTTCTTAAATCAGTATTTGTGTATCTATAAACAGAGGCTCTTGATCTATTAAGAAACCTCTGAACCTCATCAATTCCAAGTAACTCTTCTGAATTTGAAATATCAGCTTCTTTATTTTCCATAGTTTTAGTAGACGTTTTTCAGTAATAGGAATGAATTTCTTAGATTTAAAATCTTTTTATTTTGTTATTGAAAAAATTAGCAAATACTACAAAACAAAACTACAAGCCTTTAGGGACTCAAGACACTATAATTTTTTTTATACCTTGGATTGATAAAATTAATATACTTTCATATTTCTAGAATGCGTGCTACTTCATACCCTCTGGCGACCCTTCGTGAGAACCCAGCAGAGGCTGAAATAGTATCTCATCAATTATTACTAAAAGGTGGCTTTATCCGAAGGGTTAGCTCAGGGATATATTCATATATGCCTCTAATGTTGAGGGTCATAGAAAAAATATCGTCCATTATTGATAAAGAACTTAAAAGTATAGGATGCAATAAATTACTTCTTCCTTTGTTACACCCTGCAGAACTCTGGGAAAGATCTGGTAGATGGGAAAGCTATACAGCAGGAGAAGGTATTATGTTTAATCTCCTTGATAGACAAAATAGAGGTTTTGGCTTAGCCCCAACTCATGAGGAAGTAATAACAACTATTGCCTCGGAGATAATAACTTCTTATAAACAACTACCAATTTGTTACTATCAAATACAAACAAAGTTCAGAGACGAAATAAGGCCAAGATTCGGACTGATGAGAAGTAGAGAGTTTATTATGAAAGACGGTTATTCATTTCACTCAAGTGAAGAAGACTTAAAACAATTCTATGAAAAAATGGAAACTGCCTATATCAAGATATTTAGTAATTGTGGTTTAGAGACAGTTGGTGTTGATGCTGATAGCGGGTCAATTGGTGGTTCTGCATCGAAAGAATTTATGGTAACTGCTGAATCTGGTGAGGATTCAATTTTATTCACGGAAAGTGGTTCTTATGCTGCAAACATTGAAAAAGCCAATTCGATTCCAACCAAAGAGATTCCTATAAAGGTTCAAAGTCAAGATTTATTATTCACTCCTAATCAGAAATCTGTATATGAAGTCTGCAAGCAAAATAAAATTGACTCCACTCAAATAGTAAAGGTGATTCTTTTTTTAGGGGTGTTTGATGACGATTCTCAGCTCCCAATCTTAGTTTGTATTAGAGGAGATCAGACGGTTAATGAAGTGAAGTTATTTAACTTGGTTGATACCAAGTATGAAAAAAGTCTAATTAATCTATCAATAATAGAAAGAAATATTGAGTCAGAAAAAAACTTAGATAATTTACCCTTCGGCTTTATCGGACCTGATATTAATGATTCAATAATAAAAAGTGATTCCAATTGGCAAAAATCATGGTTAAGGATAGTTGACCATTCTGCAAATAATCTGAATTTATTTTTCACAGGAGCAAACAAAATTGATTATCACAAAATTAATTCATTTAATTCTATGAGTCAGAAATTTATAAATGCAGATGTAAGGAATTCGAAGCAGGGTGATTATATTACTATTAAGGGAACAGAAACTCTAATAGAAAAAAGAGGTATAGAGATTGGGCATATATTTCAATTAGGACAAAAA
Source organism: Prochlorococcus sp. AG-418-C09 (assembly GCA_003214355.1). Taxonomy (GTDB): domain Bacteria; phylum Cyanobacteriota; class Cyanobacteriia; order PCC-6307; family Cyanobiaceae; genus Prochlorococcus_A. Next base: position 19,118 of record QCLS01000010.1, on the reverse strand, counting down.
TATAGTCATAAGTTAAATGCTAAATTCTCAAATAAAGAGGGTAAATTAGAAAATATATGGATGGGATGCTATGGAATAGGAGTTACTCGTTTAGCACAGGCTGCGATCGAACAAAATCATGATGATGATGGTATTTGCTGGCCAATCCATATTGCTCCATTTGAAGTTAATTTAATTCCAACTAATATCAAAGATTCGAATCAAAAGAATCTTGCTGAAGAAATCTATCTTGAATTAAAAAATAATGATATAGATGTCCTACTAGATGACAGAGATATAAGAGCGGGTATAAAATTTAAAGATTCCGACTTAATTGGTATACCATTCAGAATAGTAATTGGTAGAGATTCTATCAATAATGAAGTTGAGTTGATATCTAGAGTAACCAAAAAAAGTATTAAAGTTCATAGACGAAATATATTAGAGAAGTTTCTTTATGAATCAAAACTAATGTACAATTAAAAAAAGCTATTAAACTTCTTTTGGAGTGAAATCATGTCGTTAAAAGAAATCAATCAATTGATTTTAAAAAAAATTTTTAAAACATTAACAATTATATTAGCTTTTATTCTATGTATAAATTTATCTGCTATTCCTAGTTATGCTGCAAAGACTTCAATGACAGGTGATTACACAAAAGACACAATTGCAGTAGTTCAGACATTAAAGGATGCAGTAGGAACCTCTAAAGATGCACTAAATAGTGGCGAGGTCAGAGATGAGGCTTTGGCGTTGATAACTGATTACATCTCAAGATACAGAAATAGAGGGATGGTAAATAAAACTCAATCATTTACAACAATGCAAACTGCATTAAATGCTATGGCTGGCCACTACAAAAACTTTGCAAGCAGACCTTTGCCAGACAAGCTTAAAGAAAGACTTAACAAAGAATTAGCTCTGGCAGAAAAGATGGTATTAAGAGAAAGTTAATACAAATCATTTACTTTTTTCGATGTAAGCATATTTTTTGCATATATTGAATATTCATGATAAAAAATTGTTTTTTTAGAAATTGGCTAATGTTGTTGTAATCGGTGCCCAATGGGGTGACGAGGGTAAAGGAAAAATAACTGATTTGCTTAGTCGCTCAGCTGATGTTGTTGTGCGATATCAGGGAGGAGTGAATGCAGGTCATACCATAGTAGTTGACAACAAAGTTCTAAAGTTACATTTAATTCCCTCAGGAATTTTATACAAAAAAACTACATGTCTAATTGGGTCAGGAACTGTTGTGGACCCAAAAGTGTTGTTAAAGGAGATTGATATGTTAAATGAAAATGGTATTGACATATCAGGTTTGAAGTTATCATCAACCTCCCACGTAACTATGCCTTATCATAGATTGCTTGATGAGGCCATGGAAAAAGAAAGAGGTTCCCACAAGATTGGAACTACTGGAAGAGGAATTGGCCCAACATATGCTGATAAATCACAAAGGAATGGGGTAAGGGTTCGAGATTTACTAGATGAGGATAGATTAAGGGATGTTCTTGAAATTCCTTTAAAAGAAAAAAACGGATTATTAGAAAAAATATATAAGATCAAACCACTTAATAAAGATAAGATTATTGAAGAATATCTGGAATACGGCAAAAGACTGAAGGATCACGTTGTGGATTGTACTAGAACAATTCACTCGGCTTCAAAAAACAAAAAAAATATACTTTTTGAAGGCGCACAGGGCACTCTCCTTGATTTAGACCATGGAACATATCCATACGTGACTTCTTCAAATCCGATTTCTGGAGGAGCTTGTATAGGAGCAGGGGTAGGACCAACTCTCATAGATAGAGTAATCGGAGTGGCTAAAGCTTATACAACAAGAGTAGGAGAAGGCCCTTTCCCAACAGAACTTCAGGGTAGTATAAATGATCAATTATGTGACAGAGGCGGAGAGTTTGGTACAACAACTGGCAGAAGGAGAAGATGTGGTTGGTTTGACGGAATTATTGGAAAATATGCTGTGCAAGTAAATGGCCTAGATTGCTTAGCAATTACAAAATTAGATGTATTAGATGAGTTAGATGAAATACAAGTTTGTGTTGCATATGAATTTAACGGCCAAGAGATCGACTATTTCCCAACAAACTCTGAAGATCTAAAGAAATGTAAACCAATTTTTAAAAAGCTTAAAGGATGGCAATGCTCTACTGCAAATTGCAGAAAACTTTCTGACCTTCCTGAAGGAGCCATGAATTACCTGAGATTTCTGGCAGAATTAATGGAGGTCCCTATTGCGATAGTATCTTTAGGTGCCAATCGAGATCAAACAATCGTAATAGAGGATCCTATCCATGGACCAAAAAGAGCTCTTTTGAGGTAAATGTAACTCCTTAATTTATTAAATGGATAATTTTAGACATATTGAATTAGATAAAGAAATCGATCTTGTAGGTATTGGCAATGCAATCGTAGATCTAATAGTTAATGTAGAAGATGTTTTTTTAGAGACTAATAATCTTCAAAAAGGATCTATGAGTTTAATAGGAATTTCTCAATCAGATCTCCTCTTGCAAAATTGTGAAGTAATCAAAAAGATCTCAGGCGGCTCATCAGCGAACACTGTTGTTTCTCTTGCAAACTTAGGAAATAAAGTTCAATTTATGGGTAGAATAAAAGATGATTACTTTGGAAATATTTTTTCAAATGACATAAAAGAAAGCGGAACAATATTTAATATGAATCCTATTAACAGTGAGGAATCAAGTGCACATTCAATTATATTTATAACTCCTGATGCTCAAAGGACAATGTGTACTTATTTAGGCGCATCTATTGAATTTGATAAAGAAGATATTAACGAAAGTTCCATCAGAAAAAGCAAATACCTATATCTTGAGGGTTACCTTTGGGATAGTAAATTAGCAAAAGAAGCATTCATTCAGGCCGCCAAAATAGCCAAAGAATCAGAAACAAAAATAATACTGTCCCTATCAGATTCATTTTGTGTAGAGAGGCATAGAGAAAGTTTTTTAAATTTAATAAAAGAATATGTTGATATTTTATTTTGTAATGAAGGGGAGTTGAAATCCCTTCTAAAAGAACAAAATATCCATAAATGTAAAAACAAACTTAGTTCCATATGTCCTTTAATTATTATTACTCTTGGTAATAAAGGCTCAATTATATATTCTGAAGATAAGAAAATTGAGATAGAACCTTATGCATTCGGTGAAGTCATAGATACAACAGGGGCTGGTGATATATATGCAGGAGGCTTTATAAATGGTTTAATTAATAATTATCCTCTAAAAAAATGTGGGATATTAGGTTCGATTTGTGCAGGTCATATAATTACTCAAATTGGCTCTAGGACTAATCAAAACTTAACTAAATTAATCAATAAGAATTTATCCAATTAATTTTGTTATCCATTTATAATAATTTTCTTCAGATTCAAAAACTTTATAAATTAATTGAGGTATTTCATAGGAGAGTTCTTTTCTCAGAGTTTCTAACAAAGGATTTAGTTTATTTGGCTTGCTTTTTATAATAATCTCAATTTCCTTAGAATATTCTAATTGTCCTTGCCAAGAATAAAGGGACTGTATCTCTTTAAATGAGATACAAGCAGCAAGTTTTTTTCTAATCAATAATTTTGCAATACTAACAGCTGTCTCTTTGTTAGATTCAGTGGCAATCAATACTAATATTTCTTTTTTCATTTATCCATATTAATTAACTTAAAAGTTTAAGTTGATTTCAAGAATTCAAGCACGCCTTCATGAGTTGAGCATCTGTATACATTCTCATTTACCACTGGTCTTTTTGCTAAGAACAATTGTATTTTTGATACTAAACTAATTTGCTCCCATATCCCTTGAGGATATCCTCCTGAGTCTCTACACAGAATATAGTCAATAGACCAATATTTACAAATATGCAACTCCAAATTTTCATGGTTGTTTTTGCTGGGATTTAGGATCGCTAGATTAGAATTCTTAACACATGATGCAAATGCTCTTGAGATACTATCGGGTGTAGGAATAATCCTCGCGAAAACATTTGCTCCTAAATCCATATAAAATCTTGCTGTATTATCTAAATATCTTGAACCAATAGCTAATAAGAGGTTCTTGTTGAATAGATCGACATCATTTATTCCTTTTAAATTAGATATTACTTTAAATCTTTTATCAATTTCCTTATCAATATTCCTTTCAAATCTAATCAGAGGTAAATGGTTTTGATTAGAAACCTTAATTAGTTTTGCAGAAATATCCATTGCAAAGGGATGAGTAGCATCAACTATAGTATCAATTTTATTATTTTCTATGAATATTTTGATTTCTTCTTCGTTAGAAAGAATCCCTGTAAAGATGTGTAACTTACTATTTTTCTTATAAGATCGACTAGCTCGATAACTAATAACACTTACAAATACTGCATAATTGAATTGCAATAGCTTATCTACCAGAATAGGTCCGTCAGCAGTTCCTGAAAGGATCCAAACATTTTCGTGGCATTTCTGAGCATTGTGCATCAATATGTTCTTATGTAAAAGAGAAAAAAAAATGAATCATTGCCTAATTCAAACTGTAGTTAAAAGCAATCCTCAAATGCGCTATACAAAAGAGAACCAAACACCTATAGCGGAAATGATTGTGACTTTTAAGGGATTGAGAAATGATGACCCTGAAAGTGAGCTTAAGGTACTTGGATGGGGTGCAGTCGCTCAAGCAATGGTAGATGAGCTTGTTGAAGGCAAAAAAATTGTTCTAGAGGGAAGATTGAGAATGAATTCAGTCACTCGCAAAGATGGAACAAAAGAAAAACAAGCAGAGCTCACAGCCTCCAAGATTCATCATATTACCTCCATAGATCATAATTCAAATGCCTCGGAGAGTTATTCTCCTTCAAATAACCAAGTAAAAGAGCAGGCTTCCAAAGAAGTAGCTAAAAGTAATGACCAAAACACTAATTGGGATAGTTCCCCATTAGTACCTGAAGTCGACGAGATCCCTTTCTAGATTATTTCTCACTATAGTAATCTTTAACTCTTAGAATTAATTTGCTTAATTCCCTTTCTAGCTTGGCAAGATCATTTCTAATCTGAGGCCATTTACCCTGATCAATGTTTTTCAAAAGCCATTCTCGATCTTTATCTATTTTAGATATTAAATCTTCTTGACCTAACTCATCTGAATCTTGCATCATCTTACAAAGAATAAACTATGAATTATGAAGAAATTTTTATCTCCAGGTAACTTAATAACAATAACAGGAGGAGTATTAGCTTTTGTTGGAATGACTGCTTATTTTACTGATTCAGTAAACTTAAGTGTTCCTACCTTCTTCTATGGCGTCCCCATACTGTTAATTGGGCTAGGATTAAAAACAGCTGAAATCGGACCAGTTATGTTAATAAATAGAGACAAATTCAAACTTGATGAATTTAAAAGACCAAAAGAAATAACCAACCTTGTAGCAGACGTAACAAGATGGAGATATGGCCAAAAAGCTCATCTTGAATCATCTTTAGAGGCTCTTAAACTATGGGATGAAGACAATCCTCCACAACTAATTGAACTGGAGGAAGTCCACAAAAGCGAAAAGAATGGTCTCAGAATGCGCTTCATAACAAATTCAGTTCCTTTTGAACAATGGCTAGAAAAGCAAGAGAGATTAAATAGATTTTTTGCTAAGGGCCTTGAATCAGAATTTGTTATGGATGATAATAAGAAAGAGTTCGATTTATTTCTTTTCTACTAAAATATGAATAGAAATTCTATTTCAGAAATTTAATATAGAATCTCCCTTTTCAAAAATGAATGATTCACAAAGAGTATCAATATTAAGCGAAGCCTTGCCATACATACAGAAATTTTCAGGAAAAAAAATTGTAATAAAGTATGGTGGCTCGATCATGGAAGAAGATCAGTTAAAAAATGCACTATTTGTAGATATAGCCCTTTTATCTAGTGTGGGAGTAAGGCCCATAATTATTCATGGAGGGGGACCTGAAATTAACAATTGGTTAGAGAGGTTAAATATATCTCCCAAATTTGAAAACGGCCTTAGAGTAACTGATTTTCAAACTATGGAAATAGTTGAAATGGTCCTTATGGGAAAGGTAAATAAACAAATTGTTAGAGGCATAAATAAAACTGGTTCTTCTGCTATTGGTATATCAGGCTTAGATGGCAATCTTATTCAGACAAGGCAATTAGGAGATGGGAGTCATGGTTTTGTAGGAGACATAACCAAAATAAATGCTGATGTATTATGTCCAATAATTGAAAAAGGTTATATACCTGTTATTTCAAGTATAGGAGCATCTATTGATGGTATTTCACACAATATTAACGCCGATTTTGTTGCAGGGGAAATTGCTGCAGCAATTAATGCAGAGAAATTAATTTTACTTACAGATACTCCTGGAATACTCAAAGAAGCTGAAAATAATCAGAGCTTATTAGAACAAATAAATCTTAAACAAGCCAGGGAATTGATAAACCAAAATATAGTATCAAATGGTATGAAGCCAAAAACAGAATGTTGCATTAGAGCTTTAGCCCAAGGAGTAAAAGCTGCTCATATTATTGATGGGAGAGTAGAGCATGCATTGCTTCTAGAGATCTTTACAAAGTCGGGAATTGGTACGATGATAAATGCTTAGAGATGAATGAATATAATCGCATTATTCAAAAGGCTGAAATAGCTTTAAATAATGGAGATTATAAATATTGCATTGAGACTCTAAAACCTTTGAGTGATGTCATACCAATATCTACAAAGGAAGGCATAAATTTAAGATACATATTAATTACAGCATTAAGTGGCATCAATAATAAAGATGAAGCTATTTTTTTCTGTAAACAGCTAATGAAATCAAAATATTCTCATATAAGATTAAACGCTAAGTCACAGCTAGAAATTCTAAATTCTCCAGCTTTGAAAACTCCGAAAAACTGGGTCATAACACTTGAAAATAAATCTGAAGATAAAACAATAATCTCCAAATCAAAAAATAACAATATCACTTCAACCACAAAAGAAAGGTTTATTAAAATATCAGATGTCCCAACTGGAGAAACTCAATCATTTCAAAAAGGCTTTACATTTATCGTTGCAGTTCTATTATTTCTAATCACATTACTTCTTAGTAGTTGTGTAAAAATTGAGAGTAATTTAGATCTAAGAGATCTTGGCGATATAAATATTACCTATATAGTTAAAAGTAAATTTGAGAGTAAAATACCTTGGCAGATAAATTTCGAAAATGAGCTTAAGAAAATTTATGATAATAATGCTTTCACAGAAGATAAGAAAGAAATTTTATTGATAAACAAGCAAATCAATATTAAAGAAGCTGAATCAGCTCTCAATAAATTCTTAGAGGCTGCATCTGAGTCGACTGAGACTGATTTCAAAGATATAGAATTTAAATACAATCAGAAAAACTATTTTATAGCTAAAAGATATTCTTTTGATATTGATATCAATCTACTTAATTTAGAGAGGATAGATAATCTAGAAATCTTAATAAATATTCTGAGCCCTTCAAAAGTAGAGATTTTAAATGATGATGATGATAAGAATATCAACTTATCAGAAAATAAAATAAACTGGAAACTGAACCCCGGCGAAATAAATCATTTATCATTTAAATTCTTGTATTGGAATAAAATATTAATAAGTACTTTTTTGACTTTGATTGTTGTATGCATAGCCTATATTATTCGTAGAAATAGATATGAACTAGGTTCAAATCTACCTGAATTGCCATCATGATAAATTAAATCTCAACTGGATTTGTATCAATTACTAAGTGTACTTCTTTTTTAATAATCTTCCAGAGATTAATCCCGATTGAATCAGGTAAGTCAGAGTTTTCTGGACCATATAGTAATATTTGCCACCTAAATTTCTTTCCAATTCTAGAAATAAGACTTGGAGCTGGTCCAACTATTTTCCAATTATGATTATCACAATATGGTTTCAGATAAATTGATATTTCATTAGCAGATTCTTCGGTCAGATCATAATCTTCGCCTGAAATCTTTATCAGACAAACTCTACAAAAAGGAAAAAGACTAGATTCTTGTCTGATCTTTGCATTTTCAAGTAAGAAACTTTCATAGTCTCTCTTTTTAAAGTATTCAATTATTGGGTGATTGGGTTGATAAGTCTGAAATATCACCAAACCTGTTTTATTGGCTCTTCCAGACCTTCCAGCTAATTGAAGAAACAATTGCAACGCTTTCTCTTCTGCAGATAAATCCGGACGATGCAACAGACCGTCTGCAGCTAAAACGACTGAAAGGGTCACATTTGGTATGTCAATGCCTTTGGCTAACATTTGAGTACCAACGAGTACATCAGCACTTCCTTTTGAGAATTCCGAGAGAATTCTTCTGTGGCCATCCTTTCCAGAGGTAGTATCTCTATCAAATCTTAAAATCCTCAATTGAGGTAATTCATCATTAAGAAACTCAGCGACTCTCTGCGTACCTATTCCAAAAGGTTTAAATGCATTTGATTTACAATCTGGACATGTATTTAAATATGGCTTCTTTAAATTGCACCAATGACAACTGAGCCATCTTGTACCTTTTGAACCAATATGTACTGATAAAGCAGAATCGCAATTTGGACAATTAACAACATGCCCACAACTTCTACAACTCAAAAACCCATTATATCCTCTTCTGGGGATTAAAATTATTGCCTGTTCTTTTTTATTCCTTAAATCTGATAGTGCACTTAGTAATCTATTACTAAGAATTTTCTTATTGCCATTTTTAAACTCCTTCCTCATATCAACTACTGCTATATCTGGTATTTTTACATCTGATATTCTTTTTCTCATTCTGATCATTTTGAATTTATTTTCAAAATAAATCTTCTTCCAAAGATTCATAGAAGGTGTAGCACTACCAAAAATTAATTTACTTTTATCTCTCAATGCTCTACCTATTGCAACATCACGAGCGTCATAACAAGGCATAGGTGTTTCTTGTTTATAAGAATTATCATGCTCTTCATCTAAAACTATCAATCCTAAATTTCTTATTGGTAGAAATATTGCTGATCTGGTGCCGATAATAATAATTGGCTTATCTATTTCAGCTATTCTTTTCCAAACCAATTTGCGGTGAGTTGAAGAGCAATTGCTGTGATATTCAAAGACATTTTCTTTAAACCTTTCGCGAAACCTATCAATCAGTTGTGGAATTAATCCAATTTCAGGTGCCAAGATTAAACAACTCTTCTTTTTTATTAATTCATTTCCAGCAGTTCTTAAATAAATTTCGGTTTTACCCGAACCTGTTTCGCCCCATAGTAAGAAGACTTCTCCAGGATTCATAATTTCTATTGCACGATATGCTCTTTTCTGTTCATCTGTTAATTCTGGTATTCCTTCTTGAGAAGAGATAGTTTCAAAAGAATTGAGAACTAGGGAAGGTTCCTTCTTTTTCTTAATCTTTGAAAGGAACTTATTTTTTACAAGTAAATCGATTTGATAGTATGTGAACCCCTCTTTTAGTAAGTCAACCTGCCATAAACCTCCTTTATCTTTTACTGTCTTCAATAATAAGAGTTGATTATCAGTCATCTTTCTATTGACATATTTATTTTCTTCCATGCAAAAGATCCAGTTATGTTCACGAATGATTTCTGTTTTATTCTTGTAACCACCAATCCATCCTGGTGGCAAAGCGGTTTTGAACATTTTAAAAACACTCACCCTATAGAACCTCGCCAGGGTTACAATCCATTCTCCAAACTCGTTGTCAAATATAGATTTTTGTATGATTTTATCGATATTTAAATACTCAAAATTATCAAGTTTCTTCTTACTTTCATAATTAAATTTAAGAGTACTTTTAGTAACTACCAAGCCACTAGAAAATCTTCCTTTTAATTTCACTAATACAATATCTCCAATATCTACTCCTAGATTTCTTCCATCTATATAGTCAAAACTATTGCTATATCTACCCAAATCCAATAGAACTCCAAATTTCTCATAATTTTTATATTGATTATTAGTTGCGAGCTTCAAAACTTTTTCTTAGTATTGGATTGTTGAACATTCCACAAAGTGTTTTTGCACATTGTAAGCATCAAGTTCTCAGGAAAGACCTGAAGCTGATCATTGAGTAAATACCTCAAGAATCTGCCAGTCTGAGAAAGCCCTAAACTTTTTGCTCTAGGTAATTTATAACACTAATTAAATTTTTCAACATTTCTCAAGCACTTTATTTTTTGCACACTTGGCAATTAAAAATCTATTCACAAGACAAATTTTTGCTACTAAATGTGCTGAATTGCCTTAATTAATTTTTTATTTAGTTAAATTCACCCAAGAGAAGGAGTTTATTATGTGTCCACTAGCAACTGAGTCTAATAATTCTAGACAGCGATCAAAGAAAAAAATTAGTAAGAATATTGATCCAACTTCTGAAACTAATATAAATACAAAAAATCAGATTAATAATCAATTAGAGAGCAATATTACTAGCCCATCGAAAGAAAATAACGACGAAAATAACGACTTTAGCTTATCTGAAGAAGATGCTAAAAGTCTATCGAATATCAAACTTGGGCCAAAAGGTATATATACAGAGGATTCAATAAGAGTTTATCTTCAAGAGATTGGAAGAATCAGACTATTACGTCCAGATGAAGAAATAGAGCTTGCAAGGAAAATAGCTGATTTACTACAACTAGAAGAATTGGCAACACAGTTTGAATCAGAGAAGGGACATTTCCCATCAGTCAGAGAGTGGGCAGAACTTATTGACATGCCTCTATCTAAATTCAGAAGAAGATTACTACTTGGAAGACGAGCAAAAGAGAAAATGGTTCAGTCTAATTTAAGATTAGTAGTCTCTATTGCCAAAAAATACATGAACAGAGGGCTCTCATTCCAGGACTTAATTCAAGAGGGAAGCCTAGGATTAATTAGAGCCGCAGAAAAATTTGATCATGAGAAAGGATATAAATTCTCAACATATGCTACTTGGTGGATTAGACAAGCTATAACAAGAGCTATTGCTGATCAAAGCAGGACTATTAGATTACCAGTACATCTTTATGAGACAATTTCAAGAATAAAAAAAACCACAAAGGTTTTAAGCCAAGAATTTGGACGAAAGCCTAGCGAAGAAGAAATTGCTGAAAGCATGGAAATGACCATAGAAAAATTAAGATTCATAGCAAAGAGTGCTCAACTACCTATTTCTTTAGAAACCCCTATTGGGAAGGAAGAAGATTCTCGCCTTGGAGACTTCATTGAGGCAGACATCGAGAACCCTGAACAAGATGTCTCAAAGACGCTTCTAAGGGAAGACTTAGAAGGAGTATTGGCTACATTAAGTCCAAGAGAAAGAGATGTCCTCAGATTGCGTTACGGTATTGATGATGGAAGAATGAAAACTCTTGAAGAAATTGGACAGATTTTTGATGTTACTAGAGAAAGAATTAGACAAATAGAGGCCAAGGCTTTAAGAAAATTAAGACACCCCAATAGAAACGGGGTTCTTAAGGAATATATTAAGTAAATTCCTTAGGAAATATTTCCAGCTTTGTTAAGTTGCTAAATAATATCTGTAAATCTTGACTACTTTCTTTTAATCTAAATTAAAAGAATATCTTAATGAAAAATTCAAAACTAAGAATAGCTACCAGAAGAAGTAAATTAGCTATGGTACAAACTTTATGGGTAAAGGATCAATTAGAACAGCATATTCCTAATTTGGAAGTTTCAGTAGAGGCAATGGCAACTCAAGGCGATAAAATCCTTGATGTTGCTTTGGCTAAAATTGGAGACAAGGGTCTTTTTACTAAAGAGCTTGAAGCTCAAATGTTATTAGATAAAGCAGACATAGCAGTTCATTCTTTAAAAGATCTTCCCACCCACCTACCTGAAGGTCTTATGCTAGGTTGCATAACAAAAAGAGAAGACCCTGCTGATGCACTCATTGTAAATGCAAAAAATGAGAAATATAGATTAGAAACATTACCTCCAGGATCGATTGTTGGAACAAGCTCTTTAAGGAGACTAGCGCAGTTAAGGTTTCATTACCCAGAACTAAAATTTAAAGACATAAGAGGCAATGTCTTAACAAGGCTTGAGAAGCTAGATGCAGGAGAGTTTGATTGTATTATTCTTGCCGCAGCTGGACTTAAAAGGCTAGGTTTCTCTAAAAGAATACATCAAGAAATACCAAATGCAATATCTCTTCATGCCGTTGGCCAAGGAGCATTAGGTATTGAGTGTCGAGAAGATAATAAAGAAGTTATAAACTTAATAAATGTTTTAAATCATGAAGCCACAAGCAAAGCATGCTTGGCTGAGAGAGCTTTCCTAAGAGAACTCGAGGGAGGCTGCCAAGTACCTATTGGTGTTAATAGTTATATTCAAGAAAATCATATATCTTTAACTGGTATGGTTGCTTCAATTGATGGGAAGGATCTTATTAAAGATAATTCCGTAGGACCTATAGTCAATCCTGAACAAGTAGGTATTGATTTAGCACGAAAATTAATTAACCAAGGTGCTGATAAAATCCTCGCAAATATATTCAAAGAATTTAGAGAAAAATAAATGCTTTTCAATCAATTAACTTGGGAACAATTTCCTCTTTATATCTCGATTCACATTCTTTTATGACTTCTTGAGCAATATTAACTCCAAAAAATCCATTGACTTTGCATGTCCCTGGTTTCTTTAGATCTTTATAGTGCTCCCAATAGTAAGTAGTTTCCTTAAGCCAATGTTCTCCTAAATCTTCAAAAGTTTTAATGTGATCCATTCTTTTGTCATCTGATAAAACAGCAATTACCTTATCATCGACTTCTCCTCCATCATCAAATTTCATAACCCCAATAATTCTTGCTTCCACAATTGAGCCAGGGATAAGTGGCTCAGTCACATTTACAATCTCAATATCTAAAGGATCGCCATCTTCATCCCACGTTCTTGGAATACAACCGTAGGCGAAAGGATAAGCCAGTGAGGAATATCCGACTCTATCTAATTTGAGATGACCAGTTTCTGTAATTAATTCATATTTATTTATGGTATTTGAATTTAATTCAACAATTGTATTTACTATTGCTTTTGATTCATCAGTAAATGCTTCAAGAATATGCAATAAATTAGGGGTGCTTCTACTTGGAGGTTGACTTAAATTTGCCATTTTTTTTTTAGTAACGTTATTAATCTTACAACCTTACATAGATTAAAATATCTAATATTTAAAAATATGGATTTAGATTAAATCATCTATCTTTTTGTTCAAATAATTTATAAAGAAATCAGGATTAATATCAACTTCAGTAACTTTCTTAACAAGCTGCATAGCATTTAAAGATCTCCCATATTGATGAACATTTTCTTTTAGCCATTCAATAATACGTTGATAGTATTTTTTTTCGATCAAATAATCAAGAGGTCCTAATTCTTCTTCCAACTTTGAGGTTATTTGAGCACTTATGATATGGCCAATTAGGTAAGAAGGGAAATATCCAAAGGCCCCTTCGCTCCAATGAACATCTTGCAAACAACCTTCCCTATCATTTTGAGGCTTTATTCCTAAAAGGTCCTGATATCTTTTATTCCACTCAAAAGGTAAATCCCTAGGATCGAGTCCATCTTCAATTAATCCTATTTCGAGTTCAGTTCTTATCAAAATATGTAATCCATATGTAAGTTCATCCGCCTCTACCCTATTAAAACCCGCTTTAAATACATTAATTGATCTCCAGAATTCAAGATGATCTTTAAAAGGAACATTTTGTTCAAGAAAATATCGGAAAAAACCTTTAGCAAAAGATTTCGACTTAACTATTCTATTCTCCCAAAACAAAGACTGACTCTCATGAACAGCCATTGAAGTAGCTTGGCCCAAAGGCCAAGCAAACCATTGATGACTTCTAGACGGTAAATTCTGTTCATAAATTGAGTGGCCCCATTCATGTGCCGTAGCTAAAAAGCTAGAAAGGGGTTCTCCTTTTACTATCCTTGTAGTAATTCTATAATCTCTTGGGCCTAATGTTATTGAGAAAGGATGGGGCGATTCCGCCGAAGTGACCAGATCACAATTCCTTCCAAACTCATCAAGTAATTTATTACATAGTAAATTCTGGGATTCTTTATTAAGATCCCAATTCTTAGATTTCTTTTCATTACTTTTTTCTAGCAAAAACGGGATGACTTCTTTGAGAGGATTAAAAATTCTAAAAACCCATTCTTTTGAAATTTCAGGTTCATATGGCTGAGCTAAAGTTTCCCATGGTGATAAATTATCAGATATTTGCCTTGCCTCCTCGATTCTTAACTTAATTAAATTCTTAAAGAAAGGAAGAAAGATTTGATAGTTTGATTCTAACTTTGCTTGCTGCCAATTTTGGTAACCCTCTGATTTGGCTTTGGCAAGTAATTCAACAAGTTTTGGATCTAATTTCCTTTGCCTATCTATCTCCTGATATAAAAGTTGAATATTTCTTTTTTTATCATTGAGTTTTGTATCATTGGCGTTATGAGTTTGTAACTCCTCATTGGCTGAATCAATTAAATTAGAGAACTCTTCTGAAGTATTTCTAGCATGCAACTTCTTTGCAATATAAGTAAGCTGTTCCGCTCTCCATGATGCACCTTCTTTTGGCATCATAGTATTCTGGTCCCAATATAGCGTATTTTGTATAGAGCCTAAAAGTTGAGTCTCCTTTAAATAATTACCAAGTTTATTCCAATTAATTTCTTTCAAATGAAATCCCTCAATATGTATATATTAAGTTAATTTTTGTTTGTTGAACGATTACTATAAAAAGTATTCTTAAATAGTAAATAGAATCATTAACTTTAGTTGTATGGAACAGATTCAAACAACCATAGAATTAACCTCTAATGGAGAAGGATTTATTAACATAACTTCCAAAATAAATGAATTTCTGAATGATAATAATTTATCAACTGGAATATTAATTATAAATTCAATGCATACTAGTTGTAGCCTAATAGTAAATGAAAATGCAGATTCAAATGTACTTTATGATTTAAAGAAATACCTTAAATCAATTGTTCCAGAAAATTCTTATCGATCTCTTGCAATAGATAATAAGGAAGTTAGTTATAGACATTCTCAAGAAGGAGCAGATGATATGCCCGCACACATAAAAACTGCACTTACAAATACTTCATTATCATTTAGTTTTACAAACAAAAAACTTGTTCTTGGAACATGGCAATCTATATACTTATGCGAGCATCGAGTAGAAAGAAAAAACAGGTCCATACATATTCATGCTATTGGTGAAAAGCAAAGAAATTATTTATAATGTAATATCAATCTAAATACATATGAAAACATACCTATTACAAGAGAAAGAACTTAGAGAATTAAATAAAAGTGCAGAAGGCTGGAAGATTTTTAATAATCATATTGAAAAAGATTTTATATTTGAAGACTTTGT
Source organism: Prochlorococcus sp. AG-418-C09 (assembly GCA_003214355.1). Lineage (GTDB taxonomy): Bacteria > Cyanobacteriota > Cyanobacteriia > PCC-6307 > Cyanobiaceae > Prochlorococcus_A. The sequence goes on along the minus strand of QCLS01000010.1, from coordinate 3,689 downwards.
AGAAGCCTTTTCTTTTATGACAAAGGTTGCCATGATTTGTGAGAAGTATAATCACCATCCAGAATGGATAAATAATTATTCAAAAGTAAATATAAAATTAACAACGCATGACCTTGGCGGTTTGACTAATTTAGATCAGAAAATTGCAACTGAAATAAATAATTTCATCAAAAATTAAATTCGTGTTTTTTATAAATAAATCATTAATATTAATAATGAATTAAAAAAACTATATGTCTAAAAAACTTTTGCCAGTAACAATTATCAGTGGATTTTTAGGTTCGGGTAAAACTACACTGTTAAATCATATTCTAAAAAATCAGGAAGGCATCAGAACAGCCGTTTTGGTAAACGAATTTGGAGAAATTGGAATTGATAATGATTTAATAATAGAAACGGGAGAAGATATGATTGAATTGAGTAATGGATGTATTTGCTGCACTATCAATGGAGAGTTATTAACAACATTAAGTAAAATACTGAAAGAATCTGAAAGACTAGACTATCTAATTGTAGAAACCACTGGCCTTGCAGATCCTCTCCCAGTAGCTATGACTTTTGCAGGAGGTGATCTAAGAGATAAGGTTAGACTAGATTCAATCATTACATTAATTGATGCTGAGAATTTTGATTTTGGGATGAAGTCCTCAAACGTTGCCTATTCTCAGATCCTTTATGGAGACATCTTACTTCTCAACAAGTGTGATTTAGTTGAAAAAGAAGATCTATCCAAAATAGAAAATAAGATTACCGAAATGAAAAAAGAGCCCAGAATTCTAAAGACAGTTAATAGTGAAGTTAGCCTTCAGACAATTATTAGTGTCGGACTTTTTGAAACCGATAAGTTTAAGTTCGAAGAAATTAAAACTCCAGAAAATATCTCTAATTCTCATGAGGATTCACATCATTCCCATGACCATTCACATCATTCCCATGACCATTCACATCATTCCCATGACCATTCACATCATTCCCATGAGAGCTCCGAGAATAACATAGAGGGCTTTACATCGGTTTCATTCAAATGTTTAGAACCATTTTCCCTAAGAAGATTCCAGAATTTTCTAGATAATCAATTATCTCAGAATGTATTCAGGGCAAAAGGTATATTATGGTTTGAAGAAAGCGAAAGAAAACATATTTTTCATCTCTCTGGTAAAAGATTTTCACTAGATGATGATCAATGGGAAAGTGAAAGATCTAACAAAATAGTTCTAATTGGTAAAAACCTAAATCATGAAAAGATTAAAGAACAACTAGAGGTCTGTAAATCATCATCAAATGAATCCCTCTAATACACGACTCAAGATAATTGGATAATTTCTTACAACTAGTAAATAAAAGAAAATATCAATTTAAACTTATAGATTTGTCTGCATTATTAATAGCGGCAGTAATTCTTTTACCATTAATTAGTTTCACTATAGAAGGGCTAAATCTTATAATTAGCGGAAAATTTTCTCTTGGCATCACTGGAAGAGATGAAATAACAGGTTCCTTTAAGATGCTTTTTTTTACTAGTATATTTGGAGGCAGCCTTGGAATAATCAATGGATGGTTACTTTCAAATTGTGAATTCCCATTTAGGAAGTTTCTTAGAATTTGCCAGCTAGTACCATTAGCAGCTCCAGCATATTTAACCACAGCAATTTTACAAGATGTGGGCAGTATAATGGGTTTCCAAATCTCTGGAATATGGTGGGGAGTTTTAATACTGTCAATATCTACTTATCCTTATACCTTTATATTAACTAACGAAAGTTTTAACAAATTTGGTATAAATCAAATACTTGCTAGCAGAGGATTAGGAGCTGGCCCTTGGCAGAGTTTTTTTAAGATTGCATTACCAATGGCATTACCTTCTTTTGTTACGGGTCTTAGTTTAATGTGCATGGAAGTAATGAATGAGTTAGGTTCATTTGAATTATTGAATATTCCAACAATTTCAACAGGGATTAGGGAGAACTGGAATATTGATCGTAATCCAAGTAGTGGAATAGCATTGTCCCTTATTGCCTTGGTGATAGTATTTTCATTGATTTTTATCGAGAAATTTTCAAGAAGAAAAACAAAGCGTTGGAGTGAAAATCCATCGAAAATAAACACACAAAATTGGCATTTAAAGGGGTATAGATCTTTCATAGCAATTATTATTACCTCTTTTCCTGCTCTTTTTTCTTTAGGTATTCCAGCCTATTGGATTGGATTGAATATTGATCAACTTCAAAAAGGTTTGAATGTAGAACTTCTTATTCTAACTTTTAGAACATTAAGCCTAGGCTTATTAGCGGCATTATTGGCAATAATAATCTCGTTATTAGTCTCTTTATCCAATAGATGGAATAAAAGTTTAGTTATTAATATATCAACATTTATATGTGGTATTGGTTATGCCATCCCAGGCACAGTATTAGCTATTTTCTTATTGACAATTATTAATGATCCGACTTACTACCTTTATCTTCTTATATTTGGATACATAACCCGATTCTTAACAATATCAAAAGGGGCAATAGATTCAGCTCTGGAGAGAATTTCTCCTAACATTGATGAGGCTGCTAAAGGTCTAGGAGCAAATCAGTTAAAAGTAATAAGAAGAATTCAGATTCCTTTATTAAGAGGCCCTATTTTTGTTGGAACACTTTTAGTATTCATTGACACAATTAAAGAATTGCCTATTTCTTTCATAATAAGACCAACTGATTTTGATACTCTATCGGTTCGTCTTTATCAATATGCCAGTGATGAAAGATTGGCGGAAGCAATTTTACCAGCAATCTTAATAATCATATTGGGGCTAATAGCTTCAAGCACACTCATTCCTAGCTTAGAAAACAAAATAGATTAATTTCTTCTTAGAAGTTTCTTTACAAAGAAAGGGGAAGCCAAAAATAAATCAGATGATGTAGATATAAAACGAAAGAAAATAACTGCAACTAATATTGATTGTTCGGGATAATAATTCCTAATAAATAACAAAAAACATGACTCAAAGACTCCAGCCCCGCCAGGAGCAGCCGGTATTATTAAACCGACAGACCAAGAAATACAAAAGACTACAAAAACCAAAATCACTTTTGAGGGATCATAAGAATTGAAGATATAAAAACAACTTATAAATCCTAAAAATTTAAATAAGATAAAAAATAAATCTACAAAAAATGCATGCCAAGGAAATATTGAATTTAATTTAATTTTAGAATCAAATGCCTGCTTTGAAACTGGGATTTTAAATAATCTAAAACTCTTATTCTTTATAGAATCAATTTTCATAATAGTGAAATATATTAGATCCCTTTTAAGAAAAATGGTGGGTAATATCAATAAAATCAAAGGTGGAAAATATAACGATCCAATAGATCCCAGGAATAATGCCGCAGCTAACATAAAATAGGGCTCAACAATAGTGGCATAAAAAGCTAATTTTTCATCCCCTTTCTGCTTTAAGAAATTGAATCTTTCTAGAAAATGCCAAATACTTCCAGGAATATATTTAAGAATATTTGTTGAGATAAAAGTTGAGATTATTTCTTTAGTATTATTATTGTGCCCAAACCAAATAATTATTTGTTCCCAAGCTAATGCGTTTAGAAGAATACTAAGGAGACAGAATCCAACTGATAATATTAAGTTTATTTTAAAATTATTTAATTGAAGATCTAATGATAATTGACCAAAATTTTTAATTA
>QCLS01000009.1 GCA_003214355.1 Prochlorococcus sp. AG-418-C09 | reverse complement strand
GGGGCGAATGTCAAATTAAAATGTCCAGTTTTAGATAAACAATTCTCACCAGAAGAAGTAAGTGCTCAAGTTTTAAGAAAGCTTTCCGATGATGCTGGAAAGTACCTTGGGGAAAATATCACTCAAGCAGTTATAACTGTACCAGCATATTTTAATGATTCCCAAAGACAAGCAACTAAAGATGCAGGTAAGATAGCAGGTTTAGAGGTTTTGAGAATTATAAATGAACCTACAGCTGCAGCATTGGCTTATGGATTAGATAAAAAAAGTAATGAAAGAATTTTAGTTTTTGATTTAGGAGGAGGTACCTTTGATGTATCTGTTTTAGAAGTTGGAGATGGTGTTTTTGAAGTTCTTTCGACTTCAGGGGATACCCACTTAGGGGGAGATGATTTTGACAAATGTATAGTTGATCATCTTGCAAGTACTTTTAAGAGTAATGAAGGCATTGATTTAAGGCAGGATAAACAAGCGCTTCAGCGTCTAACTGAAGCTGCAGAAAAAGCAAAAATTGAATTGTCTAATGCAACTCAGAGTGAGATAAATTTGCCTTTTATTACAGCTACTCCTGAAGGTCCAAAGCATTTAGATCTAACATTAACAAGAGCAAAATTTGAAGAACTAGCCTCAAATCTTATTGATAGATGCAGAGTACCGGTAGAGCAAGCTTTAAAAGATGCCAAACTATCAACTGGTGAAATTGATGAAATTGTTATGGTTGGAGGTTCAACTAGAATGCCAGCTGTTCAAGAATTAGTTAAAAGAGTAACTGGTAAAGATCCCAACCAAACTGTTAACCCTGATGAAGTTGTAGCTGTAGGAGCAGCGATTCAAGGAGGTGTACTAGCTGGAGAAGTTAAAGATATCCTTTTGTTAGATGTGACTCCTCTTTCACTTGGTGTAGAAACCCTTGGTGGAGTGATGACAAAAATGATATCAAGAAATACAACAGTTCCGACAAAGAAATCAGAGACTTATTCTACCGCTGTTGATGGTCAGACAAATGTTGAAATTCATGTTTTACAGGGAGAACGTGAAATGGCATCTGATAATAAAAGCTTGGGCACATTTAGATTAGATGGAATTCCTTCAGCCCCTAGAGGTGTACCTCAAATAGAAGTTACATTTGATATTGATGCCAATGGAATTTTGAGTGTCACTGCTAAAGATAAAGGAAGTGGAAAGGAACAAAGTATTTCTATTACTGGAGCGTCAACTCTTTCTGATAATGAAGTGGATAAAATGGTAAAGGATGCTGAAAGTAATGCATCTGCCGATAAAGAAAAAAGAGAAAAAATAGATTTAAAAAATCAGGCCGAGACATTGGTCTATCAAACTGAAAAACAGTTGACCGAACTTGGAGATAAAATTGACGCTTCTACTAAAGAAAAAGTCGAAGCTAAGAGTAAATCTCTAAAAGAGGCCACTGAAAAGGATGACTATGAAGCTATGAAGAAGTTATTAGAGGAGCTTCAACAGGAACTCTATGCTGTAGGTTCATCAGTGTATCAACAGCCTGGAACGCAGCCTCCTACTTCTTCTGATCCTTCTGGTCAATCTTCTAAAGGTGACAATGGCGATGATGTTATTGACGCTGATTTCACCGAATCAAAATAATCAAATATGATTTTTGATTTCCTTTGATATCCAGCTAGCACAAGCTGGAGCTAAAAGTATTCCATTTTTATAAAACCCAGAACATATCATTAATCCTTGATCTAAAGTTTTTAATATTGGTGAAGGTTCCCCTCGCGGCTTAGATCTAATCCCATACCACTTTTTATGTATATTATTTTTTTTAAGCCATATTGGCGTTTCATCTAGAAATTCTATTAGTTCAGAAATTTTTTCCTTTTTAGGAATAATATTGTATTCATCAGTAGATCCTATTATTATTCTGTTTTCAGTTAATGGGATGAAATTTCTTCCATCAATATTAAAATTTTTTGGTAAAGACAAAAAATTAACATCACTATTTTCATAATGAATTTCTATAGCTTGACCCAAAACAGGCTGTAATTCTATTTTGGAATTCTTATGAGCTATTAATTTCAGACAATCATTTGAATTACATAGAATTAAAATGTCACTAAGTAATTTATCTCCAGAGTTTAAGATTGATATCCATTTATTTGCTTTCTTTTCAATTGCAGTTACTTTATTCTTTTGAATATTAACTTTATTCTTCTTTAAATATAAATCTACAGTCTCTAGCAATAATTTAGGGTTTATTCTTCCGTCTTTATATGAAATTAAACCTTGAAACTTTTTTGTTCCGAAGATTTTGTTAATTGAATGGAGAATTTCTGAGCTTTTATATACAAGTTGAAGATTCCCCTCTGAATTTTTGGTTGCAAAGTTTTTAAGTTTTTCAAATTTTTTTTCACTTGTTGTTAATTGGATAAAAGGCTTTTCAATATATAGCTTTGGATTGATTTGATTTAACTTTTTGATCCATTTAGGCCACATTTTAATACTTTCTTTTCTTAGCTCCCAGCTTCTTCCATGACGCTTTTGATAAATTTCTCCCATTAGCATTCCCAGTGCAGCGTTGCTACTGTTTGCTGATTCTGAGTCATCAACAATAGTAGTTGTAAACCCTTGAGAAGATAACTCTAATGCATTAAATTTACCAATTATTCCTGAGCCTATAATTAATACCTTTATATTATTAAAATTTTCCTTTGAACTATTCATTGTTATATTATAAATAATTATATATTGATCAATAATTTAAATTTTACTTTTTGGAATATCCATCAATCATACTAAGAACTGTTTGCCCTGATCGTCCAGGATTGGTTAGTCATTTAACAAGTTGGATTTCAAATTGTGGTGGAAATATAAGGCATTCTGATCATCATACCGATCAGGATGCAGGCTTGTTTCTAAGTAGAATTGAATGGAATACAAATTCTTCAAGAATTGATAAAGAAAAAATACGTGGCGAACTAGAAAAGATTTCTTTTGAAATAAACGCTCAATTCAGTTTAAATTATTCTGACGAGGTACCTAAAATCGCTATATTTGTCAGTAAGCAAAATCATTGTTTAATTGATCTACTTTGGAGAGTAAGGAATGGTGAATTAAATATGAAAGTTCCATTAATAATTTCAAATCATCCAGATCTCGAAAACATTGCAAAAGATTTTAATGCTGAATTTTTTTATTTTGATACATTCAATATCGAGAAATCTTTAGTTGAAAGGAAAATATTATCATTAATAAAACAATTTGATATTGATTTAGTAGTATTAGCTAAATATATGCAAATTCTTAGTGATTCGTTCTTAGAAGAATTCTCGTCAGTAATTAATATCCATCATTCTTTCCTTCCAGCATTTAAAGGTTCTCAACCATATCATCGTGCTTGGAAGAGAGGGGTTAAATTAATAGGAGCAACTGCTCATTATGTCACAAAAGATCTAGATGAAGGCCCTATAATTGAACAATGTACTGTGAATGTTAGCCATAGAGATGAAGTGGATGATTTAATTAGAAAAGGGAGAGACATAGAACGAATGGCTTTATCTAGAGCAGTAAGATTGCATTTGAATCATCAGATTTTTGTCTATAACAGTAAAACAGCCGTATTTGATTGACAATTTTATACTAATTGTCTACTTCAATTCGTATTTGTCTTTCATATATAGACTCTTGATTAAAAGTTCTTGCAATCAAGAAGCTAGATATACAACTTATAAGCACTGGTTTAAGTATGATTAGGTTCTTTGTAAGTGCGAATGCTAAAAACATTGCTGTGATTGGAGTCCTTGAACAGCCAGCAACAAATGCTCCCATCCCTGCAAATATATAAGTACTTGGTGCATGTTCTGGGATGATACTGCCTACAATCAAACCAATTGCTCCTCCTAGTGTAAGCATTGGGTAAAATAATCCTCCAGGAGCGCCTGATGCTGCAGCTAAACCAGTCGTAATAAATAATACTAAAACAGCTAAAGTTGCCAATCCAATATCTGTGTTTTGAGTGGCAATTATTTTTTGTAATTTATCCAGATTATGAAAACTATCGGGTAAGAAAGAATAAATACTTCCTAAAATTAATCCACAAATACTCATTTTGAGCACAAACTTATTTTTATACCATTTTTTCCCAAGGTTTTGCATCATCAAAATATATTTGCTGTAAAGTTCGGCAAATAATCCAATAATGACACCTAGAAATACTAAATATATAAAGTCAATTGGTAAAAATGAAAAGTCTATTTCAAAAGTTGGTTCAATTGAAAATCCAGATTGAAAATCAAATCCACCAGCTTTAGGGTTAAGACCTAGTGCTTGTATTATTAAAGCGGAAGAGTCGGCAATAAAAGTTGTAACTATTACTAAAAGTAGAATTACCGGTCTTGCTGAATTTAATAGCTCTTCAATTGCATATACAAAACCTCCCAGAGGTGCGCTAAACACAGCAGCAATACCTGCACCGCCGCCAGCGGCTACTATAACTCTTCTAAAAGCAACTGGAGCTTTTAGCCATTTAGCCATTTGCCATGCAACTGACCCTCCCATTTGTACTGATGGACCCTCTGGTCCTAATGGGAACCCACTACCGATTGCAATAATTCCAGATACTAGCTTGACTAGGCCAACTTTTAGATTCATAGGCACGCTCTTGTGCCGAAGAAATCCCATGATTTGACTTACTCCAGATCCTTTGGCAGCAGGAGCTAAATGTTTAATCAGTAAGCCAGAGCAAGCTCCACCAATTAATCCAAATAAAGGTAATACAAGTATTGGTGGAAATTTGTCTAAAATATCTAAACGCCAATTATTAATGAAATAGATTCCAGTTTTAAATGAAATACTCGTAAGAGAGGCACCTAAACCAGTAAGTATTAAAGCAATAGCAACGACAAATGATCGTTGTCTCAATAATTTTTTAATACTCTTAGCTGAACTATCCCTTTTTTGTTTTATTGCTTCTTTAAACGTATTTCCATTGTTTTGAATCATTTTGACAGACTAAAATTTTCTATTTCATCAAACTGAAGATAACGATAAAGCTCTTTAGAATATGGATTAATTTTATTTTTAGTAATATCTTGATATTCAGAAACAGTTGGAATTCTTCCTAAAAGCGCACATACAGCTGCTAATTCAGCACTCCCTAGAAAGACTTGCGCATTTTTTCCAAGTCTGTTATCAAAATTTCTCGTGCTTGTTGAAAAGACAATTGATCCATCATCCACTCTAGCTTGATTGCCCATACATAATGAACAACCTGGTAATTCTAATTTTGCCCCGCATTTTTTAAATATTTCATAATATCCTTCTTTTTTTAATGTGTTTTCATCCATTTTTGTAGGTGGGCAAATCCAAAGTTTAGCTTTTAAGAACTCTTCTCCTTCAAGAACTTTAGCAGCAGCTCTATAATGACCAATATTAGTCATGCAAGATCCAATAAAAACCTCATCAATTTTTGTATTTGAAACTTCAGAAATTTCTTTAACGTTATCTGGGTCATTTGGACATGCAACAATTGGCTTATTTACTTTTGCTAAATCTATTTCAAGGATTTCTTCATAAGAGGCATTTTTATCCGGTTTCAATAGTATGGGATTTTTAATCCAGTTTTTCATATCTTCTATTCTTCTTATGATTGATTTAGCGTCTTGGTAGTTACTATCAATCATTTTTTCTAAAAGACATATATTACTTTTCAAATATTCAGTAACTGTTTTTTCAGATAGAAGAATTGTGCTACCAGAGCATGAACGTTCAGCCGTAGCATCAGTTAGCTCAAAGGCTTGTTCTAGCTTTAGGTCAGGCAGTCCCTCAATTTCCATTATTTTTCCATTAAAGATATTTTTTTTATTTTCTTTTTCAACAGTTAAAAGGCCTTTTCTGATAGCAAAAAGGGGAATTGCATTGACTAAATCTCTAAGAGTTATGCCAGGCCTTAAATCACCCTTAAATCTAACTAAAACAGATTCTGGCATATTAAGAGGCATAGAACCTATAGCTGCTGCAAAGGCTACAATACCTGATCCACCGGGGAAAGAAATTCCCAGTGGGAATCTAGTATGACTATCGCCGCCAGTTCCAACGGTATCAGGTAGAAGCATCCTATTTAGCCAACTATGAATAATTCCATCTCCTGGCTTCAGAGCAATTCCTCCTCTTTGGGATATGAAATCAGGCAATTCTTTATGAGTAATTAAATCTACTGGTTTTGGATAAGCGGCAGTGTGACAAAAACTTTGCATTACAAGATCTGCAGTAAAACCTAAACAAGCTAATTCTTTTAATTCATCTCTTGTCATAGGGCCAGTAGTATCTTGACTACCTACTGTTGTCATTATTGGTTCGCATGTGGTTCCTGGAAGAACACCTGAAAGGCCACATGCTTTACCAACAATTTTTTGAGCTTGGGTAAATCCAGAAATATTATTGTTGGGATTTTTAGGGCGAGTAAATGTTTTACTTGGATTTAATTTAAGTTTGGTTCTTATTTTATCCGTAAGGGATCTTCCAATCATTAAATTTATTCGACCCCCTGCCTGTATTTCGTCTATTAATGTTGAAGGCGTCATATTAAAAGAACTTATTTTTTTTTCTGAATTATCAATTTGATTAAATTTTTTTATTACTCCTCGATAAGGGTAGATTTTTAATATGTCTCCAGTTCTAATTTGACTCACATCTGCTTCAATTGGAAGAGCACCAGAATCTTGAGCAGTATTAAAGAAAATAGGTGCTATTTTTCCTCCAATAATTATTCCGCCAGTTCTTTTATTTGGTACAAAGGGTATGTCAATGCCAATGTGCCAAATCAAAGAGTTAATTGCAGATTTTCTAGAACTTCCAGTTCCAACTACATCTCCAATATATGCAATTTGTAGTCCTTCTTTTTTTAAGTCATTCAGTATATTTAATGAATTTTTTTGTTTGAATTCAAGCATGGATAATGCATGAAGAGGAATATCGGGTCTCGAAGTAGCATGAACGGCAGGTGATAAATCATCTGTGTTTGTTTCACCATCAATTTTGAATGCAATACATTTAATTTCTTCAGGGAGCGCAGCTTTTGATGTAAACCATTCTGCATCGGACCAACTATTAATTACCTCTTTTGCATGAATATTTGTATTGGATAATTCATAGATATCATTTGCTACATCATATACAAGAATGATTTTTTTTAGAACTTGCGCAGCAGCATTTGCTAAATGCGGGTCTTCTTTTTTAAGTATCTCTACTAGCGAATTAACATTATATCCACCTATCATTGTTCCTAATAACTCAATTGCTTCTAATGGATTTATAATTTTGCAGAATTTTTCATTATTCACAATGGCAGTGAGCCAACTTGCTTTGATATATGCAGCCTCATCAACGCCTGGTGGCACTCTGTTTTTTAGAAGTTCTAATAGATATTCAATTTCTGCTTCATGTGAATCCTCTAAAAGCTTTGTAATGTAATTAGTTAGTTCTGCATTAAGTGGTAAAGGGGGTATTCCTTTTGCAGCTCTTTCTGCTTCATGATCTTTGTAATCTTTTAGCAATGTTTCCAATTTCTTCATTTGTAAGGTTTAATTCCTAATATATTGTTATTTTTAATATTGAAAAGGAGAGTATTCATAGATGCTTTTTTAAGTTTTTCTAATTTCTTAAGAATCAATGCAAATTTCATCAAATAATCAATCTTTAGAGAAAACATCTGATTTACATGTTGTTGAAACTCGACCTCTAATACCTCCAAGTCAATTACATCAGGATCTTCAACTCGATTATACCTCTACAAATACCGTCTCTTCTACTAGAAGAGCAATAAAAAATATTTTGCACAATGATGAAAAAAGATTTTTAGTAATAGTTGGACCTTGTTCTATTCACGATATTGAGGCTGCAAAAGAATATTCAGAATATATTCAGAAATTTAGAAGTCAGTTTAGCGATAAATTAGAAATTGTTATGAGAGTATATTTTGAAAAACCAAGAACAACTATTGGATGGAAAGGATTGATTAATGATCCTCATTTAGACGGTTCTTATGATATAAACACAGGATTGAGAAGAGCCAGAAGTTTACTTTGGTATTTGGCTTCAGTTGGTATTCCCTCTGCAACTGAGCTTTTAGATCCTATTGTCCCTCAATATATAGCTGACTTGATAAGTTGGACGGCAATAGGTGCAAGAACTACTGAAAGTCAGACCCATAGAGAGATGGCCTCCGGTTTGTCAATGCCTATTGGCTTTAAGAATGGAACAGATGGTTCAGTAGATACAGCTATAAATGCTATGCAATCAGCAGCAAAGTCCCATCACTTCCTGGGAGTAAATACTGATGGTTTTGCCTCTATAGTCAATACAACGGGCAATCCCGATGGACATATAGTATTGAGAGGTGGCTCAAAAGGACCTAATTACGAATCTGTGTTTGTAAAACAAATTACATCGGATTTAGTAACAAACAAACTACCTCAAAAACTTATGATTGACTGTAGTCATGGAAATTCAAATAAAGACTTTAGAAAACAATCTGATGTTCTTCTTAATGTTGCTAAGCAAATTAAAAGTGGAGAAGAGAATATTCTTGGAGTGATGTTAGAAAGTCATTTAAAAGCAGGTAATCAAAAATTAATTGATAATACTCAGCTTGAATATGGTCAGAGTATTACTGATGCTTGTATAAACATTCAAACAACAGAGGAATTGCTGGGTTCTTTGTATGAAGCCATCAATTGATTAAAATCTTTGAAATTAATAAATTAAAAGAAAAAGCTGAATATATAGGCACTGTTAAATTATCAATACCAACAATACTTATTTGTTCGAATAAAGTGGTAAATATTGCAATTATTATTAAATACAAACTAAATTCATACCCTCCTGAATAGCTTAAAGATATTAGTATGATTAGTGTTGTTATAAACATTGTGAGTGTACCCAATAAAGATTTCTTTTGCTTTAGAAAAGACCATGTTTTTGATGGAATATTTTTACCAAGTAATCCAGCAAGGCCATCTCCGAATGTCATTATTAAAAAACCTGTTGTAAGTGATAATGGATCCTCTTTCCAAAAACATAAAATTAAAATAAATAAACTGAAACAATAAAAAAAAGTCCCATAGCTTTTTCTATCTACATCTTCAATTATTGGAAAAATTCTATACCGATAATTTAAAAGTATTAATAATGACATTAAGCCAGTGAATAATAAAGCACTTATCTGATTAATTTGTAAATATAGTGCGATAGGAATTAAAGGACCGATTCCAATATGAATAATTTTCCTTAGAAATTCTTTATTATGAGGTTTGTATATTCTGTAAATTATTGCTATTGAAAATATACTGAGAATATAAAAAATAATTACGAAATAGTTTAACAAATTAACTATGCGGCTTTCTGATGGTTTGTCATGACTCTTAGTTTTAAAATAGCTTTTGCTTCGAGTTGCCTCACTCTTTCTCGAGATACATTAATTTGCCTTCCTATCTCTGCTAAGGTAAGTGGCTCTTCACCGTCAAGTCCAAATCTTAATCTCATTATTTTTTGCTCTCTTTCGTTTAATTGAGCAAGCCATCCACCTAAATGTTCTTTTTGTATAGTTCTATCCATACCTTCCATTGGTTCTTCGCAATTTGGATCTGGAATAAGTTCCCCAAGTGTACTTCTGTCTTCTTCCCCTCTTGCATGGGCATCTAATGAAGCACAGGGTGCACTTTGGGAAACAAGATCTTCTAAATCTTTTTGCTCTATTCCCATAGCATCAGCAAGCTCTATTCTATTAGGTTGCCTTCCTAACTTATGAGAAAGTTCTCTTGAAATACGCCTCATCTTTGACAATTTTTCGCTGATGTGGATTGGCAGACGAATTGTTCTAGCACTGTTGTCTATTGCTCTAGTCATGCCTTGCCTAATCCACCAATAAGCATAGGTAGAGAACTTATACCCCATAGCTGGGTCAAATTTGTCTACAGCTCTTTCTAAGCCAATAGCTCCCTCTTGGACTAAATCTAAAAGTTCTAATCCTTGATTTTGATATTTTTTAGCAACAGAAACGACTAGGCGTAGATTTGCTGCCATCATTCTATCTCTTGCTTTTTTGCCCATTCTGATTTGATTTTTATTCCTAAGTGTTCTATCTTTCTCAGGAATTGTCAGAATTTTCTTCATGTTTTGTACATGATGTGCTAACTCAATTTCTTCAGCAGCTGTTAATAATGGAACTCTTCCAATAGTGCTTAAATAGTAACCAATTGAGTCAGTGCTGTTTCTTACAGCTTTCTTTTGGTTGTTTTTACCAGAAGAACTGGTTTTTGCTGCTTTTGCAGTTCGAGAAATTCTCGAAGTATTTGGTAATCTAGGTTCTCCAATAGTATTTTTTGAAGAACTCTTGCCAGATTCCAGAGGGATCCCCATCACCCTGGCCTCCTAAAGTGGATTTTTTAGAAAACTAGCACTGAATTTGACTTAAAGACTACTTTTACTTTGAAACTTTAAAGACAATTTAAGTTTGATTTTATATATTTTCGTGAGATCCTTTGGTATAACTCTTATTATGATTATTAAAATAAATATTAAGAATGTTAAGATATTTTGTAATTTGTCGTAACTAAGTTTTTAATTCCAAGTTTTGATTAAGTCAAGCTGAGAAGAATTATTGTTAGTTTTTCCTTTGATTTTTTCATATTTTCCATCTTGATTCATTTTCCAAGCAAACGAATTATCTTGAAAGTATCCGATAAGTAAATCATAGAGTTTTTGTTTAAAGTGTAAGTCTTCAATTGGAACTATTGCTTCAATTCTCCTATCTAAATTCCTCCTCATCCAGTCTGCACTGCCAATATATACTTCTGGATTATTTTCATTGTAAAACCAAAAGATTCTAGAATGTTCTAAAAAATGACCAATTATGCTTATTACTTGAATATTTTCGCTGAGTTTTTTTCTTTGAGGGTATAGACAGCATATTCCTCTAACAATCAACTTAATCATCACACCATTTTGAGATGCTTGATAAAGAAGTTCAATAATTTCAGGATCTACCAGTGAATTCATTTTTGCAATGATCTCAGCTTTTTTGCCCTTTTTAGCGTTATTAATTTCTCTGTTAATTAGCAAAATAAATTTTTTTCTCATTGAAAATGGTGCGACTAAAAGTTTCTTATAATTTTTTTGCTCAGAAAATCCTGATAAAAAATTAAATAACTCAATCAGATCTGATGCTATATCTGTATCGGTAGATAAAAGGCCAATATCTGTATAGAATTTTGAAGTGTTTGAATTGTAGTTTCCTGTTCCAATATGAAAATAATTTCTCAAATGTCTTTTTTCTTTTCTAACAACTAATGATATTTTTGTATGCGTTTTGAATCCAATAATTCCATACACTACATGAATGCCAGCTTGTTCAAGTTGCTTAGCCCACTGAATATTATTGTCTTCATCAAATCTTGCTTTTAATTCCACTAGAGTCATAACTTCCTTCCCATTTTCAGCTGCACGAATTAGGGCTTTAATTATTGGTGAATCTTTAGAAACTCTATATAAGGTAATTTTTATGGCCATTACTAATGGATCGTCAGCCGCTTGATTAATAAATTCTTCTATGGAGCTACTGAATAGATCATATGGATGATGTAGAAGAATATTCTGTTTTCTTAAAATGCGAAAAATAGATTTATAATTTTGTATCGAATCATCATTATTTTCTTCTAAAAGTGTATTTGTTTTGCCAATAGATAAATTTTCTTTTAGATCTTTTCTATCAATTTTTGTTAATAAATTTAAATCATCAAGAGCTAAAATACTTTTAGAGAAGTAAACATATTCTTTTGAAATTGAGATTCCGTCTATTAGTAAATTTAAAATATTCTTAGGCATTGTTTCTTCAACTTCTAATCTGACAACTTCTCCTCCCACTCTTCTTTTTTGAAGACTTTTTTCTATAGCAATCAGCAGATCATCCGCTTCTAGTTCTTTTAATTCAAGATCTGCATCTCTTGTAACCCTAAAAAAGGAATAGTTTAAACAAATCATTCCTCCAAATAATTTATTTAAATTATTTCCTATCAGATCTTCTACAGTGATAAAGTATAACTCTTTCTTATTAGTAATTTTCATTATTTCATTTGGAATCTGAATAAACCGACCAGTATTTTTTGTAGGAATCTTTACTCTCACAAATTGATTTTTGCTTGACTTTGGATCCGTAATTAAAGCAGCTAAATTTAAACTTAAATTACTTATAAAGGGGAATGGGTGAGCTGGGTCAACTACTAGAGGTGTTAGAAGTGGAAAAATGGATGTTAAAAAGTAATTATTGCACCATCTTTTTTGATTTTCATTAAGCTCTTTAAATTGCTTAAGTTGAACTCCAGAATGTCTTAGTTCATTTTTAAGTTCTTTATTAAAAAAATTTTCTTGAACTGTAGTTAATTTTTTTACCTTTTTATTAATTAAATTAAGCTGTTCTTGAGCAGATAATCCATCTATGCTTTTTTTCTGAATATCGGCGTCTACTTGTGCTTTTAATGAAGCCACTCTAACCATAAAGAATTCGTCTAAATTGTTACTAAAGATAGAACAAAATTTAAGTTTGTCTAATATCTTATACCCTTTTTCCATTCCTGTTAATAAGACTCTTTCATTAAATTTAATCCAACTTAATTCCCTATTTATAAATTTATTTTGATTAAAACTGTCAATATTCATTCGAATTAATAAATCTATTTAAACTATTTTAACTTTTTTTTGAATGTCGCTTCCTGTAATCAGCCAAACCATTAATGATAATATTACTCCCCCAGCAATAAATGGACTTCTTGGTCCAAACAAATCATAAACGTTTCCAGCAAGGATATATCCCAAAACACTTCCAAGACTTTGTAAACCTTGTAGATTGCTTAAAATAGAACCTTGACTGTTTTTGTCAATTCTTTTTGAAATTAGAGCTCGTATTGTTGGTGTAATTAAACCTGCTCCTATTGCTAGAAATGATACGGCTATATAAATATATGAGCCCGAATTTTTATCTGGAAATGTAACGAGCAGTAAACATGCAGTAAGTATAAAAGCACTGCCTATAAATGTTAATTTTAACTCCCCAAATTTTTTCACTAGAGGTCCAATTAATACTCCTTGAACAATAATTGCAAATACTCCGACAACAACTAATGGTCCATTCGAGGCTTTAATTCCCCAGCCCTGTGATTCTTGTAAAAAATATACGACGATAGTAGTTAATCCTGTAAAGGCGATGAAGTATATAAAGAAGGCAAGTGATAGTCTTTTTATTTTATTTTCTTTGAAAACTTTAAAAAGTCCTCTAAAAGGGTTCGACCCCCTTTTCTTCTTTGTATTCAGATTATTATTTTTGGGTTTTGTTTCGGGTAAATAGAATATTACTAATAAGAAATTTATAAATGGTATAACGGTAGCTATCAAAATAGGAATTAAATAACCATTGTTTGAGTTTTCCCCAAATATCAAAACAGATGAGGGGCCTAAAAGAAAACTTAATCCAAATGCAACTCCAATTAAACCAAAAGCCTTTGTGCGATTTTCAGGAGTTGATATATCTGCTAATACAGTAGTGGCAGTTGCAACTGTACCTCCGCTTATGCCATCAATTAACCTTGCTGTAAATAGTAAATAAATAGGTATAAGTGAGGATGTACCTATTAATAATTCTTTATTAGACCAATCAAAAAGTACGGTGAAGGCAAGTAAGGATATACCAATAATTGATCCAAAAATACAAGTTAACATTACTGGTTTTCTTCCGAATCTGTCACTACACAGTCCAATTGATGGAGATGATATAAATTGTGCTAATGAATATGTACAACCTATATAAGCAAATACACTTGCATTATCAGGGATATAATCTCTAACAAATCCTGGGAGCAGACCAAGAAGTATACTTTCACTCATTCTGTCATTTAGCAGAGTAAAAAATGAAGCTAAAAGAATCCGCTTTTGACCTTTTTTTTCAGAATTTTTTTTCAAGATAAATATAGCAACTTCAGAGGTACATCTATTACCATACTCTTTAATGGAGATTAATGTGCCTGGAATTGTTTATTTAGTCGGAGCAGGACCTGGAGATCCAGAGTTAATTACTCTGAAAGCTTTACGTCTGATACGTAGTTGTGATGCCTTAGTTCATGATGCACTAGTTCCTTTAGATATTATTAAGGAAGTTAGTTCTAATTGTGAGATTTATGATGTAGGAAAAAGAGGAGGTTGTAAATCTTTCCTTCAATCAGATATAAATTCATTACTTTTGAAATTGTCCCAGAATGGAAAGAACGTTGTCAGGCTTAAAGGCGGAGACCCTTTTTTGTTTTCAAGAGGAGGAGAAGAAGTTGCTTTTTTGGAAAAGAACAAAGTGAAAATCGAAATAGTACCTGGAATCACTTCGGGCATAGCTGCACCATCTTACTTTGGCATTCCTTTATCGCATCGTGATGGAGCAAGCTCTATTACTTTTGTAACTGGACATGAACATTCTGAGAAGAGAGAAACATTGGTTAATTGGAGAAATTTGGCTAAAAGTACTGATAGCATAATTATCTATATGGGGATTAGAAATATTGAATATATTGCGAGTGAACTTCTTATAGGTGGTATGGAACCTACTACTTTATGCGCTGTCATTCAAGAGGCAACTTTAAAAAATCAGAAATGTTCTAAAACTCAATTATCTCATTTAGTAAATATGATCTCTGAGAAACAATTTAAACCACCTTCTATTATTGTTATTGGAAAAATAGTTGCTTTTCAAGTAAATAATTACATTACAAAATTGCCTAATGTTAATTTACCAGGTACTAAAAATTAAATATATAAAAGATCCCAATAATATTTAGTATCAAAATTATTAATAAATTCGATTTCATTAACCCTTTTGATTTGCCTGCAAAAAAGACTATTGATAGCAATTAATATATCATTCTTTTGAAAGTCAGGCTTTATGAAATCTTCTTCTATTAGTTGTAATTTTAATAATCTATCAATCATTATTCCAGGTAGGCAGCCACTAGCTTTTCTTGGGGTAATCCATTTATTTTTACGTTTAAGAAGTAAATTAAATGTTGTACCACAACATAGTTCATTACTAGTATTGAGTATCAATGAGTCGTCAAAATTTTTCTTATTTGCTTCTAACAAGGCTTGAATAGATTGACCATAAGAAAATGTTTTACATTGACTTAAAATACTATATTCATTTCTTTTCTCAGTTTTACTAATATTTGTGCTTATTGGGGTGAAATTGATATCAATAATATAAAATTCTATCCACAAGTTATTAGGTTTAAAAATACTATTATTCTGATTAACTTTTATTGATCTGCCTTCATTAATGCCTCTGGAGTAATTAATTCTTATAGATCCATATTCTTTGTCATTTAAGCCTAATTTATTTATCCCTTCTTTTATGATTAATTCAAAGGGAATTTTTCCTATTATATTTTCAAATTTTAGAAGATTAATTGTTTTCTCAAATCTATTTAAATGCTCATTAAGGAGAATTGGCTTATTGTTTTTTATTAATATAGTTTCAAATATTCCATCACTAAATCTTAAACCTCTATCTTTGATTGATAGAAAACTATTATCAATGTCCTTCCAGATATTATTCTGCCAGAGTAGATTATTTTTCATTTTAGAGAATTTATTAATGGTAAAAGTTTCCATTTCAGTTCCTTTTCTTCTTCTTCTGGATTTGAATCATGAACTATTCCACAACCTGCATGAACTTTAATTTTTTGGTTTTTTAAAATGAAGGATCTTATCAAAATATTACTATCAAAATTACCATCCCAGTCAACTCTTATGAATGATCCGCAATAAGCTCCTCTATCAAATGTTTCTAATTCAAATATTCTTTGACATGATCTTATTTTAGGAGCCCCTGTGATTGACCCTCCTGGCCAACATGCTTCAAGTAAATCAATCCAAGTGTGTGATTTCTTCAATTTACCTTTTATTACTGATGTCAAATGATGCACTTTGGAATAACTTTCTAGTTTCAATAATTCTGTTACTTCAATACTTCCTGTCTCACATACTTTTCCTAAGTCATTTCTTAGTAAATCAACAATCATGATATTCTCTGCTCTGTCTTTTTCATTTGTTATTAAATCAATTGCATTTAAAGCATCTTGATCTTGATCTTGATCTCTTGGTCTAGTCCCCTTAATAGGTCTTGTTTCGACATATCCATCATGACTTACTTTTAGAAACCTTTCGGGTGATGTCGATAAAATTGCCTCTCTTACTTTCTGAAAGTCTGCTATTATCATTCCTCCAAAAGGCGCTTTTAATTCTCTCCTAATTTTGGAATATATATCGATATAACTGTATTCTTTAATTGAATTAAATTCGCATTGTATCGCTAAATTAGCTTGAAAAATGTCTCCGCAAGCAATTAATTTTTTTATTTTAGAAATATTTTTCTTAAAATTTTTTCCGATCTCTATTAAGTTAATATTTGAGAAATCAAATTCTAACTTTTCACTATATTTTTCTGGAGATTGATTGAATTTAATATTTTCAATCATGCTTTTATATTTTTCTATTTCATTTAATTTTGTTCCTTCAATAATTATTTGTTTATTTATCAGATCAAATTTTATTACTGGATCGTATGATGCAATCCATAAAGTAGCTGTATCACTTTTATGCCATGAATTTTTAGTTTCTAACCACCTACCTGCTTCATAGCTTAACCATCCTATCCAAAATCCATTATTAATTTCTCTCAATTTCTCAAAAGGATTATTTATATTAGATCTATTCTCGAGATTGCCGCATGATATTACTTTTTTAGGATTGCATCCTAAAATAGAATATTTTCCGTGTTCACTGCCATCACTATCTAGCCATGATAAACCTTTTTCTCCAAATTCTTTTGAAAATCTGTTAGTTACAAATTCTGGATTAACCCATTGGGTGGTTTTTAACTTATTAATTTTCATGAACTCTTTTCTAATTGCATCCATTGATTAAATGCATGTATTCGAATTCTGCAGCTGTCGCATGCTCCGCAAGGTTGCGCACCTCCTGAATAACAACTCCATGTTTGCTCAATAGGCACTTGATTCTTGTAAGCTAATTCAAAAATTTCTATTTTATTTAAATTTATCAATGGGGTCCATAATTTAATTGGATTATTTTCTCTGCCTCTTCTATTTGATAAAGTTGCTAACTTTTGAAATTGTTTAATATAATCAGGCCTACAATCTGGATAACCAGAATAATCAAGTGCGTTAACCCCTAAACCAATTAAATCTGCATTAATTGCTTCTGCATAACTTAAGGCAGTGGCAATAAATATTGTATTTCTTCCAGGTACATAAGTATTAGGGATTTCATTGGCTTTGCTTCCATTTAAGGGGATTTTTTTTCTTGTGTCTGTTAGTGAGGATCCTCCCCATAGAGATAAATCAAGTTTGATTACTTTTAAATCATTAATTGCAAAATGAGATGCAATATTTTTTGCTGCAATTAATTCTTTTTTATGTCGTTGACCGTAGTCAAAAGATAATCCATTGATTATTGCCCCTTTGGTTTTTGCAATTCCTAAAACTGTTGAAGAATCTAATCCTCCAGATATAAGAATAACAATTTTCTTTTGATATAGATTCATTTACTTAATATTCAAATACTTGTGTGTTTGAAGACTAAGTGACCAATCGGGATGAGTTTTAGCAAATTCCATAGCAAGTGCAAAGCCATTTTTGTTATCCCACGAAGGTTGAATAAAGTAATTTTTTTTGGATAACTTATTAAATTCATTCTTTTTCATTTGATTGTTAATTTCAAAAATTTTATTTTTTATTGTTTTAGCAAATATAAGATCTTCTTCGTCATTAATAATAATTTTGACTTCGTTGCATAATTTTAAGAGATCATTTGTTGGTGGAGAATGCCTTTTAGGAGAAAGAGTAATCCAATCATATGCTCCAGATAATTCATTTACACCACTTGTCTCAAGATGTATAGCAACAGATTTATTTGTTTGTTTAATTTTTTTACAAAACAATTCTAAATTATGATGTAGAGGTTCACCTCCAGTAATTACAAGAAATGATGCCCCATTCTCTTTCGCGTTTTTGATTTCTATAGATAGTTCGTCAATAGATTTTAAAGGATATTTTTTGCTATTCCAGGATTTTTTTGTATCACACCAAGAACACCCTACTGAGCAACCAGCTAATCTGATGAAGAAGGCACTTTTACCGCTATGAAATCCCTCACCTTGTAGAGAATGAAATGTTTCAACAACAGGTAAAAACTTTGTCATTTTTATAAAGACTAAATTTTAATTGATTTCTTCTAACTTTCTTTTACAGGTTCTGATTAATCCCTGAAATAATGGGTGGGGTTTTCCAGGCCTAGATAAAAACTCAGGGTGATATTGACAAGCCAAGAAGTATGGATGGTTGCTTAGCTCTATTAATTCCACTAATCTTCCATCGGGAGATGTACCACTAATTTTATAGCCTGAATCTAGAAAAGTTTGACGGTATGAATTATTAAATTCATACCTATGTCTGTGCCTTTCATAAATAACATCTTCTTTATATACCTCTTTTCCTATTGTATCTTTTTGAAGCCTGCAAGGATAAACGCCAAGTCTCATGGTTCCTCCTAAATCCACAATATCCTGTTGTTCGGGTAAAAGATGAATAACAGGGTTTTGAGAATTTGGATCTAGTTCGGAACTGGAAGCATCTTTTAATTTGAGAATGTTTCTAGCCCATTCAATTACTGCGCATTGCATTCCTAAGCATAGACCTAAAAAAGGTATTTTTCTTTCTCTGGCAAATTTTATAGCTGAGATCTTACCATTTACTCCTCTGTTACCAAAACCTCCTGGCACAACAATTGCATCTACTTCTCCTAGGTAGTATTCTGCTGAATTTTCTTCTATTCTCTCTGCGCTTACCCATTGCAAATCTAATAATGCTTTTTCTTCTATACATGCATGTCTTAAAGCTTCAACTACGGATAAATATGCATCACCAAGATCAATGTACTTACCAACTAAAGCCACTTTAATAGGCTTACCAGGATTACGTAAATTGTGAACCAGTTCTTTCCATTGTTTCAGATCACATTCTTTGTTTTTCATTCCAAGACAGGTCAAAGTTTCTTTGCATAAACCTTCTTCTTTTAGAGACAAGGGAACTGAGTAAATACTGTCTGCATCCAATGCCTCAATAACTGAATTAATATTTACACCACAAAATCCACTAATTTTTCTCTTCAATGCATCATTTATTTTTTGATCACTTCTACAAACAAGTAAATCTGGTTGAATACCAATCGATCTCAACTCTTTCACTGAATGTTGAGTTGGTTTAGTTTTGATTTCACCAGATGTTTTTATATATGGAAGTAAAGTAACGTGAATATATGCAATGTCATTTTTCGCAACATCATTTTTAAATTCCCTGATTGCTTCTAAAAAAGGTAATGATTCAATATCTCCAACAGTTCCACCGATTTCAGTTATTACAATATCAGCATTACTGTTAGAAGCTACTCGATGAATTCTTTCTCTAATTTCTCCAGTTATATGAGGAATTACTTGTACTGTTCCTCCATTGTAATCACCTCTTCTTTCTTTATTAATTACTGCTTGATAGATAGAACCAGTAGTTACACTATTTAGTCTGGTCATAGCTGTATCAGTAAATCTTTCATAATGACCTAAATCTAAGTCAGTCTCTGCTCCATCTTCAGTTACAAAAACCTCACCATGTTGAAAAGGGCTCATAGTACCTGGATCCACATTTAGATATGGATCTAATTTAAGTATGGAAACGCTATAACCCTGAGACTTCAATAATCTACCTAAACTTGCGGCAACAATACCTTTTCCAATACTAGATACGACTCCTCCGGTTACAAATACAAATTTTGACATTAAATATTTAAAAAAAAACACTACCCTCCTTTGTTTATTTTTAACAAATATTTGATTGAACATCCATAAATATTATTATTCTTCAATGGTTATCTCAATATCTAATTCTTTTAGTTGTGAATTAGAGACATTTGAAGGTGCGTCGGTTAGTAAACATTTTGATTGCTGATTTTTTGGAAAAGCTATTGTTTCTCTAATAGAGTCTTCTCCAAGAATTAGCATTGTTATTCTATCAAGGCCAAATGCAATGCCTCCATGAGGGGGAGCACCCATTTCCAACGCTTCTATTAAGAATCCAAATTTTTCTTTAATCTCTTCATCTGATAAACCGACTTTTTTTAAAATCTCTTTTTGCATTCTCGACTCGTGAATTCTAATAGAACCACCACCAAGTTCTAAACCATTAAGAACCAAGTCATAAGCTTGAGCAGTTGACTTTTCCAACAAATCTTCATCATCATTTGAATCTTTTATAGTGATATTTTTTGGACAGCAGAAAGGATGATGTAAGGCTTCTAATCTGTTTTCATCTTCATTTTTCTCAAACATAGGGAAATCTGTAATCCATAAGAAATTCCATCTCTTATTAACATCAATCAAATTTAGCTCTTTGGCTATATATTGCCTTACTCTATCAAGGGATTGATTAACAACTTCAGTTTTTCCAGCTCCTAAAAGTATTAAATCTCCATTTTCAGCTGAAGTTATTTCTAATAGTTTTGAAATGATAGATTCATTCAGATTATTTTTGATTGCACCAATTGTTTCAATATCGTTTTCCTTTACTTTTATAAAAGCAAGTCCACCAGCGCCTGCATCTTGGGCAACTTGAAAAATATCTCCTCCAGGCTTAATTCTTACGTTACTGATTTTGGAATTGCCATTTTTTACAGTAATACATTTAATAGATCCTCCATTCTTTATGGCTTTTGTGAAAATATTAAATCCAATTTCACCTAATATATTTCCAACGTCTTTCAATAGCATTTCATATCTTGTATCAGGCCTATCGGTTCCATAGTTTTTCATAGCTTCTTTCCATGTCATTCGTGGAAAATTTCTATCTAAATCAATATTCAATACTTCTTTCCATATTTTCTTTATTAATTTTTCATTAAATTCTATTATTTGCTCTTCATTTATAAAACTCATTTCTATGTCTAATTGAGTGAATTCTGGCTGCCTGTCTGCTCTTAAATCCTCATCTCGAAAACATTTAGCAATTTGATAATACTTATTTAGGCCTCCTATCATTAAAAGTTGTTTAAATAACTGTGGTGATTGAGGAAGTGCGAAAAATTCTCCTTTCGAGAGTCTTGAAGGTACAAGAAAATCTCTTGCCCCTTCGGGAGTGGATTTAGTTAAAAGAGGTGTTTCTACTTCTGTAAAACCTTTCAAATCTAGGAATTCTCTAGCAACTTTTATAATTTTATGTCTTGTTTTTAAATTATTAATTAATTTTCCTCTTCTTAAGTCTAGATATCTATATTTAATTCTTAGTTCCTCTTTAGTATTCTCATAATCATGAATTGATACTGGAAAAGGTAGATTCCCTTTAATTTGATTGAGAATTATTAATTCTTTTACATTTAATTCTAATTTTCCAGTACTAAGGTTTGGATTGATTGACTCAATTGGTCTTTTATTGACAATCCCACTAACTCGAATAACTGTTTCATTACGCAAGCTTTCTGCTCTTTTAAAAATTGTTTCTCCATCTTCAGGATTAAATGTCAGTTGAAGAAATCCACTATGGTCTCTTAGATCTATAAAAATTACTCCTCCATGATCTCTTCTGCGATCTACCCACCCGCAAAGATCAACACTTTTGCCAATATCAGAAGTATTTAGCTCTTCACAAATTTTGTTACGCATTTAGAGTAAGTTTTATATTTAATAATTTATAATAATTCTTTGTGGGTTAATTTAGTTAAACATTTTTTTTATAGAAAGTTCTTTTTGAAATAATCGCCTTATATTTTTTTCCTCTTATCAATACTTCTACCTCTTTATTTAATTCTAAATATTCAATATTGATGTAAGCAAATCCTATAGCTTTTCCTAGTGAGGGAGACCAACTGCCGCTAGTTATATATCCAATATGTTTATCACCAGAAAAAATTTCGCATCCTTCTCTTCCAATCGCTTTATCCTGCATTTCAATACCAATTAGTTTTTTCTTTATACCATTAACTGATATTTCTTCTAATGCTTTTCTTCCAAAAAAATCATGATAATTTTCAAGATTTACAACCCATCCTAAACCTGATTCATATGGGTTTATTTCCTCTGTTAAGTCTTTACCATACAAGTGAAGACCAGCTTCTAATCTAAGTGTATCTCTTGCGCCTAATCCGCAAGGTAAAACATTTCTTGAGATCAGGTAATCCCATAGATCTAAAGCTAAATTAGGATTTAATAAGATTTCTAGACCATCCTCTCCTGTATAGCCAGTTTTAGATAAAAATATTTTTTCTTCAGAGACATTCTTGATAGTTGTATATTCGCATCCAAAACTTGATAAATGAGCAATAGAATATTTTGACCAATCTTCAAAATATTTAAATGAATTTTTTCCTTGTATAGCTAAAAGAGCTTTTCCATTCTTGGCATCTGAAATAGTTAATTCTTTAGTATTTATATTTTTTGTAATCCAATTTAAATCAATCTTATATCTACTGGCATTGACAATTAAAAATATTTCCGAGTAATTATCTTCTTGAGTACCAAGGTCATAAATAATTAAGTCATCAATAATACCTCCCTTATGATTCAATAAGACCGTATAACAAGCTTGGCCTTTGGAAATTGAGTGAATGTTAGTCGGAAAAAATTTTTGAATATGATCTTTAGGATTTAATCCTTTAATAGAGATTACTCCCATATGAGAAATATCAAAAAATCCCGCGGAATCTCTCACTGAATTATGTTCTTGTATCAAGCTAGAAAATGTAACTGGCATCTCCCAGCCAGCGAAATTTACTAGCTTTGGATTAAATTCCAAATATTTAGCATAAATAGGACTTTTTAGCATTTGCATAAATTATCTTGATTTTAAATATTTATATAAATTTAAATTAATTCTTTTTTAGAATCTTTGTCTAAAGTCATAATTAAGCTTCTAGCAACTTTTGCCGCCACTACACTACTTACACCGCTTGGATCAATATCAGGTGATAACTCAACTATATCTGCACCAACAATATTAAATTCTTGGATAGTCTGAATTATTTTCTCAAAATCATGCCAAAAAAAACCACCTGGTTCTGGAGTTCCTGTTCCAGGCAATAGACTTGGATCAAACCAATCTAAATCGATTGTAAAGTAGATAGGGAATTTTTTGAATGGGGATAATGTTTTTTCTAGCAAATGGCAAGTATCACCAGATTTAAATTCTATTAGTTGATTATTTTCTTTCATTTCTATAAATTCTTTTTTTGTTCCACTTCTGATACCAATTTGAAAAATCTTTTTCATTGGTAAAGTTTCTAAACACCTTTTCATTGTGCAGGCATGACTATTGATATTATCTAGATAACTTTCTCTAAAATCAGCATGCGCGTCTAGTTGTATAAGAACTAGGTTTGGAAATTTCTTAACTAATCCTTTAACGATTCCAGAGGTAATTGAATGTTCACCTCCAAAAACTAATGGTTTTAGATTATTGGATACTAGATAATTGGTAGCTAATTCAACTTTATTAATTACTTTTATAGCTTCATTTAAGTTGATTTTTAGTGATCCTAAATCACAATACTGAATAGCTTCTAAATCTTTTTTTAATACTGGACAATATGTTTCAAGACATTGACTCACATTTCTAATTGCTGCTGGACCAAATCTTGCTCCCGGTTTAAAAGAGGTTGTTCCATCATAATTCACGCCAAAAATTCCAATTAAAGAACCTTTTATGTTTTGATGGGCTCCCATAAATATAGAACCTTCTTTATCAAATAAATTTGTTTCAGACATTGTTATTCATCTAGGACTTTTAAGATCTTGTTTGGCATCATTTTAAAACCTCCTGATTGATAATTTAAGTTCCATATTTCACAACTTTTTTCTATCGTTTCAATATTCTTATATTTTTTACTAAGAAAGTCATGCTTATTGTCTGAAGCGAATGTCCAGCTCCATATTCCGCTTGGATAAATAGGTACGCAGGAGTAAAGAGTTGATTGAATACTAAAAACTTTTTTAACAGAATTAATAATATTCAAATGGGCATCTTTGAATGCCTCCGGTGATTCACTTTGAGTAGCAAAAATCCCATTCTGTTTAAGTATTCTCTTACATTCCCGATAAAAACTTAAACTAAATAAAACGTTTGAATGTTCTTTTGGATCAGAACAATCTACTAATATGATGTCATAGTAATTATTATGAATTTCTTTTACCCATTCCATACCATCGCAAATATGAATTTTCAAACGTATGTCTTTCCAAGCTTCTTGCCCTGTATTTTTTAAGTACTTTTTAGACAAATCAATGACATCTTTGTCAATTTCTACTAAGTCTATGCTTGAAACCTTTTTGTATTTCAAACATTCTCTTGCTGTACCTCCATCACCTCCGCCTATAATTAATATTTTAGCAGGATCTTCATAGCTGCTTAATGCAGGATGAACTAGACACTCATGATAATATTTTTCTTCTTTGTCAGAAGTCATCCAACATCCATCAAGCATTAGAGCATTGCCATTGTTTTTTGTTTTTATGATAATAATTTCTTGATATTTACTTTTATGATTAACTAATATTTCTCCTTTAATGCCATATCTTGAATCTTGATGTATTTCATCTGACCAAACTTGTTTAAATGACATGGTTTTTTAGGAATTTTATTGCAAATTGTTGGTAACTATTTGCCTGATTTTGCTAATTTCTTTTTTGCTGTGCTCTTTAATCTTATCATTGGTATATTCTTTGATAAAGGTAAATCTTCTGATAAATTATTCATTTGTTTTTAATCTTGATGATAGAACATATAACTGGATATCAAATTAATTCAATTTTGCTTTAATCATTAAATATTTGAAAATTATTATTAAAAAATTTTACTTGATCTATTAGAATAGTTATGTTGAGGGCGATTAGCTCAGCGGTAGAGCGCCTGCCTTACAAGCAGGATGTCCCTGGTTCGAACCCTGGATCGCCCATTTAAGAAATTAATTTTAAATAGATTCTTATCTTGAAGGCCATTTAAATTATTTCCAAATTTTTTTAAAATAAATTATTTTCATTTATTTGCACTAATCAATAATAAAATAAATACACTGTAAAGGATCTGATAATTAAAGATGAGTGATTCAAAAAAAGAATTGAGTTTAAAAAATTATTTACCTTTAGAAGTAGAAAACAAATGGCAGACTAATTGGCAATTACTTAATGCTTTTAATGCCGATTCTAATAAAGAGGGCGATCCATTTTGTATAGTCATACCTCCTCCTAATGTAACAGGCTCTCTCCACATGGGGCATGCATTTAATACAGCTTTAATTGATGTAATAGTAAGATTCAATAGACTTAAAGGAAAAAATGTCTTGTGTCTTCCAGGTACTGATCATGCATCTATTGCTGTCCAAACAATACTTGAGAGAAAATTAATCAAAGAGGGTAATTCAAGAGAAAATATAGGCAGAGAGGATTTTTTAAAAAGGTGTTGGGAATGGAAAAAGGAAAGTGGCGGCAAGATAGTTTCTCAACTCAAAAGTATGGGATACTCAGTGGATTGGGAAAGGGAACGTTTTACTCTCGATGATCAGTTAAATAAAGCAGTTGTAGAGGCCTTCATACTTCTTCATCAGCAAAATTTAATTTATAGGGGTGAATATTTAGTGAATTGGTGCCCATCCTCTCAGTCTGCCGTAAGTGATCTTGAGGTGGAAATGCAAGAAGTAAAAGGACATCTATGGCATTTTAAATATCCTTTGATTTCACAAGGGAATCCTTTGCCTGAAACATATCTTGAAGTTGCAACAACCAGGCCGGAAACTTTATTAGGGGATACGGCAATAGCAGTAAATCCTGATGATGCAAGATATAAAGAATTCATCGGAAAAAAAGTAAAGGTCCCTTTTGTTGATCGTGAGATCCCAATAGTTGCTGATACTCATGTTGATAAAAATTTTGGTACTGGATGTGTGAAAGTTACTCCTGCTCATGATCCTAATGATTTTGAAATAGGAAAAAGACACAACTTAGATCAAATAAATATAATGAATAAAGATGGAACGTTGAATGAAAATGCGGGTAAATTTCGAAATATGGATAGGTTTGATGCAAGGAAAAGAATTATTCAGGATTTAGATGACTTAGGGCTACTAACAAAGATTGAAGAGTATTCTCATACAGTTCCTTTTTCTGACAGAGGTAAAGTACCCATTGAGCCACTTCTTTCAACTCAGTGGTTTTTAAAAATGGATGGTATTGCTTCAAGTTGTCTTAATAAATTAGATGATAATCAACCCCAATTTATACCTTTCAGATGGGAAAAAGTTTATAAGGATTGGCTAATTAATATTAATGATTGGTGTATTAGTAGACAACTATGGTGGGGACATCAAATACCTGCATGGTATGTTTTAAATAAAAATGAGACTAGCATCAAACAGGATACTCCCTATATAGTTGCTCATAATGAAGATGAGGCTCGTAAATTAGCATATGAAAAGTATGGTTTAGATATCAATATTGTTAGAGATAAAGATGTCTTAGATACTTGGTTTTCTAGTAGCCTATGGCCTTTTTCGACTTTGGGCTGGCCGAATCAGTTAGACCAAGATTTCCAAAAATGGTATCCAAACAGTCTATTAGTGACAGGCTTTGATATTATTTTTTTCTGGGTCGCTAGAATGACAATGATGGGTAATACATTTACTAATCAAATGCCATTTAATGATGTTTATATTCATGGATTGGTTAGGGATGAAAATAATAAAAAAATGAGTAAAAGTGCTGGAAATGGTATTGATCCTTTACTTCTTATTGATAAATATGGTTCTGACGCATTACGTTTCGCCTTGATTAGAGAAGTTGCCGGCGCTGGGCAAGACATAAGACTTGATTTTGATAGAAAAAATAAAACCTCATCAACTGTTGAAGCATCTAGGAATTTTGCTAATAAGCTCTGGAACGCTACAAAATTTACTTTGTTAAATATAGATGTTCAGTCTGGAATATCAAAAAAGATATTTCAAAATAACAATCTTGATTTATCTGATAGGTGGATTTTATCCAGATTAAATCAAGTAAAAGACTCAATGACCAAATTATTAGATTTATATAAGCTTGGTGAGGCTGCCAAATTAATATATGAGTTTGCTTGGAATGATTTTTGTGATTGGTATGTTGAGTTTTTAAAACCAAGATTTAACGACTCATCAGTTAACAATCAAGAAACATCAGAAATTATTTTAATTCATGTATTAAATGAGATTCTTATAATGATGAATCCTTTCATGCCTCATATTACTGAGGAATTGTGGCATGCTTTGAATAATAAACCTAGTAATGAATTACTTTCATTAGAGCCTTGGCCAGAGATACAAAGACAATTTTTAGATATCAAAATAGAGAAATCTTTTAATAAGTTTTTTGAAATTATTCGTTTGATCAGAAATTTAAGAATTGAATTAGGTTTGAAACCATCACAGAAGTCATCTGTATATTTAGTTTCATCCAATGAGGATACATTAAATTTTTTAAAGCTTTTAATTGCAGATATTAAAAATCTAACTAAAACATATGAGGTTGTAATCGTTTTAGAGAATGATTTTAATAAAGAAAGATTTTCTAAATCTTTTTCTGGCATAGTTGGAGATTTAGAAGTTTATCTTCCTTTCGAGGATCTTATAAATATAGATAGTTTAAGAGAGCGTATTAATAAAGATCTTGAAAAGGTTAATATTGAAATTATTAATTTAAATAAAAGATTAGCTAATAAAAGTTTTATTGAAAAAGCTCCTAAAGCAGTTGTGGAAGATTGTAAGAATAATTTAAAAGAAGCAAAATCAAAATTTTCTATTATTAATAAAAAATTAGATATGCTTTAATAATGTCTTCTTTTTTTGATTACATTACACATTTCATAACTTATTTCAATTCTAGTTTTGGAATATTAGTATTTTTTTTAATATATATTTTTTCAGTTATTTTCTTATTACCTGCATCTTGGCTTTCATTATTATCCGGTTTTTTGTATGGTTCTTTATTGGGATCTTTGATTGTTTTTATTAGTGCTTTTTGTGGAGCATCGCTTTCATTTTTTATTGCTCAATATTTTTTTTCTAAAAGAATAAATAAATTTATTAGCAATTACTCTGCCTATCCACTGTTAATTGAAATACTTAAAAAAGGTGGATTGAAACTAGTTATTTTGACAAGATTATCTCCAATCTTTCCATTTAGTATTTTAAATTATTTTTATGGTTGCAATAAAATTAGTTTTAAAGATTTTTCATTAGGTTTATTTTTTATATTACCTGGAACTTACTTATATTGCTCATTAGGTCACTTGGCCAAAGATTTCAGTGATCTTAGAAATATATCTGCGAATGATAATCTAGTATTTACTGTTATCAGCTTTATAGCCACAGCTTTTATCTTTTATTTTATTGTTAAGTACGCAAATGATTATTTATCAGACTCAAGTAAGAACTAATTTTTTATATTGTAATCTCTTATTGTTGCGCAAATAATAAACCAATAAAGACGAATTCTTCCAAATATACTTCTATTTTCAGATAAGGATTTATATTTAATTTGTCCGCATTCTGTTTTTATATATTTAAAAATAATTCCATCTTTCATTTGTTTTTAAGTGTTAGTAAATTAATTAAATCTGATTCATATATGATTTTAGTTCCTATTTCTTTGGCTTTGTTGAATTTACTTCCAGCTTTTTCACCGACTACTAAAAAGTCAGTATTCTTGCTTAATGTGTTCTTCACATTTCCTCCGAAATTTTCTATTTCATATATCATTTCATCTCTTGTAAACTTTTTCATTGTTCCAGTAATTACAAAGTTTTTGTTTCTGATATTTGGATTGTATGGATCATTAGTTTTTTTGTTGAATAAATTTTTATTATAAAATTGAAATCCTCTTTCATTTAAATCATTAATTAGCTTTAAGTTATTTTTATCGTAAAACCATTTCTTTAATGATTCAACTATTTCAATTCCTATACCATTTATCTGATTTAAGTCTTTAGGTTCATTTCTAATGGTTGCTATTAATTCATTAATATTTGCATAGTTATTACAAATGTTCTTAGCAGTTACTTGGCCTACCATATTAATTCCTAAAGCATATAGTTTTTGATGCCATAATCTGTTTTTAGAATTGTCTATTGCCTCTAGTAATTTTATAATTGATTTTTCACCCATTCTTTCTATTTCTATTAACTTTTGCATATTCAGAGTGTATAAATCAGCAACATTTTTTATTAGGCCAGATTCAAAAAGCTGTTCAATCATTTTGTGTCCTAAACCGTCAATATTTAAAGCTCCTTTACTAGCCCAATGTTTAATTAAGGCTATCTGAATAGAATCACAATTAATATTTATGCACTTTGTGGCAGCCTCTGAAATGTTTTTTTCTAATAGATTGCCACATGATGGACAAACTTTTGGAAAGTCTATTTTTTCAGCTTCTTCAATTCTTAATTCTTTTATGACTTTCACTACCTCAGGAATTATTTCTCCTGCTTTTCGAACGATAATTGTGTCATGAGTATGAATGTTAAGTTCTTTAAATCTATCTGCATTGTGTAATGTTGCTCTAGATACAGTTGTTCCTGCTAGTTTAACAGGTTCAAAATTAGCAACTGGTGTTATTGATCCTGATCTTCCAACTTGAAAGCTAAGACTATTAATTTTAGTAGCAATTTCTTCAGCTGGAAATTTTAAAGCTATTGCCCATCTTGGCGCTTTTTGAGTGAATCCTAGTGAATTTTGAAGATTAATATTATTTATTTTAATTACTATACCGTCTGTTTCGTAACCAATTGAAGATCTTTCTTTCTCCCAATAATTGCAGTATTTGTTTAATTCTTTTTCGTTTTTAATAATTCGAGAGTTTTTATTTATTCTGAATCCACAATTATTTAAGAATTTTAGTCTTTCCCAATGGTTTAGATATATTTTATCTAATTGAAAATTGTCAGGAAAATATACTTGATAAGCAAAGAATTCTAGGCCTCTTCGGGCAACAACTTTTGGATCTAATTGTCTTAAAGAACCTGCACAAGCATTTCTTGGATTAGCAAATAATTGTTCGTTATTTATTTTTTTGTCTTCATTAATTTTTTGAAAAGTCTTTTTGGGAATAAATGCTTCTCCTCTTATTTCTAACCACTGAGGTGGCTGTTTGATTCTTAATTTAAGTGGAATAGATTTTATTCTCCTAACGTTATTTGTAATATCTTCCCCTTTTTTACCATCCCCCCTGGTTGCTGCTTTTGTTAGGATTCCATTTTCATATCTTAGGGCAATTGCGTTACCATCTATCTTTAACTCTGCTACTAAAAAATTTTGATCCAATGATTGATTTTCTTTTTTATTAATCAATTTTTTTAGCCTAGAGATCCATTCATGCAATTCATTTAAATTGAAAGCATTATCTAAACTATAAAGTGGAATTTTGTGTATGATCTTTGAGAATCCTTTTGATATTTCTCCCCCTAGCCTATTTGTAGGACTATCTTCAGTTTTTAGATGAGGATAATCTTTTTCTAATTTTATTAATTCTCTATACAAGCTGTCATATATTGCATCAGAGATATCTGGCTTATCTAAAGTGTAGTAAGCATAATTTGCGCTATCTATTAATTTCTTTAATTCAGTAATGCGTGCTTGATTTTTTTGCTTTATATTCACAATCCAAGAATTAATTGTTTACTTTAGATATCCTATCTATTTTCCAATCATTATCTATTTTAGAAAATGTAAAATCTAACGGTAATTCTTCAGTTTTATCCTCAGATTTTAGATTCAAAGTTATTATGATTTGATCTTCTTGTACTCTTGGTCTACCAGATTTTAAATTTCTATATTTATTTAAATTTAACCCAGCAAGAAATTTTAGAAAATCTTGTCTTTTGACGTGTGTTTTATAGGTTTTGGAAGTTAATCCATATGCAGCATCAATCCTACCAGCAGCTATCTGGTCAAAGAATTTTCTTACAAGGGGGTTTATACCTCTGGCACCTATCACTAATTTCACTGCATTAAATGTCCAAAATGAGACAAGCGCTACAATGCCTGTTAAGAGTGCTTTAACTCCTATATCTTTTACTAATGAAGCGTCCATAATAATTGTTTTAACTCACTTTAAGAAAATAAATCAATTTTGTTGGTTTTTTTGTCAAAATAAAACTAAATTTAATTCAATATGACTGTAATTCCTTTAATACCTATATTCTACAAATTTAATAAGATGTTTTTTGAAAACTCTTTAATAAGTAATCAACAGCCAATAGTGAATTTGAGATGGAGTGATAACAGATTAAAAACAACTGCTGGTATATATAAGAGGAAAAAAGTTGGTGGAATAATAAGTTCTGAAATAATTTTGTCCAAGCCAATATTAGAAAATTTACCATTAAATGAAATTCAAAGCACATTATGTCATGAAATGATTCATGCTTGGGTGGATAGAATTTTAAAAATAAATGAGATTCATGGACCAAATTTTCAAAGAAAGATGATAGAGATTAATAGTTTGCAAAATAATTTTCAGATAAGCATAAAACATAATTATCCCGTAATTAGAAATGAATTAAAATATAAGGGGCAATGTATTAATTGTGGTGAGGTCTTTATGTATAGAAAAAGAGTTAAGAATCTAGCCTGTAAGAAATGTTGTGTTCATTTTTTTAATGGTGTTTGGAATAAAAAATGTTTAATTAAATTCGAGTAATAAATAATAAAGTTTGATTATGTTTCTAAAATTGGTTTTTCTAAATTGTTTAGAGTAATTTAATAATAAAATAGATATTATGGCAATTTCTAATAGAAGAAATAATCAAATTAACTTCGATAAAGTTGATTTGGATAAGAAAATGGGACAATTTCTTGATGTAGGACGTCAATTTGTTGATGGAGTATCAGGAGCACGTCCAGGTCAAAGAAGGCCAACAAATATAAGAGAATTTTCAATCAGAAACGCAAATAATGTTCGTAATTGGGTTAATAATAGAGTTGATTCCTTTTTTGAAGATGAATATGAGGAGGAATGGGATTACGAAGATAATAATCAGGACTTCAAGTCATTTTCTCGGCAAGATAAGTTAGATCAATCAACGAATCAATTTATCAAAAGACCTTTAGAGGCATTATCACTAAGAGAATTAGGGAATAATGAAGTAGCTGAAAGAAAGCAATTACCTTATAGCCAAGCAATAGAAGACGAATGGCCTGATGATTCAGATTTTCAGATTAGTAGATGGAAAAGATCTCAATTAGAAACTGAATCTATCAAAGTAAATACTCAAGGTCAGAAAGGCAACTTGCAGACTAGGAATCTACCGAAATCAAGAAGAAGAAGAATATAAATCATAGAATTTATTAATTCCTGATTTCCCAAGCCATTTATCCATATGAGGATTAAATACTTCTCTAATTATTGTTAGAGGTCTTTTATTTCTGAAAAACCTGTAATTTCTAGACCAATAAGGACCTTGCAATTTAAATTCTTTTTTTAATAAATCTGATTCAACTAATGAAATAGCATCTACTTCTCTAAACAATTCAGATCTGTCTCGAGTTAGATTCTTCCAGATGGGTTGTTTTCTATTTATTAAATTTAAATTAATCTCTTTACTATTCCACCAGCTTTCTGCCCAAGCCAATGTTTGATCATCATTCTTAATCCATACTTGTCTTCTAATTAATGGTTCATCAAGTTGGTCAATTTCACTCGGACCATCTTTAGCTGAGTATGGGTCAATATTCATTCCTATGAGCTGGATTTGTGTTTCTTTCCCAGTCAAAAGTTGGAGATGCCTTGTCGGGCTGCCATCTCCTAAAAGCATTAACTTCCATGCACCAGGAATCTCAGGAAGAGAATTCTTTGTAAGAAAAAAAGAGGCATTCTCTTCCCATAAAATTCTTGGAGATTCGAACAATTTATTCTGCAGTTCGTTTACCTATGGCTTATTTGATGATAACTTTTTTTTGGATAAACGATTGATTTCTTCAACATACTGATCTTTTATTTTTATCCATACTAATAAAGCAGTGAGGTCAGCTTTGCTGACTCCAGGAATTTGTGATGCTTCTCCGATATTATTTGGTTTTAACAGATCTAGTTTTTCTCTGGCTTCAAGGGATAAAGTATTGATTTTTTTATAATTAATATCTTTTGGGAGTAATTTCAAACTGTATTTAGTAATCTGATCAATATTATTTTTTTGTCTTTTTAAGTATCCTTCATATTTGATATCAATTTCTGCGCCCTCAATAATTGCAGTATCCAAATTATTATTACTTAATCCATATTTCTTAAGTTCCTTAGTGTGAAAATTGGGTTTTTTTAGTAATTCTTTTAATGTTGTTGACCCCTTAATATTGATTTTGTGATCTAATGCAATTTGCTTGGCAATTTTATCACTGCATTTTATACGAGTTGACTCTAACCTTTTCTTTTCTTCTATTATCAATTCAATTTTATTTTTATGTTTTAACCATCTAGATTCATCTACTAAACCAATTTTATAACCTAATGGAGTTAATCTTCTATCAGCATTATCTCCTCTTAAGGTAAGTCTATATTCGCTGCGACTAGTTAATACTCTATATGGTTCTTTAAGATCTTTTGTTATCAGATCATTAATCATTGTACCTACATAACTACTTTCTCTAGTAAAAATGATTGGATTTTGATTCTGTAATTTTCTTGAAGCATTAATTCCTGCTACTAAGCCTTGTGCTGCAGCTTCTTCATATCCAGTTGTGCCGTTGATTTGTCCTGCAAAAAATAGATTTTCAACTGCAAAAGATTCTAGAGATTGCTTTAGTTGAGTTGCTGGTATGTAGTCATACTCGACAGCATAAGCAGGTCTGAGCATTTTGCATCGCTCTAATCCTGGTAAGGTTCTTAAAAGTTCAAGTTGAAGATTTTCTGGCAATCCTGTAGAAAATCCTTGCACATATATCTCAGGTGTATTTATGCCTTCTGGCTCTAGGAAGATTTGGTGAGATGATTTGTCCGCGAATTTTACTATTTTATCTTCAATAGAGGGGCAGTATCTTGGGCCTTTGCTATCAATAAATCCGCCATAAATAGGAGTGAGATGTAAATTATCCTTTATCATTTGGTGTGTTTTCTCAGTGGTTCTTGTCAGGTGACAGCAGACTTGTTCCATTTTATTCTTATGATTTGGATCAAAAGAAAAATATTTATCAGAATCAGTACTTGGTTGGCTATCAAGATTTATAAATTGGATACTCTTTTTGTCTACTCTTGCAGGGGTACCGGTTTTTAAACGTTCAGTTTTGATTCCGATACGGTGAAGGCATTCTGTTAGGCCATGAGCGGCTTGCTCTCCTGAACGACCTGCTGACATAGACTTATTCCCTATCCAGATCTTTCCTTCTAAAAAAGTTCCTGCAGTAATGATTACTGACTTCGCAGAATAATTGCTTCCAAAAAAAGTTTTTACACCAATTATTTCTTTTTTTGTTTTTACTTGTTGATTGATTATGGATTTTGTTTCTTTGATATTTAGATCTGTTATCATAGCCTCTTTTAAAGATAGATTTTCAGTATTCTGTAGTACTTCAATCATCTTCTTAGAGTATTCTCTTTTATCTGTCTGAGCCCTTAATGCCCATACGGCTGGTCCTCTGCTGGCATTTAATATTCTTTTTTGTATTGATGTTTCATCTGCGATTTTTCCTATAACACCTCCTAATGCATCAACTTCATGAACTAATTGGCTTTTAGCTGGTCCTCCAACCGCTGGATTGCATGGTTGCCATGCAATCCTATCTAAATTAATGGTGAATAGTGCAGTCGAAAACCCAAGTTTGGCGCAGGCTATTGCAGCTTCACAACCAGCATGACCGCCGCCAATCACAATTATTTCATATGATTCATGTGGAGAGGAATCAATTATCATAAATTTCAATCAGTTAGCCAAATTTCTAAATCTTGTATATTGAGGCTCGAATAGTAATTTTACAGTTCCAACTGGACCATTTCTATGCTTGGTGACAATAATTTCTGTAATCCCTCTGTCTTCAGTTTCATGATTGTAATATTCATCTCTATATATCATTAATACTAGATCTGCATCTTGTTCTATTGAACCTGATTCTCTCAAATCGCTTAACATAGGTCTTTTATTGGTTCTTGATTCAACTCCTCTACTTAATTGAGATAAAGCAACGACTGGAACTTTCAATTCTCTAGCCATGCTTTTTAAGCCTCTAGTAATTCTTGATAGTTCTTGTACTCTATTATCGGGAGTAGTGCCTTCCATTAATTGTAAATAATCTATAACTATTAATCCAAGCTCTTTACCTTGCTCTGCCATTAACCTGCGACATAATGATCTCATTTCAAGAACACTTGAATTCGGTTTATCGTCAATAAAGATTGGTAATTGGCCTAGTGAATTAATGCCTTCTCCAAGAAGAGGCCATTCATCTTGTTGAAGTCTTCCTGTTCTTAATCTTCCACTTTCAATTCCTACCTCCATTGAAAGCAATCTATATGTAAGTTGTTCCTTGCTCATTTCTAAGCTGAAAACACATACGGGTAAATCTTGAGATTGAGCAACATTCTTGGCAAGATTTAATACCATTGAGGTTTTACCCATTGATGGACGTCCAGCAACAATTATTAGGTCACTTCTCTGAAAACCATTAGTCATAGCATCAAGATCATAGAAATTGACTGGTATCCCTGCCACTGAATTTCCCAGTGATCTGGATTCAATTTCATTAAAAGTACTTGTAAGGATTTCGGATGCTTGAGTAAGTCCTTTAGAGGGTTGTTCTTGACTGATTTCAAAGATCTTTTGTTCTGCTTTGTCTAAAACTTCTTCTGTAGGTTGTGTTTGGTCGAAGCCAAGCTGTATAACTTCATTGCCTGATCGAATTAATCGACGCCTTAAGTACTTATCGCTAATAAGACTAGCTACTTGTTCGATAGAAGCCG
This sequence comes from Prochlorococcus sp. AG-418-C09, assembly GCA_003214355.1. GTDB lineage: Bacteria > Cyanobacteriota > Cyanobacteriia > PCC-6307 > Cyanobiaceae > Prochlorococcus_A. Next base: position 15,515 of record QCLS01000009.1, on the reverse strand, counting down.
TAGAAGACACACTTTCTACTAATTCAACTAATTTATTATTACCCCCTATTTTCTCGAGTGATCCATTATCGGCAAGCCACGCACTCATCGATGTAAGATCTGTTGGTTTACCTTGAGTATGTAACATTAAAGCTGTACGATATATTTCTTGATGAGCACTAATATAAAAAACTTCTGGTCTAATTAAGTCTGCAATCCTTCCAATAGCTTCAGGGTCTAGTAATATTCCACCTAAGACAGATTCTTCTGCTTGAATATTTTGTGGAGGAACTAACCCAGAATTTTCATTATTGAAATCTTTTTTTTTGTTATTAACTTTGTTAGATCCACTATTAGGAAAAGGAACAGAAACCATATTTATAAAACACTTAGATATATACTCTGGCTAATTTTTCAAAATGTGCAACAAATTTATTAACTTGTTACTTCAATATTTACTTCTGCATGAACATCTTGATGTAATTTAATTTGAACAGAGTATGAACCGAGTGTATGAATATCAGGTACTTGAATATCTCTACGGTCAATTTCTTTTTTTGTTGCAGTTTCTATTGCTTCAGCGACATCGCCATTAGTAACAGTTCCAAACAGGACGCCATCCTCACCAACCTGTTTTTTAATATTTAATCTACCAATAGTTTTAAGTGCTGTTTTAAAATCAACGGCTTCTTGTTTGATTTTTTCTGCAATAATTTTTTCTTTTTCTCTTTTCTTTTCTATCTGCTTAAGAACTGCCGGTGTAACGTTAACTGCCTTACCGAATGGAAATAAAAAGTTTCTTGCATAACCAGGAGTGACATCTACAACATCTCCATCTCTACCTAAGCTAGAAATTGTTTCTGTTAGGACAACTTGTACTCTTTTCGCCATTTTATATAAAGTGTTTATTTAATAATAAGACCTTGAGGGTAACTTTATCTTTTTTGCAAAACCTAATCTGCCAAGAAACTTAATGTGTTCCCAGGTTAAATCAATTTGACCTTTAAATAATCCTTGTCTTGCAGAGTTTGGAAAAGCATGATGATTATTATGCCATCCTTCACCGAAGGTCAAAGCTGCAACCCAAGCATTATTCTTAGATGAATCACCGCTATCAAAGGGTGCTTTACCCCAGCAATGAGTAGCAGAATTAACTAGCCATGTTATGTGATAAACCACTACTAATCTCAAAGGAATACCCCACAGGACTAGACTCCAGCCTCCAACTCCAAGCTTTACTCCTATTGCATAAAGTGATAATCCTATTGGTATCTGTAATGCGAGAAAATATTTATTTAGAAATCTATAATATGGATCTTTGATTAAATCTGCACTCAGTTTTGGTACTGCTTTTAATGCTTCAACATCTTTAAACATCCATCCCATGTGACTCCACCAAAATCCTTTTTTACTATTGTGATGATCTACTTCTGTATCTGAAAAGGAGTGATGATGTCTATGTAAACCTACCCAGTCTATGGGACCGTGTTGACAGCTAATAGCACCGCAAGTAGCAAAAAATCTTTCTAACCATCTTGGAACAATAAAAGCTCTATGTGATAGTAATCTGTGATAGCCAAGCGTTACTCCGAGGCAAGCAGTAACCCAGTAAAAGAAGAATAATGAGATTATTGATGGGATACTCCAAAATTGAGGTTGTAAAGCAATTAGAGATAGCAAATGGATAGCAATCATAAAAACGATCGTCCCCCAAGTTTTATGTAATCTAGGCGGATATCTTTTTGAATGTCTAGAAGGCTCTAGTAATTTATCTGAAAGTTCTATAACCTTTTCTGGAGGGACAGGTCTTTTCAATTTAGCTGTTTCTTGGAAGATACTTGAATTCATAATATTGAAGAACTATTTTCAAAAATACCGATATGTAATATTATCATACTATATTATTGATAAGTTTAATTATTTGTGAGCTTAGGATATCGCGATAAATTATCTAGTGGTCGAAGGGCTATGGCTCATTTGATACATGTCTGGCATGAGAGAAATGCATGGTCTCATAAAGTTTTACCTTTACTTTCAGAAATTCTAGACCTAGGAAGAGTTCATAATTCGCAGATTTCTAATTTAAGGAACGGTAAATTATCATCCCCAGGACCTGAGGTCTTTTTAGCATTAGCTCAAGTTAATATGATTCTTGATCATGGAATAGAAACGATAAGGGATCATCTAGAGGATTCTCATCCAGAGCTATGGCGGACACTTCAAGAATCAGCTTTTCCTTTAAAAAATGATAATAATTGTCCAATATCTGCAGGGGAATTATTTGAAATATTTGCTGGTTTAAAACCTTTGCCAGCCTCCTTTGACTGGTTCATAGAAGATGATGAGGCAGCTAAATTAAGTGAGGCTTTGTCAGAGCATTTTTGTCAAAGTTTGCCTTGGAGAAAGTGTAAAGAAATTATTATGGATGCTTATGATGTACCAAAATTATCTAGGCGTGAACGTTTTGCCGAGGTAATTGCAGGTTTAAGAGACTACTCAGCAGAAGAGCTAGATGGTGAATTGTTAGATTTATATGAGACTTCCTTAAAATTATCTTTATGTGATGAGAGTGGGCCTAATATTTTTCTTGCTAATTTACGAGAAAAGATATCAAAAAAATGAAATATTTTATTAACCAATGCTAAAAGATTGCAAAAATTTTGAATTAATAGAGAACTTCATTAATAGTTCTGAACAAGAACTCTCTATGATTTTTAGTGAAAGGTCTTCTCACGTCTATCATAAAATTCAGAACATCTTAAATATTTATCAAGAAGAGAAGATCTCTACTAATCATTTTCAACAATCAACTGGTAGTGGTCATGAAGATATATCAAGAGAAAAAATCGATCAAGTATTTGCAAAATTATTTAGAGCCGAGAAAGCAGCAGTAAGGATGCAATTTGTAAGTGGTACTCATGCTATAAGCTCAGTTTTATTCGGTGTTCTCAGGCCTGGAGATTGTATGATCTCTTTAACTGGGAAGCCCTATGATACTTTAGAAGAGGTTATAGGTCTTAGGGGAAAAGGAAAAGGTTCATTATCTGATTTTGGAATTAATTATAAAGAAGTTGATATTTCTAAGAATATTTCTTGTGATTATAAAGAAATCGAGAAATTCTTAGAAAGAAATGATTGTAAATTAGTTTTTATTCAAAAGAGTTGTGGGTATAGTTGGCGAAAATCTTTGACGAATGAAGAAATTGGAGAAATATGTCAATTGGTTCATAAGGTAAATCCCAATTGCATTTGTTTTGTAGATAATTGTTATGGAGAGTTGGTAGAGGATACTGAACCAATTACTAATGGAGCAAATATTATTGCTGGATCTTTAATTAAAAACTTAGGAGGCACAATTGTTCCATCTGGTGGCTATGTCGCTGGTGATGCCGAATTGGTAGAGCTAGCCTGTTGCAGATTAACTAGTCCAGGAATAGGATCTAATGCTGGCATTAATTTTGGGTTAGGTAGATTAATATTCCAAGGGCTTTTTCTTGCTCCTCAAATGGTTAATCAATCTTTAAATTCTGCAGATTTGGTTGCAAGTGTTTTCCAGAAAATAGGATTTAAAGTGTTACCTCAGCCAGGAAAATATAGATCAGATATTATCCAGGCCATCCAATTAAAAAATCCTGAATTAGTCAAAATAGTCTGCCAATCATTTCAAAAGTCTTCACCTATTGATTCTTTCTTAAATGTTTTCCCTTCTCCGATGAGTGGATATGGGGATAATTTATTAATGTCTGGGGGAACTTTTGTTGAGGGGAGTACAAGTGAATTTTCTGCTGATGCACCTTTGCGAACTCCCTTCAATATTTATGTACAAGGTGGTTCACACATATCTCATGTCAAAATCGCTTTAATTCAATTATTATCTGATTTATTAACAGAAAACTTTATTCAAAAAGAAATTTTATTAGAGCCTTCTAAATTATGAACTATCAATTTCCAGAATTTCTTAGATATGCAGATACACATGAATATGTAAAAGAAGAAAATGGTTTATTGAAAATAGGTGTTAGTGAATTTGCAATTGACCAGTTAGGCGATATTGTTTTTGTAGAATTAGCAGAAAAGGGTAATACGCTAAACAAAGGTCAAACTTTTGGCACAATAGAGTCAGTAAAAGCAGTTGAAGAAGTTTATTTACCTTTCTCAGGCAAGATACTTGAAAGAAATGACTCTGTTATCGATAATCCTGAAATTCTTCAGAATGACCCAATAAATAATGGTTGGCTTGTCATAATACAACCTAATGATGACTTCTCATTAGATGAATTAATGAGTTCAAGTGATTATCAATCAAAGGTTGCACCAATTTAAAGCAATTTTATAAAAATCGGCTATTTTAATAAAAAATACTTTTTTATTTTGAACAAAGAATCTTCTGATTTATTTATAAATAGGCATTTGGGTTTAAAAAATCAAGATGCAAAAAAAATGTTAAATGAAATTGGTTTTAATTCAATAGATGAATTTTTAAATCAAGTTATACCAAAAGAAATCCAAATAAAAAAAGGGACAAAGATGTCCTTACCAAAAGGCTGTTCCGAAAAAGAAGCTCTCAAAGAGCTTGAATTAATTGCTAGTAAGAATGAATTAAAGCGTTCTTTAATTGGATTAGGTTATTACGGTACACATACTCCTGAAGTAATTAAAAGACATGTATTAGAAAATCCACGTTGGTATACAGCTTACACTCCATATCAAGCAGAAATTGCTCAAGGTAGGTTAGAAGCTTTATTTAATTTCCAGACTCTTATTTGCGAATTAACCGGATTTCCTCTGGCTAATGCATCACTTCTTGATGAGGGTACTGCTTCAGCTGAAGCAATGACAGTTGCATATGCTGCAAGAAAAAATAAATTAGCGAATACTTTCTTAGTCCATGAAACAGTTTTTGATCATACTTATGATGTTTTAATAACAAGATCTAATCCTTTGGGAATTGAAATCAAAAGATTTGATTCTACTAATTTTGAAATTGAAGATAATACTTTTGGAATACTTATTCAATTACCAGGCAAAGATGGCGAGTTGTTTGATCCTTCATTCCTGGTTTCCAAAGCACATAAATCAAATTTAACTGTATGTGCCTCCGTAGATCCCTTGTTGCAAGTTTTGTTAAAGCCAATTGCTTACTTTGGAGTTGATATTGCTGTTGGAAGTATGCAAAGATTTGGAGTTCCGATTGCTTTTGGTGGACCCCATGCAGCATTTTTTGCCTGCAAAGAAGAATACAAGAGGCTCATTCCAGGAAGAATTGTTGGTGAGACAATATCAAAGGATGGGGAAAAGTCTTTAAGGCTAGCTCTGCAAACAAGAGAACAACATATTCGAAGAGAAAAGGCGACAAGTAATATCTGCACCGCACAAGCTTTGCTTGCAATAATATCCTCCTTTTATTCTATCTATCATGGCTCCTCTGGTTTGAAAAGAATTGCTGAGAGAATAGTAATTTATCGTAGATTCTTAGAATCGTGTTTGCATGAACTTGGGTTTCAAGTGAATAATGGTATTAGGTTTGATAGTTTGAATATTTTTTCTGATAAATCTGTTGAGATTCATAAAGAAGCTTTATCGCATGGTTACAATCTTAGAGTTTTACCTTTAGGTGCCAATATTGATGAAGCTAAAGGCTTTGGATTTTCACTTGATGAACTAACTGATGAAAATGAGATAATTGATATAATTAGTTTCATCTCAAAGGTAATTAAGAAAGAACATAATTTTTCCTTTCATTTGAATGAGAATAAATTTGAATTAGATGGCATGCCTCTTAGAACAGAGCAATTTATGCAACAAAGAGTTTTTCAAACTTACAACAGTGAAACAGATCTGATGCGTTACATTTTTTCACTGGCAGAAAAGGACTTTTCTTTGGTTGATGGAATGATTCCTTTGGGAAGTTGCACAATGAAGTTAAATGCTGCTGCAGAATTAAATCCAGTCTCTTGGCAGCAATTCTCATCGATTCATCCATTTGCTCCTAGATCTCAAACTGAAGGCTATGCAACAATTATTTCTGATCTTGAAAGTTGGATTAGTGATATTGCTGGCTTGAGTGCGGTGTCTTTTCAGCCAAATGCAGGTTCTCAAGGAGAATTTGCAGGTTTATTGGCAATCAAATCTTATTTCATGGCACAAAATGATTTGCATCGTAAAAAATGTTTAATCCCTAGGAGTGCTCATGGTACAAATCCAGCAAGCGCTGTAATGGCTGGATTTGAAGTTGTTTCTATAGATTGTGATAAAGAAGGTAATATCGATTTTGAAGCTCTAAAAGAAAATGTTAAGAAATTTAATTCTGAAATTGGTGCTCTCATGTTGACCTATCCATCTACTCATGGTGTTTTTGAATTAAAAATTAAGGAGATATGTGATTTAATTCACAGTGTAGGAGCTTTTGTGTATTTAGACGGAGCAAATCTTAATGCTCAGGTTGGTCTGTGCAGACCTGGAGAGTATGGTATTGATGTTTGCCATCTAAATCTGCATAAAACCTTTTGTATTCCTCATGGAGGAGGTGGCCCTGGGGTTGGCCCAATTGCAGTATCAGATTCTTTAAAAGCTTTTTTACCAAGTCATTCATATGCACAAAATAAAATATCACTAAATTCTGTTTGTGTTTCCTCAGCTGAATATGGTAGTGCTGGAATACTACCTATAAGCTGGATGTATATAAAAATGGCTGGTTATGAGGGTTTAAGGAAAGCAAGTTCGTATGCAATCCTCTCTGCTAATTATATTGCTTGTAAATTAAAAAATAAATTTAAAATTTTATATACGGGAGAAAATAATTATGTTGCACATGAATGTATTTTAGATTTTAGATTTTTGAAAGCCAAAACTGGTCTAAGTGTTAATGATATTGCAAAACGACTAATTGATTATAGTTTTCATGCTCCTACAATAAGCTGGCCTGTCTCAGAAACAATTATGATTGAGCCAACAGAAAGCGAAAGTTTAGATGAAATAGATAGATTCTGTAGAGCAATGCTTTTAATTGCAGAGGAAATAAAGGAAGTAGAAAAAGATATTTACCCTAAAGGAAATAATGTGCTTACCAATGCACCTCATACAATAAAACAACTAGTTTCTGAAAGTTGGAATAAACCATATTCAAAGTTAAAAGCAGTATCTCCATGCGGTGATGATGATTCCCAAAAATTTTGGTCACCTGTTTCTAGAATTAATAATGCTCTTGGCGATAGAAATTTAGTATGTTCATGTTCTTTTCAAAGTGAAGTGTTATCAGAAGACAAACAATGTGCCTAAAAAAGTAGCTTTTCTGAAAGTTTTTCGTTAAATTCAATTTGTAATTAGAAAATTTAATTTTTTCTTATAGATCTTTTTAAAATTTTCATATTATTATCAAGCATCAAATTTTTTTGGGGTATTTGAAGCTATGACAAAAGATTCAAAGAATAACAAAGTTAAACTCTTTGAGAATACTAATAAATTAGAGCTTCCACGATTTGCAGGTGATCTGAATAATCATTCAGAAGTTAGATCTGTTGAAGGGACTAATGTGATTCGAGTTCCATTTGGTTTAAGATCATCCAAAAGGAAAAGACCAGAAAAGAATCAGAATATTGCTACCTTGATTCTCCCTTTAAATGCTTGTAATAATCCAACCCCTCCCCCTTTTGTAGCCTAAATTACTTTAAGCAGAATGTTTTAGAGTTTGTATATAAAATTCTTTTAATTGTATAGTAGCTTGATTCCAATCCCACCTTTCAGCTTCTTCTCGTGCAGCTAATCTCATTTTAGCTTTTTTATCGTTGTCGAATAATATCTTCTTCGTTGCATTAATTAGACTTTCTTCACCATTATCATTTTCATCAGGATTATATAAACAACCATTGACTTCATCATTAATTATGTCAGGAATTCCTCCTTTGTTAGCTCCTATTACAGGGCATCCTGCCGCCATTGCTTCCAGTAAAACTAGGCCAAGAGTTTCAGTGCTTGATGGAAATAAAAAAATGTCACCAGAAGCATAAGCGCTAGCTAATTCTTCTCCTGCTAAATAACCTATGAAATTTGTTTGAGTATCTTCAAAAATCTTTTCTAATTGGTTTCTATATGGGCCATCTCCAACTAATGCTAAACATGCATCGGGAATAGCCTCAAGAACTGGTTTAATTCGCTCTATTTGTTTTTCAGCAGATAATCTTCCGACATAAATTAATAAAGAGCCTTTGTCCTCATAATTACCTAACAATCTTTTTCTCATTTGGCTACTTCTGAATTCAGGCTTAAAACTATCTGTATCTACTCCTCTTTGCCAAAGTGCCGTTCTACGAATTCCTTTATTTTCTAATTCATCTACCATCGCATTTGATGTGCATAAGTTTAATAAAGCTTGATTGTGAGCAGCTTTTAATAATTCCCACAAAAGAGGTTCTAACATGCCCATACCATAGTGCTCAAGATATTTTGGGAGATGAGTATGATAGCTAGCTATTAAAGGAATATTATTAGTTTTGGCTAGCCATATTCCTCCTAGACCCAAGACGGCTGGATTAACTACGTGTATTAAATCTGGTTTAAATTCCTCTAATGCATCTGATACTGCTGGCCCAGGCAGTCCTAATTTCAATTCTGGATACAATGGTAAGGGCATTGCAGCGACTCCAATGACTTTTGCACCCTTATGCGTTTTAGGACAACCTTCTGGACAGAAAACTAAAACTTCATCACCATTTTTTATAAGATATTCAATTGTCTTAGTTAACCTAGTGACTATTCCATCAACTTTAGGAAGAAAAGTTTCAGTAAAAAAGGCAATTTTCACGTTTTTTGCATTTACGAATTTTAATTTGATTTTATAGCTTGTTCTTGCTTTTTTGTCCAAGCTGAAATACAAGGAATTCTTTTTTTGTCACATCTATTTGAATATTTCTTAGCGACATTCATAACTTCTTCTAATAGGCCATTATCTAATGTTGTAGGGTTCAGTCCCAATTCGATGAAACATCTATTATCTACAATAAGATCATTTTCAACTGCTTCGTTTCTTGGATTTGGTAAATAATTGATTTCTGCTCCAGTTAATGCCCCAACTTTTTTAGCCAATTCTCCAACTTGATGACTTTCAGTCATTTGATTGAAGATCTTTACTCTTTCTCCTGGCTTTGGCGGATTCTCTAGAGCTAACTGGACACATTTAACAGAATCTTTTATGTGAATAAAAGCTCTTGTTTGTCCTCCGGTCCCATGAACTGTTAGTGGATAACCTATTGCGGCTTGCATTAAGAATCGATTCAATACGGTTCCATAATCACCGTCATAATCAAATCTATTAGTTAACCTTGGATCTTTCAAAGTTGCTTCCGTGTTGGTTCCCCATACAATACCTTGATGTAAATCAGTTATTCTAATCAAATCATTTTTGTTGTAGTAGAGAAAAAGTAACTGGTCTAAAGTTTTAGTCATATGGTAAACACTGCCAGGACTAGCAGGGTGAAGAATCTCTTCTTCAAATCTACTTCCATCAGGTTGGGGTACTTCGACTTTTAAATATCCTTCAGGTATAGTGGCCCCTCTATGTGATCCATAGCCGTATACACCCATAGTGCCTAAATGAACAATATGAATATCTAAATTGCTTTCAACTATTGCAGCTAGTAAATTATGCGTTCCATTAACATTATTATCTACAGTGTATCTTTTCGTATAACTTGACTTCATGGAGTATGGAGCAGCTCTTTGCTCAGCAAAGTGAATAATCGAGTCAGGTTTCTCGTTTATCAATAAATTTAATAACCTTTGATATTGCTTTGAAATATCAATATTGACAAATTTAATTGGCCTTCCACCAATCTCTTTCCAAGCACTAATCCTTTCATTAATAGAAGAAATAGGTGTGAGAGATTCGACTTCAAGATCAATATCTATTTTTCGTCGACTTAAGTTGTCAACGATTATCACATCATGATTTTGCTCGGCTAGATTAACCGCACAAGGCCAACCGCAAAAACCATCTCCGCCAAGAACAATTACTTTCACTCAAAACTCCAGATTAAATTATTCATCAACTTTTATTAAATTACTACAGTGACCTCTCAATATGTAAGTAAATATTGAAAAAAGTTTCAAATCTTTTTTCAATATGCTTAGAAAATAAAAGAATTTCCTATTTAATTTTTAAATAAATGTAATATTTAAATTACTTTTTTATGCAATTATTTAGATATGTTTCTCAATGGAGAACTTGGATTGGCTAAATTTTTTCTTTCAATTCTTCCAGCTAAGAAAGCAGTTCTGCCTCCTGAAACGCCATGCATCATTGCTTCTGCCATTTCTTTGGGATTATTAGCTAATGCAATTGAGCTATTTATCAGTACACCATCTGCACCAAGCTCCATAGCTTCACAGGCTTCGCTTGGAACACCTATTCCAGCATCAACAATAACGGGGACTTTAGCGTTTTCAATAATAATTGATATGTTTGATGCATTTAATAGTCCTTGGCCTGATCCTATGGGTGATCCAAGAGGCATTACTGTTGCACAACCAATTTCTTCAAGTCTTTTTGCTAGAAGAGGATCAGCATTTATGTAAGGTAAAACAGTAAAATTTTTTTTAATTAAGATTTCAGCTGCTTTAAGTGTTTCTAGAGGATCAGGTAAAAGATATTTTTTATCCGGAATGACTTCTAATTTAACAAAATTATTTTCTTCTTGTCCTGATAATTTTGCTAATTCTCTACCCAGTAAGGCAATCCTAACAGCCTCATCAGCATTTTCGCATCCAGCTGTATTAGGAAGCATCCAATAATTCTTCCAATTTATTGCCTCCATTAGATTTTCGTTCTCTTTGTCAAGATTAATTCTCCTCACAGCAACAGTAACTATTTCACATTGAGTCTTCTTGAGACTTTCTTTCATTAATTCAGCAGATCTATATTTTCCAGTGCCAACCATTAATCTACTATGGAAACTTTTGCCTCCAATTAAAAGATTATCTGTAAAACTCATTTAAAATCCTCTTTTTTTTTGTTCTGGAAAAGGGTTGTAATTAATTCTTTTTTCTAATTCCTTTATTTTTTTTATAGCAGTTTTATTTTTAGGGTCAATCAATAATACCTTTTTATAAGTTTCATACGCCTCTTCATTTTCCAACAAGCTTTGCCTAGCAGAAGCAAGGTTATTAAGAGCAATAATGTAATTAGGTTGTGATTCTATTGCTGTCTTGTAATGTTTAATAGCCTTTTTAAAATCTTTCTGAGCAGCATATGAAAATCCAAGAGCATTTGCAATAATTGCTTTAGCCTCATTTGGTTCATCTTTAGAATATTCAATTGCTTTTAAAAAAGTTTCTATAGCTTGTGGATATAATCTCTTTTTGATTTGAATAGAGCCAAATTCATATAGTTCTGATGCAGTGTTAATTGAATCAATTCCTTTTTGTTCAAATTCAACGAGACTTATTTCTTCACTTCTTGTCTTTAGAAATTGACGAAAAACAAAGATAGAAATAATAAGAAGAAGAATAAATAGGATTAATAAATATGATTGAAAAGAAGAGACTTCCATAAAATATTAATTATTTCAACTTAATAGTAATGGTTATCAATTACTTAATGGCAGTTGAAACAATTTGTTCAAAACACTTTGGTTCATTGAGGGCTAACTGTGCAAGCATTTTCCTATTAATTTTAATTTCTGCTATTTTAAGGCCGTTGATTAATTTACTGTAATTAGTTCCATTAATTCTTGCAGAAGCATTAATTCTTGCAATCCATAATCTTCTGAAATCTCTTTTTCTTCTTCTTCTATCACGATAAGCATTGCATAGAGCCTTCATTACTCTTTGGTTCGCTGTTCGGAAAAGATTTTTATTACCTCCTCTGAATCCTTTAGCAAGATTTAAGATTTTATTTCTTCTTTTTCTTGCTATGTTTCCTCTTTTTACTCGTGCCATGGATTTCTTTTAGATAATTTAATAAAAATTACGCATATGGAATCATTAATTTTACATTATCAGCGTCTCTTTCATCAACTACAGCTTTAGTAGACAGATGTCGTTTTAATTTTGAGCTTTTATGATCAAGTAGATGATTATGAAAAGCTCGTCTTCTCATGAATTTCCCAGTAGCTGTAGCTTTGAATCTTTTTGCTGCCGATTTACGTGTCTTTAGTTTTGACATTAAAAATCAATTATTATGAATCATAATAATCTAAACCTTTGGATGCTTTGTCGCAAACTAAAGTTTGTGAATTGAAAGATTTAATCATCGAATTACTGAATTTATTATGAATTTCTTATTCAAATTTTTGTTTATATTTTGCACTTATTTTGTATTTGTCCCTAATTTTAATATGAGTTATTTATTAAGTTATGCTGCTAACTCTGTTGAAATAAATCTGGATGATGAGTTAAGGCAAGGAAATATTTTAATAGGAATCAAGCAATACATAGGTAGGGAAGTTAATGAAAAAGAGGATAATCAATTCTTAATTTTTACTACAGACAATCAATTGATAGAGCTTGAATCAACTAATGGAATTAAGCATCAATCAAATGAGTTTAAAATAGTGTGGAAAAGGCTTATTTTAGACAGTCCAATAATCACTAGGAGATTTGTTCTTGGACCATTTGCAAGTTATGAATCTGCATTTAAACAATCAACAATTCTTCAGAAAGAAGGATACAATCCTGAGATTGCTTACCCTAATAATTGGGAAGTATGGCTACCTGGTGATACTAATTTTAGTGATGATAATGACTTTCAATTAGAAATTATTAAAAATGATTATGAATTAGTTCCTTTTCTAGAAAATGATTATATTTCTCAACAACTTGAAGGGCCAATTTCTATTACTTCCCAGGAAGAAATTAAGATTAATAATAAAAATTATGGAAAATACTTTTATTTGGTTAAAGACTCTTATGGTTCATGGACACTAATACAAAGAATCTCTTTTGATGATTATTTAAAGGGTGTGTTGCCGCACGAGATTGGAAGCAATTCTCCATTAGAGGCACTTAAAGCTCAAGCAATAATTGCTAGAACCTGGGCCTTCTACAACTCTAATAGATTTGAGATAGATAATTATCATTTATGTATTAGCACTCAATGTCAGGTGTATAAGCCAATATCTCAACCATCTGCAAATATTATTAGAGCAATTTCCGAAACCTCAAATTTAATTCTTACTTTTGAGGATTTACCTGTCAACGCTTTTTATCACGCCTCTAATGGTGGTATTTCAGCTACTGCAAATGAATCTTGGCAAATGGATAATTTTTCATATTTTCAATCAAGGTTAGATTTAATTAATAATTTTGGTAATGCTATTGATATGTCTCTAAATGAAGATTCTAATCTGGAAGAATTTTTAGAAATGGATAGAAAAAACTTTTTTGGCAAAGACCACTATCTTTTTAGGTGGGAAAAATTTATTCCTAAAGAACAAATAGAAAAAATTCTTGTGAATCTTCAATTACTGCCTATTGATGCCAGTCTTGTGAATATTGAAATCCTAGAAAGAGGAATCAGTGGAAGAGTAACGGCATTAAAAATTGTCTCAGTCAAACCTAGTCAGGAAATAATCTTATTAAAAGATGATATTAGAAGAACGCTTAGCTTTTTACCCAGTAACCTTTTTATAATTGATAAAAAAGATGATGATTTATGGCATTTTAAAGGAGGAGGCTTTGGTCATGGTGTAGGTTTATCTCAATCTGGAGCAATTGAGATGGCTAAGGCAGGTTTTTCTTACGAAAGAATATTGGATCATTATTATCGTGGGACAGACATCTTAAACATGGATGATCTTAAATATTAAATTTATGAAAAAAAGTCAATTGAAACTTCAAAACAAGGATAAAAATTTTCACAAATATAGAAGAATTAAGTCTTTGATATTTTTAGTTGCATCATTATCTACAGGAGTTTTGCCTCATGTATGCGTTAATAAGTATTCAAAACCAATAATTTTAGTATTTACATTTCTTGTTGCCTTTCATGGTTTAATAATGATTTTTAATAATCTCAAAAGGAGATCAATAAAAAATAGTTTATTTATTGAAAATGAAGATTATGAAAAACCAGTTGTTGATATATTGGTAGCTGCTAGAGACGAGCAAAATGTTATAAGAAAGTTGACTGAAATGTTATTAAATCTAGACTATCCTGAAGAGAAATTAAATATTTATATTATTGATGATGGAAGTGAAGACAATACAAATCAAATATTGCAAAAATTGTCAGCAACTAATAAGAAATTAAATATTATAAGCAGGCAAAAGGATGCTGGAGGAGGTAAATCTGGTGCTCTTAATTATGCACTGCAATTTACCGTTGGAGAATGGATTTTTATCTTAGATGCTGATGCTCAATTAAAAAAAGATACCCTAAAGAGGATTATTTCATTTGCTCTTAAACAATCATTGAATGCAGTGCAATTAAGGAAATCAGTAATTAATACAAATAAAAACTTTTTAACGACTTGCCAATCTATCGAGATGGCAATGGATGCTGTGTTTCAATATGGGAGACTTTTGATTTCCGGGGTATCTGAATTGAGAGGTAACGGACAGCTTATAAAGAAAAATATTTTATTAGATTGTGGGTCCTTTAATGAGGATACAGTTACTGATGATTTGGATTTAAGTTTGAGGTTGATGCTTTCAAAATCAAGGATTGGGATCTTATGGGATCCACCTGTTATGGAGGAAGCTGTTGAGAATTTATCTGCTTTATTTTCTCAAAGACAAAGATGGGCTGAAGGAGGATTACAGAGATTTTTTGATTACGGATTTCAATTAATCTTTGGAGAGATTAGTTTATCTAAAAAATTGGATATTACGTATTTTTTTATTTTGCAGTACTGCTTACCGATAATATCAATAGCGGATTTTATATCAAGCTTAATCTTTAAAAATGTTCCAGTTTTTTGGCCACTATCTTTATCTGCATTTAGTTTATCTGCTTTAGCTTCTTGGTGTGGTATTGCTAGTAAAAACGAAGGACCAATTCTACCTAAACCTAATATTTTGAGAGTTTTCTTATTTATGATTTACTTATCGCATTGGTTCGTTGTTATTCCTTGGGTAACATTAAAAATGTCTCTTTTTTCAAAGAAAATTTTATGGAAAAAAACATTGCATAATGGATAAAATTATTCATTTATATCAATAATTTCTCCATTAAAAAATTGAGCTAGATTTTTTGAACTATCTTTATCAATTGGAGAGTTTAGTTGGTTTTTATTCTTATTTTCTTTTAGATTAGTTCGATTTTCATAATCTTTATTTTTAGGAATAAATTTTTCAGATTCTCCCTTGTTTAAAGTCTGATTATTGGAATTTCTGCTATTTACTTCTAATTTCTTGTTATTACTTATAAATTTTATATTCATTTCTTCACCAAATATTTTCTGTACAGCATGTTCAATTACTATTTTTCTACTTTTTATCATATTTTCCCAGTTGGGAGATAAACCGATTTCAATTATATTTTTATTTATGCTCAGTAACTCAGCTTGTTGAGAAAGTAACATTCTAGTTGAGGGTAATTCTAA
>QCLS01000008.1 GCA_003214355.1 Prochlorococcus sp. AG-418-C09 | reverse complement strand
ACTTGTTAAGTATCAGAAACCAAACGAATCTAGGTTTAAATACAAAAAATAAATTCACTCTACAGTCATTAATTGCAATATTATTTATATTCATGGCAAAAGAGAGTGAGATTTTGAATTTTGATATTGGAATTCAGAGCAATACTCTTTTGTTTGAAACACTGGTATTTGCGCTAATATTTTTAATTATTGTAGGATTAAGCAATGCAGTAAATTTGACGGATGGACTTGATGGGTTAGCAGTAGGATGCAATGCAATAACTTTTTGTGGATTAGGCACAGAAATATTATTAAGAAACGATCAAAGTTTAATTATATATAGTTTTCTCTGTTTCTCCTTATCTGGCATATGTCTAGGTTTTTTAAAATATAATAAATTTCCAGCACAAATATTTTTAGGTGATACTGGATCTTTATGCCTTGGTGCAATTTTGGGATTTATTTGCGTTCTGAGTAATAGCTTTTATACCACAATAGCTTTATCTGGAATATTTATAGTAGAAACCTTTTCAGTAATACTTCAAGTTAGCTACTTTAAATTGACAAAAAGATTTTTATTAAAAGGAAAAAGACTATTCCTGATGTCACCAATACATCACCATTTTGAACTAAAAGGGATCCAAGAAGAAAAAATAGTTGAAACTTTTTGGAAAATAAACATAATGTTTATGTTTTTAGTTATAGTTTTAGAAATCAGTTTTTGAAAATGGCTTTTTTTACATGGAAAGACAAAGGCTTAACAAGTGATTGCGCAAGTCTTGAAGCAATGGCTTTTAGGTTTGAAGAAAGCGCCAAGCTAATGAAGAAATTATCCCAAAAAGGATTTCAGTTAAAAAAATCGCAAAACGGTCAGTTAATCATCCACTCTGATCAAGAAGTTTTTGATGAATGGGGCTTTATAAGTGAAGAATTACCTTTTAGACAACTAAATTTGATCCCAGAAGAGTAAACATCACTCAATTGATGATTATTTTTTGATAAATTTAGCAAATAACTTCTTACATGATTTCCCCAAGTAAAATGCCTTGTAACCGCTTCAATACCATTTCTACTCCATAATTTCCACTGATTTTTACTTAAAAAAGCATTTTCAAGATTATTTTTTAAAGTATTCAAATCAGTGACATCAGTCAGAATACCATTTTCACATTTACTTTTTATATCCCTGGGTCCTCCATCATCTGTAGCAACCATTGGTAAACCACATGCTGCAGCTTCTAACAATGTCAAGCCAAAGGGTTCGGTTAATGCAGGATTAACAAAAACTCCTCCCCTACTAGCTGCCCATCTATACATTGAAGGCACTTGCGACGATTCATGTTTCTTAGGATATGCTACTTTTCCATACAAATTATATTTATCTACGATTTCAAAAATCTGTTGGAAAACCTCTCTTTGCTGAGAATCTAATTTACTCAAACTTTCACGACATCCAAGAATAAGAATCAAATTGGTACTTTTTTTAAGTTTTTCAGATTTGCCGTAAGCTTCAACAAGTGAGGGAATATTTTTTCTTCTTACAGCTCTAGAAATTGCCAATAACGGCGGCTTGGAACTATTAATTAAAAAAGGTTGAACCAATTGATCAATATCACTTGTCTCTGTAGTTGAATGTATGTGATGAAATTTTTTATGATCTACCCCAGGAGGAATAACTGTTGCTTTTGAAGAATTAAAGGAATAATAGTCTGAATATTGATGTTCAATTTCTTGCTTAGTGCTTGCAACAACGACAGCTGATTCTTCTAAAGCCTCTTCCTCTGCTTGAATTCTTTTACTGATAAAATAAGTTTTTTCAATTTGCTTAATATTTAATCCTGATTCAAGCAATTTTCTCTTCTTTTCCCTACCTAAAGAATGAGAAGTAAATACTAGAGGCACATTAAGAATTTTACTCAAACGAACTCCAACATAGCCAGCATCCGCATAATGAGCATGAATCCAATCAAGCCTGTTTTCCGATCTTCCATAAAAGTCAGTTAATGTTTCAATTAGTTGATCTAAATAGGGCCATAACAACTCCTTTCTCAAATATTTTTCTGGGCCAAATTGAAATCGACGAATTCTCGCACCTAACTCAATAAATTCATCCGGCTCAGAATAAATGTTTTTAACTTTTTTATCTTTAATTAATCTAGTAACCAAATCTACGCTTTCTACTTCAGAAGTATTTGCCAAACTTTTAACTAACTCTAAAACATACTGAGTTTGACCTCCAGTATCAGGATCTCTACCTAGTTCAAGGTTATTGGAACGAATAAGCCCATGTAGATGTAAATGTAAAATTCTTAAACCCATTTACATAATTCCATAGATATAAAATTATTAATAAAGCATTAATAGTAGTTCAAATATTAAGAAAGCGTTATGATTTCATATAAAACGTTGTAAAAAAATTAGAAATAACTTGTAGTAGCAATGGCTTCAGAGAATAATTCATCAATCTTTTACATTCAAATAAAAAAGATATACAAAGAATTACAACAATATTAAGATAAGACCTCCTTGAGATATTTAGCAGTATGACTTGAAGGATGCTTAGCTACATCCTCTGGAGTACCCTCTACAATTATTTGTCCGCCTTTATCTCCTCCATCAGGACCTAAATCAATTATCCAATCAGAGCATCTAATAACATCTAAATTATGCTCAATAACAATAACTGAATTTCCTTTATCAACAAGCCTTTGAATAACATCCATCAACTTATGAACATCATAAAAACTTAATCCAGTAGTAGGTTCATCAATTAGATAAAGAGTCTTGCCTGTAGCACGTTTTGAAAGCTCAGTCGCCAATTTGACCCTTTGAGCCTCACCACCAGATAAGGTTGGAGCTGGCTGGCCTAATTTTACATAACCTAATCCAACATCAACTAATGTTGATAATCTCTCTGCCGCTTGAGGAATTGCAGAAAAAACATCTGCAGCTTGCTCTACAGTCATTTCTAATACATCAGAAATTGTATATCCTTTATATTTGACTTGAAGAGTTTCTCTATTGAATCTTGCACCTTTACAAACTTCACATTGAACATAAACATCTGGTAAGAAATTCATTTCAATTACATTAACTCCTTGACCTCTACAAGCCTCGCATCTTCCACCTTTAACATTAAAACTAAATTGACCAGCCTGATAACCTCTAGCTTTAGCTTCAACTGTAGAAGCAAAAACTTGTCTTATAGGATCAAAAGCACCTGTATAAGTAGCAGGATTTGATCTAGGTGTTCGTCCAATTGGAGACTGATCAATAACAATTACTTTATCTATAGCTTTAATCCCTTTAAGTTCGGTTAATCCCTTTGGAAAAGGAACTTTTAAACCCAATGAGTGAGACAATGCAGGATGTAAAAGTTCATTGACCAATGTACTCTTACCACTACCACTGACTCCTGTGACTGCAACTAATCTTCCAAGAGGAAACTCTACAGAAATATTTTTGAGGTTATTTTTACTGCAATTATTCAATAACAAACTTTTTTTTACTGCTGACCGTCTTTCATTCGGAGTGGGGATTGATTTTCTTCCGCTTAAATATGCCCCTGTCAAAGATTTTTTTGCTTTTAAAACATCATCATAAGAACCTTTAGCAATAATTTCTCCACCATAAACTCCAGCTCCTGGTCCAATATCTACAATATAATCTGCGGCTTTCATAGTATCTTCGTCATGCTCAACAACAACTAATGTATTGCCTAAATCTCTTAATTTTTTAAGTGTTTTTAATAATCTATCATTATCTCTTTGATGCAAACCGATACTAGGTTCATCTAAAACATAAAGCACTCCTGTCAAGCCAGCTCCAATTTGCGTAGCAAGCCTAATTCTTTGAGCCTCACCACCGGATAAAGTCATTGCAGGCCTATCAAGAGTAAGATAATCTAATCCAACATCTAGAAGAAACTTTAATCTAAGTCTAATTTCTTTTAAAACTAATTCTCCAATTTGTTTTTGCCTTTCCGATAAAATAATATTATTATTCGATTTATTATCTAAACCCATTATCGACTCAATATGATTAAGAGTCTCATAAACACTGATAGAGGTTAAATCAGTTATTGAATACGGACCTACTTTTACTGCTAAAGCTTCAGGTCGCAATCTTTTACCAGAACAAGTTTTACAAGGAACTAATTCAAGATACTTTTCTAATTTTTGCTTAACGGCTTCGCCATTAGTTTCTTTGTATTGACGTTCCAAAATATTTAAAATACCTTCAAAAGGTCTCTCAAAACCAGAAGAATTATTAAATCTACTATCTGCTTGAATTAAAATTGGTTTGTCAGATCCAAATAATAAAACTTTTTGCTGCAATTCAGATAAATCCTTCCAAGGGGTTTTTAATTCAAAACCATAAGCCTGACCAACTGAAAATAATAATGAAAAATAATATGTATTATCTTTTTCGCTCCACGGAGCTACTGCAGCATAAACTGGCAAAGATGGTTCTGGAATAACCCTCTCAAAAGTAAACTTCTTGAGAAAACCTATTCCATGGCAATCTGGGCACGCTCCATAAGGACTATTAAAAGAAAATAATCGAGGAGATAATTCTTCAATAATTGATCCATGTTCAGGACAAGCAAAATTTTCAGAATATAATCTTTCTCTTACAATATCCTCTGGTAGTTTCTGACCTTTTTTTGGAACAACCTCAATTATTGATAAACCATCACCTCTTTTCAGGGCTGTTCTTAAAGAATCATTTAGCCTTTCTTCAATTCCTTCTCTAGCAATTAATCTATCAACTACAACTTCAATATTATGAATTTGATTTTTATCTAATTCAATACTATCAGCTAATTCTCTAACTTCCCCATTAATTCTAACTCTAGCAAAACCTTCAGATGCAAGGCTATTAATCAATTTTGCATGAGTGCCTTTCTTACCTCTTACGACAGGAGAAAGAATTTGATATCTTGTCCCTTCTGGTAATAACAATATTTGATCGACCATTTCATCAATAGTTTGAGGACTAATTTTCTTACCACAATGATGACAATGAGGTTCGCCTGCTCGTCCAAAGAGCAATCTTAAATAATCTTGAATTTCAGTTACTGTTCCAACTGTTGATCTAGGATTATGACTAGTAGATTTTTGATCAATAGATATAGCTGGAGACAATCCCTCAATATTATCAACATCAGGTTTATCAACTTGTCCAAGAAATTGCCTTGCATAAGCAGAAAGACTTTCAACATATCTTCTTTGGCCTTCAGCAAAGATAGTATCAAAAGCCAATGAGCTTTTACCGCTTCCACTAACACCAGTAAAAACTATGAATTTATTACGAGGTAAAGCCAGATCAATATTTTTAAGGTTGTGTTGACGAGCTCCTCTAATAGTTATTAATTTTTCGTTTTCAATATTATTGCTATGACTCGACATAAGTAATTTTTTATCTTAACTTAATTAATTAATTATTATAGTAAATAATTTTAAATTAAGCGGCTGCTTTATCCAAAAGAGTTGATGCATAGTCATTTGCCTCATCAAAACCACCACCTATCAATTCAGCAAGCTCATTTTGCTTTTGTTTTTTTGTTGACAATTGGGTTAGAGAAGTAAACGTCAAACCATTTGTCAATTTTTTTTGAACCTTGAAATGAGTATTTGCTGAAGCAGCTAACAACGGATGATGAGTAATACATAAAATCTGATTTCTCAAAGAAAGCTTTTTTACAAGTTTCAACATAGCGAGCAATGATTTGCCACTTAAACCATTATCTATCTCATCAAAAAACAATGTGTTTGGAATATTGCTGATAGATGATTTTAATGCTAACAAAAATCTTGACATTTCTCCGCCAGAAATAACTTTAGAAATGGGCGACAGTGACTGGTCTGGGTTTGCAGAAAATAAAAAATAAATTTTATCTTCACCGATTGAATCTGTATTTTTATCAAAAACTATTTTAAAAATTGCGTTTTGCAATCCTAAATTCTGAAGAGACATTAATACACTTGTCTGAAGCTTTAAGGAGATATCTTTCCTCATCTCTGATTGCTTTAGATAAAGATTCTTCAACAAATTAGATTCATCTTCAAAATTCTTTTTCAATTTATTAATGTAACTTTCACTTATAGAACTATTTGATAATTCACTTAGCTCATCTCTTTTATCAATTAAATCTGGCAACCTTAAAGAAAAAGTTTTTTCCAGATTTTGCAACTTAAATAATCTTTCTTGAAGAAAATTTAAAGTAGTTTCATCACAATTGCTTTCAAGATTATGGGAATACTCTACAAGAGAATAAATAATATTCTCAACCTGTGATTGTATTGATACTAATTGATCTGAAAAATCAACTAAAGTTTTATCATATTTACAAACTTTACTCAAACATTTAATAGATTCGATTAATAAAAAACTAATTGAAGAATAATTGTCTTCATTACTATTTAAATATCCAAGCACAGTATTAATTGAATTATTTAATTCAAAGTCATTAGCTAAAACTAATTGTTTAGACTTTAATTCATTGATTTCATTTTTATTGTTTAAATTAGCTTCCTCAAGAATTTGAAGAAGTTTTGCAGAAGCAAAAAGATTCTCTTCTTGCTTTTGTTTTTTTTCTAGTTGTAAATCAATTTCCTTTCTTAATTTCGATAGAACTTTAGATTTATTTTTTATTACCAAAGCCAATGATTTTAATTGATCTGAACCAAGCTCATCGATAATAGATTTCATATAATCTTGGGAATTAAATAAGAAAGTATCTGATTGCCCAGCAAAATCCAACAAAATTAACCCTAATGATATTATTTTCTTTTTTGAGATGTGTAGATCGTTAATAAAATATTTGGTATTAAATTTTTGCCCATTTTTCGAAGTCAGCCTATGAATTTTGAGATCATCCTGATAATTATACCCATTATCTATGAGCCATTTACTAGTAATTGGTGAGATATCAAAAATAGCTTGGATTAAACATTCACTTTTTCCTGGACGAATCAAGTGATTTAAAGGTATATTAGTTCCACCAAATAATGAATTCAGAGAATCCAAAATTAAGGATTTGCCTGATCCTGATTCTCCAGTAAAAACATTCAACCCTTTTTGAAAATTAATTTCTATAATTTCAATCAAGGCGACATTTTTTAATTTTAATTTTTTTAACACAATGATTTTGATTTACAAAGAAAAATTAACTTCTTTTTGGAAGAAATAAAAGGTCTTTAACAAATAAAGTCATGAAAGAAGATTTTAAAGATTTTATAGAAGCATCAGGATTGATGAAATATGATCCTGATACAATCGCAATGATTTATAAAAAAAATCCCCAAAGGCTTTTAAAAAGACTATGGCAAACTCTAATACCGATTTTTGCTTATATAATTTCAGTCTGTTGGGACAAATTAAGTGGGAGATTAAATAAGAAGAATCAAGCAAGATTTAGAGCAAAAGAATTAACAAATCTTTTGGTTGATTTAGGACCCGCTTTTGTTAAAGCTGGACAAGCATTATCAACTAGACCTGACATTATACCGGTTGTTTTACTTGAAGAATTATCCCAACTTCAAGATCAACTTCCTGGTTTTAATGGAGATAAAGCCATGGAATTAATAGAAAAAGATTTAAAAGCAAATATTGAAAGTATGTTTTTAGAAATAGATTCAGAACCAATTTCTGCAGCTTCTCTAGGACAAGTACACAAGGCAGTTCTCAAAAACGGAGATATTGTTGCTGTAAAAGTTCAACGCCCAGGACTAAGAGAACAAATTACTTTAGATTTGTACATTGTCAGAAACATAGCTTACTGGCTTAAAAATAATATTGGCTTAATAAGAAGCGACCTTGTTGCCTTGATAGATGAACTAGGCAAAAGAGTTTTTGAAGAAATGGATTACATTAATGAAGCTAACAATGCAGAAAAATTTCGAAAGATGCATGAAAAAAATAAAAAAATAGCGGTCCCTAAAATTTATAAAGAATTTACATCCAGAAGAGTTCTGACAATGGAATGGATAGAAGGTAAAAAATTAACAAATTTAGAAGAAGTAAAAAGTATAGGGATAGATCCAGACGAAATGATTGAAATTGGTGTTCAATGTAGCTTGGAACAATTACTAGAACATGGTTTTTTTCATGCTGACCCTCATCCAGGAAATTTACTAGCTTTGAAAGACGGTAGGTTGTGTTATTTAGATTTTGGAATGATGAGTGAAGTTTCAAGAGATTCCAGATCAGGTCTTATCCAAGCTGTAGTGCATTTAGTCAACAAAAACTTTGATAAATTATCAAATGATTTCGTTAAGCTAGGTTTTCTCTCAAAAGAAGTAGATCTTGAACCTATTGTTCCTGCTTTTCAAGATGTTTTTGTTAATGCTATAGAACTCGGAGTATCAAAAATGGATTTTAAAAGCGTTACTGATGACATGTCAGGAGTAATGTACAAATTTCCTTTTAAACTTCCTCCATACTATGCACTTATCATCCGATCTCTCATAACTTTAGAAGGCATTGCCTTGAGCGTAGATCCTGAATTCAAAATTCTTGGTGCTGCTTATCCATACTTTGCTAGGAGACTAATGGAAGATCCAGACCCACAACTAAGAGAAAGTCTAAAAGAAATGCTTTTTGATGATAATAAGTTTAAGTGGGATAGATTAGAAGACCTACTTTCTAACGCAGCAAAACAAACAGATCTAGATCTTGAAAATCTACTTGATGAGGTTATTAATCTTTTATTTTCGCCAAAAGGAGGCTTTTTAAGAGAGGAAATTATTAATGGATTAACCAATCAAATTGATAACATTAACTGGCAAATCTTTAAAAGTGTTAACTACTACCTTCCTAAATCATTTAAAGTTAAAATAAGTCCAAAATCAGATAATCTAAATAGCTTGATTTTTTCTATTGACCCTATTAAAAACTTCTTAAATATTATTCAAAAGATTCCTGGATACTCAATGGATATTTTCCTGAAAAGAATTCCAAGACTCATAAATGAGCCATACACAAAATCGATGGGAATAGAAATAGCAAAAAAAGTTACTGAAAAAAGTGTTGTTAGATTAGTAAAGATTGCTGCAGGAACAACTATTTAAAATGAAAATAAAGCAGAATATTAAAAATTTATTAATTTTCCTGGTTTTCAATGGATTAATCTTTAACTACCAATCAGTTAAAAGTGCCGAAGAAATAAAAATCGTATATAGTATTTTCTCAAGAACTATAGAAATCAAAGAGCTAAAGGAGTTTTCTGAAGGAGGCGAACCAAATAAAACTTTGAGAAGAATTTTAAACGCAACAAATTCTACAGATGAAGAAATACTATCAATCTTAAATAAAAATTTTGATATTCCTATTACAATTGCTAGTAAGTTAATGTATTCCGAAATTGGAAATATAATACTTACTAGATTGGCAAAAATAATACATCCTCCGAGAGCAACAGATGAAGAAACTGGTGTTTTAGCCCTAAGATCAAGCGTAATCGGAGGAATAATACTAGGAAATGGAAAAATCAATTTAATTAATTTCTTTGAGGGATATCCGACTAAAACAGTTATTCTCAATGTGAATGCTTTAAGTAAAATCATTAATAAAGTAGAATCAATTTCAGAGCTATTAGAATTTTTTACAGATTCACCCTTAGATAAAATCAAAGAAGGAAATAACCAACTATGATATTAAATACCATAAAATCCAAATTCTCTAGAAAGTTCAAAAAAAATAATTGGCCTGGATTAATAGAAGCTTATAAAAGTCATTTACCAGTTGACTCAAAAACACCAATAATAACCTTAAAAGAAGGAAATACACCATTAATTTTTAGTGAGAAATTAAGTAAAATAATTGGGAATGATACACAAATCTACTTAAAATATGATGGCTTAAATCCAACCGGATCATTTAAAGATAGAGGAATGACAATGGCTATCAGCAAAGCCAAAGAAGAAGGATGTGAAGCTGTTATTTGTGCAAGCACAGGAAATACTTCTGCTTCTGCTGCGGCTTACGCAACAAGAGGTGGCCTTAAATCATATGTTTTAATTCCGGATGGATTTGTAGCTCAAGGAAAACTTGCACAAGCATTGATGTATGGAGCTGAAGTGTTATCAATTAAAGGTAACTTTGATGATGCTTTAAAAATAGTTCAGGATTTATCTAACAAATTTCCAATAACACTAGTTAATTCAGTTAATCCATATAGAATTGAAGGGCAAAAAACAGCCGCATTTGAAATTGTTGATGACTTATCATGCACACCCGATTGGTTATGCATACCTATGGGAAATGCTGGAAACATCACTGCTTATTGGAAAGGTTTTCAAGAATATTCGAAAAAAAATCAAAAATTACCCAAAATGATGGGTTTTCAAGCTTCGGGCTCAGCCCCTCTTGTAAATAACATTATTGTTAAAAATCCTGATACTATTGCAACAGCGATCAGAATAGGAAATCCTGTTAATAGAGAAAAAGCAAAAGTAGTTAAAAAAGAAAGTAAAGGTGATTTCCAATCTGTTACGGATACAGAAATAATTGAATCATACAAATTGCTTGCGAAAGAAGGTATATTTTGCGAACCTGCAAGCGCAGCTTCAGTTGCTGGGTTAATAAAAAATAAAAACAGAATCAAAAAAGAATCTACAATTGTTTGTGTTCTTACAGGTAATGGCCTTAAAGATCCGGATTGTGCAATTAAAAATAACGATGCTATGTTTCAACAAAACATAGAGCCATCATTAAAAAATATTTCAAAAAAACTAGGATATTAAGATTAAAGAAATAAAAACACCTGTGGAAAACAATTAAAACCTATATTTTTTTGTGCAAAATAAGTTTAAAAAACCTGCTAATTGTTAGTTAAAAGTTTTAATTTAATAATTAAAAACATATTTTCCAGAAAACAAAAAAATTATCCACATTAAAATTACCAATAAAAGTAAATGATAGAGAAGTCTTTATTGATTTTTCCACAGAATCCACAAAGCCTACTACTACTAAATTAATTAATTAAAAAATAGTAATATATATAATTACATTATTAAAGAAATAAAAGGGCATTAAAAAAAAACAATGGAAATAGTCAAAAATAGAATTAGTATATATTTATAAAAAATATTAAAAAAACAATGGAAATTGTTTGTAAACAAAGTGAACTTAATAATGCTATTCAGTTAGTTAGTAAAGCGGTTTCAAGTAGACCTACTCATCCAATTTTGGCCAATATTTTACTTACAGCTGATCAAGTAACAAATAAAATTAGTTTGACTGGATTTGATTTAAATCTTGGAATACAAACTTCATTTGATGCTTTAGTTAATAAAAGTGGGGCAATTACTATTCCATCGAAATTATTACTAGAAATTGTTAATAAATTACCTAATGAATCTCCTGTAACAATAAGTGTTGATGATTCTTCAGATAATATTTTATTAAAAAGTGAAAGGGGTTCTTTTAATCTAAAAGGTATCCCTTCTGATGATTATCCAAATTTACCTTTTGTTGAAAATGGAACTTCTCTTGATATAGATCCATTTTCTTTATTAAAATCTTTGAAATTAACTATTTTTTCAAGTAGCAATGATGAGTCTAAACAATTGCTAACTGGTGTTAATTTTAAATTTAAAAAAAATTGTCTTGAATCTGCAGCAACTGATGGACATAGATTAGCTGTTTTTTTAACAAATAATGAGCAAATAAATGATGTTAAAGATGTTATTAATGAAGATAGTTTATCCGTAACTATTCCTACAAGATCACTTAGAGAGATAGAGAAACTTCTTACTTTAAAAAATGCAGAAAAATCAATTAAATTATTTTATGATAAAGGTCAAATAGTTTTAATTTCTTCCAGTCAAATTATCACAACTAGGACATTAGAGGGTAATTATCCAAATTATTCTCAATTAATCCCTGATTCATTTTCTAAAATATTAAAGTTTGAAACAAAACAATTGATTGATTCATTAGAAAGAATAGCTGTTTTAGCAGATCAGCAAAGTAGTGTTGTAAAAATTAAAGTTGGTGATGACCAATTAGCTTTAATTAGTGCAGATGCTCAAGATATTGGCAACGCTAATGAATCTCTTTCAGTTGCATTTTCTGGTGATAATTTTGAAATAGCTTTTAATGTTCGTTATTTGTTGGAAGGTCTTAGAGTTATTTCATCTCAATATGTTTTATTAAAGTGTAATCTTCCAACAACGCCAGCCATAGTTGTTCCTGAAGATAATTTGAGTGCATTTACTTATTTAGTGATGCCTGTACAGGTTCGTTCTTAAAAATTGAAATTACCCAAAGATTATTTATTAAGTGAATTATTAAGTCATAATGTACGAGGAAGTATGTCTTTGACCTATGGCTATGGTGATACAGTTTGGATGCATCCTCCTGTTCATAGGATTTTAGGTTGGTCTACTAAGCCTTCTAATTTAAACCTTAAAAGAAATGTTTGGAAATTAAATCAAATTAAACAAATTGTTGATAATGAGATTTTTGTAAAAGGAGATCCCGCTATCTCTGATTTGGCTACATTAAATAGATTTCCAAGTCTCTTATATGCAAATCTAATTAATAATAATGGAATGAAAATTGGCATTATTGCGGATTTTTTGTTTAATTTTAGAACTGGTAAGATTATCTATTACTTAATTTCAAGATCTAATCCTAAAATTCCTGGTTCTAGTAGATGGCAATTGAATTTAGAAAATATTTCAGATCAACAACCTGGTCTGGTTTTCTCATCTTTAACATCACTTGATGAATTAGATCTTTTGAAATCTAGTTTTAAAAATGAGTTCTTCAAAAAAGGTAAAAAAATATTTAATAGATTTGATGACATGAAAAATATTGCTTCTAATAGAATTGAAGATTGGCTGGAAGAAGATGATGTTATTAATTCAAACTATGAATCTGAAATTAATAATATCTATGAAGAAGATCCTATTTTTAAAAATAAAATAAATCAAGAAATAAATTTTAATTCTGATAATATTAATTCAACATCTTCAAAAAAAAATCGAGAGGATGATCCTTGGATTTGAGTAATGGAAAATTTTTCGGAATCAATTTACTACGATATTAAAGAATCTTTAAGAGTAGAAAATCTAACAGAAGACGACTATGAAGAAATATGTAAAAGACTAAACAGAAAACCAAATAGGACAGAATTAGGCATGTTTGGAGTTATGTGGTCAGAACACTGTTGTTATCGAAATTCAAAACCACTGCTGACTAAATTTCCTACAAAAAGCAATTACGTATTAGTCGGCCCAGGTGAAAATGCTGGGGTAGTAGATGTTGGTAATAACCAAAGATTAGTTTTTAAAATAGAAAGTCATAATCATCCTTCAGCTATTGAGCCTTTTCAAGGAGCTGCTACTGGAGTAGGAGGAATTTTGAGAGATATTTTTACAATGGGTGCAAGACCTATTGCTATTTTAAATTCATTGAGATTTGGCAAGACTGATAACGAATCTAATGTTTCTTTATTGAAAGGTGTTGTATCAGGTATTTCCCATTACGGAAATTGTGTTGGAGTTCCAACTGTTGGTGGAGAGATTTCATTCGATGAAAGTTATACAGGAAACCCTTTAGTTAATGTAATGGCTTTAGGCTTATTAGAGACTGATGAAATTGTATGTTCTGGAGCTAGAAATGTTGGGTCACCGGTTTTATATGTTGGAAATACAACTGGTAAAGATGGAGTAGGAGGAGCTAGTTTTGCTAGTTCTGAACTTACTTCTTCATCCATGGACGATAGACCTGCTGTTCAGGTTGGTGATCCTTTTCTTGAGAAAAGTTTAATTGAAGCCTGTCTAGCAGCGTTTAAAACAGGAGATGTTTTGGCCGCACAAGATATGGGAGCTGCGGGAATAACATGCAGTAGTGCTGAAATGGCTGCTAATGGAGGATTAGGAGTATCAATTAATTTAGATTTAGTACCTTCTAGAGAAAAAAATATGACTCCCTATCATTATTTATTATCCGAATCTCAAGAGAGAATGTTGTTTGTAGTTAAAGAAGAAAAGGTAGACTCATTAATAAATGAATTTAAAAAATGGGGTTTATATGCAGCTGTAATCGGTAAGGTTATTGAAAAAAAAGAGGTACAGATTTTTCATGAAAACAAAATGGTAGCTCAAATTCCAACCTCTGCTTTGTCTGATCAAACACCTGTTAATGTTCGTAAATTAATTAATGATCCTCCACTATACGTTAAAGAAAATTGGAAGTGGAGTGAATGTCAATTACCCCCAAATAAAATAGATGGAATTTTTTCATTGAAATATCATAAAGAATTTTCTTGGTCAGAAATTGTACTAAACCTTTTATCTAATCCCTCCATTGCTTCAAAAAAATGGGTATACGAACAATATGATCATCAAGTTCAACTTAATACCGTTTTTAAACCTGGTGAAGCAGATTCTGCTTTAATCAGACTAAGATCGCAAAGTCAAAATCATAAAAAAGATTCAATTTTTTCTGGCGTTGCAGCTTCTGTTGATTGTAATAATAGATGGGTGAGTTTAGACCCATATAGGGGTAGCATTGCAGCTGTGGCTGAAGCCTCACGAAATGTTAGTTGTGTTGGTGCTTTACCAATAGCAATTACTAATAATTTAAATTTTCCATCTCCAGAGACTGATATAGGATATTGGCAATTAGCTTCATCTTGTGATGGAATTTCAAAAGCTTGTAATATTTTAGAAACACCTGTGACTGGTGGAAATGTTTCTCTATATAATGAATCAAAAGATGATAACGGCTTAGTTAATCCAATTCAACCAACACCTGTTATTGGAATGGTTGGAGTCATAGAAAACGTTAATAAAGCTGTTAATACTTCATGGAAAAACTTAAATGACGAGATCTGGATAATAGGTTCCTATTCTTCAGAAACGACAATAAATGCTAGTTCATATTTGGAATATTTTCATGGAATAATCAAAGGAAGACCACCAAAAATTGAACTAGGCGATGAAAAGGTATGCCAAAAAATTTTAAGAGATGGAATTCTAAATGATTTTATTCTGTCTTCCCATGATATTAGTGACGGAGGATTAGCTATTGCCTTGGCTGAATGTTGCGTTTCTTCTTCAATGGGAGCAAGTATCGATCTAACTCAACATGAACGAGAAGATAAAATATTATTTGGAGAGGGAGGTTCTAGAATAATATTTTCTATTGATCAAAACAAATCATGTGAATGGACTGAATTTTTAAATAAATACAATAAAATTCTGCCTAAAAGTATTTTTATACAAAAAATAGGATTTGTTTCAAATCAGTCTTTATGTATAAAAGTTCTTGATCATATTCTTTGTGATTTAAAAGTGAGCACATTAACTGATAAATTTAATAATGGTTTTATAAGTAATTTTTAATTATGAAAAAAATTCTTATTAATACAAAATTTTTATAAAGAAAAATTATGTGTGGAATAGTTGGAATTTTTTCATCAGAAGATGTAAATCAACAAATATATGATAGTCTTCTTCTTCTTCAACATAGAGGACAAGACTCTACAGGTATAGCTACCATGGAAGGCAGCACGTTTCATATTCATAAAGCTAAAGGTCAAGTAAGTAGCGCTTATAGAACTAGAGATATGAGAAATCTTGTGGGCACAATAGGCCTTGGGCATGTTCGCTATGCCACAAAAGGTTCTGCTGAAAGTTTTGAAGAAGCTCAACCTTTTTATGTCAATGCTCCCTATGGAATAGTTTTAATACACAATGGAAATTTGACAAATACAAGAGCGTTAGAAAAACAATTATTTAATGTGGATAAAAGACATACTAATTCTTCAAGTGATACTGAAATGTTATTAAATGTCTTAGCTACTGAACTGCATGAGAAAATTCATAATCAAGAACTTGAACCAAATCTTATATTTGATGCAGTTAAAACCTTACATAAAAGAATTGAAGGTTCATATGCTGCAATTGCGTTAATTTCAGGTCATGGGTTGCTTGCTTTCCGAGATCCATTTGGAATTCGCCCATTGGTTATAGGGAAAAGAATTTCTTCAGCCAAAAAAAATGAATGGATGATTGCTAGTGAATCATTAGTATTAGAAAATAATGATTATGAAATTGTAAGAGATGTTTCTCCTGGTGAAGCCGTTTTCATAAGTGATAATGGAGAATTCTTTTCAAAGCAATGTTCTGATAATCCACAACTTTTCCCTTGTTCCTTTGAGTATGTTTATTTAGCTAGACCAGATTCCATAATGAATGGCATTTCGGTTTACAAGGCACGTCTTAAGATGGGTGACTTTCTTGCTGAAACCATAAAAACAAAAATTAAAACAGGAGATATAGATGTTGTTATGCCAATTCCTGATTCTTCCAGACCCGCAGCAATGCAAGTAGCAAGACAATTAGGGATTGAATATAGAGAAGGTTTTTTTAAAAATAGATATGTTGGTAGAACTTTTATAATGCCGGGTCAGCAAAAAAGAAAAAAATCTGTTAGACAGAAACTGAACGCCATGAGTGATGAATTTAAAAATAAAAATATTTTAATTGTCGATGATTCTATTGTGAGAGGTACTACTTCTAAAGAAATTGTGAATATGGCAAAATTAGCTGGTGCCAATAAAGTCTTTTTTACTTCTGCAGCTCCCCCAGTTAGATTTCCTCATGTATATGGCATAAATATGCCTAATAGAGATGAATTAATTGCTCATAATAGATCTATTTCGCAAATTGCCGATAAGTTAGAAATTGATCAACTGGTTTATCAAAGTGTGGATAATTTGAGAAAGTCTATAGTCGATGATTCTTTAGTAAAGGACTTAGAAATGTGTTGTTTTACAGGTTCTTATGTCACTGGAACTGTAAATGCAGAGTATTTGAATTGGATAGAAAGAGAATATAAATCTTAGTTATTTAATCTACTAAAACACCATAAAGTATGAATAAATTCGTTTTCTTCCATATCTAAGAATTTAGTATCATATGCGTATTTTTTTTCTAAAAATTTTATTTCAGATAAATTAACTCTTGCTGATCTGTCTTTGTTTGTTTCTATGAAACAATACTGATTATCAGGAAATATCTTTAAAAATTCATCGTTTTTTATTGATAATTTTTCATTTATGTATCCAAGTTTTGAATTCCAAGAATTATATATTTCCTTTTGATTTATCCTATAAAATTTACCTTTTTTTGAGCTAATAATTATATTATCTTGGTTATTGCATCGACAACAAGAAACTACAGTTTCCTTTGGAAAAAGTCTTATTAAATTTGACCCTTTAGCTTGTTTAGTTGAAGGAGATATGTATTGGTCAGATAAATTAAATTTAAAAAGTCTTCCCAGTGAAGTTATCATAATTAAGATATCAGAATCATTAGCTATAAATGAATCAACTATTTTGTTTTCTTCTTTTAATTTGATTATTGAGTAAATCCTATTTGTTTTTATCATATCTTCGTCAAAAAGAATTTTTTTAAATCGTCCAATATTATTTAATATGCATAGATAGTTTTTTTCTTTCTTATTAAGAGAATGGAAATTTAAGATATCTGTTGGATTGATATTATTCAAAAATTTGTTATCAAGCTTGCAATCTGCATTTATTCCTTTTTTCCAGTCTATTTGTATAACTTTACCAGAATTAGTAACTCCGATAATTTTTAGATCTTCTTTAATATCACAGATGAATTTATAAGTATTTCCTTTATTGATTAATTTATTTTCACTATCTAATATTTTTTTGTAATTATTAAGCGCCACTTTTTTTAAGTAGAATCTGTTATCAATTGATAATTTAGTTTTTTTATTTATCCATTCTCCCATTAACTGTTTGTTCAGAATTTCGACTTCATTATCTATATTGATATTCTTTACTATTTTAGTTTTCCTTTTTATATTATATTTTTCTTTAAGTCTTATAAGCTCATTTATTAGATTACTCTTTAAAACTTCTGGGTCATCAAGTATTTCTCTCAATTTTTTCTTTTTTATCTTTAATTCTTTTATATCTTTAGTGATTTGTTTGCGTTCTAAATTTGTGAGTTTTTTAATTGGCATGCTTAATACAGCATCAGCTTGGTTATTATTAAGATTCATTTCTTTAGATAAAGTAAATTTTGCTTCTGTTGAGTTTTCTGAGTTCTGAACAATTTGAATAATATTTTTTATGTTTTCTATAGCTAATGAAAAGCCTTCTAGAAGTTCTAATTTGTTAGAGGCAATTTTTAGATAGTAATTGGTTCTACGTTTTATTGTCTGTTTCCTGAATTCTAAAAAATGTTTTAAATACTCTTTTAATGATAATTGAACAGGTTTCCCATTTACTAGTGCAAGAAATATTGCTCCAAAATTTGTTTGAAGATTTGTTTTTTTGTACAAATCTGATATTACAATTTCGTGATTAAAGTCTCTTTTTAGTTCAATCATAATTCGCATTCCATCTCTATCACTTTCATCTCTTATATCAGCAATCCCAATTATTTTTCCATCATTTACAAGTTCAGCTACTTTCTCAATCCAACCTGCTTTGTTTGTTTGATAAGGCAGTTCTGACACCACTAAAGCATTTTTTTTGTGCTTACCTTTACCCGTATTGATTTCCTCTAAGTGAATAACACCTCTAATTGTTATTGATCCTCTCCCCTTTTCATAAATTTCATTAATGTTGTTGGAGTATATTAATTCGCCTCCTGTTGGAAAATCTGGGCCAATTATTATCTTATTTAATTCAGGATTTGTAATTTCAGAATTATTAATTAACTTTATTAATCCATCAATTACTTCTCCAATGTTGTGCGGTGGAATATTCGTAGCCATTCCTACTGCAATACCTGATGATCCATTCAAGAGCAATAAAGGTAGTTGAGCTGGTAATACGTCAGGTTCTTTTTGAGAACTATCAAAATTATCTGAAAATGATACTGTCTCTGCTTCAATTTCAGTTAATAAAGTTTCATTAGCAATTGATGATAATCTCGTTTCGGTATATCTCATTGCAGCAGGCGGATCATCATCTACTGATCCAAAATTGCCATGTCCGTCTAGAGCGGGATATTTTGTTGAAAAATTTTGTACTAACCTTACTAAAGCATCGTATACTGCCTGATCTCCATGAGGATGGTACTTTCCAAGAACATCTCCTACTACACGAGCGCATTTCCTAAAAGGTCTATCTGGTGTTAAACCTAACTCATGCATAGCAAATAGAATCCTTCTTTGGACCGGTTTTAAGCCATCTCGCGCATCTGGCAAAGCACGCCCAACTATCACGCTCATAGCATATTCCAGATATGAACGTTGCATTTCTTGATGCAAAGATATTGGGGTAAATCTTTCCTTTGTCATTAAGTTAGAAAATTATGAAATTATCAAAGAAAAACTAAATTAAGATTAATAGAGAAAAAATTTTTTACCAGTAAAAGAAAAATTTTTTAATTTAAATATTCTTTTGCAGATAGAACATCTTCTTTTAATTCTTCAAATAAAAACAATTCTTCAGTCGCACTTTGTAACTTCTTGCCCCATAATTGTTCTTTTCTGTAGTCGAATGAAACATATTCAGGATTTAGATTTAATGCTTGTTTGGCTAATAAAATTGCTTCTGATCTGTTAGTTGTTCTAAGGGAGACACCAAGAGCTAGGATTGTTTCTGCATTTTCCTCTATTGAGATTGCTTCCTCAAAAGAGCTAATTGCTAAGAGTTTTTTATCTAATTCAAAGAAGACTAAACCCCTATTATTAATTGCCTGCCAAAATTTAGGTTTTAAGATAATTGCGCTTTCAAACTGAATTAATGCCTTCTTATAATTTTCTTCCATTAAAAAAATGTTACCTAATTGAAAAATCCCATTATAGTTGTCAGGTTGTAATTCTAATCCTTCAATTAAAGTTAATTTTGCTTCTTTTAGATTATTTAAGTTAAGGTAAATTGAGCTTTCTGCGAAATAAAATTCACTCATTTTAGGATTAATTTCTTTTCCATTTTTTATTGATGAAAGAGCTTCCTCCCAAAGCTCGTTTGCAATTTGTGCTTCAGCTAAAATCGCCCATATATTTTCGTCTTTATTGTTTAGTGATATTGCTAATTTGGCTAACCTCAGACTTTCTTCTTTTTGTCCATAAATAAGAAGCTGGTAGGCGCTTTTGGCTATTTCTAAGCTCCCAATTTTTAGATTATTATTGCTAGGTAAATAATAAAAAGGAACAACACCAAAAGCTTTTCTAGGCGGGATTAGACTATTTCCCAAATAAAGAAAATATATTGTTAATAAAAGAATTCTCATTTGTTTAATTTTAACTTTCGATTGCTGCTTGAATATTTCTTCTCCACATCCAAGGTTTGATTCTCTTTAGTGCACTTCCTTTTAATTTGTCAGACCATTCCTCATCTGTCCAATTAATTGCATTGAAATCTAGTTTGTTAATCCATTCTTTTGGCTGTGCGTCAGAATCAAAATTGATAGGTACTGCATTATTCCAAGGACAAGTATCTTGGCAAATGTCACAACCTGCTATCCATCCATTAAGGTTTTTTTGTATGTGATATGGGATAGTTTTATTTCTATTTTCAATAGTGTGATAAGCAATACATAGATTCGAGTTTATTACAAAAGGTTCAGTGATCGCATTTGTTGGACATTTATCAATGCATTGTTCACATTTCCCGCAAAGTGATTTTGCAGGTTTATCAGGAGTTAATTCTTTATTGATAAGAATGAATCCTAGCGATAGCCAAGACCCATGTTTTTTATTAATGATATTGCTGTTTTTTCCAATCCAACCTATTCCAGATTCTTCAGCCCAAGCTTTTTCTAATAAAGGAGAGGAGTCAACACATACTTTCCAAGTACAATCAGGAAGTTTTGTTTCAAGCCAATTACCTAAGATAGAAAGTTTACTCTTTATCACTTTGTGGTAATCTTTTCCTTGTCCAAATTTACCAATTTTAAAAATTTTTTCCTCATTTTCATTACTTAAATAATTATATCCAACGGAAATGATACTCTTCACCCCATTAAAAATTAAGTCTATATCTTTTCTTTTTTCTGATTCCATCCATTTCATATCACTATGATAATTTTTTTCTAACCATCTTTCTAAGGCTTTAGTTCTTAATTTTATTCTTGCATTTCCAGGAACAGCTGCTATGCCAACCACTGCAAAACCTTCTTGTATCGCTTTCTTTTTCAACCTAAGACTTAAATCTTTTTTATCCATGAAAAAATTAGCAATTTTTGTAATTTAATATGTTTTTTTATCTAAACTAATAAATTTTTCAAATTATTAGACCTAAATACTTTATTAATTTAGTGAAAACAGTTAATTTATTAGTAAAGTAATCATAGTATAGAACTTTTATTTTGGTTCAATCTACCCCAAAACAAGAGTCGAACCTAGCATCTAGGCTCCAACAAGATCTTAAAAATGATCTCATAGCAGGGTTATTGGTTGTTATTCCTCTAGCTACAACTATATGGCTCTCTTCTATTGTTAGTAAATTAGTTTTTACTTTAGTTACTTCGATTCCAAAGCAGTTAAATCCATTTATTACTTTAAATCCTTTGTTGCAAGATTTAATAAATCTCGCACTTGGTTTAACTGTTCCTCTTCTAGCCATTCTTCTGATTGGATTAATGGCTAGAAATTTTGTAGGTAGATGGTTATTAGAGTTTGGAGAGGGAACCTTATCAAAAATTCCTGTTGCAGGATCAGTTTATAAGACTTTTAAACAATTATTAGAAACTTTTTTAAGGGATAATTCAAAAAGATTTAGAAGGGTTGTTTTAGTTGAATACCCCCGTGAAGGATTGTTCAGTGTAGGTTTTGTAACAGGTGTTGTAGGACCTTCACTTCAGCCTGAACTAGAACAAACTTTATTAAGTGTTTTTATACCAACTGCTCCTAATCCAACAACGGGATGGTACACATTAGTCCCTGAATCTTCAGTTAAGGATCTTAATATATCTGTAGAAGATGCATTTCGTACCATTATTTCTGCTGGTATTGTTAACCCTGATGAAAAGAATAGTTCTTCTAATCCAACATTCTCAAAATTGTTTGCACAGTTCAGGGCTGCTTCTAATACTTCTTCAAATTAAATAATTTATGCATAACAGATCTCTCTCAAGAGAATTATCTCTAATTTCGTTAGGCTTGATTAGTGATAAAACTGAATTTTCTAAAATAAAAAAGATTGAATCTGAAATGGGAAATCTCTTAGAATGCGCCGTTGATTTATTGGTAAATCACTGTAGGCAAGAGTTAGATGAATGTGAGGTAACACTTGAAATCACCTCACAAAATCTTTTAGACAGTGAAGAATGTGATTATAATAAATCTTTTTTTGATCAGGTTCGACAAGATATGCAAAAATCTATTTCAAAAATAGAAATTGTTATGAATAGGTTGTCCGACACACTTGAGTTTCCAAAATTGATAGCTTTAAGTGATCAAATTGAATTAAGAAATGATATAAATAAACGTATCTCAAATGTACTTGATAATTTTGGTCAAATTGATAAAAACATTGATGAGGTAATGGAGGGATGGAGATTTAAGAGATTACCTAGAGTTGATAGGGATATTTTAAGATTGGCATATGTGGATATAAACTATTTATCTACTCCTGTCTCAGTGGCTTGTAATGAGGCTGTCAATTTAGCCAATAAATATAGTGATACTAAAGGTAGGCAAATGATCAATGGTGTTTTACGAAGGATGCAAAAAGGAGAAAAGCTATGATTTATAGTTATGGATTATATTTTTTTATAATGCAAGTTATTTTATAAAGACAAAATTGTATGGAAAATAATGAATCTTCAAACTCGATAGACTGGGCAAAGCAAGCTTATGCTTTGTTAAAAGAGAAGCAACAGTTAGAGAAGCAACAGTTAGAGAAGCAACAGTCGGAGAAGCAAGAGTTAGAGAAGCAACAGTTGGAGAAGCAAGAGTTAGAGAAGCAACAGTTGGAGAAGCAAATAAAGACGTTTGTAAATGAAGAACAAGCTCAACTAGGAGAGTTTAATGAGGAATTCACTTGGTCAGCAATGATTCTTGCTTCTCAAGGGAAAAAAGCCAATCAAATATCGATTGATGAAATAGATTGGTTGAGTCGATTAAAAAAAGGGTTAGAAGAGACAAGAAAGGGATTTGTTACAGAACTATTAGATAAATTAGGAGATGATCCTTTAACGCCTGAAACTTTAGATGATTTAGAAACATTGTTGCTAAGGGCTGATGCTGGTATAGATTCAACAGATAAAGTAATTAATTCTCTTAGAAAAAAACTGAATGAAGAAGTTGTCGGAGGAGAAGAAGGAATAAGATTTTTAAAGCAAGAATTACGCAACATACTAGATAAACCCATTTTAGAATCAGGCAATCAATTATTAGTTCCTAAAAAAAATCAATTGAATATATGGTTAATAGTAGGGGTTAATGGAGTTGGCAAAACAACTACCTTAGGTAAATTGGCTCATTTAGCGGTTGAGAGTAATTTTAAAACCCTTATTGCAGCAGCTGATACCTTTAGAGCAGCAGCAGTAGAGCAACTTACTGTTTGGGGAGCCCGAAGTAATGTTGATGTTATCTCTAATCAATCAAAAAATGCAGATCCTGCTGCAGTAGTGTTTGATTCGATTAATTCTGCTGTAAAGAGAAATACCGAATTATTATTAATCGATACTGCAGGTAGGCTTCAGAACAAGAATAATCTTATGGAGGAATTATCAAAAATTAAAAAAATTATCGATAAAAGAGTTCCAAACGCGAATGTTGAGTCATTATTGGTTTTAGACGCTAGTCAGGGTCAAAATGGTTTAAACCAAGCAAAAGGATTTTCAAAATCTGCAGACTTGACAGGAGCAATTATCACTAAACTTGATGGCACTTCAAGAGGGGGGGTTTCTTTGGCTGTTTCACTAGAAGTAAATTTACCAATAAGATTCATTGGCGCAGGAGAAGGAATGAGAGATCTCCGTCCTTTTAACAGTTATGAATTTATAGAGGCACTTCTAGCAGATAAATAAAATTTTAATTAATTTTTAAATTTTTTTTTTATTTAGTGTTAAAACTTATTTATGTTGGTAAATTATTTTGACTTTTAATAAAAAAAGAAAATTAGAATTAAATCAATTTACAAGTAATGCTTCGGAGGTTAATCATACTCTTTTTAAATATGATAATGATAAATTTATCGAAATTGCTTCATCATTAGCATATTATTTGAAATTATTTTCAAGTTTAAAAAAGTTTTTAGAATATATTGGGTTAGTTACCATACATCTTATCGATCAAGAATTTTCTCTTGTTGTGCCTTTAAATGAAAAGGGCAAGATATGGATAGAAAATGTATATTGTTTTGAAAAAACACAATTTATATCAATAAATAGTGAAATTAGAAATTTTTTAAAGGAATCTAAAATCTTAAATAATTTTAAAATTAAAGATTCATATATTATTGAAAATTTTTTAGAAACAAAATTTCCTCAGTATTCGATTAATTCTAATAAACTCATGTCTAGAGGGAAGTGTAGAGGTTTTTTTTATGTTTTTGAAAATAAATCTAAAAATTATAACTCGTATGCTCAAGAGAGAAATATTAGTTTTTTAATCAACTTTTTATCTGTTGGAATAGAAAACTATTTATTAATTGCAAAAAATAAAAAACATGAAAATGTTGATAGAGAAATTTCTAGTGGAGCGGAAATTCAGTCCAGACTACTTCCTGATTTCTGTCCAACGATTTTTGGAGTTGATTTGGCTGCACATTGTAGACCTGCATTGCAGTTAGGTGGAGATTATTATGATTTTATGTCAATTAAACCTAATTTAGAGGAAATAAGAAGGCAAAAAGGTAGGTGGGCTCTAGTTATTGGTGATGTTATGGGTAAAGGAATTCCTGCAGGATTATTGATGACAATGTTAAGAGGAATGTTAAGAGCTGAAGTTTTAACAGGCTTGCCACCCGACAGAATTTTACATGATTTAAATCAATTAGCTATCTCTGATTTAGATCAATCACATCGTTTTATAACTCTTTTTTATTCTGATTTTGATCCAAGAACAAAAAAATTAAGATATGCAAATGCTGCTCACAATCCTCCTTTGCTTTGGAAAAGTCTTGAAAATAAAGTAGTAAGGTTGGATGCAGATGGTTTTGTAATCGGTTTACAACAAAATGCAGAATATCAATGTGGCTCTATTAACTTAAATAATTCTGATGTTATCTTGTACTACACCGATGGGATAACAGAAACTACTAATACAGTTGGTGAGAGATTTGGTGAAGATAATTTAATAAAATCTTTTGAGAGTTTATGTAACAAGGAGCTAACTGCTAAAGAAATGCTGGATCGTATTTTTAAAATACTGGACAAGTTTGCGGGAACTAACAAGAAACTTGATGATGATGCTTCTATCGTTATTTTTAAATTAAAGTAATAGATTTTGGCAGTTCATGAAAAAAATGTTTTATTTAGGTTATTAGAGGTCTAAAAAATGTCAAAAACTTGGAGTAATAGATTTGAAGGAAGCCTAGATCAATTTATACAAAGATTTAACTCCTCTATTAATTTTGATAAAAAATTAATATTAGAAGATATTGATTGTTCGATAGCTCATGCTCGAATGCTTTGCAGCACTAAAGTCATTACCAATGATGATGCTACAAAGATCATTAATGGATTAGAAAAAATAAAAAAGGATTTTGAAAATAATATGTTTGATCCTAGTCAACCTGCTGAGGATATTCATTATTTTATAGAAGAAAAATTAATTAACTTAATAGGAGACGTTGGAAAAAAATTGCATACAGGTCGAAGTAGAAATGATCAAGTCGGAACGGATATTAGACTTTGGTTAAGGAAAGAAATCGATAATATTAATCATTTGACAATAGGCCTTCAAAAGGTTTTGTTTCTTGAGGCAGAGCGCAATTTATATACATTAATTCCAGGATATACGCATTTACAACGAGCTCAACCTTTATCCTTAGCTCACCATATAATGGCTTACTTAGAAATGTTTAGCAGAGATAGAGATCGTTTGATGGATGTAAGAAAGCGAGTCAATATTTCTCCTTTGGGAGCCGCTGCATTGGCAGGCACCAAAATTAAAATCGACAGATATTTAACAGCTAATGAGTTAGGCTTCGAAGATATTTATAAGAATAGTATTGATGCGGTAAGTGATAGGGACTTTGCTATTGAATTTACTTGTGCCTCCTCTTTAATTATGGTGCATTTGAGTCGCTTGTCTGAAGAAATTATTCTTTGGGTCACAGATGAGTTTTCTTTTGCCACTTTAACTGATAAATGTGCTACCGGAAGTAGCCTAATGCCGCAAAAGAAGAACCCAGATGTACCTGAATTAATACGAGGAAAAACAGGAAGAGTTTATGGCAACTTGCACGCATTATTAACAATAGTAAAAGGACTTCCTTTGGCCTATAATAAAGATTTTCAGGAAGACAAAGAACCTATTTTCGATACAGTTAAAACGGTTAAAGATTGTTTAAGTGCAATGACAATACTCATTAATGAAGGTTTGGAGTTTAATAAAGATAACTTGATGAATGCAGTTGAAGAGGATTTTTCTAATGCAACAGATTTGGCAGATTATTTAGTTGAAAAAAATGTCCCTTTCAGGGAAGCTTATCAAATTGTTGGAAATTTAGTTAGGACTTGCCTGGAAAGGCAATGTTTAATTAAAGATCTAACTTTAAATGAATTAAGAGGGTTTCATGTTGATTTTGAAAATGATATTTTTGAAAAGATTTCACCAAAAAATGTGGTAGATTCGCGAAAAAGCCTTGGGGGAACTGGTTTTGATAGAGTTTCTGAAGAATTAAAAAATTGGAAGAATGAATTATTCCATTAAAAGACATTCGTTTTTTTAAAATAAGTTATATATTAAAGGTAGTATTATTGATAATTATCAGATTTAATTCTGTTTTTAGCTATTTTTCAAGGTTTGGTTTAACGTGAGTATTTTTGTTGGCAATTTGCCTTTCCGAGCAGAGCGAGAAGATGTACTTCAGCTTTTTGTACCTTATGGTGAGGTATTGAATTGTTCTCTTCCCCTAGAAAGAGATACAGGTCGAAAAAGAGGGTTTGCTTTTGTAGAAATGGCAGACGAGACTATTGAGTCCTCGGCTATTGAAGGCTTGCAAGGAGCTGAAATGATGGGTAGGCCTTTAAGAATTAATAAAGCTGAGCCAAGAACTAATTCTCCAAGGAGAAATAATGATGGTAAGTATGGAGGAAATTCTTCTAACTCAGGCTATGGCGGAAAGTATGGGGGAAATTCTTCTAACTCAGGCTATGGCGGAAATTATGGGGGAAATTCTTCTAACTCAGGTTATGGCGGAAATTATGGGGGAAATTCTTCTAACTCAGGCTATGGCGGAAATCAAAATTTTGAATCTAACGCGAAACCATCTGGTGCCAAAGGCTGGGAAGATAGGAGTTATGGTAATTCATCAGATGATAACGATTTTGAAAATGGTCGTAGTAGACGAAAAAGAGGAACTACAAATGATTTAGAAAATGAAAATGGTAATACTCAGTAATATGTTAGAAACCTAGATTTTTTAGTTCTTTTGCACTACAACTTAAATCATCAATTTTTAACTCTTTTTTTATAGATTTTGAGGTAATCTTATTACGCCACTTTTTGGCCATTGGAATACTTTCAACTAGATTTATCAGATGTTTGCAGATCTCCCAAGAGGAACCATATTTTTCAATATGTTTTTCTATATAAGGAATTAAATCTAGAATTATGCTAGATGCTTTTATAATTTTTTTTTCTTTCCCATAGAATTTTTCATCGATTAAACTCCACCTTAATGGATGTTTGTAAGCACTTCTTCCAATCATTACACCATCAAATTTTTTCAAAGCATTTGTGCATTGCTCGATATTTGTAAAACCCCCATTAATTTCTATTGTTAAATTAGGATTTACTTCTTTTAATTGCGTTACAATATCGTATCTGAGCGGAGGTATGCTTCGGTTGTCTTTTGGATTTAACCCTTTTAAAATTGCTTTTCTTGCGTGAACTGTAAATCTATCTGCCCCAGCCAAATCAAGAGTTCTTACAAATTGATTTAGATTAAAAAAACTATCGTTATTATCCACTCCAATTCTATGTTTTACCGTAACTGGTAAATTACTATGATTTTTCAAGGCTTCTATACATTTTGCTGTTTTGTAAGGTGAATTCATTAGAGAGGCACCAAAATTACCAGCACTTACTCGTGGACTTGGACATCCGACATTCAAATTGATTTCATCATAACCCCAGTCTTTAGCCATTTTTGCAACTTCTTTAAATAATTGAGGGTCATCACCTCCAAATTGAATGGCAATTGGATGCTCTTCTTCGTTAAAGTCTAAAAACTTTGCTTTTTGATTTGAGAAAACTAAACTTTGAGCAACAATCATTTCTGTATACAACAGAGCTTCTGAACTGATTTGTCTCATCAGCATTCTGAAGTGCTTATCAGTACAGTCCATCATCGGGGCAATACTTATTTTATGAAAAATATCTATAGAATTAGTATTATTAAACATTAAATTTACCTAACTATTATTTAACAATGAATCGTTTTTTAAGTAGAAGATTTTTTATTTTAATCCCTTTCGCAT
Organism: Prochlorococcus sp. AG-418-C09; assembly: GCA_003214355.1. Taxonomy (GTDB): domain Bacteria; phylum Cyanobacteriota; class Cyanobacteriia; order PCC-6307; family Cyanobiaceae; genus Prochlorococcus_A. The sequence goes on along the minus strand of QCLS01000008.1, from coordinate 23,099 downwards.
CTATTTTGAAAGTCATGTTTAAACCTCAAAAAGTTTTTGCAGTATCTAATGATGATTTTATAGATTATAAATCATTATCAAAAGAAGAATGGCGGCAAAGACTTTCACCAGAGGCGTTTTATATTCTAAGGGAAGAAGGTACTGAGAGACCTTTTACAAGTAATTTAAATAATGAAAAAAGAGAAGGTGTTTTTAAATGTGCTGGCTGTGGCCAGCCTTTATTCTTATCTGATGCGAAGTTTGATAGCGGCACTGGGTGGCCAAGTTTTTCGCGTCCAATTGACGGAGCTATAGATACTAAAATAGATTTTAAATTAATAGTTCCAAGAACTGAATATCATTGCTCGAGATGTGATGGTCATCAAGGACACGTTTTTAACGATGGGCCTCAACCAACTGGGAAAAGATATTGCAATAATGGTTTAGCTCTTTCATTTGATGCAAATTAAAAAAATATTTGGTGCGGGCTTCCGCAACTTGAATTGTTTGCAGATTTCATTCAATATAGTTCAATGATCTATCAAAATAATGGAAGACATCAAAGCTGAAAATTCTGATAGTAATGATAATTCTGAAATTATTGAAGAAAACATTACTGAATTAGAAGACATCTCGCCTAATGAAGAGGAAGAATTAGCGAATAACAAGGATACTCAAGACGATCAATTTAAAAAAGATGTTTCAGAAGATTTGAAGAATACTATTTCTAATAATGATGCTCGTTTAGAGCAATTAGAAAAAGAACACGATACACTAAAAAGTCAGTATGTAAGAATTGCAGCCGATTTTGATAATTTTAGAAAAAGACAATCTAGAGATCAAGATGATTTAAAAACACAATTAATTTGCAAATCATTAACTGCTATATTACCGATTGTTGATAATTTTGAGCGAGCAAGACAACAATTAAAACCTGAAACGGAAGAAGCTAAAACACTTCATAGAAGTTATCAGGGTTTGTATAAACAGCTGGTTGATGTACTTAAACAGCAAGGCGTTGCACCTATGCGAGTAGTTGGTCAACAGTTTGATCCTAATTTACATGAAGCCGTTTTAAGAGAACCTAGTGAGGAACACAAGGAAGATCTAATTACTGAAGAGTTGCAACGAGGTTATCATCTTGATGGCAAGGTTTTACGTCATGCTTTAGTTAAAGTTTCAATGGGTCCAGGTAACCAATCAACGCAAGATGATTCAAAAATGGATACAGTTGAAGAAGAACCTAGCTCGGAAAATAATTTATCTGAGGATAAATAGGTTTATTTTTTTGACAAAATCTTCTAATGGCTGATTTCTATCAAATACTTGGAGTTTCACGAGATGCAGACTCTGATACTTTAAAAAGAGCATATAGAAAGTTGGCTAGACAGTATCATCCAGATATAAATAAAGAAGCAGGAGCAGAGGAAAAGTTTAAAGAGATTGGGCGTGCTTATGAAGTATTGGCTGATCCAGAATCAAGAGCAAGATATGATCAATTTGGTGAGGCAGGCTTAGGTGGTGCGGCTGGAATGCCAGATATGGGAGATATGGGAGGCTTCGCAGATTTGTTTGAGACTTTCTTTAATGGTTTTGGAGGTCAAAGCCCTCAAGGAGGAAGATCTCAAAGGAGAGGGCCTCAGCAAGGAGATGATCTTAGGTATGACTTAAATATTGATTTTAAAAGTGCAATTTTTGGAGAACAAAGAGAAATTAAGATCCCTCATCTAGAGACTTGTGATGTTTGTCGAGGAACTGGTGCTAGACCCGGTACATCTCCAAAAGTTTGTCCAACATGTGGAGGTTCTGGCCAAGTAAGAAGAGCAACGAGAACGCCTTTTGGTAATTTTACTCAAGTGGCAGAATGTCCAAGTTGTAATGGCTCAGGTCAAATAATCTCAGATCCTTGCTCTAGTTGCGGTGGTAATGGAGTTAAGCAGGTTCGCAAGAAGTTAAGAATTAATATCCCTTCTGGAGTTGATACTGGAACTAAATTAAGAGTTTCTGGTGAAGGAAATGCAGGCTTAAAAGGAGGACCTTCAGGTGATCTTTATGTTTTCATAAAAGTAAAGAATGACCCTCGATTGAAGAGAGATGGTATAAATATTTTTTCTGAAGTAACGATTAGTTATTTGCAGGCGATATTAGGGGATAGTATCGAAATAGAAACTGTTGATGGCAAAGAAAATCTTAATATTCCAAGTGGGACACAACCAAACACTACTCTAACTATCGAAAATAAGGGTGTTCCAAGATTAGGCAACCCAGTGGCAAGAGGTAATCATGAAGTATTGGTTAAGGTTAAATTGCCTACTAGAGTTAATAGTGAAGAAAGACAATTATTAGAAGGTTTAGCTTCCCATTATTCTTCACAAAATTCAAATACTAATAGTGGATTATTTAGTAAATTTTTTGGTAAAGATAGTTGAGAGATAATCCACTGCTATTAGATTTAAAATCTGTTCCATGCCCTTTAAATTTAGTCAAGTGTAAATTAGCTTTAGAAAAGATATCAAATGGAGAAAGGCTTTATGTAGAACTTGATAGAGGTGAACCTGAGTTTATGGTCACTCAAAGTTTAAGAAAAATGGGATATCCAATTCAGATAATTCATAAAAGTGAAACTTACATTAAAATTTTAGTTACAAATGAATTCAATCAATAGTCAACTAGGTTTAGTAACTAAAAAATTCAATGAATTTTTTTATGTTGATTTAGTAGAAAACAAAAAAGTTCTTAAGCAACAAAGATTTCTTTGCAAGTCAAGAAAAGCAGTGCAATATAATAATAATTTTATTTTTGTAGGCGATCAGGTTATTTTTACCAAGATTAATTTAGAAAAAAATTTAGGTGTAATTGAGCAATTGATCAAAAGAAAAAATCTTTTGTATAGACCTTCAGTTGCAAACATTTCTGATATTTATGTGACTTTTTCGGTTGATGAACCTCAGATTAATTTTTCTCAGGTAAGTAAATTTTTAATTAATGCAGAAAATTTGCAGGTAAAAGTTTCTTTGATATTAACTAAATGCGATTTGATTTCAAAAAACTATAGAGATTTTTTATTAGAAAAATTTCAAAAATGGGGCTATTATCCTCATTTATTAAATATTTCTGAATCTAATGGATTAAATAAATTAGTAAAAGAATTTAGATCTAAGAAATGTTCAATTTTGATGGGTCCGTCAGGAGTAGGAAAAACTACAATTTTGAATCAAATAATACCTGAATTAGATAATACTACAGCTTCTGTTTCTACTAAAATAAAGCGGGGTAAAAATACCACAAGAAATGTAGAATTATTTTACTTATCTCCTAATAGTTATATTGTAGATACTCCAGGATTTAACTTGCATGAGGTAGAGATTGATTATTGTTCAATACCAAATTTGTTTCCTGAAATTTATAATCAAATTAATGAAATGCATATCAAATGTAAGTTTAGAGATTGTCTTCATATTTCAGAACCTGGATGTAATTTAGATAAAAATTTCGAAAGATATCAATTCTATAAATCGTTAATGGAAAAATCTAAGACTCATTTTCCTCAAAACCAGGAAGATTAAAATTTAAGCCACCTGTTAAATCATTCATTCTTTCCTTCATGGTTTTTGTGGATTTTTCGTGAGCATTTGTTATTGCTTCTAGAATATTTTTCTCTATTGTTGATTTGTCTGATTTCAGTATTTCTTCATTTACTTCTACTTTTAAGGGCTGTTGATTTCCACTGACCCAAAAAGTTATCATACTATCTTCGCTTTTCCCGTCAATTTCCATTTTTTCAAGTTCATCTTGTAATTTTTGAGCATCTTGTTGAATTTGTTTAGCTTTTTTAAAAGCCTCAGTTAGTTGTCCAAAATTTGGAAGTCCAAAAGCAGCCATCTTATAAAATTGTTATTAAATTAAGGATAGTCAAAAACCTATCATTCTTACTTCAGGATGAAGCAAAATCTCATGTTTTTGTAGCACTTTTTTTTGAATCAAGACTATTAGATCAAAAATATCTTGGGATGTGGCAGAGGATTTATTTACAATAAAATTTGCATGCATTGATGAAACTTCAGCACCCCCTATAGATTCACCTTTTAGACCGCTTTCTTCAATTAATTTTCCTGCGAATGCATTGGCAGGATTCTTGAAGACGCTGCCAAAGCTTGGAAGATGATAAGGTTGCAATCTCTTCCTTTGAGCAAGTATATTTTGTGTGCAATCCATTATTGCCGCTTTTGAACCTTTTTGTTTAAAGTAAAACTTTGCTTCTAATATTATTAGTTTGTTTTCTTGAAACGAGCTAAATCTATAATTAAATTTAAGTTCATTCTTTTGGAGTTCAAAAATACTTAATGTCATAGGGTCGATTACTTTTACAGATATCAAATTATCTGAAATGCAGCACTTGCCTGCTCCTGCATTCATATAAATAGCTCCACCTATCGTCCCAGGAATCCCAATAGCCCATTCGCCTCCTTTGAAACTGTTTTTAGCTAATAATGTAGAAAGTTTTGGTAAAAGAGCTCCGCATTGAGCAAATATGATATTTGTTTCATCATCAATATGAATTTTTTTCATGCTTCTTGTGCATATAGTTAGTCTTTTTAGATCAATATTTTTGATTAATGTATTTGAACCGGCTCCTAATATTAAACATTCAAATTTATTAGAGTTTGCCCATTTAATTAGATAACTGAATTCTTCAATACTAGAGGGTTCTGAAAAGTAATCCGAGCATCCGCCAACTTTTATTGTTGTGTAATTAATTAGAGATATTTTGTTTTTGATTTGAGTAATTCCTTCCATATTTAAGAATTTAATTGTTTAAAATGCTCCATAAATTGTGGCAATCTCCAGCCCCCATATTTACTATAAGATCATTTCTTTGTGTTATTTCTTCAAATTGGTTTTTGATCTCATAATTATTTTTCAAACATTTTATGTTCTGATTTATTTTATGAATTTTATCACCTATTATTTCTGAATTAATTTCATCAACTTGTTTTTCTCCAGCACTAAAAATGTCAGTTAATATTATTAGATCAGCATTTGCTAACTCTCTTGCAAATTCATTAGCAAATTGTTTCACCCTGCTAAATCGATGTGGTTGAAAAATAACAACTAGTCTTTTTTGATAAATTGACTTTTCATCTTTGATTATTAATCTTGCAAGCTCAATTGTTGCTTTTATTTCTATGGGATGATGCGCATAGTCGTCTATTATTGTTCTCTTTAAAAATTCTCCTCGATATTCAAATCTTTTCTTCGGTAATTTTAAATATTTTATGTTTTCTTTGATTTTGAGGATGGATATATTATTTATTCTGCAAGCTGATATTGCAGCTGTTGCATTAGATAAATTGTGTAGGCCTGGCACTGGGATATGTAACTGATCTATAAATTTTCCGTTTTCATAATAATTTGCAACTGTTTCAGACTTGCTAATTTGTTCAGGAATCATTGCAAACTCAATGTTTTTTTTAGTCTTGATAGACCATTGGTATTCAGATTTAAAATTCGAGCTTGTAATTGGGCAATCATTATTTATTAATAACTTTTCTGAGTTAATTGCAAAACTTCGAAAGGAGGAAATAACTTCTTGTGTATTTGAATAATGATCACAATGATCAAAATCAATATTATTAATAATGGATAATTCTGATTTGTAATTTGAAGTCGTTCCGTCGGATTCATCTATCTCTGCGACTAAATATTTACTTTTTTTAATATGTGCATTTGAATTATATAGTTGCGAAATACCTCCAATTATTGAAGAGCAATCTTTAGTGCATAAATCTAATAATGTAGATAAAAATGTGCTTGTAGTTGTTTTCCCATGAGTTCCAGCAACTGCAATAGAATTATATGCTTTCATTATTAAAGATAATATTTCTGAGCGATGTTTTACTACTAAATTTTGTTTTAGGCAGTAACTTAGTTCTATATTGCTTTTTTTTATGGCAGAACTAGTTACAATAATAATATTTTTTTTGATATATTTTTGTTTTATTAGGTCAATATTTTTTTCTTCATGGTTAACAAAAATTAAACCCCCAAGATCTTTTAAGTCCTTTATTAAACTGTTGCTTGCTAAATCAGAACCTGATACAGAATATCCGTTCTTCAGTAATGCCATAGCAATTGCTGACATACCTATTCCACCTATTCCAATTAAGTGATAGTGATCTTTTTGCAACAATTTCGCGGCTTCGATTATATAAATATGTCAGACTAAACATAACCACCATTAGAAATTTTTCTATTATTTATTAACAAAATCGACTTTAAAAGTTTTGAATTAATAAAAAACCTATTTTCTCAAAAAATTAATAAAACTTACGTTATTGCACAAAATTCAGTATGATCAGCAGTTCAGGTATCAATTAGTAAATTATTTTGTTATGACTTTGCGTGTTGCAATTAATGGGTTCGGCAGAATCGGTAGAAACTTTATGCGTTGCTGGTTAAGTAGAGGCGCATATACCAATATTGAAGTTGTTGGTATAAACGTTACTTCAGATCCCAAGACAAATGCTCATCTCCTTAAATATGATTCAGTTTTAGGTCAACTTGACGGGGTTGATATTCAATACACTGATGACACTTTTGTTATTAACAACAAAACCATAAAATGTTTTTCTGATAGAAATCCCTTAAACCTCCCTTGGAAAGAATGGGGCGTCGATTTAGTTATTGAATCAACTGGGGTTTTTAATACCGATGTAGCAGCCAGTAAGCATTTAGATGTTGGAGCAAAAAAAGTGATTCTCACTGCTCCTGGTAAAGGGGATGGTGTTGGTACTTATGTTGTGGGGGTTAATGCAGATTCCTATAATCACAAAGATTTCGATATTTTAAGTAACGCAAGTTGTACAACTAACTGCCTAGCTCCAGTAGTGAAAGTGTTGGACCAAACATTTGGTATAAACAAAGGCTTAATGACTACTATTCACAGTTACACTGGAGATCAAAGAATTTTAGATAATAGTCATAGAGATTTGAGGCGTGCTAGAGCTGCAGCTACAAACATTGTCCCAACATCAACAGGAGCTGCAAAGGCAGTTGCACTTGTATATCCCGAAATGAAAGGTAAATTAACTGGTATTGCAATGAGAGTACCTACACCAAATGTTTCAGCAGTTGACTTTGTTTTTGAATCTTCTAAATCAGTTACGGCAGAAGAAGTCAACAAAGCTTTAAAAGAAGCGTCTGAATCAAATATGAAGGGAATTATCAAATATGGTGATTTACCTCTGGTTTCAAGTGACTATGCTGGTACAAATGAGTCTTCAATAGTTGATAGTGATTTGACTATGTGTATTGGAGATAACTTAGTTAAGGTTCTTGCATGGTATGACAATGAGTGGGGATACAGTCAAAGAGTCGTTGACTTAGCTGAAATAGTAGCTAAAAAATGGGAATAGTTTAGAAATGAGAAAAAATTTCAAGTGGTAATTTATTGTCGTTCGGAAAATTAATTAGTTCAACTGAAGCTTTTCCTTTCTTAAAGAATCCTATTTCTGATACAGACTGCTCTATTTTCATCAATTCTTTTGCCCATTCTTTAGGCAGTGAAAGAATTAATTCATAATCTTCACCACCAAAAAAATAATATTTATCCCATAAATCTCCAACTGGCCAGTATTTATGTTTACGTATTTTCAGGTAGTCTAGGACTGCCGTACATCCGCTTGAGTAAGCCAAATCAGAGATAGCCTGATATAATCCATCGCTGCTATCTGTGCATCCTATCTTGTTGGATATGGAATCTCGTTTTGCTTTTATTATTTGGTTGAGGATTGTGGGATTTGGCCTAGGTCTTGAAAAGGCCTTTTTAGAATCACTTTTAAGTGATTGTTTTAAAAAAGTTTTTGTCTCAAGGGATTGACTTTTTAAGATAAATCCTAATTTACTCAGGCCATGCAATCCAGTTGTCAGCAATACCTCATTAGGCTTACAACTATATCGTCGCATTTTTAATTGGCCTTGTGATCCGAAAGCTGTAATACAAATTGTTTTTATTTTTCCAGAAGAGCAATCTCCGCCAAGAATAGTCCCGCCATAATCGCATAGTGCTTCATTTATACCTTCATATACGTCTTTGACCCATTTCCATTCGGTAGTCGAAGGTAGCACTAATCCAACATTGATGCCGAGAATTTGGTCACATCCACTTGAGAGTAAATCAGAGACATTGCTTACAACTGATTTCCACCCCAAATCTTTAGGAGATAGAATCTGATCATTGAAATGTGTGTTTTCAACCATTAAGTCTGTATTGATCAGTAAGTCTTTTCTGTTGGTTTTTAGTAATGCACAATCATCTGATGTTTGATTACAAGGCATATATCTAGATAGTCGTCTTATTAATTCTTTCTCGCCTAAATCTTTTATTATTTCTTTAGGCATTGGCTTTTAGATTGTCTTGACCCTCGATGATATCTATAGAAATAATTTTGTCATCCATAGTAAGTTCTTCAAGTACTTCAAAACCGTTTACAACATAGCCAAATGCAGCGTTTCTGCCATCAATTAGATTTCGGCCAGCTGGGTTAAGTTCTGCCTCATACAAGAAAAAGAAAAATTGAGATGAGCCATCGCCAACTTCTGTATTGGAATGCGACCAACCTAGGGTGCCTAGAGTTGCAAAAGGTAATGTTGGTGTTTCAGTATAAAATCCCAATTCTTCGAAAGTTTGATTATAAAAAGTTTCTGTTTCACCAGATACTCTAATTTCTAAAGGAACATGCCTCTCTTGATTTGTTGCGGGATCTATATAACCTATCGCTTCACCTTCAGGATCTCCAGTTTGTAGAACAAAGAATTCTTCTGCACGGTTGATAGGTAAACTATCGTAGAATTTTTTACTTACTAAATCTATAAATGCTCCCCCAGTTAGAGGGGCGTTATACCCGTCAATAATTGCTGTCATATCCCCTTTTGATGTGTTGATTTTCACAGTTGCTCTTCCTAATAATCTTGGGAGATTATCAAATTCTTCGGGTATTTCATAAGGAAATGTTTCGGGTAAGAATAATTCTTCTAATTTGCCAATATTGTTTAATATTGTTCTTCTTATCGCAATAAAGGAATTCTTATCTTTAACTTTTGCCTCATCTTCTAGTAATTCTAAATCGTTATTGATTAATACTAAAATTGCTTCAGCTGTTTTTTGCTCTTGAGTGGGTAAATTGTTTATTATGTTGCCTTTATATTTTTTTACTAAAGATTTGCATTTTGTAACAGTTTTTGATAGAGCTGGCCATCGACCTCCTCTAACAAGATCGCTGGTTTCTTCAAGTTTATGTTGAATTTCTTGAATCTCATTTTGCTTGATTGGAAGGGCGTTTCTGAGTATTGCATAGGGATCTTTTACAGCATTGCCTGTGGGTAAATCAGCATAAACTTGGACTGGTTTTATTAAAAAAACATGAATTATTATAAATAATACAAACAAATAATTTTTGTTCAGATTTGATAAAAACTTTTGCATAGTGCTCATACAGGTTTATGATCTCTGGGTATGGAATACGGGAATGATTTCCAGTAACGATTTTCGCACAGGGACTACCATCGAACTAGATGGACAAGTTTGGCGTGTAGTAGAATTTCTACATGTTAAGCCTGGTAAGGGGTCTGCCTTTGTTAGAACAAAATTAAAGTCAGTTCAAAATGGCAATGTAGTCGAAAAGACTTTTCGCGCCGGTGAATCAGTGCAACAGGCTGTTCTAGAAAAGTCTAACCTCCAGCATACATATGTGGAGTCAGGTGATTATGTGTTTATGAACATGACTAGTTTTGAAGAAACAAGACTCACTTCTGATCAAATAGGTAATCAATCTAAGTATCTAAAAGAAGGGATGGAAGTCAATGTTGTTTTTTGGAATGGCAAAGTGTTAGAGGTGGAGTTGCCTATTTCTGTTACCTTGGAAGTGAGGGAAACTGATCCTGGAGTAAAAGGTGATACTGCCAGTGGAGGCACAAAACCAGCTATCCTTGAAACAGGAGCGCAAGTTATGGTTCCATTGTTTATTTCTGTTGGAGAAATGATTAAAGTTGACACACGAAACGATAGTTACCTAGGAAGGGAAAGCTAATGGCTATGAAATTAGATCATGATGAACTCAATCGCTTAATAGATAAGATATCTAAAAGTGATATTCAAGAATTCTCTCTTGAAGGGGAAGATTTTAAGCTTGAAATCAAGAGAAATATATATGATTCAAATCCTTCTAATCAACCTTTGATAACTAAAACTTCCGATAATCCTGTTATTTTAAGTCAACCTTTAAAGGCAGAACCTCTAACACCAGCAAGCCCCTCTAATGCACCAGCTGTACCGCCCCCTGGCCGTTCTGATCTTACTGAAATAACTTCTCCTATGGTTGGAACTTTTTACAGGGCCTCAGCCCCCGGTGAAGAGCCTTTTGTCGAAATTGGTGCAACTATAAAAGTTGGACAAACAATTTGCATACTTGAGGCTATGAAGTTAATGAATGAGATTGAATCGGAATTTAATGCTGAAATAGTTGAAATACTTGTAGAAAATGGAACTCCTGTCGAATTTGGTCAAGTGCTCATGAGAGTCAAACAATCATAACTAGATACTTAATTCTTTAGCCGTTTTTATAGCTTCAATCATACTTTGGCACTGTGCTAATCCTTTTCCAGCAATATCAAAACCTGTACCATGATCTGGAGATGTTCTTAAAAAGGGCAATCCTATAGTTGTATTTACTGAATAATTAGAAGCTATTACCTTTACTGGGATCAGTCCCTGATCATGATACATTGCAAGAATGCCATCATGGGACTCAGAGACTGTTTCTTTCCAGGCTTTAGCTGATGAAATCCAGCAACTATCTGGCGATATAGGGCCCTCCAACTTGACATTTTGATTTAATTCCGCCCAATTTTTTAATGTTTCTGTAAGCCAATCTGTTTCTTCTGAACCTAATAATCCTTCTTCACCTGCATGGGGATTCAGGCCTGCTACTTTAACAAAAGGTTTTTGTTGAAATTTTTTTAAAAACTTTAAGAATAAATCTAATTTTGAAACTATTAAATCATTGTTTAAACATTTTGGTACTTCTTTAAGTGGGATGTGAGTGGACGCTAGGAGTGTGTTGAATCTCCATCCTGTTATCGGAGATTTCGCAGTAAAAAGCATCCCTACGTTTTTAACTTTGCATGATTCTGATAGGAATTCAGTTTGTCCAGAGTAAAAATGACCGGATTCGGCCCATGATTTCTTGCATATTGGTCCAGTCACAAGAGCTGCGTTGGATAATGATTTAACAATCTCGGTCGCATGTTTTAGATAATAGAAACTTGCATTACCGCTATTTGTCATATCTATGTTTTTAAATGAAGTTGAAACTTTAGGATCCTCTATTGTTAATTCCTCTGGATTTATAATATTTTTGGTTCCTAGTGATTTAAGTAATTTATATTCGGAAATTAAATTCTTTTTTGATCCAACTATTAATATTCTGCTGTTTAAATGAAGTTCATTTAGAGCTAATGCTTTCAGTATTACCTCTGGACCAATTCCTTTCTCGTCTCCAACAGAAATTACAATATTAAATTTTTCTTTAAGAAATTTATCCATAATTATCATTGTTATGGTTTGATATTGATTCGAGACAACTTTTTAAGCCAGATTTGTAGTCTTTATGCAAAAGTTTATAGCCTAATTTATTACAAAGTAAATTATTTGATACTTTTCTATTTTCCTCCCAAAAAGATAAAGCAATAGGCGATAGTATTTTTTCTGCCTCTTTAAATTCTATTGGTTGTGGCATTTTCAATCTCAGTAATTCATAACTATATTTAATGACTTCCACTTGAGAACATGGATAATTATCTGCAATATTTATGATTGGATGAAAATCTAATTTCTTTTTATTATTTAATAAATAAATAATTGAATTAGCTATATCTGAAACGTGTATTCTAGAGAATATTTGAGCTTTCTTATTGATAACTTTTATATTTTTTTTTAGTATTGATTCTATTGTTGATCTTCCTGGTCCGTAAATGCCAGGCAGCCTAAATATTTGAGTAGGTAAATTCGCATTAATCCATTTTAGTTCACATATTCTTCGTCTTTTGCTTCTCTCTTGTAAGGGTTTTACAGGGTCTTTTTCAGATACCCAATTACCGTCCGTATTCCCATATACTCCTGTTGTAGATAAATAACCAACCCATTCTAATGAGAGTTGCTCTAGCTTCTTTTCGAGTCTAGAAAGTACAGGATCTTCGCCTCTTTTAGTGGGAGGTATGCAACTTATTATGTGAGTAGTACCAGAAAAAATATTTTCTTGAGGAAGCTCATTTGAAAAGCTATCAAAAAAGAAAGAATTTTCATTATTAGCTTTTGATCTTGAGCTTGTTAAAGCTATGCATCCTAATTTTCTAATTTCGTTTGCTAAATATTTTCCGCTGTAACCACCACCAAATATTAGAAATTTGCAGTTTTTGTTTAGTGACCTTGCAGAAATTGCCATTCTAGACTATAAATAGTACAAATGTATTATTTAGTGATGAAGACCTCAATTAGGCCTCAGGCAAAACTAACTATAGCAAGTTCTAGAGATCATATATATAGTGATTTGCTCATTAGTAATCCTGGCTTTGCAAAGAGAATTAAATCAAAGCTTTTTCTTTTGCTAGCATTTTTACCTCTCTCAATATTTTTATTATTTCCTGAAACTCCCCACAATAATTCAGAAATTTGTACTAAACATTATCCTGAAAAAGCATGCAACATTTGGTAGTTAAGCTGCATCTAGGTTGATTTGATTATTTTTATTAGATGTTCCTAACTTATTGAGATGCGAAGGTTGAACCCATTGTAATAGTCTAATAGCAAGCCTTAAGTCGCCTTCAAGCCACGCTCTTATGGCCATCGCTCTTCTAGGATCATAAAATTTTTGCCTTCTATACCAATAGAAAGCCTCATAATCAGATTTGTCTCCATTGCAGCATAAGCAAGCTGGGACGCAATTTTCAGTTGTACTTAATCCCCCTTTACTACGAGGAAGAACATGATCAATTGATTCGGATGGCTTTCCGCAATATATGCATTGTTTTTCTGTAAATCTGTGTATTGATTTTCGCCACTGTCTGAATCTAAATTTAGGGCATAAATCCTCTAAAAAGATAGCATCATTACTATGCATTCAGTTTATTTAATTAAATAAATAATGACTCGAAATTTTAAAAAGTCAATATTATAAATAATATTTAGTAAGTATATGTTTATATAGTTAAATGTTAAAAAATGTATGTAATTATACTGAAGTTAGTATTAATAACTATACCTGTCAAAATCTTCTTCAGAAAGATTCTCGTCTTCTTCGATTAAAGCTTCAATTTCTCTTCTTCTTTCCTCTGCGGCTAATTCTTCTTGCATTTTTCTTTCCTCTTCTTCTTCAAGCTCTCTCTGTAGTTCCCTGTCTGGATACAATTGATCTAGATATTGTATGCAATATCCAAAGTTATCTTTTTCTCTAACGACCGTTTCAATGATTAATGCAGCAGCTTGTGCCGGGGAAACTTTGAATATACCACCTTTTTGTCTTTTGATATAACTATAGGCTGCTTCCCAACTGCTTTCATGGTCATTACCTCCTTCTCTCATAGCACAGAAGATTTCTGCACCAAATGAACCTGCAAAAACTTTTGGAGTAAAAAAACTTATTTGACTTATAAAGCCAATTAATAAAAAAATTATTTTTAGATCTTTAAGTTTCTGCATCAAGCACAAATTATCTTATTTAAAAAATATCCTTTATTTTAATTATGTCTATAGCTGTTTAAGATTTAATAATTCCTATTAAACTTAATGATTTCACTACTAAAGGAAGAATCAACAATACTGTAATGAGTCTTACCGCATGCAAGGTAGCAACTGCAGCGCCTACCCCATATTCAGAGCCAACTAGACTCATACCGCTAATACCTCCTGGTGCAGCACCAAGAATTGTAGTAATAATATCTACTCCCATTAGACGACTGGTCCATAATCCTATTGCAAGGCCTGTAATGACTAATGTAAATGTAATTAAGATGGCAGGTTTCCATAATAATTGAAGTTCACTTAAAGATTCTCTTGTGAGAGAGGTCCCAATCACTGTGCCTATGCCAACTTCTAAAAGTGTTCTAGTTCCTGTTGGCCAATTAGCAACTTCCACTTTTCCGCTGATACTTAAGATGCTTGCTCCTAGCAAGGCTCCTGCTAATGGTGCTGCTGGAATACCAGTCTTGAGCGTGATTAAGCCTAATAAACCTCCAGCTAGTAAGTAATAGAGCAGATTAATATTTGACATTTTGATTACTAATGAATTATTAAATAATATTATTCGAAAAAATTGACGAATAAGAGGTTTGACAAAAATAATATTTTATAAATTTTAAATTACATGACCAGATTTCATTAAGATTTAGGATTTTTTAATATAAATCCAAAGAATATTGAATATTTTTTCAACATAAGGGGCCTTTTAGTTGGCATAATATTAAAAAAGGGTTTAGCTATGTCGACACAAATTTCTTATCAAACACCACAAAAACAAATTAAGAAAAAGTTTTCCTTTATTGAAGGTGGCCATCAATTAGAAAAATTAGAGTTTGCTTTAGCAGTTGCTCAAACTAACGGTGATGGAAAAAAATCAGAAATTTTAAAGAAAAAAATAGTTGAACTAGGTGGAAATGTTGAGGAGCCAGGTACATAGAGATTTATTGCATAAGGCAAGCTTTAGCTTTCTTTAAGGCTTTACCAAGTGAATCATTTGATAAATTAGATTCTTCAATTAATGTTAAACCAACTGCAGAAATTACAGAAATTATATCTTTGTCATTTATGTAACCTAAATGGCCAATTCTAAAAATTTTACCTTTTAAGTGATCCTGTCCTCCTGCAAGCAAAATATCATATTTTTCTTTTATTAATTTTCTGAACAATTCAGCATCAAAACTTTTTGTTTCAATTGCTGTTACTGAAGGGCTTAAGTGATTGTCTTTAGCAAATAACTTTAAGTCTAGTGCTTGCATTGCATAAGAAATAGCTCTTTTATGTCTTTCATGTCTTGCAAAGATGTTTTGTAAGCCCTCCTCGCGCATCATCTTTAGGGCTTCATCTAATGCAAAAAATAAATTAACTGCTGGAGTGAAAGGATTACTATCACTGAGTAGACTTTTTTTATAAGATTTTAAATCTAAATAAAACTTTGGTAGGTCAGATGTTTCACAAGCTTTCCATGCTTTGTCGCTTACTGAAACGAAACTTAAGCCTGGAGGAATCATATATCCTTTTTGAGATCCAGAAGCGACAATATCTAGTTTCCAATCATCAGTTGCTACATTGCACGCACCAATACTGGTTACGCAATCAACTATAGATAAAGCATGATTATGATTTTGAATATAAGAGCTTATTTTTTCTAAATCATTAATAACCCCTGTTGATGTTTCTGAGTGAGTTAAAATAACTGCTTTAATTTCTTTTTTATGATCTTTTTCTAGAATTTCTTTAAAATCATTTGGGTTTAATGGTTTTCCCCATTCTGCTTTAATTGTAATTACTTTGAGTCCAAAGCTATTAGCAACCTTAACCCATCTTTCTCCAAATTTTCCATTTTCCCCGCAAATTACAGTATCTCCTTTTGAGAGGGTGTTAATTATTCCTGCCTCCATTGCGGCTGTTCCACTGCCTGTAATTGTTAAGACATCATTTTGAGTTTGATGAAGCCACTTTAAATTTTCACTTGTTGATGAAACTATATTTTGAAAATCTTTACTTCTGTGTCCTATTGGATGACTGCCAAGCGCTTGTAAAACTCTTTCAGGGACTGGAGTTGGACCTGGAATCATTAGGGATAATTTTTTTTGTATGGCCACTTTTTAATAAATAGGTCATTCTAAGATTAGTTCTCATTACGTATTTTTCAATTACTTAATTTGAAAAAAGGATTTTCTTTACCTTTGTGGGTCGCAGCATCTGCAAAATCAGCTGTCAAAAAGTTACAAGGCTTTTCATTTGATAACTATGAATTTTTGTCGATTCCAAATGAAAAACAACTTATTAGTTTAAAAGTTCATTCTGCAGGTTTTTTAAGTGATAAATCAAAGGTATTAGCTATAACTTTTGCAGATTCTGGGTTGGATTTAGATATAACTCGTAATTTAGAAATATGGACCTTAGTTTCTTTTCAGAGGTCCAATAAAGAAGATAAAAAAAAAGATAATTTTATAAATCTTATTCCAGGTTATGGTGTTGGTACTTATGCCAAATCTGCAGAGATTTGTATATCTGAATTTGCTAAACAATTGCTTAAAGACAACCTGGAAGAATATATTCCTAAAGATTTCCAATTGAATTTAGAGATAATTTTTCCTAATGGAAAGTTTTTAGCTGAGAGAACAAGCAATAGAGCTTTTGGAATAGTGGATGGTTTATCAATTATTGGAACATCTGCAGAAACTTTTTTAAGTGCATCTCCAGAGCAAATTAATCATGCCAAAGCAGAGTTGGATAGGATAGTTCTAGATGATCCAGATACAACAATTATTTTTGTTATTGGAGAAAATGGCTTTGATTTAGCAAATACTAATAACTTGGGAAAATCAATTATTAAAGTAGGCAATTGGCTTGGACCATTGTTAGTTGATGCTGCTTTTAAAAATGTAAAAAGAATTTTTATTCTTGGTTATCATGGGAAAATGATTAAGCTAGCGGGCGGTATTTTTCATACTCATAACCATCTCGCTGATGGAAGAATGGAAATACTGACTTATTTAGCGTATAAGGAAAAAATTCCCACAAAAATAATAGATAAAATTATTGGTTGTAATAATATTCAGGATGCTTTCAAAATGGTTGAGTCTATTGATTCACGCATAGCCAATTCATTATGGCTAAAAATCGCAAATACTATTGAGATGAAAACACTTCAGTATATTGCAAAATATACTGCTAATAAAGTAGAGGTTGGGGTTGGATTGTTTGATAGGGAAAGAAAAATTAGATGGGTTAGCCAATACGGTAAATCAATGATAAAAGATAAAATTTTTATTGATTCCTAGTTAATTATACTTTTTTCTATCTTTGAGCTAAATTTTATATATGAATCAATACTTACTAACAAAAGAACGAGACCCTTCCATACTAATCTTAGATTTTGGTTCTCAATATTCTGAATTAATTGCCAGACGTATTAGAGAAACCAATGTTTTTTCTATGGTAGTTAGTCACGCGATATCTATCGAAGAAATAAAAAGTATAAACCCTAAGGGGTTAATTTTAAGTGGAGGTCCTAGTTCTGTTTATGAAGAGAATGCACCAAAATCCGATGATAAGATTTTTGAATTGGGGATTCCAGTTTTGGGGATATGTTATGGAATGCAGCTAATGGTCAAAGAATTGGGTGGAGTGGTTATGCAAGCGGATAATAAAGCTGAATATGGTAGAGCCCCTATTAATATTGATGTTAATAATGATTTGTTAATAGGAGTAAAAGATCTTTCAATAATGTGGATGAGTCATGGAGATTCAATAGAAAGGCTACCACCCAATTTTTTAAAAAATGCACATACTGATAATACATCGCATGCTGTAATCTCTAACATTTCAAATAAATTATTTGGGGTACAATTTCACCCCGAAGTAGTTCACTCTGAATATGGAATGACTGTAATTAAGAATTTTGTCTATAAGATTTGTCAATGTAAAGCTGATTGGACAACTGATACTTTTTTAGAGGAGGCAATTCCAAGAATCAGAAATCAAGTTAAGAAAAAGAAAGTTCTTTTGGCACTTTCTGGAGGAGTTGATTCTTCTACATTGGCTTTTTTATTACATAAAGCGATTGGAGATCAGTTAACTTGTATGTTTATAGATCAGGGTTTTATGAGAAAAGGAGAGCCTGAGTTTCTTATGAAATTTTTTGATAAAAAATTTCATATTAGGGTTGAGTATATAAATTCTCGAGAAAGATTTATTAACAAATTAAGTGGCGTTACAGATCCAGAGCAAAAAAGAAAAATTATCGGTGCTGAATTTATTAGAGTTTTTGAGGAAGAAAGTAAGAGATTAGGACCTTTTGATTACTTAGCCCAGGGTACACTTTATCCTGATGTTATAGAGAGTGCAGGAACTAATATTGATCCTAAAACAGGTGAAAGAATTGCTGTAAAGATTAAAAGTCATCATAATGTTGGAGGTTTGCCTAAAGATTTACAATTCAAATTAGTTGAGCCATTGAGAAAACTTTTTAAGGATGAGGTTAGAAATTTAGGAAAGGCTTTGGGTTTGCCAGATGAAATCATTAAGAGACATCCCTTTCCTGGGCCTGGATTAGCGATTAGAATTTTAGGTAAAGTCTCAGATGAAAAGTTGAATTGCCTTAGAAATGCTGATTGGATAGTTAGAGATGAAATAACAAAAGCTGGACTATACAATGAAATTTGGCAGGCTTTTGCTGTTTTACTTCCGGTTAAAACCGTAGGAGTTATGGGAGATAAAAGAACCTATGCTTGGCCAGTTGTTATAAGATGTGTTTCTAGTGAAGATGGAATGACAGCTGACTGGTCTAAAGTTCCCTTCGAAATTTTAGAAAAAATTTCTAATAGAATAGTTAATGAAGTATCGCAGGTGAACAGAGTTGTCTTTGATATTACAAGTAAGCCCCCCGGTACGATTGAGTGGGAGTAAAAAATCTTTTAAAACTTAGTGATAGTAACAAAAAGTAGGTTTCCCGTGGGTTTCCCGTGGAAATCTCCTAACCTGTTTGCAATGGATTTGAGCAAAGGGGTTTCCCGTAGGTTTCCCGTGGAGTGAAAATCCTGTCTCTATAGAGAAATCGTAGAGTTTTAAATTTCTCTACACTCTCCACCTTTTTAGGGTTGTTTTTTGAGTAATGGTAAATGAACCTTATCAAATAAAAGATTATGATCACGGCGAGGTTGATGCTTTTTATACCTGCTTAAAAGAAGGTAAGTTATCTTCCAGAGGACAAGTATTAGTTTCAACCGATCGTTATGAGTTAGAAAGTTTTAATCCTGAAGGTACTATTCCAGTAGCAACTTTTTTTTATGAAAAATACTCTACAAAAAAAATATATTTTTATGTTGCATCATTCACAGAATTTACAGCAATAGATTGGTCTGTATCTCATGGTGAGGTATATTCGCTCTTCGCTATTCAGTGGTGTGATGATGTGAATTCTTGGGAAAAAACCCCGTGGCACTGTTGTTCTGTAATATCTAAACAACCTCAACCACTTTTACATAAAGAAGCAGCAAATTGGATGTTAAAAAGAATGACTACCAAAGGTTGTTTAATTGCTGGAGTAGATGACTTCAAAAAAGGATCGCTAGAACTATTAATTTAAAGAGAATTTAATCTAGTTAAGCAGCAAGATTTCTATATCTTGTAAATTGCGGTTCAAATAATAATTTAACTGTGCCTAAAGGACCATTTTTGTGCTTACAAGTGATTATTTCAGCAATTCCTCTATCTTCAGTTTCTGGATTGTAATATTCATCTCTATAAATCATGGTAATAATATCTGAATACACTTCGAGAGGTTCAAAGTCTCTGATATCACTTAACATTGGTCTTTTATTTCTTCTTTTTTCTACATCCTTACTAAGTTGAGAAATAACAATAACAGGAACATTTAGTTCCTCTGCCATCCTTTTAAGACTCTTTGCTAATTTCAATAAATACTCTTCCCTATTTGATACATCTGATATGGGTAAGTAATCGAGTAGTTGGACATAATCAAGAATTACAAGTCCCAAACTTTTTTTTGTCGATTCCTCTTTAATTTTTTGGCAGATTGCTTGCATCTCCTGAATGGAACTTATTGGTTTATCTGTTATATGCAAAGGTAATTTACTCAAAGAATTAATTCCTTCATTTAATGCAAACCATTCATCTTGTTGTAATCTGCCTGTTCTTAATCGCCCAGATTCAATTCCTAATTCCATTGACAAAAGTCGATTAGATATTTGTTCCTTGCTAATTTCTAAATGAAAAAGACAAACTGGAAGATTTTGAGTCTTAGCAACATTTAATGCGATATTCAAAGAAAATGATGTCTTGCCCATTGCAGGTCTTCCACCAAGGACAATTAAACCCCCTCTGGGCAGTCCTTGAGTCATTGCATCGTAATCATAAAAAGACACTGGAATTCCAGTTTCACAAGTGTTACCAATAGCGATATTTTTAATTTCTTCAAATTTGGTACTTAAAATATCTCCAATAACTTTTGTTCTATCATTAATGCTTGCTTCACTCATTCTTATTTTTTTAGGGAAACTTATATAAGCGAACTTTGAAGAGAATGCAAATTAAGTTTTCTAAAGTTAATTATTAGTTGAAACACTTTAATAAAGCGTCATGAGTAATAAAATTTAGATTATTAAAAATTAGTTTATTAATATTTAATTTAAAAAAATGCTGAATATTTTATATCGATATATGCTCATAAAAAATCTTTATAGTGTTTCTAATGAGCGATATAGAAAATCAAGATTTTGAATATTATTTAAAAGAAGGCAAAAAATTACTATTTGATTATGAAAACCAAAAAGATGCTTTAAATTTATTTAACAAAGCAACTGAATTAAATCCCAAATCATCAGAAGCAATTTCATTAAGAGGGAGATGTAAATTAGAGATCGGTGATTACAGAGGTGCTGTAAAAGATTTCAGTGAAGTAACCAGAAAAGATTCAGCAAAGTTAGAAGACTTTATTTCATATTGGATCGCAAGTGGTCTGAACTGGTTAGTATTTCCAAAATTAGAAGGGTCACTTGAATACGCAATTGAAAATTTTCTAAAAGCAATAGAACTTCATCCAACAAAAGAAGATGCATATTTACTAATCGAACACATAAAGAGAGTTATTAAATATATCAACGAAAATATACTCCTTGATTCAAAAAACAACCAAAACTATTTTTTACGAGGTTCATCTAAGTATGCTTTAGGTAAATCATACGATTTAATCGATGCTGCAGATTCAGTGAAAAACGCAAATTGGAATTATCAAATTGCCATTAAAGATTTTGATAAAGTAATAGAATTAAATGCTAAATCTGAAGTAGCGCTTTTAAGAAGAGGAATTTGCAAATATAGATCTGGATATCTTAAAGATGGCATAAAAGATTTTGATAGATTGATTGAAATAAAACCTGATTCTGCAGAAGCATTTGCACAAAAAGGTATTGCTAAATCTTCTCCTAAAGGCAAGAATATTAAAGAAATAATTAGAAGATATCATGATGCAAACTCACACCTGCAACAAGCGATTGATTTAGATTCAAAGTTCTCTTATTTAAACAAATTAATTGAAAATAATAAAAGTTCTATGAGCGAAATAAACAAAAATTTTTTCTAATTTAAAGAGAAAATTAAATCATGATTACTAATAAGAGATCCCAAGAGTAATTAATTTTGAGTTTTTGTTGAATACAACCTGCCTAAAAAGAGGTTTCCCGTAGGTTTCCCGTGGGAAAATGTGTGTTATTTTGGGTTCAAACATGTTGGTATCACTACGTTTATGACTGCCCTTTTTCTCGGTACTATAGAGTGGGAGTAAGGGGTAAACAAGAAACCTAGTTATTATTTGCAAACTATGTTTCATGTCTAATTCTGGCATTCTATGCGCATCGGCTCAGCATCTTTTAGATATAAATGCTATGAGAATTCCTAAAAAATACATCTCAAGGATTAAAAGAGCTCAGCTTTTTTAATTATTTAATTGATCAAGTTTCGATATTTTTCCTCTTTGGTTATGAGATTAATTGCAGGTTGAAGTAATTGTTTATAATTTTTCCACGCCCCAATTGATTTTGAATTAATAGGGGAACGTACTTGTACTACACTTGCAGTTTGAACAGATCGTTTATTTAGATGGGGAGATAGGTAAATATCATCCCATGCCCAACCTAAATATGCAATTAAGGATTTAATTTCTTTTTCGGGATTGGTCACCAATAAATCATAATTTAAGTTGTAAATTCTTGAGCCAAATTCTTTCTTATATTGATTCATTATATTTTCTTGATTCAAATATACTTTTGAGCAATCAATAAGGGAAGAAGAAAATTTATTTCCTGTTGCAAAATTTGCTCTGTAAATTGAAAGAATATTATCTAGAGGATTTCTAAAAGAATGAATAATGTTGGCATTAGGTATTTGACTAGCAATGATACCAGAATACTGATAATTATATAACCATTTATTTGTGGTAGCTTTCCATTCTTGCTTTTTGTTTTTTATTTTTTGCCAATATAATTCTGCCAGCGTTGAACATTGTGAATTTCTTTTTTCTTCTTCATAAGATTCTTCAAGAATATTAATTTCTCCTAAATCCTGTACATTGGAATTCATCGAAAGGATTGACTCAATTAATGTTGACCCACTCCTAGGCATCCCAACAATGAAAATACTTTGAGGATATTTCTCGTTGTCTTTGTCATTTATTTCAGTTTTTTTAGAGGCAATAAGTAAATTTTTGGATTTCTCTATAAGTTCATCATGTTGAGATGGATTAAGTGTTAATTTTAATTCATTTGCTTTCTGAAGATTATTGGCACTTTCTTTGAAATTGTTATCTTTATGCAAAATATTCGATCTCGCAAAATAAATATTAATATGATCTGTTTGTGAACTATTTTTTAAGATAGTTTCAGAGAAGAGTTTATTATGCCATTTTTTATTTGAGTATTTTAAAGTAGATAATGAAAAGTATGCTTTAGAAAGATTAGGATTTAATTCAATAGATTTGAGAAGTGATAATTCTGTTTCCTCAAATTTTCCCTGATCTTTTAGTACATTAGCAAGATTTAAATGAGCTTCTGCGAAATTAGGATTAAGTTCAATTGCTTTGCGAGCACAAGATTCTGCCTCTTTTAATTTAGTAAGCTTTCTTAAAATATTACCAAGATTTAAATGAGCTTCTGCGAAATTAGGATTAAGTTCAATTGCTTTGCGGTATGAGATTTCTGCTTCTTTCAATTTTCCCTGATCTTTTAGTATATTACCAAGATTTAAATGAGCTTTTACGAAATTAGGATTAAGTTCAATTGCTTTACGAGTAGAGGATTCTGCTTTT
>QCLS01000007.1 GCA_003214355.1 Prochlorococcus sp. AG-418-C09 | reverse complement strand
AAGAAGAAAATACAATAATTATTGCTATAGCAGGAATTTACAAAAATTTTGACTCTAACAGAATGTCTCTGACACTGTCAGACACTAAAAAAATCCGGAGAGGGTGGACTTGTAGTTAGCACTATATGGCACTACATGTCACTAAAAACGAGGTGATTTATCAGTTTTACATGTGTTTTTACATGTGTCTGAATAAAACCTTTATTATGTGACCCCAATGAAATGTAGAGTCCGACTATTCGTAGCAGGACAAATCATCAAAGAAGAGATGGTTTGCCGAGACTACAATCACGCAAGAGAAATAGCGAGTTTTCGTCACCCAGACATCCATATTTTAGATGTAACTGCAATTTCTGCATTTGATAGGGAGATTGGATATGGTGTCTAATGTTTTAATAAACGACAACGCTGTTAAGACAACGCAATTACTAAAGTCTGATGTTGCTGAAATAGGTTGTCTAAATCCATCATCTAAAAAACAAACAATTTTTGGATATTGGAGATGCTCTACTGATATGCAAGACCAAGAGCGTCAGATAATTGCATTAAAAACAGCAGGAGCAATTATCGTTAGAGGTGACTTTATTACTGGGACATCAGATTTTGACTCAAGACCAGAGTTAACAAGATGCTTGGATGAAATTCAGTCAGGAGATTTACTGATACTTTCTGAATTATCAAGATTAAGTAGAAGTTTTCTAGGAATGGTTAATGAAGTAAGCAAGTTACTAGAGAGAGGAATTCATATCAAAACACTTGATGGAAGATTAGATACAACAGCAATGCCTAAAGAGATAACTATGCTGATAGTTTCCATACTTGGATATGCAGCATCTCAAGAATTGATGCAAATAAAGTCCAGATGCGATGAAGGTAGAAAAGTTGCTCAAAGTAGAGGAGTTAAGTTTGGAAGAAAAAGAGCATATACAGAATCACAAGTAGCAACAGTAATGGAGATGAGAGACAGAGGTCTTGGTTATAGAAATATCGCCAAGTCTATGGGCATGTCTATCTCAATGATTAGAAGAATACTTAAGCAAAATGAGAAATAAAGGAATAATTCTATTAGCAAGTATCTGTCTTTTCCCTCCTGTTTATTCATGTCCCATACAGGAGGAAGATAAGCACCAGATGCTAAGTGAGTTGTGCTCTATAGGTGATAAAGATTGGTCTAGCAACAGACTCAACGAGATGATTATCATGCTTAAGTTTGGAAAATTACCATCAGAGAAAAACATCAAAGGTAATAAGACAATGGCAGCAGTTACATGCAATTTGGAGTATCTCTAATGAAGCGATTACTAATATTGATACCTCTATTACTTCTTCCAACTACTGCTCAGGCACTTACTTGGGATGAATTCTTCGCAGCAGTAAGAAATCACAAATACGACCATCTATTTCCAGTCCACGCAACTAATAAAACAGTCACTTGTATCCAGATAGTCACTTGGGAAGAGTATGTGCAAGGGTCAGGAAGACATCATGGTTATGTAAGACACCAGAAGAATAAAAGACATATCCCGTGTCCATGATGCGGTAGTCTGCGGTATTGACGCACTCAAGTGATACCAATGGATTTGAGAGATTCGTATCATGAGTAATACCATGCACGGTATTGGATGAGGAAATGTCCTTTTAAATATGAGTGTGTGTTGTATCTCCCTAAGGGTTGTAGTGGGGTAAGGGTGCGGTCTATCAGGATGAAATGTCAGGGAATTAGTCATGACTTGTCTGGACATGGCATGACATGGCACTAAACCCTAGTCATACCAATAGATTTGTGATATTATGACATTAATGTTTCACTAAACTTAGTGGAAGTATAAATAGATTTAGTCCAGTATCCTCTATAGCGATTTAGTTGAGTTTTTCTCTCTAGGGGTATTTGCTGCGTATCAGTTGTAGTCAGACTGAAGCACTATCAGATGTGGTCTGTGTGTTAGGGACAAATTGGTATTAGCAATGAATTACTGGGCGATTTCTTATCAATCACCCTATACCTCGTAATGAAAACAACAAAAGATAAATTCCTTAAAAAGCATCAAGCAAAGATAAAAAAGGAAGAGTCAAGAAAGAAGAGGGTTTCTAAAACATCACTCATAGAAACCTCTCCTTTCATTAGAAGAAAGATACGAGATGCACATACCAAGTTTCTACTCCAACAAGTAGATTCTGGTTTCTTCTCCCCCAGGTGGTATATCGTTTTTCTATTAAAAGAGAAAGATGAAAGATTACATGAAGATGACTGGGTAAAAGACATCAGACATATCCGAAACATGTTTTATCAGGAATACTATCAAGGAGATAGAGACTGGGAAAACAAGATAGATAGACCAAAGACCATATGGGGACTGGAATTTGGGAAAACAGGGACTAATCCACACATAAATCTTTTAGTAGAGAAAACTAGAAGGGAATGGGATGAGTCATTTCTTACAAGACTATTTAATGAAGATTTACCCAAACAGGTTAAATGTATGAAGTCTGAAGATTCAGCAACTGTGACTGACTTTAAGACCTCAGGACTTCATGGATACATCAACAAAGAAGCAACATGGGAATTCTCCCCAATTATTTACTCAATAAGCGACTATGAAAAGCACCCTAAAACACAATCAACTAACCATCAGTTATCCAAACGATGGTAAAACTATGGACATAAACCATGAATTATGGAAGATTAACAGAGAATTTGGAATTTCTAAATCTAAATTTGCAGTTAAAGCAATAGAAGAGAAGATTCTGAAAATTAATAAGATTAAAACCAACTCAATATTATGAGAAGCAACCTTACTGCAACTGAAAAGAAACTAGTAGATGCTCTTGCAAAGAAGGAGAAAGTAAAACCTGAGGATTATCTAATCATGCTCCTCCAGAGTCAATATCATACTGTCTACAAACGACCCTTTAATGGGTAAATCTGATGAAGAAAAAGAGAAAAACATTTAGAAATTTCATTAAAGATATTGTCTTTAATAATCCCAGAGCAGATAGACAATATCCAATGGATGGGGATTTTAATAATCCTGATTGGTTAGACCGAAATATGCTTTATGACACCAAAGAAAAAAGGGAGCATTAACGCTCCCCTTGTAGTTTTTTCATGAATCTTGCTCCTCCTCATCAAGTAACTCATCATCAATTTGGTAATTTTCGGGATATTTGGACTGAGTAACTATGGCATTACTGTTGTCATTTTCCATTCTCATAAAAATTCTCATCACCCAATCCAATCTAGGGTGACCAGAAGTAAGAGACTTTAAAGTTTTACCACTTTTAGCATCTTTAATTGACGCTTCCAGAATGTAGTTTTCTAGCATTTTTCTCATTAGTCTTCATCCCTGCTGAAATCAATACTTTCACTTAATTCTTTTACTGTGTCCTTCATTGACTGAGGTGATTTAATCCAAACCTCCATAGGAATATATAATTCCTCTTTGGATTCATTTTTTATACCGTGTAAAAAGTATGGTATGAAATAAGGCATTAGTTTTCCTCCTATGCGTTAACGATTTTCATATTCTCTGCCATCCATTCATCAATGGTTTTTTCGCACCAGAAAACAATACGACTATTTCCATAATTGATTTGCTCAGGGAATCTACCTTGATTTATCCAACGATAGATTGTGCGTTTGGATAGGCGTGTTTTTGCAACGACTTGTCCAATACGAAGGAATCTTAAATTCATAATTAAAAGGGTTAAAGGTAAGGATGTATTAACTGCGAATCTCTTTTTACTCCTTAGTCAGGGAGGTCAGGGTGGGAATGTCTGACCGATAATTGTGCTCTTAACGAGACTTGTTTTTTATTAAATTTGTATACCAGAGGAGATTCCTACTCATCTCGTTTGCATACTTCTATTATACTGTCACCAGACGCCTCTGTGTGCCATTTGTAGACACTTTAAGTAAATACATATAGTTTCTATAACCTATTGCTATCATTGCATAGTTTAATCTTTACTTAAGGCACTTAATCACACTTATTCGTTATTACTAATTTAAACTAATTAACGATTAATTTGTATTATTAATTAATAAGAAATAGAGGGGTCAAATATATTTTTTTAGATACTATTAGTCTACAAATTCTTGCTCTTGAGCAATAAAAATTATCCCAGAAATTAAAAAATATCCCCAGAATTTTTTAGACTTCTAGACCATTTTCTAAAAGTAGGTCACTCCAAGAATTCATGAATTTAGTCCTTTCTTTCATGAAACTAGAGCGGTCATAAGCAGCAATAATCTTATCTTTATTCATATGTGCTAACTGCAAACTAATAATCTCCTGAGAATAACCAAGTTGCTCTCTTCCATGAGTCATTGCCATTGCTCTAAATCCATGAAGACACATTTTTCCCTGATAACCGAGATGTGTAATGTGATGATTAGGCGTTACGGGAGTGATATGTGAATACTGCTTTCCACGAGGACTATAGAAGACCCATTCTTCATCACCATTAATTGCTTCTAATCTTCTAAGTAACTCCAGAGCAGCAGATGATAGAGGTGTTAAGTGCTCTCTTTTTCCTTTCATGAATTCAGCAGGAGTAGTCAACATCTTTCCATTCCAATCAACATCAGTCCATTTCATAGAAACTAATGATGATGCTCTAAGGAAAACCAAAGCAGCAAGTTTAACCGAGATATTTACTTGGAATTCTCCTCCACAATTGTTTTCACTAAGAGCAACAAGGAAAGGAGGGATATCTTTCCAATCAGTAAGTGAGGGACGAGGTTTTGATACATGACCAGTCCTAGTATTTTCGGATGAGCGAGCAGGATTCTCATCACTTGATGAATAGAGACTATAAATGTCAATCGCATAATTAAATACTTGTCTCATTACCCCTAACAACTTTCTACCTTGCTCTGGTTTTCCTCTACTTACATTTGACTGAAGGAATTTTATGCACTCTTGACGAGAAATCTGTTTAATTGGATATTTTCCAAATTTTGGAATTATTTGATTCTTTAATTTGAGTTTTACATCAGCAGCAGTAGTGGGTCTTTTCTTAGTTGAGTAATCGCCAAACCATTCCCAAGCAATCTCCTCAAAAGTCATAGACCCTATACCTGTGACCTCTTCTTTTTCCTTAGACTTCTCTAATTTAGGATTACTACCTTGCTTCCTTAAAACATCTAATCTATTCTTTTCTTCCCTTGCTCTCTTAAGAGGCATTACTACACCAGAATCATTGCAATAAGTGCCTATATGAATACTCTCACGCTTACCTTTCTTAGAAGGTGGGAATAGATATTGCCAAACCCAATACTTACTTCCATTAGGATGAATTTCTACATAAAGTCCTTGACCAGTAGATTTCACATATCTTGTATCTTTTACAGGCAATGCTTTAACATCGCTCTCTGTCATTAACTTTTTCACCTTTACATGTGTCAGGATTTTTACATGTGTTTATGATAGCACATACATGTGTTTTTACATGTGTCTGAAATGTGTTATCATGACATTAACTGACACCTCGTGTCACAAACTTTCCTTATAACAGTCTGCTATCACTTAGTTTTGGCATTATCTGGCACTAAGTGACATTCTAATGGACCGGAGAGGGTGGGATTCGAACCCACGAATAGTTGCCTATTAAACGATTTCGAATCGTTCGCTTTCAACCACTCAGCCACCTCTCCAAATAATAGCTTTATTATCTACCCTTACTAATTATAATTATCAAATTTCTAATCCCATCCAGCTTCTATCATCAGCTTTATTGCTAGCGAATTATAATCTCCAAGCTCCTCAATAGTAACATCATCAGGAACAAATTCACCAAAATTTCTTACTATCTCATTTTGGTTAACTTCATTCAATGGATGCTCAAAAGTAGGTTCTGCTAAACCACTGCTTCCATCTGGAGAAGCTAGGAATTCAAGTAGAAGTATCGCTTCTTCTTTATTTTCAGCATATTTAGCAAGCCCTCCAGCACTAATATTCACATGTGCAGGATTAGGAATAACAACTGTTGTTCTATTTGCATAAAGCTGATCTCTTCTACCATTAACCCCATCTAACATTCTCGCAACATAATAATGATTTACAATTCCTACCCCACATTTCTTTTGTGCAACTGCCCTAACTATTGCAATATCACCCGAATAGAAATCTTGAGCTAAATTGCCAATCATTCCATCCAACCATTCTTTTGTTTCGTCTTCTCCTTTATTTACAATCTGATTAGCAACAAGGGATTGATTATATGGACTTTTTCTATTCCTTAGACAAACAAGTCCTGCAAATTCTGGCTTAGCTAGATCAGTGTAATCTGTAATATCACTTATATCTATACCGGCTTTAGCTAAGACCTTTTCGTTAACGACCATAACCCTTACTCTTCTAGTGAGTGCATACCATTCTTTGTCGGGATCTTTTAATCCTTCAGGAACATATCCCTCTAAAGTCTTAGAATCTATTCTTTGCAATAGATTTGAATCAGCCGCTTCAGTAATTCTCGCAGCATCAACGAGTAATATCACATCAGCATTTGAATTTGAACCTTCTCTTCTTAATCTTTCAAGAAGTTCAATGCCTGCCGTTTCAATTAGTCGTACTCTAATCCCAGTTTCTTCGGTAAATTGTTTAAATACATACCTATCAGTATCGTAATGTCTGCCGGAATAAACTATGACCTCTCTTTGCGTTGGGGTTACTGGTAAATTTAAATTAAATAAGAAAGTAAATGTTAGGGCAGAATAAAATAATTTCTTTAATTTTTGCACTTTTTTAAATTAGTATATATGGTTACTTTATATCTAACAAAACATCCAAAAATCTAAAAGAATTTTTGTATACAACTCTATGTATCAAATTTACAAATAGCGATGAATTATTTAATTTGTGATCTACTGAATGATGATGAAATTAAAATATTAACTAAGGATCTTAATTCCCATAATAAATATTGGGAAGACGGAAGAAAAACAGCAGGCAGGCATGCTGCCTTAGTAAAACACAATTTACAATTCAACAAGAATTGTGATATTTCAAAAGAGTTTACAAATTCAATCTCAAAAAAAATAATTACCAACCCTTTAATTAAAAGTTTTACTTTGCCAAAAAAAACTCATGGATTGATGTTTACAAAATCAAAAAAAGGCATGCATTATGGAAGGCATATAGATAATTCATTTATGCCTTCAGGCAGAGCAGACCTCTCATTCACAATATTTTTAAATAGTAAGGACACTTATGAAGGCGGTGAGCTTTCAATTGAAAGTGTTAACTCCGAAGAGAATTTCAAATTAGAGGCAGGGCAAATGATCATATATCCGAGTACCTATCTGCATTCAGTAAAAGAAATAATCAAAGGAGAGAGACTAGTATGTGTTGGTTGGATTGAAAGTTATGTAAAGAGCATTGAAGAAAGAGAATATTTATTTGATCTAGACGCTGGAGCAAGAGGAATACTCTCAAAATTTGGTCGTTCAGATGAACTGGATCTCATTTTTAAATCTTATGCGAATTTTTTAAGAATTCTTGGCGATTAAGAAGAAACATTTTATACACCCAATAGAAAATGAGTCCCTAAATAATTAGAATAGAAATAGTAAATAATAAAAATATGCCCAAAAGAAGTTCCATCGCAATTTTTGTTGCGGCTACTAGTGCTCTTACCATCGCGGCAACTGATCATAGTCCGACCAAGGCAAGTGAAAATGACTTAGGAGGTCTAAAAGAATGGAATACAGACATGCCAATTGATGCAGAATTCATGCTTGATGAAACTGCTCAAAGGTTAGCCGATGAGGCAGAAGAAGAAGGGGCATGCATACCAATAGGTGAAGGAGAAAATTGCTGGTAAGTTAACAAGAAAAGATCTTTTATATATCTTTTAAATTAAAAAAAAAGGGCCATTTTTAAGGGCCCTTTCTTTATGTTTGTTCTTGATTTAGAACTTGAATGTTGTTGTAAGAACAGCACCGAAGAAATCATCATCAGTATTAGCTACTGAAACCGCATCGGATCCTCCAAAGATCGCTGGAGTCATCTCTATAGAATCATTAATCTTGAATGAATAATAAGCCTCCCAAAGGAATGGGTCAGTTTCTGAAAGTGTCCCTGTTGTAAGAGAGTTGGCCTTAACAGGCTGACCAAAACCTACGCCTATACGATCGTCAGGCTGGAACATGTCATACCACATAAGACCTGCGAACCAACCACTACCCTCTGAAACGTTATCAGGATGAGTATTACCAAAGTCGATAGTGTCATAACCAACAGAGATAGTTGGTGTTGCAGTTCCCGTTTCAGCTGGTCTCCACCAGCCTCTAAGAGCCCATGCAGTTGCATCAGATGTATCTGATCCACCATTTGAGGTACCCTTAGGGGGTGTTATCAAAGCAGTAGAGTAGTATTCGAAAGCATTCCAACCACCTGACATTTGTGCATAAGTTGCAGAAAGATGCCAGTTATCCCCTGTATATGCAAGCATTGCTTGAACTTGGTTAGTATCTTCTTTTGTTAGACAGCCGTTGTCTGAATCACCACCTTTACATACAAAGTTAAGACCTAAAGCAAAGCCATTATCAGCATCGTACTTAAATCCAGCGCCAGTATCTGTACTTGCACCAAATACGGAACCATTTCCAGAGAACTTAAATGCCTTAAGTGCACCAGGTCTATAAAGCGAGACAGTTGCTGCATTCATGTAGTAGTTCTCAATCCTTGGCCCTACAAAAGCAGTTATACTATCGCCAATGGGGAATGTGTACCAAATCTTATCAACTTTAAATGCCTCAGCAGTATCTTTAGTTTCGATGTGATAATTACTGGGCTTGGTTTCAAAGTTTGATGGCCAAAGACCGGCTTTGAGTCTTACATACAAATTGTCATCACCAGTAAAACTTGTATTTAAGTTCATTTGGTAGACATAACCTGTGGTAACGGTTTCTGAATCGCCAAGTTGATCACCATTATCAACAGCACCAATAGCGAATACGGCTTTACCGTCCATTGTTGTTGTTGTTGAGAACGAAGCAGCTTCAAAATCGTTAAATCTAGCTTCAAGTCCATCTACACGGGCTCTTATTGCAGCTATTTCAGTAGCTAATTCATCAATAAGTATTCTTTCTTGAATAGTAACTTCAGCAGCTTCTCCTAAGCATGAATTTACTATTGTGGCTGCGTCGAAACGAGAGATGCCTGAGTCAGGAAGATTAACATCACAACCTCTAGTTTGAGCAACTTCTTGTATTGATTGGTAAACCCAATCTCCAGGAAGAATTGTTTCGAAATCATTGGTTGAAGATACTTCAGTACTCGTTGAGTAACTACCCATATCTTCTATATTTATGTCAGCAGCTTGGGCTACTGTTGGGGCAATCATACCCACAGCAGCACTAGCAACCAACATACGTTGGAAGAGTTTCATTTTACCTCACACTGTAAAAAACCCAATAGGGTACTTAAACTGTATTGCCTATTACATAAATCTGCCAGATCAAATGGTAGCACAAGGGCGTATCTTTTTATACTAAAGGATGTTTCAAAGTATTTTTTGCAGTTACATGGTCCTTTTTAGAGGGAAGTTCAATAATTCTCTTTCTTTGACCCAAGAGGATGCAACCTCTTTAGCAAGATTTCTGATTTGATCAATATACTGCGCTCTTTCTGTAACAGAGATGACCCCCCTTGCATCAAGCAAATTAAATGTATGACTGCATTTGAGTACAAAATCCAAGGCAGGATATGTAAGATTCTTTTCTATTAATGATTGGGCCTCCTCTTTGTACAATTCAAATAAATTTCTTAAGTTTTCTGGATTAGATTCACTAAAGTTATATGCACACTGATTCTTCTCGAATTGGAGCCAAATATCGCTATATGAATAACATTCATTCCA
Source organism: Prochlorococcus sp. AG-418-C09 (assembly GCA_003214355.1). GTDB lineage: Bacteria > Cyanobacteriota > Cyanobacteriia > PCC-6307 > Cyanobiaceae > Prochlorococcus_A. The sequence continues at coordinate 69,973 of QCLS01000007.1, read as the reverse complement.
ATAAAGATCCCATATACTCTCTTTATTTTGCAAAAACATTGCTATTCGCTCTAATCCATAAGTAATCTCAATTGGAACTGGATGACAGTCAATTCCTCCGCACTGTTGAAAATAAGTAAATTGAGTAACTTCCATTCCATCAAGCCATACTTCCCATCCAACGCCCCATGCTCCAAGCGTAGGAGATTCCCAATTGTCTTCAACAAATCTAATATCATGCTTTTTTGTATTAATTCCTAAAAACTCAAGAGAATTTAAATAAATTTCTTGGATCCCATTTGGAGAAGGCTTTATTATTACCTGATATTGAAAATAATGTTGAGCTCTATTTGGATTTTCTCCAAATCTTCCATCAGTAGGCCTTCTGCATGGTTCCACATAGGCAACAGACCATGGTTCAGGGCCTACAGCTCTCAAAAAAGTGTTGGGATTCATAGTCCCTGCGCCCTTTTCTGTATCATAAGGCTGCATGATCAAACAACCATTTTGAGACCAAAATTTATTTAGATTCTGAACTATATCTTGAAAAAACATCTAGATGACTAAAAAATTTCTTAATAGATAAATGAGATTTATTTCTGCTTCTGGAGATAACTTTTATTCTCAGCAGTCATTAAAAGCAAAAGAATTATTCCAGATAAACAAATGAAAGTAGCAACTATTTGAATAATTTGTATTATCTCTTCAGAAAACAAAAATTCAATGTGTAAGATATTAAAAAACATAAAAAAAATCTGAAAAAAGTTATGCAAAAAAATCTAATGGGAATGGACCATAAGTATTAGATCCAATCATTTGATCTTCATATTGACATGTTAATAAAATTCCTTCACCTAGGCCATCCTCTGACCTTATAAAGACATTTCCAGTTTTTTGATTTCCTTTAAGAAAGACTTCCCCAGAAGCTGTTATGTGATCAAATGATTTGAAGTTTATTTTCCTATATCTTTTTAATAATGATTTCAGTGATCTCTTTGCTATCAAATCACTTGGAGCCATTATTCCTAATGTTATCCAGTCTGCATTAAGAATTTTGGAATCAATCTCCTTTAAAAGAATAGTTTTCTGAAATACTTCCAATTTTGGCGCTGTTCTCAAGTTATCTAAGTCTTTTAGATTTTTTATCTGTAAATTCATTTAAACTATTTTAGATATTTAACCAAACGTTTTTCCGTTCCATGCCCACATAGCAGCATTCACATCAACAAAATTAATATATATTCTTTCAGGTGCTAAGTCTAACTCTCGGGAACAAAACTCTGATATCGAACTAGACATTTCTGGGGGATTAAGAGAGCCTATAGATCTAATCTCTACGTAGCAAGAAGGAGAATATTTATTATCAAAATACATAATGGAATCATTTGATAATTTAACCATTACAAACTTTTCTGGTTTTTTAGTTAAATTTGAAATCAAATTAGAACTCTTTTCAATAAAGTCTTTTTTGTTTTCTATGGTTGCAGAAGTAGAGATGCTTATTAAGGGCATTTTTCAATCGGTATTAAAGATTCTTTTTTAAATTAGGTCATTATTTTGATAAAGACCAAAAACTTGATCATTAAAAACAATATCGAATTCTAAAAACAATGGGAAGAAAGATTATGAAAAGAATCAAAGTTCATACCATCATCTGAAACATAACTACTAATTAGTGGTTTAATCAACTATTTAAAATCCAAGTTATGAGCTTCATGATATCTGAAGAGTTTAATCAAAAATTAATTTTCTCGCGTAAATATTCATTGCCTATTAAGTTAAATAAGAATTGGTATTACTTTGAAAATCCTATCATCTTACCAAAGAGCAAAAATAGATGAAACCGATGATGTTCAGTTTTACAAAGCTCCAAGATTCACATATCACCTTGATTCTAACTTCAGGAAGTATCTTACAAAAATATATAGTGCGGAGATATCAGAAGATTCCACAATATTGGATTTAATGTCTAGCTGGGATAGTCATTTACCACCAAATAAATCTTACAAAAAGGTAATTGGGCACGGCTTAAATAAAGAGGAACTTAAAAGAAACAAATCTCTTGAAAGATATTGGATACAAAATTTAAATAAACATATGGAAATTCCACTTGAAGATAAAAGCATTAATTATTGCTTAATAGTTGCAGGATGGCAATATCTACAATATCCAGAAAATATTGCAAAAGAAATTTCTAGAATTCTAAGTAGCCAAGGGAAAATATTAATTTCATTCTCAAACAGAGCCTTCTGGACAAAATCCCCAAATATATGGACGAATTCTAATGAGGAAGATCGTATTAGTTACGTCATAAATATTCTTTTATTAAATGGATTTAAAGATCCGCGAGTAATAAGAAAGTTTATAAGTCCAAGAAATTCTTTTTTTAGCTTCATAAATCATGATCCTTTTTATTGCGTAATCGCAACTAAAGAATAATTTTCTTAACTACTTAATTTTTTATATATAAATGTGGTTCCATTCTGCAAAAATGTATAGTATTGGTTAGTTAGAGTTGATATTTATGGGATCAAAAAGAGAAAAATACCCCGAGAAATGTCCATGGGATCTTGGTCCAAAACAAGATCTTGCTGATAAAGGTAAGTGGACCTTAATGCTGGGAGAAGCCTGCGTAAGTTTTAGCAAGAACAAATTAGATAATAATTATTTTCACGTTATTAGCAATGAGAATGAAGAGCAAATTCTTGCCTTTAGAGCAAGGCTTCTTTATCAAAAATTATTAGATAAGGGATTTCGTTTGATTGACTAAAGAGCTTACTCAGTTAGTATAATTAATTCTTCAAAAATGAATTTATCATTAATAGGCTGCATTTGATCATTTAGGTAACTAATTGTACGTTTATTTAAGAGCCACAAATTATTTTCTATGTTAATAAATTCATCAAAATAGCTATATTTAGGTGATATGGGCATCAAAGATTCATTATCTAATTGTTGACTAGTATATTTCTTGCTTAAAAAACCTAGACCAGTATCAATAAATTCCTCTACAAAGATTTCAACAATAAGTCCATGAATTTTTCTATAAACCATATTTATTTTATTATCTTTTATTCGATATTTATCTCCTGCACTCTTACCTAAGACTAGCATTTCAATACCTTTTTCATCCTCACAAATAAGTTGGAAATTGTTTTCTGAATGAACTTTCTTGAAATCTCTTTTTACTCTGTGTATGGTTACCTCAAACAATTGAGAAGAAATTAATTTAACTATTTCTTCATTCTCAATATTATTTAAAATTACTTTAAAATTTTTATTTATGGAGAATTGACCTTCGTAAGTTCTATCATCTTTAGAAAAAAAACAATTTCCTTTGTAACCACTAAAATTTTGTGGCCAAGTATATCTATTATTGTAGGCAACTTCAAAACCCTTTTTGCAATTTAATAATTCAGTAGGCATATATTTTTAGGAATAATATTCCATAATAATAAAAAAGCCTCTCTTTTCGAGAGGCCTTTAAACAATTACTATTTAATTATTCTTGGGTTATTTTTGCATTCTCCATATTGTCAAATGCTTGACCAATTTTCTTAAAGTCAAATCCCATAGCTCTTAAAGCATGCCATAAATGACCTTGCAAGAAGAAAAAGCCTAAATAGAAATGAGTATTTGCAAGCCATGCTCTTGAACTATAGGCACCAGAACCTAAGTCAACAGTATCTGTAAAATAAGGTGCGAATTCAAATTGCAACTTAAGTGGCTCCCCATAAAGATCCACAGGATAAATTGTGGTATTTGATGCACACCAGAAGGCAGCTACAAATGCCATATAAGATACACCAACTACTGAATAAGATAAAATTGCCTCAGCCCCAAGAAGCCCTTTACCTTTAAATTCTGTATATTCTCCAAATTGCTTTGTAGCAATATGAAATGCACCACCAATAATTTCAAGGAATGCTAGGAAAGCATGTCCTCCCATAACATCTTCAAGGCTGTCTATTTTTAAGAAATCAAATTGATGATTCCAAATAGCTGCAATATCAAGGTTATACATGACCTGCCTTGTAGAACCTATTGCTGGGTCATAAATGCCATGAACTCGAGCCCATTCAACAAACATTATTGCTCCAAGGCCCAGGAAGATTAAATGATGGCCAAGAATGAAAGTTAATTTATCAGGATCATCCCACTCAAAATCAAATTTCTGAGGTTTACTATCACTAGGATAATCAGCAAGATTGCCGGCGAATTTGTTGGAATGAAGTAATCCACCAGCTCCAAGAACAGCTGAAAATATTAGATGCAATGTAGCAATTACAGTAATGCCATAAGTTTCTGTAATTACACCATTTTCAATACCTCCGATTCCTAATCCTGCAAGGTGGGGGATGCAAATTAAATTTTGTTCTCCCATTGGAATTGTGGCGTCATAACGTGCTAATTCAAATAATGCGAATGCCCCTGCCCAAAACATCATTAAACCTGCGTGAGCAGCATGAGCAGCAATGAATTTACCTGATCGGCCTACAACTCCAGAATTTCCTGCGTACCAATCATAGGTAACATCAGATTTTCCGTAATTTTGTAACACTTGTTTTAAATAAACAGCAAGTTAAACATATTGCTTATCAGGCTAGTTTTAACGGGATCTTTACAGGCTTTATTAATAATGTAAAAAAGTGTTCTAATAAAAGAACAAATGTTACATAAAAGAACTTAATTTTTAGCCTAAAGAAGGAATCTCATTCTTCAATTGATCTGCCCAGCTTTCAAGGCGGGAGTCTGTCAAATCAGATTCACTATCTTCATCCAAAGGTAAGCCACAAAAACTTTCACCAATAACACTTTTAGATTCATCAAATGTATAAGTTGATTTATCAACATAACCGACCATTTCAGCACCAGCTTTTTGAAAATAGCTATGCAATTCTTCCATCGCATCACAATAGTTTTCTGTATAGGTAGATGAATCCCCCAGACCGAAAATCGCAACTTTTTTTCCAGATAAGCTAAGTTCTCCAATTTCCTCCAAAATTGAATCCCAGGCAGTGCCTGATCTTTCTTCATCAGCGCCTGTATTCCAAGTGGGAATCCCACAAATAATTCCATCCAGTCCTTCAAATTCAGAAAGATCATCTACGTCAGAGACATCCTTTGGAGATTCAGCTAAAGAGATAAAGTTGTGAAGACGATCGGCAACATCTTCTGTTTTTCCAGTTGTTGTAGCGTAGTAAATTCCTACAGTCATAACTTCAAAATAATTACCTTAAAATAATAAAATCTAAAAACCATAAATTACTTTTAGAAAAAACTTTTTCATGTAAAAATTTATACTTAATTGTGTAATTAACCTTGAATTTAAACTCCTTAATAAAGAAAATGTCTCAAAAAGAATTGCAAACTAATCTAGATAAATTACTAAAAGAATATGACTTCTCAAATAATGGTAAATTTAAATTAATCATAATTACAGGCTTATTAGGTGATTTTGATAGTTTCGAATATGCACAAAATTTAAGCAGATTAATAAAATCTCAAAAATATGAGGAAAAACTTGAAATATTATTCATAGCTATAGGTAGCAAAATTGGTAAAGAGAAATTTTGCAATTTTACTGATTTACCTGAGAAAAATCTAAAGGTCGTACAAAATAATTATTTACATAACAAATTCAAAATTCACAAAGGTTCTGATGTTGGACTTGGTACCTGGATTAATATGTTGATTATGCTATCGGGGGTAAACTCTTCGAAAACGATTAAAGAGGTTCTTAGAGGTTACACAGGCGATAAGAATGCAAAAGAAATCTTTCAAGAATCTTATCAAATTAAACTCTTTAAAATATTTAACTTTTCAGGGAACCTATTCAAAAGAACTTTTGGGAATGGTTATTTGAGACCATTTGAACTTGCAACATATAGATTAATTAATATGATTGAAATTATTGATAATTGGAATGACTACATATCAGATCTCAATTTAATGCCACAAAGAGGAGCCACTTTTTTACTAGATGCAGATAACAAATTAATCTACGAATACTTTGCGAAAGATATACTTTCCTATTCAAAAGACATGAGAGATCCACTGAAATTTTTATTAGATAAAATAAGTTAATGTCTGATCTAAGCGTAAAATTTTTTGGATACTTGGCTGCGATACTAACCACATTAGCTTTCCTCCCACAATTAATCAAAACAATTAAAACAAAAAAAGCAGAAGACGTTTCCTTGATTACTTTAATAATGTTTTTAACAGGAGTATTTTCATGGATAATTTATGGTTTAGAAATCTCTTCTATGCCTATAGTAATAGCTAATTTGATTACTTTCTTACTAAATCTATTTATATTAATTTCGAAAGTTTATTTCTCAAAGAAGCAATTATAAAAATTTTATAAGTGTTTAAAAAATAAGTTTTAGTAGGATATTTCTTCACTCATTGACTATTATCAAAGATAATTAAATTATAAATTTTGAGAACATCTAAATGTTGGGTCTGGTTTAAAGGTAATTTCAACGGTAGCGGTTATTGGAAAGAAGGATTTACATGCACATTTGACGAGAAACCAGGAATTCTTATTGAGAGTCCAGCGTACGTATCATGTAGAGTCCCCAATTGGAGAGTGTCGACTTCAGAACCGGCAGATATGTCAAAGGGTCCAGAAATTCCTGATAACGCAATTTGGAAAATCCTTTAAATTATGAAGTTAATTTTTCGAAAAATAAATTTAAATTTTGAAGCAAGGAAATAATGCAGCTAGAGCAAATCTTATTATTTTCGATTGTACCTTTTTTATTAATAGGTTTTCTGATAGGTAAAAATAAACCAATTGCATCAGAAATAATTTCAATTCCTCTTATAAAGTTTGGAATACCTATAAGTGTGATGGGCCTATTGTTGAAAAATGGTGTAGATAAAGATTTATTAAAGGCTGCAATTATGGCATTCTTTACAATCTCTTTTTTGATAGTGCTTATAAATTGTTTCCCAAAACTAAAAAAGATATTTCCAAACTATACACTTCAATTAGGAGGTCTTATAGGAAATACTTCTTTTCTTGGTATTCCCATTGCCATGGCCCTTTTACCAACTAATACAATTGACTTGACTATAGGATTTGATTTGGGGACTACATTCTTTGCATGGTTATTTGGCCCTTATCTTTTACAAAATAGAAATAGAAATAACAAAGTCTTTAATATAAAAAAAATTTTAATTGGTATCCTCAACAGTCCAGCTTCAAAAGGAATTATTGGTGTTTTAATTACATATCAATTAGGCATAGAGACCTACTTGGGAGAAATATTATGGATACCAGCGATGATAATAATTTTCCTCGCAATAATTGTAGTTGGAACTAGGCTTGGGATAATAATTGAGAGAGGAAATAAGATTTTTGATTTTTCAGGGAAAATACAATATTCATTAATATTGAAACTAATAGTTTTTCCAATAGCTATTTTATTCATCTGTATATTATTAAATTTTTCCCAAGCTGAATCGGCGGCTCTAATACTTCAAGCTGCTACACCAACAGCAATCTCAACGATATTAATGGCTGAAGCCTATAAAATCAATCAGGACATTTCCGCAAAATTACTTTTCTTTGCGACAATAATTTCAATTCTTACAATCCCATTCATCAGATTTATTTTTTTTAATAATTTAACTCAATAGAAAAGCTCCACGATCTGGCATCATGAGCATGAAAAGTAAATATTGTAAATAATAGATGCAGAGATCCACATAATGTCTTAAGATTTTCTTTATGAACTCCATTAATCCTAAAAATGAATATGTACCTCTAAGCATAAATATCTCCCTAAGAAGAGATACGCTTAGACTTCTCTACCAAATTGCTTCAGATATGGGGATAAGTATAAATGAGGTCCTGAGCTTTCTAGCAGAAGATTCTGTAATTGATCTTGAATTAGATGAAGAGCTAAAAGAAATAGAAATCCCTGATAAATGCAGCTTAGACGAACTAAAGGATGCAATTATGAAGAGAAAAATAATTTAAAATTTCTCAGATTCATCAGTTTCCCAAGTCGGTAAGTATCCTTCCATCCGCAAGTAATCAACATAATTCTCAAATTCACTTCTCTCAACTCTTATTAGATTATAGATTCCATATTTTCCCAAGGTTTCATAAGAAATTAAATTCCACTCTTCTTTACTATTGGAATATTTATCTATTACAACAAGAAAGGTATCTGATTCATAATTAGGCGTATCCAATATGTTACTTCTTCTATCTAGTTGAAATCTTTCAGATAGGTTTATCATCCCTTCAGGAGTATTTGATTCAAAGAAAACTATTTGTTTAGAATAAAAATGTAATGATGGTTTTCTTATCCCAATCATTACTAAAGGTTCTTCGTCTTTACGCAAAGAAGTTATCTCAATTGAGATTTCTCTAATAGGAAGCTGTCTTGAAATATCTGTCAGTTTTCTTACAGGAGGCATTATTAAAAATACTCCTAACAAAAAAATACTTTGCAAATATATTATTGATTTTGATGACTTTAAGATTAATAAACTTAAAGAAATAATTGTCATTATCGAAAATAAAATTCTTGATCTTATTAATAATCCAGATTCTTCAATATGCTTAGCCAAATTTGGTATTTCCGGATCATTTATTAAATCCAGCCAATTGTTTGAGAAGTAAAACGGCAAACATAGGCCAAACAAAATCAAAGTAGTTATCAACCATAAAAACGATGTTTTCCTAAGATCCTCTTTAAGAGATAAAGCACTTTTAGAAATTAAGATTGCTGCAGCAGGAATAGCTGGTAACCAATAGCTTGGTAATTTAGTAGCGGAAATACCAAAAAAAACAAAGATTCCTAATAACCAACATAGAGAAAAGATATAAAGGGTGTCTGAAATATCTGTTTCTTGCCTATAGTCTAGAATTATTTCCTTTGAAGCTTTATAAATTCCATCTAATAAGAAAGCAGAGAAAGGGAGTGAGCTGATAATCATTATGAAAATAAAAAACCACCAAGGCTCGGCATGATTATTTACTACAGAAGTATATCTTTGTATATTGTGATATCCAAAAAAACTATCCCAAAAAGGACTCCCCTCTTTAATTAATACAACAACATACCAAGGAAGACTAATTAATAAAGTTATCAAAAACCCCCTGAATGGGTTTATTTTTTTTAATAAAGGCTTCCAGTTCTTTTGGGAAGCCAAAAATAATATTAATGTTAAGAACACTATTACAAATGCGACAGGTCCTTTTGTAAGAATCGCTAAGCCCAAAAAGATCCAGGCAGAAGTACAATTCCTATCATTTGCGCTTGCCATTCTCCTCCAGAAGAGAAGAAGAGACATACCTATAGTTCCACATAATAATGAGTCACTTACTGCTGTTCTGCTCCAAATTATTACTAAAGGAGATAATGCAAATGAGATTGAAGCGACTAAAGCAAGTTCTACCTTTTTATTATTTTTCTGAGGCCAGCAAAAAATAGTATCCCCTATCATAATCATCATCACAACAGCAGAAAGAGCTGAAGGTAATCTTGCAGAAATCGTTCCAAACTTGTCCCATATTTCATTACCGGGAAGAGAATAGAAAAATCCCATCAGCCAATATATCAATGGTGGTTTATCGAAACGAAAAATTCCATTAACTTTTGGAGTTATCCAATCTCCAGATAAAGGCATTGATCTTGCTGAAGCAGCAAAAAGAGGAGGGGTCTCATCAACCAATCCTGTTGATCCAATCCCTAAAATAAAAACTAAACTTCCAATAACTAACAAAGTCAGCCATAAAGTTAATCTCTTATGAGAATTGATTAAATTTATTATTTCTTTTTTCATTTGTATTCTTTGATAGCCATCTCAAGCCAATTAATAACCTTATTTGCAAATATTAGATGGGAAGCATTTTCTTCAACCCACTTTCTACAGTTTTTGCGCTCGATAAATTTAATTTTTCTTATATGAAATAACAAATCTTCCTTATCATCTGGTTTAACTAAGAAACCAGTTTCTCCATGTTTGATAATTTCACTTGGCCCCCCTCTTTTGTACGAAATTACGGGTACTCCACAAGCTAAAGCTTCCACAACTACATTTCCATAAGCCTCATTCCATTTGGGTGTATTTATTAAAGCTCTACATTGTCCAAGTTCTTTTTGCAAGTGAGATGTCTCTAGAAAACCTCTCCAAGATATTGAGTTTGACGAAGATTTTTCCTCTATGGCAGAAGCATAATTCTTGTTCTCAATTATTCCCCATACATTTAATTTCTCCCCAAGCTGATTAGCGACCTGAACAGCATCTTCTAATCCCTTTTCTGGAGCAACTCTTCCAACCCAACCTAAAGGACCACCTCCAAGACTTTGATACTTATAATTATTTAACTCAAAGCCATTACCAACAATATTTGGTTTTTTAATAAACGAATAATCAGAGGCCTGAACTTTTGAATGAAAAGCGAAATTATTTGGGAAATTAGAATATACATTAGATATAACGTCATTTATAGCTCCACTTTCATTGGCCATACTTATTAAATGAAATATTGGTATATCAATATTCAAAGTCATCCAAATAGGTAACCAGTCATAAGAAAAATTTAATATTAAGTCTGCATTCTTACTTAATGAGATTGCTTTTTCAACCATAGCTACAAGTAAGGAATTTCTTGGGATTTTTATTTGCGAATCATAATCCTGATGTTGCCAACTCTTTTGTTCCTGTCCTCCAACAATAGATAACTCTGCTCCATTGCAATTTGAAGATAATTTTGATTCTAATGGCGCCACAACTATTACAGAATGTCCCAATTCAACTAATCCAGCAACAAGAGAATTCAAAGTCAGTTCAACGCCTCCCCCTCTTCCACTTCCTAAAAAACCTATCGGAGTACTTATCAAGATCAAACGCATGTTTTATATATTTCTATGTATAACTTATTTTAAATTCTACTATCAGTATTATTTAATTCCCATATCAATTTTCTCTGGCTGACAAAGAAAACAGATATTAATACGAATCCTACTCCGATCCATTGTAAAAATGTTAACCTTTCATTCAACCAAACCCCTCCACTTAATAAAGCAAATACTGGGGTTAAAAATGCAAGTGTACTAAAACCTGTGATTTCTTTATTATTGGCATAATAAAAAAATAACCCGTAAGCAACTGCTCCACCAAAAATACTCGTAAAAGACATAAGTCCCCATTCATAAATGGACCAATCAGGAAGTAGGTGAGAATTATCTGTAAATAAATATTTTATTAGCAAAGGGAAACTTCCAATGACCATATGCCAACCTGTCACTGCAACTGGATCACTCTTAGTGCAAGTAAATTTAATTAATATTGTGCCAATAGCCATAGATAAAGCAGCTCCCAGCATCCAGGCCTCACCAATATTAAATTGGATATCTGTAAGACTGGTATCAGTCATAAACCACCATTTCTCAAGAAACTCTTGAGGAAATCCCAAGAAAATAATACCGCCAAGTCCAAATAACAAACCGAGCCATCCTATAGGATTTATCAAATTACCAAAGATAGCTCTAGCAAGAACTGCTACAAGCAATGGCTGAGAATCAATTAAAACCGAGCCTAATCCTGCACCTGTTTTTGAAAGTCCATAAGTAAGAAAAAGCTGGAAGCAAGTTGCATCAACAAATGTAAAAACAAAAAACCATTTCATATCGCACTTATATATTCTTAAGTCCCTCTTAAAGAAATATGTTGTTATCAGAACAAGAATCCCTGCTGGCAGAAGTCTCAATGAAGCGACTAATTCCGGTCCACCACTTGATACAAGCGGAGTCATCGCAGCCATTGAGGTACCCCATAATGCGAATGGAAGTATCATTAATACCCAGTTTAGAAATACATTCATTAACTCTGCTGATAAGCTTTCTACAGTAGTTTTAGATTAATACTAAAAAGAATGATTTGGCCTTTTAGACGAAAATCAAAAAGAAGAATGGCTCGTATTGTAATAGATGAGCCAATAACAAGTTCAACAAGAACTTCAGTCCTTAAATCTCTAAAACAAATTGAGGATAGAGAATTTCCCGCCTTGATTTTAAGAATAGACAGCCCTGGAGGAACTGTTGGAGATAGTCAGGAGATTTATTCTGCTATTAAGAGATTAAAAGAGAAAGGATGTAAAGTTGTTGCCAGTTTTGGTAATATTTCAGCATCGGGTGGCGTTTATATCGGTGTGGCAGCGGATAAAATAGTAGCTAATCCTGGTACTATTACAGGTTCGATTGGTGTAATTATTAGAGGTAATAACTTCTCAGAATTACTAGAAAAGATTGGAATTAAATTTGAGACCGTAAAAAGTGGCCTTTACAAAGATATTCTTTCTCCTGACAAGCCGTTAAGTGAAGAAGGGAGAGTTCTTCTACAAAGTTTAATTGATGAAAGTTATGGTCAATTTATTGGGGCAGTTTCGGAAGGGAGAAATATCTCTATTGAAGATGTTAGAAAATTTGCAGATGGAAGAATATTTACTGGTACTCAAGCTAAAGAGCTCAGATTAGTTGATGAAATTGGTGATGAAATTACAGCTAGAGAATTAGCCGCGAAGATGGCAAACATTGATAAAAAGATCGAACCTTTAACTTTTGGAAAGAAGAAAAAGAAGATCTTCGGTATCATACCAGGAGGAAGTATTGCAGAAAGTTTTTTCAAGAAATTTTTATTTGAAATAGAGTCTTCAAATAAATTACTATGGATATATGAGCCTTAGTAAGAGGTATGAGTGAAAAAATACTAGCTAATACCAAAACGGTTGTTATTAGAGGAGCAACTACTTCCGATGGGAATACCAAATCAGATATGGAAAAAGCTGTAATTGAACTTATTAAAGAGTTAATTACCCGCAATAAGATAACTCCTGAAGATATCTTGTCCATAACTTTCACTGTCACAAAAGATTTAAATGCTTGCTTCCCCGCCTCTATTGCTCGGCAATATTTTGGCTTGGACTCGATTGCCTTTCTGGATTGCCAGCAGATGTTTGTTCCAGATGATATTCAATATTGCATAAGATTAATGGCAATGCTTGTTTTGCCATCTGAAGCAATTAATAATCATCCCTATTTAAAGGGGGCCTCAAATTTGAGACCCGATAGATGATAAGCTAATTAAAATTAAGTAAAATCTAAAGGTTCAACGTAAACTTATTATCTTTTTCAAATCCATGTTTAACAAATTAAATAAAAATTTTTTTAAATTATCACTTTTAAAATTAGCTATATTATCTCCTTTCTTATTTACATTTGTCTCTCTTAATAAAATAGAACCCTTAAGAGCAGGGCTAGAATTCCAATGGGAAGATAACGAAAACTATAGAAGGCTAAAATGGTTTCAGAAAACCGACAGAAGATCATTTAGAAATACAATATACTTCTTTCTTAGGCCAAGTGATAGGAAAACTGGACTTTTAAAAATAGAAATTCAAATTCCAGAAACATTTAAAGTTAAGCTTAATGAAAACAAAATACAACTCTGTCAAGTTAATATTGGAGGTTTCGAGAGTAGGACCTCTTGTATAGAAGATATTCCTGCAGACATTGAAATTTCTGAAGACAAGAAATTATTAACCATATACCCCTTAAAGCCAATTCCTTCTGATAAAGATAGTTACGCAATCGTTTTTAAAGTTAACAATCCCAGGAAAGGAGGCTTATATCAGTTTCATGGTTATGGTCAAATAGCAGGAGATATTCCAATAACAAGTTATTTAGGAAGTTGGACTATAGTGATAGATTAAATGATAAATTAGTATAAGTTAGACAAAACAATGACTAAGAGAACATTAGGTGGTACATCGAGAAAAAGAAAGCGCGTTTCAGGATTCAGAGTTAGAATGCGTTCTCATACTGGAAGAAGAGTCATAAAGAATAGAAGGAAAAGAGGTCGGGATCGCATAGCCGTTTAATACTTTCAATGGTTTTACCTCAAGGTATGCGCTTGAAAGGCCACAGAACCTTTGAATATATTCATAAGAATTCAAGGAAATTCCATGGCAAGTACATGGTACTTAAAGTAGCAAAATCGAATCCTAAAATATTATATTCGCATGGTCAAAAAAATTATATTTCAAATTTTAAGTTAGCTATTACGGTTAGTAAGAAAGTCTCTAAAAAAGCTTACATAAGAAACAAAATCAAAAGATACCTACATTTTAATTTTATAAAAAATTTCTCACAACAAAATAATCACGTTCCTTACTGGGTGCTTGTTAACCTAAAAGGAGGAAATTTTACCAATTATGAAAATGAATTATGGAAGGAATTTCAATTACTTATTTATAAAACTGGAATTTTAAAATGATTAAGATTAATGAAAACACTTTTTATGAAGGAGGTCCAGCTAAAAGTGATCTTATTATTAACCTTTTAGCAGCTCCAACGATATTAGGATTACCATTTACTTTCGCGGCTTTGGTAAGAGCTTTTTGGCTACGCTATAAATTAACAAATAAAAGAATCACCATAACTGGTGGTTGGTTTGGAAGAACTAAGAGTCAAATTTCCCTAAGTAATATCTCTGAGATTAGATCAGTTCCAAGAGGTTTTGGTTCATACGGTGATATGGTAATAATTCTAAAGGACGGCTCAAAAGTTGAAATGAAATCTTTACCCCTATTTAGAGACAAGCAAAAATTTATTGAAGAGAATATCTCAAAAGCCACTAAACCCGAAGTATTAAATGAAGTACAAGGATTTGCAAAATAAAATTTTTTAAACACATAAGTTCCCTTAATCCTGTAAAATGAGACATTATTAAGTTTATTATTTTTTATTTATCGTGATCGGGTTCATTTCCGAAAAATTACTAATCCCGATTCTGGATTTCTTTTATGGTCTAGTACCAAGTTATGGTCTAGCCATAGTAGCTTTAACTGTTGTAATAAGAATTGCACTCTTTCCTCTCAGTGCTGGGTCAATTAGAAGTGCTAGAAGAATGAAAATAGCTCAGCCTGTTATGCAAAAAAGACAGGCAGAAATAAAATCCAAGTTTTCTGGAAATCCCAAAAAACAACAGGAAGAACTTGGGAAACTAATGAACGAATTTGGAAGTCCACTTGCAGGTTGCTTACCTCTAATAGTTCAGATGCCTGTGTTATTTGCTTTGTTTGCGACCTTAAGAGGCTCTCCTTTTGCCGATGTGCCTTACAATATTAATTTAAAGGTTCTACCACAAGAACAAGTAGCTGCAATTGATCCGAAACCATATTTATCTCCAAGGCACTCAATATTTGTTAACTCCAAAACCCATTTTCCAATAGTTGCTTCACTTCCAAATGGAACAAAGATTGGAGATCAGGACTCAGTTAAAATAAATTTACAAACCACTAATGGAAAGAGTTACTCTGATGTTCTTTCTGGGTTTAAAAATGGAGATAATTTTCTCCCATCTTGGACAGTTTCAAAAGGATCAGAAAATATAAAGGTCTCACAGGATGGAACTGTAACTGCTATCAAGCCAGGAGATGCGACTATTGAGGCAAAAATACCTGGCTTAGCAGCTAAAAGTGGATTTCTTTTTATAAAAGCATTAGGTCAAGTTGGTTTTTATGTTGATGGATCTATAAATTGGGATATTGCTGCACTAGTTGGAGCATTTGGTTTAACACTACTTTTATCTCAACTTCTTTCAGGTCAGGGGATGCCTGCTAATCCACAGCAATCAACTGCTAACAAGATTACTCCTGTAATGATCACAGGAATGTTTCTATTCTTTCCACTTCCTGCAGGAGTTTTACTATACATGGTAGTTGCAAATATCTTTCAAGCTTTTCAAACCTTTCTCCTAAACAAAGAATCACTGCCAGATAATCTTCAAAAGATACTTGATGAACAACTTACCAATGCAAATGATATAGTTTCCACTTCACCATCTATTAGTGAAAAGAGATTACCTTTTGAACCTAACAGCAAGAAATAGTTAGCTATCTTAAATCTTTTCTAAATTTAATTAGTAAAATTAAAATGGAAACTTTTCGTCAGAATTTAGAATTAATTATAAGATCCAGAACCCCACTAATATGGATCAAAACTAATGAAGAAGAAAGACTTCAGAGTATCTTAAAAGCTACTTGCGAGAGATTGAATATTACCAAACTGGTTTCATGGGATTGTGTAAATGGAATAAGAGGTGTATTAAATGAAGAAAATAAGTTTAAAAATAATCCAATTGGTATTCTTAATTGGATCAAGGAACAAAAGGCAAACCAATCCACACTATTACTATTAAAAGATTTTCATAGATTTTATGAAGATCCAACTATAGGAAGAACTTTAAAAGAGTTATCAGTTTATCTTAGAGAAACATCTCATAATTTGATTTTCAATTCACATGTATATCCAACTTCCAATGAATTTGATGACCTGATGACAATTATTGAACTTCCCTTACCAGATCAAAATGAGTTGATAAATTTATTAGAAAATATCGCTAAAAAAACGAATTCAGATCTAAAGAGAAATGATTTAATTGATCTTGCAATAGCATCAAGTGGCTTAAGCGAGGCAAGAGTAAGACAAGTTGCTGCAAAAGCTCTCACTCAAAGAGGTAAAATAAGTAGTTCTGATATTAAAGAAATAATTGAAGAAAAGAAGCAAGTCATTGCAAGAAGTGAAATTTTAGAATTCTTTGAAAGTCAGTCAAGTCAAAATGACATTGGGGGATTAAAAATACTTAAAGATTGGCTAAATCAAAGATATCAAGCCTTTTCTTCAGAAGCCAGGGAATATGGGCTGCCATTGCCTAAAGGTGTTTTGTTAGTTGGGCCTCAAGGAACAGGCAAGTCATTAATAGCCAAATCGATCGCTAAATCATGGTGCATGCCACTTTTAAGACTTGATGTAGGTAGATTATTTTCTGGCTTAGTTGGATCAAGCGAAGCAAGAACAAGAGAGGCCATAACCAAAACAGAAGCAATGTCACCATGCATTCTTTGGATAGATGAAATTGATAAGGGGTTTGGAGGAGATGCAAGAAGTGATGGAGGAACAAGTCAAAGAGTGCTTGCAAGTCTCCTGACTTGGATGGCCGAAAAAGAATCAGCTGTATTTGTAATAGCCACCGCGAATGCCATTGATAAATTACCACCAGAGTTACTAAGGAAAGGTAGATTTGATGAGATTTTCTTCCTGAACTTACCTAATGCCAACGAAAGGTCTAAAATTCTTAATCTACATATTAAGAAAAGGCGCCCAAACTATGACTTTCCACTTGAAACGATTGTAGACAGAACTCAAGATTATTCAGGAGCTGAACTGGAGCAAGCCGTTATTGAAGCTATGCACTTCGCTTTCTCAGAAAGAAGAGAGATTTCCGAAAGAGACTTAATAAAAGCAGTATCGGAGCTTATACCTCTTTCTCGAACAGCAAAAGAGCAAATTGACCAATTAAAGGGATGGGCTTCAACAGGCAGAGCTCGTTTTGCTTCATAATTAAGGCCGTTAATTCAATAATGAACATTAATTTATTTAATTTTCACGAAATACAATCTTATAAGACACTTCTATCGTTTATTTTATTAGGATATAAAAAAAAGAATTTGTGCTAGACCAAAAATTAATAAGAGAAAATCCAGAATATGTTGAAAAGAATTTATCCCTAAGGGGTAAATCAATTGACTTATCCAATTTAAACAAACTCACTTTAGAAATCAAAGAAATAGATATCAAGTTATCTGAACTGCAATCAGAAAGTAAAAAGTTAAGTAAGAAAATTGGTAATCATTACCAAAATCCCAAAGAAAAAATAATAGAAAATCTAAGTGAATTAAAAAGCAAAGGCAATAGACTCAAATCTGATATTTCATATTTAGAAGAACAAAGCAGAAGTCTTAATATACAGATCAAAAAAGAGATCCTTAAATTACCAAATTTACCCAGCGAAAAGACACCTATAGGTAATGATGAGACTCAAAATGTTGAGATAAGAAAATGGGGAGATATTTTTAATATAAATCAACCTAGAAATCACTTAGAGATTGGCGAAAGTCTAAATTTATTCGACACAAAGAGATCATCAATGATTTCAAAAAGTCGTTTTATTACTTTAATTGGCAATGGCGCAAGACTTGAAAGAGCCTTAATTAATTTCATGCTAGATACACACTTAGAGAGAGGTTATTTAGAAATAATGCCACCTGCATTAGTTAATACAGAAAGTTTGCAGGGTTCTGGGCAACTACCCAAATTCTCTAATGAAAGTTTTAGGTGTAGTGATGATGACCTATGGCTCTCTCCTACAGCTGAAGTGCCACTGACAGCATTTCATAAAAATGAAATTATTGATAATAGCTTATTACCATTAAAATATGTAGCATACAGCCCATGCTTCAGGAGAGAGGCAGGAAGCTATGGTCGGGACACTAAAGGTTTAATAAGGTTGCACCAATTCAATAAAGTTGAACTCTATTGGTACTCTGATCCAGATCAATCCGACCATGCTCATAAAGAGATCACAAAGGACGCAGAGAATATTTTACAAAAGCTTAATCTTCCTTATAGAGTTGTTGATATTTGTACAGGTGATTTAGGATTCTCATCAAATAGAACATATGATCTAGAGGTCTGGCTACCTAGCAGCAATTGCTATAGAGAAATCTCTAGTTGTAGTAATTGCAATGACTTTCAAGCTCGTCGGTCATCAATAAGAACGAGAATAAACAACAGAAATTGTTATGTTCATACATTAAATGGTAGCGGACTAGCGATTGGAAGAACTATGGCTGCAATTCTTGAGAATTATCAAATTGAGGATGGGCGTGTAAGAATCCCTGATGCACTAGTTCCGTATTTTGGTTCAGCTTACATAAATAATAACTAAAATAAAATAATGAATGTTTTAACCTCAATTACAGTTTTAGGTCTACTTATTTTCTTTCATGAACTTGGTCACTTCCTAGCAGCTATTCTTCAAGGAATATCAGTAGATGGATTTTCTATTGGATTTGGGCCATCAATACTTAAAAAGCAATACAAAAACATTACTTACTCTTTAAGAGCATTTCCATTAGGTGGATTTGTATCTTTCCCAGATGAGGGGAATAGCGAAATAAATAAGGACAACCCAAATTTACTAAAGAATAGACCTATCATTCAAAGAATAATCGTTATTTCTGCAGGCGTCATAGCTAATCTTTTACTGGCTTACTTAATCCTAATATTCAATGTATCAACTGTAGGTATTCCTTATGATCCTGAGCCAGGCATACTCATTCTGGCTGTTCAACCTGATAAACCAGCATCTCAATCTGGCCTAGAGGCAGGCGACAAAATCCTGAAAATAAAAGGTAATGAACTTGGAGCTGGAGACGAAGCAGTTTCTCAGCTGGTCACGGAAATTCAGAAGACCCAATTAGAGGGAATTCCAATTACTATTCAAAGGGATGATACCTATATAGATTTATATGTAACTCCTAAGAATATCAATGGGAAAGGTACTATTGGTGCACAGTTACAACCAAATATAAGAAAAGAAACTTACAAGACAAAAAATATTCCAGAACTATTTAATTTTGCTAATAAAGAATTCTTTTCATTATTAATTAAAACCATCGAAGGCTATAAAGGTCTAATTACTAATTTTGCATCCACAGCTCAACAATTAAGTGGTCCCGTCAAGATTGTAGAAATAGGTGCTCAATTATCAGAGCAAGGAGGTACCGGAATATTATTATTTGCTGCATTGATATCAATAAATCTAGCGGTATTAAATTCTCTGCCTTTACCCTTACTAGATGGCGGTCAGCTAGTTTTTACATTAATAGAAGGATTAAGGGGGAAACCAATTCCTGAAAAAATCCAAATTGCCATTACTCAATCAAGCTTTTTACTTTTAGTGGGTTTAAGTGTAGTGCTTATTATTAGGGATACAAGTCAATTGTTGGTAATTCAGAAATTATTTAATCAATAATTTTTTCTTTAAATCAGGTCAGTCAACCTGTTATTATTATAATGATTTACATTTTATTTGATGGCAAAGAAATCAATGATCGCCCGAGAGGAAAAGCGAAAAAAATTAGTTAAGAAGTATGCTGCGAAGAGAAAATCGTTATTAGAAGAATTTAATTCTGCAAAAGATCCAATGGAAAGATTAGCAATACATAGAAAGATCCAGTCTTTACCAAGAAACTCAGCTCCTAATAGAATTAGGAACAGATGTTGGGCAACTGGGAAACCTAGGGGTGTATACAGAGATTTTGGTCTTTGCCGAAACCAATTAAGACAAAGAGCACATAATGGAGAATTACCAGGAGTTGTAAAATCAAGTTGGTAATTTAATAATGAAATTCTTATAAATCAATAAAGTCAGTATTTACAAGCGATTTCAAACGAAAAGTCGATTTTTTAAAAAGTTTTTTAAGTGTTATTGAAAATAATTCCTCAATATGTCCCTATAAAATGTAAGAATAAAGTGAGTATAGAATACATAAATCAAAAAGTGGAAGGACAAAATAAGTCGATCACGTTTGACGGACGAGAGATACGACTAACTACAGGGCTATACGCTCCTCAAGCTAATGGAGCAATAATGATTGAATGTGGAGACACATCGCTTTTAGTTACTGCGACAAAAACGACAAAAAAAGAGAGTGCTGATTTTCTCCCTTTAATATGCGACTACGAAGAAAAACTATATGCAGCCGGGAGGATTCCTGGTGGCTTTATGAGAAGGGAGGGTAGACCACCTGAACGCGCCACACTAATAGCAAGATTAATAGATAGACCGATGAGACCTCTTTTCCCTAGTTGGATAAGAGACGAAATTCAAATCGTTGCATCTTGTCTTTCACTCGACGAAAGAGTACCAGCAGACGTGCTTGCAGTAACCGGAGCTTCATTTGCAACTTTGTTAGCTGAGATTCCCTTTTATGGACCAATGGCAGCTGTAAGAGTTGGCCTTTTGGGAGATGATTTCATCTTAAACCCTAGTTACAGAGAGATAGAAAAAGGAGACTTAGATATAGTAGTTGCTGGCTCTCCAGATGGGGTTGTAATGGTAGAAGCTGGTGCTAATCAATTATCCGAACAAGATACCATTGAGGCTATAGATTTTGGATACGAAGCTGTCACTGAACTTATTAAAGCCCAAGAATCATTATTGAAGGAATTAGGAATTAAGCAGGCAAAGCCAACAGCACCAAAAGTAGATGATACTCTATTCAAATTTATTGAGAAAAGCTGTACTAAAAAAATAAATGAGACTCTTAAAAAGTTTGACTTTTCAAAAGAAGAGAGAGATTTAGAACTGGAGAAAATCAAAAAAGATTTAGCCACTTCAATCGAATCATTGAAAGGTGATAATCCTGTAAAAGAAATTATCTCTGAAAATGAAAATCAACTTTCATCTGAGTTCAAGTCATTAACAAAGAAATTAATGCGATCTCAAATTCTAGAGGAAGGTAAAAGAGTAGATGGAAGAGACTTAGATGAAGTTAGAAAAATCTCAGCTGCTGCAGGGATACTCCCCAAGAGGGTTCATGGTTCGGCATTATTCCAAAGAGGTTTAACTCAGGTTTTATCAACTACAACTTTGGGTACCCCTAGTGATGCTCAAGAAATGGATGATCTTAATCCAAGTACAGAAAAGACTTATATTCATCATTACAACTTCCCTCCATATTCAGTCGGAGAGACAAGACCAATGAGAACACCAGGCAGGAGAGAAATAGGTCATGGGGCATTAGCAGAAAGAGCTATTATTCCTGTATTACCAGGGAAAGAAACATTTCCATATGTATTGAGAGTTGTAAGTGAAGTTTTAAGTTCAAATGGATCCACTTCAATGGGTTCAGTCTGTGGAAGTACCCTTTCATTATTAGATGCTGGTGTCCCATTAAAGGCCCCTGTAAGTGGAACTGCAATGGGATTAATAAAAGAAGGAAAAGAAGTAAGGATCTTGACAGACATACAAGGGATTGAAGATTTCCTCGGTGATATGGATTTTAAGGTTGCAGGAACCGAAAAAGGTATCACTGCATTACAAATGGATATGAAGATTACAGGATTACCAGTCAAGATTATCGCTGAGGCTATTAACAAAGCTTTACCTGCTAGGATTCACATTCTAAAGAAAATGCAAGATGCTATTGATAAACCCCAAGAAGCACTTTCACCACATGCCCCAAGACTACTAAGCTTCAGAATAGATCCAGAGCTAATTGGCACAGTAATTGGTCCAGGGGGTAGAACTATTAAAGGTATTACTGAAAGGACAAATACTAAGATAGATATAGAAGATGGAGGTATTGTAACCATTGCTTCTCATGATGGCGCAGCAGCTGAAGAGGCTCAAAAGATAATTGAAGGCTTAACCAGGAAAGTTCACGAAGGTGAGATATTCTCAGGTGTAGTTACCAGAATTATTCCTATTGGAGCTTTTGTTGAAATACTTCCAGGGAAAGAGGGAATGATTCATATATCACAACTTTCTGAGGCCAGAGTAGAAAGAGTGGAGGACGTTGTAAGACAAGGTGATGATGTTACAGTAAGAGTTAGAGAAATTGATAGCAGAGGTAGAATAAATCTTACTTTAAGAGGGGTTTCCCAAAATAATGGTATGAATTACCCAGAACCTACACCAACACCAGTTGCTCCTCTAACTTAATAAGTACTAATTGTTAACTAATTCAAATATTTTCCTACAAATCTTTTGATGGTTAAGATTAGTAGATGCCACTAGAATTCCTCTCTGCTCAAAGTCATCATCTTTTAAAAAGCTTAAATCCCTAGAATTTATATCTGTAAAGTATCCACCAGCTCCTTTCATTAAAGCAAAAGGAGCTGCCATATCCCAATCTCTAGGGCATGAACCATTTAAAGAAGAATAAGAGATATAAAGGTCCGCCTCTCCTCTTAGAAGGGAGACTATTTTAAAACCTACACTCCCTAACCCAATGACTTTTTTAGGGCGTAATTTCTCTAATAGAGCTTGGAATTCGGGGGTTATATGACTTTTGCTAGTAAGAATTGTTAGATCACTAATATCTGTTGAAGGAGTTGGGATAATGATAGTTTCTTCTGTATCAAGGGTCTCATACCATGTACCTCTACCTTGAAAATATATCCACAATTGATCCTTACTAGGAATAGGAACAATACCTAAAATTATTTCTCTTTCATAAGTTAGGGCTAAATGCATGGCATATTGACCTGTTTGTTTTATAAAGTCCTTTGTCCCATCAATTGGATCGATAATCCATACCCATTTACTTTTAAATTCTAACTTCTGATTATTTTTTACATCCTCCTCAGAAAGAAAGTCCCAGTTTATTTCTGGATATTGAGCTTTGATTCTTGTCTTAATAAGTTCGCTTATTTCTATATCAGCTGCAGTAACTGGTCCACTTTCAAGATTTATAATCTTTAATTTTCTTTGAAATTCATCATTATCTTCTGTATTTTGATTATAAGCTTTCAAATTCTTTGAAACTTCCCAACCAATCTTCTTGAGAAGCTTAATTAATTCTTCTTGTTTAATACCATGAGGTAAACAAACCATTTTTATGAATGATATTACAGAACTATTCTCTCATAGAAGACCTGAACCTGAAGAGAGTGTACTTTATATTGTTGGTACCCCCATCGGAAATCTAAATGACATCTCATTTAGAGCTATCAATATCCTGAAAAAAGTATCCATGATTGCTTGTGAAGATACTAGGATTACTGGTAAATTAATGAGTCACCTAAAGATAGCAAATCAACTTACAAGCTTTCATAAATTTAATTTAAATAAAAAAGTAGATTTCTTAATAGAGAAATTAAGTAATGGAAATTCAATCGCGCTTGTTTCTGATGCTGGCATGCCTTTAATTAGTGATCCTGGAGAAAACCTAGTAAAGAAGGCGAGAGAAAACAATTTTGACGTAATTTGCATCCCTGGTCCTTGTGCTGCGATTAATGCTCTAGTAAGCAGCGGTCTTGGCACTGCTGAGTTTACATTCTATGGCTTTATTCCCAAAACAGGAAAAGAAAGAAAGAATAAATTAGAAAAAATCTCAAATAGTAATTATGCATCAGTTTTGTATGAATCACCAAAGAGAATTTTAAAGTTATTAGTTGATTTAAAGAAAATATGTGAACATAATAGAAACATCGTTGTCATGAAAGAGATGACAAAAAGGTTTGAGCAGCATATTGGTTATGATTTTGATCAAGTTATTAATCATTTTACAGATAATGATCCTAAAGGGGAATTTACTGTAGTTATAGGTGCTAAAGAGGCTTCAGTAAAGCATAATGAAAGTTCACATCATTCTCTTAAAAATGATCTAATAAATTTGATGAATGCAGGTTTAAGTCACTCTTCCGCCTCAAATTATTTGTCCAAAAAGTCAGGCAAGTCTAAAAAAGAGATTTATAATTTGATAATAAAAAATGGTTCCAAAAATTTGATATAAATTGTATGAATAAGTTTCTCGTTTCCAATCTATTTTCCCTGATATTTAATTTAACTTTATTATTTATATTACTTATAGGTATTCAAAATAATCATGATAAAAAAAGTGTAGATTTTTATTTAATTAATACAGTTGAGTTGCCAGTTGGCTTTATCGCAGGCTCTAGTTTTGTTTTTGGATCATTTTATGGAAATCTTCTTTTCTTGATTTTAAAAAGAAATAAGAAATAATCTAGATCGAGAGTAATTATTATTTTTGAAATTTTTGGTATCTTTTCCTTTTTAAGTTAAATCATTTAAATTTATCATTTTTTTCCTAAATCTAAAATCTTAATAATTCCCCTATTTCAATTAAGAAGGAATCCCTTTACTTTTATCTAACTTAAAGAAGTAGGAATGGACAAATACTGGAGACACAAATAAACTAAAAGCAGCGAAAATAATGCATACTAGAGACTAGTTGATTTTAAGAATGGAATTCATCGATCTCAAGGCTCAACAACATCAAATGGATGAAGAGGGTATTACCCTTAGACAAGATATAGATAAAAGAATAAGACTAGTTTTAGATCATGGAAGATATATATTAGGTCCAGAAGTAGGAGAACTGGAAGAAAAATTAGCTGCTTATGTAGGGGTCAAGCATTGCATAGGAGTATCAAGCGGAACTGATGCTTTAATTATTGCCCTAATGGCATTAGGTATTCAGCCAGGAGATGAGATTATTACAACACCTTTCTCTTTTTTTTCAACTGTAGAAGCAATTTTACTTTTGGGAGCAAAACCTGTTTTTATAGATATTGATAAGAAAACCTACAATATAGATCCTCAAAATATAGAATCTGCTATATCAAAGAAAACAAAAGCTATTATTCCTGTTAGCTTATATGGACAACCATCAGACTTTAAAGAAATAAATAAGTTTGGAAATAGTTATAAAATACCAATTATTGAAGACGGTGCTCAATCGTTTGGTTCAAGACATCATGGAGAAAGAAGTTGTTCCTTATCAACCATTGGGACAACAAGCTTCTTTCCTTCAAAACCGTTAGGATGCTATGGAGATGGCGGTGCATGCTTCACAAATGATGATTTATTAGCTAAGAGAATGCGCGAGATTTCCATACATGGACAGAATCAGCGTTATGCACATAATCAGATAGGGCTAAATGGAAGATTAGATACAATCCAAGCAACTATTCTATTAGCTAAATTAAAATTCTTTGAAAAAGAAGTTATTGCTAGGGAAAGGATTGGCAAGAAATATACAAATTTACTTCAAGAAAAAGGATTTTCAGAAACTCCGTTTATTTCTCAAGAGAACACTAGTGTTTATGCTCAATATACGGTTAAGGTACAAAACAGATCTAGAATTGTAGATCTTCTTAAAGATAAAGGGATTCCGACTTCAATACACTATCCAATACTACTGTCAGACCAGAAAGCATTAAAAAAAACAAATAAACTAATTCTCCCCAAAATATTTCAAAGAGAGGTATATAAAGCTTATAGTTTAGATCAGGCCAATTATGCTACAAAAGAAGTTTTAAGTTTGCCTATGCATCCTTTATTAACTCAAGATGATCAAAATTTGGTTATTAATAGTTTAATAGATATTAATAAATCAATTAATTGATTAGTTCTATATTGAAAGCAATGAGTCTTTAAAGATAATTCTAGATATACCTCTTGCTTTTAAGTGTTCTGATGTAATTAAAAGTACCTGAGAGTTTGGTATTTTAATTAATTTCTGATCCTTTGAGCATATTTGTCTTGCTTTCTTTTGGTCTGAATATATTTCTAAAGTCATTCTCTCTAAATCTTCTTGGGGTAGAAAACTCCAGTCTGGAAATTCTTTCAGCATTTTTGGCTCTAATTCAGTTTTTTTATCTACCAAAATATAAACCACTTCAGGTAATTCAATATCCGATATTGGTATTGAAGCCATATCTTTTTGATTATTTAATTCCACATCCTCCGTAAGAGGGATTACCTCGAAAAAATCTGCAGAGTTAGAAATTTCCTTATATTTATCTTGAGATTGCTTAATATTCCCCGATTTAAGGCTATTAAGATTAAATCCTTCTCCAACTTCATTTCTCATAAGATCTGAAGATTTATTTTCTTTTGTTTCTTTTGAGTTAGAAGCTTTTACATTTTTAAATTCCTCATTTCCAATGATGTTTTTTATTTGTTTAATGATAGTTTGAGTTGAGAAGTTATAACCCATCGCAATTTCCTTGATATCTTGACCGTTAACAAAAGCTTGTACAATATCCTTTTTTTGCGACTCGGATAATCTTTTAGGCAAAATAAAATTTTCTTCTAGGTTTCATTATAACTAAACTATATGCAAAAATTCCTATTAATTTTGCTTATTGCTTTAATAGGTATTAATCTATGATCAAATAAAAAGGAAAAGGAATTAAGCTAATTGATAAAAAAAAGAATTATACCAGTAATCCTATCGGGAGGAAAGGGATCTAGACTTTGGCCTTTATCAAGAGAATCTTTCCCTAAACAATATTTATCATTAGACGAAGAAAGTGAGTATTCTCTCCTCCAGAACACTTTTCTAAGATTAGAAAATATAAATTATAAAGATGATCCAATAATAGTTACTAATGAAGAGCAGAGATTTATAGTAGCTGAACAAATGAGAGCTTTAAAAATTAGGACAAAGTCAATTTTGCTAGAACCCTATGCAAGGAATACATGTCCATCGGTTGCATTAGCATCTCTTATTGCTCAAGAAGATGGTGATGACCCTATATTACTAGTTCTTGCTTCTGATCATAAGATTA
The DNA here is from genome assembly GCA_003214355.1 of Prochlorococcus sp. AG-418-C09. Classification (GTDB taxonomy): domain Bacteria; phylum Cyanobacteriota; class Cyanobacteriia; order PCC-6307; family Cyanobiaceae; genus Prochlorococcus_A. The sequence goes on along the minus strand of QCLS01000007.1, from coordinate 42,794 downwards.
AAAATAATCATAACTTTATAAATGCAATTAATCAGGGATTAATTAATGCAGTCCAAGGCAGAATAATTGTTTTTGGAGTATGCCCTACTGCCCCAGAGACTGGATATGGATATATCGAGTCTTTGCAAGAACTATCAAAAGAATACCCAGTAAGCAATGTTAAAAGTTTTGAAGAGAAGCCAGATCTTGCAAAAGCAAAGAAGTTTCTAAGCAACAAACATTTTTCATGGAATAGTGGAATTTTTATGTTTAAAGCTTCAACTTTAATAAAAGAACTAAATACTTATCATCCAGACATTCTTAACATTTGCAAAGATGCACTTTTAGGAGGCTCAAAAGATCATGATTTTCGAAGAGTAGATATTGAATTGTTTAAAAAATGCCCTTCTTCCTCAATAGATGTATCTATTATGGAAAAGACAAATTTAGCAACTGTAGTAAGGCTTAATTGCGAATGGAGTGATCTTGGAAGTTGGAAAAGCATATCAGAAAACTCTAAATTTGACATCAATAAAAACACCCTCCAAGGCAAAGCTTATATAAAAAATGTAAAGAACTCATACATACGAAGTGAAAGCAGGCTAATTGCATGTGTTGGGATAAACGACCTCTTAGTAATAGAAACTGATGATGCTGTTTTAGTTGCGAATAAAAACTCAACTGAATCTATTAAAGATTTAGTGAAAGAATTGTCAGATAAAAATTTTGAAGAATCTAAGAATTCAAGAAAAATCCATAGACCTTGGGGAAATTATAAGTCTATTAGTGAGGGTAAGAGTTGGAAAGTAAAGAGATTGGAAATCAACCCAGGTGAAAGTATATCTCTTCAATTACATAAAAAACGTTCTGAGCATTGGGTAGTAGTAAATGGGATAGCGAAAGTGGAAATAGATGGAATAATTTCAAAACTTTTTAAGAATCAAAGTATTTATGTACCGCTTGGTTCGAAACATAGACTTTCAAATCCTGGGAAGGAAGTTCTTACGTTAATTGAAGTCCAAAGTGGAGAATATCTTGAGGAGGACGATATTGTTAGATTTGATGATAACTACGGGAGAATTACTAATTAATTTATTTCGAAAACTAAAAAAAAGAAAATTCTATTTATTTTCTAGCTAATATCAAGGGCCTATAATTATTAAGGTATTATCTCTATAGTCTATAAAATAAATGAAAGAACCAAAGAAAGCATTAATAACTGGCATTACTGGACAAGATGGAAGTTATCTTGCCGAATTCTTGCTTCAAAAAGGTTATGAAGTTCATGGTTTAAAGAGAAGATCAAGTAACTTTAATACTCAAAGAATTGATCATCTTTATCAAGATCCTCATAAAGAAGACTTGAATTTAATTCTTCATTATGGTGATCTAACTGACAGCAGTAATATAATTAGGATTATAGAAAAAATTGCTCCTGATGAAATATATAATCTTGGAGCCCAAAGTCATGTAGCTGTAAGTTTCGAATCACCTGAATACACAGCTAATTGTGATGCACTGGGAGCTTTGAGAATTGTTGATGCAGTAAGATTATTAGATCTTAGTAAAAAGACTAGAGTCTATCAAGCTAGCACTAGTGAGCTTTTTGGAGCCTCTAAAGAGATACCTCAAAGAGAAACAACACCTTTCTATCCAAGAAGTCCATATGCTGCTGCAAAACTTTATGCTTATTGGATAACAGTTAATTATCGAGAGGCTTATGGAATATTTGCATGTAATGGGATTTTGTTTAACCATGAATCTAAAAGGAGAGGAGAAACTTTCGTAACAAGAAAAATCACAAGAGGTATTTCGAGAATTAACCTTGGTCTTGAGGAATGTCTTTTTCTAGGTAACTTGGATGCGAAAAGGGACTGGGGCCACGCAAAAGATTATGTCGAAATGCAATGGCTTATGTTACAGCAAGATAAACCAAAAGATTATGTGATTGCAACTGGCAGAAATGAAACAGTAAGGCATTTCATAGAAAAATGTGCCCTCGAAGTTGGATGGAATAATAAAAAAGATAGTCCTGGAATAATATGGAAAGGCGAAGGAATTAATGAAGTAGGTATTAGAGCTGATAATGGAAAGACTGTAGTTAGTATTGATCCAAGATATTTCAGACCTACTGAAGTAGAAGAACTTCTTGGCGACTCTACTAAAGCTCAGATTGAACTTGGCTGGGAACCTAAAATAACATTAGAAGAGATCATCTCTGAAATGATTCTTAATGATGATCAAGAGGCTAGAAAAGAAATAATATTAGCAAATGAGGGGTTCACTTCTTCTAATTCCCTTGAAAGCATCCCCCAAATAATGAATAAGAACACTTAAATAATGTCCCTTCTCTCCAAAACTCACAAAATTTATGTTGCGGGTTCAACTGGAATGGTTGGGAGTGCCATATGCAGATTACTTAACAAAAAAGGTTTTTCCTATAAAAACAATAATTTACTTACAATCGCCAAAAAAGACTTAGATTTAAAAGATGACTTAAGTGTTGATGAATGGTTTTCAAAGAATAAGCCAGATATAGTTATCATTGCCGCTGCAAAAGTTGGCGGTATCCTGGCTAATAGAAACTATCCTGTAAATTTTCTACTAGAAAATTTAAGAATACAGAATAATCTCATAGAGAACTCTTGGAAACATAAAGTAAAAAGATTATTATTTTTGGGAAGCAGTTGTATATATCCAAGAAACTGTTTGCAACCTATTAAAGAAGAATATTTACTAACTAAAGCTCTTGAAGAGACAAATCAATGGTACGCGATTGCAAAGATTGCAGGTATGAAACTTTGCGAGGCCTATAGAAAACAATTTAATTTTGATGCTATATCTTTAATGCCAACTAATCTTTATGGACCAGATGATAACCATGATATCAACAGTGGGCATGTAATAGGATCTCTAATTAGTAAGTTCCATGAAGCTAAAAAAAATAATACGAGTGAAGTTGTATGTTGGGGTACTGGATCGCCATTAAGAGAATTCTTATTTGTAGATGACCTAGCTGAGGCATGTTTGTTTTCTTTAGAAAAATGGTTTCCTGGTAATAATGATGCTCCAAGAAATACAAGTGGGGAATTTTTAAACTGGCTAAATATAGGGAGTGATTATGAGATCTCTATAAAAGATCTTGCATTTATGATTTCCGAGATTGTCGGTTATAAAGGAAAAATAATTTGGGATAAATCGAAACCAGATGGAACTCCTAGAAAGAAATTAGACTCTTCTAGAATTAATAATCTAGGGTGGACCGCAAGGACTAATTTAGATGAAGGTATTAGAAAGACAATTGAAAGCTATAGGAAATCCTTTAATGATGAAAACCCTTAAAAAATTTTTATTATTTTAGAAAATTAATTTTTATTTTTATTTTAATGTGAAATACTTTTATAATTGACTTTCCAACAGTAAAATAAAAAAAGCCAAAAGGGTAACTACCTTTGACCTTAATCTATTTCTATATATAGATTCTTGTCTGAACTAAATCATTCAAACTAGAATAAGATAGATAGATAGATAGATAGTATTGATCTCTATTACTAAATGATCCATTAAGCTTCCTTAGCTCAGCTGGATAGAGCAACTGCCTTCTAAGCAGTGGGCCGCAGGTTCGAATCCTGCAGGAAGCGTTTAAAATTCTTAGATTTTAAATATTAAGTTAATTCCAAAAAATATTAATTACATTGAGTGTATAGTTCCTAAACCTATTTGCCAGAAGTTTACATCTGTGCCTTTGAGATCATCGATACAAATTATTTTTCTGTTATCAAAAATCCATGATGGTTTACGCATTAGGCAAATTAAATCTTTCCAATCTAACTCTTTAAATTCATCCCATGCTGTTAATAATATAACAGCGTCTGCATTCTTTACACAATATTTATGATCTTTTGAATAAGCCCATTTTCCACCTCCTAATTTACATTGCTGCGATTCGGATAGGCTTAATTCCATCTCAATTTGAATAGGGGTAACTTGCGGATCTGTGATAATAAGGTTTGCACCATTCTCAATTAAATATTTGGCAATTGAAATCGCTGGAGACTCTCTAGTATCATTAGTACTAGCTTTGAAGGCAAAACCAAATATTGCTATTTTCTTATTAGTAACTGTTCCAAAAAGTTTTTCAACTATTAGAGATGCAATCCTTTCTTTCTGCCAGGAATTAATACTTAATACTCCTTCCCAATACTTTGCAACCTCATAAAGACCATAATATTTACATAGATAAACCAGATTTAATATATCTTTTTGAAAACAGCTCCCACCAAAACCTGGACCTGCGCTAAGGAATTTTTGTCCTATCCTGCGATCAGCACCTATAGCATTTGCTACTTCATTAATTTCCGCTCCAGTTGATTCACATAAAGCAGAAATCGAATTTATTGAGCTTATTCTTTGGGCTAAGAAAGCATTTGCGGTTAATTTAGATAACTCACTACTCCAAAGATTAGTAAAAAGAATCTTCTCAGAAGAGATCCATCTTTCATATATGCTACTTAAACTCCTAACAGCTAAAGCATCTTCACCTCCAATTAAAACTCTATCTGGATTTTCTAAATCATCTATAGCAGTTCCTTCAGCTAAAAATTCTGGACTTGATAAAACTGAGAAACTCTTTAAATTGGATGAATTACGGCTATTCTTCTCTGCATCATTAAGGATATGTTGTATTAGCTCTGCTGTCTTTACTGGCACAGTACTTTTTTCCACAACAATAGTATGTCCAACTGAAAATTCAGCAACTTGTCGAGCACTCGATTCAACCCATTTCAAGTCACTTGCATAACCCGCTCCAAAGCCACTCTTTTTAGTAGGAGTATTAACGGAGATAAATACCATATCAGAATCTTTTATGGCAGATTCAATTTCACATGAAAAAAATAAGTTCTTATTCCTTATTCTGGAAATAATTTCTTTAAGACCTGGTTCATAAACAGGCAACTTATTGAGATCTTTATTATTCCAGGAATCAATTCTGTTTTGATCAATATCTACTAAGGTAACAATGATATCCGGACATTTATCAGCTATGACAGCCATTGTAGGTCCTCCTACATAGCCTGCGCCAATACAACATATTTTCTTGATTTTATTAGAGATTTTTCTTGAGATAAAAACTCATGTTATTTTACTTTAAAAAAGTATTTAAAACAAAAAGTTTTAAAAAGTCTTTAATTTGATAAAGAAAAATAATTCATTTTAAAAAGTTCAAGTTAAAAGTATTTAAGAAATGATTCTTCTTTGCCAAAAAATATGGCAAATTATAAACATAACTTAAAGAATATAATTTTAAATTCTAAATTATTATTTTTTAATTGAATTAATCTTTACATGATGATTGAATTTAACATTAAGAATATTCCAAAACATATATTTAAATTAGACTTTTCAACAATCGGTTTTTTTAGTTTCTACTTAGGAGTCTTTTTATTATTTTCAGCACCGGTAATATCAAGCCTATTTCTATTAATAGCGTTGATTATAAGCTTCACAATCTCAAGGGATAATTTACTAAAAGATAAGATTAATATTCTCTTGATTATCATTAGTTCAATAATGATATCAACTTGTATATTTTTTAATTCTAATAGTCAACAAATTCTTATAGATAAAAATTACAACTTTAATACCCATCCTCTGATCAGCTTAATTAATTGGATACCTTTATTCCTATTTTATATGGGCTTTCAACATTATTTAAAATCAAAAGAGAATCGCATTTTATTTGGTTATTGTCTAATTTTCGGTTCAGTTCCATTAATAATAAGTGGTTTTGGACAATACTTTTTTAACTGGTATGGACCTCTTGATTTTCTCAATGGATTAATTATTTGGTACCAGAGAGAGGATGCAACTGGCATGACAGCAATGTTTAATAACCAAAATTATTTAAGTTGTGCACTGGCAACTGTATACCCTTTTTTTTATGCATCATTCCTTAACATAAAAAAATTAAAAGTAAAAAAGATAATTAGTTTAATACTAATCATTTTAATAGTTCTTTGTACGATCTTAACATCTTCAAGAAATGGTTTATTGGGTTTATTTATCGGAACTATTATTCTATTATTTCCAATGAAAATTAAGTTATTTCCTTTAAGCATAATCACTTTCACATCAATCATAATTTTTAAAACTATTTTGAATAATCTTTTTAATTTTCCCTTAATTCCAATAAAACTTATAGGAAAATTTCAATATCATGAATTAATAAATGAACCTAGAATTGATATTTGGAAAAGTGCTTTGCATTACATTGCAGAAAAACCAATTTTTGGCTGGGGGGGGAACAGTTTTTCATCGCTATGGAATAGTGAAAATACACTCTATTTTGCTCACTCGCATAGTATTCCTATTGAACTATCAATACAGTATGGTTTATTAACTTCAATACTTTTGACAGGTCTGATTTTATATATCCTAATTAAAAGTTCAAGAAGAATCTTTATTGATTCAAATAATAAATTAATGAATTTTTCTAAAAATAATTATTTTGAAAGGGCCTGGCTTGCTTCAAGTTTTGTTATTCTTTTTTCAAACACCCTAGATATACTTTACTTTGATTTAAGAATAAGTATATTAATATGGATATTATTAGCAGGACTAAGAAATACCTTCAGAGAAATAACTAATTAATAACTCTAAAGCTTACAAACTTATAGTTTAGAAATTTCTCTTTAAATTATCACCCATACCCTTGCCGTAAAGAGTTTGAAATAAATATCTAAAGTATCTAAAATTATTAAAATTTTCAATCATGAAATTCTCGGTTAATGCCAGTTTTTCAGGTTCAGACATGTCAATACCTTTTATTTGTCCTAAACCTGTAATCCCAGGCTTTACTGAGAATACATTATATAATTCCCTTTGTTTGATAAGTTCAATTTGATTAAAAAGGCAGGGTCTTGGGCCAACAAGGCTCATATCTCCCTTTATCACGTTAATTAATTGAGGTAATTCATCAAATTTAAGTGCTCTTATAATCCTTCCAAATCGCGATACATATTTATTACTTACTAAATGAGAAGCAACTGAGGGTGTATTTATATGCATTGTTCTAAATTTAAGAAGAGTGAAAGGTCTTTTATTCTTTCCTACTCTATTCTGAATAAATATAGGTTCCCCTAATTCAGCCCAAGCAATAATCAATACTAAAACAATTAGAGGACTCAAAAAACATAACATAAACATAGATATAACTATGTCAAGAAATCTAATCAGCTTATTATTCAAAAATCAGTCCTCATACTGAGCCATAATATAGATTTTAAGTTATCTGAAACTAATTATCCATGAAAGTATGATCTATGATTTTAGTATTAGGATTATAGTCAATAATAATACTTTTCAATTTAATTAATATATTTCTAAAATCATTATTTTGCATAAGATCCTCAAGCATTTGAATGTCATTTTTTAGCTCATTTAGATTTTTAAAAGGTTCTTTTGATCTAAATATTTTTGGATGAATTGTTTTAATAGGATTTTCTGATAAGAGTAGTTCTTCATACAATTTTTCACCGGGTCTTAAACCTGTAATAGTAATTTCTATATCACCCTGGGGATTATGGATGGTTTTTAAAGAAAAACCAGATAATTCAATCATTCTTACGGCTAAATCAAAAATTTTAATTGGAGTACCCATATCCAAAACAAAAACATCACCTCCCTCAGCTAATGCTCCAGATTGAATAACTAATTGAGCAGCTTCTGTAATAGTCATAAAATATCTAGTTATTTCTTTATGAGTAAGCGTGACTGGACCACCATGCTTTATTTGAGACCTAAATTTGGGAATAACAGATCCTGATGAATCAAGAACATTTCCAAAGCGAACAATAGAAAATTTAGTTTTAACTTTAATATCTTGATTATTTGAAACCTCATCATTGAAAGCTTGCAAACAAAGTTCAGCCATTCTTTTTGAAGCTCCCATAATATTAGTTGGCCTGACGGCTTTATCAGTGGAAACAAAAACAAAATTAGATACAGCATTCTCTAAAGAGATTTTTGCTAATTGATATGTTCCCATCACATTATTTTTTATCCCTTCTATCAAGTTATGTTCAACTATTGGGACATGTTTATAAGCGGCGGTATGATATATAGATGCAGGCTTCCATATAGATATAATCTCATTCATTCTTTTTTCGTCTTGAACGGAACCCAATAATGGGACAACATTAACTCCTTTATTCTTTAATTGTTCTAATTCAGAGTGTATTGAATAAAGCGCGTATTCGCTAATCTCAACAAGTAGCAACTTTTTAGGTTTTAATTTAATAATTTGCCTACACAATTCACTGCCTATTGAACCTCCAGCTCCTGTAACTAAAATAGTTTTAGAGAAGATATTCCTTGACATCAATGATTGAAATGGTTCTACTTCATTTCTGCCAAGCAAGTCATCAATATCTAAGTCTAAAAAATCAGTTATGGAACTTTCTCCTCTGGCCAACTCAGATATCCCCGGTATAGACCTAACAGCTACTTTAAATTGTGCAAGATTCTTAATTATTTCATTTCTTCTTTTTCTTTCAATTGATGGTAATGCAAGTAAGATTAGGCTGATTTTCTTCTTGGCAATTATTTTCTTTAATTTTTCAGGAGCATAAATTAGCTTGCCATCAATCATTCGACCTTGTTGATGAATATCATCATCTAAAAACCCCTTAATTAGGATTTCTGAGCTATCTTGCATTGCTTTAACTAATTGCCTTCCCGCTGAGCCAGATCCATATACCAATGCTTTTGACAGATTCTTTCTCATATTGTCCTTAGCATTTATTTTGCTAATTAAGAACCTTAAAAGGAGTCGCCACGAACAAGTTAATAAAAATAAAATTAGTGGCTGGATTATACCAACTGTTCTTGGTACTCCTTCAATGCCAATTAAACAGATTATCGTAGAATAAAATATTGCATAAACAAAAATAGCTCTACAGACTATTAACAAGGCATATAATCCCGAATATCTGAATATGGCTCTGTATAATCCAAATACAAAGAAAATAGGTAAAGATATTATTAAAGCAAAAAATAATGCCTCAACTCCTCTTTCTGATAAAGAAACAACTTCACCAAGGCGCAGAAAATAAGCAAGCCATAAAGAAACTACGCAGGATGTAAAATCAAATGAAATTGCTATTAAAGTTTTGACTGACCTAGGCAGATTTAAAATATTATTTAATGATTTTTTAATTTTAATTACCATTTTGTTTGTCTTCTTTTCAAACTAGGATTGATTTTGATTGAATTGATTAATATATCAATTAATGATTATAAGAGTTAGATAAAACCTGGAGATATTTTAAAAATACATTTTACATGAACACATCAATTTTTATTATTTACTTGAAGCATTAAAACATTTAAATTTCAAACACATTGAAAGCTCCTATTTATGTAAAGTTGGTGATGGCTGAATATAGATGTAAATTTAAATATTGTTATAATTGATGGAATTCGTTAGTTGAAACTTAAATGATAGAGATAAATAAGAGAGAAATTTGCAATAAAAAAAATCCCTATATCATAGCTGAATTATCTGCTAATCATTGCGGATCATTGGATAGAGCTTTAAGAACCATAAAGTCTGCAAAAGAATGTGGTGCTGATGCTATTAAGTTACAGACGTACACAGCCAATTCCATGACTTTAAATTCCGATAAAGATGACTTCCTTATCAAAAAAGGGACATGGAAAGGATACAAGTTGTTCGATTTATACCAGGAAGCTTCTACTCCTTATGAGTGGCATAAGAAATTATTCGAGTATGCAGATCATATTGGCATTACAATTTTTTCATCCCCTTTTGATGAGGAGGCAGTTGATTTCCTTGAGGAACTAAAGACACCAGCATTCAAAATAGCTTCATTTGAAATCCTTGATCTACAACTGATTAAATACATTGCTAGTAAAAATAAACCTATCCTAATGTCTACCGGGATGGCTTCCGAAGATGAGATAGATGAAGCAGTTGAAGTGGCGCGTAAATACGGTAACGGTGAAATATTATTATTTCACTGTATTAGTAGTTATCCTGCACCTACTTCAGATTCTAATGTCCAAATGATTACAAGTTTAAGAACAAAGTATGGACTTGATGTGGGTTTATCTGACCATACACTTAATAATACTGCTGCTTTAGCATCAGTAGCTTTAGGAGGTTGTGCAATAGAAAAGCATTATATTTTAGATAAGCATAAAAACGGGCCTGACAGTTCTTTTTCGATTCTTCCTTATCAATTGAAAAAATTAAAAGAAGAAACAACTGAATGTTGGGAAGCTTTAGGATGTGGAAGTTTTAAAAGATCTGATTCAGAAACAGAAAACATAGTTTTCAGGAGATCTCTTTATTTTGTAACTGATAAGGAACCTGGTCAAACTATAACTCCAAAAGACATTAGAAGAATTAGACCTGGGTATGGTTTACCTCCAAAATATTATGATAATTTCTTAAACAAGAAATTAAAAAAGGCTATAAAAAAAGGAGATAGAGTTTCATGGGATGCAATTGAATAGATATTAATTTCATTTATTTCTGATGATTAATTTTATTTATAAAGAATTATCAATCATTACTGATAGAATTAATACAATAAAATATCAAATTTAAAAGTGTTAGAAAATTCATCAATATTAATCACTGGAGGTACTGGTTCATTCGGCAAAACATTTATTCCAATGACTTTGAAGAAATACAATCCCAAAAAGGTTGTTATTTTTTCTAGAGATGAAATGAAACAATGGGAGATGGCTAAAACTTACGAAAATGATAAAAGGGTTAGATTCTTTATTGGAGATGTTAGAGATAAAGATCGTTTATGGAGAGCTTTAAGTGGTATTGATTATGTGGTTCATGCCGCAGCCTTGAAAATTGTCCCAAAAGCTGAATATGATCCTTTTGAATGTATTAGAACCAACGTAAATGGTGCAATGAATTTAATTGATATTGCAATTGATAGAGGTATAAAGAGAGTAATTGCCCTATCGACTGATAAAGCATGTAGCCCAACAAATTTATATGGAGCGACTAAGCTCATATCTGATAAGGTATTCATATCAAGCAATTCTTATTCTGGAAATTCAGATACAACTTTCTCGATTGTAAGATATGGTAATGTTATGGGTTCAAGGGGATCAGTCATTCCTCTTTTCCTTAGCAAAGCAAATAAAAATATATTACCTATTACAGATGAGAGAATGACAAGATTCATGATCACTCTAAATGAAGCTGTAAGAATGGTATGGAACGCATTTGAAGATATGTGCGGAGGTGAGATATATGTAAAAAAAATAAAATCCATGAAGATTGTAGATATTGCCAAAACAATAAATCCCTCCGCAGAATTTTCAATCATTGGGATAAGGCCAGGCGAGAAGCTCCATGAACATATGATTAACTCCGATGACGCCCCACATACTTATGAATATGGTGACTATTTTAAGATACTCCCTGCAATCAACGGCTGGAGTGAAGATGAGAAAAGAATTAAAAAAGGAAAATTAGTTCCTCCAGATTTTTCATATTCTTCTGATATTAATAAAGATTGGATGACCAAAGAAGAATTAAATCTATGGATCAAAAAAAACTTGCCATCTATAAATAATTTCTAATGTTAATTGATAAGTTATGAATTTAAATTTTGATAAAAATTCGAAGCAAGAATTTTTGCCATATGGAATGCATTATATTTCGGAACAGGATATAAAGGAAGTCAATAAAGTCTTGAAAGGTTCCAGACTTACACAGGGTCAGAAAATCATAGAATTTGAAAATGCAATTTCAAGGGAAGTTGGATCAAAATTTTCTGTTGCAGTAAATAGTGCCACAAGTGCCCTTCATCTTGCCTGCCTTGCATTGGGAGTTACAAAAAATGATATTGTTTGGACATCACCAATCTCTTTTGTGGCATCTTCAAATTGTGCTCTATACTGCAATGCATGGATTGATTTCGTAGATATAAATCCTAATACAGGTTTAATCGATATACAAAAACTTAAGAACAAGCTTTTACAAGCTCAAAAAAATAATTCTTTGCCAAAAGTCCTTATTCCTGTTCATTTAGCTGGTAGTTCATGTGAAATGAAGGAAATAAACGAATTATCCAAAAAATATAACTTCTCAGTAATTGAAGACGCTAGTCATGCCATTGGAGGTAAATACCAAGACTCATTAGTAGGTAGCTGTAAGTACAGTGAAATAACAGTATTTAGCTTTCATCCTGTAAAAATAATCACTTCTGGAGAAGGTGGTGTTGCTACTACAAATAGTAAATTATTTGCAGATAAAATGATGAACTTAAGATCTCATGGTATTGAAAAAGATCCTGAAAAATTTGTTGAACCACTAATTGGAGGCTGGCAATATGAACAACAAAATCTTGGCTTTAACTACCGAATTACAGATATCCAAGCGGCTTTGGGATTAAGCCAGCTTAAAAGGCTTGAAGAGATAGTAAAAGAAAGAAATAGGCAATTAGTCTTTTATTATGAGATACTTAGTGACTTGCCTCTTACTTTTCTTGAAATTCCACCTGATGTATATTCTTCGGTCCATTTAGCTGTAATAAGACTAAATAGATTAAATGAAAAATATTATCTAAAAGTTTTTGAAGGATTAAGATCAGAAGAAATTGGAGTCCAATTACATTACAAGCCTATTTACAAGCATCCATATTACAAAAAATTTAATTTTGATAAAAAGAATTTCACCGGTTCTGAAATTTATGCTTCTTCAGCAATAAGCATCCCTTTATTCCCTGGTCTAACAATTGATCAACAAATAAGAGTTAAAAATGCCCTAAAGTTATTTATCTGATGAATATTATCTTAATTCCAGCTAGAGGCGGAAGCAAAAGGATTCCTAGAAAAAACATAAAAGAAATTAAAGGACGGCCAATTATAGAGTGGGTTATTTCTGAAGCCAAGAAATTAGATGACTTTGAAATGGTAGTTGTTAGTACAGATGATAAGGAGATAGCAAACATTGCTCTTGATGCCGGTGCTGAAATACCTTTTATTCGTCCTGATAATCTTTCAGGAGATTACGCCTCTACAAGAGATGTTGTTCTTCATACAATTAATTTCTTCAAAGATAAAGGAATTGAAATTGATACCATTTGCTGTATTTATCCAACAGCCTTATTTATTAGTGAAAAAGATATTTCTGAATCATTTAGGAAATTAAAAAATGAATCAATTGAGACATATATTTTTTCTGCAACAAAATTTCCTCATCCTATAAAAAGATCATTCTCTATTGATAAAAAAGGCTTTTCGAAAATGATTTTTCCAGACAACTTTTCATCAAGGACTCAAGATTTAGAAACTGCATATCATGATGCAGGACAATTTTACATTGCCTCGAAAAATACATGGCTAAAAAAATCAAATTTACTTGAACGCAGTATCCCATATATTCTCCCAAGAATGAGAGCTATAGATATCGATACAATTGAAGATTGGGAATATGCAGAATTTATTTTTGGAAAAACTTGCATAACAAAAGTTAAATAGATTATATAAATACAAATGGTTTAAACTAATTAAATTGATTTTGTTTTAAAATATTCTTTGGTGAGGAAATCACACTATTTAGATATTAATTTCTCTAGCAAATAAATGTTCAAAACATATAAAAAACTTTGGGATTTACTTTTAACTCAAGAAAGAAAGCTTGCTCTAATACTTCTTATCTTAATGATTGTATTTGGTGCAATTGAGACATTTAATATTTTTTCTATTTTCCCTTTAGTTTCGGTATTGTCTGATCCAGAATTAATTAATACAAATAAATATTTAAACTCCATATACACATATTTTAATTTTCAATCTAATGATGAATTTCTAATTGCATTAACAAGCTTTGTTTTTTTTATTACTATTACAAGAACTTTATTCAATGGTTTCTTTAATCACTGCATATTGCGATATACACAAATGAGGAACAAAGCAATGAGTACTAGATTACTAAATTCATATTTAAATAGACCATATATATATTTCTTGAGCAGACATAGTGCTGATATGAGTAAGACAGTACTTTCAGAAGTGGAAGGAGTAATTTATGGAAGTCTGCTCCCTTCTTTAGAACTAATTTCAAGATTAATAATTTCAACATTTGTTCTTTCTGCTATATTTCTAGCAGAGCCAAAAGCAGCCTTAATTGCACTTTTTAGTTTATCTTTAAGCTACGGAATTATATATTTACTAATAAGAAGATATTTACTTCGTAAAGCGGCCGCAAGAATTGAGGCTAATAAAAATCGTTTTATGATTTCCCAGGAGGTTCTAGTAGGAATAAAAGAAATCAAAGTAAGAAATGCAATTGATGTTTATTTAGATAACTTCAAAAAAGCAACTGATATTTATCATAGATTAAGGATAAAAACATCTTTAGCGAAACTGATCCCTACCCTTTTCATTCAGGTTGCTGTTAGTGGAGGATTATTGTTAGTAATTCTTGTCTTACTTACGCAGGTTGAGGGCAACTATAACGAAATAATACCATTGATAGCATTATATGCTTTTGCTGGCATGCGTATTATGCCTGTAGTTCAAGGTATTTTTAGGAATTTAACATCTATTCGATCAGGAAAACCAGCTCTTAATTTGCTTTACAAAGAATTAGTCCAGTCAAAGAGAGAACCAAAAATACCCAAAGAAAATATTCCTCTTTTTCTAAAAAACCAAATAAGTCTAAATAAAATCTCTTTTGCTTATCCTGAATCAAAGTCCTTGACCATAAATAATTTATCATTAACCATAAAAGCCAAAACCAGTGTTGGTTTTGTAGGATCTACTGGTGCAGGTAAATCAACAATAATTGATATTATTTTGGGATTGCTTCATGCAAATCAAGGTTATATTAAAGTAGATAAAACAATATTGAATAGTAGTAATATTAAAAGTTGGCAACAAATAATAGGTTATGTACCTCAATCAATTTTTATAGCAGACGATACAGTCGCCCAGAATATTGCACTTGGTTCCAAGCAAAATAATATTGATTATGAAAGAGTTCGATATGTCGCAAACATTGCAAATCTCGATAAATTTATAATTGAAGAATTGCCTTATGGATACGAAACAAAAGTAGGTGAAGCTGGAGTAAAATTATCAGGAGGACAAAGACAGAGACTTGGAATTGCAAGGGCACTTTACCATAAGCCTGAGGTTCTTATATTTGATGAAGCAACCAGTGCTCTTGATAATATAACTGAACGAACGATAATGAAAGCTATTCAGAGCTTAAAAAAATCAATCACAATAATAATGATTGCACATAGATTATCAACCATTAAAGAATGTGATACTATTTTCCACATTGAAAAAGGTAAATTAATAAATAAGGGCAATTATGAAAATCTTTCAAAAGATGATTCGATTTTTAAAGATATGACAACCAACACTTAGAAGATATTATTTGTTTAATTACAAGAATTACATTTTAAGATTTTAATTTTATTTAGAACAATAAAAATCAAATCAATTCAACTCTTCAAATTCTTAATATTAATCTCATTTACCCTTTATTTTTCTAACTTTACATGATAAAAATGTAATAAAAATGAATTAACAAATAAATATCATCTACAATAAATAATATGAAATCACTTGCCAGTAAGAATGCTATATGTTATGTGGGATTTGGCGATTTATATCTTGCACAAGCATTACTATCAATAAAATCAATAAGGAAGCTTGATAAAGATATAAAAATTCTCATTATTACTAATATTGAATTTGACTACAAGAAAATTGAATTCTGGAATAATAAAACTGAAGTTAAATTTGTAAAAGAATCTATGACTAAAAATAGAAATTACAAAACTAATATTAATAAATACATTAATGCAGATAAAGTTGCTTACATAGATAGCGATACTATTGTTCTATCAAAATTAGATCTTGCTTGGGGTTTCTTAGATTATTTTGATGTTTGCTTCAAATTCAACCCTTTTCGACAAAAAAAACCTGGCAAAGGAAATGTATATATCTTAGATAAAAAATATAGAGTTGATCAACTTCCACATTTTAATGGTGGTGTATTCTTTTTCAGGAAATCAAAGAGATCAAATGATTTTTTCGAAATGTGGAATGATGGTTTCAAAAACCATAACTCACAATATGATCAGATAAGTCTAAATGAAGCTTTATTTAGATCAAATGTTCGAATATTACCATTAACATCCGAATGGAACTTTTTCCCTGATTTGAATTATTACAAAGGAGGGAAAAGAAATCCCATAATATTTCATTATACAAATCGTATATCTTATGTTTTAGAAAATGAACTTCTTAGTATTGCCAAATTAATTGAAATTAATACACTATCCATAAAAGAGAAAATATCTAAAAGAAGAAAAGAAAGGCGTTTAAAGATTGGTAGACTAGAATGGTTAAAATTATGCATTTTATGGGTAATAAATTATAAATATGAGAAAAGAAAACTTAACCTTGATAATTAAATTTAAAATTGACATTAATATCTAGATTGAATCTATTTAAAGAAAGGAATAAAAAAAACATTCCTTCAAAAATAAGAGTAGGAGAAATTATTATCAACAGCCTAGAACCTCTTGGAGGCATGTTTAAACCTGGTATAACTAAAGCTGGAAGACTTTCATTATCGGGCAAATTAGAAAACGGGACGAAAGTTAAAGTTTATGAGGCATTCAATAGTAGTCAAATTGATCTTAGGCTAGATTTAGGAGAATATTTGAAATCAAAAAAAGTTTTATTGCCAGAAGTCATAGGAAGAGACGATCATCTGGTAGTTGAAAAGTGGATAGAAGGTCAAACCCTTGCAAAACTAAAGTCAAATGAAGTAAAAAAACATTCGACTGAACTTATAAATTTCCTAGAAAAGATTCATTTTGATAAAGACTTTTTAACTCTTGCTGGAAAATATAAAAACTGCTTTTGCTACTTAAAAGATTATTTATTATTAAGATTAAAACCATGGGAAAAATGGGAACCTGTGGAAACATTATTAGCCGAATGGATTAAATCTGATTCTGAAACTAATAACATTATTAATAAGGCAATATCCCATCCAGATCTTTCTCTTAATAACATTATTTTCAATGCAAATAAAAGTATTTATATTATTGATAATGAATTAGTTGGTGCAGGAAAAGGATGGATCCTAGATCATAGAAATAGTTTCTTTAGAAACAAAAAAAGTATTTCTGAAAAAGAACCTATGATAAACAATTTTTACAACCTTTCATGGCAACTTAGACTAGTTGGATCTGCTATTGACCATGGGGATTTTAGTAGAGCGGAGAGACTAGCTAAAATTAGAGAATTTTAATATGAACTTTCAATTTTATAATTAAATTTATGAGTTTAGTTTCAGTAATTATTACATGTTTTAACTCTCAGGAGACTATCAAAAGAGCCGTTAAAAGTGCTTTAAGACAAAATTGGGAGGATTTGGAAATAATAATAATTGATGATTGTTCAACTGACTCTTCTTTTAAAATATTATCAGAAATTTCTAACAAAGATTCAAGAATATCTCTATATAGGCATGATTCTAATTTAGGATATCCTGCTGCATTAAATACAGGTATAAGAAACGCCAAGGGTGAATTCATTGCTATCTTCGACGATGATGATGAAAATAAAAATAATCGCATTTCAAAGCAAGTAAGTAGAATTATTGAATTTGAAAGAAAGAATAAGAACTCAATTACCCTTTGTTACTCAAATCGTAATATATATAAACGAGGAGAATTAAAATCAGATCATACAGCTTTTGCTATTGGAAGAAAAGAACCAGTGCCAAAAGGAATAGAAGTAGCAGAGTTCATCTTAGGAATGCCAGTAAATATTAATAAGGCATGGGGTATGTTTGGCAGTTGCACCTTAATGTTTAGGAGAAATATGATAAATAAAATAGGTTTTTTTGATGAAAAATTCAGAAGAACATCTGAATGGGATTTTGCTATAAGAGCTTCTTTTAAAGGTGCTTATTTTATAGCAGTAGATGAACCTCTCGTTAATATGTATAAAACTTCAGGTTCTGATAAGGCAGGAAAAATCCCATTAATTTATTCTCTGAAATTAAGAGAGAAATATAAAAAATTCCTAAAAAAACGTCGCTTTTATTATGCCTCTAGACAGATCGCAAAATCTAATTTTTATATTAATAAAAAGCAAAAAATTATTGGGATTTATTATCGAATTTTGGCACTATTATTATCTCCAATTTTATTGATAAATTTCTTAAAAAAAATATCTTTAATTAAAAAGCTAATCAAAAAATAATTCCCATGCCTAAACCACTTATCACAATTGGAATTGCAAGTTTTAATGCTGCTGAAAGTATTAAAGATTCAATCTATTCTGCTTTAAATCAAACCTGGAGGCCAATAGAGATTGTTATCGTAGATGATTACTCTAACGATCAGACATTTGAAATAATCAAAAATTTGGCTCTAAGAAATAAGGAAATTAGATACTTTAGAAATAAAAATAACTATGGAATAGGTTTTGTCAGAAACAAAATAATTGAAGAATCAAAGGGACAATTTCTTGCATTCTTTGATGATGATGACTTAAGTAATAGAAATCGAATAAATATTCAATACAGAAGGATAATAGAATATGAAATGAATTACAATTCTAATAAACCAATAATTTGCCATAGTAGTCGTGAAGTTATATATCCCAATGGGAGGACTAGAATTAGGCCAACAATGGGTACTAGAAACGATTCCCCTGCTCCCGCAGGAATAGAAGTTGCCAAAAGAATATTACTAGGTAAACATTTAAAAGATGGATATGGATCTTGCCCAACCTGTAGTCAAATGGCACGTTTGAAAACATATAAAAATATTGGTGGTTTTGATTCTACATTTAGACGTTCTGAAGATACTGAATTATGTATAAGATTATCTTTAAATGGAGCGCATTTTGTAGGCATTAAGGAACCTCTAGTCAAACAAAAAATGACTTTTACAGTTGACAAAACAAAAGAAAATGAATTCAAATACTATTTCTTACTTTTGAAGAAGTTTAAATGTTTTATAGATCAATATGGAAATTATTTATTTTGTACAAAGTGGTTAAAAGTTAAATACTATTTTTCAAAAAGGTATTTCTTAAAAATGACATTTAAATTAATTACTCTCATAATCATTTTTCCTTTAGAAACATTGCACCGTTTGATTATTTCCTTACCTTCAGCAAATGTAAACATTGATTTTGCTTTCTACCATAATATTATTTCTAATAAAAAAGATGATGAACTCTAGAAAATGAATAATAGTAAATACAAATATAAAAAAATTAGTCAAGTAGATTTATCTGAAAATCCCCTTATTACAATAGGAATAACTTGTTATAATTCAGAAGAGACAATAGAAAAAGCAATAATTAGTGCCAAATCCCAAGAATGGGATAATTATGAAATAATAGTTGTAGATGACTGTTCAACTGATAACTCAACTAAAATTTTAAGCGCATTTTCTTCAAGACAAAGAAATCTTAGAGTGATCAAGAATTCCAGAAATATGGGATGTGCGTACTCAAGAAACTTAATTATATCAAATGCAAAGGGAGAATTTATAGCATTCTTTGATGATGATGATTTCAGTAGAGCAGATCGAATTAAATTGCAATATGCGAAATTAGTTTCTTATGAAAGAATAAATTCGACTAATTTAGTAGCTTGTTTTGCATCTGGAGAAAAAAAATACGAAAATGGATATACAAAACATTTTCATTCTGTTGGCATTTATGGGAATCCACCGGTAGGAAAACAGATGGCTAATTATTTATTATTTTTTGAACGTCTATCTGGAGTCTTTTATGGTGCTGGAGTTCCTACTTGTGCACTCTTCGCAAGAAAGTCTGTCTTCGAAAATATTGGAGGTTTTGATACGAAAATGCGTAGACAAGAAGACGTAGATTTTGGAATTCGCTTAGCGCTGGAAGGGGGTCATTTTATAGGCATACCTGAGCCTGTACTAACTCAATATGCAACTAATACTGGAGACAAGAGTCATCTCATTGAATTTGAAAGCTCTTTATTATTAATAAATAAGCACTTTGAATACTTATGCTCTAAAGGGTTATATCATTATATGAGAATGTGGATAGAGCTCAGATATAAACACTTCAACTCGGATGGATTAGGATCAATTTATACACTAATAAAAATATTTCTGAAATATCCTTTTAGAACTACAAAACATTTCCTATATTCCGCATCGAATCGTTTCTTGCATGAACAATTAATTTATTCTGACCCTAGCAGTCTTAATTATCGGCTGAAATGTGTTAAATTTCTTAAAAAATTACTTAGGTGATTGAATATAAATGAATACTGATAAAAGTTCATCTTTTCAAGAATACATAAATGTTTTAAAAGATTTCTCCCATAAAGAGAATGAAACTAGATTTGCCGCAAGGCAACTATTAGAATTGCATGAAGAAGTTTCCAGAAGATCATCTCCTACTATTCTTGAGTTAGGGGTAGATCGAGGCCAAAGTACAAAAGTCTTCCTTAATGCAATTCTTCCCAAACCTAATGCTAATTTAGTATCAGTTGACATAAGAGATTGCTCAAATATTTCTAACTCTAAACAATGGAAATTTATTCAAATAGATTCTACAAATGTAGAAAAGATTATCGAATATGCTCCGATTTTAAGAAAAGGAATTGACGTAATTTATATCGATTCATTACATACTCCCCAGCATGTTTATAAAGAAATATATGGTTGGTTTCCCTATTTAAAAAAAGGAGGTATGATTTTTCTAGATGATGTAGATTCAGGGCCCTATTTAGAAGGTCAAAGAAAGGACAATATAAGTATAGAGATTTCTAATAGAAAAATTCATCAACTTATAGAAGCTATTTTTAATTCTAATTTAAATATTATTGACCTCTCATTTATGCGGGGATCAACAGGTCTTGCTAAAATATGTAAAGTCTCTTCTAAAAAAGAACCCCTTAATGATCCTATTTTTTTAAAACAAAGATATAATATTTTTTTATGGAAAATTAAAAATATTTTTTTCAGAAGAAGACAATACAAACATAGTAAGGTCAGTAATAAAAGCTTCCTTATAGATGTAACTAAATACTAAATAAATTATTTATTTTTAATTTAAATTATGCTTACATTGGTATTCGCTTGTCGCAATTTCAACAATATGGCTGGAGGTATTGAGCGGATAGCCAGTTGGATAATGAATGAGATGGTCATTCGTGGACATAAAGTAATATTATTGACCTGGGATGAGTTGAATGCCGAACCTCACTATGATCTAAATCCTAATATAAAATGGATAAAACTTAATTTAGGAGCACCAGACATAAAGGCAAGTTGGAATGTAAGATTCAAACGTCAGTTATATATAAGGAATTATTTAAAAAAACTTAGGCCATCATTAGTAATTGGGTTTCAGGTGGGTACATTTATTGCCATTCGTACAGCTCTGATTGGTTTATCAATACCAATAATTGCTGCCGAAAGGAATTCTCCAGATTTATTCAAATTCACAAAGAATAGTAAAAAGAATCGTTTTTTATCTTGCCTAGCTCTATTTTTTTCTGATTGCATTACTGTTCAATTTGATAGTTATAAATTTAAATATCCCCATTTTCTAAGATCAAAGATTCATACGATTCAAAACCCTGTCAAACCATCCATAGATCCTTTCTTTCCAAATGAGCAAAATTCATGCCCAAAAAGAATCCTAAATATTGGAAGACTATCTTTACAAAAGAATCAACTTTTTCTAATAAATTCATTTTCACTAATAGCAAAAAATAATCCCGAATGGGTCTTAACACTTGTTGGAGAAGGAGAATATCGCAAGCTAATTGAAGATTTAATATATGAAAAATCTTTAAATAATAGAGTAGAAATTATTGGCAGGGTTAAAGATGTAGACATTTGGTACAGGGAAAGCTCATTCTTAGCTTTCCCATCTTTATGGGAAGGTTTTCCAAATGTGCTAACTGAAGCATTTAGACAGGGACTACCTGCCGTAGGGCTTTACAATACTTCAGGTGTTAATGAGCTTTTGATTCATAAAAGAAATGGGATTTTATCTGAATATAATGAAAAGGCATATTCATTAGCACTTCAAGAAATGATTGACAATAGCAAATTTCGAAAGGAAGCTGGAAGAATCGCCAACTTATCAATTAAAAAATACCAACCAAATCTTATTTTTAATGAATGGGAAAGTTTATTTTTGGAAATCGCGAGAAATAGATCTTGAAAATCTTTTTTGCTATAAAGAATCTTTCCAACTCTGTAGGAGGAGCTGAAAGAGTTTTTTGCAGAATAACTTCTGCACTAGTTGAAAAAGGTTTTGATATTTACGTAATTACATTTGACAAAAAAGGGGCTAATAGTTTTTATCCTATAGATCCAAGAGTAAAAAGAATAAATATATCTATTGGAGATTCATCTTCTAAGTCAAATATTATTGAGTTTTTTCGAAGAATACATTTCCTAAAGTCATATATCACAAATAATAAACCAGACCTAATTGTAGGCTTTATGCATTCTATTTATATACCTCTTGCATTTGCGCTTCTAAACAAATCTATACCCATTATCGCTAGCGAACATATTACAATCGATCATTATAAAAGTCGCCCTATCCAATTTCTCTTATTATTAATTTCATCTTTCAGAATTAATAAATTTACAGTTTTATCAAAGAGTATTAAAAGAAAATATCCTTTAATTATCTCTAATAAAATGAAAATAATAGCGAATCCCATTTCAATAGAAAATCAAAAGAGACTTCAATTAACTTCAAAAAATAGAAAAACAATTCTTAATATTGGTAGATTAGATCCGCAGAAAGACCAAATTACACTAATTAAGGCCTTTTCTAAGATATGTAATCAATTTCAAGATTGGGAATTAAGAATTATTGGTAGTGGATTTCTTAAGAAAAGACTTGAAGATAGTATCAAAGAACTAGATTTAAATAATCGAATTTTGATAAAAAGCGTTACTAATCAGATAGAAAAAGAATATATCAATGCTGACATCTTTGTGATTTCTTCACATTACGAATCCTATGGACTAGTTACAGCCGAGGCAATGACTTATGGTTTACCTTGTGTTGGATTCGCAAATTGTCCAGGCACAAATGAATTGATAATTCATAAAAAAACTGGCTTATTAGTTGATGGCAGCCAGAATCGCTCAGAATCATTAGCCAATGGTTTACAAAATATCATGTCAGACAGTGAACTTAGAGGTTTCCTTGGCGCCAATGGTAAGAAAGAAATTCAAAGAACTTTTTCTGAAAAAGAGATTATAAATGAGTGGGCGGAACTTTTTTATAGTATTGTGGAAGATAAAGGGTGATTTATAGTTAAATAAATTCATGTGCGGTATCACGGGTTTTATCTCTTTTGATTTAGATAATGAATCTATAAAGAAGACCATAATATCAATGTCAAAAAAGCTTATTCATAGAGGTCCTGATGATGATGGATTATGGATTGATTATGAAGTTGGAATTGCCCTCTCACATAGACGTTTAGCAATTGTAGATTTATCTTCTGCAGGACATCAGCCAATGTTCTCTATATGTAAAAGATTTTGTATTATTTTAAATGGTGAGATATATAATCATATTTCAATAAGGAAACAACTTCCAAAATCTCTTAAATGGAAAGGACATTCAGATACCGAAACCATAATTAATGCTATTGCTCATTGGGGTATCCAGAAAACCCTAGAAAAAATAGTTGGAATGTATGCTTTTGCATTATGGGATAGAAAGGAAAGAAAATTGACTTTGGCTAGGGATCGTATGGGAGAGAAGCCTCTTTATTATGGTTTTAGTAATTCTTCTTTACTTTTTAGTTCCGAGCTTAAAGCTCTGAATGCATTCCCCAGTTTCTCAGCTGAAATTGATAAAACGATTCTTGGTACTTACTTAAGATTTGGAAATATCCCAGCCCCATATTCTATTTATAAAGAAATTTATAAGCTAGAACCTGGGATGTACTTAGAATTCCATATGAATGACATATCAAAAAAATCGATACCAAAGCCAACAAATTATTGGGATATTAACTCTATTGCCTACGAACGAAAAATCAATCCTTTTGTGAGTTCGGATTCTGATGCCATTGAATTCCTTGATCTGCTTTTGAAAAAAACAATTTCTGAGCAATTGTTAGGCGATGTTCCAATAGGTGCTTTTTTATCAGGAGGCATTGATTCATCATCAATAGTATCTATAATGCAAAATTTATCTTCAAATCCAATTAAAACATTTACTGTGGGATTCAATGAACATGATTATGATGAATCTTTTAAAGCCCGGAGTATAGCGAATTACCTCGGGACAAGTCACAATGAAATAATTTTTTCATCAAATGATGCCCTTCAAATAATACCCAAAATCCCAACAATTTATGATGAGCCTTTTGCAGATGAATCCCAAATACCGACTACTTTAATAAGTGAATTTTCATCAAGAAGTGTAAAAGTATGTCTTTCTGGTGATGGCGGTGATGAATTATTTTGTGGATATAATAGATATTTAGCTGGACCAAAGATTTGGAAGTTAATTAAGATTCTTCCTCCTATTTTAAGAAAATTCATATCAAGATTCATTTATTATTTCCCAATTTCCTCTTGGGATAATTTCTATAAATTCT
Organism: Prochlorococcus sp. AG-418-C09; assembly: GCA_003214355.1. Taxonomy (GTDB): domain Bacteria; phylum Cyanobacteriota; class Cyanobacteriia; order PCC-6307; family Cyanobiaceae; genus Prochlorococcus_A. Next base: position 18,130 of record QCLS01000007.1, on the reverse strand, counting down.
TCAAGGCTGTTATTCCAAATTATTTGCAAATCAATAATCCAGGAATAAAAATCCACAAGATATCTAACATTTTAAACGCAGAAACTATTTATGAACTATATTTGTGTGTTATTTCATCATGGCAAGATTCTAATGAGATTCTTATAGATAAAAGGGATAAATTTAATCAGGCACAATTTCTTTTTACATCCAAAGAAAAAATGGATCTCCAACATCAAATGATGTTGATGGATGCCAAAGGGTATTTGCCAAATGATATCCTTGTAAAAACTGATAGAGCCTCGATGAGTAGTTCTCTGGAGACTCGAATGCCAATGCTAAATCATAAACTTATAGAATTTGCATGGAGTATTCCACTTTCTATGAAAATGCGAGGGAATCGAAGTAAATGGATATTGAGACAAGTCCTAAACAAATATTTACCTAAGAAAATTTATCAAGGTCCTAAATCTGGTTTTGCAGTACCCATAGGCGATTGGTTAAGAGGACCTTTGCGAGAATGGGCCGAGGATCTTATTGATCCAAATTTAATTTACTCTCAAAATTTCTTTCATTCAGAACATATAAATAAGAAATGGAAAGAGCACATTTCTGGTAAAAGGGATTGGTCTTCTCAGCTCTGGACAATTCTCATGTTCCAATCTTGGCTTATTGAGAATAAAAAAAACAACTATTAAATATTATTTAACTAATAAAATTCTTATAATTTTTTTAGGGAAATATAATTAACTAATTTTTTCTAATATTTGATAATAAATATCTTTCTAATTTCTGATTGATTTCACAGATTTTTATTTCTTTCTGCCTATTTATATATTATTTACCTAGACTTATTTTAGAATTAAATTTAATTTTTAATATAGGCATAAAACTTTGAAGCTTTTAATTATTGTTAATGTAGATTGGTTCTTTATTTCTCATAGATTGCCAATTGCTATTGAAGCTTTAAAAAAAGGCTATGAGGTGCACATAGCTACTACAATAACTAATCCTGCATTAGAAAAAAAACTAATTTCAAAAGGTTTCAAAATACATAAAATTTTTTTAGATAGAAGTGGGAAAAATCTTTTTAGCATAATTAGAGGTTTCTTTCAGATATTCAATCTCTTAAGAAATATAAAACCTGATATTCTACATCTTGTTACATTTCAACCAATTCTTTTTGGAGGGATCTCAGCAAGAATTTTAAAAATAAATAAAATAATTTATGCGATTTCCGGATTGGGTCATATATTTATATCTCCAACATTAATTTCTAAATTAAGAAAGAAACTGTTCCTCTATTTGTATCGTTTTTCTTTGTCCGGTAAAAATAGAATAATAATTTTTCAGAATCCAAATGACAAATTCCTATTATGTAAATTTTGCGCAATAAATGAATCTGAGACTAAACTAATACCCGGATCAGGAGTGGATTTAGATAAATTCAAACATAAAGATTTACCTGATGGTATTCCCATAATAATAATGGCATCAAGATTAATCATTTCAAAAGGTGTTAGAGAGTTTGTTAATTCTGCCAGAATAATTAAAGAAAAAGGTTATTCAGTAAGATTTCAGCTAATAGGGAAACCTGACGAATCTAATCCCCTTGCGATCAAAAATAAAGAGATTAGAAATTGGATATCAAATGGTGATATTGAATATCTAGGTTTTCGAAATGATATTCATAAATTAATACCAAATTCACATATAGTAGTTTTGCCATCTTACTATCCAGAGGGACTTCCAAAAGTGCTTAGTGAAGCAGCAGCATGTGGAAGAGCGATTATTACATCGGACAAGCCAGGATGTAGAGATGCAATAGAAGAAAATGTCACTGGTTTAGTTATACCTCCAAAAGAATCAAATGTCTTAGCAAATGCCATTTTATTACTTCTTCAGGATAAGGATAAGCTTAAATCAATGTCTATAGCCTCTAGAAAAAGAGCCGAAAAGATTTTCGATATAAACAAAATTGTAAGAACTCATATTGATATATACAATTATCTTGCAAAAATCAAATAAGCCTGTTTAAAAGAAGATAAGAATTATAATCTAAGATTTGATTAATTTAAATATTATTAACTTTGTAATATTTTAAATACCAATCCACATATTTTTTAATACCTTCATCAATGGAAGTATTTGGGCTAAATTCAACCCATTCCTCTAAATATTTTGTATCCGCAAAAGTTGCTTCTACATCTCCAGGTTGGATTTCTTCATAAATAATTTCTGCCTTTCTATTTAAATTCTTCTCTATAGCAAAAATATAGTCACCCAAATTAGTTGGCTTCGAATTACCAACATTAAAAATTTTATATGGTGCCCAGCTGTTGGATGGATTTAAATTATCCATATTCAAATCTTTTTGCCTAACAGGAGGTTTATTTAATAATCTAAATAATGATTCAATAACATCATCAATATAAGTAAAATCTCTGATCATTTTCCCATAATTAAATACCCTTATTGGCTTACCCTGTAAGATTAGTTTTGTGAAAATAGAATATGCCATATCTGGTCTACCCCATGGTCCATAAACTGTAAAAAACCTCAATCCTGTTGTTGGCAAATCAAAAAGGTGACTATATGTATGAGCTACTAATTCATTAGATTTTTTTGTAGCCGCATATAAACTTACAGGATGATCAACATTATCTTTTTCACTAAATGGCATTTTTTTATTAGCACCATAAACTGAACTACTACTTGCATAGATAAAATGATCAATTTTATTTTTTCTGCATTCTTCAATAATATTGTTAAAGCCCACTAAATTTGATTCAACATAAGCTGCTGGGTTTTCAATTGAATATCTAACTCCAGCTTGGGCAGCCAGATTAACGACTACAGAAATTTTTGAATGAGAATGATCATTTGCATTAAATATTTTCTTTAAATCAATAGATTTAGAAATATCTATTTCAAAGAAAGAGAAATTTCCATCCGCAATAGATGAAATCTTATTCAATTGATTTATCCTATCGTTTTTCAAGCTCTTATCGTAATAATTATTTAAATTATCAATTCCTATTACTTTATAGCCTTCACTTAACAATCTTTTACACAGGTGAAAGCCAATAAACCCGGCTGCACCCGTAACTAAAACACTCATTTAAAATCATTTTTATTTAAATCATTATATATGTTTTTATTCTTAGTAAACTCTCTTTAAAAGTAATTTTATAATCGTCTAAAATAAAGTTTTTTTTTTGATAGAAAATAATCAATCAAATTTATAAAATATCGGTGTAAATAAAAGGCTTAACTAAAGTCATATAACAGTAAGGTATTTTTTTGTATCTATATTAGTGAATTTTTATGTTCTTCTAGTTAAAATAAATAAGGATAAGAATTTCATGCAAACAAATAGTAATCTGAATAAGAAAGAAATTTGCAATAAATCAATGTATGAATTAGCAGAGATGCTTTTTCCAATAAATAGATCCTTAACAGGAGATGGTATAAAAAAGAGTTTTGATTTTTTTTGTGAGATCCATGAAGAATTTAAAAAAATAATTTTTAAAACAGGGGAGAAAGTAGGAGATTGGGATATTCCATATGAATGGAATATCTCAAATGCTTATATTGAGCTTCAAAATGGGGAAAGAATATGTGAGTTTTCTAAATGTAATTTATCTGTAGTTGGCTACTCAATTCCAATTAATAAAACCCTTTCATTTGATGAATTAGTTGAACATTTACATTACAGGGAGGATCTTCCTAATGCTATCCCTTATGTAACTTCATATTATAAAAAGTATTGGGGATTTTGCCTTGAATACAATTTATTCAAAACCCTGAAAAAAGATGAAGAATATAAATGCGTTATTAATTCCACATTAAAGCCTGGAAAGCTTACATTAATTGAAGCTCTAATCCCATCTAAGAAAGGATTAAAAAAAGATATCTTCTTTTCTAGTTATCTTTGCCATCCATCGATGGCAAATAATGAGCTAAGCGGACCTGTAGTCTTAAATGAAATAATTAAATATGTTAAGCAGAACTCAAGTAGAAAATACAATTACAGATTTGTTTTACTGCCAGAAACTATTGGTTCAATTGCATATTTATCAAGAAAATCAAAGAAGTTAATTGAAAAGGTTATTTGTGGATTTAACCTAACTTGCTGTGGAGATAATAACCAATATACTCATATTCAAAGTCCTAATGGCAATAACTTAGCAGATTTAGCGCTTAAAGCTGCTCTAATAGGAAAAAAAAATGTTTATTCGAAAAGTTTTCTAGAAAGAGGTTCAGATGAAAGACAATACTGTTCGCCACAAGTTAATCTTCCTTTATGTAGCTTTAGTAGATCTAAGTTTGGAGAATATAAAGAATATCATACAAGTTTAGATAATCTTAACTTTATTTCCCAAGAAGGTCTCCTAGGATCTTTTAATGTGATCAAGAATATAATCGATGCTTTTGAATTTGGCATTTATCCAATGACAATTACTCTGGGTGAACCACAGCTTGGGAAAAGAGGTTTATATAAAAATCTTTCATATCATGTAGCAGGGCAAAAAAGGGCATGCGGGATTAGAAGCGATATTATTGCTTATTGTGATGGTAAACGATCAATATTTGAAATCGCTATTTTGACTGAAGTTCCATTAAATACTTTGATTGAAGAATTAAAAATATTGTTAAATTTTAAATTAATTAAACTAATTTAAGATTGTATCTAAAATTTCTCCTTCTATTATCTTTATAAATAAAGAATAAGAAATTACAAATCAAATTCTCCAAGATTTAATATATAAAATAATTCTTATTGCCTTTTTAAAAGTTTAATGATTGCATCCATAAAGAAAGAAGTTTATATTCCAATCGAGATTAAACCTCGAGAATTCGTTTCGCAACTTTTACTAAGTGGTGAGTTAGCAAAAATTGGTCTTAGAGTTTATTTAGGTTCGAAAAAATCCATTGATATCCTAATGGAAAATAAAAACAACAAAACAGGTGCATATCTATATAAAGGGGGAGGAGGATCAATCAATAAATTTAAAGATTTATCAAAACAAGTAAAGTCTATTGCAGTTCTTGATCAAGAGATTTCACCAAATTTGTCAAATTATGATATTTCAATAAACAATCGATTTGTAAAAGGTTGTTTGAAATATGTCTCAAGACTTTATTATATTGGACCAAAAGCTCAAAAAACTGCTAAGAAAGTTCTTGATGATATTGATCCAATTAATATTCAAGCTTTTGGTTGGCCAAGAGTAGATCTATGGGATCCTTCCCTTCACCATATTTGGAATGATCAAATAAAAAAGATAAAAAAAAGATTTCCAGAACCGTTTATTTTGTTTTCTTCAAATTTTGGATGTAACACTATTGAACTTCTTGAGAAAAGATCAATTTCTGTTGAAAAAAGGGGTAAAAAGAAGACGAAAAAAGAGGTGGCTTATTGGAGAAGAAACCTTGAAAAGAATTTTAAAAACTATAATGAATTTATTAGTTTTTTGAAATTACTAGATTCTGATCCTGATATTCCTCAAATTATAATTAGACCTCATCCTGGGGAAAATCATTCACAATGGGAGGAAGATACAAAAAATATGTCTGATATACATATTGTTTACGAAAGTGATGTCAATCCATGGCTGCTAGCCAGTCAAGGACTATTGCATAGGGGATGTACTACTGCTTTAGAGGCCGCGGTTTCTGGGAAAAAATTGGCATCACTTGTAAATTTTTCTTTAGACACAAATTTAATATCAATAAAAATCTCAAAAAAAATAAAAGATCTAAAGACATTAAAAGAATGGATAAAGCAAGGTAATCCTGTTCCAGTTCAGGAATCTGAATTTTATGGTTTATTAGAGGAACATATAACATTTGCAAATAAAAATGCCGCTTACAAAATAGCAAAAGATCTTTCTTGTATATCTGGAGAAGCAGTTCAACCATCTCATGATTTCAAAAAGGTATTTAACATCAAAAAAGCTTTAAAATTATTTTTTACTAAGGTAAAGAATAAAATATATAAAAAACCAAATTATCTTCCAAAGTTACCTAAAACAAATAAAATGCAAAATGGAATAAGTTTATCAGAGTGTAAATATTTCTTATCATTAATGCATCCTAAAATTAAATATAATTTTGAAGAGCCATTTGATAATTTAGTAAGAATCGAAACTTAATAATTAAGAACGCAAGAAAATTTCTTAATATATATGATTAAATTATGGATGATACCTAAGAAATTACCTATTCTTCCAGTTTCGGATCAAGAAATAAAATGGGGTAATTATTTATCTGGGCATAAGAAAAAAGAATATTTCCATTCAAGGGGATATATTAGGCAAGCCTTAAGTTCTATACTAGGTTTTCACCCTTTAGATTTACCTTTATACGCGCCTCCAGAAAAGACCCCAATTATAAATATTGAAGATGGAGGTCATTTAGGTATTAGTCATAGTAAAGATTATCTTTTATTCGGATACTCGCAAATTAATTTTGGTATAGACCTAGAACCATCTGATAGAGAGATTATCAGTGAAAGAATTATTGAAAGATTCTACTCTGATAAAGAAATAAAGCTTTTAAATAGTCTAAATAATATAGAAAAAAGAAAACTAACCTTACAATTATGGACCTCTAAGGAGGCTTCTATTAAATTTCACAAAGGAAGACTCTTTGATGATATTAAATCATGGGAATGTAATTTTAAATTAAATAAAATGATAAATTACAAAAAAAATTTAACTTTATATTTGAATGCCTTTAAGTTTATTGATTGGTATTTTTCTATAGTGTCTAATAAATTAATTAAAGAAGAAAATATCATTATTTGTTATCAATAATTTACTATTTAATATTTATAAAAATGTCTAGTATTATTTTTAAAAATTAGTTTTCCTACGAAATATATTTGTCGAATCTTTTTTGATTTAATAACATATTTATTATTAATAATAAAATAGAAAATAATAATTTATAGTTTTTATTACAACAAGGTTTCTATTTGAATTATGTTATTTATAGAATAATTAGAATCAAAATGTTTTAATTAAGTCTTTTAAAAATCTAATTATTCTCTAAATATCTTTTCTCTAAATCCGATATTAGCTTTACTCTATTTAGTTTTCCATTATTTAATTTTGGAAAATCTAAAAAACTAACCACTAAATGTGGAACTTGAAATGGTGCAAGATGAAGCGCGCATAAATGTCTAATCTTTCTTTCTAGAGCTGATCGAGTTTTTGCATCTTTTTCTTTAGTTACACAAGCAGCAATTGGAATAGTGCCAAAATAATTATGTTTTAAACCAAATACTTTACAGTCTATTAATTCAAAATTCTCAAGAACAAAATTTTCAATATCTACACTATAGGTTTTAATTCCTCCCACATTAAAACAATCATCTTTTCTTCCTTTGTAGTATAAAAAACCTTTTTTATCTATATAACCTAAATCTCCAGTTAGGAAATAGGAACCATGCATGCATTTTCTTGTAAGTTCTTTGTCATTTAAATATTCTTTAAATCTATATATTGAATCTATGGCAATTTCTCCAATTTCACCGCATTTTAATTGTTTCTTTGTTTTTGGATTGATAATTTTTAAATTTACATTTTTAACAGATTTTCCAACCGAATCTAAACCATCATTCATTAACTTAGTATTAAGTACAGTCGCTGTGCCTACTTCTGAGGTTCCATACATTTCATAAAAAATATTATTATCATGCCTTAAAATCTTATTTCTTAAATCTCCATCCAGTTTTGAAGAACTTGCTACTATACAATTAAAAAACTTACTTGATATTAAATCCCAAAATTCCTTTTCTTGAATTAGTTTTTGTAGATGAGAAATTACGGGAATTGTAAATGAAACTTTATGTAGAATAGATTCTCTCAGCCACTCTTCAACAGTAAACTTTTCTAATAAAATACTTTTTGAGCCTGTTAACAAAGGTATAAAAGTTAATCTTTGTCCCAAAGAATGATGAAGAGGAGAAGCGTTAATGAAGACATCCTTTGGTTTTAAATTCCAAGTTTCTATAGCCATTAATGATCTAATTAATTTAGTTTTTTGTGTAAACACTATTGGCTTTGGATTACCTGTACTACCGGAACTGCAAGTAAGCAAAAAGTCTTCATTTAAGATCTCAGAATCAACAATTTTAGATTTTTCTAAAGAAATATTATCTTCTGATGAGTCTAATTTAATAAACAAATTCTCATGAAAATCTTCATCCTTTAAGAGGCTCTTTTTGATTATTTCTTGATCATAAAAAATAAAAATAGGATTGATTAATTTGATTTGTATTGATAACTGAAAGTATTTAAGCTCGTTATTTAAAGGGCAACAAAACCATCCTTCTTTTCCGCAAGCCAGAAATAGAGATATAATTTCGGGAGAATTTCGAGAGATTATAACAATTCTTTTATTATTTTTATTATTAGATAATTTTTTAACTATTGATTGATAAATTTGTGCCTTATTTTTTAAGTCTTGAAAAGTATATTTTTTATTCTTAAAAATGACTGAGGTTTTTTTTTCATTACCCTTCCATGCAAAATCAATAGCCTCAGTGATATTATTGTAATGTAAATTAAAAGATTCTTTTTGCATGGTATTAAATCATCAAGATATAGAAAGATTCATAATAAAAAATATAGCATTATTATCATCATTAGATATTGATGAAGAAAATAAAGAGATCCTAGAAAATGATATTTTTAATTCAGGCTATATTGACTCATTTGGGATTGTTTCTTTAATTGCAATAATTGAAGATTATTTTGAAATTTCTATTGGCAACTCATATTTAAATAGCGATACAATCCGAACAATCAAAGGTATGTCTTCAATAATTTATAAAATAAAATCAAAGAATAATGGATAAATTTAGTAGTTATAATTATCAACAAATTCTTGAAAGATATAAATTACTTGGTATAAAAAAAGGTGATAATTTATTTGTGACAACAGGACTTGGTTTTCTAGGTTCATGCGAAAATATATATAATTTAGATAGTCTTTGTGCCATACATCTCGAAGCACTTCAAGAAATATTAGGCTCAATTGGTACTATAATTGTACCAACTTATAGTTATACCTTTGGAGAATCAACTTCTCAAAAACTAGCCCTTTTTGACGTTAAAAATACTTTATCTAAAATAGGTCCTTTCCCAAATTTTGTTTTACGAGAAAAATCTTTTAAGAGAAGTATAGATCCTATGGTTTCAGTAAGTTGTAGCGGCCCAAAAACTGATGAAATAATTGATGATATTTCTAATAGCAGTTATGGTCATAATTCTGTCTTTGAAAGAATGTTAGATCATGAAATCAAATGTTTAAGCATTGGTTTAGGTCCAAATTGGACGCCATTCATTCACTATTTAGATTATATTGTTAGTTCTGAATATAGATATGATAAACTCTTCTATGGCAAAATAAAGTTTAAGGAATCCAATATTAAAAAGCAGATCTGGAACTATAGTGTTCCGGTTCGTATAGAAAACACAAGGGGAAACTGTCAAAAGCTTGGATATCTAGCTGAAAAGAATGGAATATGGCAGTCCACAAATTTGGGTAAAGGCTCTATATATCTTTGTAAATATCGTGATTATTTTAATTTTGCAAAAGATTACATTAAATACGATAATTGGTGCACTGCAAAAGGACCAAAGGTTAATATATTTGAGGGAGAATTAAAAAGAATTAGATCAAAGAAAAATTTTGTTGCTAGAAATCTAAATTATAAAGATTTTTCATTTAATCCAGAGATTAAATCTATAAAACCGATAACTGGAAACTCCTTAGAAAGTACATATAATCTTTTTGAATCTTTTTTATATGAAACCTATATAGATTATTTTAAAGTCAAAACTGGATCTAATTGTGGTGGATATGTAGTGCCAGAAGCCTGGGTTCCTTTAAACTTAACTATTAAATCTCAAAAACAGGAAGAAATCTTTAATACAGATGATGAATCTATTATAAGAAATTTAGTAATTCCTCATTCAAAAACAATTTCTAAAATTTCATTAGATAAATTCGAAGATCACACTCTTGATCAATTATCCAACTTAATTGTTGAGAGTTCTTATAAGCCTATGTTTACTCTTAACACGCGTAACTTTTGCCAATTGAAAAAGATTCTCAAATTAAACGAGAAAATTTCTTTTTCTCTTGATGTTGAAAATAGTCTGTCACATATGGAAGTTATTGCTTTAATGCCAAAAAACTTTAATAAAATATATGAAATAATCATAATTGATTCCTTAATATTTGATATTAGACAAAAAGATCTTAAAACTCTTATTCAGAATATGATCTTATCAGGTAAAATTATAATTTATGGGCCAACACATTTTGCTCTTCATAGCTTTTGTAAGATATATAAATTAGACCCAAAAGAATGTTCTTTTAAATTTATATATGGAGATACTTTAAAGTCATTTAGACTAAGATATGGGCCTAATATCTCATGCAATAAAGATAATTTCTTCCAAAACAGTATTAAATTTATAAATACTTAGAAAAAGATAATTATAAATTTATCCATTGGTCATTAATATAAGATTCTTTTGCTGCCGAAAGGAACTTAATACCTTTAAAAGCATCATCTATAGTTTTTATCCAAAAGCTACCCTTTAATCCATTATTTCTTGAAATAAAATCATCTGCTAAATCAGAATAAAAATAGCTGAAAGCATCAACAAATCCTGTAGGATGTCCCGCTTTAAATCGATCTCTATATGCAGCTTCTGAATTAATGGATCCTCTATTAATTTTCAATTTGTTGCTTTCTAAGTCATATTTGATTAAATGATCTGGATCCATTTGATTCCAAACAAAACCACCTTTTTCTCCATAGAATTCTAGACATAGTCCATTTTTAATCCCAAGATGAGCTTTGGACATCCAGTATGAAACTTTGATATTATCAGATCTTTCTTCCCAGATTTCAACATTATCAATAACACCCATCTTATTTATTAGTTGATGCATTCGTGCTCTAACTTTGCCAGAAGAATGTCCGATAGCCATAGTAACTAAATGATGTAAATGAGTGCCTAAGTCAAGCATGATCATTGGAATCTCTGGGTCAGTTTGTCTCCATATTTGAGGTTTACCAGTAATCATTTCTCTTGCAAAACCATCGCTCGGCATTTGAGCCTTGACATGATGAATCCTACCTATTTCTTTTTTATTTAATCGCAACACCATTTCTCTATACATCGGGTATCCGGAATAATTATGAATAAATCTCGCATTTATATTTTTATGATTTTCCAAATGATTACAAATATCATTAATTTCATTTAAAGAGCATCCAACTGGTTTTTCTGTTACAAATGAAATTCTATTATTTATGATTTTTTGTATTTGATTAGCATGCTGAGTTGAAGGAGTTAACAATATAACTAGATCTAATAAATGCTCATTACTTTTTAGCCAATAATCAATATTTGAGGGATGTTCTTTCCAAGGTAAAGAATAAAGAAAATGACTTTTTTTATTTTCTTCTTCTAGATGTGAAAAAAAACATGGCCCAATTTCAAATCTTGTATCCATTCTTAATGCTGTTAGATGAACTTTTCCTACAGCTGAATTTTCACCGCCACCAATTATTCCGACTCTGATTAAAGATTGCATTATAGAAATTCTATTTTTTATAATTTTAATTTAATTATATCTTTAAAAGCTTACTATAAAAAATAATTGTTTAACTTAAAGATCATTGACAATTATAGAGTTCTAAATATAAGATTAATATTCGCATTTTTTATCATAATGAAAAATTTTAGACTTTTTATTAATGTCAAAAATTGTTTCTCATACTAGACAAATATCTATATTCATTTTAGGAATAATAAATTAATTTATAATCTTAATAAAACAGATATAAACTTGAGATAATGGAACCATTTAATGAATTTACATCATAAGGGAGATTAATAAAAAATGAACTCTACTAAGAATTTGATAATTTATGGTATGGGAATGTATGCAAAATCACTTCTTAAAAGTATAGATAAAATTAATATATATGCAATTTTAGATAAATTCTCAAAGGAAAAAGAATATTTAGGTATACCAATATTTAATGAGATTCAAGATAATTGGCATAGGAATTATGAAATTCTTATAACAGTGCTTGGATACCCAGGTATTAAAACCCATTTATTAAGTAAAGGTTTTACAAAAATAATAGAACCCAGAGAATTATTCACAAAATATCCGAATTCGCTTAAACATTTTATAGCAGATGGATTTATGTGGAGACAAAAAAATAAAATAACAATTATTCCATCCAACGATATAAAGAATAAGATTATAAGTTTATTAGCTGATCAAGTTTCAAGAGATACTTTTAGTAAAATAATTGATTTTAGAAATAATCCAACAGCATATAATTATCCTGAGCCAAGAGAAACCAATATTTATCCTATGTACTTCCCAAAAGAAATTAGTAAATTATATACAAAAAATGATTGTACAATACTTGATATAGGAGCCTTCGACGGAGATACAATGAGGGATTTCTATAATCATTATAAATCTTGCAAAAAAACCATTAAAAACTATATTTGTATTGAACCTGAAAAGAATAATATTTTAAAACTTCGAAAATTAGTAAAAAGCTTCCCTAGTAATGTTGATATTATTCAAGGGGTTGTAGGAATCAATACTCAATTAAAAGGAGTTAAGATGACCTCTAATGATTCTGCATCGAGAATCCAAAATAATTCATCAGTCAATGATGCTGGTGATTTAGATGAAAATCAAAATATTGTTCCAGTTCTTGATCTAAAATCGATTCTTTGTAAACTAATGCCTGATACGATTAAAATGGATATTGAAGGTTCAGATAATAAAGCATTAAGAGAAATGGGCGATTATATAAAAGATAATAAGCCTAATCTTCTTCTTTCTATTTATCACAACCCAGAAGATTTATGGGATATGGCTTTGTTCATAGATAAGATCAGTCAATCTAGTTATTCCTTCTATATTAGACAAGAGGGTCACTGGGGTTTGGAAACTCAGCTCTATGCTATATATTTATAGATTACTGAAAGGTTATTAAACCTAATTAAAAAAACAAAAAAGTGGGCTTAATATTATTCTATAAATATTCAATAAATAGGCAAATCAAGAAATTAATGATATTAAAAATGATTAATAGAACAATTTCATAATTGATTGCTTTATTTACAAGGAACAGTTAACATTCTTTGAATATAAAACATCTTTATGAAAAAACTTCTTGATAAAATACTAAAAAAGAATTATTCAATAATTTTTTATAATTTATATTATCGCTTTAAAGTTAGAATTCAAAAGATGTTTAGGAATATTTTGATAAATCTAGTAAAGAAATTTGGCTATACTATATCTCCCGAAAAGAATCTAGCTGATTATTATTTACGAGAATATAGTTCATATGAAGAATATAAGAAAGTGCAGATTTTTCATAATAAAAGAAAAATTAATAAAGTTTTTGCAGACAAAACGACTTTGAAAAGAGTTGCCAATATCATACTTAATGAATTTAAGGATGAGCACCATATAAAAGGTATTTGTCATGGTTCAAGGAATGGCTTTGAGCAGAACTTCCTTATAGATCTTTCTGAGAAAATTGAATGTATAGGAACAGATATTTCTGAAACAGCTAAAAACTACGAGAATTCAGTAAATTGGGATTTTCATGATATGAATGAAAACTGGACTGGATCCCAGAATTTTATTTATACAAATTCTTTAGATCAATCATGGCAACCAAAAGTAGCCTTGCAAACTTGGTTTTCCCAATTAAAACCAAATGGAATGCTAATAATTGAACATACAAATTCACATGCTCCAGTAAATGCATCTAAAAGTGATCCATTTGGAGTAAGACCTACATCAATGCCATACGTATTAACGATGTGGTTTGGCTCGCAAATTACCATAGAACACTCTGTTCAAAAGAAAGATAATGGGAGAAAGTTAGATGCATGGTTATTTGTTGTCAGAAAGAATGTTGAGGAAGTAAGGTTTTATTAAAATTTATTTTCTAAATTCTTTTATGATTTCTTAAATTAAAATAATCAATTTTAAGTGTTATCGATTTGATATGGATTTTAAAAAGTACTTTATTTTTTATTAGAATATTTCTATAAAAGAACAATTAATTAATTAATTAATTAATTGTAGTTACTCATAATAAAATTATAGAAAATCTTTATTGCAATGGCATTTTTTAAAGAATTATATGATGCTTACAAAAAAGGACTAAACATCAACAAGTATATTCAAGAAAATGAAAATTCATTTTCAAATTCTCTTATTACATCTTCAGATGCAATTGCATTAAGTTATGACTTACAAGCAGGATCTTATATTAGATCTTTTTATAAAAATTATGAGAACCTATCAAAACGAATTGATTACATAATTAACCATATTGAACAGCTTAATTTACTAAATAACTTAAAAGAAAATTCAGAAAATATCTCTATTTGCGACTTTGGAACTGGAGAGGCAACAAATTATTCTCTATTAATTAACTTTCTTCTTCAGAAAGGATTTAATTTACTTCCTTATGGTATGGATATATCCTTATCTAGACTAACAATAGCTAAACATCTTTTATCAATAGAGTGTCAAAATAATAAAACAGAATTGTTCTTAGGAGATTTAACATCCATCCCATTACAAGATAAAAGTATTGAGATAAGCTTTACCATGGGTGCTATTGAACCCAATGGGGGGAAAGAGAAGATTATTTTAGATGAATTAATAAGAGTAACGAAAAATTATATTGTATTAGCAGAACCAATTTACGAAACAGCTAACAATGAACAAGCAAAAAGAATGAGAGAATTTAATTATATAAAAAGTTTAAAAACTGAACTTTATGAAAATAATCTAATAGAAGTGATTCATGAATCACTTTTTCCTATCGAAATTGTTGGAAATCCACTTAATAGAAATTCATTAATAATAGCTAAAATAAAGGCAAAAAGTGATTTGAACAATAAAAATAGAAATAGTATATACGGTTGTCCAATTGAAAAAATAAATTTAACAAAAAATAATGATTTCTGGATTTCTAAGGCAGGCACATGTTATCCAGAAATAAACTCTATCCCGATACTACTTTCTTCCAAAGCATTACCGTATTATCATGCAACAAAGCTAATTTAAAAATAAGTTTTAACTACTCTTTATTTTTATTATTAAGAAAGACTTAAGGCAAAGTTACTTTTTATCTTTATTTATTGATTTCAAAAATCACTTTTTTTGATAAAAATGCACATAGAGTAGAGATACTTGTTTATCAATCTGAGTAGAAAAAATTAATTAAAAATCTTTTATATAATCTACTTTAAATGATATGGTAGTTAAAATTTTAATTTTTATAGTTTTTATTATTAAGATATTTTTTTCTAGATTTATTGCAATTTCTTTTTTTAAGTTATTAATATCAGGCATTTAATCTTTTTTTACCAAAACTTAATATAGATATTAAGATTTTTCTTTCCTAGATAAAATAATAAAATTAAACACTAGAAATAATATATGAATTCTCTATCTAGCGAATTTATTTTAATATTTATTTATTAAATTAGATTTATGAAATGGTTCTTAAAAATTTTAATAAAGATAATTATTAGTAGATTTCCTTTACCTTATAGGTTTTGGAAGTTAATTGGTTTCTTTAAGCATGGATCAATGGATTCCTGCGAATATGCAATAAAGATATTTAATCTACATTTTAATCGTGCTTTCCCTTATCAAATCCCTTCATCTTTAAAAATATTAGAGCTTGGACCAGGGGATAGTGCTGCCTCTGCAATAATTGGATATGCTTATGGGGTCTCTTGTACTTATTTGGTAGATATTGATAATTTCGCTACTCAAGATATTGCTTATTATAAAAAATTAGCCTTACTTTTAAAATCTAAAGGATTAAATCCTCCTAACCTTTCAGCCGTATCATCATTTAATGAATTATTAAGGATTTCAAATGCAATTTATTTACCTAATGGACTTTCCAGTTTAAAAACCATTGAAGAAAAAAGTATTGACTTTATTTGGTCTCATTCTGTATTAGAGCATATACGAAAGCAACAATTTTGTGAAATAGTTAAAGAGCTAAAAAGAATTACTAAATGCAATGGAATTAATTCACATAGCATAGATTTTCAAGACCACCTTGACCATTCTTTAAACAATCTTAGATTTGAAGAGAGAATCTGGGAATCAAAGCTATTTGTAAGATCAGGATTTTATACGAATAGAATTCCAGCAGTTAAGATGCATTCTATTTTTAGAAAAATAGGGTTTTCAGTTGAAAGAGAATCATTTGGAAAATGGCCTGAATTGCCAATTCAGAGATCTAAAATGCATCAAGATTTTGCTATCTATAATGACAAAGAATTAATAAATAGAACTTCATATATTTTACTTAGAAACAATTTAGACGAAAAATGACATCCGAAATTTCAGAACCCCCCCACGATTAGGAATCATCCATTAATAACAATAGCCGTTACTTGTTAAATGCAGAGAATACAATCGGAAGATCCATAGAAAGCGATTTTTTTCCAACCAGATATTGACCAATCAAAGCCATGATTGTATTTTATTAATTGCCTTGGTGGAGCAAACCATTATGGAGATTTCATTTCTGCAATAAAAAAATACTTCTAAGAATTTTTTAGAGGATAATCGCATAAACAAGCTTCGACAAGTTGTGATAAAAGTTAGGTTATTACTAAACGCTGTCTGAAAAGCTTTGATATTAATAGTTAAATTAAGTGGAGCCAAGGAGACTCGAACTCCTGACCCCCTGCATGCCATGCAGGTGCTCTACCAGCTGAGCTATGGCCCCTCTTAATTATTTTAGCAAAGCCTATAGATTCAAAGAAATTGATTAAAATTTAATTTAAGATAATTAAATCAGGATTTTGCAATATCTCTTTATAAACAGGTATTTCATAATAATTTTAAGTTTATTATTTTTCTTAAATTAAATTAGAAACTAGAACTAAAATTATCATATCCAAAATTATAAATATTAAAGTTTAACAAAAGATATTCATCATCTTTATCATATATAAAATCTACTGAATAAGCTCTTCTTGTTATGCCAAGACTATACTGAACATTTTCTAGATTTCCATAACTATCAGAGTCACTATTCAAATTCAGATTTGACTCAAAGCCTATCAATAATGGTCCAAATAACTGCTGTTTTATACTTATTATCAATCTCGAATCATTATTGAAATCATCGAAAGCAAAAGGACTTTCACCTCTCTTATAAGAATATTCTGGAAGAAGTGAAATATAAGTGTAATCCAAAAATCTATCTTTAAGATCACCATAGACAAAGACAGGTCCTATACTTGCCTGTAAAATGCTTTGACTTGTAGAATTACTATAATAATTAAAACCTGAGGAAATGTTAGCTGTTATAAAGATTCCTTGATCAATCGTACTGGGGGTATAATTAAAATTATCGTTATACTCAGATTCTTTAAAATTAAAGATCTTATAATTATGCGTAAATGAAGAACTTAAACTATATCTTTCAAGAGAAATTAGCACATTAGAGTCTGAAAGTGATTCGCCCTGAAAATTTCCTGTATCTAAGATTAAAGAATAATTTCTTGATAAATTATTGTCCAGATACTTATATTCGTTAATTATTTTGGCTCCATATGCAGAATAAATTCCGTCTTGATCAAAAATGCCATAAACTCCTAAGTCGGATTTATATGTAGTAGATGTATTAAATTTATTTGGATCAAAATCGCAAGCATCTTCCAGAACTTGACCGTCTTCTATGTTTTTGAAATATAGATTCCTTAAAAAATTAACATTTAAAGAGATTGAATCATAAAATTTATCAGGATTTAATGTCCTGAAATTAGCCATTATATTTAAAAAAGAATTAGAGAATTCACTTTCTATATTTATGTCCATCGCAAATAAATCTAATAGATTTATATCATTTCTAACATTATCACTTGTAACGGAAGAATCTATTTCTCGAAAAGAATTAGTGTTACCAATCAAAGATCTTTGCAAAAGAAAATATGGCTGTAAATCAACTTTAAATATTGATTCTTTAAATAATGGATCAAAATTTCTCATTAAAAATAAACCATCATAGTTTTTGCTG
>QCLS01000006.1 GCA_003214355.1 Prochlorococcus sp. AG-418-C09 | reverse complement strand
TACACCTTTTGTATTAGTTGCAAGTAAAGCCAGAACAAGATTCATCCTAGCTTGGGGATCTTGGCCGTTTAATTTAACTGCTTGTCTCGCAGACTTTAAAGCCTCATCATTATTTCTCAGAAGCAAGTAAAGCCAAGACAAGCAAGTCCAAGCAGCAAAATGATGAGGTATTTGATTTATAATTCTTTGGAAATCAACAGCAACATCATTCAAATCTGCTCCTGATTTGTACCTAGATAATGCCCCATTGAAGTCATTTTCAATCTGATTTAGTTCGCTATTCATAAAATTAATTCTTTAAACCGCAAAAGAACTGCCGCAACCACAAGTTTGCGATGCATTTGGATTAATAAAATTAAAGCCTCCTCCTATTAAATCCTTACTAAAGTCCAGCTGCATCCCATAAATATATAAAAGACTTTTAGGGTCACATATGACTTTAAACTTCTCCGTTTTACTTATTGAATACTCATAAACTTTGTCATCGGAGTTAATCTCTTCTAAATTTATAAAATCCATTGTATAACTCATGCCACTACACCCTCCAGAACGAACGCCTACTCTTAGGGCCTTAGAAGTGGATTGATTATTTAATAAAGTTGAGATTTGATGTAAGGCTTCATTAGTTATTAGAACCCCTTTACCATCATCTGAATTCTTAACTTTTTCCTCATTTTGAGTATTAGTCATGATTATGTGGAAACTTAATTAATACCACTATAAAAAAATCATCCGCTTGGTGCATCAAACAAACAAATTCATTACTCTATTTGTTATAATTTAGTCAAAAAAAAAGTGAAAATTGTCATAGTTGGTTCTGGTTTAGCTGGTTTAACTGCCGCCGTTGATTTAGTTGATTCAGGGCATCAAGTTGAAATTTATGAAAGTCGTTCTTTCTGCGGTGGAAAAGTAGGTAGCTGGGAAGATAAAGAAGGAAATCACATTGAAATGGGTCTTCATGTTTTCTTTTATAACTATGCAAATCTGTTCAAATTAATGAAAAAAGTTGGTGCAATTGATAATCTACTTCCAAAAGAACATACTCATTTATTTATTAATGAGGGAGGTAAATTAAAATCCTTAGATTTTAGATTTGCGCTTGGTGCTCCGTTTAATGGTCTGAAAGCATTTTTTACGACCGAGCAACTGAATTTAGTTGATAAGATAAGAAATGCTCTTGCTTTAGGAACAAGTCCAATAGTCAGAGGGCTAGTTGATTATGAAGGTGCGATGGTAACGATTAGAGAATTAGACAGAATCAGTTTTAAAGAGTGGTTTTTAAATCATGGAGGTAGCAATAGAAGCCTAGAAAGAATGTGGGATCCAATAGCTTATGCATTGGGTTTTATAAATTGCAAAGATATTTCAGCAAGATGCATGTTAACTATTTTTATGATGTTTGCATCAAAGACTGAGGCATCTAAACTTAACTTATTAAAAGGTTCTCCACATAAATGGCTAACAAAGCCAATAATTGATTACATCACCGCCAAAGGAGCAAAGATTTTTTTAAACCATAAAGTTGATGAGATCTTTTATGATAAAAATGACTCTTCCTACTGTGTTAGGAATTTAAAATTGGATACACCAGAAGGTCCGAAAGTGATTTCTGCAGATAAATATCTTGCTGCATGTGATGTCCCAGGTATAAAGAAAATTATTCCTAAAGAATGGTACAAATTCAAAGATTTTGCAGGCATCAAAAAATTAAGAGCAGTAGCTGTTGCGACCATACAATTAAGATATGATGGTTGGGTCACAGAATTAAGCTTAGAAAATAGTGATATAAAAAATCCCACTGGATTAAATAACCTTTTGTATTCTGCAGACGCTTCATTTAGTTGCTTTGCTGACTTAGCGCTAGCTAGTCCTGAAGATTATCGCAGAGAAGACATGGGTTCTTTACTCCAATGTGTTTTAACACCAGGTGACCGATGGATAGGTAGATCAAAAGAAAGAATTACAAAAGAAATTGATGCAGAAGTAAGACGACTATTCCCATCATCAAAGAATTTAAACCTTTTATGGAGTAATGTAGTTCAAATACCTCAATCGCTTTATAGAGAATCACCAGGTATGGATCCCTTCAGGCCAAATCAGAAGACCTCAATATCAAATTTCTATCTTGCAGGAAGTTACACAAAACAAGATTATATTGATTCTATGGAAGGTGCTACTATGAGTGGACATTTAGCTGCCTCTGCAATATTAAATAAGGAAATTAAATTAGCAAAAAATCCAGCTGTCAGTTAATTATGGGTACTTGGCTAAAACATGATGTTAATACAACGGTCAATGCTCCGCTAGAAAATGTATGGAATACATGGAGTGACTTGGACTCAATGCCTAAATGGATGTCTTGGATTGAATCAGTGAAAACAGTTGATAAAGAAACATCTACCCTACCTGATTTGACAGAATGGACACTCGCTGCAAATGGTTTTAAATTCAAATGGAAAGCTCAAATCATTGAAAGGATAGAGAGAAAAAAATTAGAGTGGATATCTGTTGGGGGATTGCCTACTAAAGGTTCTGTAATCTTTAATGAAGAAACAATATCAGTGACGTCGGTCACATTATCTGTAACCTATGAATTACCTAAAATGATTGCAAGATTAATGGAAGAAAATATTTTAGGAAAGATGGTAACGAATGAACTTCAAGCTAATATTGACCGATTTAAAGATTTAGTTGAGAGAGACTATATAAAAGATTCAACATAAAGAATCAATAGCAATATCCAGTAATCCTTCGAAAGTATATTCCAAAGCCTCTTTATCAACTCTTCCAAATATCTCTTTACATGCTAAGGATGTCTGAGGACCTATAGAAAATAACTTGACATCATCAAATAAGGAAAGCCAATCATTTCCATAATGATTTTTTAATAGCAAAGAAGTGTTTCTAACAGTTTTGCCACTTGAAAAAATTATTGCATCAATTATTTTGTCCTCAATAGCAACTAAAGTTGAGTGAGGAATACTTTTAGGACATTTTGACTCATATGCTGGAACCTCAAGTACTCTTGCACCAGAATTTCGGAATTCTTCAGCTATCAAAGATCTTCCTCCTGTTTGTACTCTAGGCAACAAAATCCTAAGACCATATCCAGAGATAGGAAAATTCTCAATTAGACTTTCAGCAATAAATTCAGGTGGAACATAATCAGCATCAATGTCAAAAGCACGTAATGTCTCAGAAGTTTTTTCACCCACAACAGCAATTTTTATTGTCTTAGAAAATTGTTTTAGAGAAGTTCCTTTTTCTCTTAACCTTTTATCTAAAAACTTTATACCATTGCTGCTGGAAAAAATAATCCAGTGGAAATTTTTAATCTCCAATAGAGCATCATCTAGAGGATCTAAATTGTCGGGATATTGAATAATTAGTGCAGGCAACTCATATATGGTGAAACCAGCCTTCGCAAATAAACTCTTAACCTCAGAAATCTTATCCACAGAAGTAGTAAGAAGGATATTTTTTTTATTTAGAATTAATTTAGAATTGCTCATTATCATCCTCTGAAAAAATAGTTTCTTTTGGATTATTCTTTACTTTAATCTCGTCTAAAATTCTTAAAACATTTAAACCCTTATCTATTACTCTATCTTCCTTGAAAAGTATTTCTGGAATTCTACGCATATCTATTCTTTGACTTAGCAAATGTTTGATTTTATTTTTTGCTAAATTTAAATTCTCAACCACTTCATTTATCTCCTCACTATCTCCACATTTGAGATAGATTTTACAAAATTGTAAATCTCCAGAGATTTCTATTTTTGTTATTGAGACGAAGTCATAATTATTTATATCGCCACCTAAATCATTCATAATGATTAATGTAATCTCTTTTCTTAATAAAGAAGAGACTCTCTCAACTCGTCTGCTTTTTGACATAGATATTTATAAATAAGATGGATTAGTCATAGCTTTCAGGATAAAAACTACAGTTATAAATGCGCTAATTACTGAAGAAATCAAAAAGATAGAAGTGATTGGATTTGAGGTTTTCTTAAATAAAGGACCTATCAAAGCAACTAAGCCACCCAGAATGATAGATATCAGATATTTAGGGTATCTTGCAACGTTAGAAAAGAATTCGCCCATAATCTCCACAAATAGAATACTTTTTTCGCTAAGTTCTTAGAAACTTTGAATATTATGCTCACATTATATCAATTTAGGCATAGTGCCTTTTGTCTGAAGGTAAGAATGGCTTTACATTCAAAGAAAATAATTTATAAAATTCAAGAGGTCACTCCCGGTATTGGTCAAATTGAAATTTTTAAAATATCAGGCCAAAAACAACTTCCAGTAATTTTAGACGAAAACAATCAAATTATTAGTGATTCCAGTACAATTTGCGAATATATTGATAGTAAGAATAATCATCATAAACTTTTTCCAGAAGAACCATATCTTCTTGCTCAGGCAAAATTAATTGAAGACTGGGCGGATACTACTATGGCTTCTGCATGTAAGAATTCTTTAATAAATGCATCTTTAGAAAATAATGATCTTAGATCAGCATTATTGCCTGATGAAATACCAAATTCTATAAAGGAGATTGTAGATAATCTGCCCCTTCAAAACATAAGTAAAATCTCTAAAGCCTTTTTAAAACCAAAATCTAATCTTGAATTACAAAAAATCCTAGAATCTTTATCTAAAGCACTAATAAATAAAAAATTTTTAGTTAACGATAATCTTTCTATTGCAGACATATCAATAGCTGCTCAGTTATCCCTTCTCAAGTTTCCACGCTCTTCTGGCCCGTTTTTAGAAGGCAAAGGATGTCCTGAATTTATCAATAATCCTTACTTAGACAATCTATTCATCTGGAGAGACAATATTGAAGAATATTTATTTAGTGCTAATAACCAATAAATGTAAATGTTAAAGCATATTTGTTACTAGTTACAGCTTTTAAATTTAGTTCTCCCAATTTGGATCCATAAGTTGCAAGATATTGCGAACCACATATTTTTTTTGCTGGTAAATTACTTGATTCATTATCGATTTCATCACATTTATAAAATTTACTCATTACTTCAACTTGATTAATTCTTGAAATACCACTCTTGTATACAGTTTGAATAGCTAGTTCATCAGAAAAAAATAAATTCTCATCTTCAATTTGAGTTCTCCGGATTATCCTTGAATCAATATATTCATCATTTCTCAAATATACTATTTGATTATTAAAAGATTCTGGATCGTTCTTTACTTTTAAAAGCCTATCTCCAAATAAAGCCTTACCAATAGATTCAGAATTTGCTGCCCTCCTGCCAATGATCTGATTGGATTCATTTCTATAGAAATTAACTTGATAATAAAGAGGTTCTTCGGAACTATTACTAAAATTTTCTGATTTGACAAGCCAAGTTCCCTCAAACCAACTAGGATAAACTAAATCTTTTTTAAGGTCTGAGTATTTTAGACTTGTTATAACCCATTCAGGCCATTCCTTTTCTCTGACTTCTAGAAAATTATTGATGGTTATATCTTTATATGCGAAAACATTAGCTACATGACCAATCAAAATAACATTTATAATAATAAAGCTGAAAATTTTCTTTACCATGTCTAATCCATTAATAAGGTCTATAGATCATTTTGTTTTACTTGAACCAAATAAGAAAGAAGAAATCGTATCAAAAGAAGATGCAATAATTTGGTTAAAAGATTGGATTTCAAGAGTTAATGTTTCAACAATATATCAGACTGAAGAATTTAAAAATAAAGAAAATATTGCTGATCTCCTCGAGAATACTTGTGAACTAGAAATAGAACCTGGATATAAGGTTAAATGGTTTGCAGTTAGAGTTAATCAAGATTAGATTATATTCTTTTTCAACTCGAATAATATTTTCTCTGTGACTTGATCTGTACTTTCCTCATTAATAGAAATTGTTATATCAGCTTGGGTATATAAATCCTTTCTTGAATTAAAAATATCGTAATAAACTCTTTCCAGGTTTTTTCCTTGAAGTAAAGGTCTGCTATTTCTTTGCGTTTTTAATCTTTTTATAGCAATTTCGTTATTTAAATCCATCCAAATGACAATACCTTGTCTTAGAATACCCCAATTTTCTTTCCGAGTGATAATACCTCCACCAGTTGATACAACCATAGATGGGATTTGAATAATCTCTTTAAGACAATTAGTTTCAATTTGCCTAAAGCTATCCTCACCATCTTCAAGAAATATTTGATCTATTGGTTTTTTTGCTAAATTCTCGATTAAACAATCTAAATCAACAAATTTATACTTTAATTCTTTAGCCAGTTTTGGACCGGTTGTAGATTTTCCACTACCCATCATTCCAATTAAAAATATACTCCTTCCTTTAGTAATATTGGTAATGCTTTTTATAAAATTTGATTCCATAAAGACAAAACAGTCATTCAGACTCTAATATATTAATAATACAAGCACTTATGATTAACACATTATCCAAACCTAGACATGGCATTGGACGTGAATGCGTTATTACTCGACGTGCTTGTTTTAGTTCAAGTCATAGGTATTGGTTGCCAGAAAAAAGTGATGAGGAGAATCTAGCTTTTTTTGGAAAGTGTAGTATTGCCCCTGGGCATGGGCACAATTACGAACTAATTGTATCAATGGGGGGTCATCTTGATTCAGATGGCATGGTTCTAAATCTATCTGATGTTAAACATTCCATAAAAGATAATGTTACGGGTCAATTAGATTTTCAATTCTTAAATAATGTTTGGCCTGAATTTGATATCACTAAAACAGAAGGGATATTACCTACAACCGAGGCACTTGTAAAAGTAATATGGAATCGTCTAAAAGATGATTTACCACTAATTGCTTTAAGATTGTATGAAAACCCAAATTTATGGGCCGATTATTACGGAGACAAAATGGAAGCTTTATTAACAGTTCAAACTCATTTCGCTGCTGCTCACCGCTTAGCAAAGCAAGAAATTAATTTTGAAGAAAACAAAAAAATATATGGCAAATGTGCCAGAGTTAATGGCCATGGTCATAATTATATTCTTGATGTAACTGTAAGAGGGGGAATAGATAAAAGGACTGGAATGATATGCGACCTATCTGCCTTAAAACAAATTATTGATGATCTTATTGTAGAAAAATTAGATCATACTTTTCTGAACAAAGATATTGAATTTTTTAGAACTTGTGTTCCAACCGCTGAAAATATAGCTTTATATATTGCTGATGTATTAAATAAACCAATAAAAACTATTGGTGCAAATTTACATAAGATTAGATTACAAGAGAGTCCAAATAATGCAGCCGAAATTTATGTTGAACAAAGTATCTCTAATTTCTCTAACCGCAAAAGAAAAGAATCATTAGTAACCCCAGCTTGAGTAAGCCTAGAATCATATTAGTAATCGCATCAAGTATTGATGGCAGAATAGCTTTTCCTGATGGAGGGGGATCCCATCTTGGAACGTTTGAAGACAAGAAAATATTAAATGATAACCTCTCTGAAGTTGATGCCACTCTTTTTGGATCTGGCACACTTAAAGCACATCAATCTAATTTCTTAATTAAGAAATTTCAAGATAAGAATGATATCAAAATATCAAATAAGCAGCCAATTGCTATTGTTGCGGGAAATCCAACCAAGTTTTCTTTTGATTGGAAATTCTTTAACCAACCTATAAAGCGATGGTTATTGAATTCTAATCAGGAACCTTTTAAGGATTCATCAAAATTTGAAAAAGTATTTACTTTGAAAAACAATATGAAAGATATTTTAGAATTACTGCAGCAAGAAGGATTAAATTCAATAGCACTGCTTGGTGGATCAAAACTGATTTATACCTTTGCTTTAGAAGATCTTATAGATGAAATAAAAATTACTATCGTTCCAAAACTTATAGGAGGAGATTATTCATGGATTCCTAATTCTGAAAAACAATCAATTTTCCAATCAAATCAACAATGGCGTCTTATTTCAAGTCAAGAATTATCGACTCATGAAATGTTTTTGCATTATTCCAAGATCGTATAAAATTTATAAATTGATAAATGCAAGCTTCACAGTATCAAGTACAGATTCATTTTTCTATTAACAATATAAAGAAAACAGATTGGAATAATTTTTTAATAGAAATTAAGAATCCATTTTATACCTGGGAATGGCTTCTTAACCTTGAAAAATCTAAAAGTGTTTCAAAAGAGACTGGGTGGCAGCCTCTTTATTTCTCTATTAATCTAAATAATGAAATCGTTGCAATAGCTCCTCTATTCATTAAAAATCATAGTTTTGGAGAATTTATTTTTGACCAATCATTTGCAAAATTAGCAGAAGACTTAAATTTGCAATATTACCCTAAGATTATAGGTATGAGTCCCTATAGTCCAATAGAGGGATATCAGTTTTTATATAAGAAAAATTCAGACAAATTAGAACTTACAGAATTATTAATAAGCTCAATAGAGTCTTTTGCCATAAAAAATAATATTTTAAGTTGCAACTTTTTATATGTCGATTATGAATGGAGCCAATATTTACAAAAGCTTGGATATCATGAATGGATTAACGTTAGAAGTGAATGGGAATCTTCTGGTGAAAAAACATTTGATGAATTCCTAGCAAGATTTAACTCAAATCAAAGGAAAAATATTAAAAAAGAAAGAAAATCAATTATTAACCAAAGCATTAATATTGAGATCTTAAAAGATGAAAATATTGATTTAAAAATATTGGAGCAAATGCATAGATTCTACTCAGAACATTGTTCTAAATGGGGAATTTGGGGCAGTAAATACCTGACTCCTAACTTTTTTAATTCATTAATTATAGAGAAAGAAAAACTAATTATTTTTAGTGCAAAGAGAAAATCTTCACAACATATATTAGCTATGTCAATGTGTATTAAAAATGAAAATTATTTATGGGGTAGATACTGGGGAAGCAATGAAGAGTTAAAAAACCTTCACTTTGAATTATGCTACTACCAGCCTATAGAATGGGCTATTTCAAATGGTATTAAATTCTTTGATCCTGGAGCCGGAGGAAGGCATAAGAGAAGAAGAGGTTTCTATGCTAAAGAAACAAATAGTTTACATAAATGGTTTAACAAAAATATGGATCAGATTATCAGCAAATGGTTAAATCAAGTAAATAGACAAATTAAATCCGAAATTGATTTAGAAAATGATTCCATTCCATTTGTAAAATAATATTTTAAAATATAATTAACTATAAATTAATTTTTTTCAAGTCAATTTGGAAAAATTATCTTATTTGCTTATAAAATAATATTATTATTCAGACATTTCTCTGATGGATTCAGAAAAATTACAAGAAAATATAATAAAAAAAGATCAAACATTATCAAATCGACATATCGATCTTGATCCGGCAGGATATTTTCTTATAAAAATTGATCATAATAAACAAACCATAATAGTTGAACATTTTATGAATAACATTGACAACGAAGGATATGCTTTAGATCCAATCACAAACGAACCTATTAAATGTGATTCTAATATCAGAAGAAAACATAACTTAATTTTTAGAGGACAATCCGCTAAAGAAGTAGGAATATTAATTACAGAAAAAAGAAATGACCTTATCTCTAAATTAGAACATGCTCTTTATCTAGGAAGAGAGTTGCAAAAAGCAGAGCAATGCTTAATAGAACAATCAACTTATATTCAAGATTAAGAAATCAAACTATATTTTTTTATTGTCAATTAAAGTGTTAAATTAGAAAAAAACAAATTCAATGAACATTATTTACTACTTAGCCTTTATAGGATTTGGATTTGGATCAGCCTTTTTATTAGATAGGCTTCTAAGAGCTGTTAAATTAATCTAACTATAAAGTTTTAATAAACTCACCGTAGAGATCATATTCATCACTAAACGATATTTTTCCATATACAAATTTTCCGATCAATTTTTTCTTTTCAATACTTTTATTTGACAAAGACAGAATAACATTGCCATCAATTCCTGGAGAAAAATTATAAGACCTCCCAATTAATTGATTATCTTCAGATATCTTATCTACTAATATTTTCAGACTCTTGCCCACAAACTTCTTATTATTATCTTTAGATATCTCTTGCTGAATAGAAATTATATTGTCTTTTCGTGCATCTGCAATTTCCTGGGGAATCCTATATGGTAAATCGAAAGCTTGTGTCCCTTCTTCTGGTGAAAAAGTAAAAACTCCTACATGATCAAATTTATGACTTTTTAGAAAATTTATGAGATGATTAAAATTCTCTAATGTTTCACCAGGATATCCAACAATAATACTTGTTCTCAAAACTGCAGAAGGTATTTCAGTTTTAATTTTTGTCAAAATTGATTCATTTAAATTAGATTGCCAAGGTCTATTCATTCTTTTTAGAACTTCAGGATGACTATGTTGAAGGGGTAGATCAAAATATGGAAGAATATTTCTTGATTCTTTAAATACACTAATTAAATCATCATTTAATCCTGTTGGATACGCATAATGCACTCTTATCCAAGGTACTGGAACTTTAGATATTTCACTTAACAGCTTGGATAAAGATGGCTTACCATAAATGTCTTGTCCATAATTTGTAGTTATTTGACTGATCAAAATAATTTCTTGAACACCTTGTAAATATAAAGCTTCAGCCTCTTTAACAATAGATTGAATCGTTCTACTTCTTTGTCGACCTCTTAGAGTTGGGATAATACAGAATGCACAATTGTAGTCACATCCTTCTGCTATTCGCAAGTAAGCAACATATTTATTATCTGGTAATCTCCTTGGAATTGATTGATCTGCAATAAATTCTGGAGTATCTGAAACCTCATTAACTACTTCTCCTTGTTGTACCTTGTCAACTACTTTGACAATCTTTTGATAATCTCCTGTTCCAACTATTCCTTTAATTTCTGGTATTTCATCCAATAATTGATCCTTAAAATGCTGGGCTAAACATCCTGCGACAACAACTTGTTTCCCTTGGTTTGTATATTCAAGAATTTTTTTAATAGATTCTTCTCTAGCTTGCTCAATAAAACTGCAAGTATTTACAACAACAAAATTTGCATCATCAGTATTATTACTAATTTCATATCCATCTTCATCTAAAAGTCCTTGCATATGCTCAGTATCAACTAAATTCTTTTCACATCCAACATGACTAAAAGCTATCTTTTTGAGTTTATCTATTTCAGGATTAGTCATATTTTCTATAAAGATCAAAACATGTATTGAAAGCAAATAAAGATTTTAATTATGACTTTCATTAGTAATAATATTAGAATAGATTATATAAAAAAGACAATAAAATTTCGATGGGATTGAATGCTTTAAAAAAAAAGAATGAAAAAGAATTGAAATGGCCCAAAATTCTTTTATCTTTATTAAGCACTATTGGGGTTGTAGATACTGCAACAATTACATTAGATAAGTTAGGTCTATTAGATTCATCATCATTTTGTTTAACAAAAAATGGATGCGATATTGTTTTGAGTAGTGCATGGGGTAACTTATTTTACATTAATGAGAATCCAGTACCACTATCTTTAGCAGGATTAATAACATATTCTTCTTTACTAATAATATCTCTTGCACTATCACTTAATATTGTTTCCTCTAAAAGCAGTTTAAACCGATTTTTTTGGTGGCTTATTTTCTTAATTTCTTGTGGATCATCAACTTTTAGCTTAATTCTAGTTTTCAATATAATGATGATTAAATTAAATACTTACTGCACTTTTTGTATACTTTCCGCAATAATTTCCTTCTCAATTTTTATTCTTTCTATTATTGGAGCAAAGTTTGAAAGCAGAGAAACAATGTTTTATAGAGCCTTTATTGTTATATTTACTGTTCTCATAGCAGGATTAGTATGGTCTAACAACTTAGATCCTGCTAAAGCGGATAGAATTAATCAAAACTCGACATTAGAGTTAATATCGCCAGAAAAAAATCAAGCAAGGATTGATTTTGCTAAGTACTTAACTATGCAGAATGTAGTTATGTATAGTGCATGGTATTGTTCACATTGTCAGAATCAGAAAAATCTCTTTGGCAAAGAAGCTATTAAAGAACTGACTATTGTTGAATGCGCAGAAAAAGGAGAATTTACATTTAACGATGCATGCAAAAACAAAGAAATTGAAGCAACTCCATCTTGGGAAATAGGAAATAAATTAATAACAGGGACAACAAGCTTAAAAGAACTCGCAGAATTAACA
Source organism: Prochlorococcus sp. AG-418-C09 (assembly GCA_003214355.1). GTDB lineage: Bacteria > Cyanobacteriota > Cyanobacteriia > PCC-6307 > Cyanobiaceae > Prochlorococcus_A. The sequence goes on along the minus strand of QCLS01000006.1, from coordinate 72,007 downwards.
GGTTATAAAGGGAATACTAATTTTTAATAAATCTTTTTTTTATAGTTTGATTTTTCTGCTGTCTTGAATGGCATTTCCAACCAATTTCTTTGTTTGGAAAATCAGCCCTAAAATGTCCACCTCTACTCTCTTCACGGAAAATACAAGCTTTTAATAATAAATCAGTAGTAGTTTGTCTATTCTGCAAATCAAGCAATAAATTTAATGCCCTTCTATTCTCCTCATCTAAATGTAAGATCTGGTTTTCATCAAGCTTTTGAATTTGTAATAAAAGAAAATTACTTTTCAGATTTGAACTCTCAATTTGAAGCTGCTTACTAAAACTTCTCATTTTTTGAATTGAGCGAGAAACACCTAAAGATTCCCAACATAGTTTACGGAGATAATCAATCTTATCTGAAATTTTACATATAAAATCTTCTTGCATATTAGGCATAGTAACTTTTATCTCATTTCTCTCGGATTCAGGGAAAATACTTCGGAAATCATCTAAAACTATTGATGACATCTTTCTGGCGAAAACAAGGCATTCCATAAGAGAATTACTTGCTAATCTATTGGCACCATGAACTCCAGTGGAGGCCACTTCACCAACGGCATACAATCCTTTTAAAGTAGAAGCAGCATTTAAATCTGTGGCAACACCCCCCATCCAATAATGGGCTGCTGGAGCTACGGGAATAAGCTCATTGAGGGCATTAATTCCATACTCTTGACATCTATTCAGAATTGTAGGAAATCTTTTGACAACCTGTTCAGGGTTGATAAACCTTAAATCTAATCCAACATGATCAATATTATTCTTCTTCATATTACTGATAATAGCCCTACTTACTTGATCTCTACTTGACAAATCACCATCCTTTAAATGACTTACAGGACTCTTTCCATTATTATCCACTAAAACTGCACCCTCACCCCTTAATGCTTCAGAAATCAAGAAGCATGGAGCACCATAAAATTTAAGTGCAGTTGGGTGGAACTGAATAAATTCTAAATCTTCAATGACTGCACCTGCATTCCATGCAAGAGCAATCCCTTCACCTGATGACTGTGCTGGATTAGTAGTATTGGTAAATAAATGACCTCCCCCGCCCGTTGCCAAAACAACGGCCTTTGATCTAATCCAATATAAATTAGATCCATCAAGAACCTGGACCCCTTGACATATTCCATTATTAACTAACAATTCTGTTACTCTAACACCCCTACAATGAAGTATATTTTTCTGATTTTCTACGCGATCCTCAAGGACTTCTACAAGTGCTCTTCCTGTTCTATCTTTGACATGTAAAACTCTTCTACATGAATGTGCAGCCTCTAGGGTTGTAGAAAGTTTATTTAAATCGCTATCAAAACTCATTCCTAAATCTTGTAATCTATTAACGCAAGCTGGGGCTTCTTTTACAAGCATCTCAACAGCTCTTGGATCGCATAGTCCATCTCCGGCTGCCAAAGTATCACTAGCATGAAGATCAAAGGAATCCTCGGGTCTTATTACAGATGCAATTCCTCCTTGAGCCCATCTACTGGATGATACTTTGCTTGTATTGCGATTTAAAAGCAAAACATTTAAATATGATGGCAATTCTAAGCAGGTCATTAAACCAGCAGCTCCTGCTCCTATTACAATTACATCCCATTTATTGAGATCTATTTTTTCTTGAGAAAAAGGTTGTCTTAGCATTAAACCAGTCCACTAAGACTAGGTTGTAAGATAGCTAACAAAATAAAAATCCCATCTACTATCAAAGTGGTTTGCAAAACATAACTTGATACCAAGAGGGATCTTCCATTTGAAGAATTTAATGAAGCAGCACTTAGAATAGATTTAGAAATAAGCCAAAGTAAAATCCCAAAAATAGTTATTATTATTAATGGCTGTAAATGTATTAAATCTTCTGAAGTTTGCTGAAGTATTAGAGGGGCTTGATCTGCATCTGCCTTTACTACTTCCATCCATTTATCCATAATACCCGTGCAAAATATTGTCAAATCTGTTACTGCCGTTCCAAATAAAGAAGACAAATAAAAACTAGAACCTATTTTCCATTTTGTTCCTAAACCGACTAATGCAAGAGGCAATGCAACTGCCTCTACAGGTATATGAAGAATAGGATGAGAACTTAACCAGCCCCAAAACAAACAACCTCCTAACCAACTACCTGAAACTCCAAAAAGTAAGCTTGCAACAATAAAAAACTTTTGTGAGACTTTGTTAGTAAGATAAATTGCTACTGATAAAATAACAAAAGTAAAAATAAGGGCAGTTATAGGATAGAACCTTACCCAAGGTGCCTGAAAAAAAATAGGTAAGATAACAAAGAAGGATGACCACAATCTCAATGAAATAGGTTTGGACAAAAAAGTATTTTCTACTATGTCAAAATCTCCAACAAATAAGTCCTGATCGTTTGCGCTGGTATTCAAGTTTTTAGAAATTACTTCTTCCAAGGAAATTAAAATAAGAAAATTTTATTTGATGAATTTAAAAATTTGAATAAAATAAATGGTGTTCTATTTTATCAATTTTTATTTAAATTAGTTAATCATACTAAACATAATAAAAATATTTAATGGTCTTTGAGTCTTGTATCAGTTTAGAATAGATATATTACTAAACAATGGTCGTTGGTTGTGTGGCAAGAAGCTAATTCAATAGATGATTTAAATGATTTATTAGTTCAAAACAATAGTCATAAAATAAAACCTGCTTTAATAGAAAGTGTTGAAAAGAAATCCATTGGAGAAGAATTAGGATTTGAAGCCGGCGATTCTATCTTGACTATCAATGGTAAAAAGCCCAGGGATCTTATCGATTATCAAATATTAATTAATGAAGAAATTCTCGAACTAAAGGTAATAGATAAAGAAGAAAAAGTTCATATAATAACGATTGAAAAAGACCAAGACACTAACCTTGGTATAAATTTCAAAGACTCATTATTTGATTCATTAAAGCAGTGCAATAACAAATGTCCGTTTTGTTTTATTGATCAACAACCTCCAGGCAAGAGAAAAACTTTATATTTAAAAGATGACGACTATAGATTAAGTTTCTTGTATGGATCATATTTAACTCTTACAAATTTAAATGAAGTTGATTGGAATAGAATCTTAATTCAAAAACTATCTCCACTCTATATATCTGTCCATTCAACAAATGCCAATGTTCGAGAAAGATTATTAAAAAATAAAAAAGCAAGAGATATAATTAATCAAATCAAATGGTTCGAAGACAACAACCTACAAATTCATGCTCAAATTGTTGTATGTCCAGAAATTAATGATGGAAAAATTCTTGAAGAATCAATATATAACCTTGCCAAATTTCATAGCAAATATAAACAAACGGTAATATCTGTTGCAGTTGTTCCAGTAGGATTAACCAAATTTCGTCCTAAAGATGATGAATTAGTTCCAATTAACAAAGAATTTGCTCAAAAGGTAATTTTACAGATAGAAAAGATCCAAAATGAATTAAAAAGTAAAATTGGATCTAGATTTTGTTGGCTTGCAGATGAATGGTATTTAATTGCAGGATATGAACTACCAAAATACATAACATATGAAGATATGCCTCAAGAATCAAATGGTGTGGGGACAATAAGAGAATTTCTAAAGGAATTAAATCAGGAAACCAATTCTCTACCAAATAAAATAAGTAGTCCAAAAACTGTTAGTTGGGTTGTGGGAAAGTTAGTTTACGAAGCACTTCTGCCAATTTGTAAGAAATTAAATCGAATTCAGGGTCTAACCGTTTATCTTTATGGTTTACCAAGTATTTACTGGGGACAAGAGCAAGTAGTAACTGGTCTACTAACTGGTGAAGATTTAATTCATGGATTAGAACAACAAGAACTAGGAGAAAGTCTCTACTTGCCGTCTGTAATGTTAAAAATGAATACTGATTTATTTTTAGATGACAAAACAATAGGCTATGTAGAGAAAAAACTAAAAACAAATATTCACGTTGTAGAGAATGCAAATGATATTATTAATAATCTTATAGATACATCTTCGTCAAAGAAAATAGTAAATCATGTTTAAAAAAATCCTGAGGTCATCATTTATATTACCTTTCTTTTTTGTCATGGAATTACCAGCCTTATTTTCATCTGAAATAGATTTGGTAGAGAATATATCAGTAGAAAGTATATTAAATAAAAAAACATTAATTTTTTCTGATATAAATAATTTGGTTATTAAAAACAATATCGAATTAAAATCTCTTAAAGCTTTAATTGAATCTGCTTCCTTAAATCTTTCAAGTAAGATATCAACACGATACCCAACAATTGATTTACGAGCAAATGGACTTCCTCAGTATCTTTATGGCGAAAACTTTAGTAATAATTCATCTGATACTTTAAGCTCACAGTACTCTATTAATCCATCCTTGGATTTAAGATGGGACTTAATTGACCCACTAAGAGGGATTGAAATTGAATTAGCTAGGCATAATTTTGAAATCGCAAAGAATAATTATGAAATAAAAAAAAGAGATTTAATTTTTGAAGCAAAATCTAGATATCACAATTATCAGAAATCGTATCAAGATATAAAAAATGCTGAAGTATCTCTAGATTTGTCATTAATTAGTTTAAAAGATGCAGAATCAAAACTTGAGGCTGGCACTGGAACTCAATTTGAAGTTCTGGAAGCCAATGCTCAATTATCACGTGATAGGCAAAATTTAGAAGAGAAAAAAATAATACATGAAATAAACAAAATTGCTTTAAAAGAAATACTGAATATAGATCTTGATACAGAATTTGATATTGAAGAAGAACAAAAGTTGATAGGATTTTGGAATCATTCACTGGCAAATAATCTTGAAAGTGGCATAGATAATAGTTTTTCTCTAAAGAATATAAATCTGCAAAGCTTAATTAAAGAAAGTCAAGCTGATAGTTTTCTAAATGCAAATAAACCAACTATTTATCTAAGTAATACCTTCTCAAGTTCATTTACTTGGGGAAGTACACTGACTACGGAAATTGATTCAGATGCTTATGGATCTAGTTTCAATAACAAAATCAGTTTAAATTTTACTTGGCCTATCTTTTCTGGAGGCGAAAACAGAAATTCCTTTAATTCTAAAGAATTAGAAGCTGAAGCCGAAATATATGCTTATCAAAATCTTTCAAACATTATTGAAAAAGATATTAGTGAAACCTACTTAAATTTAATTAGATATGAGAAGAACTTAATTGCTATTGAACAAGAAATCTCAGCTACAGAAGAATCCCTAAGATTAGCAAGATTAAGATACGAAATAGGAATATCAACTCTCAAAGAAGTCTTGATAATCCAAGAAGAATTAACTGCGGCAAGATCTAAAAAGATAAATGCAATTTATAATTACAATTTAACTTTAAACAAGCTAGAAAGATTAACTTTTGTCTCAAGTGAAGAAGATTGCATAGAAATAAAAAGTGATGATACTGAACAAATAGAGTCTATTTGCGACTATTGATGCATAATAAGTAAATGAAAAAATCACACACTCAATTAAGTCAAGATCAATTAAGAGAATTAGATAATCTTTTTGATGAGGTTAGCGAAAGACAATTAAAAGATTTTGGAAACATCGCAGCAAGTAATAAATCTGATGGTTCACTCATAACAAGTTGTGATTTATGGAGTGATAAAAAAATTGTGGATGGATTATCACGAATAGCACCTGGAGAGGGAGTTCTAAGTGAAGAAGGCCAGAAGTCTATTCCATCCAGTGAGGCATATTGGATAGTTGACCCCTTAGATGGAACTACTAATTTTGCAGCAGGAATACCTTTCTGGTCTATATCAGTTGCAAGATTCGTGAATGGTATACCTGAATCATCTTTTCTCATAATCCCAACCCTTAAGAAAAAGTTTCTGGCAATTCAAAATAAAGGGGTATTATTAAATAATAAAAAAGTGATTTATACAAATAACTTACAAAAAAGTGATTGCGTATCATTATGTAGTAGATCAATTAAAATTTTGCAAAAAAATCCTAAAGAACTTTTTCCAGGCAAAATAAGATTACTTGGTGTCTCAAGCTTGAATTTAACAAGTGTCGCTATGGGGCAAACATTTGGAGCTATTGAGTCAACTCCCAAAATATGGGACATAGCAGCCGCCTGGTTAATTTTGGATGAACTAAATTGCAAAATCAATTGGCTGAAAACAAATCCTACCAATTTAAAAGCTGGGGATGACTTATCTGCAGTAAATTTCCCTCTTATTGCTGGCAGAACAAATCAAAATTTAAGCCAATTACAACCATGGGGAGAGTTGTTACTTAAAAAATAATCAAAAATGAGAAAAGACTTGAAAATTATACTTTTTAGATACAATAAAAAAGATCTAAAGATGAATATTTGAAGAGAATCAACATGCGACATAATTCGAAATGGATTCTCAAAAGTTTGTGGGGAGCCTGTGAAAGATGGAGTAAATCGGATTGTATTGATTTAAGCGCCGCTTTTGCATATTACGCACTTCAATCCTTTTTTCCCATCCTTCTTATTGCATTATCAATAGCTTCTTGGTTCTTAGGCAAACAAGAAGGACTAGATCAACGAATAATTTCAGTAGCAGAACCATTTCTTCCAGAGTCAGTCATTGAATTAGTTGAAACCACTTTCTTGAAATTAATTGACCAAGGTTTTGGAGCAGGAATTTTGGGAGCAATATTTTTATTATTTACTGCAGGAAATGCTTATTTATCACTCCAGCGAGGGTCCGACCGATTATGGGAAGATGCTTTACCTACCAGAAGAAGTTTTTCTCCGTGGCGAGAACAAGCGTCTCAATTTCTTAGAAATAGAATAGAAGCTTTTTTAATAGTATTTTTTATTGGTTTTTTAATGGTTATAGATCAGATAAGTGCCAATTTAAGAATGATACCTGTCACAGTATTTGAAGAGTTATCCAAATCAAGTAGCTGGATTTCTGCTCTTGTTTTGAAGCTACCAGTTTTGCAAGTAGGTCAATTTGCTATTCCCCTAGTTGGATTTTCTTTAATGGCTTTGCTTTTACAAGCTCTTTTACCAAGCAGAAAAGTACCTCTTCAACCTCTTATACCTGGATCACTCTTAATAGGTATACTTCTAACTACTCTTAATCTTGCGGTAAGTAAAAGTATTCTTTCGCTTGGAGTAAGATTCCAAGCATACGGATTTATTGGTGGTTTTCTCGTTTTAACATTATGGGTATGGCTATTAGGTGTTATTTTATATTTTGGTCAATGTTGGAGTGTTGCTATTGCAAGTATGTCTATTCTTGAGAAACGAAAAAATATTTATAGAAAAAGAATTTAATTATGAATAAAAAATTAATCATATACTCATCTATTATTTTTCTAATAATTCCAATCTTTGGATTTAAATCTTTACTTAGTTTATTTGGAAATATTTTACTTCTACTTTTTTTAATTCCAATGTTGTTTTTGGGGATCGTTTTTTTAAGCTGGAATTCTTTTAAAAAAACCATCATTCAATGTAAAACATGTGGAAACACTATTTATGGTGTACATCAAAAATGTCCTTATTGTGGCTCAAAAATAGATCAGGATTTACAAAACTCCTCTTTTACTGCCAATGCCAGTGAAGAAACAATTGAAGTAGAGGCAGAAGAAATTATATAAATTATCTTTTTATCCAATTCCAATTTGTCTTAAAATGCTCTGTCCTGTGATTAGTTCAGTACTTAAACCTATTAGTATTCCCATCATTGCTAAACGCCCATTCCAAGTCTCTGCAAAATTGACAAATCCAAATCTTGGTTGATTCTCCTCATTCATAATAAATTTTTCAATCTCTTTTCTATTTTAGCGTTTAATTGAGAAATATATGAGATTTATGATTGATTTACTTAACGTGTCTAAACCCATCTACAGGTCTATATTCATCACCAGTTAATTCTTCAAAGATAATTGCAGGTAATCCCGTCTCAAACATTGTTTGTAATGCTTCTTTTAGAAAAGGATTCCATCCACCAGTACTAACTTTTCCATGCCTTACTGTCCAATCCCAAGTTCCCTGTAAATCTCTTGGCATTCTTCCTTCTCTATCTCTTCTTGCGACCAAATCCAAAGACTCTACTAAACCTACTATGACTGGGCTTTTACCATAAGAAGGTGTAAGACTTAGCTCCAATCTAACAGGGTCTTCCTTAAGCAACCTCAAACGAAACCTGGGGGGTAATTTCAAAGTCTTCAATACAGAAGCAACTATTTTTGTTCTTTGTTCCAAATCTTTTCCTCAAATAAATTGAACACGTAACATTTCTTTAATCAGAAGTACTACCTTTTTCAAGAGTAGAATCACTGTCATTTGAGAATCTTACAGTAAGGAGTTCTTCATCAGTGATATTCCCAGATTTATCAAGAAGTTCAGGATGAATGGTATATTTTTTAGCTATTGGGGATTTTGTAAAAGATTCTGTTTTATTTGCATTTGTTAAACCCCATCCATTAGACATAACTTTAAAAGCTTTCCATATCAAAAAAATAATAGCGGAAGCATAAATAAGCGGAAATAAAAAAGTCATTTAATTTAATTTATTGTCTTGTATCTTTTAAGTTAATAGTAACTATAACTATACTAACCTGAAAAATAATTATTTAGAAAAATTTTTTAATTAATTTTTTAGTTATCATTAAAGGGGTCTCTAAAAATATCACAATATACCGAATTCTGTAATAATGAGTTTTTTCTCCTTCGAGCATCTGAAATTAGTAAAAAAAACAAAAGTTTTCCCTGCAAGATTATTTTTTGCCTTAACAATATTGTTCAACTGTTCTGCAAACAATTCAATACTTTCTTTTTCTATTGATGAAAAAGTAAATCAAACAAATCGCTTAATCGTTACTAATTCATTTATTACAACTGCAATAGAGATAGCTGGACCATCTGTAGTAACTATTGATACTGTAAGAGTTCTGGAGAGAAATGACTCTTCGGAAGATCCCACATCACTACTTGATCCCTATTTTGAAAAATTATTTGGTAAAGAATTTCCGTATGAAACTGAACCAAGAATAGAAGAGGGACAAGGAAGTGGATTTATTTTTGAAGATGGTCTTGTAATGACCAATGCACATGTTGTTAGCGATTCAGATAGATTAATAATTGGTCTAGCAGATGGTAGAAAAGTTGAAGGGAAAGTTATAGGTTTAGACTTGCTTACAGATATAGCAGTAATTGAATTAGAAGGTGATGGGCCTTGGCCCAAAGCTATTCTTGGTGATTCAGATAACATTAAAGTGGGAGACTGGGCAATTGCAGTTGGTAACCCATTCGGATTAGAAAATACAGTTACTCTTGGAATTATTAGTAATATCAAGCGCGATGTTTCTGAATTAGGATTATATGATTTAAAAGTAGATCTCATACAAACAGATGCAGCTATTAATCCAGGCAATTCAGGCGGTCCACTAATTAATTCATTGGGAGAGGTTATAGGAATTAATACCCTAATTAGAGAAGGTCCAGGAGCAGGCTTAGGTTTTGCAATCCCTATAAATGAAGCAAAAGAAATAGCTTATGAATTAATAAATAATGGGATGGTTATACATCCAATGATTGGTATTAGCCTCATTGCTGAAATATCTGAAGATATGACACAAACAGAAGTTAAAGTTGGGTACGTAGTCCCTAATAGCCCTGCGGAAAAAAGTGGGATACTTATAAATGACGTTATATTAGAGATTAATCAGGAAGAAATATATAATCCATCAGATGTAGTTGATGCTATTACAGATAATGGGATTCATAGTATTGCTATTATTCTTATTAGAAGAAGAAACGAATTTCTAACTATCAAAGTCCAACCTATCGACATACGTGATTTATAAAGAAAATTAATTCTTAAGCTTCACACTCTCTAAGAATCTCGACGCATTTAGATATACATTTTCCATCTGAAATATCGCAAGATGAGATGCATTCAAAGTAATGTTCTACTGGATCTGTATTCATTGAATTGTTTGACGAAAATTCATCCTTAGGTCTAAACATTTTTTTTTAATTTTTATGTAGTAATTACATTAATCAAACATAATTGAATCTGTAAAGATAAATAAGTGATCTTGCCTATGCGAATGTAAAGTTATTTAAAAGAAATTAGATATATATAGAGAAAAGTACCTAAATCATCGAACTAATCAAATATCTTTTTTATGTAAATAATATTCATAGTCTCCGTTAAAAGAACGAAATTGAAAATCTTTAATTTCAACAATTCGATTTGCCACTTTAGAAATGAAATATCTATCATGTGATATCAAGAAAATTGTACCTTTATATTTTTTTAGAGCTAGCTCTAAATTTTCTTTAGATTTCATATCAAGATGATTTGTAGGCTCATCGAGAAACATTACATTACTAGGTCTAATAACAATTAAAGCCAAAGCAAGCCTTGCTTTTTCGCCACCGCTCAAATTGATCACTTTTTTAAATACTGACTCCCCTTTAAATCCAAATCCTCCCAAAAAGGATCTGACACGCTGTTGAGACCAATTAGGTAAATTCTTAAACATTAATTCTAAAACTGTTTTATCAAGCTCTAAAGCTTCAGCTTGATTTTGTTCGTAATAACTTGTTATTAAATTATGGTTACCCAAATAAATTTCACCCAGCTCAGGCTTTAATCTTTTCATAATCAATTTAAAAAGAGTAGACTTTCCTGATCCGTTAGGACCTAAAAAAGCAATTTTATCTCCGGAATTAACCTTCAAATTAGCTTCAAAAAAAATTAAATTATCATCATAACTATGACAAAGATTTTTAATATCTAAAATTTCTTTTCCTGAGCTAGAAGATTCTGCAAAATTAAATGAAGGAGTCTGTTTTATTTTTATAGATTCGCTAATCTTCTCAATCTTGTCAATCTGTTTCTCTCTACTTTTAGCCTGAGTACTTCTTGTTGCACTAGCTCTAAATCTTTCTATATATTTTTTTTGAGATTCAAGGGACTTTTGTTGTAATTGATAAGCTTTATTTTTAGCCTTTTCATCTAAAGCCTTCTTATCTATGAAATTAGAATAATTACCACTATATGTACTAGACACTCCATCTTCAATAAAAATAATCTTATTGCATAATTTATCTAATAGATATCTATCGTGACTTATTAAAATGATTGCTGTCTTAATAGATAATAAATATTCTTCAAGCCATTTTATTGTGTCTAAATCTAAATGATTTGTAGGCTCATCTAACAATATCAAGTCTGGCTTTTGCAAAATTATTTTTCCTAAGGCTATTTTCATTTGCCATCCTCCAGAAAAATTTTCTACCAATTGATCAGCATCAGATATTGAAAATCCCAAAACTGGTAATACTTTTTCTACTTCTGATTTCATTTGATAACCTCCTAATAATTCATATTTCCTCTGATAAATGCCTAATTTATTAATTAAGAAATCTAACTCCTTTTTATTATTAATGAGTTCTGTTAATTTTAGTTTTTGTTCAATCTTGAATAGTTCTGAGGATATTGCTTGAATTTCTGTAAAAGAGCCCTCCAATTCTTGTCTGAGTGTATTTTTAAATTGAAATTCAAATTCCTGCTTTAAATAAGCAATTTTTGGATTTCCCTCTTTCCTTATAAAACCAGACGTTTGTTCTTCATCTCCTATTAAGATTCTTAATTGAGTCGTTTTACCTGCTCCATTTGATCCAACCAAACCAATTTTGTCTCCTGTTTTAACTTCCCAGTTAATATCTTTCAAAACTACATCAGTCGCATATATTTTACTTATGTTTTCTAATCTGATCACTTTTAAAAATAGTATGTTCCAATAATAAATAGGTTTTTACTAAATGTAGCTTTGTAGAATAAAATTAACTTATGAAACGTATAGAACAAATAGTAGTTATTTTTATTGCAGCTGGACTTGCTATTCCAAGTTATTGGTTCTTTTGGACTTTAGCTGGTGGGGGTGGTTATGATAGAAGAAATACACCTATTGAGAACTTAGAAATAAATGCTCTAGAGCCCTCCCCTAACCTTAATTAACCATAATTTTGTTGCTAAATCATCTAAGGTGCTTAAATATTCAATAACTTCTTCTTTAGATACTTTAAGATTATTCTCATCACCAATTTCGCAAATTTTTTGTAATGCAGACTTAGGATTAGTTAATGCTGTCTTAAATAAATTATTTTTTTTATCTGGATCTTTAGAAATTAAAGCATAAAGTTTTTCTGCATTAGTAGACATTGAGCTAATTAAAAATACATTTCACTACAATATTCCTTTATGCGACATTCTGCTCGTTATCGTAAGAATCTTTTTGGGGATCTCTAATCTCCTTAGCAGAGGCATCTTCCATACTTCTGGCATCAGAACAAAGTACTTTTCTTAGTTTTGCAAAATTGGCAGCATGTGATAGCCTTCCATCTTTTTTTGCTTTAAATTCAGATTTCTGTAAGATTTGATGCAGATGAGTTAATAAGTAAGGGCTAATTACTGCAGATACCAATACATCACTACTCTTTTTGTAAGATGCATGAGACTTCAAAATTGTTTTACTTTGTTTAATTACCATATCTTTCTTGGAAATTAGCTTAGCTGTGTTTTTCATGATCGGATGAATAAAAATAAAATTAGGCTATTAATCCCTATTAATAATATACACAAAGATAGTATCCTTGACTAACTGTGTATAATATTGAGTAACAGTTAAGATCTGATATCCATGGCAATCCGTCAAAATTCAACTAACGGGAAGCCTAAGTCTCCAAGGATTCAAGTTGTCCTTCCAGAATCCTTGTGTGAAGAGTTAACTTCATTAGCAAACGAAGAGTCTAGAACTGTAAGCAACATGGCTAAAGTTTTGATTCAGAGAGGCATAAAAGCTCATTTCAGTAAAGAAAGATTTGTATCTCCTCCTAAATTAGATCCAGATACATTTAGGAATAAATTAGAAAACCAAAGCATCAAACGATTAAAAGGAATGCCAAAACGTATTAAGTACTCTAAGCAACCTGATAATTAAAAAAACTATATTTGAGGTAATTTCTGAAGATCATCCATTAATCCCATCACAACTAAAACATGGCCTCTCTCTAATATATATTTTGCAGGAGGATTGACGGTTAATTGTTCTGCAGGTCCTGCAGCTAATACATTGACAAGATAATTCTTTCTTAAGTTTAAATCTCTCAGTGATCTTCCTATAAACTCTTCTGGTACTTTAATTTCGTCAATACCTGTTTGATTATCCAGCTCCAATCTTTCAATTAAATTTGGTCTAACTAGTTCTAATCCTAATCTTTCTCCCTGCATTCTTGACGGGAAAACTACCTTATCAGCTCCAACTCTTTTCAACATCTTTTCATGCAAATCACTTGTCGCCCTTGCAATCACCCTGCTAACTTTAGTACCTTCACTATCTTTAGCTATTAGTGTAGTGGTGATACTTGCTTCTATTGGCTCACTGATACCAACTACTAATGTATTCATCTCTAACAAGCCAGATTCCCGCATAGACTCTTCATCAGTACAATCAACTACTCTAGCCTCTATAGATGGCTCCAGCTGCCTCAAATCGTCGATTGCCTTCTCGGAATAATCAGCAGCTAAAACATCCGCACCATTGCTAATCAGTTCTCTACAAACCGCAGTTCCAAATCTACCTACACCTACTACAGCAAATGAAAGAGATTCTTTTTCTTTTCTAGGAGACCATTGCCACCAATCAGCCATAATTAATAATCACTAAACATAAAGATCAGCTTTGGGATAACCAATTCTTTTTTGTTTGTTTATTCTACTCTTGTAAAGAGCATCCCAAACAGCACTCAAAAGCAAAAGAATTCCTAGCCTTCCTACGAACATACCAATAATTAGAATAAATTGACCAAAATGATTTAGTTTGCTTGTTAATCCGATATCAAAACCTACTGTTGCGAAGGCAGATATACAAGTGAATAACATCTCTAAAAAAGTAAATGATTCATTGTTTATAAAAGTATTAGTTGTACTTAAAAGCATCGCCATTAATAAAACAAATAACAAAGAACCAACAGTAATACCAACAGCTTTTAAAATCACTTTATCGGAAATTAGTCTATTACTAATAATTACGTCTTTTTGGCCTTTCAAAGTAGATCGTGTAGCTGCCATTAATGCAATAAATGTGGTAGTTTTTATTCCACCGCCAGTACCTCCAGGGCTTGCCCCAATAAACATTAAGGTCATTAAAAGCAAAAGTCCAGTGTCGGAAATTGTAGAAAGAGAAATTGGAAAATTAGTAAATCCCGCTGTCCTAGCGCCTACCGTTTCAAATAATGCTGATAACAATCTTTCAAAAAAATTTAAACTTGAAAAAAATTGGCTACTTAATAAAGATTCAGTAACAAAAAAGCCAATAGAGCCAATCAATATCAAAAAGAAGGTTGTTCTAATTACTAATTTGCTATGCAAACTTAATTTTCGGTAACTTAAATTTCTCCTATTAATCCATATATCATCAATAACTCGCCAACCTAAACCACCTAAAATAATTAGCAGAATAAATACTGCATTCACTAAAAAACTCTCTCTGTATTGATATAAACTTGAAGACCATAGTGAAAAGCCGGCATTATTATAAGCAGAAATACTATGAAATATTGATTTCCAAAGCCTGTCCCCATGATCTTTGATATCAACAAAGCCAAAAAAATATAAAATAATGGCTCCAACGGAAATAATAGTTGCTGCAGTAATTGCAATACTTCTAAATGTTCTTCCAATCCCTCCAACACCGAATTCGTCCAATGTGTTTCCTTTATCTAATCTAGTTCTTAATTTAGTCCCTTTAACAACAAATCCTTGTAAAAAAGTAGTAATTGCCATTAATCCAAGGCCACCGGAAAGAAGCATAAACGCTAAAAATATTTGACCAAAAATAGTTAAGTCCTCACCAATATCAATGATTGTTAAACCTGTAACTGTAATCGCAGAAGTAGCAGTAAAAAAAGCTTCCCAAATCCCTACCTTTTCGTTCGAAGCAAAAGGCGCACTCAAAACAAGAGTTCCTAGAAAAATAATTATTAAACCAGTAACAATAGTAAATTGTGGGACAGTGAGTTTCCTATAAAAATCTCTTAATGTAAAAACAGGTTGATTGAATGTCACTTTAATATAAAAATATTTTCAAAAATTTAAAATTATGAGAGCTGGAATTGTTAATGCCATAATAATAGTTAATCCTATTCCATACTTTGCCACATCAAAGAATCTATATCTTCCAGGACCATAAACCATTAAGTTGGTTTGATATCCCATTGGTGTAAGAAAAGATTGACTGGCACCAAAAAGAACTATCATTATTAATGCTTCTGGAGAAATTTCTAATGTAGAAGCAAATCCTATGACAACTGGTAGAATTAATGCAACTGAAGCTGCATTACTGATGAATTGAGTCAAAACAACAGTACTTAAAAAAATAACCAGCAAAGCGAAATATAAAGGTAGTCCATTAAGTAAGAAATTCAAATTCACAGCTATTAAATCTGCAATTCCTGTAGACTGCATAGCCACACTAAAACTTGAAAGAGATCCCAATAGCAAAATCACATCAAGTCTAATTGATCTCTGGATTTCAGCAGGTCGCAAACAACCACAAAATACCATTGCAATCACAGACAAAAGCACTGAACCAACCAATGGAATATCAGAGATAGATGGCAATATAATCATCAATATTGCTATTGCTATTGCTATTGGTTTTTTACTTAAAACTGGAAGATCATCCTCGACTTGATCCAGAATTAACAAGTCATTACTTGATTGAAGACCTCTTATAGAGTCTAATGGAGCCTGAATTAATAAAACATCTCCTGCTCTGAGCAGTGCTTGGCCTAATCTTTCTTGAACAGTTTGTTGTCCTCGCCTAAGGGCTAAAACAGTAGCATTATGCCTTTGTCTAAATCTTAATTCTCTTAAACTTGCTCCAGCTAAAGTAGAGCCGGCAGGTAACAATGCTTCAAAAGTTTTAGTACCCTCCTCGGAAGACAAGAATTTATCCTTCCTCAACTCAATGGGCTTCTCTGCAAGCAAAATAGTATGCTCCTGTTCTAATCTCAATAAATCAGCTCTAGTTACTCTAATCAATAATCTGTCTTCAGGCTGAATTCTTCTATCAGCGAGGGGAGGTAAAATAGCTTTTCCATTACGTTGTAATTCAAGTACATCAACATCAAATCGTCTCTGAAGTCTACTATTCCTTAGAGATTGACCAACTAATTCTGAAGAAGAAGGAATAGTTACTTCAGTAAAATAAATATTCATATTTGCATTATTCTTAAAGTCTTTAGCTCTTCCTCTATCAGGTAAAAGAGCATCAGAAACAAAGATCATATAAGTAGTTCCAATAAGCCAAACTGGAATACCAATAGAAGTTAAGCTGAATAATTCAAGAGGTCCATATGCAATTCCTTGTGCATCAACAAGTTGCTGACTAATATCACTTACCAGAAGATTCACAGAACTACCCAAAAGAGTTATAGTCCCCCCTAACAGAGTCGCAAAGGATAAAGGTAATAATACCTTCGAGGGTGAGATATTTCTCCGTTCACACCAACTTTCTATTAAAGGCAGCAAAGAGGCAACAACTGGTGTATTGGGTACTATTCCAGATATAGGAGCTATAACGAAACCAAGCAAAGCTATCAATCTTCTAGGGGTCCTAATACAGTCAGAAGCAATTAATTCTCTCACTCTATCAAGAGCACCACTTTTAAATAATGCTGTTGAAACAGCAAATAAACCCATAAGAGTAATTAAGGCAGGACTACCAAAACCTGATAAAGCCTTTTGAGGAGTTAGTACCCCAGTAGCTATAAATATGGCGACACACAATAAACCTGTTAACTCAGGGGCTATAGTATTTCTAATAAATAAAACAATTGATAATATTAATACAATAACTGTTATTGAAGCGTCAAAATTATTAATAAAAAATGAAACAAATCCCATACAAATTTATCTTTAATTTCAATATACATCGAAAAAAAAATTTCAAAAAGCTAAATCTCAATTATCACTTGATCTAATTTGTATTATTAAAAATATTTTTTTTATTAATAAGCCATGCTGCTGCAGATTTAAAACTATTTTGAAAGATAGGCATTTTTGATGCATATATAAGTCGTCTGAGTTCAAAAGCAAACTTACCCGAAAGTGTAAGTCCCAGTCCGGAAAGAGATGCCTTGCCAATACCTAAACTAATCATTTCTCCATTATCCATGAATTGATAGTCAAGTAATTCTTTTCCATTCAATAGTAAATTGAGATTAACACCAACATGTATTCCTTGTTGCATAGCATTTTGGGCAGTTGATGGAAGGGTTTCAAAACCTTTTATTACCGATATGTCACCTATAACAAAAACATTTTCGTATGATTTTAACTGTAATTTGACATTAGTGGCAATTTTCTGATTAATCTTTTGAACCTCTTGCTCAAAAATAGGCAAAGTCGGCTTGATTCCAGCAGCCCAAATAACTAAATCATAGTCCCATTGAATATCATGATTATATTTATCTTTTAAAAGGATCTGATTTTCATGTATTTCCTCAACCGATGTGTTAAGCAAAACTTTGATATTTCTATCTTTAATTGCTTTTTCAGCTTCCTCTCTATTAAATGTTTTGCTTTGATTTAAAACTTCTTTAGATCTCTCTATCACAGAAATTTTAAAAACATTCGGATACATATCAAATAATTTACAGGCTAGCTCCACTCCTGAAGGTCCAGCACCAATAATTGATAAATTTTTTATTCCCGATTTATTAAGGGATTTTGCTAAACCCATTTTCAAATTCTTTAAATCATTCAGATTATTAAAAAAATGACAGTATTTATCAACACCCTCTATGGAAAAATTATTATTCTTTGATCCAGTACTAATAACTAAATACTCGTAATGTAATATCAGATTATTTTGGAATGTTAAAGACCTTTCATCTAAATCAACCGAAAGTAAGTTATTGTTTAAAAAAGTTATTCCTGAATTTGCAAAAATCTCTTCAAATTCTGTAGCGGCTTCCCACTCTTGCATTTCATCACTTAAGACTTCATATAAAAGTGGCTTAAAAATAAATTTAGCCTGAGAATCAATCACTAATATCGCAATAGTTGGATTTAATCTCTTCAAAGTAAAAGCAGCATTAATCCCGGCAAAGCCAGATCCGACTATTACTATTGGTTTTTTTCTTGAATGCATAAGGACTATAATTAATAGGCCTGAAGTTATTATTAAACTAAACCAATATTACAAAAATCGAGCAAATTAGTTTGCAATTCCAAAATTGATTCCAAAATGCAAAATAAAAAACCTATCGATCTAGATTTAACTAATTGTAATCAAGAATTATTAAATATGAACACCCTGGAAAGAATCGAGTGGGGTTACGCTCAATTTAAAGAAGCTTTCGCTTTCACAACAAGCTTTGGAATACAGTCATCAGTTTTATTACATTTAGTTCAAAATTCCAATTTAAAGAATAAAGTAAGAATTCTGTGGATTGATACTGGTTACTTACCTGCCGAAACTTATATTTATGCTAAACAACTCACTAATCTTCTTTCTTTAAAAATTGATGTCCTTCAAAGTAATTTATCTCCTGCCAGGATGGAAGCAATATATGGCAAACTATGGGAAAACAAGAATTCTGGAGATCTAGATCAATACCACAAACTCAGAAAAATTGAGCCTTTAGAAAAAGGTTTAAGTAAATATTCAATTAATTGTTGGGTTAGCGGAGTCAGAGCTCAACAAACTGACAACAGAAGTAGGATGAGAATTATAGATAAGATTCGCAATAGATTTGCATTTAGGCCAATGCTTGGCTGGACTAACAAAGAAATATTTTATTATATGAAAGATAACAATTTACCTCAACACCCCCTTTTCACAAAAGGGTATTCAACTGTAGGGGATTGGCATTCAAGTAGACCCGAAAACCATGAAAGCCAGGGAAGGAGTACACGATTTGGAGGAATTAAGGAAGAGTGCGGGCTTCACACTGAAGATTAAACTAATAAAAAATTATTTATATATGAATAATCATATTAGATATTTATTAATAGGAAATTCAAGGTTGCATTGGGCTGAATTTGAAAATAATACCTATAAATTTACTCATACTTCATTAAAAGATTCATTAAACAAAGATATTAATCCAAGTGATTTAATATGGGCTTCGGTAGGTAATCAATCAAATCTTAAACTTAATAA
Organism: Prochlorococcus sp. AG-418-C09; assembly: GCA_003214355.1. Taxonomy (GTDB): domain Bacteria; phylum Cyanobacteriota; class Cyanobacteriia; order PCC-6307; family Cyanobiaceae; genus Prochlorococcus_A. Next base: position 52,782 of record QCLS01000006.1, on the reverse strand, counting down.
AAATAATGAGGTAAAAACTAAAGATATTGATTCAATTAATATTCCAATACATTTTGGGGTTGATAGAGCCTTGAATTGTTTTTGTGCCTTAAAAACAATTGAGAATCCATACAAAAAGAATTTACTTATTGCAGATTTTGGAACTACTTTATCAATTACGAAAATCAATAATCTTGGGTTTGTCCTAGGAGGCCAATTAATCCCTGGATTAAAGACTCAGCTTAAATCTATGGTTGCAAACACAAAGTTACTTGAGTTTCCAGATGAAATAATGATTCCTAGCAGTGATTTCTTAATAGATAGTAAAGAAGCTATGCTTAAAGGCGTCTGCAACTCACTAAGTGGAGTAATTAATTCATTATTTAACCCTCAGGAAGACATTTTAATCTTATGTGGAGGAGATTCCAAACTATTTGGCAAATTAATAAAAGATCAAGAAAATCCAATAAATATTAGACCAAATCTAACAATTGAGGGTTTGATTTTATTTTCAGATTCTTTTTTTAAAAAAAACAAGTCTTGCTAATTCAGCTTTAAATCTGCTACTACATGATCAGCCATTATAGCCGCTTTAATCTTTGTATAGATTTTCTGAATTTTACCTTCAGCATCTATTACAAAAGTGTTCCTAATCATGCCCATATATTCTTTACCCATGAACTTTTTTAAACCATAACTATCAAAACTTAAAGCCACTTTACATGGAGTAGGATCAGTTAATAAGACAAAAGGTAAGTCAAATTTTTCAACAAATTTTTGGTGAGAAGAAGCATTATCTTTACTAATACCAAGGACTACAAAGTCATTTCTTTTAAGAACTTCCCAATTTTCTTTGAAGTTACAAGCTTCTTTGGTACACCCTGGTGTATTATCCTTTGGATAAAAATATATTATTATTCTTTTACCTAGAAAATCATTTAAAGAGACTTTATTATTAAAAGAATCTTCCAAAGTAAATTTGGGTGCTTGATCGCCAATTTTTAATACCATTGAAAATATTTAAGAGCTATTCAAATAGATTACCAAAAATTTGGTTTTATCCGATGAAAGGTATGAGAGAATTAGTAACTGAAAATGAGCTTCAGATAGCTTCAATGCTAACGAAGTCTAGATCAGATGTTTTTCTTGAGAGCAGGGGTTATATAAGAAGATCTCTAGCAAATTTATTTAACTCAAGCCCATTAGATATTCCACTTGAGGCCAATCCAAGTAAACCACCAAAACTTCCAAAAGGAATGGGAAATATCAGTCTCAGTCATTGTCATGATGCTTTAATTATTATTTGGCATTCAGAAAAAGTTGGTATTGATATTGAAAGATCTGATAGAAATTTTCAATATAAAGATCTTGCAAAAAAATATTGTTTTAATTCATACCAGTTAAACCAATCGAATACAAATCTAAAGAAAGACATTTTAAATCAATGGAGTGCAATAGAAGCAGCGATTAAATTAGATAAAGGTTCACTGGCAAAAGATTTAAAAGAATGGAAATACCATCACAATAAAACGACATTGATACATAAGAAGAAGCAATTTCAAGTCTATATGAGTCAATTTAACTTTCTGAAATGGACTATTTCTATTGCTTATGATGATAAAAAACATCTAACTTATCGCGCAATAATTTGTGATAACTCAGAGATTCTTTAATTATTTCTGTATCTTCCTAATTCATCAGATCTCATTTTTTCCCAGCCAATTGTAAGGTTTTTCCAAAATTTATATTTCTTGAGATTTTCAGGCATATAACTTTGATCTAAGGAATCTTTTTCATAATTATGAGGATTTTTATAAGTTATCGAATTGTTTTTAAGATGAGGAGGTACCTCATAATAGTTACACGATTTGATTATTTCCATAGCTTTAAAGATTGATTTATTACTATTGCTTTTAGGAGAGACTGCTAAATATAAAGATGCTTGAGCAAGAAAATATACACCTTCTGGAAAACCTACTTTTTCAAAAGCCGAATTACAAGAATTTACTACAACTATTGCATTTGGATCAGCCAACCCAATATCTTCTGAAGCTGATATTAATAAACGTCTAAAAATATAATTAGGATCTTCTCCAGCTTCTATCATGTTTGCTAACCAAAATAAAGTGGCGTCAGGATCTGATCCCCTAATAGATTTTATGAAAGCACTTATTACATCAAAATGACTTTGCCCATTCTTATCGTAAGAGATATTTTTATTCTGAATTGAATCTTCAGCTATTGAGAGATTAATCTTCACCTCTTTTTTTCCAGATGATCTTGTCGTATTAATAATCATTTCTAAGGCATTAATTAAAGTCCTAGCATCTCCATTTGAGTATTTAATTAAATGATTTGCAGCAGCAGTTTCGATTAAGACTTTCAGTGGAATATCTAAATTTTGATAGAAATCAATTACTCTATCAATTATCTTTTCTAAATCTTCTGTGTCCAAAGGACTTAATTTAAAAATTCTGGTTCTACTTATCAAGGCTTTGTTAATTGTAAAAAAAGGATTTTCTGTTGTAGCGCCTAAAAAAGTAATTGTTCCATTTTCTACAGAAGGTAAGAGAGCATCTTGTTGCTGCGCATTTAAACGATGCACTTCATCTATAAAAAGTATTGTTTTCCTTCCAGACTTGGAAAATCTTTCCTCAGCATTAAGCATTGCATTTCTAAGCTCTTTCATACCTGAAAGTACGGCATTTAATTTTATTAAGACAGATCTTGTATTTAAAGAAATAATCTCTATTAAAGTTGTTTTCCCAATTCCAGGAGGACCTGTAAATATAGTATTACCAATGGTATCGTTAAGAATTGCATTTCTAAGTAAAGATTGTTTATCTAATATTTTCCTTTGTCCAAAGAATTCATCAAGCGTCTTTGGTCTCAAAACATCTGCTAATGGAGCCTTTTGGGGTTGATTTGAATCATAAGAAAACAATTTATCAGTAAACATTTTTTAAAAGGAAAAATCTATAAATGAATAAATAAAGTATTTTTAGGTTATTACTGTAGGTATATTCATTTTCGTAAGTTGTTTAATATTTAGCAAATGATCTATACCAATAATTAAATCCTTTAAGGCAATCTGAGGATCGAGGAACAAATCATTTTGGGATTTAGAGGGTCTTTCAAAATATAATCTCAGAGTAGATCCTTTAGTTCCAGTGCCTGATAGTCGCAAAATAATTCTTGAACCATTATCTAATACTAATCTCAGGCCTTGTTTATCACTTAGTGATTTATCAATTGGATCAACATAACTATAATTATCCGCTTGTGTAATAACGGAAGAGGCAAAATGAGCCCCATTCAACTTTTGTAATTGATTCTCTAAATCTTGATAAATTTGATGAGCAACTTCACTGGGTATTGATTCATAATCATGCCGGGTATAGTAATTTCTTCCAAAATGCAACCAATGATTCTGCATTAAATCAGTTACTGAACATTTTTTTTGTGCAAGTATTTGAAGCCAAAATAATACTGCCCATAAACCATCTTTTTCGCGAACATGATTACTACCAGTTCCGAAACTTTCCTCACCACAAATTGTAATTTTTCCTGAATCTAAGAGATTGCCAAAAAACTTCCATCCTGTAGGAGTTTCATAACAAGGAATATCCAGTTCTTTAGCTACAACATCAACTGCCATACTAGTTGGCATTGATCTAGCTACGCCCGAAATGCCTTTTTTATATCCAGGCACTAATCCCGTATTGGCTGTTATTACGGCTAAACTATCACTGGGATTAACAAAGCACCCTTTACCTAAGATCATATTTCTGTCCCCATCACCGTCACAAGCGGCTCCAAATGAATATAGTTTTTTATTTAGAAGAAGGTCAGCCAGTTTATTAGCATAGGTTAAATTTGGGTCAGGATGTAAATTGCCAAAGTCAGGCATAGGCTCACTATTTAGCAAACATTGATCTGACAAACCGATCCTATCTACAAATATTCTTTTAGCGTAAGGTCCTGTCACAGCATTCATTGCATCAAACACTATAGAAAAATCATTTTTTAGGAAATCACCAATTTGATCAAAATCAAAAATATCCTCCATCAAAGAAACATAACTTTGAACACCATCTATTATTTCTAGTTTTGTTTGATGAATAGTAAAAGAACCTTCATCTTTCAAATTAGGTATTTCGACATCTATTAACTTGTAAGAGGTTAAAGATTGACTATATGTATATATCTTTTCGGTCACAAACTCGGGTGCGGGCCCACCATTCGAGACATTTAATTTTACTCCAAAATCACCCTCTAAGCCTCCAGGATTATGACTAGCAGATAAAATTATTCCTCCAATAGCTGAGTAATCTCTTATTAAATTTGAAGCAGCTGGTGTTGATAAAAGACCTCGTGTGGGGACAATTATTGTTCCCACCTTATGAGCCGAACAAATTTGTACAATTTTTTTTATTGCATTATCATTTCCATATCTACCATCACCTCCAACAATTATTGTTGATCCCTCAACATTATCGAGAGAACTAAGAATTGATTCTATGAATATTTCAAGATAGTGTTTTTCTAAAAATTTCTTAGTACTTTTCCTTAAACCTGAAGTACCAGGCTTTTGATCAGAAAATGGATGACTGACATTAACATTTTTGATAGCTGGCATAATTTAAGTATTGATTAAGAAAATCTAACTAATTTAATGTGGCATTTCGGAAGTTCTTAACATAGCGATAAACCACAAGGAAGATATTAGCAATGCAACTATAATTCCTGAATTAGTACCGAATTTTGAAATTGTAATAGGGACCGCTATAGGAAATGTTATGGCACCAAGCATTGGAGTAATCGCAACAAATTTCTTTAGCATTTTATTTTTTATTCAAACCATTCCTTATCAGAATTTTCTTTAGCATTAGTGTTATCTAAAGGTGTATTTCTATCAAATTTCATTGTTATATTTCTCTCCTGATCACCATCAGAGTTAATTGCTTTTATTTCATATTTCTGAGATCCATCCCTAAATGGGACTTGCAACCTAAAAGTACCATCAGATGCTAGAGGCACTTTTTCTCCACCAATAGTAAGTGAGGCTGAAGGATCAGTTGCACCGTAAACTATTAACTCAGCATCTGCAACCAACCAAAATGATTTCATTATGCCTTCTCCAGACTCGTTCAAACCGGAAGCCCATAAACCTGCTCCAGAATCATTAATTTTATCTTTATTGGAAATGGATTTCTCCATAAACTCCTCAGATCCAATTCGCCTGCTTCTTGGGTAAGAAGTAGCGGCATGATACAAGCGTTCATGTAAACCACTTTCTGCACTCTCTTGAGTCTGAGATATAGCATTGTTAGTTTCTGAAGGTGAATCTAAGTTAAATGGTACAAATTTATCTAAAATCTGTTCTGAGGGTTGAGCACTAGGAACGTGACTTGCTGATGAAAAAGCTAGTGACATCCATTTAAAGCCATATCTATATCCCAATTCAATTTTATAATCTCTATCAGGCACAGGAATTGGTAAGTACCATTCAGTACTATAACTATCAACCGCAATCTCTCTCATAGTACTTTGATTGATATCTCCATTCTCTTTACCTGTTATGTCAAACAGTCTTAAACATAATTTACTAGCTCCTAGTGATTGAGCTTTTTCTCTATCATTATCTGAAATTTGCCAAAAAACATAAGCCCATTCTGGATCACGTGGTAAAAAAACAAGATTAGTCTTAATTTCCGTATTCTTTTCGACAGGAATAATATTATCAACAGGTGATTGAGTTTCAGTTGCTTTTACAGTAGAAAGTTGGCTTTCGATTAATTTGATGTCTTGGTATGAAATAATTAAATCCACTAAAACAGCCTTTGTTTTTCGACTGTATAGCGGAACTGATAATTTACTTGCTTGTTGACGTAATTGTCTGAGGGTTAGACGAAGTAACTCATCCTTGTTCATAATCCCATCAGCCACTTTAAAATCTCCGTTTTTGTTTGGGATCAGTATGTTCTTTTTTTTTGCTGTCTGCGCGCTATTCGAGGCCGGCGTCAGGATCTACTGACTAATTTTGAATTAGTAAAATCTACTAATTTATTGAAAAAGGTTGCAATAACTAGATTTGATAGAAACCAGTATGATCCCAACAGCACCATTAATTTTTTTCTTTTTTAATTTTTATTACCTTAAAATTCAAACAATTCATACACTACATTTTTTCTTTGGGATCATTCATTTTCGAGCTCAGTATTTTCTTTTGTTAATTGAGCTAAATCAGAAATATTTAAATCCAAGAGGTTTTTATTTATTTCATTTGAAAAAAACTCTAATTTATTTCTTGCCAAGGACATCTGCTCAAACAACAAATCTGAAAACGCCTTATCTTCAAATTTTGAAGACTCTAATTCACACCACAAACGTAAATCTTGATCAGTTATGACAGGATTATTATCTTTTTGTACTGCTATGTCCCTAAAAACTTGCACACAATGCAGCAAAAGTCTTACATGATGCTTCTGAAGAAGGGGCAAGTTCAAACTTTCAATTTCTTGAAGTATTTTTTCATTTATTGAATTTGATAATTGATTAAAGTGATCAGACATTAATTTTTTGAAAGCAATATGGTAAAAAAAATCAATAATGGGGTATCTTTCGTTAGAGTATTAGAAGACAAATTGAAATAAATCAATTTTCACAACCATGATAAATGAAAACCTAGTCAATAATGTCGTGGCTGAGCCATACAAATATGGTTTTGTTACGGATATTGAAACTGAAAAAATATCAAAAGGTCTAGATGAAGGAGTTATTCGCTTAATATCGCAGAAGAAAGAAGAACCAAAGTATCTGCTCGATTTTCGATTGAATGCGTTTAAAAAATGGCAAAAGATGCAAGAGCCTGATTGGGCAAATTTAGGTTATAAGAAAATTGATTATCAAGATATAATCTACTATTCTGCTCCAAAACAAAAAGAAAAGGTTTCTAGCTTAGATGAGGTTGACCCAAAATTATTAGAAACTTTCGATAAGCTTGGTATACCATTGACAGAACAAAAACGGCTTACAAATGTTGCAGTGGACGCTGTTTTTGATAGTGTTTCTATTGCTACCACCTATAAAGAGCAATTGGCTGAGCATGGAGTGATCTTTTGTTCCATAAGCGAAGCTGTGAAAGAACATCCTGAATTAATTGAGAAATACTTAGGTTCTGTTGTGCCAGCCTCGGATAATTACTTCGCAGCTCTTAATTCAGCAGTTTTCAGTGATGGTTCTTTCGTTTACATACCTAAAGACGTAAAATGTCCCATGGATCTTTCCTCATATTTCAGAATAAATAGTGGAGATTCAGGCCAATTCGAGAGAACTCTAATAATTGCAGAAGAATCGAGTTCAGTAAGTTATCTAGAAGGCTGCACTGCACCTATGTTCGATACAAATACATTGCATGCTGCAGTTGTAGAACTAATCGCACTAGATAATGCTTCTATAAAATACTCAACTGTGCAAAATTGGTATGCTGGCAATGAAAATGGGGTTGGTGGAATCTTTAATTTTGTTACCAAGCGTGGCAAATGTTTAGGAAAGAAAAGCAAGATAAGTTGGTCTCAGGTTGAAACTGGATCGGCAATTACGTGGAAATATCCTAGTTGCCTTTTAATTGGAGAAGAATCGGTAGGGGAATTTTATTCCGTTGCTTTAACCAATAATCTTCAGAAAGCAGACACTGGAACTAAGATGATCCACATTGGAGCTAAAACAAAATCAACTATAGTAAGCAAAGGTATCAGTGCAGGTCAATCAAATAATAGCTATCGAGGTCTTGTTAAAATGGGCTCAAAAGCTAATGGATCGAGAAATTACAGTCAATGTGATTCAATGTTAATAGGGGATCAAGCATCAGCCAATACGTTCCCTTACATAAATTCTCAACAACCCAATTCAGAAGTTGAGCATGAAGCTAGCACTTGTAGAATCTCTGAAGACCAACTTTTTTACCTACAAAGCAGAGGTATAGAATTTGAAGAGGCAGTTTCAATGATGGTGAGTGGATTTTGCAGAGATGTTTTTAATCAACTGCCAATGGAATTTGCTGCTGAAGCAGATAAACTCTTAGCCTTAAAGCTTGAAGGCTCTGTAGGTTAAATTTATTCAATTTTAGTTAAGTTTGATGCAAGTTAAAATGAAAGGAAAAGAACCATTACTCGAAATAAGTAATCTTTACGCATCAACAGAAAATCTCACAATTTTAAAAGGTGTTGACATAACTGTTAAACCTGGAGAAATCCATGCAATTATGGGAAGAAATGGCTGCGGTAAAAGCACTCTCTCAAAAATCATTGCAGGACACCCGTCTTATAAAATCAACCAAGGACAGATCAAATTTAATGGCACAAATATAGAATCTTTAGAACCCGAAGAAAGGGCACAATCAGGGATTTTCTTAGGATTCCAATATCCCATAGAAATACCCGGAGTAAGTAATCTCGAATTTCTCAGAGTTGCAACAAATGCTAGAAGGAAGTTTCTAAAAAAAGATGAACTCGATACTTTTGAATTTGAAGATTTAGTAAAAGAAAAATTAGAGTTAGTAAAGATGGACTCTGCATTTCTCGAAAGAAGTATTAATCAAGGTTTTTCAGGAGGAGAAAAGAAAAGAAATGAGATACTTCAAATGGCTCTTTTAGAACCTCAAATAGCAATTTTAGATGAAACCGATTCAGGCCTAGACATAGATGCATTAAGAATAGTCGCATCAGGCATTAAGAAAATTGCTAATCAAGAAACTGGTACTATTTTAATTACTCACTATCAAAGATTATTGGAAGAAATCAAACCAAATTTTGTACATGTAATGGCTAATGGTCAGATAATAAAAACTGGAGGTAGTGAACTTGCCTTAGAACTTGAAAAGTATGGATATGAATGGACCGATGAAATGAATAAAAATATTTAATCTATATGCATATTCTCGATTACATAACAAAAGAAAAAGTTAATTTACTAACACGCTCATCAAAAATACAAGATTTTTGCACCTCAAAATTAAGAGCGCATCCTCTTCCTAAAAAACAGAACGAAACATGGAGACTTGCTAACAAGAAAAAACTATCAGCTCTTTTGGCATATGAATTCGACATTAAATCCAGTGATCCAGATATTCCTCCATACCTATCTAATAAGAAGGCAATAAATATATGGATTGGCAATACAAATCAACTCAATTTAAAGGAGAAAAATTGGGAAATCAAAGAATTAAAAAGTCAAGAAATTGATGATTTAATTGAAGAGAAATTAAAAAGTAGTAATACAGAAGAAAACTGGAGCAATTTATTAAACCTCAGCTTGTCATCTGAAAAAAACATATTAGGAATAAAAATATCTGGAGACAATCTTCCGCCTTTACAAATCTTTTGCAGTTCAAAAAGTAATTATTTTAATTCTAAGACTTTAATTTTATTTATTGATAAAAACACTAAAGCAAATATTTTACAGGTCAATTCAGGTGCAAAGAATTCTTCATTATCTCTCTCGACTTATATTTTCTTAGAAGAAAAGTCTAAAGTCAATCATGGTGTAATCTCATCTGGAAATGATAAATCCAACATTTTAAACTCTTTAAATATCAAACAGAATGCTAATACTGATTACAACTTAGGTTCCATTCAATTTCAATATGATTTTGCAAGATTTGAAATTGATGTGAATCAAATTGAAGGTAATGCAAAAACAAAAATTAAGGGTATGCAAGTCTCTAATAATGATGAACAAAATGGGACGTTTTCAAAGGTTGAGTTCAACGGACCAAATGGCTATTTAGATCAATTAAATAAATCTTTAGCAAATGATAAATCACATTCTATATTTGATGGATCAATCATTGTGCCTAAAACTGCTCAAAAAACTGATGCATCTCAATTGAGTAGAAACTTATTATTATCAAATACTGCAAAAATAGATACTAAGCCTCAGTTAGAAATTATTGCTGACGATGTTAAATGTAAACATGGAGCGACTATTTCAGAATTAAATAAAGACGAACTTTTTTATATGAGATCCAGAGGGCTCACATTCGCAGAAGCGAGTAAATTACAATTAAAATCTTATTACCAAGAAATCATCGACTCCATACCAGTTTTGGAACAAAGAATAGAATTTCTAGATCATCTATTAAATTAAAAGTGATGGAAATTACTCATGAAATAAAAAGATTTGATAGAAAAGATTTTCCTATCCTAAATGCAGATTCTGGGATCAACAAAAATCTTATTTATTTAGATCATGCTGCAACAACTCAAAAGCCTATTCAAGTCTTAAAAAAACTTGATGAATACTATAAAAACTTTAATGCCAATGTCCACCGAGGTGCTCATCAACTGAGTACTAAAGCAACAGAAGAATTTGAAAATGCAAGGTCAATAATTAGTCAATTTATAAACTCGAAATCGAGTAAAGAAATTATCTTCACAAGAAATGCCACTGAAGCAATAAATCTAGTATCAAGATCATGGGGTGAAGATATGCTTAAAGAAGGGGATGAAATATTAATATCTTTGATGGAGCATCATAGTAATATTGTTCCATGGCAAATAGTATCAGCAAAAATTGGATGTAAATTGAAATTCATCTCCATAGATCAAAATGGGAACCTAGATCTTGAAGATTTCAAATCTAAATTAAATAATAAAACTAAGTTAGTCAGCATAGTTCATATTAGCAATACATTAGGATGCTGTAACCCAATTAAAGAAATCTCAAAGCTTGTCAAGCAAAATGATTCACTCTTACTTATTGATGCTTGCCAAAGCCTAGCTCATACTAAAATTGATGTTCAGGATCTTAACATCGATTTCTTAGCTGGTTCGGGACATAAATTATGTGGTCCTACAGGAATAGGTTTTTTATGGGCGAGGGAAGAAATTCTGAATAGTATGCCTCCTTTTTTTGGAGGAGGTGAAATGATACAAGATGTATTTGAGGAAAATAGCACATGGGCAGAACTTCCCCATAAATTTGAAGCAGGCACGCCGGCAATTGCTGAAGCCATTGCATTAGCAGAAGCAATAAAATACCTGACAAATCTTGGAATTGATAAAATAGCAAAATATGAAAAAGAAATTACAGAATACTTATTTAACAAGTTAGCTGAAATAGAAGAAATCAATATTATTGGGCCTCATCCCAGCAAAGATCGTCAAAGAGCTTCTTTAGCTGCCTTTCATTTAAATAGTATTCACTCTAATGATGTTGCGGAAATTCTAGATACAAAAGGAATTTGCATTAGAAGTGGCCATCATTGTTGCCAACCTCTACACAGATACTTAGGAATAAAATCAACGGCTAGAATTAGTATGAACTTCACAACCACCCAGGAAGAAATCGACACTTTTATTAAAGAAACAAAAGAAACAATTCTTTTTTTAAAAAAATTTTCTTAATTATCTATTATTTTATTCAGAAATAACTGTGAAGTTTTTAAAACATCAATTTTATTATTTATATCTTTAAAACCATGTCCTTCATTTTCATAAATTTTTACTTCGGAATAAATTTTCAATTCTGACAATTTTTTATGCATTTTTAAAGTCTGATCATAAGGAATTACTAAGTCTTTTTTTCCATGAAAAAATAAAATTGGTTTTTTAATTTTTTTAACATTATTTAAAGGGGATCTTTGAGCATATGTTTTCGAATTATTTTGATATTTACCAATTAAAGAATTTAAATAATCTCTTTCGAATCTATGGGTATGGGAGCGCATATTTTTTAAATCAAGAACAGGATATTTACAAATAGCAGCTCGAAAAAGATTATTATTAATTAGGGAGTTAATTGCCGTTAAACCACCAGCGCTATTACCGCAGATAACTATTTTTCCAGAATCAATCAGTTGAATATTTATTAACTCTAAAGCTAGGCTAATGCAATCATATGAATCACTGATTCCCCACTTATGATCAAGACGCTCTCTATACTTTCTACCATAACCAGAAGAACCGCCATAATTCACTTCAGCTACGACCCATCCTAGAGAGGACCAAAACTGCACTTCTTTATTTAAAATCCCATCAAACCGACTGGTTGGTCCACTGTGAGCTTTAAGCAATAGGGGAGGTTTATCAAAGAAATTATTTAATGGCATATAAATCCATGAATGAGTTTTTTTCTTTTTATGTCCTTTAAACCAAAATGATTGTGATCTCGAAATATCATTATCTTGATCAATACTAAACTTCTCATTAATTGCTCTTATTGTTTCCTTTTTTTCTGCTAAGTCCATCTCTATTAATTGTTCATTGAGCGATGAATTAGCAGCAATAAAAATTAATTTCTTTTTCTCTACATGCAAAGAAGATAAATATGTAAAAGGCAATTCAATATGATTCCTAAAGGTTAAATTTTGATAATATTCAAGGATCCAAATATTGTTATGAATGGCTAAACAAAAGAAGTTCTCTTTTGAACCAGAAAATAAAGATATACCTGAAATCCATTGAGGTGTTCCATATTCATATTGCTTTTTTATTAATCTCTTTTTTACTTTAATTTCAAAGCTATCTTCTATTTCTAAAAATAATAAATTCCACCATCCTGAACTATCTTCTGAACATACTAGGCATTTTTGATCTAGCCAATAAGGTTGAAAAAAGGATATTTTCTTTTTAATATTTAAAAACTCTTTATCAAATATTCTTTGTTCTTGGATTTGACCAGTTTGATTTAAACGTATTAAAACTAAATCATTATTTTGCCAGGGCATATTACGATTGTCCCATTCTAAAAAAGAAAGAACATTACTTCCTGAATAGGAGGATAAACATCCGGCGAAATTATCAAACTCCTTTAAAACAAATAAATCTTGATTTTTTATAGTTAAGTCTAGAGAAAACAAGTAATCCTTTTCATTTTGTTCGCATATTCCAACTAATATTTTGTCGCAAACTATTACGCAAGATTGCTCAAAATTACAATTTATTGAATTTGTTAATTTAATAGGTGATTTATCATTATTAAGATATATAGCTTCTTGTTGATAATCTCTTTTAGACTTTTTAAAAGTTTGCATCCACAGACTTTTAGTAATTTGATCAAACCAAATCAAATGTATTTTGCCATCATTTTCAATGCATTGATAAGATTTGCCTCCATATCCATGAAAATAGTTTTTTAAAGAAAAGTCATTACCAGTTAAATTCTGAGGAGTCGCATTCTTCTGATTAAAAGGCCTAGTGAATACAGCATGACCAGCGACACCATTATTTTCTACCTTTTCTAGCCAAAACAACAAATCTTTAAGCAGATATACCTCTCTTTTTGAATAGTTATTCTGGAAAACTTCGCTTATATCAATTTTTAGATTATGATTCATATGTAATATCTAAAGCAAATTAAGAAAGTGCTAAAGTTGTATTATCTAATAGAATCATCTTTTATATAAATCGTGGCCAACCATTTTTCACAACTTGCAAAAAAGTCACGAGGTAGTGTATCAGAATTGAAAGTAGAAAAAACATCTTACAAAAATAATTTAGAAATTTATAAATTGGGTGATGAAGTACTTAGAAAAAACTCTCAAAGAATCAGTAAAGTCGATACATCTATAAGAAATCTGGCCAAAGATATGTTGCAAAGCATGTATTCAGCAAAGGGTATCGGATTAGCAGCTCCACAGATAGGTATTCATAAAGAACTGTTAGTCATCGATATAAATTATGAAGATTCAGCTGCAGAGCCACTCATACTAATTAATCCAGAGATAACAGCTTTCGGTTCAACTTTAAATTCATATGAAGAAGGATGTTTAAGTATTCCAGGGGTTTATCTCAATGTCATCAGACCGTCAACAATAAAGCTAAAATTCAGAGATGAAATGGGTAGACCAAGGAAAATGAAAGCTGACGGTCTTCTAGCCAGATGTATACAACATGAGATGGATCACCTTAATGGCGTGCTTTTTGTTGATAGAGTTTCTTCAATAGAAGATTTGAACAAAGAACTTTCTAGAGAGGGTTTTAATAAAAAAGATGTGCTTCCTATGAATTAAAACATATGTAAGAAAATGTCAGAATCAACGATATTTAGCAAAATAATTAATGGAGAAATTCCATGTGAAAAACTATATGAGGATGAATTCTGCATTGCATTTAATGATATATCAGCACAAGCTCCAGTACATTATTTGGTAATTCCTAAAGAGCCAATAATCAGTCTTTTAGACATATCTGAAAAGGATAAAGATTTATTAGGTCATCTAATCTTAGTTGGTAAAAAAATAGCAATTCAGAAGAATTTAAAAAATTGGCGAACTGTTATTAATACAGGGGAAGATTCTGGACAAACAGTATTTCATCTTCATGTACATTTCTTAGCCGGTAGACAGATGAACTGGCCCCCAGGATAGGCTCTCGAATATGAAAATATTGAGCTATAAAAGTATATATATATTTTTTTAAATGGAAACTCCTGATTCAATAAATACCAAAAATAAAACTTTAACTAATTCATTATCAAACAATTGGGATAATTTGGATGAAAATACAAAATCAATTTTAAAAAAAATTTGGAATGTAATTACATACAAATGGCAACTTCAAATTTTATTAAATATACCTTTCCTACTTTATTGGCTTCTTGATAAAAAAATTGAAGCTATCCATCAATTTAACTTAGAAATCATATCAAAACTCAATCTACCTGATTGGATTATATCTATGATCGGTTTAAGTAACTGAAATTTATCAATAGATTGCATTTTCCCTTTTGATCTAAAATTTGTATAGAATTCATTAAATAACTAATTATAGATTTATTTCTAAATCCTAAATAATATCTACTATGTCTAAGGCAATATCAGATCGTAAAAACGGCATCTCAGATCAATTAACAAAACTAAGAAAACTCACTCAACCTTATTTCTTACCTTACACCTCAAATAACGGATGGCTTTTCGTATTATTATTAGTCTCATTGCTTTTTTGCGTAGCAGGATTAGTCTTATGTCTATTAAGTTTATTGATGCACTTTGCTGCCTCATGGTTCCCAGGTACAACTAGTGCTTATTTAGGAGGAGTCAATTCCTACTTATTTGCCATTTGGAATGGAAAATGGGGCCTAATAATTATGTCTTTATTCGTATTTGGGACAAGTAATTTCATAACGTGGAGGAATCAACTAAGACAAAAAAGATGGATTCCTTGGCTTTTCCTTGCTGTGATTATACTAATGCTTCTCTCAGTAAATGGGATTAATGCAGGAATTTCTTTTTTAGTCAGAGATATTACAAATGCCCTTATAGATACAAACAAATCTGAAACTTATAGAAATTTATTAATACTTGGGGCATGCTTCATAGTAGCTTTACCTATAAGAAGTTTACAATTTTATCTCTCTGCAAAACTTCAATTAATGTGGAGAGAATGGTTATCCAATAATTTAATACAGAATTACTTAACTGATAGAACTTATTACATATTAAATCCTAATGACGAATCAGAAACAGATGTTGATAATCCAGACCAAAGAATAACCGAGGATGCAAGGGATTTTACTGCTCAAACTCTTGATTTGTCATTAAACATTTTCGATTCCATCCTTACTTTTTCTATTAACATAGGGATTCTGATTAGTATTAGTAGAAGTTTAACCCTTGCACTCATTATATATGCAAGCATAATATCCACGCTTCTGATTTTCGCTAGCAAAAAACTCTTTACATTGAACTTTGATCAATTGAAGTATGAAGCTAACTTTCGCTATGGTTTAGTACATATTAGAAATAATGCAGAGTCAATAGCCTTTTATTCAGGAGAAAAACAAGAATCTCAAGAAGTAAAAAGTAGATTAGCAAGTGTTGTACAAAATTTTAGTTCATTAATTACTTGGGAAGCACTACTAAGAGTCCTTCAAAGATCAGGAATATATGGCAGTGTTTTTATACCTTTTATAATATTAGCTGGACCAATCCTTTCAGGAGAAATGAGTTATGGGAGTTTTTCCCAGGCAAACCTTAATTATAATTTACTCGAAGGTTCTTTATTTTTTATAATTTATAAGATTGAAGCTTTAGCAAGATTCTCTGCATCGATTGGGAGATTAGAAGGTTTCCAAAGTAGTATTAATGAAGTTAAATCTTCTAAATTTAATAAGTTTAGAAATAACGTCAAACCCAAAGAATCAATATTTTTAAAAAACATTAATGTTAAAACACCTGATGCAGATAAATTATTAGTAGAAAACTTGAGTTTAAGTATTAACTATGGAGAGAGTGTTTTAGTTGTTGGTCCTTCAGGGTGTGGCAAAACATCATTATTAAGAGTAATTAGCGGATTATGGGATACAGATAGTGGAGAAGTATTCTCTCCTGCAAAAGGTGACTTATTATTCATTCCACAAAAACCATATATGAATTTAGGTTCTTTAAAGGAACAATTATGCTATCCATTAGATACTAATAGATTCAGTGATGAACATCTTCAAGCCGTTCTTAATCAAGTAGAGTTAAAAAATTTAGTTGAGAGATATCCAGATTTAGATATTAAACAAGATTGGCAAAGGATTTTATCGCAAGGGGAGCAACAAAGATTAGCATTCGCAAGACTCTTACTAAATTCTCCAAAATATGTAATTCTTGATGAAGCTACAAGTGCTTTAGATATAAAGACAGAACATTATCTATATAATTTACTTAAAGAAAGAGAGATTGCTTTGGTTAGTGTTGGGCATAGGCCTACACTCAAAGGATTCCATGATTCTGTTCTTGAACTTAAAGGAGAAGGTAAATGGTCATTAATCCCTTCAGAAAACTTTAACTTTAATTCAAATTAGTAAAAATTAGCCAATGAATGAAAACGATACTAGTCAAATAGAAAACGAAGAATCATCGAATGAAAAAAACTCACCAGATTCATTAATACTTGAGGATGATGAATACTCTTTTGGGTGGAATAAGTATTCTGAGACTACTAATGGTAGATTTGCAATGATTGGCTTCATAGCAATTTTAATTATTGAATTATTTAGTAAGCAATCCTTTTTAAATTGGTGCGGATTGTTTAATTAATCGTCAAATCTTGAGCTATTATCTCTAGGTTTCTGTTTTTTTGTACCAACACTATATCTTCCACTTTGATTATTTAGATTGCTGTTTGAACTAGTTGGCGATCTACGGGGAGATCTATTTTTCTTTAAATCATCCTTTTTGGGGACAAAAGATGCATCTTCTACTTTAGTTTTTGCTGACTGAGACCTAACATTAGATCTATTTTTAGGTAAATTACTATTTTTAGCAGGGGAATCATTTAATAATTCTTCTTCATTCTTTCTGGATGTTTTTTTATTTGGTAGTGGCCTTGACCCTCGTTTAGCTGCACCTCTTGCACTTCTTCTATCGCCAAAACTATTTCTTTGAGATTCATTATCTCTATCTACTGGAAAACGTGATCTTCTAGGTAAATCATCTTTATCTAATTCTCTTGATTCTCTTGCTGATGGTCTTCTTCTACTTACTGCAGACTCAGGAATTGCTCTAGAAATTCGCCTAGAATTAAATTCATCTTCTTCATAATTATCTTCAATCTCAGCATCTCTTGATTTAAATCTTCTTGATAATCTTTCGGGTTGCTCGAACTGATCATAATCATCATCCCATCTGCTTCTTGATGGGTTTCTAGGCATATTTGGTACTTGATCATCATCAAAGTATGATGATCTTCTAGCTTGATTGGTAGCAACACCTCTTAATCGAACACTTTCATATCCAAAGAAAATAGATCCTCCTGCAAGAAGAAAAATTCCAAACTGCAGAATAGGATCTAAACGCCAACCCTGGAAAAAAAATATACCCCCACATAACAAACCAATTGCGGCAAAAAATATATCATAATCTCGAGCTAATTCGGGTCTAAAAGATCTTACAAAGTACAGTCCTCCTCCACAAATGAAAAGGATTATACCAACGATACTTCCAAAATTTAAACTTGCATTTACCACGGTTTTACATAAATGGAAATCAATCGAGATCAACAATTAGTGATCTCTTATCTTAGTTTACATAAAACTTTTGTAAAAACTAGCTTCTAGCTAAAGGTTTTGTAGTCTTCAGTTAATTTCTAATGGAATCTTTCTGACTAACAAAGATGAGAAATGCTGATGCAGGAACAACTATCAATAGAGCTGCTGCAATGAAACTGCCAATCATACCAACAGCCGAATTACTGGCTGCTTCAGGAGAAACATTTGCGGATAGAAGTAATTGAGAAAACTGAAGCACTTTTTATAAGATAAATTCTCAATTTATAATAAGAATTAAAGCAATACTTATGGGATATTTATTAAGATGAATTAAACAATTGTGATTTCATTGATTGTAAATTACTTACCAAATCTTAGATTTTTATTAGGTTTATCTTTGTCATATTTGACTCTGGCATTTCTGATAAGATTGATACTAAGCTGGTATCCCAAGATTGATATCAATAAAAGAGCATGGTTTTTAGTTACCTTACCGACAAATTCCATTTTAAATCTAACTAGAAAAATCATACCTCCTATAGGTGGAGTTGATGTTTCTCCAGTGATATGGATAGGTATAATAATGTTCTTAAGAGAAATACTTGTAAGTCAGCAAGGTTTAATTAACATAGCAATTCAACAGAATATCAGTTAAGTCTAAATTACTAAAAATTTGGCAAAAGTTCTTCCTCAACATATTTTGTATGAATCTTACCTTCTTTAAATTTCTTCTTATCAAGTAAATTTAAATGGAAACTGATAGTTGTCGGAATACCTGTAACTGCACATTCATTAAGTGCCCTATTCATCCTTTTAATTGCTGTGTTTCTATCTTTACCCCAAACAATTAATTTACCAATTAATGAATCATAAAATGGGGGTATTTCATAACCAGTATAAACATGACTATCTACTCTGACCCCTGGTCCACCTGGCGGTAACCAGCCTGTTATTCGTCCTGGAGATGGGCGAAAATTATGCATTGGGTCTTCGGCATTAATCCTACATTCAATTGCATGCCCGTTGAGTTTTATTTCGTCCTGTGTGAATTCCAAGTCTTCGCCAGCAGCTATTCTAATTTGCTCGGCAATTAGATCAACACCAGTCACCATTTCTGTGACTGGATGTTCTACCTGTATTCTTGTATTCATCTCCATAAAATAAAATTTATCATTAGCATCAACTAAAAACTCAACAGTCCCCGCTCCTTCATATTTAATACTTTTTGCAGCAGCTTTAGCTGCTTTACCCATTTTATCTCTTAGATCTGCGGAGATAGCGGGACTAGGTGATTCCTCTAATAATTTCTGATGTCTCCTTTGTACGGAACAATCTCTCTCGCCTAAATGAATTATGTTTCCAGATTTATCAGCAAGAATCTGAATCTCGACATGTCGTGGTTTTTGTATGAACTTTTCCATATACAAACCATCATTACCAAATGCAGCTTCTGCCTCTCCTTGAGCTGCTTTAAACATTCTTTCTAGATTATCTGGGCTCTCAACCAGTCTCATCCCTCTCCCGCCACCCCCAGCGGTAGCCTTAATAATTACCGGATAACCTATTTTTTTTGCTAGTGAAGATGCTTCTTTGATCCCAGAAATCAACCCTTTACTTCCTGGAACAGTTGGTACTCCTACTCCTTCCATTGTTTCTTTTGCAGTAGATTTATCTCCCATCAATCGGATTGAATTGGGAGATGGACCAACAAAAATTATTCCATGGTCATTACACATCTCAGCAAACTTATCATTTTCAGCCAAAAAGCCATAACCAGGATGTATGGCATCAACACCCCGCGAGGTTGCGGCTGCAAGAATATTAGGAATATTTAAATAACTTTTATTGCTTAGTGAGTCTCCTACACACACTGCTTCATCAGCCAGCTGAACATGTAGTGCATTTTTGTCTACAGTACTGTAAACAGCAACAGTGGCTATACCAAGCTCTCTACAACTTCTGATTATACGTAAAGCTATCTCTCCACGATTTGCAATTAAAACTTTCTCAACCATTTCGATAAAAATACAAAGAATAATACTTTTGCAAAGTACTTAAATAGATTTTAAAATTTTGGATTGTTATTGAATTAAGAATACAACCTAAGAGGTTGATATGGTTAATTATTGTTTTAATGCAATAGTAGGAAAGTCATAAAATTATCATCAATAAACTTTAAAATTAAGGGATAATTTCCTGTAGAATGAGCAAAGCTTTAAATACGAAGGATTAAAGCTTCATCAAGCGGACGTGGCGGAATTGGTAGACGCGCACGTCTAAGGAGCGTGTGGCTTTGGCCTTGCGAGTTCAAGTCTCGCCGTCCGCATTCATCAATTTATTTTTTTTTAACTGCAATGAAAAAAAAATCGGTTGCAGTCATTTTAGTTTCAAATGGTCCAGGGGAATTAACTACTTGGGTTAAACCTGTTACTAAAGCGTTTAAAACAATTCTGAATAATTTGCCAAACACTCATGAGAGTGAATACATCTTAAGACTAGTTCTGGTGCCTTGCCCTAATGCCACAGGTATGGAGCCAAAAGTGGCGAAAGAATGGGGCGAATTTGAATTCATATCTTCTTCAAACCACTTCTGGAAGTTATTATTAAACCCATATCAATTCTCAAAGTGGCCCAAGAACGGATTAGTAGTTTTTCTTGGAGGTGATCAATTCTGGAGCGTATTATTGGCAAAAAGACTGGGATACATAAATGTGACTTATGCTGAATGGATTGCCAGATGGCCTCAGTGGAATCAAATTATTGCAGTGATGAATGAAAAAGTAAAGGACAAATTAGCTAAGAAGTTCAGAAAAAAATGTCATGTCATTGGTGATTTAATGGCCGATATTCAACAAAATATAAATGTTCCAAATGAGATGCAAAGAAAAAATTGGATTGCACTGCTACCCGGTTCTAAAAAGGCTAAGTTATCAGTTGGAATTCCTTTTTTACTTGAAGTAGCTGATCTAATAATAGAAACTAATCAAGATATTAATCTAGTTATACCAATGGCACCAACAACAAGCATTAAAGAGTATTTATATTTTCAGAGCGATATGAATCCTATTACTAAAGACTATAGATCAAGAATTAAACATATTCAAAAAGTCAACAATTCATTATTTGATTATGTTCTTGAAACAAATAAAAACACAAAAATCAATATTACCTTAAAGCATCCAAGTCATGAAATTTTAGCTAATTGTGATCTTGCAATAACAACAGTAGGAGCTAATACCGCAGAATTAGCTGCAATAAATTTACCTATGATTGTTATTCTTCCAACTCAGCACTTAAAAGTAATGAATGCTTGGGATGGAATGTTCGGGATATTGAGTAAGATACCTTTCTTCAATAGAATTCAGAATTTCATTATTAAGGCTTGGTATTTAAAAACAAAAAAATATTTTGCATGGCCTAATATCAAAGCAAATTCACTTTTGGTTCCAGAAAGAATTGGGGAAATATTCCCAAATGATATTGCTAAAGAAGCTTTGAAAATGATAAGTAATTCAGATTATTTACTAGACCAGAGAAGAAATCTTTCTCTACAAAGAGGTCAAAGGGGTGCGTCAAAAAAGCTAGCAGAATTAATTTTTAAATCTCTTCAGGAATACAAATAATTACCATGGATCGTCAATATCAATAGACTCATTAACTTCTTCCTCTTGAGCTAAATCTAATTGTGAAATGGGCTCTACATCTAGAGTTTCTTTGGCTCTTTCCACTGGTCTTTTTGAGGCACGTTTATTTACTGTCTTTTTCTTAATAGGTAGATTTTCTGCTTCTAATAATTCTTTCTCTTCAGGATACTCTTCATCCATATAGAGCTGTTTCGTATTCTTTTCTTTATCTAATGATTTATCTAATTCAACATACTCAAGTTCTTCTTGATATTCATAGCCTTCCTCTTCTAAGTATTCTTGCTGATCTGATGATTCTTCTAGTAAATAATTTTCTTGAATTGTTTCTGTCCCTGATAATAGTTGATTTTCGACAGGTACTAGATTAGAAGAGTAACGACTAGATTCGTTACTATCCCAGGCAGAGCCTCCCACTCCAAGTTTTTCTAATAATCCACTACTTAACTGATTTAATTTTTCTTCCGCTCCCTCGTAAACAATAATTCTGTCAGTTCCGCTGCTTACTATTTCATCAACAGGTATTTCCCAAGTACTTAAAACACCCTCCCCTAAAAGAGGAACGCCCACTGCACCCATAACTAAAGAAATTAAATGACCAGTTTCTATATCAAAAGAAAAGCCAAGAACTCTTCCTAACAACTGCCCTGATTCTGTGATCACTTGACAGTTGATCACTTTTCCATATCTATCTGGTGAAAAATTATCACTGAGGGAATCTAAAGAATCCACTAAAATTACATCCCCAACCTGCTTAATACTTTCAAGAGGCATCCATTTGGGTAGCCCGGGTAGAAATCTAGTGAGAGGATTATCTCTAAGACCAAGAGCAACAACTTCCCTTCTATCGATATCAACCACAACTTCACCTACCAAGCCAAGTCTTTTGCCAGTATCTGTAGTAATAACTTGTGTACCCATTAGTTCAGACCTCAACCATAATCTATCGCTAGGAACTGATTTCATAGGATCATTATTGGCAGATGTTTTTGACAAACTCATGAAAAAAAACTTTTAACTATTCTGACGCATAATCTAAAGAAATGGGATCATGCAGCATTAGGCAACCCAATCACTTGAGTATGCGCACCTCTAGCTTGTGCAACTCCGATAGTGCGCATAGATGCACTTATCATAGGCCTTCTGTGACTTACGACTACAAATTGTGCATTTGATGACTGACTAGATATTAATTTTGATAATCTTTCAACGTTTACACCATCTAAAAAACTATCTACTTCATCTAGAGCATAAAAAGGAGATGGCTTGTATCTTTGAAGGGCAAAAAGAAAACTTAATGCTGTCAGTGACTTCTCCCCTCCTGACATTGATGCTAATCTTCTCACATTTTTTCCTTTTGGATGAGCGACTAATGTTAACCCACCTTCTAGTGGAGAATTATTATTTTCAAGTTGTAGAAAACCATCACCATCAGATAAATCTGCAAAAATCTCCCTAAAATGTTTATCAACTTCTTGAAAAGCCTCCATAAATGCTTCCTGTCTCATTGTAGAAACAGTTTCAATTCTCAATAATAATTCTGACCTTTCATTGGATAATACAGTTAATCGATCTACTAAATCATTTAATCTTTTGGATAAATCTTCAAGTTCTTCTAGAGCTAACATGTTTACGGGTTCTAAACTTTCAAGTTTTGCATTAATAGAGGAAATCTCAGATTGCAAATCATCCAAGGATTTATCGATATGCTCACCGAAATCAGGAAGTGGTTCTGGTAAATCTTTTTTATATTCTTCTAATTTAATTCTCTCGTTTCTATTTTGTGCACGAAGGGTTTCAATATCTCTATGAAGATATTCAAGCTTTAAAGTAATCTCATTCTGATTTTGTCTTTTATTTGATATTTTTAAATTTAGCTCATCCCGTTTTCTCCTCAAAATACCTAAATCTTTTTCAAGGAGCTGTTTTTTCTTATCAAGATTAACAAGATCTTTTTTTAATTCATCTCTTTTAGAGGTCCAATCATTATGAGATATAGCTAACTCTTTGATTGATTGTTCTAAATTTTTCTCTTCAACTAGAATTAAATTTTCATCATTTTTAATTTTCTGATCTTTTAAAACAATTTGATTCTTCTTATTAATTAAAGAATCTTTTTCCTCTATTAATTCCTGTAACTTTAAATCGACACCCTCGAAATCTTTATTTATGGATAATAAAGATGAGTTTTGATTGTTCTCATGATTCTTTTTTAGAGTTAACTGTAATTCTTTTAATTTAATATTATGCGGTTTTGATAAATTGATATTCTCTTTCAAACTATTGCTTTGAAGTGAGTTTAAATCATTCAGTTTTTTCAATCTTTCTTCAGCATCATGAATCTTTTGGAATAATAACTTTATTGAATCTTCATTAATATCAACTTCTTTCTTTAGGGAAGCTAGTATTTCATTTAATTTTCTTTGTTCATTTACAGAGTCTGCAAGTTTATTCATTTTTTGCGCTAAATCATACTCTGATTTTACTAATGCCTCATTGATGACTAATAATCTTTGTTTTATTGGATTAGTCTCATCTTCTTCATTGCTTGAGCCAAATTTAAATGCTAAGTCTTTGTTGACTCTACTTCCGCCAGTAATTGCTCCGCTGACTTCTAATAATTCGCCACTTAATGTAACCACTCTATTCTTATTTTTAATTACTTTAGCTGATGCTAAATCAGAGAAAACTTGAGTCTCTCCAAATACATAGTTAAATACATCTTGATATATTGAATCAAATTTAACGAGGTTGATAGCTTTGTCTATAAAGCCAGATTGATAATTATTTGTATTTCTTGCAATTGCTAAATTCTGCAAGCTTTTGTTCATTCTATTTATTGGAAGAAATGTCAATCTTCCTGCTTTCTTCTTTTTAAGAATCTCTATAGCTTGCGCAGCAATTATTTCATTATCCACAACAATTTGTCCAAGTCTGTTTCCTCCTGCAATTTCCAATGCATATCTATACTTTTCTTCCACCTCACCAAGCTGAGCAACATAACCATGTATTCCTTCCAAGCCGCCCTCTAAAAGGATTCTAAGTGCATACGAACCTCTAGACTCATTCAAGGCTTCTTTGCGACTTTCTTTCCTTGATAAGTCCTTCTCAAGAGATAGTCTTTCATTACTTAATCTCAATTTTGTCTTGTCTAGTATATTAATTTCATCTTGCAAATTAGCTGCATCATGTTTGATATTCTTTAAATAAAGTTCCTTAGTTTCAATAATTTTTTTCTTATTTGAATTTTTCTGAATAATACTCAACTTTTCTTGATCTAAAAATTTAAGTTGAGATTTAATCTCATCTCTTTGAATATTATTCTCAAAAATAACATCCTCAATCTTACGAATGGTTTCATTCAGAGGATTAAGCCTTACTTGAAGATTCTCAATTTCTTCATTTATTTCTATTGTATTTTTTGAAAATTGACCCGACTCTCCTGCAGCCTCTGAGAGCCGTTTTCTAGACAATTTATGAGTATTTGAGAGATCTTCAATTTCTTGCTGCAATTTTATCAATAAATTTTGATCAAATTCATTCAATTTTCTTTTTTCCATTTCTATATTCTTTTTAGATAATGCAATTTCATTTCTACGTTCTTGTAATCGCAATCCTTGATTTTTATTGGTAGCTGATAATCTCTCTAATTCCCTAAGATTTGTATTTATACTACCGATATCAGAATTGACCTTAATTAATTCATCTTCTCCCTTATCTTTTAATTCTGAGACAATCACTTTTAATGCCTCCTGTAAAACATCTATTTCCTTATCTAATATTTGATGATTAGTATGCATCATCTTATTATCTTGTTCATATTTTTCTGATTTTTTAGCAATTAATTCTATTGTTTTTACTTGCTCATCATAAATAAGCACTTTTTCTAATTCTTTTAAATTATTGAATTCCAATTTAAGTGCTTTGTACTTTCTTGCTTTGTCAGATTCCTTTTCAAGCTTCAACTTATTAGCATGCAATTCATTCTGAAGTATTTCACATCGTTCTTGTCTTTCATAAACATCATTTAATTTTGAGTGAGTTTGCTCAATTCTGCTATCAAACAAAGCAACTCCAGCAAGTTCATCAATTAGAGTCCTTCTATCTTTATTTGACATCGATACTATTCTTGTCACATCTCCTTGCATAACAACATTACTTCCCTCAGGATCAACTCTTATATCTCTTAAAAGTTCTTGTATTTGTTGCAAGGTGCATTGTTTACCATCAGAAGTATATGTTGAGGCGTATGAACCCCCAGGCATTAATCTTAATTTCCTTGAAACTACCCACTCTTTTTGATTCTTTTCAAAAGACAATTGCTCATCTTCCAAACCAAGTTCTTTAACGTCCTCTCTTGGTAACCAATCTTCAATATTAAACCTGACAGAAACTGATGTTTCGGAGGATTTACCTTCTTTTACCTTTGAATTGTTAATTAAATCAGGTAATCGCTCAGCTCTCATCCCACGGCTACTAGCTAAACCTAAACAAAACAAAATACCATCAAGGATATTGCTCTTTCCTGATCCATTAGGTCCTGTAACTACAGTAAATCCTTCCTCCAGAGGAATAGAAACATTTCCTCCGAAAGACTTAAAATTTTCAAACTCGACCTGATTGATGTGTACCAATCGGACGTCACAATAGCTAAATAAGATTAGCTAATTTATAAAAAATCTCAAGAGAAATATTACGAATCTTTTAAATTGTTAATTAAACCTATGTCAACTTACATGAATTACCAGTTTTTATGAATAAACCCATTAATAATTTCCCATCTAATAATAGTGAAAATTGATCATTATTTAGATTTTTTTCAGAGTTAATATAGAAACCATAATCAATCCTTTTTACAAACCCTCTATTTCTGGATAGTTCCTTTTCAACATGAAAAAGCCATATTAATCTATGATTGCTTTGTTGCGAGATCTCAACTGATCTTCCATTCTTTTTAGGTAAATGAAACATTTTCCAAGTTAAGCAATCCTTTCCATTTTCAACAAGAAAATCGTAATGGATTTCATCTTGATTGAGATTATCAATCTTATGCTCTAGTAAAGCCCATCTATTCATTTAAATGTATATTGATAAAAAATATCTTTATTGATAATTGAATTGAATTTCAGTAATTAATTTAAAAAACCAAGAAGATTTTAATTAATTATTTGAATCAGGAACAAATCTTAAAGCTATAAAAAGAAGGCTCCCTGCACCAGCAAGTGCTGCTGCCACTAAACCGAAATCTGTTGGAATAGTCCTTGATGCAAAAAACATTGCCGCAAATGTAATATCCATAATGAATTAATAAATTAAATAAATCAGCATTAGCCTAACAAAACCTTATTACACAACGAAAAGAGATAATTGAAATGTAAATAAACTTTTATATGTTTTTGTTTTTTGTTTTTAGATAAAAATTAAAATAAGGGTTACCAATTCTTAGTTTTGGGATTAATCTTAAATAAAATGAAGGTGTATTATATGGACACTTTTCACTCATCGGAAAACACTAAAGAAATCATTGAGGACGAAATCCTTGAAGATAAAGAAGGTATTTCCGAAAAATGGCTAAGCGAAAAATTAGATAAATTAATTCCTTTAATACAAGAAAAATGGCCAAACGTTGCGACTCAAACTCTAGAGACTGCCATTGGAAGTATTGATGAATTAGTCAAAATAATTTCAGATAACACTGGAAAGTCAAATAAGGGCATAAAAAATCAGTTATTGGAAATTATTGAGTCTATACAGACTAATAATTGGGAAATAGGATCACATATAGAACCTATTGAAAGTCAATTAGAAGAATTACTCGATGAATTAAATAAAACCTTAAGACCAAAGATAGAAAACCCAATTAGGCAAAAACCAATTTTATCTATTGCTATTGCTGCGGGTATTGGACTTCTGATTGGCAGCTTACTAACAAACAGTAAAAGTTAAATGGAAAAATCTAAGAAAAATAAAAATTTTGAGAATACTGCATCACGAATTTCAGCAATTGCTAGCTCTGTAATGGATCTTCATGTAAGAATTGCCCTACAAGAAGTTGATAGAGAGAAAAGAAGAATAATCAGCGGGAGTATATTTCTTGCCATAGGAAGCTTACTGCTTATGATTGTTCTTTTTTCATTGCATATAATTATTTATTTGATGCTAGATAAATTAAATAATTGGGAAATAGAATATAACTTATTATTAATTATCCTACTTGATATTTTTCTAGCTGGGATCAGCCTTAAACTTGGAGGAAAACTGACTAAAGGTCCTTACCTCCCTCAAACTTTAGAGGGGTTAGGTAAAACCACTAAAGCCGTATTAGGTAAGAAATAATTCATCTTATTAAATATTTAATCCATCTACAATCTATCCCGCCATTGCTAACAGGTATTTTTTGTGATGCCTTCATTTTTAGAAATTTTGTTAGAGAAGGATTTCCACTAAGTAACCAGAAATCCCATCCTGAACATTTTTTCTTCAAGAATTCTCCAATCTTTCCATATAAGTCAACTAATTGACTTTCATCTCCAAGCCTTTTGCCATAAGGTGGATTACAAATAATAATCCCCTTTGGTTGATTGATAACTAATTTAGAAAAATCATCATTATGCAATTCAATATAATTCTTCATTCTGGCGCGTAAGATATTTTCTTGGGCTTGATTAAATACTTCTTTATTCAATTCACAGCCAAAAACTTTTACACAACTATCCAGATTTAAAAGGTTGTGGTTTAGTTTTGATTTTTCTTGACTAAAAAGCTCTTGATCAAAATCAAGCCAATTTTCAAAAAGATATTTTTTCTGCACCTGCAGAGGAATATTCAATGCCTGACTAACACCTTCTATTAAAAAAGTGCCAGATCCACACATAATATCGATTAGGGTTTTCTTCCCATCCCAATCTGTCAATTTTAATAATCCAGCAGCGATGTTTTCTTTTAGAGGTGCGCATCCAATAGCAGGTCGATAACCTCTTTTATGCAAACTATTGATAGTAGTTGGTAGACTAATAATTGCTTTTTTGTCATTTAAATGTAAATGAATAACTAAAAAAGGATTATCATTTGTTATTGAAGATCTTTGGCCCCATGCCAATTTCTGTAGATCTACAATAGAATTTTTTACTTCTAAAGCAGTGAAATGGGAATGTCTTAGTACCCTCGAATTTCCAGAGACTGTGACATAAAAGCTTTTTTCGGGGGGTAACCAACTCAACCAATCAAATGATTTCTGTACTCCTTCATATAGTGTCTTTCGATCATAAAAATCAAAATTAGCAACCTCCCTATAAACTCTAAAAGGAACTCGTGCAAAAAAATGTAATTTAAAAAAAACTGATATGTCACACTTAAAAGATACAAATCTTTTGTGAGCCTCAATATCCTCAGCACCTAGTTCACAAACTTCCTTAGCTAATACTTCTTCAAGACCCTGGGGAGCAGATGCAATGAAATTCATAAAAAATGTTTTGAATCCTTTTAAAAATAGTAAAAAACTATCCAATATTTATTTTGCCTGTCAGAATGTAAATGTCCAATTGGACTAGGTGATCTCAACCGATACTTCGGACAGCGGTTCGATTCCGCTCAACTCCATTATATGGGGTTGTAATGGTTTCGACGGGGTGTAAGGAAGGTGACTGAAGCCTGCTCGGCTAGGGCAAACACATAAACGCTAACAACATAGTTAGTTTCTCTCGTCAAACAGCACCAGTTGCTGCTTGATTTAAAGTGAGATGGGGTTATATCAGCCTTATAAACCAAATGATACGCAGAGCCTGGAAGGGCTCTCCACTCTTAAAGATTGCTAGCCAATACAGTATCTATTGTTAACAAAGCTGTTACTATTGCTGCAATCACATGTATTAAAAAATATTTAGCAAACTAAATAAGTATAAATACTGAGATAGTGCATCTAAAAATATTTTATTGTGAACAAAAGTTTGATTTATTATGAATTCAAGTACCAATAGAAACGATTTATTAATTAATCTCAAGCCCAAAATACTTAGATTTACAGGTGAGAAATTTCCTTCAGAACTTTGGAACAAGTTCCCAATAAATAGAAAGTTAGAAAATGGTAAGTAATCCTGAAAAATATAATTCAAATTATTTAATTACTTGAAAATGGATTACTTGGCATTCTCCTATTGAGTTTTTTTGATGCATCTTCAAGCTCTTCAAATTCACTTTGAGTAAGATCCCAACTTAACACCCCAGACGCATCTTTAACTTGAGAAGTTTTTCTTAATCCAATAATTGGTATAACTCCCTGATAACAAGACCAATTGATTGCTACTTGAGCCATCGATACTGATCTCATCATAGCTATTTCATGTATACATTTTCTTAATTGCAAAGTGGGTTTTTCATAAGTTTTTAGAATTAAATTTCTTAGATTAAACCCTTTAATTTTTTGTATATGATTAGGATCTTTACATAAAATACCAAATGCAAGAGGGCTATATCCTAAAAAATCAATATTATTAGTTTCACAAATTTGCTTTACTTTTGCTTGCTTCTCCAAGTCTGGAGCAAGCAAAGAGAATTGGACTTGAACACTTTTAATTTTCTGATTACGTTCTGATAGAAATTTAATTATTTGTCGTAATCTATTAGGACCAATATTTGATAAACCTATACGAAAATCATAACCTCGATCAATTAAGTCGCAAAGATTATTAAGTAATTGGATTTCCTGGAAAGGATTATATTTTGCTGTAGACCAATGTAATTGAACTATATCAAGTTTGTTATTGAGTCTCTGGAAACTATTCAAAAATGGACCCGTAAATCCATTTCTTCCCAATCTCCATGGATATGGTGCCAACTTAGTAACAATTTTAATTTTATTAGTTTGACCTTGAGGGAGCATTTGATAAAAATTTCCTAAAAGTCTTTCACTTCTTCCACTAAACTGACCAGTTCCATAGGAATCAGCCGTATCAATTAGAGTGAATCCACTTCTTAGAGCTTCTTGATATGTTCTGAAAAGTTCTTCATCAGAAGCAGGATTGTATTTCCATAATAATTGATTACCCCATGACCACGTTCCTAAAGCAATTTTTTTTGTCACTTAAAATTTATTCTTAATAACTATAAGATTACTAAAATTTTTAAATTTATGATTTTAAACTTTTTTATTTTATCTATTGACATCTACCAAAAATTACTCAAAGTAGGAAAAATAAAAAAATTAAATTGTTTATTACAGTTTGCGGTCAAAAAGGTGGGGTAGCAAAAACCTGCACAAGTATTCATCTAGCAAGCGTCTGGCATTCCAAAGGGAAAAAAGTTTGTATCGTAGATGCAGACAAAAACAGATCAGCATTAGCCTATGGTATTCGAGGTAACCTTCCTTTCCCTATATTTCCAGTAAGTGCTGCAGCGAAAGCATCTAGATCATTCGAAATAGTAATAACCGATGGTCAAGCAAGTAGTGATGAAGAAGAATTGAAACATCTTGCATATGGCTCTGATTTAGTAGTAATACCAACAACACCAAAAGCAAGATCTGTTGAACTAACTGTCGAATTAGCCAGTCTATTCAATGCTCAAAAAGTAAATCATGCCGTTCTAATAGTAAAAGTTGACTCTAGAAAACAAAAAGCAGCTCAACAGGCTGAAATGGCTCTAAAGAAATTTGGTTTACACGTTTTTAATGAATATATACCACTCCTTTCAGCTTTCGATAAAGCCGAGGCGTCAGGTAATGCAGTTTTTGAAGCAGTTGATGATTTAGGGAGAGCAGACCCGCGTCGAATGACAGGCTGGTCTTCCTATTGTTCAATTGCATCCCAAATTCCATGCCTGATTTCGAAGCACTCATTAAACAACAACAACTCAAGCAACCAGAGTCTCAAAAGCGCCTAAAGATTGTTGATTCAAATCAATCTAATAGTAAATTCAATGATGTTCCCATTGAAGTATATCAACCTAAACTAGTTTATTATTTCTTTGCGGGGTTTTCTGGTTCTTTAATAGCAACAATCGCCATACTATTTCTATATGAAAATAATTGGCTTACATTTAATCTTGTGAAATTAAATGAATTCATACAAAGCTTGAACTAGAAATTATAATATTTTCTTTAGATTATTTAACTTAAAAAAATAGATTACATGACAAGGTTGTTGGTCAAATCCAATGTTATATGGATTTTATAAAAGGAGAGATTGCTAATGATGATCAAAAGATAAAAGGATTAATTATTGTTTTAAAAAAATCTCTTGAATTACAGAGAACAATAAGTATCAACCTCAATATTGAATACAGAATTTATAAGATAAGTTTTGAACTTTTAAAAAAATAAAGGGGGCATTTGTTTGCCACTTTCGAGTCTTATGCACCTCGCTGTCCACAAAGTCGATGAAGTGCTTTTGACTCCTGAATTATTTCTACTCCTACTGTATTGAAAAAGATAGTCGTGACAACCACAAAGCACTAATACTCGGGTATTAATACCCTATGAATTTCAAGAAAAAAGGAGGACAATATAGTTATAGATCTAGGAGGTCTTAT
This sequence comes from Prochlorococcus sp. AG-418-C09, assembly GCA_003214355.1. GTDB lineage: Bacteria > Cyanobacteriota > Cyanobacteriia > PCC-6307 > Cyanobiaceae > Prochlorococcus_A. Next base: position 20,659 of record QCLS01000006.1, on the reverse strand, counting down.
GAAACTATTCAATCAATTCAATGTTCTTCCAAGATACCTAACTGCGTTTAATTATGCAGGGTTAAACTTGAACGAGACTCCAAAAGAATTAGAGCAATGTCCTCAAGAATTCCAAAACTTTTGGGATAAGGAATGTAGAGAACATCCGACTAACCAGAATTGTTTAATTTACTGTGACTGAGTTATTAATTAAGTAAAAATAAGTCTTAATTTAATGTAAGCAGACTGTAAGTAACTTATATCTATCCCTAACTTATATTGGTATAACTAAAGTTATAGATCATGTTGTATACTCGCTATTAATTTCTACATATTTTTTTGATAAATCACAGCCCCAAGATGTACCACTTCCATTACCTTGATTAAAGTTCATTCTAATTTGTACGATATCTCCCTCTAAATAATCAGAATTCATTTTTAACTTCATATAACTAGAAATTTGTTTTTGGTCGTATTCTTTTAACTGACCTTTTTCAAGGATTACATAATTACCGATCATTAAATCAACTTGATTAGTATTGAATCTTATACCAGCATTACCAGCTGCCGAAAGAATTCGCCCCCAATTTGGATCACATCCATGAATCGCTGTTTTAACAAGAGAAGAATTAGTAATTTGTTTTGCAATTTTAATTGCATCAGAATCATTCTCAGTACCCTTAACAACAACTTCTAATAAGCAATTAGCACCTTCACCATCCCTTGCAATAGTTTTAGCGAGATATTGACAAACATAATTGACACCCTCCTGAATGACGGGAAAATATTTATTATGAAGCTTTTCACCAGAATTAATTGCCAAAAATGTATCGTTAGTACTCGTCTCACCATCAACTGTAATTGCATTAAAAGAACATTGAACAGCATTTTCAATCATTTGGTCCCAAGCATTCTTCTCAATCCCAACATCACAAGTTAAAAAAGCAAGCATCGTAGCCATATTAGGGTGAATCATTCCCGATCCTTTAGCAAAACCAGCAATACATATATTTCTTCCATCTAAGCAATTCTCAATAACAATTCTTTTCTGGACTAAATCTGTAGTTAATATAGCTTCAGAAGCATCATTTAAATTATCTTTATCGAGTTTAGACACTAAGTCAGGCAGTCCTTGAATGAGATGTTTCATTGGTATCGGAACACCAATAACACCAGTCGAACAAATTAAAGTTTGATTTTCTTTGATTCCTAATAATCGTGATAACTCTCTAGTTGCATCAAGTGAATCATTCTTTCCAAAGTCGCCAGTACAAGCATTTGCATGGCCAGAGTTAATTAAAATTGCACGAATCAATCCAGATGTTTCACTGAGTCTTGATTTACAAATATCAATACATGCTGCTCTAACTATAGACTGAGTAAAAACCCCACTACAAATACTATTCTCCGGAGCTAAAATCAAAGCAAGATCTTTTTTCTTAGAATTTTTTAATCCCGCTGAGATGCCAGCAAAAGTAAAGCCCTTTGGGACAGAGGTATAATCATTGATACGAGACCAGTTCAAATTAGCGTGCTTTTAATATACATAGTTCAATGGTAACTTCTCTTTTGGAATAAATACCAAACAATTTTTTTTTTCTAAATATGGAATTCGAAGAAATACTACCTAAAAATCAAAAAAGAATTGGACTCACTGGAGGCATAGCTAGTGGTAAAAGTACTATCTCAGAATATATTCATAAGCAAAAAAAGATAGAAATACTGGACGCAGATTTTTATTCCAAGCAGTTAATTATGCCTGGCAAAGAGTCGTACCATAAAATCATTGAGCATTATGGAGTTGAAATAACAGATCTAGAATCCCCTAATAAAGAAATAATCACGTCAAAACTCAGAAAAATTATTTTTAACGACTCCTTAGAGAAAATTTGGCTAGAAGATCTTCTCCATCCATTAATCAAATATCAAATGCTCAATGATTGCATAAAGTTAATAGAAAATAAAACATTAGTTCTAGTAATCCCTTTACTTTTTGAAGCTAACTTTAATGATTTATGTACAGAAATATGGTTAGTAAAATGCTCAGCAGATGCCCAAAGAAAAAGACTTATGAAAAGAGACAGAATATCCAGAGAAGAAGCAGAAAAATTAATCTCTTCACAAATGAGTCTTGAAGAAAAAGAAAAAAAGTCAGATATAGTTCTTATCAACGAAAGTTCTAGGATTCATTGGAAAAAACAATTAGATAATTTGCTTTAACTATTTAATTTTTCAGCTAAGAGCTTATTAGCTAATTTTGGATCTACCTTGCCACGAGTCTTTTTCATCAACTGCCCAACAAAAAACCCTAATAATTTTGTTTTTCCATTTTTAAATGCTTTTACTTCATCGGGATATGCGTTTATAAGGGATTCAATTAGAGGATTAATACTTGAAACATCACTAATCATTCCTAAACCTCTATCCTCGACAATTTTTGAAGGGGACATATTGTTTAAAATTAGATCTGGCAATATTTCTTTAGCTATTTTACCGCTAATAGTATTATTAGAAATCAACAAAATCATTTCAGCTAGATTCTTTGGACTAAGCTTCAAGTCATTAAAACTCAATTTGTTAGATTTCAGGTAACCAGAAATTTCACTAGTTATCCAATTCGAAGCTAACTTAGGATCAGCGCCATTTTTAACAGTAGATTCAAAGAAATTAGCCATATAAATTTCATCTGAAATAACTCTTGAATCATATGGAGATAACCCAAATTCATTAATATATTTTTTTCTTTTCATCGAGGGTAACTCAGGTAATTGATCCTTCCATAACTGTTTCTTAGTTTTCGAAATTTCAATAGGTCCTAAATCTGGATCAGGGAAATACCTATAGTCACTGCTTCCTTCTTTTAACCTCATACTTTTGGTTACTTGTGTAGATTCATCCCATAATCTTGTTTCCTGGTATATAGTTCCTCCATTCTCATAGACTTGTATTTGTCTTTTAATTTCATATTCACAAGCTTTCTGAATTGCCGAAAATGAATTCATATTTTTAATCTCTACTTTGGTACCAAACGGATCATTTGGCCCTTTTCTTACTGAAATATTAACGTCACATCTTAAAGATCCCTCTTGCATATTCCCATCGGAAACACCTAAATATCTAACTGTCCTTCTAATTTCAGAGGCATATTCTGAAGCTTCTCGGCCAGTTCTGATATCAGGTTTACTAACAATTTCTACTAGGGCTATTCCAGCTCTATTGTAATCTACCAATGAATACTTTGATCCAGCAAGACGATCACTTCCAAAGTGAACTAATTTCCCTGCATCCTCTTCCATATGTAGACGCTCAATACCTATTCTTTTAAAGTAATTTTCCTTATCTTTCTCTACTACTTCAATTTCGAGCCAGCCGTTCTCTGCTAAAGGTTCATCAAATTGTGAAATTTGATAATTCTTTGGAAGATCTGGATAAAAATATTGTTTTCTATCAAATTTGCAATGCTCTGCAACATTTAAATTCAAAGCTAAAGAAGTTTTAACTGCGTACTCTAAGACTTTCTCATTCAATACAGGTAGTGTTCCAGGCAGCCCGCAAACAACCGGATCAATATGAGTATTAGGATCATCTCCAAAAGTGGTAGATGCAGATGTAAATATTTTACTTTTAGTATTAAGCTGTACATGTGTCTCTAGACCGATGACAGCTTCCCAAGATTCAGAATTTTTCATTAACTAATTGTTTCTTACTTAAATATTATGAGATATAAACTTAAAACAGTATCAAATCGTATGTATTTTAGGAAATTAAGTAAATGAATGGGGATAAAACGAATAAAATTTTAATCGTTGGTGGTGGATTAATTGGATTATCAATTGCTTATGAATTTGCAAAAAATAAATTTAAAGTTGAAGTTTTAAGCAAAAATAGATCAGAGTCTGCGGGTTTTGTAGCGGCTGGAATGTTAGCAGCCCATGCAGAAGGTCTAGAAGACGATTTACTGAAATTTGGCCAGCTCAGCCAAAAACTGATCCCTGAATGGATTAAAAATATAGAAGCAGATAGTGGAATAAATTGTGGGTTAAAAAAATGCGGTATATTAGTACCTTTTAAAAATTATGAGGATCTTCAAAAATTCCCAACAATTAAATTTGGAAAGTATTTAAATCAAATAGATTTAAATAGTGAATTACCTGGCTTAAATAATATCTGGAAACACGGATTATTGTTTGAACAAGATGGACAGATAGATAATCGTAGAAGATTAATGAGAGCACTTGAAAAAGCCTGCACTGCACATGGTGTGGAATTTCAAGAAGGCGCAAATGTTAAAGAATTTATTTTCGAACAGAAAATTCTTAAAGGAATTAAAATCGAAAATGCCACTGGAGAGATAAAAAAGATTTTTTGTGAAAAAGCTATTTTATGTTGCGGAGCATGGAGCAAAACTCTTTTTGATGAATTACCTATAATTCCTGTTAAAGGTCAAATGCTATCCATTCAAGGACCAAGTAAAAGATTAAAAAGGATTATTTTTGGAGAAGAAACCTACCTAGTTCCCAGAGAAGACGGATTAGTAATAGTTGGTGCAACAGTAGAGAATAAATCAGGATTTAATACTGGTAATACACCTAAAGGAATTAAACAGCTACAAACTGGAATTCATTCTTTATTTCCAGAAGCAATTAAATGGCCTCACATGGAGCATTGGTGGGGATTCAGGCCAAGCACTTCTGACTTAAAACCAATCATTGGCAAATCACCCATCAAGAATTTATTTTTAGCTACAGGACATTATCGCAATGGAGTTCTTTTTTCAGCAATTACAAGCCATATAATCTATAAACTTATTCAAAATAAATTTCTTAATAATACTGAGCTTAATCTGCTAAATAAATTTAATCTAGACAGATTTAAGAAGTGATCTTTACTCAACCCTCCACTCACAATCAGCAGTATTCCAATCACATAACTCATTTTCTTTAAACCACAAATTTATCTCAAACTTTGCTGTATCTTCTCCATCAGAACCATGAATTATATTCCGTCCGATATCGATTGCATAATCACCTCTTATGGTGCCAGGCTCAGAATCAACAGGCTTAGTTGCACCAATCAATTTTCTAGCACTTACAATAACATTTGGACCTTCCCAGACCATTGCTATGACTGGTCCACTGGAAATGAAATCTACAAGATCCGAAAAGAATGGTCTATCTTTGTGAACTCCATAATGCTGCTGAGCAAGTTGAATAGATGGAATTAATTGCTTTAAAGCTACTAGTTTAAATCCTTTTTTTTCAAATCTACCAATAATTTCAGAAATTAATCCTCGTTGAACACCATCTGGTTTAATAGCAATAAAAGTTCTTTCTTGATTCATTAAATAAAAAAATTCTTTATGTATATTCGTCGTTAAAGTAGCATCTTGGCAAGTAAACATTAAAATATTAAGTAACTTACAAAATATGAATCAGTTAATTCTAGTTTTCATTAAATAAAAATTGAAAAAATCCAATACACCAAAACCAAACAAAAGCTGGTCTATTCAAGACAGTTTAGAAACATACAATATTGAAAAATGGGGTGATAAATATTTTTCCTTAAACCAAAAAGGTAACATAGCTATTTTCCCAAATGGTGAGAAAGAAAATAATATAGACCTTTTGCAACTTATTAAAGAATTAAAAAGCAGAGAAATTAACCCACCATTGATTATTAGGTTTAACGATATATTAAAAGATAGAATATCTGAGTTAAATATTGCCTTTGAAAAGGCAATAAAAAACTATCAATATAGTAATAAATATAAAGGTGTATTCCCTATCAAATGTAATCATCAAAAGAATCTAATTGAGAAAATATTAGAATTTGGAAGTCAATGGAATTTTGGACTTGAGGTTGGAAGCAAATCGGAATTACTAATAGGATTATCTCTTATAGAAAATAAAAAATCATTGTTAATTTGTAATGGCTATAAAGATAAGAACTATATAGAAATGACAATTCTTGCTAGAAAATTAGGAAAACAACCAATATTAGTAATTGAACAAAGAGATGAAGTTCCAAGGATAATTGAATGTGTACGCAAACTTGGCGCTACACCCCTCATAGGAATAAGATCAAAACTTTCAAGTAAAAGTATAGGAAGATGGGGTAAATCTATTGGTGAGTCATCTAAATTTGGATTATCAATCCCAGAAATAATGCTCACTTTAAAAGATTTAGAATCAGCAAATTTACTTAGTGAATTACAATTACTCCACTTTCATATAGGTAGCCAAATAAGTGACATATCGATAATTAAAGATGCACTGCAAGAAGCTAGTCAAATTTTTGTAGAGCTTTCTAAGCTAGGGGCTCCTATGAAATATATAGATGTGGGAGGTGGATTAGGAATTGACTACGAGGGAAGCACTACTACAAGCAGTAATTCAACAAATTATTCTCTTCAAAACTACGCTAATGATGTAGTAGCAACTATTAAGGACTCATGCGCAGTCAATAATATTGAAGAACCTATAATAATCTCAGAAAGTGGAAGATCAATAATCAGTCATTGTTCGATACTGATTTTTAACATTTTGGGAACTAGTAATATAAATTACATTATCAATGAAAATAATAAGAATAAACACTCACTAATTATTTCCAATCTTTTAAATACATTTAGGGAAATTAAAGAAATTAAGGCAACTAAAGATGAGTATACTAAAATAATTGAGTTATGGAATGACGCCAAAAAATTCAAGGATGACTGCCTATCTACATTTAGATTGGGATTCATGTCATTAGAGGAAAGAGCTTATGCAGAACAAATAACATGGGCATGTGCCAAAGAAATAACAAATAAAATTGAAATTGAAAATATTCATAACAAAGAATTAGCAGATATAAAAGATACTCTTGCTTCGACTTATTATGGTAACTTTTCAGTATTTAGATCCATACCAGATAGCTGGGCAATAAATCAGATCTTTCCTATTATTCCTATTCATAGACATTTAGAGAAACCTATTTTTAATGGTACATTTGCAGATCTTACATGCGATTCAGATGGTAAATTAAATAATTTCATAGATAAAGGACAGTCAAAATCTCTCTTAAAACTTCATAATTTGAATGAAAATGAAGACTATTTTATTGGAATATTTCTTTCAGGAGCTTATCAAGAGGCACTTGGCAATTTACATAATCTTTTTGGTAACACAAACATAATACATATAGATATCACCAAAGAAAATAAGTACAAAATCAGTAATATAATTAAAGAAGATAATAAAGCAGAGGTCTTAAAAATATTTGATTATAGTTCTGAGGAATTAATTGAAAGAATTAGACTCAATAGTGAATCGGCAATTAACGAAAACAAATTAAGGATCGAAGAATCTCGTCAACTCATTTCCCAAATTGAACATAGCTTGAGAGAGAGCACCTATTTATCTGAATAATTATTCAGTTGATTAATTAACTCTGATTTTGCATAGGTAAGCGCCTCATTTAACTTCTTCATATCTTTTGCGCCAGCTTGAGCAAGGCTTGGCTTTCCACCCCCCCCTCCATTACATATCCTTGCTACGTTGTTTATGAATTTACCTGCATGCATACCACTTTGAATTAAATTAGAACCGAAAGAGACAACAAATAATAATTTGTTTGAATCGGTAGCTACTCCGGCAAGTAACACTGCCGAATTAATTCCAAGTTTTTCTGTTAACTCAATTGCGGCAGATTGTAATGTATTCCCATCCAGCCCATTCAATTCACTAATGAGAATTGAAGATTGACCTACTTTCTGTACCTTAGAGTCAAGCGTCGAATATTGAAACTGGGCTAATTCAGATTGCATCTTTTTCATTTCTTTATTCCTATCTTTTAGCTCGGACTGAAGAGAATAAACCCTATCAAATAAATCTTTAGGTTTTGTCTTTAATAGATCACTAAGTTGATTTAAGACTAAATTCCTTTCACTAAAATAGTCTAAAAGGGCCTGACCTGATAGTGCCTCTATTCTTCTAATACCAGCAGAAATACCTTGTTCATTGATAATTTTAAAACAACCCAATTGTGACGTATTTTTTGCATGGGTTCCTCCACATAGTTCCATTGAAACTTGCGGTATATCAACTACCCTTACTACATCATCATATTTTTCTCCAAACATCGCTACTGCGCCCTCTCTAATAGCAAGGTCTTTGCTCATTTCTTTAATACTGATAGGATGACTTTCCATTATCCATCGATTGACCAAATTCTCAACTTCAAAAATTTGAGCATTTGTTAAAGGTATAGATGAATTAAAATCAAATCTCAGTTTATTAAATGCAACTAAAGAACCTTTCTGAACAACATTCGAGTTAACAACTGATTTAAGTGCTGATTGCAATAAATGAGTAGCTGTATGATTTGATGTAGCCCTAGATCTATTAAAATTATCCACTCTTGCCTCAACCAAGGCGCCTATTTTAATTTCACCTTGTTTGACAATTCCGCAATGTAAATAAACTTCCTTTTTACGAATAACTTTCTCAACAAAAACCTCAATATCATCATTCACGATAAAACCTGTATCGCCTATTTGACCTCCAGCTTCTCCATAAAAAGAGGTTTCATCTAAAACAATTTGGATTTTTTCACCTTTTGTAGCACTAGGAACTAGGGAGGAGTCGACAAAAATTCCTCTTATCTTAGCTTTGTTACTTAAAGATTGATAACCTTTAAAAATTGTTTTTGGCAATAAATCAATTTCCCTTTCAATTGAGCCTTGCAAGGATAAATCAATATTTTGAGAAGCAGCTTTTGCTCGCTCTTTTTGAGCATTCATTTCTTTATCAAATCCATCCAAATCTATTTGTATATTCTTTTCTTGTGCTATTTCTCTTGTTAATTCAAGAGGAAAGCCATAAGTATCATAAAGTTCAAAGGCTTTAGATCCGGAAATTATCCTTTTTCCTGAAGCAAAAATTTCATCTAATAACTTCTCACCTCTCTCAAGAGTTTTTAAAAACCTTATTTCTTCAACATCAATTTCTTTCAAGATTTGGGTACGATTTTGTTTCAACGAAGGATAAATATTCTGCATTAATTTAATACCCACTTCAGCAATATCGCATATAAAATTATTTTGGATACCCAACAATCTTCCATGTCTAATCATTCTCCTCAATAATCTGCGCAAAATATATCCTCTTCCAATATTGCTAGCAATTACTCCATCAGATATCAAATGAACAACAGCCCGTGTATGATCACCAAGAATTTTTAATGAGGTTTTAGTTTTCTCACTAGCAGAAAAATAATCAATGTCAGCTAATTGAGATGCCTTTTTAATTAATGGAAAGATTAAATCTGTTTCATAATTATTTTTTTTCTTTTGTAAGATTTGAGCCATTCTTTCCAGGCCCATTCCAGTATCAATATTTTTAGATTCTAAGTCAGATAATTTACCATGTGAGTCTCGATCATATTGCATAAACACGAGATTATAAAATTCAATAAAACGCTCGTCATCTTCTAAATCAATATTCTCAATTCCTCTCTCTGGGTAAAAATCATAATATAGTTCTGAGCATGGACCACAAGGGCCTGTTGATCCAGAAGTCCAAAAATTATCTTTTTCACCCAATTTAACAATACGATTTTGATTAATACCTATTTCTTCTCGCCAAATTTTTTCTGACTCTTCATCTTTATAATAGACACTTATAACAATTCTCTCTGGTTCCAAATTATAGATTCTCGTAACTAATTCCCATGCCCATTGAATTGCTTCTCTTTTGAAGTAGTCTCCAAATGAAAAATTACCAAGCATTTCAAAAAAAGTGTGATGCCTAGCTGTTATGCCTACGTTCTCAATATCATTAGTTCTTATACATTTTTGACTAGAAGTTGCCCTATTAGCTGGTTTTTCTTTTAACCCTAAAAAAACTGATTTAAAAGGTAACATGCCTGCAATTGTAAGCAAAACTGTAGGGTCATCAGGAATTAAAGACGAACTTTGAATGATTTCATGTGATTTACTTGCATAAAATTTCAAAAAGGATTCTCTTATTCCATCTCCTGATTCTGGTTGATGCTTGGTTTGAGATACCATTGATAAGAAATCCTTAGAAAAAATTTAAAAACAGAATTTCGGTAATTTCACATTTAAAATCACGCGAATTCCTATTCTATATAACTAAAGTTAATAAATAAAGCTTGTTAACTATGATAGCCTCTACAAATACAACAAATCCAAAATTGGCCCAAAAGTTATCTATTCAAAGCCAAGAGTTTGCTCCAGACTCAGTTGCAATAAGATCTTTAGACTGGAATAGAAGTAGATTCGATATTGAATTTGGATTAAGAAATGGCACTACCTACAACAGTTTCATTATTAGAGGCGAGCAATTAGCAATCATTGATACTAGTCACCTAAAATTTGAAAGTCTTTGGTTAGAAGAACTCCTTAAACATGTCAATCCAGAAGATATAAATTATTTAATAACAAGTCATACTGAGCCTGATCATTCTGGATTGATAGGACAACTACTTGAAATGAACAAGAATATAACCATAGTTGGTTCAAAGTTAGCTCTAAAATTTATTGAAGATCAAATTCACCAATCATTTAAAAAACTTGAAATTAAAAGCGGTGAATACTTAAATCTTGGGGTAAATCCTAAAAGTGGTATTTCTCATAATATAGAATTCATCAGTGCTCCAAACTTACACTGGCCCGATACAATTTTTTCTTATGATAATGGCACAAATGTTTTATACACTTGCGATGCTTTCGGTCTTCATTATTGCTCTAGTGAAATGTTTGATATCGACCAAGAGGAGATTTTTGGTGATTTTAGATTTTACTATGATTGTTTAATGGCACCAAATGCCAGAAGTGTTTTGCAAGCTATCAAAAGGATAGATAAATTACCAAAAATTGATGCCATTGCAGTTGGGCATGGACCCCTACTTCAAAATCAAGTAAATTTTTGGAAGGACAAATATTTTGAATGGAGTAATAACAAAAGTAAAGGCAATGATTTTGTTGCCGTTTGCTATATAAGTGATTATGGTTTTTGTGATCGTCTTAGCCAAGCTTTATCACATGGTATTGATAAAGCTAATGGACAGGTACAGTTAATAGATTTGAGATCTTCTGATGCTCAAGAACTAACATCGTTAATTTCAGAATCTAAGGCTGTAGTCATCCCCACATGGCCACTTGATGCTGACAATGATCTAAAAAACTCTTTAGGAACTCTCTTTGCAGCCTTGAAAACAAAGCAATTAACTGCAATTTATGATTCATTCGGTGGTAACGATGAACCAATTGATGCATTAGCCAATCAACTAAGAGAACTCGGACAAAAAGAAGCATTATCACCACTAAGAGTTAAAAAGACTCCAGATCCTAATATCTATCAACAATTTGAAGAAGCAGGTACAGATTTAGGACAAATGTTGAATAAAAAAAAGAATATAGCCACAATGAAAAGTATTGATACCAAATTAGATAAAGCATTAGGCAGACTAAGTGGCGGACTTTATGTAGTCACAGCAAGAGATGGAGAGGGCCTTGATCGAAGGCAAAGCGCTATGGTTGCGAGTTGGGTTAGTCAAGCAAGTTTCGCCCCTCCAGGGATAACAGTTGCTGTTGCAAAAGATAGAGCTATCGAATCATTTATGCAAGTTGGAAATCATTTCGTAGTTAACGTTTTGAGAGAAGATAACTACCAGAAAATGTTTAGACATTTTCTTAAAAGATTTGCTCCTGGCGCAGATCGATTTGCAGAAGTTGATATTATTGAAAACATAGCTAAAGGAGGACCAGTATTGACTGAATCCTTAGCTTTTCTTGATTGCAAAGTAATTTCTCGTTTAGAGACTCCGGATCATTGGATAATCTATGGCATTGTTGAAAATGGTAATGTATCTGATCTATCCTGTAAGACCGCAGTGCATCACAGAAAAGTTGCTAACCATTATTAGAAATATGATCCAAATTAACCTAATATGAAATTTACATGAATTCATCTAAAAATAAGGATTTTTGTTGGTTTAAAATTGATGAGAATATATCTTGCGCAAGATTTATTGATCGGAACGAAGATAGATTCGAATTAGAATTCAATCTAGAGAGAGGTACTTGTTTTAATACATTTTTTGTTATTGACGAAACTCAACTAGTAATTATTCATCCACCAGAAAGTGCTTATAAAAAATTATTTTTAAAATGTATTTCTGAAATTCTTGATCATTCAAACATACATTCTGTAAATATCATCACAGGTCATATTAATCCTAAAATAATTGAAAGTTTAAAAACCACTCTCACACAAATTAATAACCTAACAATCACATGTTCTAATCCTGGTTTTAAATTGATCAAAGAATTGTGGAAACAGAAAAAACCTAACGGGAATGAAATATCAATTGATATGCCAAAGATAAATGTTATAAAAAAAGATACTACTATTTCTTGTAAAAAAATAGAATTACAACTGATGCCTGCTCCTACAGCAAGATGGCCTGGAGGATTAATTGTATATGAACCCAAGCAAGAAATATTATTCAGTGAAAAAATATTTTCTGCTCATATTGCATCTGAAAAATGGTCTGAAAATAATAGAATGAGTACTGAAAATGATAGGAAATATTTTTATGAATGCTTGATGGCTCCAATGTCCTCTCAAATAACTAGTCTTACAGAAAAAGTTTCTGGGCTTGAAATAAAAACTATAGCTCCTATTCATGGACCTGCAATAGAATATAGCTTAAAAAGTTTTATAAATGATTATGTACGATGGGGTGAAAATCTATCACATAACAATCCCAAAATCGTTTTAATATATGCAAGTGCTTATGGTAATACTGCCTCAATAGGCGATGCATTAGCAAAAGGAATTAACAGAACTGCCGTAGAGGTTGAAAGTATTAATTGCGAATTTTCATCTAATGAAAAACTTGTACAATCAATCAAAAAAGCTGATGGATATCTAATAGGATCACCCACTCTTGGTGGTCATGCTCCCACTCCAATCATTAGTGCACTTGGAACTTTATTATCAGAGGGAGATAAGAATAAACCTGTTGGAATTTTTGGAAGTTTTGGCTGGAGTGGTGAGGCTATAGATCTTCTTGAATCAAAGTTAAAAGATGGAGGATTTCAATTTAGTTTTGACCCAATCAGAATAAAATTCAGCCCAAATAAACCCAAAATTAAAGAACTAGAAGAGACTGGCACACATTTTGGGAGAAAAATACTAAAACTATCTAATAAAAAAACAAGGAAATTAGATACTGGAATGATTTCCAGCAAAACAAATCCTACATTGCAAGCCTTAGGAAGAGTTATTGGGTCTTTGTGTGTATTAACCGTTTCAAAGGGGGAAGCAGACAATAAAATAACAGGCGCTATGCTTGCTTCATGGGTAAGCCAAGCAAGTTTCTCTCCTCCAGGCATTAGTATTGCAGTTGCTAAAGATAGATCAGTAGAATCTCTACTTCAAAAAGGTGATAAATTTGCTCTGAATATACTCAGTGAAAACAACTTCAAAGATTCCTTAAAACAATTTACAAAACCTTTTGCTCCTGGCGAAGATAGATTCTCTAATGTTGCAACAGAACAAACTCCAAATGGACAAATTATTATTAATGATTCTCTGGCTTGGTTAGATGCATCAGTTCAAGAAAGAATGGAATGTGGAGATCATTGGGTTATTTATGCTGAAGTAAACTATGGTAATGTCCTTAAACAAAAGGATTTAACAGCTGTTCATCATAGAAAGAGCGGTTCAAACTATTAACTCAATCTCATAATATTCATGTCAGAAACTTCCGAACTCATAATTATTACTGCAAGTAATGGTAATAATTTAAACCTGTCTAAAAAATTTTTTGAAAAAAGTAAGGAATTGAATATTAAATCCGAAATTTTAGATCTTACTGAATATAATCTCCCATTGTTTAATCCTAGAAATAAACCCAAAGAAAATATCCCAGAAGAAATAGAAAAAATTAAAGAGCAATTACTAAATACTGAAAAATGGATAATATGTGCCCCAGAATACAATGGCTCAATACCTCCAATATTATCCAACTTAATAGCATGGTTATCTATTTCTGGTGATGACTTCAGGAATTTATTTAATGGACAACCAATTGCTATAGCAACATTCTCAGGGGGGCAGGGTATCGAGTTACTCACATCTCTCAGGATTCAATTGGTCCATCTTGGAAGTCAGGTACTAGGCAGGCAATTATCATCCTCATTTAGTAAGCCAGCAGAAGAAAATACAATTCAAGATATAATAAAACGCTTGATGCAAATGAAGAAATTAACAATTGACTATTAATTATATTTTCTATTCCAAACCTCTAAAATTTTCTTAGCCATTGGTAAAGCATGAACAGATCCTCCGCCAGGGGTATTTTCTGCGAAAGCTACTATTAGTATCTCACTTTTATCAGAAGGACTAAAACATACGAACCATGCGTGATCTGATCCTCCATTAGCATCCTCCGCAGTACCAGTTTTACCAGAAATCGTAGGGAAATTAGTTAATCCATAATTGATCGATACTCCAGTACCAGATTGAACAACTTTCTCTAAACCATTTTTTATAAGTTCAATATGTTCTGGATCAATGTCAAGTTTGACCAATTCACTTTGGGAAAGATAATTAGTATTCAATTTTGATAAGTGAGGAGTAACTAGATAACCTCCATTAGCTATTGCTGCATAAGCTCTAGCTAATTGAATAGGAGTTACTTGAACTACAAATTGACCAATTGACATACTTGCAATATCTTCAGGCAGCCATGGTGTCTCTCCTGGAAGCCCCCATCCTCTTCCGTCTTCGGCCCAATCACTACTAGCTATCAAACCTAAATCTTCTTGATCCGATATTTCAATTCCTGATAACTGGGAAAAACCTAAAATTTGAGAGATTTCATTTATCTTATCAACACCAACTGCATAACCTATCTGATAAAAAAACGTATTACTTGAAACTCTTAGAGCATCCTCATATCCTATTATTCCAAAACCTAAATCATTATGCTCTCGAAAGCATTGACTTCCATAGATAATACAAGGACTGGTTTCTAAGAGAGTACTTGGAGGAAATATACCACTTTCTAAACCCGCAAGTGCTGTCACAACTTTCCATACACTCCCAGGATCATAAGCATTTAAAGCTCTGTTAAATAGAGGTTTCGAGTCAGAAAAGAATAAATCATTGTATTCTTGTTCTGGTTTAAAGTCCCGAGAAAAAAAATTCAAATCAAATGTAGGCTTGCTTGCTATTGCTAGAATCGCACCATCTCTTGGATCCATAACAATAATAGCTCCCCCTTTTTTGTCCTTGAGAACCTCTTCAGCAACTAATTGAATGTCTAAATCTATAGTTAATCGAATATCATTCCCTTTTTGAGAAGGTTTTACACCCAAAGACCTCTGAAAATTTCCAGAAGCATCGACCTCAATCAGCTCTCCTCCCCATTCTCCCCTTAATAATTGTTCATAAGCATACTCAATGCCAGTTCTACCGATTAAATCATTAAGGCGATAACCATCGTTTGATAATATTGCATATTCCGACTGTGTAATTGGTGATGTATATCCAATAGCATGTGCAGCTAAACTATCATAGGGATAATTTCTGACAACCTGAGTTTTAATTTCTATTCCTAAAAACAAGTTTTGATTTTCCTGAAATTTAATTAATTGTTCTGGAGATAAATTATCAATTAACTGAATAGAGTATTGATTTTGGTTTATTCCATAGTTGTATAAACGAATCAATTGAGTTTCACTAATATTTAAAAGTGAAGAGAGATTGACTAATTTTTGATCCAAACTATTTTCATCAATAAACTGTGGTTTAATTATTAATGAATAATTTAATCTACTATTAGCTAAAATATTGCCATTTCTGTCGAGTATATTTCCGCGTATAGGCTGAGAAGCGATCAATCTTATCCGATTTTGATCAGACATTTCTTTATAATCTTGATAATTAATTATTTGGAGAAAAAAAAGTCTTACTAAGATTAATAAAAATGCAATAGATGTTATTGAATATATAATTAAAGGTTGTTTATTTAAGCAAACTAGTCTTTGATAAAGTTTATTTTTCAATTATTTATTAGATAAGACTTTCTCAAGAATATTTATATTTAAAGAAATATCCTCTAACTTAGAAAATAAAATATCAAAATCTTCTTTTTGAGAGTTATCGCAATTTAATTCTTCATTAATATTACTTAAATCCTTTTCTGAGTCTCTGTCTTTGTTAATTGATAAATCCTCTGAATTAACATTATTTGTTTTTATGATTTGATAAAGCATTCCAATATATTTATTATCGGAAGTTTTTAATATATTTTGTGCATCTTTAAGCAATTCACTTGAGATTATATTTTTTAAACTATCAATTATATTAGACATATTATTTAGAAATTAATATTTGTAGAAGGTTCAAAATAAGGATTACAACTATTCTTTGAAATACCAGCTGACCAACCTACAAATGCTGATACAAATATAATAACAATAATAGGTAATAAGGCTTGCTGAGTAGTTTCCAAACTAAACCACTCTCTCCAGTTATTGATAAATCTTTCCCTCTGATAAATTCTTTTTTCCTTCATTGCAGCTCTAGCTTTTTTTTGGAAAGCATTTGTAACCCACTTCTCAAATGATTTTTTTTTGGTGATTGCCATTTTTCTCTCAACTTCAAGTAATTGTCCTGAATTTAAAGTTGGATGAAAAGTACTAATTAAATCTAATGTTTTCAAAAACATTTCTACTGTTGCATCCTTTATCATTTTATCTTCTAGTTTCATTTCATTCCAATCTAATTCAGGATAAAATCTCTTTCGATTACATGAAATCTGCTCTTCTGAAATTTGGCCAGGTTGGCGAAGCCATCTATTCGTATTTTCATCAAATCTTCTCCAATAAAGAAAAGGATTAATGTATATATTTTTTCCGGAAATTTTAACAATATCATGTTGCAATTTTTTATTCATTTTATTACCACTTAAAGAAGAAATAGCCACAATCAAAAAAATTAACTTTACTAAAGATTAACTTCTATTTAGATTTTTTCCAGAGCTAAAGCTAGATAAGTCATTTATTGATTTTTTGAGATAATATCCAACGTTTCTGCAAATAATTACATAATTCACAATTGGAAGAAGGCTTGGGAAAATAATTAGAACGTAAAAGTTCCACAGTATCTATAATTTTTTCCTCAACCCAATGATTTGAACAAATTAATTTAATAAAATGCACATCAAATTGAAGCATATTATTAAAGAATTTCTCATGTTTTTTTCCATTGAAATAAACCAAATAAGCTTCTTTAGCAACTTTAAATCCATTTTTTTCAAACAGCCATTGATACATTTCCAATTGCCGCTTATATGCTTTCGGATATTCATACTTATTAAATGTTTCCTCCCAATCGAAAACATTTTTAGATGTTGCTTTAACATCTACTACTACTAACTCACCATTACTCTTCATCCAAACATCATCAATAGCTCCTCCAAAATCATATTGATGTTGAATAGATCTATATCTTAACCCTTTAAAATTACTCCGCCATATATTGAGATTCTTATGCTTAAACGGAACAGCATCAATTCCATGCTTTAAAAATAAAGGATGGGGTTTTTCAAGCTCTCTATAATAATCAAATTCATTTTTACATAAATTATCTACAGCTATATTCAACGTAAATGGTAAAGATGGAGGCCTAATATTATAGTTTTTCTCAAGAACACAGCATCTTTTACAATTGATATATTTCTCTACAGTAGATCGACTGAGCTTAATAATATCATCCATTATCTCATAAAAAAGTTTCGATATTAATTTTGAGAAAAAATTAAATTTTTTTATTTAGAATTCAATTATATAATAATACTTATTTTTTAATTAATATCTATCTTAATTAAACCAACCGCCAGAACTACATTTTTCTTTTATCCAAGCTAAATGTTCTTCTGTTTTATATCCAAGCTTTTTAGCTTTCTTAGCATCGTCACAAGCACCACCAATATCACCTATTCTTTCTTTAGCTTCCATTCTATTTAAAAAAGCCAATTGAAATTTTGGGTTTAATACAATAGCCTGATCAAAATCAGCAATTGCTTCATAGTAAGAGCGCTGCTTCAGTCTGATAAGACCTCGGCTATGGAAAGCATCTGCATTATTGGGATTTAATTCAATGACTGTAGTAAAATCTTCAACTGCACCATCAAAATTTTTCATTTTTTCTTTATTCAGGCCACGTTGATAATAAGCTTCAGAATAAAGAGGGTCTAGATCTATTACTCTTGAATAATCTTTAACAGCTCCAAAAAAACTACCTAATTTATCTTTAGACTCTGCTCTATAAAAATATGCATCAGCGTTTTCTGGATCAAGCTCGATAATGCTTGTAAAATCTTGAATTGCACCATCAAAATCATTGATTTTCATCTTAGCTTTTGCTCGCCTGTAAAGAGCATCAATACTAGTTGGGTCGAGTCTAATAGCACTTGTATAATCATATATTGAACCAAAAGTATCGCCTTTGTTTTCTTTTTCAATTGCTCGCTGTAAATAAAAATCAAAAGTTTCTGCATTTGCTCTAACTGAAAAAGAGAGAAAAACAGTTGCTGTTGATCCAAGCAATATTGGCTGTGAAACAGGTATTAACGATAATATAGCTCCAAGAAAAGCATTACGTTTTTTCATTTTTAAGGTATTTACTGAAACCATTTTAATTAATAATTAAACTTTTTCATATTAACTTAAAAAATACTCACAAATCATAGATATTTATTTAAGTAAAAACAATATTGTCAATATTCGATTATGAGTTTATTTTTTAAATATTTATATGATTTCAGATCATTAAAAAACATAAAGCCTATATCTTTTCCCAAAATAAATAAATATTAGAAAACTGCTTGTTTCTATCAACAATTGCTGTGCTTGTTGAAATGAGCTTCCATCCTAGTGAGTTACGTTTTTTGATGATTGCAGAGAGTTCACCTTCCTGTCTTTGAGTATTAGTGTTTCCAACTGCATAGTAAATATCCAGGTCATTTTTGATGTAAATCATAGTTACTTTTTTTATAAAAAAGATAGGCATATATAATTCTTAAATTATATTTACTTCACCACAGATTGTAATTATCATGCTATTTTCAACATTAATCTAGTTTTAACTTTTGAAATACTATTTGATCCATTAAAATCAGAAGTGACTTTTGCTGAATCACTTAATTACTACAGAAATTAGCCTCAACTGAATCTAACCATTCCCAATCATATCCATCTGCTTTGCCTAACTCGATTGCCTTATTTATATCAGAACAACCATTATAATTTTCTAAATTTAACTTTGATGCTCCAATCAGATAATATAATTCTGGATCTTCAGCATAAGTACCAATTACTTGCGTAAAATCTTCAATTGCACCTTCATAATCTTCTAATTGATATTTTGTATCCCCTCTGAAATATAATGCAGAAGATAACAATTCATCATAAGGATTTAACTCTATTACTTGCGTGAAATCTTCACCTGCGCCTTCATAATCCTCTAATTCATATTTTGCTATTCCTCTCTCAAAGTATGCATCTCCATTATCTGGGTTTAACTCTATTACTTTGGTAAAGTCTTGAATTGATGCTTCATAATCTTTTAAATCATATTTTGTAAACCCTCTCCAGTAATATGCATCTTCATTCTCTGGGTTTAACTCTATTGCTTCAGTAAAGTCTTCAATTGCACCTTCATAATCTTCTAATTTATATTTTGCTATTCCTCTCTCAATATATGCATCTTCATTCTCTGGGTTTAACTCTATTGCTTTAGTAAAGTCTTCAATTGCACCTTCATAATCATTGTTTTTAGACTTCTCTAAGCCACTTTCTATATGATATTGAAAAGAGTTTTGGTTTAATTTCTTAGATATAGCATTCACTTCAGAAGTAAATGAAAGCATTAATCCACCAGTTGATAAGACTAACCCAGTTTTAATAACTGGTAATTGCAATAATGGATTCATAGTTAGAATTGCAATCATTAAAGTAATTCTTTTTTTCATTTCGCAAATTTAAATTCAATGGAAGATATAATAATACAATTCAAGAAAAATAACAGTCTAAAAAATTATCTGGAAGACCTAACTTAACAGAAATATGATAAAAATATCTAATTAAAAATTATTTATAATCAATTCAAAGGATTGTATTAATGAAAGGATTTGGAAAAGAACAAAAGTCAAGAAAAGAAAGGATTAAAAAAAATAGTCCAGAAAAAGATAAAATAATAAATTTAGCAATTAATTTACATTCAAAGGGTAAAATCAAAGAGGCATCTAAATATTATCAATTTTGTCTTAATCAAGGATTTAATGACCATAGAGTTTTTTCAAATTATGGGATAATTCTTCAAATTCAAGGAAAATTAAAAGAAGCAGAATCCTCTACTCGTAAAGCAATTGAACTTAATCCTAATTTCGTAGAAGCACATTCGAATCTTGGTAATATATTAAAATTACAAGGAAAATTAAAAGAAGCGAAACTCTCTACTCGTAAAGCAATTGAACTTAATCCTAATTTTGTAAATGCTCACTTCAATCTTGGTAATATACTAAAATTGCAAGGAAAATTAGAAGAAGCGAAACTCTCATACCTTCAAGCAATTGAACTTAATCCCAATTTTGTAAA
>QCLS01000005.1 GCA_003214355.1 Prochlorococcus sp. AG-418-C09 | reverse complement strand
ACAATTGGGTCAAGCTTTGATGCTCTTTTGGCAGGCAATACTCCAAATACTAAACCAATTGAACCGGAGATAAGCATGGTAGACGAGGTAGTGGCTAGTCCAACCGAAGCTGGGAGTGGAGTAATAAATCCTATTATTGCAACACCTGAAAGACCTGTAATCGTTCCAACTAGACCTCCTAAGGTGGCGAGTATTAATGCCTCAAAAAGAAATTGTATTAAAATGTCTGATTGTTTAGCACCGATAGCTTTTCTTAATCCTATTTCTTCAGTCCTCTCACTTACCGAAACAAGCATAATATTCATAATACCAATACCACCAACAACAAGAGAAACCGCACCAATTCCAGCTAATAGGAAGGTTAATCCATTTGTAATATTACCAACTATATTCAAAGCATCTTCCTGGGACCTTACAGCAAAATCATCATCTCTAATTATGTTATGTCTCTGCCTTAGTAAGTTCGTAATTTGAAACTTTGCTGCTCCTGTTTGATCTTTGTTTATTGCTTCAACACTAATAAAACTTAAACTTATTCCATATGTTGGATCTTTACCTGTGATCCTATTAACCATTGTAGTGATTGGTATGTATGCATTACTATCTTGGTTGTTACCAAAAACGGCTCCTTTAGGTTTGAGTATTCCTATAATTTCGTAAGTATGGTCTTTTATTCTAATTTTCTGGCCAAGTGCAGATTCATCTCCAAAGAAATCAGCAGCTAAATCAGGTCCAATTACAACATAACTTCTTGCAGCATTTATATCATCTTCGTTAAAGAACCTTCCCTCCATTATTTCAAAGCTTCGTACACTTAGAAATTCTGGAGTAACTCCCGCAATTGAGACATTTTGACTTTGAGAATTTGACTGAACAATTTCATTTGCAGATATTTGAGGCGCAACTTCACTTACACTAGGAACATTTTCTTTGATCGCTATAGCATCTTCAAGAACCAAGGTTTTAGGAAATGTTATTCCCCTTCTTCTTGTATCGTTATTCCCTGGAACAATAAATAAAACGTTTGCTCCTAAATTACTTAATTGATTTTTAGCAAGTGTTTGTGCTCCTCTTCCTAATCCAACTAATGTTATTACCGAGGCATTTCCAATTATTATTCCTAGCATCGTCAGAGAACTTCTAAGCTTATTAGAAACAAGTGTTTTAGAAGCCATTTTAAATGCCTCACCGAAGGATATGTTTCTAGACATGTTTATATTTATCTATTGAGTCTTCATCTTCAATTTGACCTTTATAGACTACACCCTCGTTAAGCTGCAGTGTGATCAAATCACCTTCCTTTATATTCGTGTGAAGAGAATTTAGACTGCAGATTGTTGAAATATTTAGGTCATACTTTTTAAAGATTTTTATACATTCAGAATCAGATTCATCTGTTAAAATTCCTGTTATTTTTTTTGAAAAAGGTAATTTATTTAATAATTCTTTTCCAACAATAATTATTTCCCCATGACATATAAGAGATAGGTCACTATCATTATTTATTATCCTAGCTTTACCTGCGACACCATTCTCCCCAATAGAGATACCTCTAGCTATGACTTTTCTTACAAGTCCAACTTTTATTAAATCTGTAGAACCACTTATCCCTGTTAACGTTCCTGCAGTTTGGACTACTATATCCCCTTGAGTAAGTATGCCCATCTCTTGTGCAATTTGCATGGCTTTACTGAATGTTTTAGATGTTCTCTCCTGACTTTCAATGAGAATAGGAGTAACACCCCAAACTAATTGTAATCGCCTAGCAACGGATTTTTCACTTGTCGTAGCAAGTATTGGTGTTGGAGGCCTGAACTTACTAACATTGTTAGCGGTAGAACCAGATTTAGTCAGAGGGATTATTGCGGCAGCATCTAATTGCCTCGCAATGCTACTTACAGCCGCACTGATTGCATTTGGGATCGTACTTGGCAGGTGACTTTCAATTGCCTTCTGTGGATAGTCTCTTTCTATTCTCCTAGCAATTGTTGCCATAGTTTCTACAGCTTCAACTGGGTAATCACCTACTGCAGTTTCATTAGATAACATAACCGCATCTGTACCATCTAATATTGCATTTGCAACATCACTCACTTCTGCCCTTGTTGGCCTAGGACTTGAAGCCATTGAATCGAGCATTTGAGTCGCTGTTATGATTGGAATTCCAAGAGTATTTGCTTTCTTAATAAGTTCTTTTTGAAGTAAAGGAACTTCTTCTGCAGGCATTTCAACACCAAGATCTCCCCTTGCTACCATTACCCCATCACAAAGGGGGAGCACTGAATCAATTTGGTCAATAGCTTCAAATTTCTCTATCTTTGCAACTACAGGGGTTGAATAACCGCTTTTATTAATTAAATCCTTAATTTCATTCATATCAGATGGATTACGGACAAAGCTTAGTGCAATCCAATCCACGCCTGATTTTAAGCCAAATATTAAGTCCTTTTTATCCTTATCCGTTAATGCTTTAACGGATAATTGAACATCAGGAAAATTAACACCTTTATTATTTGATAAGACACCGCCAACTGTTACATGACATTTTAGTATTTGCTCCTCAAGGTCTATTTCTTCAACGACCATTTCTACTCTTCCATCATCTAGCAATATTCTTTTTCCTAGACTAACTTCATCTAAAAGTTTGTCATATGTTACATTTGCAATTAAATTCGTACAGTTTATTTCTCTTGGAGTTAATGAGAATTTGTCACCCTTATTTATTCTTACAGGACCACCTTTAAACCTTCCCAGTCTTATTTTAGGTCCTTGTAAATCTTGAAGTATTCCAATATCAATATCAAGAATATTTGATACTTTTCTAATGGTTTTAATTCTCTCGGCATGATCTTCGTGATCGCCATGAGAAAAATTTAATCTAAAAGTTGTAACCCCTGCTTTTATTAGTTCTGTTATTGTTTCCTCAGATTCAGTTGCAGGTCCTATTGTTGCAACTATTTTGGTTCTTCTCTTTAAGTCAATATTAGACATATAAATCTGCTAAGAATAAGTTAAATTTAACATACTAAAAACTAGTTTATCTAACCAATGGATTTTGAAACTTATCAAAAGCAGGCGAGACAAACCGCTATTTATCCTGATTTAGGAAAAAACAACATTTATCCTACACTTGGTTTAGTTGGTGAAGCCGGTGAAGTTGCCGAAAAAGTAAAGAAAGTACTTAGAGACAAAGGAGGTATTTTCGATGATAATTCAAAGCAAGAAATCAAAAAAGAAATTGGAGATGTATTATGGTATCTGGCTAATCTTTGTTCTGAATTTCAATTTTCTTTAAATGATGTTGCAGAAATAAATTTAGATAAATTAAAAAAAAGAAAAATCACAGGAAAAATATCTGGATCTGGGGATAATCGTTAAATTAAAAAGAGATGTTTAAACTTGCATACTGAAGATTTGTGAGAAGATTTTGAGCGACATTTAAAAGAAGAAATGCAAGTATTGAGGATATATCGAATCCGCCAATAGGAGGTATAATACCTCTAAAAATATTTAGGTATGGATCTGTTATTGAACAAATTGCAGATAAAATATCATTGCTCCAATCTATACCTGGAAACCAGGTTAGTAAAACTCTTATAATTAAAATAATGGAGTATATTGAAAGTGTTTGTCCAAGAACTCCAAAGATTTCTGAAACCATTTTGCTTAATGCTCTAAATTTATAATAACATTTACTTTTTTGAGTCGACTACATTAGACAAATATTCATTACTCACAGCAAAAGTCTGAAAGAATTTTTCCGATAATGATATCCAATATGATCTCCCCTCTTTTTGCTTCCTTTTAATTATAAAATTCTTATCCAATAAATCTTTTATATGTTCGTATGCACTTGATCCCCTAAGAATAATTAGGTCTGATTGTAATATTTTTTTCTTTATTGCTATAGTTGCCAGCGTTCTCAAAACTGCGGTTTTTAAATCTGCCGGTAATAAATCTTCAACAAACGCATTCATTTCTTCTTTAAGTTCCAATGAAATAGTTTGATTTGTATAAACTAAATTTAAAGCTGATGTTGAGTTTGAGTATTTTCGTTTTAGTTCATTAATTGCTTCACTTACAGCATTTATATCTGAACCTGTCATTTCAGTGAGAGATTTTTTTGTAACAGGTCTACCTTTTATGTATAAGACAGCTTCAATTTTCGTAATTAAAGCAATTTCATTGTTAGATTCATTCAGTAAATTCTCTTTTTTAATAATGTGTCCCTATTTGTCTACTTCAAGATAACGTTAGATTTAATCTGATGCACCCAAAAATAATCTGTATGTTTCATTATTAGTCTCATCCCAGTATTTATAACCAAGCATTTCCAAAAATTTATACCAGGTTTTTATTTCGTTTTTATTAATTAGAACACCTATAACTATTCTTCCAACATCAGCACCATGATTTCTATAATGAAAAATACTTATACTCCAGTTTGGCTGCATTTTCTTTAAGAATCCGATCAATGCACCTGGCCTCTCTGGGAATTCAAACCTATACAACAATTCTCTAAAGTCAGTATTCTTATTTTGAAATAAATTTAAAGGTAATCTCCCACCGACCATGTGTCTGAGATGATTTTTTGATAATTCATCATCACTTATATCAATAAATTGATATCTAGATTCTTGAAAATCATTGATTAGATTATTTTTATCATTAATACCGTTGACTTCCAAACCAATAAAGATCTGAGCATTTTGTGAGTTTGACATCCTATAACTAAACTCGGTTAGATTTCTTTTCTTAAGGAGGTTACATAATTCGATTAAACTTCCAGCTTTTTCTGGTATTTCAACTGCAAGCATTGTCTCTCGATTTTCTCCTAATTCTGCTCTTTCGGCGACGAATCTGAGTCTTTCAAAATTTATGTTAGCTCCACAAGCAATTGCTACTAAATTTTTATTAGTGATATTTGAGCTTTCAATATCTTTTTTCATACCAGCAATAGATAGTGCTCCAGCAGGTTCAAGTATTGAGCGTGTGTCTTCAAAAACGTCTTTAATTGCAGCACAAATTTCATCTGTTGTGACAGTAATCATCTTGTCAACGTATTTTTTGGCTATTTCAAAGCTAGTGATTCCGACCTTTTTTACAGCAACTCCATCAGCAAATAATCCTACCTTTTCCAATTCTATGATTTTATTTTCTTTTAACGATCTTGTCATTGCATCCGCGTCTTTTGGTTCAACTCCAATTATCATTACTTCCGGCCATATATTTTTTATATAGGCTGCTATACCTGCAATTAATCCACCGCCTCCTACCGCAATATATATAGAATCAGGAGGTTGTATAAGTTGACTTATAATTTCTACTCCAATTGTACCTTGGCCTGCTATCACATCGATATCGTCAAAAGGGTGAATAAATGCGAGATTTCTCTCTTTACTCAATCTGATGGCTTCAATGTAAGATTCATCATAATTCTCACCGAATAATATTACTTCTGCTTTTAATTCCTTTACTGCATTGATTTTAACCATAGGAGTAGTCAATGGCATAACAATAGTTGCAGTCGTATTTAATTTCAACGCACTTAACGCTACTCCCTGGGCATGATTACCAGCACTTGATGCAATTACTCCATTAGTAAGTTGTTCTTCAGTGAGATTCCTCATTTTGTTGTAAGCACCTCTTATCTTGAATGAAAAGACTTCTTGTAAGTCTTCTCTTTTGAGATAAATATTATTGCCAAATTTTCTACTTAAATTCGTTGCTTTTTCGAGAGGTGTTTTTTTTGCTACCTCATATACCTGTGCTTGTAGGATTTTTTCTAAATAATTTCTCATATTATTTATTTTAATCAATAATTATTAATCTAATAAGACATTACATGATCTATTTTGATAAAAATGCTCATTTTGTCCCTTGACGTTCTAGATTATATACTTAATTGATTTTATATAATGTTATTGAGTGAGTTAAGCCATCCAAATCAATTAAAAGGCTTATCGCTATCACAATTAGAAGAAGTAGCTTGTCAAATAAGAGAAAGACATTTGCAAGTTGTTTCAACAAGTGGAGGGCATCTTGGACCTGGATTGGGAGTTGTTGAACTAACTCTTGCTTTGTATCAAACATTGGATCTTGATATAGATAAGGTTGTTTGGGATGTTGGACATCAGGCTTATCCACATAAACTCATAACAGGAAGATTTAATCAATTTGATTCTTTAAGACAAGAAAAAGGGATTGCAGGTTATTTAAAAAGAAGTGAAAGTAAATTTGATCATTTTGGTGCTGGACATGCAAGTACCTCTATTTCAGCTGCCCTTGGTATGGCAATAGCTAGAGATAGAAAAGGTGAAGATCATAAATGTGTCGCTGTGATTGGTGATGGAGCTTTAACCGGAGGTATGGCACTTGAGGCTATTAATCATGCTGGCCATTTACCAGATACTCCTTTTTTAGTTGTTCTGAATGATAATGATATGTCGATTTCACCCCCTGTTGGAGCTCTTTCAACATATTTAAATAGAGTGAGATTAAGTCCACCATTGCAATTCCTTTCAGATAGTGTTCAAGAAAGTGTTAAGAATATCCCAATTATTGGTAAAGACTTACCAGAAGATTTAAAAAATATTAAAGGTAGTGTTAGGAGATTAGCTGTTCCAAAGGTCGGTGCTGTATTTGAGGAACTTGGATTTACTTATATTGGACCTGTAGATGGACATGATATGTCTACATTAATTAATACCTTTAATACGGCTCATAGATTAAAAAAACCTGTATTAGTGCATGTAGTTACAACCAAAGGGAAAGGATATCCATATGCTGAAGCTGACCAAGTAGGATATCATGCCCAATCATCATTTGACTTGACTACAGGTAAATCTATTCCTTCTAACAAGCCTAAACCAAGTAGCTATAGTAAGATTTTTGGTCAAACACTTTTAAAGATTTGTGAACAAGATAGCAAGGTTATTGGTATAACTGCAGCAATGGCGACTGGTACGGGCCTAGACTTACTTCAAAAGAATATACCAGATCAATATGTAGATGTTGGTATAGCCGAGCAACACGCAGTAACACTTGCCGCTGGTATGGCTTGTGATGGACTAAAGCCAGTTGTAGCTATTTATAGCACTTTCTTACAAAGGGCATTCGATCAATTAATTCATGATGTTGGCATTCAGAAACTTCCTGTCTCTTTTGTTCTTGATCGGGCTGGAATTGTTGGTGCAGATGGACCAACTCATCAAGGTCAGTATGACATAAGTTATATGCGTTCAATTCCTAATTTTGTTCTGATGGCTCCAAAAGATGAGGCAGAACTTCAAAGGATGTTAATCACTTCTATAAATTATAATGGTCCAACAGCTTTAAGAATACCAAGAGGTTCTGGTTTAGGTGTGGCAACTATGGATGAAGGTTGGGAACCTATTGATATAGGAAAAGGCGAAATAATCAAAGAAGGTAATGATATTGCAATTGTTGCTTATGGATCTATGGTTGCAGATGCAGTATTAACTTCTGAGATACTAGAGGCTAAAAATATAAGTACATGCGTTATTAATGCAAGATTTGTTAAACCATTAGACAAAGAACTCATAACTAAACAAGCAATTAAGTTTAAAAGATTAGTTACTATTGAAGAAGGGACTCTTCTAGGTGGTTTTGGTTCTGCAGTTGTTGAGTTATTGAATGATGAAGATATAAATATACCAGTATTAAGGATTGGCATACCAGATGTTTTGGTAGATCATGCTTCTCCAAATCAAAGCAAAAAAAGATTAGGCTTAACGCCTAATCAAATGGCAGATAAAATAATAAACAAATTTGATAAATAATCAAATGATTTTACCATTTGATTATTTATTCTAATTTTTAAAGAACTCCTCTAGAAGCTAGCCCCAGAATTGTACCAATTCCCATGATATGTCCTAAGCAATTTGCACCAACGACAGAAGCATGGCTCATTCCACCAAAAAACTTAGAATTTGGTATTTCAAACCCTTCATTTGGCTTTGCGACATTAGCTCTAGCGATTGCATAAGCGAAAACATTACATGCAATCATTACAATGGCACACTTAGGGGACCATTCAAATGTTGCTGGGGCAGATGTTACTGCAAATAATGTAGATAGCATAGATAAAATTTTGTTGATATTATTCTCCTACATTTACATATAAAATTCACAAAATTGTTAAAGGTCTTAAGAGTTCTTTACTTCTTTTGATCTTAAGATGTAATAAAACCCGTATAAAACAACTAAGTCTGCCAAAGTAAGAAAGGATTCCGCAGCTCCATGGAACATGTCTACTTCTACTAGACTTTTTCCATAAATTTTTAAAGATAATATTGAAAATACTATAGTAATTAAAACAAAAAGTATAGTCAATGAAAATCCGATTTTGACAGTCCAGTTTAAAATCTTGTTTTTATAAAGGTAATAAAGAAATATGCTATATGGAATGATAGATAAAGCAAATAAAGTTGTATTATCAATATTTGCAGTTAATTTAAAAAGTTCACTAATTAAATTATTCATATATTTCTCGTTTTTCTAAAAATATAAAAGGAGGATAAGGCTAGTGTAGTATTTCCTATCAATGTGAAAATTCCTTGGAGAGTCACTAATCCATAAAGTCCGGTTTGATTGTCATAAATATGCCATGTAATAGCGCACATGGCACTTATCAGATTAGGAATCATTGCAAAGGAGAGCCAAAAAAATGATTTATATGTTTCGATTTTACTAATTTGAAAAATAACAAATATAGCGACAATCCATTCAATAACACTTGATATGTGTATGACCCAGGTACCAAAAGAAAGCTCATGCATTAAGTTAAATTAATTTATGTAATTTGCTTTAGCCGGTTTAAAACATTATTTGCATGATTAATTGGAGTAACACTTATCCATCTGCTCATTATTTTTCGTTCAGGAGAAATCAAGAATGTGTTCCTATCTGAATATGGAGGTATCCATGAACCATATTTAGTGCTCACTAAACCATTGGGATCAGATAATAAAGTATAATTTATAGACTTTTCATTGCAGAAATTATCGTGAGAATCTTCACTGTCTGCACTAATTCCTATGATTTCAGCATTATACTTAGAAAATTTATCCTTTAAATCAGAAAAACCCTTCGCTTCAATGGTGCAGCCTGTAGTGAAGTCCTTTGGGTAAAAATATAAAACAATCCATTTGTTATCGAAGTCATTAAGACCATACTGAGACTTATTTTTAAAAAATTTATTAACACCTGAAAGATTAAAATCAGGAGCTATATCTCCAACTTCTGGTGCGAAATCAAAAGCATTTAATTGTGATGGATAAAAAAATATAAATAAACAAAGAATTGAAATATATATTTCTTTCATTTATTTAGATTTTATTTAAGTCTATACCTTGAGATTTAGCAAAATTATTTAATCCGACTTTCTGAATTGTTTTTAGCGCTTTTGTACTAATCCGAGCATTTATCCACTTTTTCCCCTCAGCCCACCATAACCTTCTTTTCTGAAGGTTAACTTGCTGTAGTTTTTTTGTGCGTATATGTGAATGACTAACTGCCATACCATTATTAGCTTTAGCTCCTGTTAATTGGCATACTCTAGACATCGACGATTTTAATCACTATATAAATTTTATCATATGAATCATTTAACTGACTTTAATAGTCCAGTTATTACCTCTGCATTATTCAGTTGTAGATTAACAATTTCTTTTTGACTTAGTCCTCCTACACTCAGCTTGGCCATGTCGTAAATGTGATTTACTAATTTCTTAGTCAAACTGCTCTCATTTTTCTGTTCCTTATCAAGAATTAATTTTTCATCTGATAATTTTTTTAACCCATTAACAATAGGATGATCCTTGTTTACAAGCAAAACATGATATTCAGGCAAACCAGGTAATTTTTGCTCCATATAAGCCCCCATATCATTAATTCTCCTCATCTGCTCTGGTAGAAGTATCATTGCTGGTGGAGCATTCTCATTTTTTATAGCTTGAATTTTCACAGTAATCTTTTCATTATTTAATGAATTAATAAATATATTTTTCAAGTTGTCTGAGGGAGACTTACCATCTTTATCTACAATTTCCTTATTTTTATTATCTGATGATTCATCAATTTCCGAATCAACTCTCTGAAATTGATAGTTGTTATTTTTACTTTCTAACCAAGGAAGAAATTGTGCATCAATCAATGGGTCAGTAATTATTACTTCCTTGTCATTTGAAAGCCACAAATTCAAGGCATTTGATTGTGCTATCTCGTCTGAACAATATATGATTTGATTTTGATTTTCGGCTTTATTCCTCTCCTGATAATGATCTAAAGTTGTGTAAATTCTTTCATCTTTTTTGATCAATGAGTTATTTTTCAATAACTTCGAAATATTTGTCTTGTTATTAATTTTAGTTTCATAAATTATATTTGGCTGAACTAATTCAGCAAACTTATCATCCTCAATGGCTCCGATTTTTACGAATGCTGAAATTGAATTCCAGATATCAGCATAAAATTCGGGTTCATTTTTTAAAAGATCCTTAAGCTTGTTTGCAATCTTTTTAGAAATAAAGGCTGAAATAGATCTAACCTTCCTGTCAGTTTGAAGAGCACTTCTACTGACATTTAAAGGTATATCAGTGGAATCAATCACACCTCTTAAAGGTAATAAATATTTTGGTACGATTTCTTTAATTGAATCGCTTACAAATACTTGATTGCTATAAAGTTTTATTTCTCCCTTTTCCCAGTCTGCCCTACCAGTCAATTTAGGAAAATACAAAATTCCTTGAATATTGTATGGATAATCCGTATTCAGGTGAATCCATAATAAAGGGTCGCCTTGAAATGGGTAAAGATAATTATAAAGTTCAATATAATCTTCATTTTTGAGTTCATTCGGCTGTTTTCTCCATTGTGGATTTTTTTTATTAATTACTTCTCCTTCAAATAAAACATCTATGGGCATAAAATCACAATATTTTTTGATCAATGATTTTATTCTCTCTGGTTCAATAAATTCTTTTTCTTCATCAAGCAAATACAATAAAATATCAGTACCAATATCATCTCTTGAAGAGTCTTCTAAAGTAAAGTTGGGAGAACCATCACAAGACCATTTATAGCTTTTTTTAGTATTAATAGCTGACTTTGTTATTATTTCTACTTTTTCAGCAACCATAAAACTTGAATAAAATCCCAGTCCAAAATGACCTATGAATTCATCCTCGCCTTTGGTGTATTTCTCGAGAAATTCTTCTGCGCTAGAAAATGCTACCTGATTAATATATTTTTTTATTTCAGAGTCACTCATTCCTATTCCATTATCAGAAATTTTTAAAATATTTTTTTCCCTATCTATTGAAATATTTACTTGAGGATTTTCACAATTTTCACAATCACCAGCAATTGAAGCCATTCTCCTTTTACTAATAGCATCTATAGAATTACTAACTAATTCTCTTAGAAATATCTCATGATCTGAATAAACTGCTTTTTTGATTATTGGAAAGATATTTTCAGTATTGATACGAATTTCACCCTTTTCCATACTTTCAATTTGCTTAAAGTTTTATTTTATTTAGTAAGAACTTCTTAATCAAGTTTGATTAGGAGTATTGACCGTACTAATTTTATGTTTATATTCAAACTAAAACAAAATAATATTTAAATGTGAAATTAATATGAGCTTTAGCTAATCCACAAAATATCATTACAACCATTCTCTTCCATTAACCTACTTGCATCTTCAGTATTTGAACATGGATTAAGTTCAAGTATCGAAATCTCATTAATTGAATGTAGTCTTTTTTGTTCATCAATCGCTTTAGATAACAATTCCTTATCTTTATATAAAATCAGAACTCTTTTATTATTAACATCGTCTGTAAGTATAATTTTTCTTAAATTATCAATTGAAACACTAAAGCCTATTCCATTAGGACATAGTTCTTTGGGATTAAAATATTTAACTAATTCGTCATATCTTCCTCCTTTCGCAATTACATATTTCTCATTTTGATTAATACAAATTAGTTGAAAAACAATACCTGCATATAGGTTTAAATGAGGTTGAAATGTTGGATCGAGTTGAATATCAATACCATACATTTCTGAAATTGGTTTAATGGTATTAAATAAGAAACTTAAATCATCTATAATTTTGTTTTTACCAAATAGATTTGTAAGCTTATTTATGACCTCGTTAGGATTGCCTCTAGTAAACATTAATGTTTTTAGAGCTGACTTGTAATCATCTTCAATAGGGATATTACTCAAACAATCATGGTCTAAATTTATCATGCTTTTTTTTATTAACTCTGATTGATTTCGGCCATATTTATTAAGTATTAATTGCATAATTGATGTATTGCTAACAAGAAAAATAAGCCTTGAATTCTCTTTTAATTTAAGTTTGTCTATTGAGTCAAAAAGAATATTGATAATTTCTATTTCAGGAAATTTGGTGTCATAACCTATCAACTCAATTCCACTTTGAATTTTTTCTTTAATTTTTTTTGAATTTTTATATCCTTCTTTTTTTTCGAAAATAATTCCGTTATTCCATAATCTTAATGGCCTTTTTTTGTTTATTAACCTAGTTGAAATCAATTTAACAATTGATGTGGTCATTTCTGGTCTCAAGCACAATTGCTTATTACTAACTAAACTTATTAACTCATCTTGATTAATAACTTCCCTTCCTTTAATCGTTTCTATGTCATTTATCATAGACGGCGAAACTTCCTCATAGCCCCATAATTTATAAACCTCATTTAATTTTTGTATTATTTGTGAATTTTTTCTTACATCCACCAAATTGAATTCTTTAATATCAGTCATTAAAATTACTTTTAAATTATTTTAGGTGTAGAAGCTTCTTTTGAAGGGCTTAACTTTAGATAATTCTTCTTTAAATTCCTTTTCAATATTTTTACTACAGGCAAGTATTCTGCCTGTATTTATATCCAAACATCCGTTTGGATAGTTAGAAACAAGACCTCCCGCTTCACTCACAATAATAGCACCTGCAGCAATATCCCATATTTCCAATCCCCGCTCCCAAAAACCATCAACCTTCCCTGAAGCTACAAAAGCCAAATCAATTGCCGCTGCACCTCCTCTTCTTACTCCCCGTGTTTTATGAGTTAACCAACAGAATTCTGAATAATTATTATCTAAAACCTCAAATCTATCATAAGCAAATCCAGTTACAAGTAAACTCTCTTCTAAATTTCTAGGAGAAGAAACTGAGATTTTAGTGCCATTACAATAGGAACCGTCATTAACACAACCCCAATATAATTCGTCAGAATAAGGGACCGAAATTGCTCCAATAATTGGAATTGTTTTATTTAATATAAGTCCAATTGATGTTCCAAAAAATGGAAACCCATGAGAATAATTTGTTGTCCCATCTAATGGGTCAATACACCATGTGAGCTCTGATTGATTTATTAATGAACCAGATTCCTCAGCTATAATCGAGATATTAGGTGTTTTGTTTGAAAGATAATCTTTAATTTTGGATTCAATTTCTATATCCACATTTGTAACTAAGTCTCCTTTTCTTCCTTTGGAGCTAATTTTTTGAATTTTTTGGTAGTTTTTATCTAGTATTTCTGCTCCTATCAGAGCAGTTTCCTTCGCCAAATTTGTTAATTTGTCTAAATCTATATCAATATTAACTTTTTCAAATTCATTTTTTATGTTCATTTAAATTAATCCTCCTCAAATTCCCATGGTGGAGCAACTCTCATATTTCCTCTACCAAAGTATTTTCCGAATTGCATTTCATAAACCTCATCTTCATCCTGAGTAATAACTTCTAAATCTTCCATTACCTTAGCTACACAAATTAATGCGTAGCCATCGTTTTTTAAAGATTGTGATATACCCATTGCTTCTTTCTGCTCAAGACTTCCTGAAATTATTTTAACCGCACAACTTGTACAGCATCCATTTCTGCAAGAAAAAGGTAGTTTTATTCCTTTTTTTTCAAATTCTTTCAAGATATAATCTTGGTTTCCAATTTCTTCACTAAAGACTTCACCTGTGAGTTTATTTTTAATAGTGACTTTATAAGTCTTTTTCACATCAATCTCCTTAATAGTTGGAATTAAAATTGCTAATATATTTTTGTTTGGAGAGGTGGCCGAGTGGTTGAAGGCGCAGCACTGGAAATGCTGTATAGAGGCAACTTTATCGAGGGTTCGAATCCCTCTCTCTCCGTACTAATATAAATCAAACAAACAGAATATTAGATCTTTATATTTATGTTATTTATTATTTTTTATTAATATCGTCTTTGAATTTACTATTTTCTTTAAATAAAAATAAATTTAATTTTCTTTGAAATTTTTTTTATTATCATACATATGTAAAAAAAAATTTGTTTAATTATCTTCTTGAAGGTAACTTTTAAGTAACCATATATTACCTATGGGGAAATTAGTTGGGATTGACTTAGGTACTACGAACTCTGTAATAGGAGTGATTGAAGCTGGGCGCCCAATTATTTTGGCAAGTTCTGAAGGTACTAGAACGACTCCTTCGATTGTTGGTTTTACCAAGGATTCTGAGATCGTAATCGGTTCTCAGGCTCGACGCCAACTTGTTTTAAATCCTAAAAATACCTTTTATAATTTAAAAAGATTCATTGGTCGTGATTGGGATGAACTTGATGAAACTAGTATTTCTGTGCCTTATAATGTTAAATCAAATGAACAAGGTAGAGTTAGAGTTTTAAGTCCATTTACTGAAAGAGAATACGCACCTGAAGAGTTGGTAAGTTCAATAATTAGAAAATTAATAAATGATGCAGAAACATATCTTGGTGATACTGTTGATTCAGCTGTTATTACTGTTCCAGCTTATTTTAATGAGTCACAAAGACAAGCCACCAAAGATGCTGCAATTCTAGCCGGTGTTAAAGTCAAAAGAATTCTAAATGAGCCTACTGCGGCTGCCTTGGCTTATGGATTTGAAAAGAGTTCCTCTAATAATGTACTGGTTTTTGATCTCGGTGGGGGAACTTTTGATGTTTCTCTCCTGACAATATCAAACGGAGTTTTTGATGTTAAAGCTACTTGTGGAGATACTCAACTTGGGGGCAATAATTTTGATTCCAAAATCGTTGATTGGTTGGCTGAAAGATTTTTATCAAAATACAAGATTGATCTTAGAAGAGATAGACAAGCTCTTCAAAGATTAACCGAGGCCGCAGAAAAGGCAAAATGTGAACTTTCTGGCCTTAACAAAACTAGAATTTCACTACCATTCATAATTACTAACAATGAAGGTCCTCTTCACATTGAAGAAGAGTTTGATAGAAATTTATTTGAATCTTTATGTCAAGATCTTCTTGATAGACTTCTTGAACCTGTAGAAATAGCTCTTGAAGATTCTGGATGGGAACCAGAGGATATTGATGAAGTTGTTCTTGTAGGAGGTAGTACAAGAATTCCTATGGTCCAGCAATTAGTAAAAACTCTTGTTCCTAATGATCCTTGTCAATCTGTGAATCCTGATGAAGTAGTAGCGGTTGGGGCTGCTATTCAGTCAGGGATCTTAAGTGGTGAGTTAAGAGATTTACTTCTAAATGATGTAACTCCTCTTTCCCTGGGTTTAGAGACAGTAGGAGGCTTAATGAAAATTCTTATCCCTAGAAATACGCCCATACCGGTAAGACAATCTGACGTATTTAGTACTTCTGAATCAAATCAGTCTTCTGTATCAATTCAAGTTCGGCAAGGTGAAAGGCCGCTTGCTTCTGAAAACAAATCATTAGGTAACTTCCGATTATCAGGTATTCCTCCTGCCCCTAGAGGTATCCCCCAAGTTCAAGTAGCTTTTGATATTGATGCAAACGGACTATTGGAGGTAAGTGCTACTGACAGAACCACTGGTAGAAAACAAACAGTTAGTATTTCTGGAGGATCTAATCTTAATGAACAGGAAGTTAATTCAATAATTGAAGAAGCTAAGTTAAAGGCATTAGATGACCGAAAGGTTAGATCTGTAATCGACAGAAAAAATAACGCCTTAACTCTAATTGCTCAGTCTGAAAGAAGATTAAGAGAAGCATCATTAGAATTTGGTCCATATGGAGCAGAAAGGCAGCAGAGAGCTGTTGAGATAGCAATACAAGATGTTGAAGAATTCATTGAAGATGAGGATCAACAAGAACTTGAATTGGCAGTAAGTTCTTTACAGGAAGCTCTTTTTGGTCTCAATAGAAGATTTGCAGCAGAGAGAAAAGTTGAAAACAATCCTCTTCAAGGAATTAAAAATACATTTGGTTCGCTTAAGGATGAATTGTTTTCAGATGACTATTGGGATGACGATGATCCGTGGGATAGAGAAACAGATAGAAATTATAGAAATTCAAGGTATGGTAATTCTAGAGAGGATGACCCTTGGGACAATGACTACTACCTCTAAATCAGATTATTTATCCATTTTAGGATTATCAGGTAACTTTGATGATGATGATCTAAAAAAAGCTTTTCGCAGAGAGGCCAGAAAATGGCATCCGGATTTAAATAAAAACGACTTAAATGCAGAAGAAAGATTTAAATTAATTAATCAAGCCTATGAATTTCTAAGAGAGCCAAAAAACAGAAAAAATTCGATTAAAGATGATTTCACAGAAAATCTCGCTAATTTTGCTACGGGGTTTCCTGATCTAGAAGATTATATGAATTCATTATTTGGTTTTCGTAAAGATGATGAACCGATTAATGAAGAATTTTATGAGGAAGAATCTTTCCAAAATGAATTTGATGATAATGAAGAAGATTATCACTATGATTATCCAGCTCCATCTCCTGACGAACCTCCACCTGTAAAATCCTTTGAAGATGTTGAGACAGTTATAGAATTATCGCCAGAAGAGGCATTACATGG
Source organism: Prochlorococcus sp. AG-418-C09 (assembly GCA_003214355.1). Classification (GTDB taxonomy): domain Bacteria; phylum Cyanobacteriota; class Cyanobacteriia; order PCC-6307; family Cyanobiaceae; genus Prochlorococcus_A. Next base: position 82,133 of record QCLS01000005.1, on the reverse strand, counting down.
TTCATCTATATTAATTGAATTGGAAGACGAGACAGTGGTTGAGGTTGACACACCTCCTTTTGCAGGCGATGGTTGGAGGCTTCGGCTAGAAAATATAGCGAGAGGTGGGAAGGACCACTATTTGCAACTTAAAGTACAAACGGAAAGTGGTTTAAGAATTGATGGATTGAGAGTTATTTATAAATTGGAATTATTTCCACCTGATGCATTATTGGGATGTGCTGTCGATATCCCAACTCTTGATGGCAATGTTACTCTTCAGGTTCCTCCGAAATCCTCAACTGGGAGAATGTTAAGACTAAAAGGTAGAGGTCTTATTTATGGTAACGAGGTTGGTGATCAGTATGTAGAAATAGTGGTAGTTATCCCTGCGGATATTAAAGATGAGGAAATCGCTCTTTATACCAGATTACAAGAACTCTCAGTTTCAGATTCCTAGTTTTTCTGAGTTATAATATGAAAAAAATTTTATGAAAATATTCGTTTTACTTTATAACTCAGGTACGGATAAAGAAGGGATTCACTCTATTGAATATAAGGGAGATACTATTGTCCTAATGTTCGAGGATAAGGACGACGCCATACGTTATTGTGGACTTTTAGAAGCGCAAGACTTTCCTGCTCCTTTGCCAGAACTTATATCGATGGAAGAGATTCAAAATTTTTGTAATAAATGTGGCTACAAAACTAGACTTGTTGAAAAAAACTTTATTCCTAAAACTCAAGAAGATAGATTACTTTTAACACCCCCTTCCAAAAACCTAAAATCAGAATGTTGGAATCCTGATGAATCAAATATTGATAACATTGACATTAATAAAATCAAAAAAAACTTGGAGAAGTTACTCTAGTCTTTTTCAAATGTAATACAATATTAAAAACATAATAATCATGGAATCAGTTATTTTTGAGACTGAAGCAGGTGAAATCAAATTCCAACTTTTTTCGCAGGACGCTCCAGATACAACCAAAAATTTTACTAAATTAGTAGAAGAAGGTTTTTATAATGGCTTAGCTTTTCACAGAGTTATTCCTGGATTTATGGCACAAGGAGGATGCCCTAATACCAAAGAAGGTGCCTCTGGCATACCTGGTACAGGAGGTCCTGGATACTCAATCAAATGTGAAATAAATAAAAATAAGCATTTATCAGGTTCTCTTTCAATGGCACATGCAGGTAAAGATACTGGGGGGAGTCAATTCTTTATAGTTTATGAGCCCCAACCTCATCTTGATGGTGTTCATACTGTATTTGGTAAAACGGATAACATGGATGTCGTTTTGAAATTACAAAATGGTTCAAAAATAATTAAAGCCTATTTAATTTAAGTAAATGTCCAAACGTTTTAAGTAAAAACTATGCTGAAAGGAACTTTATCTAGATTAAATTTTCTTGATGCAGCATATAGGATTTCTTTTAAATTAGATATTTTTTCTTTCATTATTTTTATACTATTTGTAGGATGAATAGCTTGCTCAATATTCTTGGAGACAATTAATCCTACTTTTGAACTATCTCTTAGTAATGAAAGTGTTGTTATAAGTTCTTCTATTTTTTTTATTTCTTCATTGTTTATATCAATACTTTGCCTATCATTTCTGTGTAATATTCTCCATACAAGTTTGGGTCTATTCCATATAGCAAGCAATCTTGGAGAACTTTCTAAGTTTATTTTTATATTTTGTTTTCCACAGAATTCATTTATTTGATTTTTAACAATAACTAAATCTTTAGTCTTGTAATCACCGTCAATAAAAATAGCAATAAATGGTATTTGACTTGTGTTATTTTCATTGTCATCTAATAGATGGCCAAGTTTAGTTCTTTTTACATTTAGGTATTCAGCATTATGATCACCTGGGCAAATAACTAATGGAACTCTATCAACAACCTCAATTCCATAACCTCCTAAACCAGCAATCTTTCTAGGATTATTCGTTAATAATTTAAGTTTCTTAATACCTAAATCTGTAAGGATTTGAGCGCCTACTCCATAATTACGAAGATCAGCCGGAAAACCTAATCTCTCGTTGGCTTCAACTGTATCTAATCCTCCATCTTGTAAGCTATATGCTTTTAATTTATTAATTAATCCTATTCCTCTACCTTCTTGTCTTAAATAAACAACAACTCCTTCTTCTTCTTTTTCAATTCTTGCTAATGCTGCCTCAAGTTGTGGTCGACAATCGCATCTTAATGATCCAAATGCATCACCAGTTAAGCATTCAGAATGCATTCTTACCAAAACAGGTTCACTTAGATGTTTGTTTTTTTTCTTAACCAAAGCTACGTGTTCAGAACCGTCTAATTCATTTATGTACCCATATGCTTTGAAATTTCCAAAGATACTAGGAAGATCTGCGCCTGATTTTCTAAAAACAAACCTTTCATTTTCAAATCTATACCTAATTAGGTCTGCTATGGATATTAACTTCATGCCCCATTGGTTTGCATATTCTTTAAGTTCAGGTAATCTAGACATCGATCCATCGGCATTTTGAATCTCGCATATTACTCCGGAAGGATTAAGACCTGATAGTAGGGCGAGATCAACAGCAGCCTCGGTATGTCCTGCTCTTTTCAGTACCCCTCCTTTTTTTGCTCTCAAGGGGAAAATGTGTCCTGGTCTTCTTAAGTCTTCAGGCTTTGTTTTCGGATTAATTGCTACTTGAATAGTCTTTGCTCTGTCTTCTGCAGATATTCCAGTAGATACGTTGAATTCTGGGCCTGCATCTATTGATACTGTAAATGCCGTTTGATTAGAGTCGGTGTTCCTATCTACCATCAGTGGTAAATCTAACTTATCTAATTTATGTCCTTGCATAGCTAAACAAATAAGACCCCTTCCCTCAGTTGCCATAAAGTTAATTTGTTGTGGTGTTGCAAACTGAGCGGCGCAAATAAGATCGCCTTCGTTTTCCCTTCTTTCATCATCTACGACAATAACGCATTCACCATTTCTAATAGCAGCTAGAGCGTCTGATATTGGATCAAAATCTATTTTAAAGTTTTCTTTGTTATCCAAAATTGTTCCATTATTTGATTTTGTACTTGTTTCTTTCATTATTAATATTCATTATAAGAAAGGTGTTCTTGTTATAAACAATTTCAACACTATATAATCCTATATCAAATTACGCCCATTAAGAGAAATGAATGTATCAATAGTTGGTGCTACAGGTTACGGAGGGATACAGTTAATCAGCCTTTTAAAGAGCAATCCAAATTATAAAATAACTTTTCTAGGCGGCAACAAGACAGCAGGAGCAAGATGGAATGACATTTTCCCTTTTGTAAATTTACAAAATAATTTACTAATTGAAGAAATTAACACCAATAAGATTGCTGAAAAATCAGAAATAGCCTTACTTAGTCTTCCAAGTGGAATTTCATCTACGATAACTCCTACACTAATAGAAAAGGGTTTGAAAGTTATAGATCTTTCTGCCGATTATAGATATAAGTCATTAGATAGATGGAAAGAAATTTATTCTAAGGAATCCAACATATTTAAAAGAAATGATTATGAATTATGTGAAGAGGCTACTTATGGTCTTTCGGAGATTAATCAAGATGCAATAACAAATTCGAGACTTATTGCTTGCCCTGGATGTTATCCAACATCTACATTAATTCCACTTATACCATTCTTGACTCAAGGGATAATAGACAATGATGGTATTTCTGTTGATTCCAAAAGCGGTACTTCAGGCGGGGGTAGAGACCCTAAACAAGATTTACTTTTAGCTGAGTGTGGAGAAGGTATATCGGCCTACGGACTTATAAATCATAGACACACCTCAGAAATTGAAGATATTTTATCTTCCATCTCAGGGAATGAAATCGAATTGATTTTTACACCTCATTTGATTCCAATAGTTCGTGGTATGTTTACTACGATTTATTGTAGATTGAAAGATCCAGGTCTAACATCAGAGGATTGTAAAACTCTTTTAGAAAGTTATTATAGAAAATATTTAAATATTAAAATTCTTCCAGTAGGAGTTTATCCCTCTACCAAATGGGTCAGAAATACAAATGATATGTATATTTCCTTGAATGTTGATAAAAGAAACGGAAGATTAGTAATACTCTCGGTATTAGACAATTTGATTAAAGGACAAGCTGGTCAAGCGTTACAAAATCTTAACTTGATTTCAGGTTTAGATATTAATGAAGGGATTGAATTTACTAATATTTATCCATAAGTTTTGATCTTATAATTTGTCCAGCTTCTGATATCGCTTGAGGCAAAATAATATGTTCGAGGGTTTGGATCTTATCTTTTAAAATATTTATTGTTTCGGAATACTTAACTGGCAACGCAGCTTGAATAATTAATTCGCCGCTATCAACTTCAGGAACAACAAAATGAACTGAGCAACCAGTTATTAGGGATTTGTTAATAAATGCATTATTAATGGCATTTGCTCCTTTATAAGAGGGCAGAATTGATGGGTGTATATTAATAATCCTATTTTTAAATGAATCTATAAACTTCTCTGAAACTATCTTCATCCAACCTGCCATAACTACTAATTCTATTTCGTTTTCTGTAATTAGATTTATAATTTCTTCTTCAAAGTTTTCTCTAGATTTATAATCCTTATCATTGATAACCTCATAAGAAATATTTGACGAGATAGCCTTTTCTATACAACCAGCTTTAAAGTTATTTGTGATTAGTTTTACTATTTCAATATCCAATTTATCTTCTTTTGATAAATTAACTAAATTCTGAAAATTTGATCCATTACCTGATGCTAAAACAGCTATTCTTAATTTAGGAACAAACTTAAAATACTCTTTAAGTTCAGGTGAAACTATATACTCTTTAATATTCTTCAAAATTAATTTATTTATATACTCATAAAATAGTTTGAATAATTAATTTTTTATTGCATTTATTCAAATACAAAAACATTTATATAGTTGCTTAAAATAGTAATAGTTTAATGTTATTGTGTTAAAAAACATAACTAATAAATTAATAATTTAGATTTAGAAAATGGTAGGAACAACAGGAACTAACTCAAATAATTTAAAAGAATGGAATAAGTTCTCAAAGCATCTTTGGTACAATAATGAATTAAAAATTTGGTTGGACATAAGCAAAATTGAATTTAATGAAGAACAATTTAATCAATTTGATAATAAATTCACTAAAGTCTTTAATTCAATTAATGGATTAGAAAATGGAGAAATATCCAATGTAAGCGAGGGTAGGCAAGTTGGACACTATTGGCTTAGAAATTCATCTCTTTCTCCTGACAGCAAAATTAAGGAAGATATTGATAGAGAAGTATTAGATATTAAGGATTTTTCAAAACATATTTTAAATGGTGAAATAAAAAATAAACCTGGTAAGGTATTTAAAAACGTTTTATGGGTCGGAATAGGAGGGAGTGCTCTAGGACCATTACTAATAATTGAGTCACTCCAAAAAGAATTAAGAGGTCTAGATTTTTTCTTTATTGATAATATAGATCCATTTCTAATCACAGAACAATTATCTAAGCTTAAAAATGAATTATCAAGGACGCTAGTTGTAATAGTAAGTAAATCTGGTGGAACTCCTGAACCAAAAATAGCAATGGATATAATTAAAAAAGAATTTGATAAGAAAGATCTGGTTTGGTCTTCACAATCAATTGCTATTACTATGAAAGGGAGTAATCTATATTCCAAGGCAAAATCTGAAAAGTGGTTAAAAATATTTCATTTACCAGACTGGGTAGGTGGTAGAACAAGTATTACAAGTTCTGTAGGCTTACTTCCTTTATCCTTAATAGACGAAGACGTAGATTTATTTCTAAAAGGAGCTTCCAAGATGGATGAAATAACTCGCTGTACTAATATTAATAATAATCCCTCAGCTCTCCTTGCAATTGCTTGGTATTTAAGTGGTAATGGAAAAGGAAAAAGAGATATGGTTGTGTTGCCTTATAGAGATAGACTTCAGGTTTTTAGTAAGTATCTTCAGCAATTAATAATGGAGTCTTTAGGAAAGAAGTTTGACAGGTCAGGGAATATAGTACATCAGGGTATTACAGTATTTGGTAATAAAGGTTCAACTGATCAACATGCTTATGTTCAACAGTTGAGGGATGGTATAGATAATTTCTTTTGTATTTTCATCGAATTACTAGATTCACCTGATAATGCTGAATATGAAGATTTAGAGAACCCAAAAGATTATTTATCTGGTTTCCTGCAAGGAACAAGATCTGCACTTTCTTCTGAGGGTAGGCAAAGTATTACAATTACATTAGACAAGTTAAGTGCTTATTCATTGGGAGCCTTAATAGCTTTATTTGAAAGGGCTGTTTCATTTTATGCTGAACTTGTAGATATTAATGCTTATGATCAGCCAGGCGTTGAAGCAGGAAAAAAGGCTGCAACTAATGTAATTAATACTCAACAGAAAATTAAAGAAATCCTTATTTCAGGATCTAGTTTAACTTTTACTGAAATATCAAATAAATTCAATGATGTTAATCCTGAAACAGTATTCTTTATTCTTCGTCAGATATGTTTCAATAACGAATTATTTTCTGTAGAAGGAAACTGGTCAAGTCCAAGTTCACTTGTGTTTAAAAAGAAATAAATTATCAAACAACAATATTTATTATTCTTCCTTTTACTAATATTATTTTCTTTATAGTTTTATTTTCAACCCATTTAGTGACTGTTTTTCTTCCTAGGACATTATCTTTTATTTCATCTTCTGATGTATTTGATTGAATTGTCAACTTATCTCGTACTTTCCCATTTATTTGAATAACTAGTTCATAAGATTCTTTTTCAATAGCCTTTTTGTCTAATGAAGGCCAAAGTTGCTCGTGAACCGATGTTTTAATTCCTAAGGAGCTCCATATCTCTTCTGCTATGTGTGGAGCAAATGGAGCGAGTAAAATAATAAAGTTTCGTAAAATAGTTTTTTTCAAATCATTATTAACAAAATGAATATTTTTATTTATTGAATTATAAAATTTCATTAATTCTGATATTGCAGTATTAAATTGATTCCTCTCAATATCATTTGAAATCTCTTTAATTGCTATATTCATAGACCTTTTTAAACTATTATCGATTGAATCATCCCTCGTATCTTTACAGTCTTCATCAAAATGATTTATTTCGCTAAACAATTTCCATATTTTCGAAAGGAATCTAAATTGACCCTCAACACCGGAATCACCCCATTCTAAATCTTTTTCTGGTGGTGCTTTAAATAGTATGAACATTCTTGCTGTATCAGCACCATATTTGTTTATAACTGATTCTGGATCTATTCCGTTATATTTTGATTTTGACATTTTTTCAAAAAGTATATCTAATTTTGAATTGTCTTTAGGATCAATTGGATTATCAATATTCTTTATATCTTTAGGAGATATATATTTACCAGTCTTTTTATTCTTATATGCTGGTGCTTGAACCATGCCTTGAGTTAGTAACTTAATAAATGGTTCTTTGATGCTAAATAATTCATTATCTCTAAGAGCTTTGGTTAGGAATCTTGCATAAAGAAGATGAAGAATGGCATGCTCTATTCCTCCAACATATTGGTCAACGGGAAGCCATTTATCTATTAATTCCTTCTCAAAGGCGATTTCATCAGTTTGGCTTGATGGGAATCTTAAAAAATACCATGATGAACACATAAATGTATCCATAGTGTCTGACTCTCTAATTGCATTAAATCCACAATTAGGACATTTAATATTCATCCATTTATCATTATCATTTAATGAATTAATTTTATTGGTTCTTATCTTAATATTATTCGGAAGTTCTACAGGAAGATCATCAATTTTTAAAGGGACAGTCCCACATTTATGACATGACACCATGGGAATCGGACATCCCCAATATCGTTGCCTAGATATTAACCAGTCCTTTAAGCGGTATTGGCATGTTTTTTCTGCCCAGCCTTTATCATTGCCAAATTTAGTAATTATATTTTTGGCTTCACAATTATCTAATCCATTATATTCATAAGAATTTATTAGATATCCGTTTTCTTCATATGCACTTTTAAGTATTTGATTAGTGGTTTTTATAGTTTTATTAATTACTTGTTGAATTTTGATTTTATGCTTTTTGGCGAATTCGAAATCTCTTTGATCATGAGCGGGTACTCCCATAACAGAACCTGTTCCATAATCATCAAGAACATAATTTGCTATCCAGATAGGTATTTCTTCTAATGTTATTGGATGTATGGCTTTAAAATTCGTAAGGACTCCTATTTTTTCATTTGTTTCATTATTTTGATTATTTAATTCAGATATTAATGTTCTTATTTTTTTATCATTAATTCTTTTACTTAAAATGCTATTTGGAGATATTGCCAAATATGTAACACCGAATAAAGTATCAGGCCTTGTTGTAAAGACTTTTAGTTCAATATCATTATTATCTTTAATTTTAAATGTTATATTGCTACCTATAGATTTCCCAATCCAATTTTTTTGCATTGTTTTAACTTTATCTGGCCATTCATTTAAGTTGTCCAGATCAGAAATTAATTCTTCTGCGTAATTTGTAATTCTTAGAAACCATTGTTTTAAAAGCTTTTTTTCAACGACCGCTCCTGATCTCCAAGACTTACCTTCTGAATCAACCTGTTCATTAGCTAATACTGTATTATCAATTGGATCCCAATTTACTTCAGATTCTTTTTGATATACTAATCCTGATTTATATAACTCTAAAAATAAATATTGTGTCCATTTGTAATAGCTTTTATCACAGGTGGCGAATTCCTTATCCCAATCTATAGACAGACCTAATAACTTTAATTGTTTTTTCATGTGAGATATATTCTGTTTAGTCCAGTCTTCAGGATTAATACCTCTTTCAATAGCTGCGTTTTCAGCCGGCAAACCAAATGCGTCCCACCCCATTGGGTGCAAAACACTTTTCCCTTTTAATCTTTGATATCTTGCTATTAAATCTGTTATTACATAGTTCCTAACATGCCCCATATGTAGATTTCCAGAGGGGTAAGGAAACATAGATAATGCATAAAACTTTTGTGAATCATTAATCTTTTCATTTGTTTTATAAAGCTTTTTATCATGCCATATTTTCTGCCATTTTCTCTCAATCTCAATCGGCTTATATTTATTAATCGGTTCAGAGTAATTACTCACTTTTAACTTTAGTAAACTTATATCTTAATAATCATTCTATACAAAAGATAAGATTGTAAATATCTTTACTATGTTATTAAAATTAAAATAAAAATGAAAAAATTGTTATTCGAAAAATTTCAAGGTAATGGTAACGATTTTATTATTATCGATTGTAGAAATTCATATTCTTTTAAAGAAATAATAAATGATAAAAGATTTAGTTTAAAAGGATTATGCAATAGGCAATTAGGAGTTGGTTCAGACGGTGTGATCTTTGTAATGAATCCAAAGGAAGGTAATGATGTAAAGATGAGGATATTTAACAGTGATGGTTCTGAGGCAGAAATGTGTGGAAATGGTATTAGATGTCTAGTTGAATACCTTTATAAGTCTAATTTTAATAATCAAAATAAATCTAATATTTTAAAAATTGAAACTAATGCTGGCCTAAAAGTTGCAGAATATAATACCGAAGGGATCTCAGTTAAAATGGGAAAACCTATTCTTGAAAATAAGTTAATTCCTACAACAATGCATAATAAAATTAATAATTTATGCAAAGAAGAATTTAATTCTGGTACTTTTTCATCAATAGGATATTCCGTAGGAATGGGAAATCCACACTTAATATTTTTTGTTGATGATCTTGACGTTATAAATTTATTTGAACTAGGACCTATATTCGAAACAAATTCTTTTTTTCCTGAAAATACAAATGTACATTTTGCTAAAATATTAAATAAACAAAATATTAAAGTAAAAGTATGGGAAAGAGGAGCAGGAGCTACATTAGCATGCGGTACAGGGGCTTGTGCCGTTCATGTGGCAGCTTTCTTACTTGGTCTTTGTAATAGTAAAACAACAATATCTCTTCCAGGAGGTGATTTATATATTGAGTGGTTAAATAATGAAGAGGAAGTTAAAATGACTGGAATGGCAGAAAAAGTATTTAATGGCGAAATAATTATTTAATAAATGAAAAATAAATTTATTTACTTTGATCATGCATCTACATCTCCTTTATCAAAGAATGTTTTAAATGCAATTAACTATGCATCTACGAACTATTGGGGAAATACTTCCTCTAAATATAACTTTGGTGTCGAATGCTCTTTTCAATTAGAGAAGATCCGCTTAGAAATAGCCCAGAAATTTAATACCAAAAGTGAGAATATAATTTTTACATCAGGTTCTTCTGAATCAATATCCCTTGTTTTTAATAAGTTATCGGATAAATATAAAAAAGGTGAATTGTTAATATCAAAAGTAGAGCATAATGCAACATTGATTTCTGCTAACATTCTTAAAAATAGAGGGTGGATAATAAAAGAAATTGATGTAGATAGTTATGGTCTAATAAATGTGGATAATATAATTAATTATTTATCCGATAACTTAAAATTCATATCGATAATTTGGGGACAAAGTGAAATAGGATCCATACAACCAGTACAGGAAATTGGTAGAACGTGTTTAAATAGAGATACCATTGTACATATAGATGCGACTCAAGTAATTGCAAATGGTTTATTTAATTGGGATCAATTAAATTGCGATTTATTAAGTTTTTCGGCGCATAAATTTGGAGGACCAAAAGGTATAGGAATACTTTTGTGTAATGACAAATCAAGAGATCTGATACTTAATCCTGATATATCATTATCTCATGAATATTCTATTAGAGCTGGTACACAGTCAATCCCTTTAATTAGTGGACTTAATACAGCTCTTTCTAATATTAAACAGAGAATAAATTTTTGTGGCGATAAACCAATATTTGAAGCAAGTAATGCATATCAGATTAGAGATTATCTTTTAGAATTATTTAAAAAAAATAATCACGTTAAGATTACGGGAAGTATTACTCAAAGATTACCAAATCATTTATCTTTTATTTTATTAAACAAATCATTCAATCCAATTAAAGCGCATCATATTGTAAGTTTTATGTCTGAAAATAATATAGCTATTAGCAATGGGAGTGCTTGCTCTAACTCCAAAAAAACCTTTAGCTCTGTATTGAAAAATATGGGATACAATTCAACATTAGTTCAATCTAATATTAGAGTCAGTTTTAATAATGAAAACACGAAAACAGAAGTGGACAAATTTTATAATTTAATCATAGAGTGTATAAATCACTATTAATATAATGTTTTCGCTTCCTAAAGATCTTAATAATGCCTTGAATGATGTTGAGAGTGCGGTTAAATTAAGTTTAAAAGAAAATAAGTTAAGGTATACTATAGAACTTAAATTTGAAGGTCTTAAATTAAATAATATAGTCATAAGATTATATAATTTGTTATCTATACATAGAAAAGTATTTATTGTTTATGCCGATACAGGCTCAGTAGCTTTATCTCAAAGAGATAATCCTAATATTAAAGACAATTTTTTTACTTTTAAATCTTTTACAGAATCTGAAAAAATATTATCAGAAGATATTGCACTATTATCAATATCTCCTCAGCCTTATGATTTTGATTTCTTTGGACCAATGACAGAAGAATTTAAAGGTATTCATTATTGTATAAATCCAAAATTTGAGGATTCGAATGTTGGTATTGGAAGTGTTATTAGAGAGAGGAGAAATAATTTTATTAATACTTGGCAAAATCTTTATTTCTTACAACCATTAAATAAAGGAGCATTAATGCATATTTTCCCTTCGAATTGGTCACTTTTTAAAGAAACTGATGGTTTATATTACTATGTCAATAATTTCGAATCTAAACCTGATAATGAAACTATTTTTGTAAATCTATAATTTATATGATTTTTTTTAAAAGGAAATTTGTTTTAGTTCCTGCCTTTTTATTTATAATTATTTTTTCGTATTTATTTCTGAAAAATAAGATAATTAAAAGTGATAGTAAATTTATTAATAATATTTATTTTGAATTACCCTTTCTTATTACTAATAAAAAAGAATGTAGGAATATAGACTTATTACTCAGTAAACATTTTGATAATTCATATAGTGCAACCATCATAGATTCAGATGGATTCATAATAGGAACACTTAATGAAGATGTTCTACGTATTCCCGCTTCAAATGTTAAATTATTTTCTACTGCATATGTTATTCATAATGTAAATCCAACAGATATTTTATACACATCTTTATATAACGATAAATCTAATTCTTATTACATCGTTGGAAGCGGTGATCCTGATCTCTCATGGAATGATATAAAAAGGTTAATTAATCAACTTAATATAAAAAATGATATAAAAATAAATTTGGTAGAAGTAAATGATAATTTTTACTGGCCAACAGGTTGGACTTATTCTGACAAGAACCTCCCTTATGGAGCACCAATTACTATGTTGGCCTTGAATAGTAATCAAAATATTAATAATGATATTTATTTTCTTCAAAAAAAAATTGAGGAGTACCTAACAGCAAACTTTCCATATCAAAACATTGAAGTTTCCATCTTAGCTTATGAAAAATTTAGAACAAAAAATCTTAATTTAATTGCATCAATACCTTCCAATAGTTTAATATCTCTTATTACTCTAGCTAATGCAATAAGTCATAATTTCACTGCGGAGATACTTTATAAAAATATATCTAATAGCTGGGGAACTAATAACTACAATGTTTTAGAAAAATGGTTAATTAATAAAGGCTTACCTTTTTTAGACAGTAACATATCAGACGCAAGTGGTTTGTCTAGGGATAATAGGATAAATACAAATTTGATGGCTTTGTTTTTATACAAAATCCAATATAGTAATAAGTTTGATTTGTTTAATTCATCTCTATCAATAATGGGTCTAAGAGGAACACTTTCTGATAAATTAAATGAAAGTAAACTTAGTGGTTTGTTTTTTGGCAAAACTGGTACCTTATCTAACTCCTTTGCTTTGTCTGGATATTTATATAAAAATGATAAGCCATTAATTATAAGTATTATTCAAAATTCAGAAAATATAGATAGAAATAATGTTTTCAATTTTCTAATAGATTTATATGAATTTGAAAGTTGCTCATAAATTCTTATTAAAATATTGGATAAGATCTTTTTCAACTGGGGGAGGAACCATATGCTTTATCTCCCCATTGAATTTAGCGACTTCCTTAACAAGCGAACTACTAAGGAAACTGAAATTGGTATCGGTGGAAAGGAATATTGTCTCAATTTCTTTATTTAGTGTTTTATTTGTATGAGATATTTGTAGTTCATATTCAAAATCACTCATAGCTCTAAGACCCCTTAATATCAAATCTGCCTTAAATTCTTTTGCACAGTTAACTGTCAATCCAGTATATGTAATAACTTCTACATTGCTAATATGTAAAGTGGATTTCTTAATTTGGTTTACTCTTGTATTCAAGTTAAATGTTGGGCTTTTGCTTGTGTTTTCTAATACGGCAACAATAACTTCGCCAAATATTTTTTGAGATCTTTCAATTAAATCTAAATGTCCATTTGTTAAAGGATCAAATGTTCCAGGATAAAGTATTTTCATATGAATCTTTTAAGAAAATTATTTAAATTTAGGTAAAATAAATATATTAATAATATTAATTATGACATTAAATCTTGAAGCAAAAAAAGTCTTATTAAGAAAAATACCTCACGGATTATTTATTTGTGGAGTTAGAGATGAAGAAATTGATGAAGTAAATGGATTTACAGCGAGTTGGGTTACACAAGGATCTTTTACACCCCCACTTGTAATTATGGCTGTACGGGCAGAAGGTTCTAGTCATGAAATAATTAGAAAAACTAATAAGTTTTCTCTAAACGTTTTAAAACATGATCAGAAGGACTTGGCTGCTGTTTTCTTTAAACCTCAAAAGGCTTTAGGAGGGAGATTTGAGTCTGTGCAATTTAAATTAGGAGATTTAGGTCTACCAATATTACTAGATAGTGTAGGAGGTTTAGAATGCAAAGTAATTGGGAATGTAATGCATGGAGATCATACGGTTTTCGTAGGTGAAGTTATGTCTGCATTTTTAAATAACGATGTTAATGCGTTAGATTTGAATTCCACTGGTTGGAATTATGGAGGCTAGAAAACTTTTATGAAGAATGTTTCAAAAAATATTGATAATAATAACCTAAAATTTGATAACAAATTAATAAAAAATAATGATTTACTAAAAAAAAGATTGAATGAAATACCAAAGATATCAGGTTGTTATCTTTTTAAAGATATCGATGGAAATTTATTATATATTGGAAAATCAAAATCACTGAGAAGTAGAGTAAGTAGTTACTTTAATAATTATGATGACTTGTCTCCTCGATTAAGTCTTATGGTTAGACAAGTAACAGATATTGAGGTAATAGTTACTGATAACGAATTTGAGGCACTTAATCTTGAATCTAACTTAATTAAAACCAATAAACCATATTTTAATATTCTGTTAACCGACGATAAGAAGTATCCATATGTATGTATTACATGGAGTGATAAATATCCAAGAATTTATATTACTAGGAGAAGAAGAAATAGAAATAATTTCGATGCATATTACGGACCGTATGTTGATGTTGGATTGCTAAGAGAAACGCTCTTTACAATAAAAAAGATATTCCCTCTTAGGCAAAGACCGAGGCCAGTTTATAAAAACAAGACTTGCTTAAATTATTCTATTGGTAGATGCCCTGGAGTCTGCCAAGAAATAATTTCATCAGAAGAATATAAGAGAACTATGAAACAAGTTTCAATGATATTTCAGGGTAGAAATGATGACCTTTTAGAATTATTAAACAATAAAATGAATAAGTATTCAGAAGATCTACAATATGAAAAGGCTGCTAAAATAAGAGATCAAATTTCAGGAATTAGAATATTAGCAGAATCCCAAAAGATTTCAGTACCGGATTCTTCGGTTAATAGAGATATATTTGGAATAATTTCAAAAGATAATATTTCAAGTATACAAATATTTCAGATGCGTGCAGGAAAATTGGTTGGAAGAATCGGTTATATCCATAATAAAAACAATACAAATGAAATAAATGTTTTACAAAAGATACTAGAGGAGCATTATATTAATATTGATAAGGTTTCTATTCCAAACGAAATATTAATACAATTTAATCTACCAAATCATTCAATTATTGAAGAATGGCTAGGTGATTTAAAGAAAAAGAAAGTTAGATTAGTTGTACCTAAAATAAGAAAAAAATATGAAATTATCAAATTAGTTATAAAGAATGCAAAAATAGAGCTAGAGAGAGTTGTGAAAGGAGTAAAAGAAGACGAGGCTTCAATAGAAGATCTAACTCAAATATTAGAACTTTCTAAACCACCAAAAAGGATTGAAGGGTATGATATTAGCCATATACAAGGAAGTGATCCTGTAGCCTCTCAAGTGGTTTTTATAGATGGTATTCCCTCAAAACAGAATTACCGAAAATATAAAATCAAGAATTCTAGTGTTTTTAGCGGACATAGTGACGACTATGCTTCAATTGAAGAGATAATTTATAGAAGATTTAAAAAGTGGTCACGTTTTAAAAAGGAAGGTGGTGATATTTTTAATTTAGATTTAAATAATAAGAGTCCTTTAAAACAAGAACTTCTTTCTGATTGGCCTGATCTGATAATGATTGATGGAGGGAAAGGTCAATTAAATGCTGCGCTTAAGTCCCTTCGAAATCTTGATTTAGAAGAAGAAGTAAATATATGCTCCTTAGCAAAAAAAAATGAAGATATTTACATTCCTGGAATATCTATGCCTTTAGAAACAGATTCGAAACAAAAAGGTGTATTGCTTTTAAGAAGGATAAGAGATGAGGCCCATAGATTTGCCCTAACATTCCATAGAGATAAAAGAAGTAACAGAATGAGACGCTCACATTTAACTGAAATTCCTGGGGTGGGACCAAATAGAATTAGAGAGCTATTAGATAATTTTAAATCTATAGACGCGCTACGAATGGCAAAGATTGATGAAATAACCAAGGTTAAAGGTTTAGGAGAAAATACAGCTAAGGAGATTTATAAATATTTCCATGAGTTATAAACATTAATTAATTTTTTAATTATTGTTTTAATCAGATTATATTTCTTAATTATATTTAAGGTTAATTAAATGTTAATTGGAATATGTCGGCAGAAGCATATTTATGGTTTAAATCTCTTCATATTATTGGAGTAGTTGTATGGTTCTCAGGATTATTTTATTTAGTTAGATTATTTATTTATCATGAAGAGTCGAAAACTCTAAGCGAAGAATTAACAAAAGCATTTGATAAACAATATTCCATAATGGAAAGGAGATTGGCAAATATTATCACCACACCTGGAATGGTATTAACTATATCTATGGCTGCTTGTTTAGTGATTATTAATCGTGAATTCTTATCTGAATTGTGGTTACAAATAAAAATTTTATTAGTCTTTTTTCTTCTTATCTATCATATATATTGTTATAAGATTATGAATGATTTACAAAAGGGTGTTTCTGAAATATCCGCAAAAAAGTTAAGGCTATTAAATGAACTGCCAACTGTACTTCTTTTTATTATAGTTTTACTTGTTATATTTAAGAATAATTTCCCAACTAGTGCAGCAACCTGGAGTGTTGTTGGATTAGTGGTTTTTATGCTTCTCTCAATACAATTTTATGCAAAAATAAGAAAAAAAAATGAGACAAATCTCAAAGATGAATCATAAGGAACTAATAGAAGTCACATCAAATATAAATAAAAATAGTTGTCCTAACCATATCAATTTTCATTGTCATAGTAATCTTAGTGATGGAAGTATGACACCAGAAGAATTAATAAAACAAGCTACTAATAATAAATTACGTTACTTATCAATAACAGATCATCATTCTATAAAAGCATACAAATATATCTATAAAAATAAAATATTAGAGAAATATTCTGAAGTTGAGTTTGACTTAATATCTGGTATAGAAATTAATTGCTTACTTAAAGGATGCCTAGTTCACCTATTGGGTATTGGTATTAATGTTAATTCAAAAGCTTTGAATCCATATATTCAGGGACAATCTGCTATTGGTAATAATTTACAAGCAAGGCAGGTAATGAATGTAATAAGAGAAGCTGGTGGATTATCGTTTTTAGCACATCCTGGAAGATACAGGATCCCATTCGATATTTTAATTGAAGAGGCTTTTAATATCGGCATAGATGGAATAGAGGTTTGGTATGATTATGACCTAAATGAAATATGGAAGCCAACAGAATTTATTTGTGATGAAATAGATAAACTAACTACAAATTATCAAATGCTTAAATCATGTGGGACAGATACTCATGGATACTCATTATTAGGAAGGTAATTAAAAGTTTTCTTTTTCTATTTTTGACTCAGTCTTATTAATTAGTGATTTTAGATTATCTTTTATTTCATCACTTGCTTTGAACCACATTTCTCTATTAATAATCTCAAGAAACCTCTGTGAGATGTCTTTTAATGCCCAGGGATTATTTTTGTAAAAGAAATCTAAATTATCCTCATTAGTTAGCCATGCTTGATAAATAGATTCATAAGATTGACTGGTTACACAATTAGTTGTTGCATCATACCCGTATAAATAATCTAATGTTGCTGAAAATTCAAAAGCTCCTTTATATCCATTCTTCTTCATACCATCTATCCACTTAGGATTTATTACTCGTGATCTTATAACTTTATCAATTTCCTTAGAAATTTTTGTGACTTTTGAGTGTCTATATTTTGATAAATCACCGTGATAAATTTGGGGATATTTTCCTGACAATTTCTTTACTGAAGAGGACAATCCCCCTTGAAATTGATAGTAATCATCTGAATCTAAAACATCATGTTCTTTATTATCTTGATTATGCATAACAACTTGAATATTCTTTAATAAATGCTCTAATTCTTGCCTTCCTCGTTTGCAATTACAATTCTCATCGTAAATCCAACTGCTCCATTCAATATAAGATTCAGACAGGTCATTGTTATCATTCCAATTAGAATAAGATATTAATTCCTGTAGACCAGCTCCATAAGAACCAGGAGCTGATCCAAATATTCTATATATTTCCTTATTATCTTTATAAAGTTCAGCTAATGGATTATCGAATGGGTCCTCATTTAGATTGGAAATCAAATAGATTGCCTTAGAAATTAAGGATACTAATTGAGGAAATGAATCCCTAAACATTCCTGATATTCTTATTGTTACATCTACTCTGGGACGTTCTAGTAATTGTAATGGAATAACTTCTAAATCTATTACTCTTCTTGATGGACCATCCCAGACAGGTTTAATACCCATTAAGGATAATATCTGACAAACATCTTCACCTCCATTTCGCATTGTAGAAGTTGCCCATACTGATATTGCCAATTTCCTTAGATTCTCTCCGTTTTCCTGTTTATATAAATTTATAATTTGTTCTGCTGATTGGTTGCCAACATACCATGATGATTCGGTTGGCAAAGATCTCGTATCAACAGAATAAAAGTTTTTACCAGTAG
The DNA here is from genome assembly GCA_003214355.1 of Prochlorococcus sp. AG-418-C09. Taxonomy (GTDB): domain Bacteria; phylum Cyanobacteriota; class Cyanobacteriia; order PCC-6307; family Cyanobiaceae; genus Prochlorococcus_A. The sequence goes on along the minus strand of QCLS01000005.1, from coordinate 63,536 downwards.
GAATAACTTCTAATTTCCCTCGAGTAGGAGCCCCTGAAGGCCCACTGTTAATATATACACTATTTAGAGAGGATATAAAAGATTTATATTCTTTAATAGACGAGGTTTTAATTGGCAAATATATATCTTTATAAATCATGTCAAAATAAATATTGTTTATATTTTCAATAAATAAATTAAAAAATATATCATTCTTAAGACACTCTAACTCTTTGACAATAATACTATTTTTGTAATATTTATAATAAATTAAATATTTAGCTTGATCCTCAAGGAATTGAATAGCTAATCTAAATGAAAGAATTTTCTTTCCCGAAATCCTCTTTAATATGGTTATATCTTTTTTAGTGAGATTTTTTTTATATGAGCTAGTCCAACAATCTAAGTCTAATTTTAAATAATTTGATATAAAGCCAATTATTCCATCTCTTGTCTCAATGGGTACTCTTGCTATGCTTAAAATTAGATTTATTTCGTCTTTTACTTCATTATCTGATCCGAAAGTATGAAGACCAACTCTTATTTGTGATTCTTTTATTTCGCAAAGATAAGAATCTAATTCTTCTATTAAATTAGAATTATTAATGTCAATAACATCGCTAAATTCTTTTTCTGCTATATTTTTAATAGATTTTTCTAAAATTTCTGTCCGATTAGATTCCAATAATTTAGCTTCGTAATATTCATCTACTAACTGCTCTAGAGTAGAAAGTCTTCCATACAATTCTGACCTATCCAATGGTGGTGTTAAATGGTCAATAATTGTTGCATGAATTCTTCTTTTTGCTTGAGAACCTTCTCCAGGATCATTAACTATAAATGGATATATAATTGGCACTGGTGGACAAATTATATCAGGGAAACAACTAGAACTTAAACCAACTGATTTTCCTGGTAACCATTCTAAATTTCCATGCTTACCAATATGACATATAGCATTAGCTTTGAATTTATGCTCAATCCAATAATATTGTGCAAGATATCTATGTGGAGGTGGTAAATCAGGTGAATGGATATCTTTTGAAGATTCTTGGTCATATCCTCTACTGGGTTGAATTAATAAGCATATATTCCCAAATTTAATTCCATTAATTGAGAAACCATTTACTTCTAAATCATTTGCTTTTTCTGGCTTTGACCATCTATTAATTATCTTTTCTCGTGAATCTAAAGGTATATTATTCCAGTGTTTCAAATAGTCACTAATTGACAAATAGTCTAGTGGTTTATTTATGGCCGTATCAGAAGAATTTGTTCTTGATCTAATAATCAAAGACATTAATTCTTTCGTTGATCGAGGTATGCAACTTTTTCCAGTATCATAACCATCAGCCTTAAGCCAATTAAGAATATTTAAAATTGACTGAGGTGTATTTAAACCAACCCCATTACCTAGTCTTCCATTCTTTACAGGGTAATTTGAAATTATTAAACATATTTTTTTATCTTTATTGTTTAGTTCAGAGAGTTGTATGTAGTTTGATACAAACTTTACTATCCATTCTAATCCATGTCCATATGATTTATACGAAGTTATTTCAGTACTTAAATTTTTATCTAGACCTCTTACTTCCTTAAATGAAGAAGGTCTAGTTATTATTCTTCCATCAAATTCTGGAATTATTATTTGCATCAATAAATCAACTGAACTCATTCCAATTGAGGATTTCTTCCATTCATTCATGGATTTTGTAGAAGTGAGAACCTGTAATACTGGAATTTGAAGTGATGAAAAAAGATTTATATCATTTAGACTTTTTTTCTGGTTATTTTCTAAAGTTGAATTAAATGAAGTAGTGGTCAATATCAGACGGATATTGTTATCTTTAACAATCTCTTTAATTTTATTTTGAACATTTATATTCTTTAATGTAGATACAAATAATGTCTTTGGAGATATTCCTTTTGATCTAAGAAGTTTATTTATATGGTCTGAGACTTCTAGTTCATTTGCTAGAAAAAGTGATTTGTAAGAAATAATTGCAACATTTTGACCTATTTCGTCTTTCCAGTCATAAAGATATGGATCAGGATATGAAATACTATCAAGTAAGTTTTTATCAATTACTTTAGATCCTAATAAATTATCTATATAAACTAAAAATTTATTGTAATTAATTTTACCTCCTGACCTTAAGAGTTTAGATATTCTTATAGAATCTTTAGTTTTGATTGTACTAAGTTCATTTAATATGAAGTCTTCCTCTTCTGTACCAGAAAGTATTATTAAGTTATTACCTTCTTGATTTTTCCAATGGTCTAATTTTTCTAAACCATAACTCCAAATGCCTTTGTCACCAAATAAGCGTAAAATTACTATTTTTGCGTAATTAATAGTTTTATTAAAATAATAATCTATCTGAGCTGGTGTTCTCAAAAAAGATAAGTGTAGAGCTCGAATATTGTTTTTTAAATAGCTATAACTACCTTCCTTGCACAAGTCAGATAATATGTTTATGTCGGCTTTAACACTTGTTATAAAAATACAATCTGCTTTTGGTTGCTGTATGAGATTATCCTTATTGTTATCATTTCCTGCAATATTTAATATCCTGTGCATTTATAAATATAAAAATAGGTTTACAATAGTTAGGTAAGTTAAATGAATTTTAACTCATTTTCTAAATAGAAACATGCATAATTTTCTTCCGTATGCTTGGTTTGATGGTCAATGCATACCATTTAAAGAAGCAAAAATATCTATAGCTACTCATGCTCTACATTATGGAACTGCTGCTTTTGGAGGAATGAGAGCTATTCCTAATCCACAAGATAAAAATGAATTTCTTTTATTCAGAACTGACAAACACATCAAAAGGCTATGTCAAAGTGCAAAATTACTCTTAACTGATATTTCTGAGGAATATATTTTTAAATCCTTAGAAGAAGTTATAAAAAGAAACAATCCAAAAAAACCTATTTATATAAGACCCTTTGTATATACAAGCGATTTAGGTATAGCTCCAAGGTTACACAATATTGAAACAAATTTCTTTATTTATTGTATTGAACTAGGAGATTATCTATCCCCAGATGGTGTTTCTTGTAGAATGAGTAGCTGGACTAGGCAGGAAGATAGATCTCTCCCATTGCGAGGAAAAATAAGTGGTGCTTATATTACTAGTTCATTAGCTAAAACAGAGGCTAGTTTATCGGGGTTTGATGAAGCCTTGCTATTAAATTCAAGTGGTAAGGTAAGCGAAGCTAGTGGTATGAATTTATTTATTGTAAGAAATGGTGACTTAATAACTCCTGGTGTTGATCAAGATATCCTTGAGGGAATTACTAGAGCTAGCGTAATTGAATTAGCAAAATCATTCGGAATAAATGTAATTGAAAGGCCTGTTGATAAAACTGAATTATTAATAGCAGATGAAGTTTTTCTAACTGGTACAGCAGCAAAAATTACACCAGTTAAAAAAATTGAATCAACTGAATTAAATGTTAAAAGGCCAATAATGAATAAATTAAAAAATAAGCTTATAGAAATAACAGAAGGTCGTTCTCAAGACTATGATAATTGGGTTACAAGAATTTCTATATAAAAATTGATTTTTACAATAAATGGAATCTTTCAGAAACTATCTAAATAGAGAAGAAAAGCCTTTAATTATTTTTGACGGAGGTACTGGAACATCATTTCAGAACTTAAATCTTACTGCAGATGACTTTGGAGGAAAAGAATTAGAAGGTTGTAATGAAAACCTTGTTTTATCATCACCAAAAGTAGTTGAGAGGGTTCATAAATCATTCTTAGAAGCAGGTTGTCATGTTATAGAAACTAATACTTTTGGAGCCACATCCATAGTTCTTGATGAATATGATATTGCGGATAAGGCATTTGAGATTAATAAAAATGCTGCATTGATAGCCAAAAATGCTGCAACCAAGTATGCATCAGTTGATAAACCAAGGTTTGTTGCTGGTTCAATTGGACCAACTACTAAATTACCCACATTAGGACATATAGATTTTGATGAATTAAAGCAATCATATAAAGAACAAATATCTGGTCTTATAGATGGAGGAGTTGATCTTCTTTTAATTGAAACTTGTCAAGATGTATTACAAATCAAATCTGCCTTATTAGCATCAAAAGAAGTACTTGATAGTAAAAATATAGATATACCCATAATGGTATCTATAACAATGGAAACAACAGGTACTATGCTTGTTGGATCTGATATCGCATCTGCATTAACAATATTAGAGCCATTTAATATAGATATCCTTGGACTTAATTGTGCAACTGGTCCAGAACAAATGAAGGAACATATTAAATATTTGTCTGAAAATTCACCCTTCGCTATAAGTTGTATTCCCAATGCAGGTCTACCTGAAAATATTGGTGGTGTAGCTCACTACAGATTAAAGCCAATAGAATTAAAAATGCAGTTAATGAATTTTATATATGACTTTAATGTTCAATTAATAGGTGGATGTTGTGGGACTACACCTGATCATATTAAATATCTATCTTCAATAATTGATGAAATTATACATAACGAAAGGACTAACAAAAATTGTAAGAACAATTCATTTGGATATATTCCTTCTGCATCATCAATATATAATTCTGTGCCATACAAACAAGATAATTCAATTTTGATTGTAGGAGAAAGATTAAATGCAAGTGGATCTAAAAAGGTAAGGGAGTTGCTAAATAAAGACGATTGGGATGGCCTAGTTTCAATTGCAAAGCAACAACAAAAAGAAAATGCACACGTTCTTGATGTAAATGTTGATTATGTGGGGAGAGACGGTGTAAAAGATATGAAAGAAATAACTTCAAGACTTGTTACCAACATAAATTTACCATTAATGATTGATTCTACAGATGCTGACAAAATGGAAAGTGGATTAAAGTCTGCTGGTGGTAAATGTATTATAAATTCAACTAATTACGAAGACGGTGATGAAAGATTTGATCAAGTTCTAAATTTAGCATTGGGGTATGGTTCCGGACTTGTAGTAGGAACTATTGATGAAGATGGAATGGCAAGGAATGCAGATAAAAAATATAACATTGTTAAACGAGCGATTAATAAAACAAGAAAAAGTGGTTTATCAGATTATGAGATCTTTATTGATCCATTAGCACTGCCAATATCTACTGGGATAGAAGAAGATAGATTAAACGCTAAAGAAACAATTACTGCTATATCCAAAATTCGTGAAGATTTTTCAGAAATTCATATTATATTGGGGATATCGAACATAAGTTTTGGTCTATCTCCATTATCTAGAATTAATTTAAATTCAATATTTTTAGATGAATGCATTAAAGCAGGATTGGATTCCGCTATTATCGCACCTAATAAAATTCTGCCATTATCAAAAATTTCTGAGGAAACTAAAAAGCTTTGCTTAGATTTGATATATGACAAAAGAGAATTTGAAGATGATATTTGTACTTATGATCCATTAGTAGAACTCACAAAGGCTTTTCAAGATTTATCTATTAAGGATTTCAAAAGAGCATCATCAGAAAATAAAAACTTGACTCTTGAAGAAAGTTTAAAAAATCATATTATTGATGGAGAAAAAATAGGTTTAGAAGATCAATTAAATAAAGCGTTAAAAAAATATAAACCTCTTGAAATAATTAATACCTTTTTACTTGATGGGATGAAGGTTGTAGGGGATTTATTTGGCTCAGGTCAAATGCAATTGCCATTCGTACTCCAATCAGCTGAAACAATGAAGTTTGCTGTTTCAATTTTAGAACCATACATGGAAACTGTAGATGAAAACATATCAAATGGAAAACTCTTAATTGCAACAGTCAAAGGCGATGTTCATGATATTGGAAAAAATTTGGTTGACATAATACTTACAAATAACGGTTATGACGTAATAAATCTTGGAATAAAGCAAGATGTTTCAGCAATTATAGAAGCACAAAAGAAGCACAATGCAGATTGCATCGCTATGAGCGGATTACTTGTTAAGTCAACTGCATTTATGAAAGATAATTTAGAGGCTTTTAACAATCAAGATATTAGTGTACCAGTCATATTAGGAGGTGCTGCATTAACGCCAAAATTTGTAAATGAGGACTGCAGCAAAATATATAAAGGGAAAATATTGTACGGAAAAGATGCGTTCACTGATCTTAAATTCATGAATGAATATATGGATAATAAAAAAAAGGGAAATTGGTCTAATACAGAGGGATTTATTAATAATGAGGGTATAAATATTAATTTAGCCTCATCAAAAACTAATTCTGAAGCGGTTAATAAATCAATATCCATAAGTACTGATAATTCAAAATTAAATTTAAAAGAAAATTTTATAAGATCTAAATTTGTAACAGAAGAAGAACCAATTCAAGCTCCTTTTTATGGTACGAAAGTCTTATACGACTTTGATATTGATTTAAATAAGTTAATTTTTTATTTAGATACAAAAGCTCTATTTAGAGGACAATGGCAATTAAAAAAAGGAAAAAACCAAAGCGTAGATGAATACAATAACTATTTGGATTCATTTGCTAAACCATTGTTAGATAATTGGTTAGATACAATTGTAAATAAAAAACTTATTTCACCCAAGGCAGTTTATGGATATTTCAGATGTGGTAGAAAAGATAATAGTATTTTACTATTTGATGATAAATCATTAAATCAAATTTCCCAATTCCACTTTCCAAGACAAAAATCTGGGAATAATCTTTGCATAGCAGATTTCTATTGTGATTTAAAAAATGATAAACCAACAGATATATTTCCTATGCAGGCAGTAACAATGGGCGATATTGCCAGTGAATATTCTCAAAAATTATTTAAAGAAGATAAATATAGCGATTATTTATTATTCCATGGACTTACAGTTCAATTGGCAGAAGCTCTAGCTGAGTATGTCCATGCAATAATTCGTATTGAATGTGGGTTTAGGACTGAAGAACCAGACAAAAATAGAGAAATACTTGCTCAAAAATACAGAGGAGCAAGATATTCCTTTGGATATCCTGCATGTCCAAAAGTATCTGATTCAAACATACAATTATCATTGTTGGATGCAAAAAGAATTAACTTGACCATGGATGAATCTGAACAACTTCATCCAGAACAAAGTACTACAGCTATCATTTCACTACACTCAAAAGCTAAATATTTTAGCGCCTAAGCTAAATCCTTAGTTTTCTTCTAGATATTCAATAATTTCTTCCTTAAGTTCTTCCATAATTTCATTATCACCGAGATCAAGTCCCTCACCCGCTGCGTCCTGTGTTAATTCAAGATAGTATGAAGCACCATCACTAGATAAGAATTCTAGTGCGGAAGTTTCTTCACTATCTTTAAAAGCATCATAAAGAGCTTTAAATGCTATATTTTCAGTAAACTCCCAATCCATAATGAAAAAAACCTTATTAGAATTATTACCTCCTTACCCCCCATACTCGTCAAACTTTTTTTAAGAAATGTTGCTGTTTTATTATTAAGAAAAAATCTATGACCATAAAAAATCAAGTTCAATTGAATGTTTTAGGAGAAAAAATAAAGGTTTGTAGTTGTGCACCTATGACAGGCTGGTTCAGAGATGGATTTTGCAACTATGACAAAAATGATTTAGGGAATCATTCTATATGTTGTGTAATGGATGATAATTTCCTGAAATATAGTAAATCACAAGGTAATGATTTAATAACTCCCATGCCTATTTATTCCTTCCCAGGATTAAAGGATGGTGATCATTGGTGTATTTGTCTTGATAGGTGGAAGCAGGCATTATTAGACGGTCTTGCACCAAAAGTCATATTAGAATCAACAAATATTGTAGTCTTAGAAACAGTACCTCTAGAAAAATTAAAAGAATATCAATTTAATAAAAAGTAACTACAAATTTATTATTTTTTTTAGAATGATTATGATAATTTTTTGCAAATGACTTTAGAAATATATTGGAAAAAAGCACTAGAGCAAACTCGATTATCAATTGATAATGAATCATTATGTCCTCTCAAAACCGATATTATTACAAGAGATTTATATGAAAAGGACGACTTCATAATTAGGAAACTCAATACTTCAAAATTTAATAAAAAAAAAATTTATGGCCCTAAGCAGAATCCATTTTGTCCATGGGAAAAGATACTAGAAATTGATAAAATTGGTGATAATCACCAATTAATATTAAACAAGTACCCTGTACAAAAGGGACATATTTTGCTGATTACAAATAAATGGAAACCTCAAAATGGATGGTTAGATATTTATGATTGGAGAGCGATCCAAATAGTTAATAAAGATACTAGTGGATTATGGTTTTTCAATAGTTCTCCCATTGCAGGAGCAAGTCAACCACACAGGCATTTTCAACTTCTGCGTAGATCTATAGATGAGATATCGTGCCCAAGAGAAAAGTGGTTTTTAGAGATGAACTCAAATCAAGATATAAATAGTAAGCTTAAAAAAAATATTGTTGTATCCAAATTTAATTTTTTAGAAAATCCATCGTTTCTTTTTGAATTTTATTTAGAATTATGCAGGAAATTAGGTCTTGGGGACCCTATTAGTGATAAGAAACCGATACATCCTTACAATATTTTAATAACTAATAAATGGATCGCTATTATAAAGAGAAAAAATGATCATATTCATGGATTCAGTATTAACGGTTTGGGTTTTGCAGGATATCTATTAGTAACTGAAAAATCGAATACTAATTATTTGAAGAAATTTGGCCCTGAAAAACTTCTAGAATGTTTTGTTTGAATATTAATTAGTTACTTCAACTTCGTTATCCCTGCTTATTTGGCTTTCTAAAACTTGTATAGAAGCTGTAACAGAGGCGATTTTCCGTTCAAGAGAGTCTTTAATATAATTGAGCATTTCTAATTTCTTATTTTGATAAAAACTCTTTTTTTCTTTGGATGATTTGAAATAACAATTAAACATTTTTATTTTTATTATAAAAAGATAATTAATTGAACTGTGACATGAAAATAAGTTGGTTTTAATTTAAAAATATTATTCCATATAGACTTTCAGTTTTTTTTGAATAAAATTAAATAAATTCATTACTATTAAATAAAAACATTATTGAATATTCCTGAAAATTCAAATTCAAAAAGAATTTCGATTGATTTACCTGAGGAACTAATTTCCAGGTTTGATCAATTACGAAAAGAGTGGGGATTTAGAGCAAGAGGACTTGTAATTGAAAAGATACTTAAAGAACTTCTACAAGAAGATGATTTACTACCTAAGAACCAACAGCAAGAAATAGACTTTAACGAGAAAAAGAATAATAATGAAAATTTAAATATTGATGAAAATAGAGCATTGGTATTAATTAAATCAGACATTAAAAAAGAAATTAATGAGATATCTTTAAATAAAAGAGTTTCAAATAATGATCAATATAAAGAAAAACCAAACTTAAACATAAGCCTTCCCAATTTTGTTGAGAAAAAAGTAAAGAATCTAAGAAGAAGTATTAATAGTGAAAAATTAAAGGGGAATATTAATGATATTCAAATTAATACAATTAAAGAAACTGAATTAATAAAATGTCGAATAGCGTTAATTAGTCATTGGAAAACCTTATACGGAACAGTTCCTAACGATCATGTAGTAGAAGCTTCGATGGATTGGTTTGGAAGGGATATATGGCCAAATCTTGATGGAACAGAAAATTTACCCTTTACATGGAGTGCAGCCAATAAATTTATGTCTGAATTATGTCCATTTTGGATAAAGAAAAATCCATCCCTTGAAATTGTTTTATTAATGATTGGCGTTTTAGAAGACCCTTTTGCTACATCAGATTTAATTAATAGGATACCAACACTAATGAGGAGGTTTGTAAGTAGATTTAAACGTAATAACAGATCAAATTCATTTGAAACTTTGGACTCAACAATGACGGTACATAGAGCACTTAAATTATTGAATTTATCAACAGCCGCAGGATCAGCTCATACATTACGTAAAATTAGGGAGGCCTATAAATCAATAGCCTTAGAGACGCATCCAGATACTGGAGGATCAATAGATCAAATGAGAAAACTAAATGAAGCGTATCAATTGCTAAAAAATCTATATAGAAATTAGTATCCTTATTCTTATATAAGACTAATATTAAGTCTATTTACTAGTCTTATATAAGATCACTAGGAGTTGTTAAATTACTGATCTTCATTAATTATTTATTAGTGAAAGTTAATGTATACAGTTATGTTGAATAAATAGAAATTAAAATAAAATTTACTCTGCCAAAAATACAAGAATTTTTGGTATAGCAGTTCTTATATGAGACTTAATATTAGTCTACTCTATAGTCTTATATCAGATAAGTAAGACATAATAATTTATCGATCTGATTAATCCATGCCCAATTACTTAATACCCGAAAAACCATTAAAAATTGACTGATAAAATAATAAATTATGTCCTTTAAATGTCCAAGAAAATAAGAATCTCTATAAAGAACTGCTATAAAAGCCTTTTTTATCTATGAGAACTGTCTAAAAGACAGTTCTACTGATTTTGCAGGTTTTCTATTGCAGTTGTCCTGGAAATACTAGGAACATCCTTAAGTCCATTAGCGTCAAACCAAGGAGCACTAGCCCAATCAAAACCATCTCCGAATGTATTATCTGGAGAAGCAACATACCAATGGCATGAAGCGTCTGGAACATCTACAGCGCATTTAGACCAGTCATTACTCCATTGAGGAACTTGAACCCACATTATTGAAGATAGGAATAAAGATAGAATATTAATCATGATGTAATTATACGATACATAAGCTGAAATTATAAAAGTACTACTTGTCTATTATAAGACTTATTGCTAGACTCAGTACTGGTCTTATTTTAGATTCATTAGATTATATTCTTTGTTTTGCGGCGAAGTTATTTTCTATTGAATCAATTAAATTATTATGTAATTCTGAAATATCAGATTCTTGTAATGTTTTATCTTTATCTCGATAAATCAATCTAAATGTATAATTAATAAAATTATTACTTAAAGTTTTGTCATTATATATATCTATAAGATTTACATTTTCTAATAAACTTTTACCTGATTTTTTTATGAAATTAATTATTTCTGCAACAAGGTATTTTTTATCAAATACAAAACTCACATCTCTTTCAATACTAGGCACAGTAGCATAATTCTTATAAATTGGATTCCATGTACTTTTTCTAATTGCTGCATTTAATAAATTATCTGAGTCAATACTAAATAAATACAAATTCTTTATTAATTTATTTCCCAACAATAATTTAGGATGGATTTGTCCAAAGTATCCAGATTCCTTACCTTCAATTATTAATATTGAAGATCTACCTGGATGTAAATGATCGAATTTATCATTTAACTTATCTTGGATTGATACATTTAAACTCGATATTGCTTGTTGAAGTTTTCCTCGAGCTTGATAATAATCTAAAGAGTTTTTCTTACCTGATGTATTCCATTCACTTAGTTTTTTGTCTCCACATATAGCTCCACTAATTAATTCTTTCTGAATATTATCATTATCATGAGTAATGAAAATATTTCCAATTTCAAATATCCAACAGGCTTTACTACCAGACTTTATATTTTGATCGCAAATCTTTAAATGATCTTGCCAGATACTATCTCTTAGACAGCTTAATTCTGAAACTAATGGATTAGATATTTTAACCTGATCTTTCTCTTTATCCATCTGAACTAGTGAATATGTTAGGACCTCATTAAAACCACTATTTACTAAGGAGTTCTTGAGTTTTCTTGCTGCCAATTGAAAATTAGTTAATTTACCGGGCCTTACTGGTTCTGGGATCTTCTGATCGAACATATCATAACGTATTAATCTGGCGATCTCTTCTATTAAGTCAATTTCTCTTATGAGATCTTGTGATCTATTTGGTATTACACTTACATCCCAACCCCCATCCATATTATTAATACTGCATCCTATTAGTTGAAGTTTATGAACTATTTCAGAGTCATTTAACAATCTTTTCTCTACTAAATTGGTTTGAGGATCATATAGAACTATTGGTCCAAGAATCTTATGTATGCGACTTCTTCGTAGTCTGACAGAGTTATTATCATCATTAACAACTCTAGAAGCATAAACTTTGTATTTTGACGATTTGTAAAACCTCTTGAATAAATCTATGGATCTACAAACAGAGAATAAAGTGTTTTTATAAGAAATACCTTTTTCATAGCGACTACTTGATTCAGTCCTTAAACCAATTTCTTTAGATGATCCTCTAATGACTGAAGGATTAAATACTGCTGCCTCTAAGCATATTGATGTGGTCGTTTCAGTAACTGATGTTTCAAGCCCTCCAATTATTCCTGCGATTGCTACTGGTTTGTCATCGCACGTTATTACAGTTACATTCGAATTTAATAAATAACATTTGCCATCTAAACCAATAAGTTTCTCATCATCTCTCCCATTTCTTACTCCAAAATCTGATGCCCGAACATCTCTTCCTATTAAAGTGGATAATTTCTCTCTATCAAATGCATGTAAAGGTTGACCTTGTTCTAAAAGAATATAATTTGTGATATCAACTATTAGATTAATTGATTTTATATCTGAGATTTCTAACCTATCCTTAATCCATTTTGGTGATATGAAGTTTCCATCAACATTTTCTATAAAAGAAACTGAATAAATAGACTCATTATCTATAGCTTCAGGAATAAATGAACCGGTTTTAAGAATATTAATATCAGAAATATAATCAACATTTGGTAATGAAAGATTAGTTTCTAGTAACGCTGATACTTCCCGAGCAATTCCTATCAATGACATTCCATCAGGTCTATTTGCAGTGATAGCTAAATCATATATAAAATCATTTAATTGAAGTATATCAGCTGCATTATGTCCTAATTTATATTTACTAGCTAAGGATTCCTCAATAACAGCTATACCTTTGCTTAGTTGCTCTAAGCCTAATTCCTGTAAAGAACATATCATTCCTTCACTTAAAACACCTCTTATTTCAGCCGACTTAATTTCTAAATCAACAGCCTTCAAATATGAACCAATTGGAGCAACATATACATAAATATCAGGTCGAATGTTATTAGCTCCACAAATAATTTGTAAAACAGAAGATAATCCAATATCTACGCTGCAGATGGATAATTTATCAGAATTTATATGTTTTTCAACAGATAAAACTTTACCTAAAACCACATCCTTAACATTTAATGAACAATCTGTTAAAGATTCAACTTCAAATCCACCTATAGATAGTTTTTCAGACAATTCTATCGGAGTTATATTTATATCGACTAAATCCTTTAACCAGTTATGTGAAACCTTCATATGGTTTATATTTGAAAAAATTAAAATAATCCAGGTACTTTCAAAATAGATTGATTAACCTGTACAATAGAAAATTATACATTAACGTATTATTTCGAAATGGCGAAAAAAGGAACAAGAATAGTTGTTACTCTTGAATGCACTGAATGTAGAACAACGCCTGCTTCAAAAATGCGATCACCAGGAGTCTCAAGATATACAACAGAAAAGAATCGTAGAAACACTACAGAGAGGTTAGAGCTGAAAAAGTTTTGTCCTCAACTTAATAAAATGACTATACATAAAGAAATCAAGTAAAAATGGGAAATTCAATCTTTAAAAAACAACTATCCCCAATTAAACCTGGTGATCCCATCGATTATAAAGATGTGGAACTACTCAAGAAATTTATTACTGAAAGGGGTAAGATCCTACCAAGAAGAATGACAGGTCTAACTGCAAAGCAGCAAAGGGATTTAACTTTAGCCGTTAAAAGAGCAAGAATTGTTGCTTTATTACCATTCGTCAATCCAGAAGGATAATTAATAATTTTTTTAATTGAAAGATTTAACAAATCTAAAAACATTTACTATTGATACCAATAATCCTAAAGAGATTGATGATGCTATTTCTTTAGAGGTTGATTTAAATGGAAGAAGTTATATTTGGATTCACATTAGTTACCCTGTTAAGCTTTTTGATTTTGAATCAAATCATGAGAAAAGGGCTCAACAAAATGGATCTAGTTTATATCTTGTAGATGAATACGTGCCAATGATAGATCCAGAAATTTTAGAAAGAGCTAATTTAAAACAAAATAAAATATCAGAAACATTAAGTACTAGAATTGAGCTATGTGAGAATGGCTCAATAATAAATTACCAAATAATAGAAGCCGAAATTAAACCCAATTATCAACTGACCTATGATGAAGCAAATGAGTTATTAGATATAGAACCAAAAGAAGAATATGAATTAGTTCTTTTGAAGGAGCTACTTATTAAGAGTTATAAATTTAGAAAGTCTCAGGGAGCCATAATGTTTGAGATGCCGTATTCAAAATTAAAATATGATCAAAACGATAATATAACAATCGATAAAATAGAAAACACATTGGCACATAAAGTTGTTTCTGAAGCAATGATATTGATGGGTTATGTTTATAGCGACTTTCTATTAAAAAATAATATACCAGCCCCTTTTAGAAGCCAAAAAATTAATTGTGATTCTAATGCAATACTTGAGAAAAATTTCAATAGCCCAATAAAGTATTCAATACTAAAACAATATATAGGGAAAAGTTTCATATCAATAAAAGCAAATAATCATGAAACTTTAGGCCTGAAATCATATGTTCAAGCAACTTCCCCATTAAGAAGATATCTTGATCTTATTGTTCAGAGACAAATATCTTATAAATTGAATAATTTAAACTTAATTAGTGAAGATATAATTAAAGAGATAATAGAGATAAATAAAACTAAGCAATTTGAATTAAACAATATTGTTAAAGAGAACAAATTAAAATACTTGAGAAAATTCTTTGATCAAAATGTAGAAGCAAATAAAATAATATTTATAAGATGGGTGAACAACAAAAAAAATATTGCTTTGGTATATTTTCCAGAATACTATTTAGAAACTTTAATAATTCTGTATTCATCGGTAGAAACATACACAAATAAAATTTATAAAGTTAAATATAGTAAAAACGTGTCATCTAATTTACTAGAATTCATAAATTGAATCTTTATACCTTAACTTTAAAAAAAAAAACTTTGATAGTATATTAGAAAAAATATTATGACCTATATAATTACAACACCTTTGTATTATGTTAATGATAAACCTCATTTAGGAAGCGTATATACAACACTAATATGCGATTCAATCGCTAGATACAACAGATTAATGGGCAAGGAAGTTATATTTATAACTGGTGTTGATGAACATGGTCTTAAGATACAGAGAACAGCCTCTCAGAAAGGGATTCCTCCTGATCAACATTGTGATGAGATTTCATCAATTTTTTATAAGAATTGGAAACAATGGAATATAAGTTTCTCAAGTTTTATAAGGACTAGTTCAATCAATCATAAGAAAATAGTTTATGAATTTTACAACAGGGTAAAGAAAACAGGTGACATATATATTGGCATTCAAAAAGGCTGGTATTGTGTTGGTTGCGAAGAATTTAAAGATAATCCTGATAATTCTCCTGAGACTCTATGTCCTATACATAGAAAGAAATTAGAGTATAAGAATGAAGAAAATCTGTTTTTTAGATTATCAAAATATCAAAAACAAATTGAGAATATAGTTAATAAAGAAGGATTTATTGAACCTAAAGAACGAAGAAATGAAATAATAAGTTTTGTCAAAAAAGGACTTAAGGATTTCTCTATTTCAAGAACTAATTTGACATGGGGAATCCCTGTTCCAGATAAATCAGATCATACTTTTTATGTTTGGTTCGATGCACTTTTAGGATATGTAAGTGCCTTGTCACTTAATGAGGATGATCCATCATTGACAAAGTCCATATCATCTGGATGGCCGGCCAGTTTACATTTAATAGGTAAAGACATACTAAGATTCCATGCCATATATTGGCCAGCAATGCTTTTGTCAGCCGGAATGGCCCCTCCTACGAAAATTATTGGGCATGGTTTCCTTACAAGGGAAGGTCAGAAAATGGGTAAGAGTTTAGGGAATGTTCTTGATCCTGATTTATTGTTAGAAAAATATGGAGAAGATGCTGTTAGATGGTTCCTTTTAAAAGATATCTTACTAGGAAGTGATGGAGATTTTCAGCATAAAAGATTCGTTGATATTGTTAATAATGATCTTGCAAATACGATAGGTAATTTATTAAATAGAACTACTTCAATGTCTTGTAAGTGGTTTAATAAGTCTGTTCCAGATATCAGCAATAATAAGGAGGTTATTTTGAGTGAATTATCAAAAAAAATGATAAAAGAATATATAAATTATTTTAATAATAATCAATTAGATCTAGCTTCCAATTTAGTATTAAATTATGCGATTAAAATTAATCTATACTTAAATGAAAACGAGCCCTGGTCTCTAATTAAGAACGATGAAAGTATTGATGAGGTTAAAATTATTATTTACAATGTACTGGAGTCAATCAGGATAATAGGTTTATTATTAAATCCATTACTTCCTAATCTTTCAAATAAAATAGATAATCAGCTAGGTAAATTATATAAAAAAGATCAGCCATGGATCAATCAGCTAGAGTGGGGATTAACTCCTGAAGGAAATGAATTACCTTCTCCTATACCAATAATAACCAAGCTTGAGTATGAATAAAATAATTAGAATAATAACTATATTAGTCGTGATATTTATATCAGGTTGTAAATTAGAAACGCCATTAAAAGATGATTTAAATCTAACAATAGACAGCTTCACGATGAATCAATTTTCTGAAGATGGTCTGAAACTATATACAATTATTAGTCCCAAATCTAATCTTAATAAGATCACTCAGATCTATGAATTAGATACTGTTAAAGTTATATTTTATGAAGAAGATATACCTAAATATATTGTTACAGCTGATTCGGCCATTTTAAATAACAATATTCTAACTCTTGATGGCAATGTTTTAATTGAGGATATAGATAATATGGGTGGTTTTATCAAATCAAATACCTTACATTGGGATGTTAATAATGAATTAATAACACTTGAAGGTGATGTAAAGCTAGATGACGATTACATTAACCTTTCATCTAGTAAGGCTATTTTGAATCAAGACTCTGACGTCGTTAAATTCTTTAATCCAGTTAAATACAGTTACAATGATTCATCTAACAAAACCAATTTTAGGGTAAGTTCTGATAATGCTTTTTATGATTTCAACAGTAACAAAATGTTATTTTCTTCAGAAGGGGAGAGAGTGAGATCTACATTGTTTTTTTAGTAATTGTATTTTATTATTAGTTTATTCAATTTCTTTGACCAATTAGTAAGCCATTTCTCGTCAGATTTTGTAAAGCATCTTGATGACCAGCCACCTATTAATATAAAGGATTTAAAATCAATCGGAATAATCAGTATTGAAGGGACACCATAACAAAAATCATCAAATTCATCCTTACCAGGATAGAATTTGGTATTTACAAGAGAAATTAAACTATTTTGTTTCATCGATCTTTTACATATATCTCCTGGTTTAAAATCCTTTTTATTTATCAATCCTCTTTTTAAGATATTTTTATTTCCATAATGAATTAATATTGAGGCTGCTGCTGTAGAAGTTAATATACTTTCAGATCCCCAAGCTAACTCATCTAACAAGTCCTGAGGTATGGATTGATCATATACAAAATCATTTACTCCAGACAATTCAGCTTTCTTGCCGGAAACTGGAGTTATACGCTCAAATAACAAGCCTATTAGTATAATTACAATTGATGAGATGGCTGAAAGGACTTGTGCCCTCTCCAGCGCTGGCGTTATTGAATCAAGTGAAAAAAAATTAATCAACTGAAAACAAAAAAGTATTAAACCAATAATAATTATGCTTTTTCCATCTAAATTCATTTAATAAACTCAAATAGTTTTATTTTTATAAGCATTTAAATTTAGAATAAATGCCACAAAAAAAACAAAAATAGTTTTAATATAGTTATGAAAATAATAACAAAAAATGAAAAAACATTTAAATAAATTATTCACTATTGTTATATCGATATGTTTAATAGCTTTTATTCCCAATAAGGCTTCGTCTCAGGATTTGAGTTCTCCACATTTATTTTTAGTTACTCAACAAAATACAATAATAAACTATGAGAAGAGTCAACCATCCTCTATAGATAATCCTGTAGTTGATCCTAATTTTAATGTAATGCGGACCTCAGAAACAGAATCATCATTAGCCACCTATATTGTTATTGGTTTATTAATTGCAGCAACTATAATCCCTTTGGCAACATGGTGGTATTTTTCCAAATAAATTAAAGAAATCATACCTTTCAATTAATATTAATGTGTAAAATAATCCTTGTATCTGGTGGAATATGTAGTGGTAAAAGTGACTTTGCCGAAAATATAGCCAAAAATTATGATTCAATTACCTATATTGCATTGTCAAAAAAAATGGATGCAGATGAGAATTGGCAAAATAAAATTAAAAAACACAAATCAAAACGTCCAGAAAATTGGAAATTAATAGAAAGTGATGATTTATTAAAGGTATTAACGAA
This sequence comes from Prochlorococcus sp. AG-418-C09, assembly GCA_003214355.1. GTDB lineage: Bacteria > Cyanobacteriota > Cyanobacteriia > PCC-6307 > Cyanobiaceae > Prochlorococcus_A. The sequence continues at coordinate 45,018 of QCLS01000005.1, read as the reverse complement.
AGTCGAAGATAATTTATTAATAGACTCTATTGGAGGTTTTGTAGTGAAATTAATTAAGGAAAATGATGATGAATGGGAAAAATATTTAGATATATTAATTCAACTATTTAAGTCATACAAACATATTGTAATAATCGTTGGAGAGCAAGTAGGGTGGGGACTTGTTTCGGAATATGAAATTGGAAATAGGTTTGCAGATAGAATGGGACAAGTCTTAAAAGAAATAACCAAAATTTCTACTGAGAATTGGCTTACTATTAATGGCAAAGCAATAAGATTAGATGATATATACACTTCCAAACCTATCTAAATGGAAATTGCTCTTTTTGAACCACGCATACCACAAAATACAGGGAATATAGCTAGAAGTTGTGCCGCATTTAATACAAGTTTAAATTTAATTGAACCTTTAGGTTATAAATTAGAAGATAAATATCTTAAAAGAGCAGGACTTGATTATTGGCATTTAGTTAAGGTAAACAGATACTCAAATTTTGACGAATTTAAAAGATCTAAACAAAATAGTAGAATTTTAGCATTTAGCAAAAAAAATGGAACAGCCTTAAGCAGATTTAGTTTTAAATCAAATGATATTCTTTTATTCGGAAGAGAAGATAATGGATTACCACAAAATGTGATTGAAAATTGCGATCACTTAATAAGTATTTTAATGCCTAACAAAGCAACAAGTGATTCTAAAACTGACGGTGTTCGTAGTTTAAATTTGTCTGTTTCATGTGGAATAGCCATATATGAGGCTAATAAACAAATTAGGACTTAATTCTATAAATAATACATCTAATGATTTAAAATAATTTTATGTCTCGGTAGCTCAGCTGGTTAGAGCGGCGGATTCATAGCCCGCAGGTCGCGTGTTCAAGTCACGCTCGAGACATATGAATTTAAAGAATAATAAAGCAGAAGAAATCAAGATTTAAAGAAATTTTAATTATCCTCTATGGATACTTTCATTAGCGCATCAGCATAATAAATTTGAACAGAACGATATAAAATCCAAACTAGAACTCTCTCAAGATTTAAATTCATTAATAAAAAATATAATTTTTTTTATAAAAGAACATATTTCAAAAAAAGCAATCTTATGTTGCAAGATATTTCTTAAATTAATAATAAAAACCATTACATAGTGTAAATTCATACTAATCTTAGACATTAATTAATTGCTATTAATTTGATAAATACTTAATCAAATGTCCTTAGCTACTTTCCTATTTCATATAATTTTCTCAAATTTCTCTCTATTAGATTCGAATATTGTTTTATATTTAATACCATTCTTATCTATATCTTTACTTGTCTTTGGTTTAAAAACTATTTTTTTCAAATCTCCTATTTTGAAGAAACAAATCAAAGCATAAAGACTTTCGGTCTATTAAAGTAACCTTATATTTTGAAGTTTATCAATTAAAGAGATTCATTGTTTTTTATCAATTAATTTATAGTGTCAATTATATTTTGTTACCTCTAAAATAATATAATCAAATATTATCCAATAGTGTTACACTTTTCCTTAAATATCACACTTTATTTACTTGTTGTTTTTATCCATGAGCATTCTCTTGAATTGTTTATATTCTAGAAAATCATTTAGTATTAGATATTCTTCTTCTGTATAGCTATCGTCTACAATGTGAATAGGTATTGAATCTAAATCTTCTTTAAGAATAGCTGGGTCTGTCTGAAGCTCTTTCTTTAATGAGGGATTGTTTAATCTACAAAAGTTGTCAAGTTTGTTAATATATTTATTAGAAAACATTTCTGATTTGTTTTTTTTATATCCATAAAGCCCCCTAGCAAAAAGGGCTTCTTCAACTAATAACCCAGTAATCTTAGAATGACTTATTCCTTCCTGTTTATAAATATTATTGATAATATCTTGAACTCCAGCACTTGGTAAAAAGCCTATTCTCTTCCTTGATGACGGCATTTTAAGATTTAATTAATGTAACACTTGCATAATAAAAGTGTTGCACTATATTTAGAATATGTCAAATATATGATCATGGAATTAATAGTACTGCCATTTGGAGTTTTACTTTGGTACCTCGCATATGAAGCAAAACCTCAGCGAAAGGATGAGGTAGGTTCTATTTGGGAAGAGGAACAAATTGTTAAAAGAATTAAGTTATCAAACTTGATAAATGAGATAAATAACTAGTAATCATTATTAATAGTTAATCAAGCTCTTAATATAGGTTACCTAACTAGCTAATAAGCCTTTAAACTCATTCTGATTCATATCGAGGTTAAGAATGGATTTATCCTTAGAAATTAATTTAAAATGATGCTGAATTAATACAACCTTAGTAATAGTAAGATTTTCCGAATAAAATCTAATTGGCTGCTTTCCATGTAAATTATCTCCACTCATTTTTTTTATGCTTTATTAAAATTATTATCAACTATAAACACTAAAAATTATATATATTCATTATTTATTAATAATTGGTTTACATCTACATTCAATAAAATCTTTATTTATAAATTAAAGTCATATTTATTTAATTTTCTATTTAGTTGAAAGGTTAAAGCAAATTTTAATATAAAAAAGATAAGTCTAAAAACTTTGATAAAATGTTAATATAAAAAAAATCTAATTATTATGAGCAGAGGCTTTACTGTAGGAGATTTACTGATAACAATTATTGTTTTAACGGTAGTGTTATTTTCACTAAAAGCATTTAAACAAAAAAATGAAAGTACTTTTAATTTAATCCCTGAATTCAATCAATCTGAATTATCTAATGCCATTATTAGGTGCTAATTCAAAAAGGAAATTCAAGCTTGCTCCCGTTAAAAAAGCGATAAAGCATAATTTCCCTACTTGCCTTACTAGCAAAGCAATCTTTAAATCTTACCTGAGTATCTAATATTCTATGTATTTCTACACTGGTATTTTCTTTAGTCATAGAATTTTATCTACAATCTAATTTCTAATTTGGTTACACAACCTAATCTTTATATTTTTTTAATCTTTTTCAAACTAATTTCCCATTCTAAATTATCTAAAAGATCATTGATATTATTAGAAACTTTGGCTATATTGATGACAGTTAATCTCTCACAATTAGAAAGACGATTAGCAATAAAGACTGAATTAATTTCTTCTAGATTATCATTTATATTCATTAATAATCAAGTATAAATATAAACATAATATATTAGATTTCTAATAAAGCGTATTTATAACTAAACATTAATACGAAAGATATTTAAATATAATGCAAGGCCTCCATGATTAAATAATTAACTATATTTATTTATACATCTTATTAAATTAGCTTATATAATTATCGACTCCATTAACTCGATAATGCTTTGAATCTTCTAAGATAAGATATAAATATTACTCTTTTAAATGTCAAATCAAGATAAGCGACAGTTTATTTCCAAGCAGGATGCACAAGAAATGATTGAAAAGGCGTTAAGAAGACACAACAGACGTTCAACAATAATATCGAGTGTCTTGGGATGGATCCTTATAGGAGGATATTCATTCGGTCTTTTTCATGTTGTGCAAAATACGTAAATTAAGATTATTAATTGAATTTATTTATTAGATAACATTAGATGTTAGATTCATTATGTTATGAGCAGAATTCATGAATCATGCAACAAATAAGAATTTAGATGAGATAAAAAAGTTTTATAAAAAAAGGTTAATCAAGATTTCTGCATCAGATAAGAAATCATTCAAATTAGAATTTAATGAATGGATAAAAGATTCATTTAGTGGTAGTGAATATATATGGACTTTACCCGACCTCACAAGAGTTGACAGATTAGAGAACTTTTGTAGATCAATAAAAAAGAAAATCAAATAAAATTACATACCAGGGCCAATATTGTAATTATTAAGGATTAGAAAGCCAATAAAACCAACAACATTTAATATAATTACAAAAGACCAAATTCTTATCGGTTGATTAGATTCTATTTTTTTTATCGCTATCTTTTTATTAAAACGACTAAGAAACTTTCCAAGCATGATAAATGGTATTCTATTAGAAATAATGACTTTATTTTAATTAGATACTTTAGAAAAAGTAACCAATAATAAATTATCCCTTATTCTTTAATATTTTTAATATCTCTATTAATAGGATATCTAATCAACTCTTTTTTTAGGTTTCTAAGTAATTTACTATGATTCATGATAGTAAATTTCTTGGTGAAGGATTGATGCCATCTCATAAACTAAAAGAAACTTTACTTGCTAATTCAATAATTTTAAAATTATAATATAAGTTGTGGTCAAATTTGACCAAACAATTTACACATTAGGACATAAATTACATGACATCAAGCGATTGCCTAAGAGTTGGTCAAAAAGCTCCAGATTTTACTGCTACAGCAGTTTATGATCAAGAATTTAAAGACGTTACTTTATCAAATTTCAAAGGTAAGTGGGTAGTATTATTTTTCTATCCTCTAGACTTTACCTTTGTATGCCCAACAGAGATTACAGCATTCAGTGACAGATATTCAGATTTTTCATCAATTAATACAGAAATTCTTGGTGTCTCAGTTGATAGTAAGCATTGTCACCTTGCTTGGATACAAACTCCAAGAAATGAAGGTGGAATCGGAGATATTAAATATCCTCTTGTCTCAGACCTTAAAAGGGAAATCTGTCAATCCTATAATGTGCTTAATGAAGATGGAGAAGCAGATAGAGGTTTGTTTTTAATAAATCCAGAAGGAGTAATAATGCATACAACGGTTAACAAGGCTCCTGTTGGTCGTAATGTAGATGAAACATTACGAATCTTGCAAGGATATCAGTATGTTGCAGCAAATCCAGATGAAGTATGTCCTGCAAACTGGACACCAGGTGAGAAAACAATGTTAGAGGATCCAAAAGGGAGTAAAGAATATTTTTCAGCTTTATAGATTAAGTAAGGCCTAAACAATTCTTCCTTTAGATGAAATAATAGTAAATAGAAATACCAAGATAAAACAACATAATATTTGTAACTGGATAGAAAATCTCTCTATTTGGGATAGGTACTAGCCAGTTACTAATATTATTTTTATATGAGATATAAGACCATAAATAAAATAAAATCTCAAAGATAGCTAATGAAGCAATAGAAATAAGATAAATATTATTTGAATTTATATTAATATTCAGGAAGAAATAATCTGTTAAATAATCATATTGCATTTCTAACCCCATATAATCACAAGTCCATATTGTGGTTATAAATATAAAGAAATTAATTAAAAAAATCTTTTTTATTATAATTTTTGTTTTATTAATCATCAAAAGAATGGAAAAGACAAAAATAGTAATATATATATGAATTAGATTCCCGTGCGTTAAAATAAAAGATCTATCATCTAAGAATAAACTAAAAAGATTAATTATAATAAATAAATAACTTGTAATTATTATCGATAGAGACAAAAGTAGTAAAGTCAATGGGAGAAATAAATATTTGATCCTTTTTGTTATTAAATCAGGTTTATAATCTTCAAACTTATAATTATTAAAGAATCTATTGGAATTTAGGAAGATAATAATGGGAAAGAGATATCCACTGAAATAATATAAATAAGAATAAAAAGAGAATGCACTATAATTTAACGAAGAAATATTTAGCCATTGTTTCTGTATGATAGGAAATAATGGAACTAATAAAATTAATATAATTTTCTGAGAATTATTAAACTTAATAGTGGGAATAGTGGATTATGTATCAAATTTATTTAATCATACTTTCAAAGAGGTGGAAACTATTTCAGAAAATCTTTTGTTATCTATAGTTTCCTCAATAACAAGAATATCAGCTAATTTATCTAATAGGCTTCTGTTATTAGTAATAATATTAATTGAATTATTTAACGCTTTCTTTGAAATATCCATTATCTCTTTATCAATTTGTTTTGCTGTTTTATCAGCTATTAGTGATTTATTACGAAGCAAGCTATTTCCAAGAAATACTTCATTATCATTTTGACTATTATTTACAGGTCCCATTAAGGAGAATCCATATTTGGTAACCATTTCCTTGGCTATTGCTGTTGCATATTTCAAATCATTTTCGGCATACTGTGTTATTTCTCTAAATCCAAAAACTACAGTTTCAGCTGCTCTTCCTGCTAAAGCAATTTCAATCTTTGTTAACAAGTGTTTTTTGGATATTAATCCACTATTTAAAACTTCCTCGTCTGGGGCAATCAATGTAACAGCAGTATAACTTCCTATTCTTGGTAAAAGAGTAATTTTATCAATTGACTTAATCCCATTTCGGACTGAGGATACCAAAGCTCTCCCTACTTCATTATATGCTCTTAATTTTTTACTATTAGAATTTACTAATTTTGATGATCTAATGCCAAGCGTAATTTTTTCCAATGCATCTTCTATATGTTCGTTTTTAATCTCTTTTGATTTGGATCTTGCACAATGAATAGCACTCTCATTCAATAAATTCTCAAGTTCAGCACCAGAAAATCCAATTGTTCTGGCTGCCCAGAAGTTTAAATCAACATTTGATGATAAAGGTTTAGTAAGAGAATGAACAGAAAGTATTTTTTTTCTACCATTTCTATCAGGAAGCATAACTTCAATCTTACGATCAAAACGACCAGGCCTTAGAAGTGCTGAATCTAAAATATCAGGTCTGTTTGTGGCTGCAAGAACAATGACTCCAGAATTCTCAGCAAACCCATCTAATTCTGTTAGTAATTGATTGAGAGTTTGTTCTCTCTCATCGTTGCCACCACCAATGCCTGAACCTCTTTGCCTTCCAATTGAATCTATTTCATCTATAAAAACAATACATGGAGATTTCTGTGAGGCTTTTTGAAAAAGATCTCTAACACGACTTGCACCGACTCCAACAAAAAGCTCAACAAATTCTGATGCAGCTATAGAAATAAATGGTACGCCGGATTCACCTGCAATAGCCTTAGCTAAAAGTGTCTTTCCTGTACCAGGTGGTCCAATTAGTAAGACACCTTTAGGTACCGTTGCTCCTAAATCGAGAAGTTTTTGTGGTCTTTTAAGAAATTCAATAATCTCTTTAAGTTCTTCAGCTGCTTCAGGCACTCCTGCTACATCATCAAATCTGGTTTCAACTTCTTCAATTGTAAAAAACTTAGCCCTACTTTTACCAAACCCAAAAGCTTTTGAAGCAATTTTAGAAGTGCCTCTTAAGATAACCAAAAAGCCGGTAATAAAAATAAGTAACAACCCAAAAGTCACTGCAGATTCTGCGATCGCCATATCTCTATTACTATTATTTATAGTTAAAGTTAAATTGCTTTCAGTGGCCTTTCTAAGAATTAATTGATCGTTATAAAGTATTGGAATTTTAGCTGTTTCACCATTTTTATATAAGACGTCAACTTCTCTCCTTCTTGGATAAAATAAAATTGATTCAACATTTCCATAATCAATATCCAGTAGAAGATCTGAATAACTTGAGTTTGATTCTGAATAAGGGAAATTAGAATTAAATGGCACTATAGTTAAATCAATTTCAATATATATATAAAGCTTATATCCTCTAATGAAAAATTGGCAGGTATAAATTTAAAATAATAGATATTTTCTTCTTAACCATCAAAAGGTTATACTGTGATAACTGGAAATATAATCTTGTAATGGCAGTACCAAAGAAAAAAACGTCAAAAAGTAAGAGAAACCAACGACATGCTGTATGGAAAGCTAAAGCTTCTAATGCCGCAAAGAAAGCAATGTCTCTTGGTAAATCAGTCTTGACAGGTAAAGCTCAAGGTTTTGTATATCCAATAGATGAAGAAGAACAAGAGGAATAAAAGCTAAGACCCCAATTTAAATGCTTCAAGAATAAGTGCATAAATACCACCAATTCTTGATTTATCCAGAACTAGCCAAGAAATATAAAATAAAGAATTATTTTTTGGTTTAATTCTTGTAATAAATTCAAAATACAGAATGACTAGAGGAACAATAATTAATTTATTCTTATCCAAATCGGAAATGAAATGTGAAATTAAATTTGTAAAAAGAAAATAACCACCAAGTATAGATATTAAACTCAAAGACTTTAATTTCCATGAGGATTTGAAGAATCCCAAAAAAATAATATCCAATTTGTCAAATATTTCAGAGAAACGTGTTTTTTGCATTGATTAATAATCTTTTAGGAAATTAGTTAAATATCTATAATCAATAAAATTACTTTTATGATCTGGTCCGATTAAAAAATTTGTCGGATGATCTAATTCTCCAAGTGAGTCTACTAAGCAAGATATAGGATTATCTCCAAAGTCAATAGGAATATTGGTTTTCACACAAATAGTTGGTAAACCAGCACGCAATGATGATTGTAAGCCTGGATATGAATCCTCAAAAACTATTGAATTCTCTTTTTTGATTCCACTCAACTCAACAGCAAGATTGTATGGAGAGGGATCAGGTTTATGAAGAATAACGTCTTCGCTACAAACAAAGAAATCAAAGGGATTTAAGTCTTTGAACAATTTTTCATTTAAGATCTCTACTTGAATTCTGGAGCTTGAGGTAACAATAAATTGTTTTACATTATTTTCGTATAATTCCTTAATTATTCTAGAAACTCCTTTTTTCAATGAGACAGCACCCTTTTTTATTAATTCCAGGTAATATAACTGCTTCTGTTTATGAATATCATTTATTAATTCATCTGCAAATTTTTGATTCTTGATCTCAGAAAAATAAGAAATCCTATTTTTCCCTCCATTTATCTTTAAAAGGCTTATGTAGGTATCTTCATCCCAATACCAATCTATATCAAAATATTTAAAGGATTTATTGAAAGCAGGTAAATGAGCCTCTAGTTCAGTGTTAGCTATAGTGCCATCTAAATCCCAATAAACCGCTTCAAGAATAGACATTAATTAATATTTTATCTACGATAAAATACGAGCGCTATTATTGCTGGACCTGCAAGAGCTACTACAGCTAAAGGAATTAAAGTTGCCATAAAAATGAATTATTGTGTGATACTATTTTTACAAATAAACTAATCAACTGTACGGCTACGTTACAAGATTGAATTAAATTATGAAATCATGGACCTGTATTGAAAACTGTGGGGCATGTTGCAAATTTGATTTGCACGAGAGAGAAGATATTTTAGATGTTTTAGATGAAGAAGATTTAAAATTAATTTCTAAAATGACTGGCAAGGATGGTTGGTGTAAATATTTTGATAAGGAAAATAAGAAATGTAAAATATATATGGACAGACCTCATTTTTGCAGAGTAGATAAATTTTCAAATAGTTTTAATGAATATAAAAAAAATAGAGATAAATTTTTAATTAAATGCTGTAAGCAGCATATAGAATCGATTTACGGAAAAAAAAGTGATCAAATGAATACCTTTAAAAATAAAATAAATTCTAAATAAATGGAAAGTGATAATAATAAGGGTTTTGCATCTATCTTTGCTACAAGCTTTACAACAATATTTATTGCGGAATTAGGTGATAAGACACAAATAGCTACACTTATGCTTTCCGCAGAATCAGGGCACCCAATAATAGTCTTTATAGGTAGCGCTCTAGCTCTTATTTGCTCAAGTATTGTTGGCGTATTAATTGGTAAATGGATTGCAAACAAAATACCGGCAAAGAAATTTTCTTTATTTGCTGGCTTATTAATGACCTTGATAAGTGCTTGGATAGGTTATAGTTTGTTAAAAGGATTGATATAAATGTTATTTAATTTACTAATATCTACTTTCTTAACAGTTTTTCTAGCAGAGTTAGGGGATAAAACTCAATTAGCAACCTTAACACTCAGTGGCACATCAAACAAACCATTAGCTGTATTTCTAGGGTCATCAACAGCTTTAGTCTTAGCAAGTCTCATAGGGGCAATGGCTGGCGGTTCTATTGCTACGTTCTTACCTGAGATATATTTAAAATCAATTGCATCTGTAACTTTTTTAATTATTGGAATAAAATTAATACTTAGTTCAATAAATGATGGCAAAGAGATAGATACTTGACAAATCATATAATCATTAAGTTTGATATTGTTTATGAACTAATTTAAAATGTAAAAGATAGGAATTCATTTTGAACAAATTATGTTTGGTACTTCGTCAATAATTGAAAGTTTAAGTAAAGACAAGAGTCTTGAATATAAGAAACTATGCAAAATATTAAAATTAACCAAGAAGGAAGAAAAGGTAAGATTAGATATAGCTTTAAATGCTCTAGAAGAATTAGAGATAATATCCAAGAATGATAATAATGAATACTTTAATAATGAAATAAATAATCATCTAGTAGCAAAAATCAGATGTAGCAGTAAGGGATATTGTTTTGCCGTTAGAGACGATTCAAATGATGATATTTATATTAAAGAGAATTTATTGAACCATGCATGGAATGGAGACAAAGTCTTAGTAAGAATAATCAAAGAAGGAGTAAAAAGAAGATCTCCCGAAGGAATAGTTGATTGCATTTTGGAACGCAATAACCAGTTTTTGCTAGCCAAAGTAGAAATTATAGATGAATCAGTATATGGCGTTCCAATAGATGACAGGATCTTATCAAAAATCTTGTTACCAAAAAATGATATTAAATTTCTATACAATCCTGAAGAAAAAAATATTGTAAAGATTGAAATTGATATCTTCCCAATTGGACAGTTAGAAGGCAAGGGTCATGTAATTAATGAGTTAAAACTTGAAAAAGATGAAAATATTGATAATGAATTTGTCTTGACTAAAAATAATATTAACAATTGCGAGAAAAAAATAGCGCTTAAAATTATCCGTCCCGAAGTAAAGGAAAGACTTGATTTAACATCAAAAAGATCCTTTATGTTTAATAGTTGGAAACTCAGTAATTCCCCCTTACTTCCTATTTTTCACGTAGATTATAAGGAAGACAACCAAATTGAACTATGGATTCATGCTAACTCATTAGCTGAAAGGATAGATTTCACTAATAAAGATGTCTTTGATTTTTTTAAATTAAATACGGAGTCATATCCATTAGCTAATGAGTGGTCCCCTTTTCTTTGTGAAGACATATTAAAGGCTTCTCAGTTTAAAATTGACAAAAAAAACGAGGCGATAAGTCTATGTATTAAATTATCCAAAGACCTGGAAATAATTGATTATTCATTCCATCTAACCTATGTAAAGTGCAAATTAATTTTAGACGAAAAACATTTAGAGGCTTTGGTAAATAGAAAGTCAAAGACAAGAATAATTTCAAGAATTTTAAAACCTCTTAAAGAATCAATCTCAGATCTAGATTTCTTTGTTAATCTCTCAACTAAATTTAGAAACGACCAATTAAAAAAAGGGAAAATTGAGATTACAAAATTTTCAAATAGGATTGAATCAATATCAGAGTACTATGTACATTCTCCAGCTAATTATTTCAACGAATACCTTAGTCCCTTAAATTTAAATGATAGTAACACTTATTTATCGCCAATACTATATGTGGCTGACTCAATATGGTTTAATCATTCCAAAAAATGTAAGTTAGCGAATGCCTCATTTTATTCACAAAATTTAGATTATTTAAATATAAATGAACTAATAAAACAATCGAATTTAATTACTAATGATATTGAATTAGATGAAGATGGGACATCTTCTCTAAATAAAATATTCAATATTAGCGAGCATGGTAATAATAAAAGAATATTGCATAAATATTTAATTAATAGTCTAAAGAATAACGAAGCTATATCATTAGAGGATGAGGATGTTGATAAGTCATTTAACAATATATCTGGCTTTGCACCATGGACACTAGGTAGCTATGACTATATAAATCTAATAAATCAATATACTATTTTTAACTTATTTAAAAATGGAAAGAAATCAAACAAAGGGTCTATTGAAGTGGAATTACTAAAAAAAGATTCCTGGGAATTGATAAATTGGAATTTATTAAATTCAAATAATCTTAAAATAAGTAAAAACTTATTTAATAAAGTAATTATTCAAAAATGTAATGAGAATAAATCTAAGCTACAAAACTATAAATCAAATATGATTAATTTAAAACAAATACGAGAAGCCGAGAAGCTAATTGGGAATATATTTAAAGGTCTAATAACAACTGTTCAAAGTTATGGTTTTTTTGTTGAATTATCATCATTGTCAGTAGAAGGACTAGTTCATGTAAGCACTCTCAACGATGATTGGTATGAATATAGATCTAGGCAGAATATGTTAGTAGGAAGAAAGTCCAAAAATACCCATAGAGTCGGGGATGAAATTAAGATAAAAATAATTAAGGTGGATATCCTCAAATATCAAATTGATTTAGAAATTGTTGCTCAAAATCAATAAAAAATAATGTATCATTGATTTTATTATTTATTAATTTGAGTCATTAGAAATTGATTTAAAGAAAATGAGAAGGAAAAAAACATTTATATCATTTTATATTCTGATTGCTGCTTTATTATTATCAATTCTATCCTTAACCAATTCAAATAAGACCTCAATAAATTTATTTAGATGGAATACCAAAGAAATAAGAGTAGGTAATTTAATTACAATTTCATTTTTAAGTGGATTTGTCTTTAGCACATTATTTACTCTGAACAATATTCAAATGAATGATAAAAATGAATTCCAAGAACATAGCAATAAAGATGAATATGGAGATTATGAGGATGAATCAGCAATTTCCAATGAACAAATCGATCTTGAACGCCCCCCCGAAAGAGATATAAATGAATCACAACCAACTATTTCAGTAAATTATAGAGTTATTAACCAGAATTCAAGGAACGTCTCTAAAACACAATCAGATAAAAATGAATCCGATTTAAGATATATTGATGATTGGCAAAATGAGAATAGTGAATGGTAAAAAATTTAATTTAAATTCCTCGTTATAATTTAAATAACAAAAATCATTTCTTTAATAAAAAAATCAAATTATGAACGATAACAAAGAAATCAAAGAAGATACTTCTAATTTAGAAGATTTAAAAAATACTAAAAGTGAAAAAGAAAGAATAAAGGATGATCAAATAATAAATTCTAATGAGAAAAGTGTTCAAAAAGAAAATAATGATGTTGCAACATTATCAAATGATGAAAAGACTGTACAAACAAAAAACAATGATTTAAATAAATGCAATCAAATAGATGGTAATATTCCTCCAAAATCAAAGCCATTAAAGGAATTACCTATAGAAAAGAAACCCTTTAAAGAATTTATTAACGATTATTTAATTCCTCAAATGAAAGAAGAGCTCCAGAAATTTGGAAAAAAGATTGTTGAAATAAAATTAGAAAACAATATAAGACCAATAACTGGAGATAAATGTTGGTATGTGTATTGCTCTATCCAAGATACTTGTAATTTTTGGCTGTCATTTGAAAAAGATGATATTACATCCTTGAAGAGTTTTACTCTTAGCAGATTTAATGAAAAACCCAGTGTTCTTGAATCATTCTTAATTGATGAAAGGAAAATAACTCTTAAATTGATAATATCAAGAATCTTACAAAGGCTAAATGGACAAAAACTTCTAGGTATAAATTAATTTCAAAAGAATGACATGTAGTTTACGTTTCTCTCAAATTAACAATTAATAGTAAATAATAGTAATAACGGAATACATAAAATGGTACAGCAAGCTTTCGAAACAAAAAATAAAACTAAACCCAACAATGGGAAGGAACCTGCAAAAGAAACAATTCTAACCCCCAGGTTTTACACAACTGACTTTGATGCAATGGCAAAAATGGATTTGTCCATTAATGAAGAAGAATTAGAAGCTATTTGTGAGGAATTTAGAAAAGATTACAATAGGCATCATTTTGTTAGGAATGAAGAATTTGAAGGCGCAGCAGATAAGCTTGATCCCGAAACAAGGAAGGTATTTGTTGAATTCTTAGAGCAAAGTTGTACATCTGAGTTCTCAGGTTTTCTACTATATAAAGAATTAAGTAGAAGAATAAAAGATAAGAATCCATTATTAGCTGAATGCTTTGCCCACATGGCCCGTGATGAGGCTAGGCATGCTGGTTTTCTAAATAAATCTATGAATGACTTTGGTCTTCAGTTGGATTTAGGATTCCTAACCGCAAATAAAGATTACACATTCTTCAAGCCTAAATTCATCTTTTATGCAACGTACCTGTCAGAAAAGATTGGATATTGGAGATACATTGCAATTTATAGACATCTGGAAAAGAATCCTGAAAGTAAAATTTTTCCAATTTTTAATTTCTTTGAGAATTGGTGTCAGGATGAAAATAGACATGGTGATTTCTTTGATGCATTAATGAAGGCTCAGCCATCTACAGTTAAAGGATTCACAGCTAAGTTATGGTGTAGATTCTTTTTGCTGGCAGTTTTCGCAACAATGTATGTAAGGGACGTTGGAAGAAAAGAGTTTTATGCTGCACTTGGACTAAATGCAAGAGAATACGATAAATATGTAATTGAGAAAACCAATGAAACATCAGCCAGGGTTTTTCCTGTTGTGCTTAACGTTAATCACGAATCCTTCTACAAAAGACTAGAAGAAATTATTACCAATAATAAAAACTTATCTATGATAGACAAAGGTAATAATAATAAAGCCATTAAAGCCATTCAGAAATTACCACACTACATATCAAACGGTTATCAGTTATTGAGACTATACTTATTAAAACCTCTTAACAGTAACGATTATCAACCAGCTATAAGATAATAAGAACTTGTTATCAGATTATATTTATTTAAAATGCTTTTAACAGAACAATCGAATGAAATAAGTTTTGAGGAAACAAATAAACAATTACTCGAAGAAATAATTCATTATGGCTTATCCTTAGGAGCAGACTTTTTGGAAGTATTCCTAGAAAATACTGATAATATCTCGGTTTTAGTAGAAGAGGATTTCGTAACAAATGTGAGTCCTTCATTTGGGAAAGGAGCTGGTATACGGGTTTTTAAGGATAAACGAGATGGTTTTGTTAGTACCAATGACTTAACTAAGGATGGTTTAATCAAATCAATTAATCAAGCATTAGAAATGTTAAATATATCTAATAAAAAAAACGATGCTAGATTTGATGGACTTGAGAAATTAAGAGAATATAATACTGATAAAGAAAATTGGCTTGATATAATACCTTCAATAAATGAAGTTAGCGATAAATTATTATTAAGTACAAAATTTCTGAAGAAAGACAAAAAAGTTGAAGTAAGAAAAGGAAGTTATTCAAGAAACTGGCAGAAAGTTTTAATCGCTGCAAGTGATGGAACTTTTGCTAAAGATATAAGACTCCATCAAACAGTGGGTCTCAATGTAATAACAACTGACAGAAATTATAGGTCTACAGGTAGTAGAAGATATGGCTCTTCTGATAACCCCGATGATTTCAGATCCTGGAATAACCTACAAGCTTCAAATGAAGTTCTTGAAAGTTCAATGAATATGCTTTATGCAGATTATGTTCAGGCTGGTCAAAAGCCTGTTGTTTTAGCAAATAAATTTGGAGGTGTTATCTTTCACGAGGCATGCGGCCATCTTCTAGAAACAACTCAAATAGAAAGAGGTACTACTCCATTTGCAGACAAACTTAATAAAAAAATTGCCCACGAATCAGTAACGGCTGTCGATGAAGGATTGTCAGAAAATTCATTTGGTTCACTTTCTATTGATGATGAAGGAATGGAACCAGAGAAATCAGTTCTAATAGAAAATGGTATTTTAAAAAAGTTTATATCAGATAGAGCAGGGGAACTAAGAACAGGTCATAAGAGAACTGGAAGTGGCAGAAGACAAAATTATTCATATGCGGCAGCTTCAAGAATGAGGAACACTTTCATAGCAAAAGGAAGCTACAGTAAGGATGATTTA
Organism: Prochlorococcus sp. AG-418-C09; assembly: GCA_003214355.1. Classification (GTDB taxonomy): domain Bacteria; phylum Cyanobacteriota; class Cyanobacteriia; order PCC-6307; family Cyanobiaceae; genus Prochlorococcus_A. The sequence continues at coordinate 29,169 of QCLS01000005.1, read as the reverse complement.
ATTAATAGCATAGAGGATGGTTTATATTGTAAATCCATGGGTGGAGGTAGTGTAGGAGCAACAGGACAATTTAATTTTGCTGTTGAAGAAGCATATTTAATTAAAGATGGAAAAATAACAAAGCCTGTTAAAGGAGCGACATTAATTGGTGAAGCGAAGGAAGTTATGTCAAGAATATCTATGTGTGGCGATGATCTAGAACTTGCTCCTGGTTTCTGTGGATCCGTTAGTGGAAGTATAAATGTAACTGTAGGCCAACCTCATATTAAAGTAGATTCAATAACTATTGGAGGAAGATGAATACTGATAAGTTGTCAACTTTAACAGAATTAATAGCCAAAAATGCTAAACAACTATCAATTCACAAGTGGGATTATGGAGCAAGCTTTTCAAATGATTATTCAGTTCAAGTAGATAGAGGTGTTGCGAAACAATTAAAGGCTTCTCAGAAACAGATATTAACTTTAAGGGTATGGAATAAAAAGAATCAGGTTGGAATTACCACTACAAGTGATTTAAGTGAATATGGATTAAAAAAGGCATTGAATCAAGCAAATCAAGCCTCAGCATACGGAAATCAGAACGAACAAACTAATTTCTCTCCGTTAGCAAAGATGATAATCGAACATAAGAACCCAGATAAAAAAAATCCTGCTGGTATAAAGAAATTATTAACTGTATTAAAAGAAGCAGAAAAAAATCTATTAACAAAACATCCCTCAATAAAATCAGTTCCATATAATGGACTATCAGAGAGTTTTTTTAAAAGAATATATGCAAATAGTGAAGGAGCATCAAGATTCTATAAAAATAGCCAGGCAGCTCTTTATTTATATGCAAGAGCTGAAGAAAGTGAAAAAAAACCTAGAAGTTCTGGTTCTTTTAAATTAGGACATTTTTTGCAAGAAATAGATATTGACTCTTGTGTAAATGAAGCTGCTGATAAAACCATTTCACATCTTAATTACGAACCTATTAAAACTGGAAAATATAAGGTATGTTTCTCTCCTGAAGCATTTTTGACACTAATAAGCGCTTTTAGCTCAATGTTTAATGCTAGAAGTATTATTGATGGTGTGAGTATATCGACTAAGAACTCTCTAGGAGAAATAATAGGAAGTGAGGGATTAAATCTATACGATGATGGGTTGCATGAAAAGAACATTTCTTCTGCCCCGTTTGATGGTGAGGGTACTCCAACACAAAAGCTATGCATTATTAACGCTGGTAAATTAACTAATCTTTTACATTCTGAATCAACAGCAAGGATCTTTAATACTAATCCAACAGGCCACGCTGGACTTGGCTCGAAAGTTTCGGTATCACCTGATTGGTTAATTGTTGAAAGATCTGAACACGTATCATCATTTGATGACACACTAAACCATCAAACATATCTTGGTGATTTTGTTCTTATAGAAGAGCTCAATGCTATTCATGCGGGTGTAAAATCAAGTCAAGGCTCATTCTCACTTCCTTTTGATGGATGGTTTGTTAGAGATGGAGAAAAAATATCAATTGAGGCTGCTACCGTTGCTGGTGATTTTAAAATGTTACTTAAAGAAATAATAAACATAGAAAAGATTCAAGAAATAACTACAAGTGGAATTGCACCACATGTATGGATAAGCAACTTATCTATTACTGGTGAAGCGTGAAAATAATCTTTTGGGGGACGCCTAAATATTCAATAAATACTTTACATGCTCTAATTAACTCTAATCATGAACTTCTTGCTGTAGTCACTCAACCAGATAAGAAAAGATCAAGAGGTAGTAAATTCGAACCTTCACCTGTTAAAGAATTAGCTGATGATCATAGAATTCCAACTATATGTCCACATAAAATAAAAGGTAATAACGATCTAGTAGAAATATTGAGAGAAAAGGAATGTGATGTTTTTATTGTAATAGCATATGGGAAAATACTTACTAAAGAATTATTAGATATACCAAAATACGGTTCATGGAATGCACATGCTTCTCTTTTACCGAGATGGAGAGGAGCTGCTCCAGTCCATTGGTCGCTTTTATCAGGAGATAAATTCACAGGCGTTGGAATCATGGAGATGGAAGAAGGTCTGGATACAGGAAATATTCTCATAGAAAAAAAAATACCAATAGCTCAAAATGATAATTTAATAACCCTATCAAATAAACTTAGTAAATTGTCAGAAGAATTAGTCATAGAAAGTTTAGATATCATAGAGAGAAGTTTATTAATAAAGGAAATTGAAACGACATCACAATTAGAAATGAACAGAGAAATTAAATATGCCAGAATGATAAATAAGTCAGACTATTTAATAAACTTGAACGGTACCGCCCTTGAAATAACAAGAAAAATAAATGGTTTATATCCAAGAGCATTCATTAACTTCAATAATAAAAACATGAAAATTCTCTCGGCCATAATATTAAGCATTGATGATTTAACTAAGAAATTTAATATAAAAATCAAAAAAACAAAATCTAAGCCTGGAGAAATAATTGGCATCATAAATGATCTAGGTTTTATTCTTACTACAAAAACAGATCCAATACTTATTCTAGAAATAAAACTCGAAGGGAAAAAGAGCTCTTCTAAAAGACAATTAATACAACAATTAAAACCTCAATTAAATCAGAATTTAATTTGAAGGAATATTAATCTTTTCTTTTTGAAAACCCCCAAATGAAAGAAATAAGAATAAGGATATAAAAATAGTAATCAGATAAAAATACTTCAGTAAAAATAGTGTTTAAAATAAGTTTAATTCCAATAATTAAGATAGCAACATAACCAGCCATCTCTAAATTCAGAAAATAATCTAAAAGTCTTAAAAAAATGCCCGAAGTAAATCTCAAAGCTATTACACCAATAATTGCTCCAATAATTACTAATATATATTGGTCACTAATTGCTACAGCCGTTGTAATACTATCTATAGAAAAGGCTAAATCAGTAATTGATAATAAAGCAACGATCTTAATAAAACGATTATCATCTTTTACTTCATTCTCTTCATTTTGATTATTATCACTGAGCTGATTAATGAAATTAGCAACAAAGAGATAGATAAGATAAGTTCCTGCTAATATTCTTATAAACATATATTTTAATAAAAAGCTGGATAATATTATTAGTAATATTCTTAAAACCAAAGAAATTGTTATGCCTAGATTTAATGCACGTGAACGATCCTTAGCATTTTTAAGAGATTTTGTTAGAGAGGCTAATGCAACCGCATTGTCTGCTGAAAGCAATAATTCCAAGCTAATTAATATTGGTAAAACAGTTAATATCTCATACCAGCTATCTATTTGATCTAATGTAGGAATAAATGAATTAACTGCAGCAGTATCCATTATGTATTTTTCAAAATCATACAAAATCTAATATAATTGAAGACTATTGCTTAATCAAGAAATAAATTAACTGATGAGTCTAAAGTCATTAATAAGTTATATATCTAATACTCAAATTACAAATGAATTAGTCAAAAGAATATTTAGGAAAGGAGAAATAAATCTTATAGGATCAAGTAGATATGCTAAGTCTATCTTAATTGAAAGTATCGCCAGACTAAAAGAGAAAGATATCTTATTAATATGTCCAAATACTGAAATAGCTTATAAATGGATCGGGTATTTTGAAAGTATAGATAATAGTAATATTCTTTATTATCCTCCAAATGAATATTTACCCTATGAATTTAGAAATAAATCAAGTGAGGTAGAATACGCTCAACTTAATATCATAAATAAATTAATTAACAGTAATAGTAAAAATAACATCATCATAACTACTGAAAGATCACTACAACCTCATTTATTAAATAAAAAATATTTCATAGAAAATAATTTAAGAATTAAAAAAGGGCAGACTATTGAAATCGAAAATTTAGTTAAGCGATTTACAGAACTAGGATACAAAAAAGAAAATGTTACTTCATATGAGGGAAACTGGAGTAGGAGGGGAGATATTGTTGACGTCTACCCAGTAAATAATGAAACCCCAATAAGGATAGAATTTTATGACAATGTAGTAGAAAAAATTAGAGAATATGACCCTTCGAATCAAAAGACTTTAGATACTATAAACCAAATCAGTCTTACACAATCAGGATCATATCAAGTAATATTAAAAAGATTAAAAAGTCTCTCGATAAATGGGGATTTTTATGAAGGCAATGAGAATATTCAAAATCTTGAAAAATATATAGGTTTAATTGAAGATAATATATCAAGCATAATTGATTTCATAAAAAAGGATACGATAATAGTTTTGGATGAACCAGAACTCTGTGCAGAATTCACATCAAACTGGTATGAAGATTCCAAAAACAACTTTGAACTAAATAGAATTGGGATAGATGAGATTCTTGACAAAAACGATATTAAAAAAAAATTAGAGCCAAATCTATATGAAAAAAATGAAAAAATATATCAGAAAATAAATGACTATATTCAGATTAATCTATATCAATTAATTACAAATAAAAACAAAATAAATTCCTTTGAAATTAATGACAAAATAATTAAGTCACCTCCCAAACAATTTAAAAAACTTGCATTAGAAATAAGTAAATTCAATAAGAACAAAGATAGAGTCTGGATTTTATCCGCTCAACCCAAAAGGACTCTTACATTACTCAATGATCATTCATGTAATGCCGAATATATAGAGAATTCAGACGATATAAAGAAAATAGAGAATTGTTCCTTAAATTCAACGCCCGTAATTATAAAAAACAAGAACAATTATGAAATGGAAGGATTTTTTCTTCCAATATGGAAAATTTCGCTAATTACAGATAAAGAATTATTTGCCCAACAAAACATATTTACAAATGTTTTTATAAGGAGAAAGAAAAAAAGTATAAGTGGAAAAATTAATTTGAATAAAATCAATCCAGGTGATTATATAGTTCATAAAAATCATGGTATTGGAAAGTTTATTAAGATTGAGAAAATTAATCTTAGTGGGGAATCAAGAGATTATCTCGTAATTCAGTATTCAGATGGCAAAATTAGTATCGCGGCAGATCAATTAGGAAGCATATGTAAATATAGGTCCTCTGGAAATATAAATCCAAAAATAAATAAGTTAGGAGGTACAGAATGGTTTAAGGTTAAGCAAAAAAACAAAAAAGAGATAAAGAAAGTAGCACTTGATTTGTTAAAACTTTATGCAGAGAGAGAAAAGCTTAAAGGTTATTCCTATCCTGAAGACGGGCCTTGGCAAATAGAATTAGAAGATTCATTCCCTCATCAAGCCACTGCAGATCAAATAAAAGCTGTAACAGATATAAAACATGATATGCAAGATGAAAAGCCCATGGACAGACTAATATGTGGGGATGTTGGATTTGGGAAAACAGAAGTGGCTATACGTGCAATATTTAAAGCCATTACAGCTGGAAAGCAAGTTATTATGCTTGCACCAACGACTGTGTTAACACAACAACATTGGAAAAACATAAGTGACAGATTTTCTCCTTATCCAATAAAGGTATCTTTACTAAATAGATTTAAATCATCATCAGAAAAACGAGAAATTATTGATGGATTAAAAAATAATAATATCGATTTAGTTATTGCTACTCATCAAATTTTATGGAAAGAAATAAGTTTTAAAAATCTTGGATTATTGGTCATAGATGAGGAACAAAGATTTGGTGTAAAACAAAAGGAAAAGATAAAAACATTTAAGAAAAACTTAGACGTTTTAACTCTTAGTGCGACACCAATACCAAGAACTCTTTACATGAGTTTATCTGGTATTAGGCAAATGAGTTTGTTAACAACTCCTCCGCCATCAAGGAGAGCAATAAAAACATACTTGTCTGAAAACAGTATTGATGTGATTAGGACTGCTATAAGTAAAGAGCTTGATAGAGGAGGACAGATATTTTACGTTTTACCGAGAATTGCTGATATAGAACAAGCCGTTGAAAAATTAAAAGGTATGTTTCAGAATTTGAAATTCATTATTGCTCATGGACAAATGAATGAGAAAGATCTAGAAAATGCAATGGTTACATTTAATAATGGAGAAGTTGATTTAATGCTTTGTACAACAATAATTGAGAGCGGTTTAGACATTCCAAAAGTTAATACAATAATTATCGAGGATGCGCATAAGTTTGGTCTTGCTCAACTATATCAATTAAGAGGAAGAGTAGGGAGAAGCGGTATTCAAGCTTATGCATGGTTGTTTTACCCAAATACAAATAAGATTAACGAGGAAGCAAAACTGCGTCTTATGGCGATAAAAGATTTCTCTGAACTTGGAAGTGGATATCAACTCGCCATGAAAGACATGGAAATAAGAGGGGTTGGAAGTGTATTAGGAGAAAAACAAAGTGGGCAGGTTAATACAATAGGATATGACCTTTATATAGAAATGCTACATGAAGCAATTTCTGACTTAAATGGACGCGAAATACCAGAAGTCTCAGATACTCAAATAGATTTACCAGTAAATGCTTTTATACCATCTACATGGATATCTAATCGTGATGAAAAACTAGAAGCTTATAAGAATGTTACAAGCTGCATAAATAATGATGAAATAACTGAATTAGCAACTGATTGGGTAAGTAGATACGGGGTAATCCCAAGTCCAGTAGAAACACTTCTACAAATAATGAAATTAAAACTATTAGCTAAGAAATGTGGCTTTGAGAAGATCAAAACAAAAAAACCTAATGTAGAAATAGAAACAAGAATGCAGACAAATGCATTCAATTACATGAGAGATTCTCTACCTACTAATATTCAAAGTAAATTCATTTACCTAAAACAAAAAGAAAACACAAAAATAATAATACGTGGTTTAGGAATGCTCGATTTGGAGAATCAGATCACTAATCTTATAAATTGGCTTACTGAAATGGCTAAAAAAGTTGAAGACATCATAAACGGTAATGACGAATAAAATAAAGTATTAAAAAAGTAATTTATAAACGCAAAAAGATATTTTTTGAGTTAGGTTATATCAAATTTCATTTAATATGGGAGAATATATTGACATAACAGCTCAAACACCAGTTTTTGCTTACATTATATTAATATCTTCAGTTGCTGTAGGTGCCTTAGCATTATTAGGAGTAGATACAGAAAATGACGATGACGACTCCGATTCAGGAAGTGGAGGCTTAATGCAACCTATTTAATTGCTATTCACGGAATATTGCTCTCGTATTTTTTTTCTTTAAAATCTTATGTAACCTATATATACTTCCTATAAATAAAATAACCGCTGATATTTTGGTTAAAACAATAAATAACACAAGGATTACCTGAAAAGAATATGTAATTAACAAAATAAGGTTCGTATAAATATTATTCAAATTACTTTTAAATCCATTAAACAAAAGATCTTGAGAAGGAATATAATAGCCAATAGCAAATATTAACAAACCAGCTAATATCATCAAAATTGATTCTTTTAGCAATTTAGACTTTGATTTTTTCGCTATAGGTAATTTATTTTTAAACAAATACTGTTTTGACTTATTATTTAAATTTGGAACTTTTAAATCAGCCATTAAAACTTAAGAAAGTAAGAAATTAATATTAAATTAAGTAATTATTTCATTGTTATCACAAAAGAATTAATATTGCTAGTTTTATTTCTAAGTAAGAATGAAATAGACTCTTCATTTGTATCATTTAATTTATAAACAGATGAAATAAGAACTGATGAAAGGAATACTGAAAAAATAGCAATTAATGGTGGAATAAATTTATTAAATATCAATTTTTTTGAAATTGAATTAAACTTATTCTTAACTAAGTTATTTTCAAAACCAACTATATCCAAATTAATATTCTTAGAAATATACAATTGATCAAAACAATTAACAATATCTGCAATTTCCGCGTTACCTAAGGTTAATATTAAAGGCTTAGTATTTTGTTTTGAACTTTTTAAAGTTATGGTATGAATTCCATTTGATTCTTTCTTTATATCTATTAATTTAGATTGAAAAGTTTCATCATTTTTAAAAAGCATAAAATAAGAGTAATCATAAAATGCTTTAATCACACTCTTTAAATGATCTAAACTGCCTTCAATCTCAGGTTTATTAACTATTAATAATTTCCAACTTGAAATTATAGAAATAATATCTTCTTTATCATTATTAGAATAATCGGGTAAGCCCGATATAACTAATTTTACTGAAGACTGACTGAATGTGTATTTTTTCTGGATCATCTTATAAACTTAATAGTATATTCTTTAACCTGAGATCACCATTATCAGAAATACATAATGCGAGAATGAATAACAATTCCATGAAGAAATTGCTTGATTTTGCAGGCTCGATTAAATTCTTAACTCTTATACTTTCATTATTAAATCTTTCTGATATCAAAGCAATATATCTTCTTTGAAATTCATCCCACAATACAGGACTTGTTAAGTAATTGTCTTTGGAAGCCAATATGGCTCTTATATAAGGGTAAAGACGCTTAGACATTTCAAATGTGATTCTAATTAAGGCATCAAATTCCTTAAGTTTTATTCTTTTATTAGTAAAAGACTTTCGCATTGGATTCGAACATCTAAGTTTCCAAATATAAACTTTATTAGGTAAAACTTCTTTTAAATTTAATTTATTAGAAAGATTAAAAATAGATTGATTTCCATTTAAATCTATAGTCTCCAAGGCCAATAAAAGTAAATCAAGTCTCTCAATAGCCTCTCTAGATACGGAATTACTACTGTTTAAAATTGAAATGATAAAAAAATTATTCTATGCCATCATAACAGATAATTTATTCATTAGTTTTGTAAATATAAGTATAAAGTTTGTGAAGATCTTCCGTACTTAGAATTCCATGGCTCCATAAGGCAATCGGTAAAGAGATTTTATTCTTTTTGGATATTTTCTCTCCAAGATCAATTGCACTTAAAGGTAATCCAATTTCATTTATAAGAAAATGGATAATATCAATAACTGAATTATTTTCCATATTTTTAACTTACTTTATAGAATTAAAGAATAAAGACTTGGTCATAAAACCTAGTACAGCTTTTCTTAATAAGGGAACTCTATTTAAAAAAAAGAAAGACAAACTTCTAATTGGAATTAATAGGATGTTACTATTTGCAAAAACAGTTATTAAAGTATGAGTTGTAAAAGCAATAGATAAAATATCAACAATTCTCTTTAGGTAGAAATCGAACTTTAATAGAATTAAATTTTTTTTATTAATAGTGTTCAATTTACAAAAGTAATTATAAATATCATTTACATCTCTCCAACATATGTTTAGACCTTGACCTCCAACAGGATGAAATGTATGCAAGGCATCACCAACAAAAATGACCTTTTTGAAATCAAATGAAGGAATTGTAAAAGATAACGAAACCGGAAAACTATTAACATCACCAACTATTTGATCTAGTATTAGATTTCTTGGCAGCTTCACTGACAAATTATCTAATAAAAGGCTTTTACTGAGATTCAGTCTCTCTTTGGCATTAGCAATACTAGACGTCCATATAACTTGATAAAGATTCTCACTTAGAGGTAAAAGAGCTAGAGGTCCTTCATCTCTAAAAATCTCATATGCTCTCTTATTGACATTACCTCTAAGAAGTACTTTAAAAGTTAAACATGATTGTCTATAACTTTTTTTTAAATTAAGCATGCCGTAAATCTTTTTAAAACAAGAATTTGCTCCATCAGCTACAAATTCATAATCAAAATCTTTTTTTGATGAAAATAATAAATTTTTATTTATAAAGGATACGTTTTCATATTTTGACAATACATCAAATAAGAGTTCAGTTAAAACAGAATGTTTAACCACCCAGCCAACATCTGGAGAATTTTTTAAGTCTGGAGTTAAATCATTGATAGAAAACAAAAATGATTTTCTAATAAAACTATCAGATATAGATAATGTATTGAAACTATATATATATGGTTCCAAATGTTCCCATAATCTAAATTTCTTCAAGATCTTCTTAGTTGAATGGGTTATGGCATAAGTTTTATCCTTTGATATAAGCGCATTTCTACTTAACAAATCATAAATATAAATATTGATATTTAGCTTAGCTAATGATGCTGCTAACAATAAGCCAGTTGGACCCGCTCCAATAATTCTTACATTTATCTTTTTCATCTCAACATCATACGTTAAATTTATTTTTGTAAATGTAGCAAATCTCTTCAAATGCTGGTCTCAATAAGAATGGGTAATCACCAACCCACAAATTAATCTGAGGTAGCCATGCATCAGTTAATAAAATATTTTTAGATAGATTTCTATTATTTGAAGTAACAAGACACCTAATAGATAGGCCTATTTTAAGTTGTGAATGTTTATTCTCCATGGGAAAAGAAATCTTCCCAAGATATCCATCATTATCTTCTAATTCCAAAACCAACCATGTTCGCTTATTCTCAATCAACTCAAGTTTTCCTTGCCTATTAGATTGTTCTCTTGAACTTTCAATTCTTTCAGTTCTATAGATGTCTGAAATAAAGCCATCAAAAATAGCGGAAAATTCAAATCTTTTGAACTTAGCATTTTTTCTACTTGCCTCAAGAATGGGTCCCCACAAAATATATAAAAAAAACAAAACAGAGAGAACCAACCAAAAACTAGATGTTTGAGATCCGTAAAGTTGTCCACTTAAAAGAAAATTTACTACACCTCCTAAGACAGAGATAATAAGTCTTTGCAAAATCTTTCTTGGATTACCTAAGGCATATTTGAATTGATTTCCAGTGGCTACTGAGGGAATTAACTTGGATACTTGACCAGTTGATATAGGTAATAACATATTAAAAAACTAATTTCTCTAAACCATAAACGAGACATTTAAAACTACTAATTTTTTTTATAGTCTCAATAACACCAGGCATGTATGCTTTTCTATCTATAGTATCGTGCCGAATTGTATATGTCTCTCCTTGAGAGCCCATAATAACTAACTGATGAGCCAATAAACCTGGTAAACGAATTGAATGAATATTAATCCCAGATTCTCTCTCACCTCCTCTAACTCCTTTAAGGTATTCATTTTCTCTAATAATTCTTTTATTGAACTTCTTAGGATATTCTTCTATCATCTCAGCTGTTTTAATGCATGTTCCACTTGGCGAGTCAGCTTTCTGATCATGATGCATCTCAATTAATTCAATATTGTCATAAAATTTTGCTGCAACAGAAGCTGCCTGTTGCAATAAAACCATACCAACTGAGAAATTTGGAATAATTGCGCAACCAACAGAAGCCTTATTGGAAAAAACGGCTAATTCATTAATTTGATTAACAGATAAACCAGTAGTCCCTACGACTGGAGAAACTCCATAGGCTATAGCTGCACGAGTGTTATCATAGACGCAATTTGGATGTGTAAAATCTACCATAACTGCTCTATTTGGAGACGTGTTATATTTTTGACTTATCGAACATAAGGTGCCCTCTAAATCATTTGATACATAAATGTCAGAGTCCGGTATGTCAATAATCTCTGAGATATTTCTACCATTATTATTTTGATTAAGATCTATAGCACCAACTAAAAAACAATCACTTGAATTTGTAACAGCTTTAACAACTTCTCTTCCCATTTTGCCTAATGCTCCAGATACTAGTACTGGTATGGATTCTTTAGAGTTTTTAATCATTTTAAAAAAATAAATTTGTAAAAAGGTTGTTACACGCTATTTATAATGCACACAATAACGTCAATTCAACCGTAGGCTGGTAAAAAATACTTAAGAAAAAAAAATGTTTACGCAGGTCCGCTCAGCAAACCGCAGAGTATCTCCTGCCGAGGATAACAAACATAAAGTTGTTATAAAAGCAGTATATGTTGTTCTCGAGCCACAATATCAAAACTCACTAACACAAGCCGCTAAATCAATTAACGAATTAGAGGGTCCAATTGGTATAGATCTTAGTGGATATCTTATAGAAGAACTTAGAAACGATAAAAATTTTGAAGATTTTAAAGTTGATATAGCAAGTGCCGATATTTTTATTGCCTCCCTAATATTTATTGAAGATCTAGCACAAAAAGTTGTAGATGCAGTTACACCATATAAAGAGAATCTTAAAGCCTCTATAATTTTTCCCTCAATGCCTGAGGTGATGAGATTAAACAAATTGGGTTCTTTTAGCATGGCCCAACTTGGACAAACTAAAAGTATTATTGGAGATCTTATTAAAAAGAAAAAAGAATCTGATGGTGCTAGTTTCCAAGATTCAATGTTGAAGTTACTAAATACATTGCCTTCAATACTCAAATATTTACCTGTAGAAAAAGCACAAGATGCAAGAACATTTATATTAAGTTTTCAATATTGGCTTGGCGGTACTACAGAGAATCTGAAAAATTTCTTATTAATGATCTCTGAAAAATATGTAGTGTCAGAAAATATAAAAGATCAGTTAGAAGAATTTAAAATACAAGATCCTGAAACATTCCCGGATTTAGGCATATGGCATCCATTAGCGCCAAATATGTTTGAAAGTTTAAAAGAATATCAGAATTGGGAAAATAATAGAAAAGATATAAAACCAAAAGATGATAAAACTCCAACAATTGGATTAGTTCTACAAAGAAGTCACATAGTTACAGGTGATGATGCTCATTATGTAGCCGTAATACAAGAATTAGAATATCGAGGCGCTCGTGTTTTACCTATTTTCTGTGGTGGATTAGATTTTTCTAAACCAGTAGATGAATTTTATTATGATTCAATTGATAAGGAAAGAGCAATAGTTGATGGGGTTGTATCTTTAACAGGATTTGCATTGGTAGGTGGTCCTGCAAGACAAGATCATCCAAAAGCTATTGATGCACTCAAAAAACTAAATAGACCGTATATGGTTGCACTACCATTAGTATTTCAAACAACTCAAGAATGGGAGGAAAGTGATTTAGGATTGCACCCTGTTCAAGTTGCACTCCAAATTGCAATACCAGAATTAGACGGAGCTATTGAACCAATTATTCTTTCAGGTCGTGATGATGCTACTGGTAAAGCTCATACACTTCAAGACAGAGTAGATATTATTGCTGAAAGAGCAATAAAGTGGTCCACTCTTAGGGTTAAAAAAAGGGAGGAGAAGAAGTTAGCGATAACTGTATTCAGTTTTCCACCTGACAAAGGAAATGTTGGAACAGCTGCTTATTTAAATGTATTTGGTTCTATTTATAGAGTTCTTTTAGAAATGAAAGCTAAAGGGTATCAAATTGATGATCTCCCTAAAAACTCCAAAGAGTTAATGGAGAAAGTCATTAATAATCCAGAGGCTATGGATGGTTCTCCTGAATTAAATATTGCTCATAAGATGACTGTAAAAGAATATGAGGAATTTACACCTTATTCAAAGAGATTAGAAGAAAATTGGGGTAAACCTCCTGGAAACCTGAACAGCGATGGACAAAATTTACTTATTTACGGAAAGCATTTTGGAAATGTATTTATAGGAGTACAACCAACATTTGGATATGAGGGAGATCCAATGAGATTACTTTACTCAAGAAGTGCAAGTCCTCACCACGGATTTGCTGCTTATTACACATACGTAGAAAAAATATGGGGAGCTGATGCCGTTCTACATTTTGGAACACACGGTTCACTTGAATTTATGCCTGGGAAACAAATGGGAATGAGTGAAACTTGCTACCCAGACTCTTTAATAGGATCTCTGCCAAATTTATATTATTACGCAGCAAATAATCCATCAGAAGCAACAATTGCAAAAAGAAGAGGTTACGCATCAACAATAAGTTACCTAACTCCTCCAGCTGAAAATGCTGGTCTTTATAAAGGACTTAAAGAATTGAGCGAGCTTGTAGGTTCTTATCAACAACTCAGAGAAAGTAGTAGAGGTATTCAAATTGTTAATGCCATTGTAGAGACTGCAAAGCAATGTAATCTCGACAAAGATGTAGATCTCCCTGTTGGTGAGGTAGAGGAACTAACTATTGAAGATAGAGATCTGTTCGTAGGGAATATATATAAGCAATTAATGGAGATTGAAAGTAGATTATTACCATGTGGACTCCATACAATTGGAGAGGCTCCTACTGCTGAGGAAGCTGTTGCTACATTAGTAAATATAGCTTCGTTAGAAAGAGAACAAGAAGGTCTTAGATCCTTACCAGGATTATTAGCAGAATCTATAAATTTAAAAATTGATGAAGTTTACGACGGTAATAATAAGGGAGAACTTAAGTTTGTTGAACTTAATGAAAAAATTATTAAAACTGCCAGAGAATCCATATTTGCAATGGTTAACTCTCTAAAAATTGTTAATGGAAGAGTCTATTTGGAGAAATCACTATTTTCAAAACTATTAGATTTCTTGAAAATATTTGGTTTAAATTTACCTACCCCTTGGTTGAGAGTATGTAGATTAAACGGATTTAATGAAGTAAATCAAAAAGAATTAAATAAATTATTTGACTATTTATTATTCTGCCTTGAACAGGTTTGTGCAGACAAAGAAATGGATAGCCTCATAAAAGCATTGGATGGGAATTATGTATTACCTGGGCCTGGAGGTGATCCCATTAGGAATCCAGGCGTTTTACCAAGTGGTAAAAATATTCATGCACTTGATCCACAATCAATTCCGACTACTGCAGCAGTAGCAGCAGCTAAATCGGTTGTAGATAAATTAATTGAAAGACAAAAAGAAGAGCAAGGAACTTGGCCTGAAACAATAGCTTGTGTTTTATGGGGTACTGATAATATCAAAACTTATGGTGAATCTCTAGCTCAAATTTTATGGTTTGTAGGAGTAAAACCAAAACCTGATTCTGTTGGTCGAATAAATAAATTAGAACTTATCCCGTTAGAGGAACTTGGTAGACCAAGAATTGATGTGGTTGTAAATTGCTCTGGAGTTTTTAGGGATTTATTTATAAACCAAATGGCACTAATTGATCAAGCCGTAAAATTAGCTGCAGAAGCAGAAGAACCATTAGAGTCTAACTTTGTAAGAAAACATTCATTAGAACAAGCTGAAAAAGAAGGTACCTCAATAAGGGAGGCTTCAGCAAGAGTATTTTCAAATGCTAGTGGAAGCTATAGTTCAAATGTTAATTTAGCTGTTGAAAATTCAACCTGGGAGGAAGAAAATGAATTGCAAGAAATGTACTTATCAAGAAAAACTTATGCTTTTAATGCTGATAATCCAGGAGAAATGAATCAAAAAAGGGATGTATTCGAGTCTGTCATGAAAACTGCTGATGTAACATTTCAAAACCTTGACTCTTCTGAAATCTCTCTAACTGATGTCAGCCATTATTTTGATTCTGATCCAACTAAATTAATAAAAACGTTAAGGGATGATGGGAAAGAACCAAGTAGTTACATTGCAGACACAACTACATCTAATGCTCAAGTGAGGACATTAGGTGAAACAATTAGACTAGATTCTAGAACCAAGCTTTTGAATCCGAAATGGTACGAAGGAATGCTTAAGTCTGGTTATGAAGGAGTAAGGGAACTTTCTAATAGACTTAATTACACACTTGGCTGGAGTGCAACTAGTGGTCAAGTAGATAATTTTGTTTACGAAGAGACTAACGAAACCTTTATAAACGATGAGGAAATGAGGAAAAGATTAATGGAATTGAATCCTAATAGCTTCAGAAGAATTGTAGGAACATTGCTTGAGGTAAATGGACGTGGTTACTGGGAAACCTCTGATGAAAATATTGAACAATTAAAAGAACTATATCAAGAAGTTGAAGATAAAATAGAGGGAGTTAAAGACTAGATTTGATCATCTATTGATCATATCTGATACTTTCAGTAATTCATGATGAATTTTCACATTATGAACTCTAACAGCATGAAGATTCAATTGAGAACATAGAGAAGTAACAGCTAACGAACCAATATCCCTATTTTTAGGATTTTCCTCATCAAGTATTTCTCCAATAAATCTTTTCCTAGAAGCACCAAGAAGAATTGGAAAGGATGATTCTTTGAATTTATTCAAGTTTTTTAAAATTTCAATATTTTGACTTGTATCTTTAGAAAAGCCAAGACCTGGATCCCAAATGATATTTTCTCTAGATATATTTTTAATCAATGCATTTTCAGTTAAGCAATTTAAGGATGAAATAACATCTGATATGAGATCATCGTATGTAGCCAAAGAATTCATATTTTGACTATTACCTTTACTGTGAGTTATTACAAATGGACATTTAAATTCAGAAACAACATTAAGAATTGAACTATCTCTCCTACCACCACTAATGTCATTTATCCAATTAGCACCGTTTTCTAAAGCTTTATATGCAACATCTGAGTTGAATGTATCAACAGAGATTATAATATTTGGATAAAGAATCCTTATTTCCTTTAGTACCGGCAATAATCTTTTTATTTCAATCTCAGGACCAACTTCGATAGCTCCAGGGCGAGTACTTTGCGATCCAATGTCAATAATATCAGCCCCGGCATTAATAAGTTCTTCTACATGTATTAATGCCTTATTAATCGAATAAAATTCTCCACCATCACTAAATGAATCTGGAGTTATATTAAGAACTCCCATTATTGAAGTCTTCAAACCCCATTTATTAGGCCAGCTATTATTTATTGAAATTTGCAATCCTCGCAAAGCTTGCTGGGTCTAATGAAGCTCCACCGACTAAAACTCCATCAATATCACTCATAGACATAATTTCATCTATATTATTTGGCTTAACTGAACCACCATATTGAATAATCACTTCTTCGCTTCCAACAAGATTCCTAATAATACTACAAATCTTATTTGCTTCTTGAGACTCACATGTTTTACCAGTACCGATAGCCCAGATTGGTTCATATGCAACAATTAAATCAGATGCTGATATACCTTCTAAGCCTTGTTCAACTTGCCTAGTAATAACTCTTTCTGCTTCTCCCTTCTCTCTTTGTTCTAATGTTTCGCCAACACAAACAATAGGAGTAAGACCATTAGATTGGGCTGACTTTGCCCTCTTATTTATCTGTTCATCACTTTCACTGAAATACTTTCTGGGTTCACTATGACCAACTATTGCATATTTAACATTATGTTCAAGAAGCATCTTTGGGGATACTTCTCCGGTAAATGCCCCTGAATCTTCCCAATGGATATTTTGGCTTGAAATGTTTAAGAATTCCAAGTCCGCGTAGGAAGAAAAAGTAGAGATAGCTGTAAAAGGTGGAGCAATAACAATATTTCTATCATCATTGATATCTTTAATTAAAGGTAAAAATTCCTTTAAAAAATTAATTGAATCTGCACATGTCATATGCATTTTCCAATTGCCGGCGATAACTTTTTTTCTCAAAACATATTGTATCCAGAAATTATCCTAATATAATTGGAGGCTTTATTGGCTAATTAATCAAAAATTATTTCACTTTTTAGAAATATTACTTTATCTCCTTTGATCAATTTCCTACCTCTTCTTTTTTCAATTAGACCATTTACCAATACTTGTCCAGATTTGATAAATGTTTTAGCTTCACCTCCTGAAGAAACAAGATTATGCCATTTTAAGAATTGATCCAGTTTCATGGTTTATAAACTCACTGATATTGATAGAGTTAAAATATATATTAAAGTTTAAGTCCTTGAGTTTAATTCCTCCAATAAGTCCTTATTTAGGCAGATTAATTAAAGGATTTATCTGCATGATAGTGTATGTTAGCTGTTGGCCAGTTATAGCAATTCTTGCAGGCAATCTTATCCCGGCAATTGGCTCAGGGAATTTATCAGAAGTAAAAGAAATAATAATAAAGACATTGTTTGTGTTTTTAATACAAAAAACAGCTCAATATGGACAAGATGTATTTATTGCAAAACCATCAATTGAAATAAGTGAAGTTATTCGATCAAATTTATTCAAGAAGATTCAGAGAATTGAAATCAGTAATATAGAAAAGTTATCAGCTGGAGACATAACATATCGTTTAACTGAAGATGCAGATCGTGTTAGTGAAGTTATTTACAAAACGATTCAAGATACATTACCTTCTTCTTTGCAGTTATTCGCTGTTATTACCTACATGTTTTACTTGGACTGGTCTTTAACAGTATCAACCTTTGTCCTAGCTCCAATAATCATAATATCAATAAATAAATTCGGTGAAAAAGTTTTAAATGCCGCAGAAAAAAGTCAAGAGTCCACAAGTGATCTTGCATCTTTAGTTGGTGAATCCATAAATGGCATAGAAACAATTAGAGCTTATGCAGCAGAATCATGGTTTCAAAAGAAATTTAATAATAAATTACGAGAAAATAAAAAAGCAAAATATAGAACATTAAAGTTACTAGCGCTACAACATCCAATTGTAGGTTTTATTGAGGCATTTGGAATTTTGGCAATATTAGGTATAGGTGCTTTTAGAATAAATATAGGTTTATTAAACAGTCAGCAGTTCAGTAGTTTCTTTGCAGCAATATTAATGTTAATAGATCCAATTAGCCATATCTCAACAAATTTCAATGAATTAAAGCAAGCTCAGGCTTCACTTAAAAGACTTCAGAAAATAAACAATGAACCTATAGAGCAAGATAAAAGTAATGCTTTTGAATTTGAATCAATAAATGGAAATATAGAATTTAAAAATATAAATTTTGCCTATAAAAATAATATCTTAGTGCTTAGGGATATAAATCTAAAGATCAAAAAAGGGGAAGTTATTGCATTTGTAGGTGCATCTGGAGCTGGTAAGAGTACCATGATGTCATTAATACTCAAATTCTTAAAACCATTGAGTGGTGAGATTTATATAGATGAAAGAAATATAGAGGAAATAAATTCAAAAAATATAAGATCAAAAATTGCAATTGTACAACAACAACCATTTTTATTCTCTGGATCTATAGGTGAGGCAATCAGGATGGGAAGAGAATATAGCGATATTGATATTATAAAATCTGCAAAGATTGCAAATGCACATGAATTTATAAAGGGTTTACCCAAAAGGTACGATACTTTGTTAAGTGAAAGAAATTTAAATCTATCTGGAGGACAAATACAAAGAATTGCTATAGCAAGGGCTATATTAGGTAATCCTTCAATATTATTATTAGATGAAGCTACAAGTGCTTTAGATGCTGAATCGGAAAATGCCGTTCAAAAAGGTTTAACACAGGCAATGAAAAAAAGAACCGTAATAATAATTGCCCATAGACTTTCAACTACACAAGGCGCTCATAAAATAGTAGTTTTTGATAAAGGAGAAATTATTGATATTGGTTCCCACTATGAACTGATAAATAAAAAAGGTATTTATAAAGATTTATGTGAAAAACAATTAATAGACCGATAATAAATTTATTTTATATTTGTTATTAAAATGAATTCCATGACTAATGAAGATCAAAAAAATAAAAAAGCCGTATTAACATTTGATGGTAAGAAATACTTCATTGATGATTTAAATGATGAGATTAAAGTAATTGTAAAAAATCTACAGATAGCAGAGGCACAATTAAAAATGCATGAAGATACTTTAAAATTAATTTCATTGGGGAGAAATACATTAGCAAATGACTTAAGAAATAAACTTAAGGATAATTAATTCATAAATCATGTATCTCTTGAAGTGATATGGTGTCAATTTCGTTTACCCTTAGAGATTTAATTGCTTTAAGAGCAGCCTTAGCTCCAGGTATGGTTGTAAATGTTGGGATATTATATTCTAAAGAAGCTCTTCTTAAATAAGCATCATCATGTAATGCTTGAGAACCTACAGGAGTATTTATGACAAGCTGAACAAGACCAGACCTAATCAGATCTTCTATATTGGGTCTGCCTTCGTGAACCTTTAAGACTCTTTCGACATCAATACCTAATCCAGATAAATAATTAGTGGTTCCTTCAGTAGCAATCAATTTAAAACCGAGTTTAGTAAGATCAATTGCAATTTCGTAAAGATATTCCTTATCTAAATCATTAGTGGATAAAAAGGCAACTCCCTCTGAAGGAACCCCATTTCCTGCTGCTAATTCAGATTTAGCATATGCGATACCAAAATCCTTTGCCAAGCCCATAACTTCCCCAGTTGATCTCATTTCAGGGCCAAGCAGTGTATCAGATCCTGGAAACTTCTTGAAAGGTAGAACAGCTTCTTTAACTGCCTGAAAATTAGGGATAACTTCTTTTGTATAATTTAATTCTTCTAGCGTTTTTCCAAGCATTAGCTCTGTAGCTAATTTTGCAATAGGTTTACCGATAGCTTTCGAAACAAATGGTACAGTTCTTGAAGCTCTAGGATTAGCCTCTAAGATATAGACATCTGAATTACCATCCAAAGATTTCTTTACAGCGAATTGTAAATTAATAAGACCAACCACGTTTAATTTCCTAGCAATAGAAACGGTCCATTCTCTGACAGTATTTAAAGTCGTTTCTGATAAGGAAATGGAAGGTAGACAACAAGCAGAATCTCCCGAATGAATACCGGCGGGTTCAACATGTTCCATTAATCCTGCAATAACCACAAAACCATTCTTATCAGACAAGGCATCAACGTCTATTTCAATAGAATTACTTAAATATTGATCTAGGAGAATTGGATGATCAGGAGAAACTTTAACAGCTTCATTCATATATCTATTTAATTCATCCTTATTCTTTACAATTTCCATCGCCCTTCCTCCTAAAACATATGAGGGACGAACAACCAAAGGATAACCAACATTTTCTGATACATTAATAGCTTCAACTTGATTTCTAGCAAGTCCATTAAGTGGCTGTTTGATGTTCAATTGATTTAATATTTTCGTGAACTCTTCTCTATCCTCAGCTAAATCAATGGAAATTGGTGAAGTGCCAAGAATCTTTGCTCCTGCTCTTAAACCATCATCACTATTTAGCCATTCAAAAAGAGGTAGAGATAATTTCAAAGGAGTCTGACCACCAAATTGAACTATAAGGCCAAATGGCTTTTCTACTTCTATTATGTTTAAAACATCCTCTAGAGTAAGAGGTTCAAAGTATAAAATATCGCTGGTATCATAGTCGGTTGAAACGGTTTCAGGATTACTATTAACAATTATTGTACTAAAGCCACTATCAGAGGACTGATATGAAGCATGGCAACAGCAATAATCAAATTCAATACCTTGCCCTATTCTATTAGGACCACCTCCCAAAATCATTATCTTATTCTTTCCATTATTTTTAGATAATGCCTCATTATCATTTTCTAAAAACCCAACTTTAGAAAATGACTCCTCATAAGTTGAATAATGATAAGGCGTATTAGAGGCAAATTCAGCAGCACATGTATCCACAGTTTTGAAAACAGGAAATACATTTAATTTTTGCCTATAAGATCTAACGTCAAAAAATTTTGAATTTGTTAATTTAGAAATCTGTTGATCAGAGAAACCCAGTTGCTTTGCATGAAGTATTAAATCTCTATTTAGATCAAAAAGCTTCCTTCCTTTTAAATAATTATTTTCAAAATTAAATATATTCCTCAATTTCTCAATAAACCAAAGATCTATATTTGTAGCTTTATAAATATAATTATTGTCTTTTCCAAGTTCCATTGCTTTTTTTATGAATAAAATTCGATCTGATGTAGGAGTTCGTAATTTATTTTTTAAATCATTTTCATCTTTTATTGAAATACAATCATCGCTATCCCAGCCAGCGATCCCTATCTCTAGTGACCTTAATGCCTTTTGAAATGACTCTTCAAAATTACGACCAATAGCCATTGATTCTCCAACTGACTTCATTGATGTACTAAGAATGTTTGAAGAACCATTAAATTTCTCAAAAGCAAATCGAGGAACTTTTGTTACTACATAATCAATAGATGGTTCGAAACAAGCTGGTGTTTCTTTTGTAATATCATTGACTATTTCATCAAGAGTAAAACCAACTGATAACAAAGCTGCCATTTTTGCAATAGGGAATCCGGTTGCTTTGCTAGCTAAAGCGGAAGAACGACTTACCCTAGGATTCATCTCAATAACAATTACATCTCCGTTTAGTGGATTAATAGCAAACTGAATGTTACTTCCTCCTGTTTCTACTCCAACCTCCCTTATTATTTTTAAAGATAAATCTCTTAGTCTCTGATACTCCTTATCAGTAAGTGTTTGCGCTGGTGCAACTGTTATTGAATCGCCGGTGTGTACTCCCATTGGATCAAGATTTTCGATACTGCAGATAATGACAACGTTATCCATCTTGTCTCGCATAACTTCTAATTCAAACTCCTTCCAGCCAATCAAGGATTTTTCAATCAATATTTGATTACAGGGGCTTTCATCGATACCTGAAGAACATATATCTTTGAACTCTTCCAAGTTATAAGCTATTCCGCCGCCGCCGCCTCCAAGAGTAAATGCAGGTCTTATGATTAAAGGATATGAATTAATCTCTTTCTGTACATCAAGGGCTTCTGTTAGCGAGGATGCAATGCCTGATGGACAAACATTTACATTTACTCTTTCCATTGATTGTTTGAATAGTTTTCTATCTTCAGCTTTATTAATTGCTTCAAGATCTGCTCCAATTAGCTCTAAATTATTATCTTTAAAGAAACCTGATTCAGCTAATGATACTGTTAAATTCAATGCTGTTTGCCCCCCCATAGTTGGAAGAATAGCATCAGGTTTTTCTTTTAAAATTATCTTGGATATCACCTCTTTAGTTAATGGTTCTATATAAGTACTGTTTGCGACTTCAGGATCTGTCATGATTGAAGCGGGATTAGAATTTATCAGAATTACTTCATAACCAGCATTTCGCAGAGCCTTACAAGCTTGTGTACCTGAATAATCAAACTCACACGCCTGACCAATGACAATAGGTCCTGATCCAATAATTAATATTTTTTTTAGATCACCCCTTTGAGGCATAACAAATCGAATAACATTAACTTTATGCTACTTATAAATCATCAGATGTTAATGAACTTGCTTGAAAAGCAACATTTGTTTCTATAGTAATAAAAGAAAAATATTATTTATGAGCGAACTTCAACGACTAAAAAGTTTGTTGCCACCAGAAAATGAGAGTTGGGTCTTTATAGAGGCTGCAGCTGCAATTGATCCACCATTAATAACATTGGAGGAAATAGGTAGAGACGAAGTAGAAATTCAGATAGATTTAGATGAATGGGACAACTTAGCAATTGATCACAGAAATTTACTCTTCTGGCATGAAGTTGGAAAAATTCAAAATGACTCCATTCCCAGAGATGGTTGGGAAATGGCGGCTCTAGCAATAGGATTAGGTGGAGCGATTGGGGAGCTATGGGTTCAAGATGGCTTACTTCTAATACTTGCTCTAGGCCTATCTGGATTTGCAGGTTATAGGCTCTATACAAAAAATAATTCAGAAAAAAGATTACAAGATGCAATATTAGCTGACGAAAGAGCAATTGATTTAGCTTGTAGATTTGGATATAGCATTCCTAATGCTTATAAAAGTCTTGGTGGCGCTTTAAAAGATTTAATAGATAAAACAAGAAAAAAGAAGAAAAGGACTTTTTTTGAAGATAGGCTTGAAGCATTAAGAAAAAGTGCCGAGAAAGCAAGAGCTGAACTATCTCAACAAGAAGGCTCACAGAGGTCTGTATCCAGCGAAAATATTTATGGACAATAAAGAAAAAGCGTTAATCGCTGCAAAGGCCTGTGATAATAAAAAAGCGAAAGAAATAAAGTTAATAAATATAAATAAGGTTTCTTATATAAGCGATTGGATATTAATCGCCGAGGGACTATCTGATGTACAAGTTAGATCAATATCTAAATATGTTGAAGATGAATTAAGGTTACTTGCAGAAATTGAGCCTTTGAGAAAAGAAGGGATTAATGAAGCCAAATGGGCTCTATTAGATTATGGAGATCTAATTATAAATATATTCCAACCTGAAATAAGGAAATTCTATGATCTAGAAAACTTTTGGAGTAATGGTAAAAAACTAGATTATCCCTAAGAAATGAGTAATTCAAGATGTCCAGTTCCAAAGGAACAGCAACCAACAAACGAATTTATTGAATTATCAAATTCATTGATTTTCTCTATGCCAAAATCAAATAAAAGATATTTAAGAGTATTGATTCTTTCATGGTTCATTACATTTATCGTTTTTGTTATTATTTCAACGGGGAGTGTATTCTTTAGCACAAATTATATTAAATATTTTCTGATTAGTCTTTTTAGCAGTTTAGCTACTCCTCTTCTAATAACAATTAGACTCTATCTTGGATGGAATCATATTTATAAAAGACTCCATTCTGAAAAAGTAGAATATGAAGAATCTGGCTGGTATGATGGCCAAACATGGATAAAGCCACTAGATTTAAAAGAAAAAGAGAGTCTAATTGCATCTATTGAAGTTAAACCAATATTAAAAAATCTAATTCAAATAGCATCAGCCATTATCTCTATAATCTTATCAGGAATCTTAATTTTTCAATATTCCATAATCTAAAAATGAGTAGTAACTTTAAGAATCTCTATACATCAAATAATCCTCCCATACAGGTGACTTTGAAAAGAGGCTCATATTTGGAATCTATCCACAAAATTCATGCTGTTATTTGTGATAAGAAAGGTAGAGTTCTTATGTGCGCTGGGAATCCTGAATATAAAAGTTTTATTAGATCTGCATTAAAACCGTTTCAAGCCATTCCATTTGTAAGTAGCGGAGCTTCATCTCAAATTAATGATTCACTTAAATCCATTGCAATTGCATGTGGATCGCACAAAGGTACAACAGCTCACGCCAGACAGGCCTTTAAAATTTTATGGGACTATGAAATAGATGTAAAAAAGCTAAAATGTCCGATGGTCAGGAATAGTCCTCTCCTTCATAATTGTTCAGGTAAACATGCTTCATTTTTGGCTACATGTAAAAAAATGAATTGGCCAATGGAAACCTATTTAAAGGGAGACCATCCATTACAAATAGAAATATTTAGATTAATATCTGAACTACTTGAAATTCCAGCAAGTGACATCTTTGCTGAGAGAGATGATTGCGGTGCTCCAACACTATATTTAAAACTAATTGAAATGGCAAAATTATATTCTATTCTTAGTAGTTCTGAAAATCCAGAATTAGAACAAATAAGTAGATCTATGACAATGAATCCAAACTTAATAAGTGATCACAACTACTTTGATACCGAAATAATTAAAGCTTCTCATGGTCAAATCATTAGTAAAGGTGGAGCTGAGGGTATACTTTGTTTTGGAAAAATCAATGAAGGAATAGGCCTTGCATTGAAAGTGGAAGACGGCTCAAAAAGAGCTAAACATGCAGCCGGACTTCACCTTCTAAAACAATTAGAATGGATAACAAATTTAAGAATTCAAGATATTGAGGAGAAAATCTACGATTTCCCTAAGGGAGTTAATTTAGAAGTAAAAGGGGAATTAAAATTCCAAGAATCTTAAAAAAAGACCTTTTTAAGACCATTCCCATGTATGCTTATTAATATATCGCGGGGTAGAGCAGTCTGGTAGCTCGTCGGGCTCATAACCCGAAGGTCGGAAGTTCAAATCTCCCCCCCGCCATTTTATAAAAGCTCCATAAGGAGCTTATTTTTATATTTAGGCATATCTATTAAGAATAAATTAAATGTTTTAAGCTTTTATAATCTTATTTTCCAGATCCTTGATCATCTTCTGTATATTATCTGGAGATCTTCTCTTCTTGTTGTTCAAAACAAAAAAATATATTCCAAAAGCCAAGGCAAGGGAAACAGAATAGAACAAATAAGTGAAATGAAATTCCATATCATCAAAGGTTTATATATAAAGATTATTGATTTCCATGTAGAATATCAAATAGGTACTTTATACTTTGCTACTAATATATAAACATCTATTAATTTAATAATTCGAATAAGATCTATTGCATAAGCTGAAATAACATAAATACTAAATAGAAATCAATACTAAATTAAATGTAAGAATATTTTATTTATATTTATTTCCAGTAAATCTACAATTTTTAGGGTCTAATAACATTTAGGAATAATAATTAATAAATATATTTCTTCTCAAGTTCATCAATTAACTGATATTTATTGATTGACTTTATTTTCTTCGATCTCATTATGTATGGAAGGAATAAAACTCCAGTAACAAAAATAAAAAGTGGAGCGATTATCATCAAGAAAGGTTCTAAAGTCATAAAGCTTTTTCTCTGAATTTTAAATATATAAATAAAAAGGGATTTATTAAATAGGTACTTAATACATTTTCTAAATTAAAATATTATCTAAAAATTATTTAAGAATTTCTTAATGGAGTTAATCAATATTTTAAGGTAATAGTTAAGTATGGATAAAGACCATTTAGTGGATTTAATAACATCCTCCTTGTTTAAAGAGGAAAAAGTAAATAATGGAAAGAAATCATATGAAGACCTGAAATCATATCTAGAGAAACTTAATCTAGATCAATTGAGAACAATGTCTAAGGAATTCATTTTATAATCAATTTCTAAGAAATAATCTAAATAATTAAATTTTTTTGTAAATAGAATATAAATTCAAAGAATTATCCATTAACTTATTATGTAATATCATTTAAAAATTAATATGTGTATGAGTTTTGGAATTTCATTCGTTGAAATGGGTATAGGCAAATTAGAAATCACTGTTATTAGCGTAGCAGTGATAATTTTTCCAATATTATTTATTATTGCTTCAAAGAATCTTGATCCTAAAGGCGTCTTTGAGTGGATGATGGAGAAACCTGATGATTGGATTGGTAAAAAAAATAATTAACTATAAATTCAAAATAATTAACTATTTCCTATATCTAAACTTGATAAATCGAGTTCGGGCAATTCATAAACCTGACATTCATTTTCAATATTTGCAATAATATTATTCTTCAAATCCTCTGAATTTAAATAGCGATAAAGTTTATTTTTCGAGAATTCCTTATTAGTCTCACCCAATGCAAATTCCATAGCGCCATCATTTGAAATTCCAAATTTAAAAGTATTGCAATAAGTACGAGAAAACTTCTTTGAAACCTTGATAATAAGAGCCTCCAAATCATTCAGGTCTAGCTCTTTAGCCTCTACATTAAACACTGAAAGAAAGAGGGTTGCTGAAATAAAAATAATTATTAATAAATTTGCCATGAGTTAAGTTTCTAATTGTATAAAATTTGATTTCTAGTATATTATCTGAAATTAAATTTAAAAAAACTAATTAAAAATTCTTATTACGGGATTGCACTATAGATAGATTTAAGTCAAATTAATAATAATAACTCCAATTCATCAATGGCTTTACCTCAGTTAATATTTATCTCTCCAGAAGGTGGCACAATTCATAAATATGAATTAACAGGCGGGAAAAGACTTTTCATGAGATTTATAAGTTGTTATTCTGGAAATTGTAGATTCAACGAAAGTATAGAGGAAGCAGCCAAACATCTTGATGCGGCCATAAATCAGTAAACTTTCTAAAGAAAAAACAATAACTTAAATTATTTATTAAGAATAATTATATTGCTACAAAAGATAGAGAAATTTCCATTAAATAAATAATTAATATTACCTTGAGTTATAGTGCCCAGAGAAATCGGGTTATTTTAAAATTTAGTTTATGGAAAATAACCAATTTAATTTCTTCAAATCTCGAGAGATTAATTCAATATTAAAACCTCTAAGAGAAGAAAGAATTGTAAAAATAGAAAAATATGAAAACAAGGAACTTTCCAAAGATCTGAAAATTGGTGTTTTTGGTTGGTATGCTGTATGCCCTTCTATAGAGTTAAAAAAAAATAAACTTCATTTTTTCTCATTATATGATCAACCTCTTCTAATATTCAGGGACAAGGAAAATAATGTTAGATGCATTAAGAATATTTGCCCTCATAGAGGTGCTTCTTTCTATGGAGGAAGTTATGAAAATAATGAGTTAACATGTCCATACCATGGGGCTAAATTTACTCCGGATGGTAATTGTCAAAATATTGGTAGGCTTACATGTACGCATATTATTGATACTAACTATGAAGAATATGCAAAAAAAATACACTTATCTCAATATAAAACATTAGAGAGAGATGATTACATCTTCATAAATTACCTATCAGAAACTTACACTGATATAGAAACAGTAAGAGAAGATGACCAAATTAATAAACACTCATTATCGAACAATGGCTTTGATATTAAAGAATATGCATCTGAGGAAGTCCTTGTTGATTTCAAATGTGATTGGACAAGAATAGTTGAAAACCACCTAGATATTCTTCATATTTTCTGGGTTCATGGAAATACTATTCCAGATAAAGATGTAAATAGGAACTTCTTAGTGAGTTTCAAGCAAAAAATAAATATAAATAAAGATTATATTGAAAGTATTTACTACTATAAGAACGATCCCTCAAATGAATTTATTCGTATAAGATTTATACCACCAGGTAGAATACTAATTTATAAGGGAGAACCTGAAAAGTCTAGATATCTTCAAGTTTTAGATCATATCCCTTTAGGGAATAACAAGGCAAGGGTTATAGTAAGGCACTATAGGAAATTCATGAAGAATAGAGTTATTAATAATTTAATACTCTTCAAAGAGATTCAAAGAAGAACATTCTATAAAATATTTAATGAAGATTATATTATTCTTAAAACACAGACTTTTAACCATAAAGTCGGCCTAATAAAGAATGAAGAAATAAAACTGTTAGGAGAAGATAGAATAATAAAATACTATTGGGATTGGTATAAGAGATCGGAAGAAAAGGATAATCCATGGATACATAGTAAAAAAATTGAACAAAATATGGATGTATATGACAAATTAATATTCAAATACCCTCCAGAAATAAATAAACTTGATATTCTAAACAATCTTAAAATCATCAGAAAAACATTCATAACATATGCTTCTCCATTAATATTGTTTTTATTATTAATATAAAATGAAGAGAGTTAATAGACCAGCTTGGCTTAACTGGCTATATCTTTTAATATTCATCTTATCTTCAATACAGTTATTCGTTTTTTGGAGCAGCAAGTTCTTGTGAAAAACAAAATATGGTTTGATTGCAAAGACTTAAGCGTTTATAGAAATAACTTTGAAGTATTTAAGAATCTAAATCTAAAGCTAAATAAAGAAGAAAATATTATTATTTTAGGACCTAATGGATCTGGAAAATCATCAATAATTGATATAATAAATAGGACCA
>QCLS01000004.1 GCA_003214355.1 Prochlorococcus sp. AG-418-C09 | reverse complement strand
ACCTTGAAAATTAATAATTCGATTATCTCTCTCCATCCATCTATCTTCAGGCCACCCTTTATCAATTCTTCCTTTAAGAAGCCTTTTTGGAATATTCATTGATTTTGCTAAATGATTTATCGATTTATAATTTTTCCCTTTGTATTTGATTTGGTATAACTTACCAGGATCTTCTCCCCATTTATCTTCAGGCCAATTGTCTCTAATTCTTTTTCTTAATGTTGAAGGAGTTACATTTAATTCTTTTGCTAATTGATTCGCTGATGGATAAGTTTTACCTTTATATTTAATCTCGTAAGTTATTAAGTCATCTCCCCAATTTTTTTTTGGAACTCCTTTTTTAATTCTGTTGAGGAGGGTTGAAGTTTCTATTTTTAAATAAAGTGCTAGAGCTTTATAGGTCTTAAAATTTCTCCCATCATATTCAATGTTTTTGTCTTTTTCATTAATCTTTGTCTTTTCAACCGCATCATCAATATTTAATCCTTCCTTTACAAGTTTTTGGAGTTTCCATAACCTTTTTAATATTCCCTGAGATTCTGCTAGAGATTTAAGACTTTTGAACCTTTTACCTTGATAAGTGATTGTAGTTTTTAAAGGCATTAACCAAGACTCCCATCATCAACATAGGCTCTAATAAATATGAAGGGTTCAATATTAATTGAATTATCTTTCTTTATAATACGAAAACCAGCTTCTTCTATAGATTTTTCTAATTCAGCTTCTGGGATTTTGTTTTTTGGGTTCCAAACTATTATTTGACCGGTGATCTTTAATACTTTTTTTGCCGTAATTAACATATCTCGCCAATCTTTTGTCATTAAAGAAAGACTAAATACTGCTAGATCTAAAGTATTTGGAGAAATTGGTACTCCATCTGCAACATTGCATTGAATTATTGAGTCATTTACTGGGTGCATATCAAAACTAAAAACTTTGGATTTATCACCAATCGCTTTAGCTAACTCTCCTTCTCCACAACCAAAATCTCCTATAACTAATCCCTCTTTATCTTTTAATTGATTGATTACTTCTTTAAGAGGATTTGTTGTCCATGTTTTTCTATTTTCTCTATAAAAGGTATGGTAAAGAGCAAATTCAGTTGGATCTTTTTTAATCCTTTCATATAGATTTGCACTTCTGGATGAATTCCATTTTGCGTTTATCTTACTAAAGTCGTTTCCAAATTTCCCTAAAAGTTTTTTCTTTTCAGTTTCATTTTTAAAAACTATTGGAATACTAATAGTCTCTTTTTTATAAGTTATTCCTCCTATTTCTTGTAATCTTTCAATCCATAATTTTCTTCCTTCCCTAGCTTTAGCATACAAACTAACTGAATCTAAGCTAGGGATTTCGCCATCTACGACTAGATCTGACATTTCTCTTTTTGAGTGAATTAATTTGGCTACTTCTTTATCCCAAGACCAAATATTATCTTTGGAACTTATCTTTGGATGATTAACTTCATAAAAAGCTTCGAGTGTAATTATTTCACAATCATTAACTTGTCCAGTTCTAGCAATTCTTGCCTCACATTGCTTCCTCAATTCATATGTCCAAGGTAAGGAAAAAAAGATTGCTTTTGAACAATGTTTTTGTAGCCCGTCAAATCCTGTACCAATTGCACTCATTGAAGCAATAAGGATTTGATTTTCTTTATCAAGAAAAGGTTTTAGTCCAGATTTGTCAGCACCATAAAATGCACCTACTGAATATCCATAATAAATAAGTCTTTCTTTTATTTTTTCAACGATTCCCTCTACATGATGAACAAATACTATTGTTGGTTCCCCATCAGAAAGAATTTTTCTCAACTCTATAATTTTTCCATCTAATGAATGCTGTTCTTGAGTAATAGCATAAAAACTAGAATCACTAATTAGATCCTCAAGTTTATCTGAAATATCTACTTTAATTATTTTTCTATTAACTTTATATGTCTTTGTATCTTCTGTCTGTTTCCATCTTGTTGAGACCATTGTAATTTCTTGATGAACTTTTAAACCATTAGAGATATTTGCGATGTGATTCATCCCGGATACATCCCTTCCTGGGGTAATAAGTGATAGAAGTGTAATTGGTTCTGTTAGATCATTTAAAGCTGGCGAGGCTGTTAATCCATATATCCTCATTCCTTTATTCTTACTTCTTAGTTCAATTAATAGAGTCTCTAATTCTTTTCTCCTCGCACTTACATTGTCATCATCGTTCTTGTTTTCTATCTCATCGTCATTTTCCTCTTTTGAAATTGTCTCAAGAGATCCTCTTTGTTTTGCAATATGGGTTTCATCTAGTACTACAAAGTCAACTTCTTGATCTTTAGCAAAATTCATTATCTGATTATGTGTTTTTGGATCTGTTTTTAATCTCTCATAATTAATAATTAAAACTCTATTTCCCTTTTGCTTCCACTTTGGTTCCCAAGTTTGTCGCAGAACCTCTACGTTCGGAAATGCATTACCAAAGGTATATTCCCAAGAATCAATTACATGCCTAGGAGTAAAAATTAAAGTTAATTTTGAATTGCATGCTTGTGAAGCTAATACCGCTGCTAATGTTTTTCCTGCCCCTGCATCAGAAAGGTTAAGACGAGATTTTTGCTCTTTTAATAACCATGTCTCATAAAGCTGCATCAGAAAGGGTTTTATAGGTTTTTCTAATTTTCTTCCATATTTATCTTTCCAGGTATCGTTGTAATCAGGTGGTAAAGGCATTGATTTCACAGACTCATATTCATCTAGTATTTTTGTGATTAATGTATTTATTTTTCCATCGGATTTTTCTAAATTATTTCTAAGTTCATTAATAGTTACTTCAGGATTTTCACAAAGGCTATTCCAGATTTGTTGCCTTGGGACCTCTAACAAAAAATTCATACCCAATCGATCATCGACATTAGCCGCTTTGAGATTTTCTAAAAGTCTTACAGTAGATAGAGCATTCCTTATTTTGAATTCAGGTAAATTAACTTTTTCTTCTTCTTTTTCTTCATCTTCCTCTTCTAGCTTATTGCCACTAGAGATAGGTTCGGGTCTTTCTAAATTGCTTATTTCACTATTCCCAATTTCTTCTTCAATGCTTCCAGGATTTTTAACTATATCTTGAATACCTTGAATTATTTTATCTAACTCTGGGTTCTTAAGTTGTGGTGAATCTGTTAAGTCAGATGAGGAATCGGAGGTTTCAGTATTTGGATCATCAGTCTCTTCAAATAACTTTCTAAGTTTTTTAATAATTTCATAGCTACCCTCTTTCTTTACTTTGAGTAAAGTTGCAGCGGCTAATCCAGGAAGCTTCCCATAACCTTGATGAATTAAAGTTAATAACTGACTTGTTTCCATATTATTCAATTCTTTCTCCATAGCAGAAAGCTCATTGATCATATCTATGATCTCGTCTCTTGTTAGTAATTCAATTCCTTTTTCTTTCCTTATTTCAGCAAGGATTTTATTACTTTCCTCGGAGGTTATTTTTTCATGCAATTCTTTAATTGATAATCCTTCTTCCTCAGCTAATTTTCGATGAATGGCTACATCTGTTTTTGTTGAAAATTTGATTTCATCTCTTTCCTTTTTTGAATCAGTCATTTTATTACCTTTAAATCAATATCTCTAGTGTCCCATTTTTGAAGACATCTAATGGAGCCATAGGACAACCTTTAGTAGTCATTTCTTTTAACATCCACTCTGCTGCTTCTTTATGTAAAGGTGGTTGAGGTTGTTCAGATATTACGGAACAACTGTACTCAGGTATTTTTTCCCAGTGATTATCTTCTTTACTCCACCTAATAGAGAAGAGCGAATATACTTCCATATGAGATGCTTTCCAATTTGGTTCTGTAAATGATGCAACATAAAAATATGCTTTTTTGGTGGAGTACTTTTCATAAAAAAAAGTTGCTACTGGAATAGTATCTTCAGGGTTGTAACTCTCTAATTCAATACGGTCAGTGGAATACATCTCATCTTCATTACAAGATAGCTTACCTTTGATATTCATCGCACCAGCAAAAGCTACTACCTCATCGTGAACGTAATCTTTTATTTGATAAGTTTCTTTTCCCATTACTTAAAAAATATAGCCATAAAGAGTTTCATTTAAAATAAATTCCCATCTTCAACTACCCTACAACTTCCCCTATTTAGGATATAGGTATCAGTTGAGGGATTAGTTAAACTGTTATTTGAATCAGTATCCTCTATCCAGAAATTGAATTCACCATTAATTCTATTAATTGTATAAATATAAAAAAGGTGATACTTTTCTACTCCATCAAGCACTAGCGGCTCTTGCATATCATACCTTTGAGAAAGTTTTATCGAATCTTTATTGAAAAATACAACATCTACGCCATGATATTCTAAGCCTTCTTCTGGTTTAAACCTTAAAAGAGAAGCTGTTTTATCTTTCTCATTCAATGTGAATAGACCAAAATCTCCGGCATTACTTTTCTGCCAACCACCAAACCAAACCGATCCATTTTTCACCACTTTATACTCTGATGAACCGCATACTATATAGAATGTTTCATCTCCAAGCCAATTTGCCACAAGATAAATTGGCAAAGCAAGAACAGCTAGTAGTGGGAGTAGTAAGCGTTTCATTTTTTTAACATTAGTTTTATTCATCAAATTAATATCTCTAGTTTCCCTTTTTTGAAGTGATCAACGGGAAATATTTTATTCTCTTTGGATGTAAGTTCATTTAACATCCATTTTGTTGCTTCTATATGTGAGGATGCATTTTCACAAGCATCAACCCAGATTCTTATCCAAGAACTTGGTTCATCATGTTCACTCTCATCCAGAATACAGAAAAGCAAATGACATGTTTTTTTTATCTTGGGACCTTTGCTCCTCTTTTCTAATTCTTCCAAATCTGTAGAATCCTTTATCTCTCCTATTGGGAATGCCCATTCAAATGAACAAACATAAAAATACTCTTTTTTTATAATTTCATGTGGTAATTTCTCATTTCTCAAAAAAGTTGCAACTGGAATTGTGTCAGCTGGGTTGGAACTCTCTAACTCAGAATGATCATTTGAAGATGAAATATCCGGAGCATCTTTTATAGATTTTGAAGAACCAAAACCATGTATATTGAAAGCTGTGAAAAAAGCATAATCGGTGCAAGGAAACCTTTCTATTTCAGAATTCACTTCTCCCATTAATCAAAAATAAATCAAGTCGTTAATTGCCCCTTATTCTAGATCGACTGTCAATCAAAATTAATATTGCTGTGCAAGTAGTAAGCGTTACATTAAAACTCATGGAGCAAATTCTCTACATGCTCCATTATTAACAGTATTTATGAAAGTATATGTTTTATCTATATATTCTTTAGGTAATTCTTCAACCAATTCAAACAATGCTTCAATAGTTTGATTCGCCACTTTTTTACTTATATTCCCATTAGCGTATAACCGACAAACCGCATTGATATTTCCAACAATAAAAGCAGAATTTAAAGAATCATTATCTGCAAATACAGGACTGGAGAATAATAAAAGTGCAAGTAGTATACGTTTCATTTGTCTTAATCAATATGTTTACCCAGAATTTGTTTTCTCATATATTTATATTCTTCTTCATCAATAGTTCCTTTGCTTAATAAATCCTCGACTTCTTTAAGTTTGTCTTGCAATGTTGCCTTTGTCTTCCTTTCTTTAGATGGACTCAGATAGAAAATTAATAATACAATAGCTCCAATACCATAAGGAATTGAATTTAAGAATATCCATAATGGATTTCTACCAGTATCCCTTAATCTACGAATTTGCAAAGATAAATTAGGAATTAATAAGAAGATAATTTCCAAAAGAATTGGAGTTATCGCAAATAAAATAATATTCCTATTAGCAGAGGCTCCTCCCAAGTCTTTAAAAAGTGTGATGCCAGAAATAACTAAAAAAGGTGAAATTAAAAGTATCCATGCATAGGTAGACCAAAAGTCTTTCCTTTTTGTTTTTCCCTTAAAGTCAAATGAATTAATTAAAAAGTTCTTGAAATATACAAAATTATATTTTTCTGTCTCCCATAAAAAAGTGAATAATCCAAATAATAAGAGACTATAAGTAATAAAGAAAAACGCCATTAAAAAGTGATGTTTATCCCTCTAATTTAGATCAGCTGTCAACCACAATCACTTTAGCGTTTGATTTAGTAAAAAGTCTTATAAACTTGTTCCATATCTTCTATGTACCAAAAGGGATAAAGATTAGCAATTTCTTCTATTTTGTCTTCTGGAATTGTTGTTCCGTTAAATGCTTCATGCATTATTGGAATTGCTTGCGCAATAGAATCTTTGCACATGAAAATTCTTTCTAATGATTCTGCTTTTATTTCGTCTTTCATAGTGTCATCAGAATCAAATAAAGAGCTATAAGGTATTTGATGTTTAGTACTCATTTCAGTAAATAAAATCTGACTTATCTCTTGAGCTTCTATTGGTTCAATTCCTTGATTCACACCCATTGCGTAGGTACAAGCAGATAAGGCAATAATTCTTGATGCACAGCTATTTATTCCATACTCTTTGCAATCAAGTAGCAGAATATTTGCCATTTCTTTTACACTTTCTTTAGTTATCTGACTAAAGGCAGGTGATGAGAATAGGAGTAGTGCAATTAGTAAGCGTTTCATTTTATAAACCACTCGCAGTTATTTTTAGCTTCTTTAATAATTCTAGCTTTTTCTTCTAATGGCAAATCTTTAAGGCAATCAAGAATGTAACTGCCTCTAATCTCTTTTAAATGAAATTTCACCATATTTTCAGAAAAAATTAAAAAGTTTTTATCATCTTTTTTTTCTTTTGCTTTCTTTGTCCACCAATTAGCAGCAGGTTGTCCTTCAGGCCAAGCTTTAGTTGCAAGTTCGTGCCTAGTTTTTTCTAACAGCTTTTCATTGAGACGCTCTTCCTTAAAGCGGAACCGATCACGAAAATGCAAATTGCAATGTTCTTTTACTTCATTAACTGAATAACCTCTACCGAATGCAATTTCCTCCAGATAAAGCGAATCTTCACCAAAAGTTTCATAGAAATACATAAGAATATCAACAAAATTTTCATTAAAGAAAAGTATTTCTGACTTCTCTACCTCTAGGGGTTCTCTTGGCTCTATATCAATTTCTGCGAGTTTCTCGTTATATTCTTCAGTTGATTGCTTTATCAAACTTTCAAAATGACTTAGTGGTAATAATTCTTCTATGTATTCAGGATATTTCATACTCTTATCCAATTAGGGAAATAATAAGGGTAAAGACCTTTTCTAACAAGAAGTAAATGGTCATTTGTTTTTCCTATCTAAAAAATAATAAATTAACCAAAATAAACCTAAAGCTAAAAAGAGAGCCGCTGTTTGATTTCCTGAATTACCAATCAAAACAATAACAACAATTATTATTCCAAAAATCCCAGCAAACCTAAATCCATCTCCAAGTGAACCACTCAAAAAGGAAATTATAAATCCTATAACTACTAGCAGTCCTAAAAAACCACCCATAAAAAAAGCTAATTGCCCCTTATTTTAGATCGACTGTCAATCGTATTTAATATATCGGTGTAAGAAGTAAGCGTTTCATTTATCAAAAATATTTAGGAACATCTATTTTGCATCCTTCTCCAAGACTCCAGAAGTTATGTGCAACTTTAAACCATTCTCCATCACGTTCAGCATACAATTCAGTCCTGCCTTCAAAGTCTGGTAAGTAATGAAAACTCTGAGCTAAATCAACAAATAGAACCCTTCCTTGTCCTTCGAATTTAACTTCTTCTCTCTCTTTATCAGACATCTGCCAATAAGCTTTTAACGGAATATCCCCTACAAAAACTACTACGTCTCCAGTCCTACCTTCATGCATAATCCAGTTATTCCATGTCGGCCAAAACCCTCCAGAAGAACCACCATTGTATATCTCTATTTTGAAGTATTCAGTTGAGTATCCGTTTGAACGGTTAAATTTTATAGAATATCTTTTTTCATCTTTATAAAACAAAAGTCCTTGAGTCGGCCAATACATTTCAATTCTATAGTCAGAGCTATATTCACTTGTAATAACACAATATGGTTCATCATTATGATTCCTATCATGATCTGCATTAACAGCAGCAGGTAAGGCAAGAGAGGCTAGTAGTGCAAGTAGTAATCGTTTCATTCAACTATCCATCCATCTTCTGTGCAAATCCCATAGCCAGGATTATATGTTCCAAAATTGTAAGATGATTCTTGAACCTTTTCAGCTTCTTTGATTACTGCTTCCGAACACCAATATTTATCTCCAGCTTTCATTATCCCTTCCTTGATAATTTCAGCAGGCGTATCAGTTTTCACAAAGCACGCACCATCAATTCTTATTTTGCAAATGTCATCATTTACTCTATCGGCAGAGTTAGTGAAATAGTAGAAAAACCCATCATCACCTATCGTGCCTGAGTAAGAAGAAGGTGGTCTGACATGGACGTAATAGATAGGATCCTTTTTCGCAAGGGAACAACTAGTTAATAAAAGAATTGGTATTAGAAGTAAGCGTTTCATTTATTCAAAATCTTTGGGATCATTTCCTGGATAATGAATAAGACCTAGTAAACATGGAAGAATATAAAGATTAATAGAAAAATCTAAAAAACTTATACTATTTAGTCCGCTTATTCGAACTAAAAATAATCCAACTAATAAAAATGCCAAACCCATTAAATATTTACCAGAAGGATTTTGTTTAAAAGCAGGATCTTTTGAATAAAGAGTTGTACTTACTGCAGTATTTAAAGCAACTGCTCCAATAAAACTTAATAAGGCAAAAGGTGATCCATTGAATGTAAGAAATATGGCTTCAATCAATAAGCAAAGAGCAAAAAAGTATGTTGGTAAGCCCCAACCAATAGCTCCAGGTAATCGCTCATCCTTCCTTCCGAACCCGAACACTCTACTAATTCTAAAATTCACTGCATACATAAAACTATCTTGATCTTCGTAATCTCCTCTGTAGGGAAAAAAATAAATTGGGATAAATATTTCAAGGAATTGATATCTTAAATCATAAGTAGAATTTAGGACTAAAAATCTACTTACTGCCAAAGTAATAATAATAAGCCATATTATTCTAAAGGCATTCATGGGCAGTTTCTTTGGCTTAAGAACGGCACCAAACCAATAAATTACCACCCACATAGTACTGGTGAGTATTACTTTAGTTGGTATATCAATTAATTCCTGGACCGCCGAAGTTCCAAGAGAAACAAAAAGTATAGGGATTGCAAGCAGAGCTCCTGCAAGTGGTCCGGCAACTAAAGGAACAGGAATGAATGTAATCCAACGTATAACTTCTTTTATATTTATTTTCAATCTAAATAACCTCCCCAATTGCAAGTTTTATAGGCTAAAGCTTCTGCATTATCCGGCCAATATTGTCCCCATTTGATTGTGGCAATAGCAGCATTAATATCCTGATTACTCCAAATTCCATCATCAGCATTTAAGCCAATTTTGCAAAGAGCATCTAAAGCTTCTCTCTCGGATTGAGTTATATTTTCCTTCTCTGAATCAATTAACCAACCACCGTGTTCATTGAATTGCATTCCATATAGTATATGTTCGCCATAATGATGGGCATTAACAGCAGAAGGTAAAGCGAGGGCAGCTAATAGTGGGAGTAGAAAGTGCTTCACTTATATTTTTAAATAACTCTGTAGTTATTATCAAACCTTTTATTTTTATTCTCTGCAAATTCGTTACCCGGCGTAATTCCCGAACGATGATTACTTGACTCACAGCTAATCATTTTTATGTACTAATCGATTTGTAATAGCAACACTTATAAATAACCAAATCCCTATAGAAGACAAAATATAATTCAAGTAAATAAGCCAACTCCCAGGATTATTGTTAGCGAAATCAAGCCAATCTAAATTGTAAATTAATCCAGCAATTGATCCAACAATTGCATCCCCAACATTTACTGTTCTTCCTCCTGGAATAGGCTTGCATATTAGTTCAGTAGCCATTCCTCCTAAAGCTCTTATTGGAGGTAGGCATTGAATAATAAAAATAATTAATGCTCCCCAGATGTATTGATTAGGAATTACTGAATCAGTAAGAAGTATTATGACTGCTGCTACCTGAGCAATAATTCCCAAGATAAATTGAACTGGTCCAATTATTAAAAATAATGGAGGAAGAAGAACTAGTGCACACCACCAAAAAATACTTGCACTCATGGATTGCAAATTTAACTTGAACTATATTCTAAATCGTATATCAATCACTGAATTATGAGTGTGAATAAATCTATCTTGCAATGATTTACATACTTGACTTTATTATTAATATCTTTATCTTTTAAAAAATGGAATATTTAATTTAATGATTCTTACACCTAATCAAAGAAGAGAAAAATGTAATCCTATTTTAATTGGTGTATGTGTTGGTTTACTTTCTCCTTTGAGTTCTGCTATTTGGGGAATAAGACAGCGATCATGGGGTCTTTCTCTAGTCCCTTTTCTTTTAGTTTTTTTTATTGGATTTATGATTTTAATTCAAACTGGTGAAGAAGAATTAAAACCTGGAGTAAAATATCCAATTCAACTTATTAGTGGTTTTATATCTTACGAAATGACTAAAAATATGAAACAAAAAGCAATCAATGATAAGAAAAAAACTATTGATATTGAAAAAGAATAGATAATTTCATCTCTAATTAAAACAATCTTAAAGTTAAATAAAATATATTATCTTTGAATATCCTTTATTTAATTTTTTAACAAAGAATTTTTTAATTTATAAATTGTGTAATTATTAAAATAATTCTAAATATTTTTCTTATGATTAACAAAAAAGATTCTTCAGGATTTACTGGAAGTTTCATTACATTTCTTAGTTATGGAGTAGGTGCTTTTATTGGAGTATTAATTGTTCGATTTATTAAATCAATAATTTTTAGCTAATTTAAATTCTGAAGATTGAATCCGCATTTTTTACAAAATTTAAAATACACAGCTTAAAAAAGTAATCTTAATGAAGGTTTAATTTATTTAATAGGCTTTACAAATTTAAGAATACTTTTTAAATACTGGACTTCGCCTGAATCAGGCTTTATTTCTCCTTTCGTTATTCCAAGAAGACGGTCCTTAACTATTTTATAAATCTCACTATCATTCTTAAGTTCTAAATCCTCTTTTTTATATTTACCTATATCTCTGTAGAAAATAGTTTCTATTTCTTCTTCCTCTTCAATATCTTTTATCTTCTTGTTTTTAATATGATCATCTTTATATTCATTAAAATCATCAGCATTTTCCCTACTATATGATTTCCTAGTATCTGTTCTATATTTTTTTGAATCTTGAGAATTATTATCAACATTTTTTGGACTCTCTTTTCGAAATGACTGACCAAATAAAATTTTGTCTAATTTATCTACAAAGCTAAAAATATATTCTTTAAATAGTTCTTGCTCATTAAAATTTGAATCATACCTGAGTTCATTTTTAAGCCTTAAAATATTTTTTGCTTTTATGTAATTAAACATAATTAAAATAGTTAGTACAACAAACTGTAAGAAAATTGCAAATTGGATAATCGGATCCATTCTCCATCCCTGAAAGTAAAAAATCCCTCCCTGAATACATAAGATTATCCCAACTTCTGTTTCAAAATTTGATAAAAAGAATAATTTTCTCTTTAAATCTGGGAAAAGAGAAGTAAGAATTGATAGAAATCCCAGAATAAAGAGTAGAATTCCAACGAAGGATCCAAAATTAGGTGAAGCTGTAACCATATCCAAATAGCCAATTAATTATTATCTTCTCAAGATATTGAAACTTAGACATTTTTCTTGAGCATTTGTAAACCCACATACTAATTCTAACCCTTTATTAAATTTCTAATAATTTCTTTTTCATGGATGTATATTCAGCCTTGCTAATTAAATCTTCCTCTAATAATGTCTTGTAATATTTTAATTTATTCTTAATATCTCTCTCTTTACGTTCTTCGGTAGAATCATTTTTTTTATTAATCTCTTTCTCTTGATCATCTATAGGCGGTTTAATTTTATTATTTAAGATGTCTTTAGAATTAGAATTAGAATTAGATGAGGCGTTTAAATTATCTTTATTTCGAGAAGCTTCATAGGTCGAGGGGATTGAACTTCCCCAAGAATTATTTTCTTCATCAGCATCATCAAGGAAATTTAGCATATACTTCTTAATAGGATTACTGGATTTGTTTCTGTATTTATGATTCGATCCTTTATTAGTAACTTTCGAGCTGGAACTTGTTTTAGAAACACTTTTCTTTGAAGATATAAATATCTTCCCAAAAAAACTTTTAATTTTTTCTCTTAATACAAATGAAGCGAATAAATAGATACCTATTCTTCGACCTAAAAGTAGTCCAATATCAGGACTATTGGTTTTGATTGCAACAGACAGAATAAAACCAATTTCCGCTACTTCCAATATAAAAAATAAAGACCAAAATATAACAAAGAGAAAATTCCTAGATTTCTCGGTTCCTGTACGAGTAGCTTTTTGAAATAGCCAAATCAGAATAGGAATAATTGATGCCTTTAAAAGATTTCCAATCATAAAAATTTAATTTTTTGAATCCATTATCATTTCTAATAATCACAATAATATTCTTAAGATATTAGTTGATATTTTGAATGTATAAATTAACAATCAATAAATAAGCTAGATATTGCTAATAGAATTAATAAGGCAAAAAAATTAGCTAAAGCTCCAATAGGTAAAAAACCAATAAGTCTTAATTTATTTTTAAAATTTTCCAAAGAAAAAAAAGAGGGTTTTATCCCTCCAATTTTATATAGCGTGTCAAATATTGAATTTATTTTTTAAGAATCTTCATTTGATGAGTGTGAATAAATCTATCTTGCAATGATTTCCATTGCTTCTTTTAGATCTTCAATTTTCCAAATTATTGTTAAAAATAATCTTGCTTCTTTTCAGGGATTCGCTTATATGAAAACCTATTGAATTTATAAAATGAATACAAAAGGAATTAAGGATTTTCTGTTGAAAGGAAGAAAAAAGAGGAAGGATTTTGAAGAAATAAAAAATATAGGAGACATATTGAAAAATGATTTTAAAAACATAGAGAATACTTCAATAGACCAATCTTCTAACAGAATTTCCTGGGGTTTCAATGACTTGGATGCAATGACACTAGGTCTTCATAGGGGATCATTAATTGTTATTGGTGGAAGACCTACCATGGGTAAAAGTTCATTTGCAATTAATCTATCCAAGAATATTGCAAGAAATACCAAAGAACCAGTCTGCTATTTCAGTCTCGAGGACAGTAAAGAGCAAATCAGTTATAAATTTCTTTCTATGGAAACTGGTATTTTTCATCAAAAGATAAGAAGAGGAACATTAGAAGATGATGAAAGGAAATTAATTGAAAAAGGTATAGAGGAAATTAATGATTTACCTTTATTTGTTTGCGACAAAGGTAATATTAAAGTCAAACAGATACTCACAAAAAGTAAAAAGGTTAAAGAAAAAAATGGGAAAGGGAAACTTGGACTTATTGTTGTTGACTATATACAGAGGCTGGATGGTCCCAATAAGAAATCAAGAGCCAAAGAATTAACTAAGATTAGCATTGAACTTAAAGAAATAGCTTTAGAACTAAATGTCCCGATTATTCTTTTATCTCAACTCTCAAGAGATATTGAAAACAGAAAAAATCATCGACCAATGCTTTGTGATTTAAGAGATACAAATTCTTTAGAAAATATTGCTGATCTAGTAATTATGCTTTATAGAGATAATTTCTATAATCCAGAAACTTTAGAACGAGACTTAGTAGAACTAATAGTTATCAAAAATAGATTTGGACCATTAGCAACCACTAAGTTACTGTTTGAACCGCAATATACTCGTTATAGAAATATTGCTGCATAATTAATTCAAGTGACTGAGAGTCCCTACGATAACTAAGTTAAAAGCGAAAATGACCAGCTTTAGAATAATCTATCTACAGTATTAAGGGTTTATCAACTTCTACCGCAGAAGTAGGAAAACGTACTATTTGAGCAACCAATGTAAAAAGGATTATCTTTTGTTCCTCTAAGCTGTGAAGCATTATAAAAAATAGAAATCGTTAATAAAACTATTGATAGTGGAGTTGCCAATCTGAT
The DNA here is from genome assembly GCA_003214355.1 of Prochlorococcus sp. AG-418-C09. Classification (GTDB taxonomy): domain Bacteria; phylum Cyanobacteriota; class Cyanobacteriia; order PCC-6307; family Cyanobiaceae; genus Prochlorococcus_A. The sequence goes on along the minus strand of QCLS01000004.1, from coordinate 93,937 downwards.
TAGAGTTTCTTTGTCCATAGTGATTTAGTGATCTACTTATTTCTTAGCAAAAACTTTTAATAATTAATTTCTTATTGCTGTGCAAGTAATAAGCGTTTCATTTAAAACAAGGTCTCTGCATCTTCAGAGACGATACATATTCCTTTTAACCATTCCCTATCTATTTCATATGGAATACGCTTGTAATTTTTATCAAAATATGTCAATACTAGTTTTTGAATTATTTCTCCATTGGCTCTATTTATTGTATAAGAATAATCAGGAAGAAAATATGGCAGCCCCCAAGTATCATTTATTCCACGAGTTCGCTGAAGGTAAATAAATTTAGAAGTTATTACAACATTCTCAAATTCTTTTGGCGGGTTATCCCATGTAACGATCCGCCAAGTTCCTTCTTTATTTTTTGTATCTAAGGTTATTTCATATTCAATATTCCTATTTTCGTCATAATTATAGTTCTCACTATCATTACTAACTTCGTTTAGGACACATTCCAAATTAATAATGTCATTTTTATTCCTAATAATTTCATTTGTATTACTACAACCAAAAAGCAAAGTTAGAAAAAGCGGTGCAAGTAGTAAACGTTTCATTTCTGCTCTAGGCTTTCGAAAAAAAAGAGGAGTCCATACCTAATACTTTCATATATTAGATGTGAATCGCAGAATATCTTTTAATTCTTTGTATTAAAACTTCAGTAGTAAATAGTTCAGAAGTATTTGTTTTGTTATCCTTTTAAAAAAAACTCTAAATAATTAGCAATGGATTCAAATCAACTATTTTGTATTTTCGGAGGCTCTTTTACTGTGTTAGCGGCGCAAAGTAATTGGAATTGGTTTTGGAATAATCCCAAAGCAAAAGGAGTTTTATCTATGTGTAGAGGTAAAAAAGGCGCAAGAATTTTCTATTCGATTACGGGTATTCTGTTAATAGCTTTAGGAATTAAAGGGTTCTAAATATTGATTAACTTCCCTTTATTTGTAAAAGGTTTATTACTTCCTTTATTTGATGAGTGTGAATAAATTTATGTGGCAATGATTTCCATTGCTTCTTTTAGATCTTCAATAGTTGGTCTGTTGTACATCATTGTTACTTCAGACATTCCTGGAATTTTATGCCTTATAACGTCCCATATTCTGTATGGAGATACACCAGCATTTATTAAAGCTGTAATTCCAAATCTTCTTAAATCATGGGATGGTAAACCATATTTATTTTTATATTCAGAGCAATGATGAGATCCCCATGAGTCATCATTACTTTTATATCTATGCGGCCAGATAGGATCATCAGAACCTTTGATTAATGGCATGTCTTTTATTAACTCAAATAGATCATCTGATATTGGAACTGTCCTTTCATCTTTGGATGATTTAAGCCTCCTTATTAGCTTCTCTCTTCTATTCCCTCCTCTTGTCTTTTTATAAGAAACTATCTTTTCCCAAGGAGTAAATGTAATGTTTTTCTCTTTTAAATCAATATCGCAATGTCTCAAGCCATTAGCAGCTCCTTTTCTACAGGCTGTATATCTTTGGATCAAAAATGCATAATCCTTTTCCTTTCTCCAAGGAGATAATGTTGAAGCTTTTTCTGTAGCTTCATCCAATACCTCTCTTGATGGTAGAGGCTTTTTTTCTGGATCAGGAAGTCTTTTCTTTAGTCCAGCCCAAATATTTGTATCGGTAATATCGTTTTCATCTAACCAGTTCCAGAAAGCATTTAGGGTTCCGATAATATTCTTAACTGACGATGGTTCATGTCCTTTTGTTAGTAGATAGTTTTTAAATTTAAGAGCCTCTGGTTTTGTGAGATCAGCAAGATAGTCAGAACCTTTCCATGTCGCTAATTTAAGTAATTTTGTATTCCATCCATTAACGGTTGATTTAGAGACATTTTCTATTGATTTCCTTCTGTTAATCCATTGATGGTATGTGGTTTTACCTTCGAGTGTTAGCCATAGTGCAGCCTCCTCAGGATTAGTTGGATTTCCTTTTTCGTCTAGGTCAATAGGATTCGCAGATTTTAACTCCTCCTTATCTGAATCTGGTAAGTCGGCCAGTGACTTTATGTCTTTAAATTCTGGATCATTTTCATATATTGCTCTCACTTCTTCAACCAAGCTTAAGCTTTTAAGCTCTGCCCCAAATGATCTTTGGATCTGTGCTTCAACCTTTGCTTTATTTATATTTGCTTCTTTGTAGGTATTACCAAGTTTCCTTATGACCTCGCTTTTTCTAAGTTTCTTCCTTAATTCTCTGGGTACAGCAATGCCAAAATAGTAGCCACTTCTTCCTGGTCTTTGAAATACTCTTGACACTTTGGTCCTACCATATGGTCCTACCAGTATATCTTTATAAACCCTTAAGGCAAGTAGCTTGTTGGGCAGTCAGAAGTCGTTGGCTTTTCCAGGTCGACGCTCAGAGGATTAACGGTAAGGCAGTCTTTATTATTAAATATCAGGAAAAACTTTTTTATATTTATTATCCGCCATTACAAAATCTGACAGCATTAGCGTTTCCCTCGCCTATTTGAGCCCTTTCTTTTACACAATCATTGAATAGTTTTGACTCAGTTTTTATTGAACATAATCCAATCGCAATAGAGAACAAGGATAATGCAGATATTATTGTTGCACTAATTTGAATAATTCCATAGGCGATCATTGCCTTATTTTTTGGACGGCAATTTTTGGAGTTCTTTTCTTCTGACATTTTTTAATTTATATTTTTATGTAATTTAATTAATCATCTTGTATGGTGTGAAATTAATTTTGTGAGGTTCCCGAACTTATTTATCATCAAATACAATGGGACTCTGAATCTTTAATAAATTATTTTATATATTTTCTCTTAAAAAAAATTAGTTAAAAGACTTGACGAGTCCATACATTAATAGCTATAAAAGTAATACAGCTGTACTAATCACTTTTTTATTAATTATGGAGAGCCATGTTTGGTTTAATTTTCATTTCAGCAGTCTTAATTACTCCGTCGCTATCTAAATGCTTTTGCAATCAGGTTTGAAAACCTTATATTGAGCATCAAATTGATCACTTTAACAAATAACTAGTTTACTGAACTAGATAATTTATTTTATAGATTAATAATTAGGTATCTTTAATTTTTAAAGAATATTTTTCTGATCTCCTTAAAGCTTTAATAGCACTTTCATAATCCCCAATCTTATATTTAGCAATACTTTTTTTTTCTAAATAATTCTTGATTTTAATTCTTTTTGAATCACTCAATATTTTTTTATAGTCATTTATTAAGTCAAATTTTGATAAATATATATTGGCAAGTTCCTCCTCGTATATTTTTTTAACTTCTTTGTCACATGATGGAGATTTTAAAATAACTTTAACTTTTTTTTTATCTTCTAAAGCACCTTTGAAGTCACCATTTTTATATTTGTCTTCACTCGACTTAGCTAATTTAAGTAACCCTACAAAAATTAACTTTTTTGAGTCTTCCATTAATAATTCTTTGGATATAAGTTTAAATCTAATTAAATTAGGTAAAAAATGATTATTTCAATTATCCTCAAATATACCCTATTTTCTCTGAGCTAATAAAAAAAGTTTAAATTTTATACCAATTTTATAAAAAGCAAATCATCTTTATCCTCGTATATATTCAATTAATTTGCAATGCGTAAAAAAACGGATTTACTTTCTGCTTTTAAATTAATATATTGTGTCTGTTGAGTTATAGGAGGTCTTCCAAATGGTCGATAGCCTGCCCGAAATTTCATAAAGAAAATAGCTGACTAAATTAACTGCTCCATTATTTTTTAATTAAGTCTAAGCTTTAATCCTCTGCATCGTTAAGGTGCCCTATAGGAAATAAGCTTAATTCTAGTCAAAAGGCCCCAGTTATTAAAGGTTGGTTTTCTTTGAAAATCACGAATTTAAGTTTAGGTTATTAACAAGGATCAATGATTTAGGTGCGTCGATAGCTTACAACTTAAAAGCGTTAATAGAGGTTCTAATAAATAAAGGAACCTCTATTTTTTATGTTTTATGATTGCTGCTTTTTTGGATAAAGACTATCTATTCTCTTTTTCTGTTTAATTTGTTTACTTATTTTGTAATTACTCTCCATAATTCTTTTTATGATTAATTGAGGTACAAGCCATACTAATGCTATGGCAATTGCCATGAAAAGAGGATTACGCCAGGTGAGAAATATAACTTTTTCTAAAACTTGTTCATTCATCAAATTCATTTGAATTTATTTAAAATAAGTTAATTTATTAATTCTAGTTATTTTTTTATTTTTTAATTAGTCTATGAGGCTTTTATTTATATTTTAAAAATCATATAAAGCACTCATAAAAAGATCATTGCTTTGCATTTGTATTTCTAGAGTACAAATTCTATTATGGCTAGAGAATCTTTGAATAGAAAGAGTCTCTAGCTTGTTATAACTACCTAAAAGATTATGATATTAATTGGATTTAGACTTTTATTAAAACATTTTTAAATTTTACTAAATGTCCCTTACTATTTTCTTGATTTAAGCTATGTTTTGAGAAATTAAACTAATGGAGGTGATTCATTGTCGTATCTACCGAAATCTACGGTTAACATAGAGGCCGTGAACTTAGAAATTAAAGATTCTTTCTCGGCTACTTTGTCTTTGTTAGAAGAAAGAGGTTTCATAATAAATCGCTTTATAAAGTAAAGTTTTAAATTATTTTTTTAACTCCCAGAATTCAGGGAGTTTTTTTTTGTTTCTTTTAATTACCAAACTGTTATATTTTCATCCGCTAAGAGTGATTTGATATTTTATGTAATTTTATAAAAAAATACTTAACTAGATATAAAGTCAGGCCAAAAAAACAAAATTACAAAAAGATTTTTCCAGTTCTAATTATTTAGTTCCATCTTTTGGCGTTAAATCTTTAAGCCATGTCCAGTCGATCAGTACTGTCATAGCAACACCAAAAATTATATGTCCTAAAATAATTCCTATTATATTTATCGTAGAAATATCTCTTTGGAAGTTAGTTATTAAAAAAGTATTCATTAATCCCTTTTTTTGTTTACCAGAACTCCATCCTCCTCTTTGTACTTTTGCCAAGCTTCTTTTAAAAATTCCTTTGAGAAGATTTTTTTAATTTCATTTAGTTTGCCATTAAAATTTCTCAATTCATTTGATAAGGAAGATTTAGTCTGCTCATCTAAAAAATTATCAGTGAGTTTCCATATATACCAACTGCTTACTATTAAAAGTAAAAGTCCTAATAATTGCATTTTTTAGTCTTTATCACGTATTTTACAACTTCTTTTCTTTTTCCGTTGAATTTGAACCCCAGATCATTTAAAACAATTAAACTTTAAAATAATTAGTTTTAAATCAATTTTATTAGTCTCCAGAAAGAATCAGTATAAACACTGATTTACTTATTATCAATTTAGTAAGACAATAATTTTAGATAAATAAGGAGGGACCAAAAAATGGTTATTAATCCACCTGAGAATCTAGAAATAATTTATCTTCTCCATGAAAAGCCGAGAATGGGACGGTAATTAAAAATAAGTCTAATCAAAAACTCTGATAAGATTTATCTGTATTAAAGATAAAATAAGAGACTTACTTTAAATACTAATTGTCCCCTTTTTAATCAACTAAGTAATGACGGAAGAGGCTGGCTCAAAAACAAATAAATAGGCTTAGTCAATATTCTTATATTTTTCATTACAAGAGAAGAATAATAAAGAGGCATTTAAATGCCTCTTTTTTATTCATTTATTTTACTCACACCTAATTACAAAGAATAATGGCCAAAATCATTCAAAAGATAGTAATTTATACTGTATATTTTTCATTAGTCAAAGGTGTAGATTAATGTAATCAGAAAACTCCTCACACATTAATTTCTGATATTAAAACATCTAGTTGGTAATATAAACTAGATGTTTTTTTTAAGATAATCCTGAAAAGAAAAAGTACCAAATTAAAGCAATCCCATTTAATCCAAATAATATGGATGTAAATATATAAACAAACTTCCTACCTACAAAAGGTGACCCTGAATTGAGATTTACGCGCATTACTAATACTCAGATTATTAATTTCTGAGATCATAACTTAATTTTTAATAATAATAATAATTTATTAAGGTTTTATCGTAATTTTTTTGGTTATTTGCAATTCAATTTTTTTCTTGACATATCCTTTACCAAAACATGTTAAACATGTTTTGGTTTCATTTATTGAAATTTTTCTATAACCCATGCCATAACAGTTAACACATCTTAAGGTTGTTGTAGCTTTAGCTATTTTATTTCTTATTTTTTCAGCTTTGTGTAGCAAAGAAACTGTTTCTTTTCTTCCGTTTGCATTCTCAGCAATGCTTAGTAGTTCAGAATACTTTTTATTTAATTTTTGGTAAGTCATTACATTTATTAAAATTAAGATTTTTTATAAGATTTAAGAAAATTGAAGCTGCTATATCTTCTAATTTTTTTACTTATTAACAATCTAATGTAGTTAGTATTTAATCGTTAGATTATTCTCGAGAATAATTGACTTTTTATAAATATTTAATATTTATTTATCGTTTATTAGATGCTTCAATAAATTAATTTATTCAATTTTCAGTTTAATTATTCTACTTCTTCAACATCCCCAGCTTTACGCAAACTCTTTATTAATCGATCATTTTCTTCTATGAGGTTGTTTAGAGCTGTTGGAGTAAATTGTTCTTTTGCTTCAAACTTTGCAGTTTTTATAAATTTCTTGCTTAAATTTTTTTTTGTAGTTTTTTTTGTCATTTCATATTTAAATCATCATGATCATAAAACTGAAATGAATTATTTGTTGTAAGTAAATTTACAAAATCATTTTAATATTTAATTTCTCACATAAAAATGTTATTTCTGTACATCCATGTGGAAAAACCTGTTGAAAAATGTTCAAAAAGTGGATAACTTTTGCGGGATCATTGATATAAATAGGGTTTAAGTTGATTTTATTATCAAAATTAAAGAATTCTTTATTTATAAAAAAATATTTAATTCCTTTTCTAAGCCATTGGAAATACTAGGTAATTAACATTTATTTTTCTTTAGTCTTAGTGTTAAATATCAATGTTTTTTGCTGGGGGTGTAATTTTAGAGAGCCTGCCTGTATCCCTACCGGCAAACTCAGACTTAATAATAGAAAGGGAAAATTACATTTAAGAATTATTTCATGAGTATTTTTACTCTTTAATATAAGAATGTAATTATAAATACTAGAAATTTTATACTTTAATTTTCCACGAATTGTATTTTAAATCGTCTAGAACAAATAGAGAATAATTTAATAAATGCTTTTACAAAAAGGACTTGCACCTATTAATAATCCAATGAATAGCGTATTGATAGAGAAAAAGTTCGTTAATGTTGATACGAAATTCATTCAACTTATTTCAATTGCAGAAAATCTCCCAAGAACAAAAGTAATTGAAAGTGGTAGAAATTACTGGAAGGGTGTTTGCAGAAGCGCCATTTTTAGATTCCCAGATGATCTTGAAATCTTAAAACTTGATGTAAGAAGTTATGTCGATAGATCAAAAGGTATTATCCAAATCCGTTCCTCAGCTCGAATTGGACAATCTGATTTGGGCGTGAATCAAAGAAGAATAAATTATTTGTTAAAACAATTAGAAAATCTTTATTAGATTAATTAAGCAGAAAATTCATAGCAATTTATAATTAAGAAGTTTATTTTTTAAAAAGTGATTAAAAATCTCGAAGATAATAAATATTTTTTAATGACGATTAATGTCGCCATAATTTTTCTTCTTTTTGTTGGCTTGGATTCAATATTTACTTCATTAAGATTTATTCTGATCTTTTATAAGCTTAATAGTCTTTGGCATCTCTATTCCAATTTCTATGTTTTTGTAGAATTAACTTTTTTATCTATTTGGGTTGTTTGCGCTATTTATGTAACTAAGTTTATGCTTCGTAGATTTTTTTAGAATATTTAATTTTGATTTTTTTCTGATATTGTTTAGAGTTATAAAAATTTAAAATTGCATTTATTTAATTAATAGCTATTAATTTATTTTTTTTTATGCTTTAATTCGTAAGCATAATTAAATAGTTATGGTTAAATTTATTCTTGTGGTAGTTATTGTTGTTTTAGTATATTCACAACCTGACTTAAGACTTACAGTAGCAGATTGGTTGAGAAATGCATCTGATTTTTTAATTGAATCAGTTCAATTAAATTAATCATTTTCGATCTTTTAAAAAGACTAATGAAATTACACACAATACACTGATTGCAGGCCCAGGAGATAAATTAAAAATCATAGACAATGCAAATCCCAATAATGAAATTACTAAACCATAAATAGACGACTTCAACATTGCTACCCATAGACTGGGTGCTTTGGAAACTCCTAATAATGTTGGCGTAGATAATAACGCAATAACAAGAATTACTCCTACCGCCGACATAGAACTAACAATTACTAATGCGGTTGTAAAACTTAGAATAATATTTAAAACATTAACTTGAATACCGCTTGCTGAAGCTCCTTCGGGGTCTAATCCTACGTATATAATTTTTTCATATCCAAAAACCATTAAAGAGGTAAACATAAAGAAAGCAATTAAGTTCCTCAATAAATCCCCGAAATTTGCTGTTAATAAATCACCAAAAAGAACAGCTTCTAAGTCTATTCTGATTCCTAAAAGTGGTATTAGTAATACTCCAAAACCAAGCATTCCCGCAAGGATTGTGTTCATTACGGCTTCATAATTTTCACTTTTTCTACTAGTTAAGCTCTCTGCTATTAGCGCTCCCAAAACACCACTTATAACTCCTCCGATAGAAGGATGAATACCTAGTGCCATTGCAAGTGCTAGTCCAGGTAATACACAATGAGACATAAGGTTTACTTGTAGTAGTCTCTTGTGAGTTATTAGTACAGTCCCCATTGCAGGACATAGGATGCCAGTAAAAGCAGTTACTATTAATGGTAAGAGCCACCAATTGTTATTCAAAAAAGACATTAATCAAATGATTAGTTATGATCGTGTATACAGGAAATAAATTGATCTTTAAAAATGAAGGTAATTAAACCTGACATTAGCAAAAGGCAGGAACAAATTCTAGAAGAACTCAGTAAATGCGAGGATGAACTAAGTGGTCAGGAGTTACATAGACAACTTGTTGACAAAGGAAAGTCCATGGGACTTACAACTGTATATAGAAATCTTCAGATTCTTTTAAAAGGCGGTTTGATCCGCTCAAGGCATTTACCTACTGGAGAAGTTTTATATACTCCTGTTGATAGAGATATTCATCATTTAACTTGTGTTCAATGTGGAGAAACTTCCAAAATAGAGGGTTGTCCTGTTGATGGAATCCATACGCCTAAGAGGAATCCCCAAAAATTTCAACTTTTATTCCATACCCTTGAATTCTTTGGTCTTTGCCCAAAATGTTATCAACAAGAGTTACGCTAATTTTATCTCTAATCACAAACACTCTTTCCATTGATGCTATTAATATTTAAGTCTTCTAATTTCTCGCGTATCGAAGCAGGTGTTCCTTTAGCTATTACTCTTTGATCTAAAACTACAACTTTGTCATAATTTCCGAGTGAAGAACCCCAATCATGACTACTAATAAATACCGATGATCCTGTATCAGCAAGCTGGCGTGCAATTCTCAGGAATTCTTCCTTAGCTGGTGGATCTAATGCTGCACATGGTTCATCTAGTAGAAATATTTTTGCAGGCGACATTAATGTTTTTGCCAATAATGCTCTCTGTTGTTGGCCTCCTGAAAGTGAATCAAGTCTTCTTTTAGCAAGTTTCGAGATGCCGACTCTTTGCAGTGCCGCCTCTAATTCGCAACACTTGTTTACCCACCCTTTTGGATTAGCTAAAAGGGCTTTTAGTTGAAAAGGAGATGAATTCTTTGATTTGGAATGTTCAATTTGCCCTAACGAAACTAATTTCTCAACAGTTATCGGGAACTTCCAATTCATAGAACTTCTTTGAGGCATAAGAGCAACTTTTGAACTGCTTTTAAGTAACTCCTCACCATCAATAGTTATATAACCTTTGTCCGGCTTACTCTGTCCCTGTAATATCTTTAATAATGTTGATTTACCTGCACCATTAGGTCCAAGAAGCGCAGTCATAGTTCCTGGGTTTATCTCTAAAGAAACTTTATTAAGAGCTAATTTTTGATTTGTATGATACGAATAACTAATATTCTCTGCAATTAAGGTAGCCATTAATTAACTTTGTGAAGAACTTGTACAAAATAAAAAATACTAATTCTTGCTAATTGATATTTATATGATGACATTTTATACCTAAACTTGCCTTACTATTTGAAAATGATTATCATTTTTATTATGTTATAAAATTAATTTATGTTATTTAACAGAAATAAGAATATCAGAAATAAATCTGTGAATAAGAAATCTTTAATAGGTAATTCTCTATTAGCAAGTTTAGTTTTTTTACCAACTATAAATCAGGAGGCTTTTGCTAAAAGCAGGACATATGTAGCAGTTGAGCCATTAACTTGTGATTTAGTTGAAGCTATCGCCCTTCCTACTGATGATGTTACATGCTTGATAGATAGAGAAAAAGATGTTCATGATTTAAAACTTACTCCTCAGCAACTTCAATTACTTAACAATGCTGATCTTGTATTTACCCTTGGTAAGGAGATGACTCCTGCGATGAGGAATTGGGAGGATAAAAAGAATACAGTTGTAATTGGTGTTAGTGCAATTGATATTGATGATCACTCAGATCATGACGACCATGCAGATCATGACGACCATGCAGATCATGACGACCATGAAGATCATGCTGACCACTCTGATCATGATGAACGTTCATTTGAGTGGGCAGGTTTATTTGATCTAAAAGCAGGAACCTATACTTGGTCTTTCGCAAAAGTAAATGGTGATTATGCTGATCCTGCAATGAGAATGGTAATTCTTAAATCAGGTAATATTGATTCTTCGGAAGATCTTGCTCTCAAGTTACTGAATTCAGATGATGCAATAAATAAAAATGATAATGATGTTCTCACACCAACTAAGGATGCTTACGTTCTTAACTTTGAGGAAAAAGAAGATGTAACTACTTTCACAGTAGAAATTAAAAAGGATGGCAAGTATGTTTTCTTCACAGAGCATATGCCTTTTGAATTTGAAGCTAATGAGCATTTCTTCAAAGACAATGTTGGTGATGATATTGAAGCAATAGCTCAAGTACCGGAGGAAGGTCATGATCACCACCACCATGACCATGGAGGGCTAGATCCTCATGTTTGGCATGATCCACATAACATTATAAAGATGGCTGAAATAGTTAAAAATAAATTAAAAAGCCAACTTGGGATATTTAATGGAACTGATAGAAATTTAATAAATGAAAGATTTAATACTGTTGACTCAATATTAGAAAACCTAGATGATTGGATAGTCGAGCAAGTAGAAACAGTTCCTGAATCAGAAAGAGTCATTGTATCTAAGCATAAGGCTCTTGAATATTATGGGGATGCTTTTGGATTCGAAATAATTAGCTTGTTAGATTATCTTGGTGAATCTTCAAGTTTGAGGCCTGAAACCATAGGTGAAGTTTTAGAAGGACTTAAGGAAGGTGATATCAATGTTATTTTTGTTGAGCAGTTCCCTCCATCTAAATTAATGAAGAATTTAAGTAGACAAAGTTCAATTCCTCTTTCAGAAGATAGATTATATGTTGATGGATTAATGTTGGAAGGGAATTTAGTAACAGTTGCTATTCACAATACTTGTACAATTGTGAATTCATTAGGTGGAGAATGCGATGAAGACGAAGGCTCTATTCTTGAAAATCAATGGAATGATTTACTTGATTAAAACTTAAGAAATGGTTTTCATTATCGTAAAATTAACTATATTGAATTAACATTAATTCAAAAATATTAATTACAAGAAAATGAGTGGAAACCAAAAAATCCCTGTTACCATACTTACTGGTTTTCTAGGCTCTGGTAAGACAACTCTCTTAAATAGAATATTGAGTGAAGAGCATGGAAAGCGTATAGCCGTTATAGAAAACGAGTATGGGGAAGTTGGGATTGACCAAGGTTTAGTTATTAATGCGGATGAAGAAGTTTTCGAGATGTCAAATGGCTGTATTTGTTGTACTGTTCGTGGCGATTTGATTAGAGTTCTTGGGAATCTAATGAAGCGAAGAGATAAGTTTGATTATGTATTAGTAGAGACAACTGGATTAGCTGATCCTGGCCCTGTAGCTCAGACTTTCTTTATGGATGAAGAAATCAGTTCAGAGTTTACATTAGATGGAATTGTTACTCTTGTTGATGCTGGGCATATTGATCAACAACTTGGTAGAAGTGATGAGAGCTCTGAACAGGTTGCATTTGCAGATGTTTTGGTTCTAAATAAAACTGATTTAGTTTCAAAAGATGCTCTTAATAATCTTGAATCTAGATTAAGAGAAATGAATAGGATGACTCGTATTATTCGTGCAGAACAAGCAAAAGTCCCCATTGATACTGTATTGAATTTGAGTGCATTTGATTTAGACCAGGTATTAAAGAGAAGACCAACTTTCCTAGAACCTGAATATCCTTTTGAATGGACTGGAGTTTTCAAAGTCGAGCCAGGAACTTATGAATTAATCCTTGAGGAAGGACCTGATCCTGAGATGTCTCTAGTAGCATTTTACGATCAAGGAACAAACGAGGAATCATTAAAAGATGGAGCTGAGAATTCCGTAAGGCTTTATGCGGAAGATGCTGAAATATTGCAACCAGAAAATATTATTCCTTTTAATAAACATATTAGCCTCCAACTTCAGGATAAAGGCTCTAAGAAATTCATTTTAGAAATCAATAAACCTTCAAATATTGGTCTCTTCACTCAACATACAGCAGAGGAATTTGATATGAAATTAATCTTGCCTTCCAAAGAAAGAGACACAAATGAAATCATTGATTCTTCAGCAGAAAGGACTTGGGTCGCAGAGCATGAGCATGATGATGAGGTTGGTTCGATTGCAATTGAGCGCTTAGGTGATGTTGATCCTGAGAAACTAAACTCTTGGATGGGTAAGCTTCTCTCTGAAAAAGGTGTAGACATTTTCAGAACTAAAGGTTTCATTAGCTATTTGGGTAACCCAAATAGAATCGTTTTTCAAGGTGTGCATATGCTATTTACGGCACAACCTGATAAAGAATGGGGTAATGAACCACGAAGGAACCAACTTGTATTTATTGGTAGAAATCTTGATGAAGAGCAGATGCAAAAGGACTTTGATAAATGTCTGGTATAGATCCCTTTACTCCTAAGGGAATGCTTCATTCTTGCTGGTCTGCTCAAGTTAATGATTATGCAATTGTTTGTGGATGGAATCATACAGGGCAAAAATTTCTTGTTGGAGGATCTGCAGGAGGTTTATACGCTTTTGATGGTCATTCTGGAACAAGTATTTGGGAGAAAGAAGACATACATGATGGTGGATTATTGTCGATGTCAATTTGTACAGAAAGAGATATCTTTGCTACTTCTGGTCAAGATGGATTTGTAAGATTATGGGATTTTGACAAAGCTAATGAGATTAAATCTATAAAGATTGGGAATGGCTGGGTTGAACATTTAAAGTGGTCTCCCAATGGTGAATTATTAGCTGTAGCTTGCTCAAGAAATGTTTACGTCCTAAATACCAAAGGTATTGAAATTTGGAAATCAGACTGTCATCCAAGTACTGTCAGTGCAATAGCTTGGTCTAACAATGATGAACTGGCAACTGCTTGTTATGGTCGAGTTTCTTTTTTTGATATAAATAATAATGTTTTAAACCAGAAACTCGAATGGCAAGGATCTCTTGTTTCAATGGAGTTAAGTCCAAATGGAGATATTGTTGCTTGTGGGAGTCAGGATAATTCCGTTCATTTTTGGCGTCGAACGACTGGAGATGATGCGGAAATGACTGGTTACCCAGGTAAACCGAGTAATCTTTCGTTCGACTCTAGCGGAACACTTCTAGCAACTGGAGGAAGTCCAACTGTAACTGTTTGGAGTTTTCATGGTGATGGGCCTGAAGGGACTATTCCCGGAGAATTAGGTCATCATCTAGAACCAGTTACCAGCCTATCCTTTTCTAATAAAGATCTACTTTTGGCTTCTGGTTCTAGAGATGGATCAGTCGTAGTTAGTTTTTTAAAAAACAATGGAGATGGCGATCCAGTTGGAGCCGCTTTTGCTGGTGACAATGTCTCGGCCATTTCATGGAAACCTGATGATACTGCCCTAGCAGCTGTTAATGCCAAGGGAAAAGTTTATGTATGGAAATTCGAAGTTAGAACAGAAGATTAGAAAATAAAAAAGTTTGATCTAATTATGAGTTTCTTATTAGGAATCGAAATAACTTTAAAAACTAACTAACCAATTAATCCCTTTGTAATTTCTGAAAATTAGTTAATAATTAGTCTATGAAACTAAAATTATTTGAGTTTTATTTTATAAAGGATTATTTAAGACCATGGCTTGGTCTTATTTATTCTCTATTCTTTTTATTTTTTTTAGGAGCAATAGGATACCGAATTACGGAGGGATGGGTTTGGAGTGATTGCCTTTGGATGGTTCTAATAACAGTAAGCACAATAGGTTTTGGAGAGGTGCAACCTTTAAGCCCTGAGGGAAGAATTGTAACGGTATTAATTATTGTGGCAGGCTTGATTTTTGTTCAATTTACGTTCCAAAAGGCTGTTAAATTGTTTGAATCGGGTTATTTTCAAAGAGTAAATGAGCTACGCTTTAAAAGAATTCTAAGAAAAATGAAAGATCATGTAATTTTATGTGGGTACGGAAGGGTAGGACAGGAAATATCTAATCAAATAAAATCTCAAAAGATCCCAATCATTATTGTTGAAAGTAATTTAGAAAGAAAGAAAATAGCGGAAGATAATGGTATGGAGGTCTTATGCGCAGATGCAACTCTGGATGAAACTCTAAATCTTGCAGGTCTAAATAATTGCAAAAGTTTAGTTGTTACTCTGCCAAATGATGCTGCTAATTTATATGTTGTTTTAAGTGCTAAAAGCATAAGAAGTAAAGTAAGAGTAATTGCTAGGGCCGCAACTGAAGAGGCGGCTAGTAAATTAAGGTTAGCTGGTGCAAGTATTGTTGTTAGTCCTTATATTGCAGCTGGAAGAGCTATGGCATCAATGGCATTGAGACCAATTGCAATTGACTTTTTAGATTTATTAGCAGGTAGTGAATGTGAGATTGAAGAGTTTGAGTTAAGCAATGACATAAGTATTTTTGAGAATTCTGAGAAAAGAACTTTATCTGATTTGGGTATTGGAAAGAAAAGTGGTGCCAAAATATTAGCAATTAAAGAAGATCAAAAGTTACTAACAAACCCCGGCGGTAATTTTGTTCTTCAGCCTGCTCAGGTATTAATTGCGTTTGGTAGTAAAGAACAATTAGATAATCTCTCGGGCTTGTTAGGTGAGCTTGTTTCCTCAGCAGATTTCTTGAGATAGAAAATAATATCGGAACTTAAACAAGTATTATTAAATTTAGATTAAGCCTAAATTAAATTAAGCTATCTATTCTTATATCAAGAAATATTGATACATCAAATTTTTTTGATATAATATTAAAGGAATCTACTTCTATAAATGAAAACTTTTTTTTCTAAGAAAGCAATTCTTCTTTCTTCGGCTCTTGCGATAGCCGCAACTGGCTGTTCCTCACCGGCAATTAGATTAAGCGGTGCAGGTGCTTCATTCCCGGCACAGATTTATACTAGTTGGTTTAAGGATTTATCAGAAGAGGGAGACATCAGTGTTAATTACCAAGCTGTAGGTTCAGGTTCTGGTAGAAAAGCATTTATTGATGAAACAGTTGATTTCGCCGCTTCTGATGATCCTATGAAGGATTCAGACATAGCTTTAGTTGATAGAGGCTTGGTTCAAATACCTATGGTTGGAGGTACAATTGCATTTGGCTACAATTACGATTGCGACTTGAAGCTAACCCAGGAAGATGCAGTTAAAGTTGCTATGGGAATCATTACTGATTGGAAAGAATTAGGATGTCCTCCTGGGCAAATCACATGGGTGCATCGTTCCGATGGTTCGGGAACTACAAAAGCTTTTACAGCATCAATGGATGCTTTTTCAAGATTATGGACACTAGGCGTTGGAAAGTCTGTTGAATGGGTTACAGGTGTAGGTGGTAAAGGTAACTCAGGTGTGGCTGGAATTATTGAGACTACTTATGGCGCTATTGGTTATGTTAATCAATCATACATAAGGGGTAATATTACAGCAGCTGCTTTAGAAAATAGAGAAGGTCAGTTTGTTTACCCAACGGCAGAAAGTGGAGCTATTGCACTTAATGGAATTAAACTTGATGATAATTTAGCTGGACGTGATCCAAATCCAAGAGGAGACGGTGCATATCCTATAAGTACATTGACATGGATTCTTGCTTATGAGACAGGTAATGGTGAAAACACAGAGGCAATTAAAGAAATGCTAAGTGCTCTTCTCAGTGATGAGTATCAAGCCAAAGCAATAACTTTAGATTTTATCCCGCTTAAAGGAGATATTTTAGAAAGAGCAAGAGAAGCTATAAATTTAATAAAAGAATAGTTTATGTAAATCATATAAAGAGCAGAAATCCCCAACTATTTGGGGATTTTAATGTTAATTAATATTGATTTAAAATATTCTGATTCGTAAAAATAAGTCTTTATGGAGCTGACAGGCTTTGTTTGAACGAGGGTAATTTAAGACTCCAAATCCAAGATAATAATATTAGAAGTGATGAAAAATAAAGACAATATTGAAGACCAATACTCGGATTTCTCCCAATCATAAATAGTAAGCCAGATAGTAATGTTCCAACTAGTCTTCCAGCAGCATTTGCCATGTAATAGAAGCCAACATTTAAACTGACTTTTTCATTATTAGAGTAGGCCAAAATCATATAAGAATGTGTAGAGGAATTCATTGCAAAAACAAATCCAAAAATAGTAAGTCCTAAAATTATTGCTATCGATGGAGAACTTTCTCTCCATAATGCGACTCCTATCAAAGATGGTATGACCATTAATACGGCACTCCAAAATTGGATAGCTTTACGATCTGGACTCTCTTTCTGGCCCCACATCTTTCTAATTGCTGGAGCTGAAGCCTGTACAATTCCATAACCTATTACCCAGGCCCCAAGAAATAATCCTATTTCCATGTAGTCCCAACCAAATGCCATATCTAGGAATACTGGAAGAGCTACAACAAACCAAACATCTCTTGCTCCAAAAAGAAAGAATCTTGCTGCTGAAAGAATATTTATTGCATTTGATTTTGAAAAAAGATCATTAAAAGCTGGTTTGGTTTTCATCTTGCCAATTTCTCCAGGCAAAATTAATGTCAATAAAAAGGCTAAGCAGAGTCCAAAACCCATAATTCCTACAGCATTATTGAATCCAAATAACTTATATAAAAGTCCACCCAAGAAAAAGCCAACTCCCTTAAGAGCATTTTTAGATCCAGTTAAAATAGCAACCCATTTAAAAAGTTGTTTTTGGCCAGTATCATTGCCATCATTTGTCTCTGGAACTACTGTCTTAACAGCACTTTTAGCACTCATTTTGTTTAAATCTTTTGCTATCCCACTAACTGCTTGAGCAACCATAACGTATACGACACTAAATATTACTGGCCAATCCTCCTTAACTGGTATAAGCATAAAAAGAGCGATGATTTGAAGGATAGTCCCAATCCATAAAGTAAGCCTTAAACCATATCTTGCTCCTATCCAACCACCATATAGATTAGTAATTATTCCAAAAAACTCATAAAAAAGGAAAAGTAAAGCAATTTGTAGAGTTGTGTAACCTAGCTCATGAAAGTGACCAACAACTAATAATCTTAATGCGCCGTCAGTAAGCGTGAACGCCCAATAGTTTGCCGTTACAACACTATATTGTTGAATATTAGATAACTTCATAAAGACATAAATTAAATCTCTTTTTTGATTACATATTCAGTAAGATCTGCAAGTCTGCAGCTGTAACCCCACTCGTTGTCATACCAAGAGTATATCTTTAATAAATTTGAATTAACAACCATCGTTGATAAACTATCAACTATTGAACTTCTAGAGTCATTTACATAATCTGCAGAAACTAAAGGTCTTTCTTCGTAGCCAAGAATTCCTTTTAAATAAGTTTCTGAAGCTTCCTTTATTGCCATATTTACTTGTTCAGTTGTCACTTCTTTATTTAATTCAAAAACTGCATCTGTTAAAGAACCATTAAGTAGAGGAACTCTTACTGCATGTCCATTTAATTTTCCTTTTAATTCTGGAAAGATCTCAGCGATAGCTTTAGCAGATCCAGTGGTAGTAGGTATTAAACTTTGCATACATCCTCTTGCTCTCCTCAAATCACTTTTATAAAAATCTACAGGAACTTGAGTGTTCGTGACATCGTGAATAGTTGTAATAGCACCGTGTTTAATTGAAAAATTTTCATTAATTACCTTTACTATCGGAGCTAAACAATTTGTAGTGCAGGATGCTGCAGTTACTAATTTATGTTTGGAAGGGTCATAAAGACTTTGATTTATGCCATAAACAACATTAAGTGATTCAGCTTCTGCAACAATTCCTTTAACTGGACAAGCTACTATTACTCTTTTCATCCCTAGAGAATCAAAATATGGATTTAGTTTGTCTGGCTTTTTATTCTTACCTGTACATTCCAAAATAATATCTACTGAAGATTTTCCCCAAGGAACATCAAGGTAATCTTTAAAAGATGTGTAGGTTAATTTCTTTCCATCAATTATTATTTCATCTTCTTTAACCTTTATAGCTTTCCCCCATCTGCCATGGACTGAATCGAATTCGAGTAGATGCGCAGCGGCTTTCGAATCTCCTGCTATCTCATTAATGTGAGTTATTTCTATATCAGCTCTATCCCATAATGCTCTAAAAACTAATCTTCCTATTCTTCCAAAACCATTAATTCCAATTTTCATAACTTTGAAATTCTCTTTCCAAATTATACATCAAAATATTTTGATGTATCAAGATGCTTTTATTAATGAAATCTTTTTTATTTAAGCTATATTTAAGTGAATTTAATATTCTTAAAAGTGTTAAAAGAGATTAGCAAAGTAAAAAAAGAAAATATATCTAAGTTGATGGTTTCATTTTCTGATCCTTTTAGGCTAGAAATAATTGAACTAATGATGGATGGAGAAGTTTGTGTTTGCGATATTATGAAATTAACTAAGTTATCTCAATCAAGAATTTCATATCACATAAAAATATTGAAGGAAGCTGGTCTTATCTCAGATAGACAAGAAGGTAGATGGGTGTACTACAGCCTAAATAAAGAATCTCTCTTTTTGATCAAGGAATGGATAACTTCTTTGACAGATGATTCCTCAAAAAGAAAACGTTGCTGCGAATAAAATCTTGTATAAACTAATTTTTTGATTTGTCTAATCTCTATAGGAATTATTTTATTTTCTTAATTCCTTAAACAGCTGTTAAAGTCTTTTACCCCATTTAGTAGTAGATTTATAGAGGTATTCATTTTTCAATGAAAGAGAAGATAGGAATTTTCGAGAAGCGTAATCGATACGGCATCGAGAGAAATATTGATATCATTTTTAAAAATTCAACACTTTTACTTTCTAGTTTTGTAGCGATAATACTTTTTGGAATAATAATAGTAGTCTTTTCTCAATCTTTAGAATCATTTTCTAAATATGGCCTAAGGTTCCTAACAACTTCCGCATGGAATCCTGTTACAGACGAGTATGGAGCGTTTGCAGCAATTTATGGCACATTAATCACATCAATTTTTTCGATTTTAATAACTATTCCATTAGGTGTAGGTACTGCAATTTTTATTACTGAAGACTTTGTCCCAAAAGCAGCAAGGGAAGTAATAGGCTTTTTTGTTGAATTGTTAGCCGCAATACCATCTGTAGTTTTAGGTATCTGGGCAATATTTGTTATGGAACCTTTTTTTAGAGGCTTTTTCGAATTTCTTCATATCAGGTTTGGTTGGATTCCTTTATTTAGTTCAGAACCAACGGGTAGAAATTCTTTATTAGCTATTTTTATTCTTGTCGTAATGTTGTTGCCAATAGTTACTTCAATCTCAAGAGATACCTTAAATCAAGTTCCACAAAAGCTTAGAAACGCATCATATGGCATTGGAGCAAGTAGATGGAAAACAATTTTCTCAGTAATTTTACCTGCCGCTTTATCTGGAATCATGGCAGGTGTTTTATTGGGTTTAGGAAGAGCCTTAGGAGAAACAATGGCTGTAACAATGATTATTGGTAACTCTAATTCCTTTAGTTGGTCTTTACTCTCTCCTGGTTATACTATTTCATCAATGCTGGCAAATCAGTTTGGAGAAGCAGATGGAAGTCAAGTGTCTTCTCTGTTTTATGCCGCTTTTGTTTTGATGATATTGACTTTGGTTGTAAATATTCTTGCTCAATGGCTTGTTAAGAAGTTCAGTCTTAAATACGAATAAAATGAATAGTCTTTTTTATAAAAATAAATCGAAAAGAGGAATTACTGATAAATTCCTTACAGGATTATCTTCAATTTGTGCTGTTATAGCAATTCTTCCTCTAATCCTGGTTGTCTCATATATTTTATTCAAAGGTGGAACTCAATTAAATCTTGATTTATTTCTTTTAGAGCCTAATCCAGCTGGTTATGCAGATCCAGGAGGTATCAATCCAGCATTAGTAGGGACTTTAATCATTACCTCAATTGCAACTCTTATCGCTATACCAGTAGGAGTAGGGGGTGGGATTTATTTGGCCGAATATTCAAAGGGAGGAGCTTTTTCAAGATTCATTAGGTTTGGTGTGAATGTTCTTTCAGGCGTACCTTCAATTATTGCGGGGGTTTTTATCTATGCCCTTATTGTCTCGACAAGGATCATTTTTGGAAGTACTTACAGTGGACTAGCTGGAGGAATTGCATTATCCATTCTGATGCTACCTTCTGTAATTAAGACAACTGATGAAGGACTGAAGTTGGTTCCCAATGAATTAAGACAAGCATCTCTAGGGGTAGGTGCGAGTATGTATACGACCATTTTAATGATTACACTACCAGCGGCCTTTAGATCTATAGCTACAGGTGTCATTTTAGGTATTGCAAGAGCTGCTGGGGAAACTGCACCCTTGATATTTACTGCTCTTTTTTCTTATTATTATGTGGCAGGCTTTGATGATTTATTTTATGAAATGGGATCTCTTTCAGTTCTAATTTATAATTTCGCACTTGAACCTTATGATGCTCAAAATAAACTTGCTTGGGCAGCCTCCTTCATTCTTGTCTTGTCCATATTATCTGTAAATATATTTGCAAGACTTGTTTCAGCAATTACTAATAAAACAAAGAGGATCTGAAGTGATAAAAACAAATAAAAAAGAGATAAGAGAAATTATAACCTTAGAAGATGTTTCTATAAGTTATGGAAACTTCAAAGCAGTAAAGAATGTTTTCTGTAATTTTAAAAAAGGTAAAATTACTTCTTTAATAGGCCCCTCTGGTTGCGGTAAATCAACCGTTTTAAGGTCACTCAATAGAATGAACGATTTAATTTCTAATTGTTCTCTTAAGGGGACTGTAACTTTCGATGGGGTGAATATTTATGATAAAAGGGTTGATCCAGTAGAGGTAAGAAGAAGAATTGGGATGGTTTTTCAACAACCTAATCCGTTTCCAAAATCAATTTATGAAAATATAGCTTTTGGAGCAAGAATAAATGGATATAAAGGAGATATGGCTGAGCTTGTTGAGAGCTCATTAAGGAAAGCCGCCTTATGGGATGAATGTAAGGATAAGTTGCAAGATAGTGGATATTCTCTTTCTGGAGGACAACAACAGAGGTTATGCATTGCGAGAACAATAGCTATTCAGCCAGAAATAATATTAATGGACGAGCCTTGTTCAGCTTTAGATCCAATCTCAACTCTAAAAATTGAAGAGACCATGCATCAATTGAAGAAGGATTTCACAATAATAATTGTCACTCATAACATGCAGCAGGCATTAAGAGTTAGCGATATGACAGCATTCTTTAATGCTATAAAAGATGAGGATGCCTCTGGAGGCAAGGTTGGCTATCTTGCCGAATATGGAACTACAAACAAAATCTTTAACTCTCCAAAACAAAAAATAACAGAAGAATATATATCTGGAAAATTTGGATAATATCTTTATAGATTAATCTAAATTTAATGTAAAAATTTGGATTTACTCTAGACAACAGGTATAAATACTTATATAGTGTTATGGAATTAATAAATTTATGAAAAATTTTCCATTTCTTCCTTTCCTTATTTTTGCAGGAGCATTGATTACAACTGCTACTGTGGGTCTTCCAGTTTTCAATTCTTAAGTTTACTTATTTTTCATTCAAATGTTTGATTTAGAGAATTTGAATTTGAATTTGAATATTTATTTGACTTTTAGAAAATAAAAGTGAATATATTAATATAACTTTATTTATTTGTTTTAAACCATCATTTATTTATCTTAAATAACTAAATATGAAAAAGACTCAAGATCAATTAGATAAACTTAGGGAAGTTGCAGAAACTTCTTTGAATAAAACAGAAGAACTTCAGAAAGTTTTAGCTCAAATAGAGGCTCTAATGTCTAGAACTGAGAACCAAAAAGTAATTGAAAAGAATAAAGATTAAAGCGCAATATAAATAATCATTGAATCAATTAAAATAAATATAGACTTAATAGGTCATTATATGATTAATCTGAATTCAGTAGAATCTATTTGAAGATTGAGGTTTCTGGAAAACACGTTTATTATTACTAAATTTAGCCTTTTTAAATGAATGAATAAAGATGGTTCTATTGGATTTAAAATTAACTAATCAATATTCTTCCCTTTGTTTGCGGTCCTGTGGAAAAAGTTGTGGAAAAAGCTATAAAAAAAAGTTTCTTTTTTTTGGACTCACTAACAATATTGCTTTCTTTTTTAAATATTGTAAAAATTTATGGCTTCAATTTCTTACAATTATTTTAAAAAATCCTCTAATAATTTTACCAGTTGTTAATTAAGCATTAAGGACAGCCATAAAACCAATCATGGAGAATCTAGCATTAAATTATTCTGCTATGATTTTTTTTGTTTCAACTTTACGTTAGCTGTGCATAACAAATAAATAACCTTAAAAGGCAATAGTGATATTAATATATGTAAACAAATTTAAGGTATTTTCCTCTTTTATTGACCCAGTATGGACATTTATTTACAGATATGTAGCAGATATGTCAATTTGCTATTATTTGGTTAATTTCTTTATTGCATACATCAACATCAAAAGAAATGACATTATTCACCTGTAATCCTGTCATCTCTGTAACCTCAACTGTAGCGTTGCATTCATCTAACTTGAATGCAACGTAGTTTGGATTTTCTAAATTTAATCTTTCATCGTCGGATAAATCTTCATCATATTTTTCCATAACCAAAGTTAAAGCCTCAATTTCCACTGAGAAGTTCTCATTGGCTTTAAGGCCAAATGTATACATTGTGGAAAATGTTAATAGGAAATAGAATAATTTCTTCATTTTTCCATTTGAGTCTATCTTCTGTATAACGTAGTTTTCTGTATATGGGAATACCGAGAAATGAGATTCTCTAAATACTGTTTTTTAAAATTTAATCTATTATTTTAAACTTCGCGACTATTTAAAGATTTAAAGAACTTTTGTAACTTGTTAAAGTATCTTTGTTTTCAATTCTATGAAGCTTCTTTAATTATATCCACATAAACGATCGTTTATTTTTTTATTAGGTTCCTTTATGAATTTAATATTTTTTATGATTTTAAAGAAGACTTAAAGTCAAAAAAAAATTAACGTTTTTTTATTCGGCAAATTATTAAAGTGAATTCTTCTAAATTAAATATTAAGATATTTTTTCATAGTAATAGATATTCTAATTTTCTTTAGGCTTGTTTTACTAAAGAAATTAGGGAAATAAAAATCAGCATAGATATAACTAGTTTATTACTCCATTCTAAAAAAAGGCCCTTTATATTAAAGCTATTTTTTCTTATATCTAAATCATCAGAATAATCTTCTTGGATTTGTTGTTTGCCAGATTTAATATATTTAATTAATTTAGTTTCACAAAAAGCTAGACTTTCGAGATGATCCAATACATCGATATTTTCTTGACATATTAATTCACTTACTTCTTCAAGTTCATTTTTATTATCTTTAATAAAATCATTAACTATTCTTTCCGGAACCTCACCTTTTCTTAACTTATTTATTATTTTCGGTCTTGACCAGCTCTTATCAAGCTTGTTAAAAGTATCATATTCCATAAATAATCCTCATTAAATTGATCATATATGCACTTATATATTGAACGTGGATTCAAATAATCCATAATCTAAAAATTAGTAATCTCTTAATATTTACTAATCAATCTATTAGGAAAGAAGTTAATTTCTGAATCTTTTCTTTTTCTAAATTGACTTCTCAATTCGTTTTTAGAGAGATTAACTGGTTTATTAAGGTCTATTGTTTCTTGGGCTACATTCTTGCCAGTCTTAAAATAATTTATAATCTTATCTTGATCTTTTTTATCAAGTCTTTTGGAAGATGCCTTTGCAGATATTCCTAATGATTGACAAGCTGATATTATCCCACTGCTTTCTACCCCTAGGTTCTTAGCAATCAAATAAATTGGTTTAGTGTCAGACATTAAAAAAGGGCTATATCTCTAACAATTATATATCTATTATTTAATTAATTCTATTTTTTGGAATTAATACGACTTTTCTAATTCTCTCTATCAAATTCTCTTTTCATAGTTGGATTATTATAAGTTAATTTCTTCACCGTTAGATCTTGGGATTTTGTATTAGCTCTTTGTAAATGTTGTTCTGACAATAGTAGGGCTTCTTTCGTTTTTTCAAGTTGCCTAATTGTTTTATCAATACCTACAATTGCGTCTTTAAATCTATCTGAGGCAAGTCTTACATTATTGCCAACTGCATTCTTGAATTGACTCAGTGTATTCTCAAAATTGGTAATGTCAATTTTCTTAGCTCTTTCTATTTCCAATTCTTGCTTATATTTTAGAGCATTCGTTGAGGCATTTCTTAGCAACGAAATTATGGGAATAAAGAACTGTGGCCTAATTACATACATTTTGGGATATCTATGTGAAACATCAACAATCCCTGAATTATATAGCTCACTTTCCTGCTCTAAGAGAGAAACGAGAATTGCATACTCACATCCTTTCTCATTTCTATCTTTGTCTAGTTCTTTAAAGAAGTCTTCATTTCTTCTCTTGTTATTAGTCAATGAACTCTCATTTTTCATTTCAAACATTATTGAAATAACTTCTATATTGTTATTATCAAATTCTCTAAAAATATAATCTCCTTTACTACCGGTACTTATATCATTATCTTTTTCAAAAGTTGAATTCTGGAAGCCTGTAGAACGGAGTCTATTGAATTCATTCTCACAATGTCTTTCTAACGTCTCGCCCTGCATTTTTGTACTTAATTTTAATTGCATGTCTCTTAAGTCAATAATCTTAAGATCTCTCTCTTTAATGATTTCTTGAAATCTTTCTTGTAAATTCTTTTCTGATAATGCTTTATCTTGTTTCATTCTCTCTAAAGAAAATATTAATTCAGTTTTTTCTTTTTCTATTTTATTGATAGCTTCATTAACTTCCTTCTCTCGGGATAACTTTTCAATCTCAGCTTTGCTAATAATTTCATTATTTAATTTCTCGATTTTTGAGTTTAGATTATTTATCTTCATTTCCGACTCATTTCTAATTTCATTCAAAGCGTTAGTTTTATCTTTATTAGCATTAACGATCTGTGATTTTAAAGCAATTATATTTTTTTCCAATTCATTCTTTTTATTAGACATTTCGAGTAATAATTCTTTTTTCGTTATTTCTATTTCTTTCAGTTTCTCTTCTTCTGCAAATTTAAGCCTTTCGTTAACCTGAGCATTAAATTCCTCATTTCTTATTTGAGAGATTAACTCATCATAACTGCTTGGATCAATTTGAAATGTTTTTCCACAGGAAGGGCATTTAATATCTTTCATTTAGTAGATCATGAAAATAAAAGCTTTATACTTTTAGCAATAAGTTTTAATTAGTTTTTTACTTGATTTAGAATAGTCAAAAAATATAATTTGCGCTTTAAATGTCAGTTAAAATGAATTTAATTTAAATGAGCCCAGACTTTTTCAATAGGTTAATTTTATTAGCAAGATCAATGTCTGATGATGAGATACCATCATTATCCACTGCCTTGCTGGAATGTCTATAACCATTGTCATCAACGAATTCATCCTCATGAAGATCTATTTTATTAGCTGAATTTTTTTTGTCTTGATAAAAGTCAGGCGCCGCAAATCTTTGAGTCTGTTTATTCATGTAGCCAAAATTATCTATACCTCTAGCTCCAAGGGCCTCCTCAACAAGGATGCCAACAACTTTTGAACGACTTATTGATTCCGACTGTGAAATTTCATCAATGATTTCTAAAACTCTTTTTCTAGGTAAATAACCTATTCTTTTGACGCTAGTCTCCATTCTCTTTACCGTTTGTCATTATTGTAACAGTTCTGTCAAATATTAGCAATTTTCAGTATTTCACTTTTTAAGACATCCCAATGGACTATTATGCAATCATATTTAATAGAAAAAATAGTTTAACTAATGGAAAATAGAATCTTTAATAACGCAGATAGTTTTGTAATGGCGTTTGATGAAGCTTGGAGTCAAGTTGTTTGTGATGATATTAATTTAAAAATAGATAAGGTAATTAATGAGTTAGAAGAACACCCTTTTGTAATTCAGAATCCAGAAATAGTTAGAGATATTGCAAATTTTAGGATAAATTCTTTAAGAAAATTTAAATAATTCTTTGTTTAATCATACTACTTATGTAGGGTATTTTTGAGGCATATTTGTTTAAAATAATTCTTTCTGATAAAGTTACTGATTCTGTATTATTTAACTTATTTACTATTACTTTTAGCCGCTGTTTTGTTGTTGAGGTTAAGTATCTCATTTAAATTAAATTTATTGTCATAAGGGTAATTAATAATTGGTCGTTTATCTATAAATAGTCTTCAATTGAAAATAAAAAAAAGAAAGGAAAATTTTAATTTAATGTTTATTAAATCTTAAGCAGAAGGAGAGTTAAAGAATCCTTTACTTGCAAGAAAAATAATTATTCCAATAATTGGTCCAACTCCAAAAACAAACAAAACTATTTTTGCCGAATTTTTACTAGGTTCAGTTCTTTTATTTGATTCTAAGGACTGGGAAAATTTTTTTTTAGATTTTTTAGCCATACCTAATTTTATAATTAATTTCTTTTTAATGGAATTTTTTAGTTTTTCTTTTTTAAAATTAATCAATTTAGGCAGTAACCGTAATGTATAATATTATGTGTTGATATCATGATATGAATTCTACAAAAAGAGAGGAAGTGAGTTCTCACTTAAGGTACATCAGGTTAGAACTGAGAGATATGCATCAGATGTTATTAAAAGAAGATTTATTGCCAGACGCTGGAGATGCAAGAGAAGTGCATGCACAATTGGATGCTTTACATCAACTTTTATCAGACAAGAATAATAAGAAAATTAAGAAACAATATGGTAATTTTTAGTTGAATTAATTTGATTCTTAATTAATTAGGCGTTGGCAGCTGATTCTATTTTTCTTCTATTGTCATGCATTATCTCTAAAGTATTATAAATGTCTTTTATTTGCATTTGTAGTTTTTCTGAACTTGAAATACCACTAAGAGATTCAAGTGCAGACAAAAGACTTTCTTTTGCTTCGATAAGATTTCTACATTCTTTGCTACCTGCTTCGATTGACATAATTAGTAAAAATTCAATTATTATAAATATAGTGCTTACTATTCAGTATTGCTTGTTACTTTTGATAATCAAATGATTGTTAATGTTATCTTCAATACTAAAAATTTTCTTATTTTGCATAGTATTTAGGTAACTTTTTTAATAATATGCAAAACAAAGAAAAAGGTTACAGATACTGTATAAATCTCGCAATTTCAAATGCAAAAAATCGAATGAATTCTTTAGATCCTTTAGATGGTCAATCTCTCCAGCAGGAATACAGAGAATGGATAAGTGATGAGTTTAACTATCAATCAATTTTATTACTTAGGGAAGATCCTATAATTTAGACAATTATCCAATAATTCATATCATTTTATTAGATAAGTTAGTTAGCTATTAATTCTTCAGTAAATTTGACCGGACTTAGATGTAAATCATCTACGCAAATTATTTTGAGGTTACCTTATAAAGAGAAATTACACTCAACATAAAAACAATAATTAGAATAATCGTTAGGGGTGAAAAATTTATCATTAATAAACAATATAAATGAATACTATTGTTTGAATTTCCTTTTAATTTAAGGAATCTTCATAACTGAATTCTAAATGTATTTATGTTTATTCGCTTCTGAAAAGATAATATATGAAATCTTCCACTTCTTTTTTTGTGAGATCAGGTTTAATTCTTTTATGTTCTTTCAATTTTTTGTATAAAATCTCAATTGCTCTTTCTGTCTTTTGGTCCATTTTTTTTAAGATTATTGATTAACCTTTTCTAGTAAATAGATAGTTGTTTCTCCAATTATGTCTGGCTTTGTAATCCGGCAACCTTTGTCTCTATCTATGTCACATTTATTATTTGCTTTTTCAGTCTTCCATGTACAGACTTTTTCCTCTGAATATTCTTTTATAATGATCCATCCATCTTTTAGGTATTCCTCAATACTTTCTTCATCGCAAGAAATCTTTATTTCTTTTGTTTCTGTGTTGTTTGAATTTATTAAATTATTATTTTCTTCAAGTCCCTCAGGTAATTTGCAAGAAGTTAAAAGGGATAAAGTAATTAATAATTTTAAAATTATTTTAAATCTATTCATTTTTAATTAAATTACTATAAACATTATGAAAAGTTATTTTTAATTGTCTACATTATTTTGATTCGATTATTTTTAAAAGTATATCCATTTTACCCATAAGCATTTTCACTTCATCTGGTTCAGGTAATGTTAATTCATCTGTAACAGCAAGATGCATTCTTTTCAATTCAGATCTTAGAGATGTTAAATGTGACTTTACATTCTCTTTTTTCTCATTATTCTCTGTCATAACAAATAAATAGTATTCTTAAATTTTTAATCCAATTTATTAATTATATATTATCAAACTATAAAAAATTCTTGTCTTCAATCTTTATCAATTATTAGACTCTCAATATCATTCCCTCCACTGCAATAATTGATTGCATAAATTGTTGCAATTTCTTCATTGAAGGAACTTAATTGATTCTCTTTAATATATGAAATAACATTTTTTTGACATCTTAGTTTTGTTTTAGATTGATTTATTACTGGTTGAAAATAACCCAAGGCTAAAATAAAAAATATAAATGTAATCAAAGCCTTCTTTTCATTTTTACAGATCTCACGAATATTCTTATTTGTCTTAAGAAATTTAGCAAGCCATTTATCAGGTAAGCCAATTTGAACAAATAATAATTCAACCCACCAGGGTAGTTTTTTATCACTTAGATCTTTTTTGGGAGATATCTTATTTTTTCTTTGCTCCATAATTAAGTCTTCTGCTTTATTTGAACTTTCTTGTTTATATTAACCAATAATATAATGTGAATATAGTTTTTATATTTTGATTTGAAAACCATATATTTATTTTTTAAAATTTTAACTTAAATAGTAAGAAAGTTTATTATTGTGAGATTTATATTTAATGAGTTTAATTTCAATGGCAAAGAAAAGGAGAAAATTGAATAAGAGTTTTGAAAGGAATATAGATTCTTCAAAGAAGAATATAGAGTTAATTTTGGCTAAGATTTTTGATATTAATGATGAAGAGATACAAAAGGAATATATGTCAGCATTTTCTTTTGTAGTTTCGTTATTTGATCTTTTAAAGAATGATTATGAATTAGTTGGATTTACTGAAGAATCAGAAACATTAATGAAAAATTATAAGGAGGCATTTGCCAGGTTTGAATCTGAGCATGAGATTTAATAATTACTTACTCTTTATATGGAATAACCTCTATCTCAATAGGTTTGCCTTCATTTAAGTCTGATCTTCTTGTCTTAAGTTTTTTTATACAGGCTTGTGTATTGATCTCATCTTTACACATCTGAAGAATCTTTGTATTAGAAAGGGATTTCACTTCATTATAAAATAAGGATAAAAATAATATAAAAGTTATCTTTATTAAAGATTTCATCAAAAAACAGAAATAATTTTATTTATAATATTACTTATTAGTATGAAATTCTAAAAGTTCTTTTAATTCATCTTTACTTAGTTTTGTTGTTATGAAAACTTCTTGAGCGGTTTGTCCCTTTCTTGCGATGGCCTTATAGCCACTGATAGTATTAACAGATATTCTAATGGTAAATTTTGTAGATCTTCCTTTTACTTTTGATATGCATGCTGGCGTTACTGTTTGAATGTTCTTTTCTGCCGCTAGATTCTTTAATATAGGGATCAGTCCCTCTAAGTTAGTACTGTGATTTAATACGACTCTACCCACGTTAGATAAATTATTTTATTAATTCTAAAGACAAAAACGATTTTTAGCGTTTCAATCAAAACTTAGTAATGGTAAAAATTCCTCAAGAATGAAGAGTTTTCTATAAATAATCTGTTATATTTTTATTAAAGTACAAATTACCTATGATTTACGAAATTGGTTGGGCTGCTTTGGCCGCGATTTTCACTTTTTCAATCGCCATGGTTGTCTGGGGAAGAAATGGTGATGGATCAATTGATATTTAATTATCTGATCATTTCCATACTATTTGAAAACTTCAATAGAATTCTTATTACAAGTTCTTTTATACTTCTTGTTTTAATAACTATATCTGTAATTTACATATCTTACATTTCTTGGAAAGACAAAAAAAGAAATAAGGCAAAATAAAAATTGATTATTTCTTATTTCTTTTTTCTCTCTCTGACCTAATTGTTTCCTCCATTAATGATTTTGCTTGATTTAATTTCTTTATATTACTTTTGTACAAGCTAATATCTTTTTCAGTTCTTGATAAAGGAATTTTTAGTACTTCTGTTATTTCTTTAATAATTGTAATTTTGTTGATATCTTCTTCATCAATAAAGTCCTTTGCAGAAGATATTATTTTGTAAATACCTAATGAAAAGATTCTTGAGTAGTAATGGTTGTTGGGCTTATTTTCTATAATTAAATTAGAAATTTCTTTTAAAGACTTGTTTTTATAATCTTTTAATGTGTTTTGAGATGATTTTATAATTTCTTCAGCCTGGAAATTTGTTGATTTACATAAGGCCTTAAAAAGCTTTTCAATGTTCATCTTTGGTTCATAGCCTTTTGTTAATTCATTAAATGTTTCTCTAAGACCAACACAAAAATATTTTTCTTGTATAAATTCAGTTTGATTATTTAACAAGTTTAGTTCGACAAGCATTTCGTCAACTATACGCTTATATAAGCTTGGAATTACGAAAGGAAATTCTTCATGGAATAATGCTTTGCTATCTGAGACAGTTAGTTTTTCTTTCACTATTTTATATGTAAACCTTAATAACCATAGCGTAACCTGACTCATTATCGTTAAGATCATATAAATCAAATAAAAAATTATTATGATCCCTCTAGTTCTTGAAGAATCTGGTGGTACCGAAAGAGTATTTGACATTTATTCTAGGCTGCTTAGAGAAAGAATTATATTCCTAGGAGAGCAGGTTACTAGTGATACTGCAAACAGAATAGTTGCTCAGTTATTGTTTTTGGAGGCCGAGGATCCTGAGAAAGATATATATATGTACATAAATTCTCCTGGAGGTTCAGTTTACGATGGCCTTGGGATATTTGATACAATGCAGCATGTAAAGCCTGATATACATACAGTTTGTGTAGGATTAGCAGCTAGCATGGGAGCTTTTCTACTTGCTGCAGGTACCAGAGGTAAGAGGAGTAGTCTAAGACATTCGAGAATAATGATTCACCAACCTTTGGGAGGGGCAAGGGGTCAGGCTAGTGATATTCGTATACAAGCCAATGAAATATTGTTTTTAAAAGAACGTCTAAATAGTGAATTGTCTGAAAGAACTGGACAGAATCTCAATAGAATTAAAGAAGATACTGATAGAGACTTTTATATGTCACCTAAAGAAGCTGTCGAATATGGACTTATTGATCTAGTTTTAGATAAAAAACCATTTATAAATAGTTAATTAATTATTTAATCAATTTAGTAGTTGCGGTGATCTCTCTTTTTCAGGGATTTTTGTATATTTTGATAGAATTTCTGTAAATTCTTCTCCATCAATAGTTTCTTTTTCAATTAATAATTCAACTAATTTATCCATTGCAGCTCTGTTTTTATTAACAATCTCATAGGTTTCCTTATAGCAGTCTTTTACCATGACCCTAATACTTTCATCTATTTGTTTAGAAATAGAGTCTGATACTTCACTTCTTGTCATTAAATCTCTTCCAACAAAAACTTCTTGATTGCCTCCTTCTAAAGCAATAGGTCCTAAATCACTCATCCCAAATTTTGTTACCATCTGCCTTGCCATCGAAGCAACTTGTTGAAAATCACCTCCTGCACCAGTTGTTATCTCCCCTTTCCCAAAAACAACGTCTTCAGCAGCTCTTCCGCCCAGAGCCCCCATTATTCTCGCTTTCAATTGTGCTCTACTAACTAAAGTTTGTTCATCGTCTGGAGTGAACCATGTTAAGCCCTTTGCTTGACCTCGAGGAATTACTGTAACTTTTTGTACTGGATCGTGAGCTTTTACTAAAGAGCCTATTAATGCATGGCCTACTTCATGATATGCAATTAGCCTTTTACTCCTTCCATCTGTTAATGGAGAACCCTCCATCCCTGCAACTATTCTGTCTACTGAATCGTCAATCTCAAGGATACTTATAGAATCCTTTCTTCTTCTGGCAGTCAATATAGCAGCCTCGTTAAGGAGATTAGCAAGATCAGCTCCTGTAAAACCAGGAGTCCTTCGAGCAATACTTTCAAGTGTTAAATCCTTATCTAATTTTTTATTCCTAGAGTGTACTTGAAGTATAGATAGCCTACCTTTTATATCAGGAGCATCAACAGTTACTTGCCTATCAAATCTTCCTGGCCTCATTAAGGCTGAATCAAGAACATCTGGTCTATTCGTAGCTGCAATAATTATTATTCCACTATTACCTTCGAAACCATCCATTTCAGTAAGAAGTTGATTCAAAGTTTGTTCCCTTTCATCATTTCCACCACCAATCCCTGCACCTCTTTGCCTACCTACTGCATCTATTTCATCTATAAATATTAAGCAAGGACTATTTTCTTTAGCCCTTTTGAATAAGTCTCTAACCCTACTAGCGCCAACACCTACAAACATTTCTACAAATTCTGAACCTGATAATGAGAAAAATGGTACACCAGCTTCACCAGCTATAGCTTTTGCTAAAAGTGTTTTCCCTGTTCCAGGAGGACCAACTAGCAGCACACCTTTGGGTATTCGAGCTCCTACAGAGGTGAATTTCTCAGGTTTCTTGAGAAAAGTTACAACCTCTTCTAAATCCTCTTTAGCTTCATTTACACCAGCAACATCATCAAAAACTACACCAGTATTTGCTTCCATAGCAAATCTTGCTTTGGTTTTTCCAAATTGCATAGCCTGTCCAGGACCCCCTGGCATACCATTAGATCTTCTAGCAAGAAGAATTAAACCACCTATCAACAAGGCAGGGAAAAGTAAATTACCTAAGACTCCAAAAACTGGAGATGAGGTCTTAACTGGGTGTATGTCAAAGCTTATCCCTTCATTTTTGAGAACACTTATTAGTTCAGGAGTTAATCCTGGTAAATCTACCCTTATTCTTTGAACCTTATTATCCAGATCAGAATCCACTGTTTCTACAACTGCGTTTCTTCCTCCATCGAAAATATCTACTGATGTAACTCTTCCAGCTTCTATATAATCAAGAAATCTTCCATAACTCATTCTTGCAACTGCGGTATTCTTTGGCGCCACAGTTGTTCCATTTGAGTTGAGAGAATCAACACTATTATTGGATATCAGTTGCCAGGATAGGCCAATAACGAGAACGATGGGTAACATCCACAGTAATATCGTTTTGGTTTTAGGATTCATTAAGAAAATCTGTTAATTCAATTATTCTAAGACTTCAGTTTGCATTCCGTTGGCATTTTTGAAATTTATATCGTTTATATTTGTATAAAATATAAATATTTATGTAGAATAAAATACGTTAAATTATCTACTGTTTAAAAATAAATGTCATTTAAATTGAAAGATAAAGTGAAATTAATTATGCCACTCCCTTATCTTAAAACCTCCGAAAATATGCCTATGTTAAGACCACCTGATTTAGTAGATATTGATGAGATTGGTCAAATTTCAGCAATAGTTTCACCAGATACAGTTGAAGTTACATTCAGAAGAGGAAAATTTCTCATTGCTGTTGATAAGCTTAGTCAAATATAAAAATCATTTACTTTATTCCATAGATTCTTTATCTCTTTTGTAATTTCACTTTTACCTACAATGCTTAAGTAAGGATAATTAAAGTATTTGTTTGCAACTTGTTGAATCTCTTTAGGTTTAATATTGCCAATTTTATTAAGAAGATTGTCATCAAAATTATGATCTACTCCATAACCAATTAACTTTGCCTTTCTAGTAATTACATCCTCCAAAGTTTGTTGAGAATGAAGAGTGTATCCATATAATTTTTTTCTTGCTAACTCTGTCTCCGCCTCTGTAAGATTATTTCTCTTTAATCGTTCCCAGATGTTAATTAATAATTTATATGCAGCTAATGCATTTTCATTAGATACAGATAAATAAATTAGGAATGGAGCTTTTAGCATTCTTGAAGGAAAGAAAATACCTTGATCATAAGTAAATCCTTTTTCCTCTCTAAATTGTTTGAATAATTCTGAACTCATTCCAAATGATAAATGTGCTTCTAGTAATTTTAGAATTAGAAAATCCTTACAATTTATAGGACATGTTTGACTACCTATCATTATTATCAACTGATTAGAATCTAGAGAGTATTCAATAATTCTTTCAGAACTAAAGTTAAATGATGAATTTAGTTCTTGATAAATATTTTTTATTTTATGGTTATTGCTTAATTTACTGATATTCTTTGAAGATGAAAATTTTGTCTTGAAGTTAGATAAAAGAATTTTATTTCTAGATTTAAATTGATTATATTCACTAATAATATCTTCATAATTTATGTTATCGATGTCTTCTAAGTACCCATTTACATCGAACGAATATGGATGATCTGAATATGTAATTCTTCTCCAGTTCTCAAAAGCAATATTGAAAGGGTTCTCACGAGACTTTATTAGATAATTTTTAGCAATTCTTTTACAATATAGAAATTCTTCTTTATCTAAATTGGGTTTTTCTATAATTAACCTCAATAGTGGAGTTAATTTATCAGAAAATTTATTTAATGATTTTAATGTAATTAAAATTCCATCCTCTGAAGTGTCAAAATTTAATTCTGCTCCATATGAATCCACATACTCAGATAAAGAAAAATTATCATATCCATAACATCCTCTTGAAAGTAAAGATGTAAGTATATTGTTTAATCCTCTTTTGCCTTTTTTATCTAGAATACTACCTCCATTAATCCAAACACAACTAAACGAAATTAGATTATCCTCATCTTGGATATAGTAAGAATTCATATTTAATTTCCTTCTGCTATTAGAGTGAATTTACTTTTTTGAAGATAATTTAGAATCTCTTTGAAATTGCCTTCAATACTCCAGTAATTTAAATATTCGTCTAACTTACAAAGTGGATTATATCTATTCCACAACAAATTGTTCCCATAAAATGAAGTTATCTGATAACAAGTTTCTAGATTAAATAAATAATTACTTCTTATAATGTTAATTGATCTTTGAAGTTCATTAGCCATATCATTTGGATCATTAATAAATTTATCTATTATTTCATTAATTTTTCTCTCAACCAAAGCTAATTTATCTTTTTCGCAACATGCTTCCAAGATTAATAGACTTCCAAATTCTCCTGCATTTACATCAAGGTAAATTGATTCAACTAAATTTCTTTGTTCTTTTAGAGGTTTTACTAGTCTACTGTTTTTTCCATCTGAGAGAATGGAGGATAATATTTCAAAACCTATTATAAGCTTCTGGTTCTTATTCCTAGGGATCTGCCAGGCCATATAAATTCTTGAAAATTCTAATTTCTTATATTTTATTACCTCTCTTCCTTGATTAATTACTTGCTCAAATTCAGAGTGATTTTCTTGAAGATTCTCAATTTTATTTATTTCACATATCGGACATTCATTTATTATGCTTTCAATATTTCTTGGGATTTTCCCTGATACGGCTATCGATAAATTATTAACTGAATACCTTTTTGAGTGGAAATCTAAAAGATCCTCTAATTTGAGTCTTCTAATGCTTTCTTCCTCGCCTAAAATAGTATTACTATAAATATTATTACCCCAAATTTTTTTTAAAAATAGGTTAAAAAGAAATTCATCAGGTTGATCGTTTTGTTGCTTTATTTCCTCGACTACAACAGACTTTTCTTTTGCAAACTCATTGGGGTCAATTTTTGGTCGTAATATTAAATTTGATAAAAGACTAAGTGATTCTATAAAATTGTCAGGTGGTATGAGAACGTAGTAATGTGCATCATCGTACCCAGTTGAGGCATTACTTGATCCACCAAGTGATTCGATTTTATAATCAAATTCACCTGGTAACAAATTATTGCTACCTTTGAAAATTATGTGCTCAAGAAAATGGGCAGTCCCCCTTTTATTTTTATTTTCAAATGAAATTCCAGCTTTGCACCAAATATCAATTGATATCAAAGGTGATTCTTGATTATCCACAGAAACGCATCTAAGTTTGTTTGAATGGTTCCAGTAGTTTACTTTTCTTAGATACATTAAAAAATTAACTTGTATTTATTATTAACTAATTTTCGTGTTGACTAATTCTCTTCCCAAAACAAAACTAATAGATCCTTATATTTTATCATTGGTGAATAATATTGGAAAGAAAAAATCTTTGTTAAGGAATCTTGAATGCATAAATCTAGATTCTCAATTTTCTAATATTGTAGGTAATCAAAATAATACTGAATATTTTATAAAGAATGAATTTCATAAAGCAAAAGGTTTTCGCAAACTTCATATTGAAATAGCTGAGTTTTCAGGAACTCTAAAGATTCTTCACTGTGTTTTTTTTCCTGATCCATTTTACGATATTCCTATTTTTGGTATGGACTTAGTAAAGGTAAGGGATAATGTGACAGCAGCTATTGTTGATTTATCTCCGGTATCAAATGAATTAAATAATGACTATCAAATCCTTCTTAATAATGTTAATAAAGATGGATTCACCTCAAAAAGAAATATTCCAGAATGGGGCGAGATTTTTTCAAAGAATGTATTCTTTGCTTCATTGAAAAATAAATCAGAAGAAGACTCTTTTTATCAAATTGTTGATCAATATTTATCTATTCTTATTGATGTTTGTTTAACAAAAGAATCTAATAACAATAAAGATCTAATTGAAGAAAGAATTTATTATCAAAAACGATATTGTTCTCAACAAATGAAAAACGATAAAACCAGTGTTGTTTTGAAAAGGTATTTTGATAAGGATTGGGTCGATAATTATATAAGAGAAATACTTTTTGATTTCTAATGAAAAATTATAAAATAAAAAAAATCATAACTACATCGCTAGTTTTAATTCCAATGTGGTTCATAGTTCATTTTTTTATTAATAGAAATAATTCATTTGTTGAAATAAATCCAGTTGATGAATATGAATTAATTCCAACCATAGAAGGAGTGGCTGCACTAGGTCAATTATCTCCTGCTGGTGAAGTAAGAAAATTAGCATCTCCAAATACACAGTTTGGAAATTTCCCAAGAATTGTTGAACTATTTGTTAAGGAGGGAGATTATGTAGAAGCAGGAACCATTTTGGCTGTTTTTGAGAATAGAGATAGATTAATAGTTGAATTAGAGCAGAAAAAAGAATTATTGATCACTATTGATGAAGAAATTATCCTAAAGGAGGAGCAAATTGAAAGATATGAAATCGCAGCAGAAGAGAATGTATATTCATTGGTATCACTTGCAGAAAGAAAGAATGAATTGTTGCAATTAAAAAAACAAAAGATAATACAAATTAGTGAGTTAAAAGATATTGAGATTGACCTAGTAAATTCTCAACTTATTAGTCCAATTGATGGTTATATTCTGTCCATAAATACAAGAGTAGGCGAGAGATCAAATGGTGAAGGTGTTTTAGAAATTGGAGCAAGTCAAAATATGCAAGCTTTAATTGAGGTTTATGAGTCAGATATTGATAGAGTCTTTATTAATCAGAATGTTCAATTAACAAGTGAGAATGGAGGATTTGAAGAGGTTTTATCAGGAAAAGTTATTAGAATAAGTCCTCAAGTTAAACAAAGAAAAGTTTTATCAACTGATCCTACGGGAGATGCCGATGCAAGAATAATAGAAGTTTTAGTTGAATTAAATCAAGAATCTATTGACCTCGTTAAAGGTTTTTCTGGCATGAAAGTAATAGCAAGATTTATACCAGAATGAATTTCATTAAGTTTAGGAAAATACCTCTTGCATGGTTACTTTTAACAAGACAACCATTGAGATTATTTGTTGCCATTGCGGGTATAAGTTTTGCTGGTATTTTGATGTTTATGCAATTAGGATTCCGTGATGGATTATTTGATGCTAGTGTCACTGTTCATAAAATGCTTGATGCAGATCTCGTTTTGATAAGTCCTAGATCAAAAAGTTCAATCAGCATGAGTGGCTTTCCAAAAAGAAGATTGATTCAAGCTATGGCTCAAGAAGATGTTTTGTCAGTTGCTCCTGTTAATTTAAATTATTTATTGTGGAGAAACCCAGAAAATCTTAAAACAAGATCAATACTTGCATTGGGATTCAACCCTGAAGATTCACTTCTGCTTGATGAAAATTTCTCTGTAAAGGCAGATAATTTAAAGAATCCTGGCAGGGTCTTATTTGATACTCTTTCGAGACCTGAATTCGGACCGATAGAAGAATGGTTTTTGGATGGGAGGATTATCGAGACTGAAGTTGCAGGGAAAAGAATCAAAGTTGTAGGTTTGGTTGAATTAGGTCCATCATTTGGTGCTGACGGTAATTTGATAACAAGCAGAGAAACTTTTTTGCAGTTAATGCCCAGTAATCCAAGAGGCAGTATTGAAATAGGTCTTATAAAACTTAAGACAAATTCCGATCCTGAATTGGTTTCCATGATTTTGAATAATTCCTTACCCAATGATGTTAGGGTGCTTACCAAAAATGAATTTATTGAATTTGAAAAGAATTATTGGAGGGATAGTACAGCTATTGGCTTTATTTTTAGTCTTGGGGCTTTGATGGGATTTATAGTTGGTTGCGTAGTTGTTTATCAAATTTTATACAGTGATGTTAATGACCATCTTCCTGAATATGCAACCTTAATGGCCATGGGTTATAGGCTTAAGTCACTTTTCTTTGTAGTAGCAAGAGAAGGTTTTATACTTGCACTTTTTGGTTATTTACCTGCTTATTTTTCAGGTCAGGCTTTGTATTCAGTTATTAGAAATTCAACTAAGTTACCAATCGAAATGGATGCTGGTAAAACAATTTTAATTTTTATTTTAATACTTTTAATGTACATGGGTTCAGCTGGTATAGCCATGCGAAAGTTGGTAGATGCAGATCCTGCTGAGATCTTCTAAAGGTAGAAATTTATGCCTAAAGAGAAAAGTCAATCTTTTACAAATACAGTAAAAATAAATAATTTAAGTCACTTTTATGGTTCTGGCGATACAAGAAAGCAAGTTCTTGACGGCGTGAATATTAATATTAGAGAAGGGGAGTTAGTACTCTTGAAGGGGCCTTCAGGTTGCGGTAAAACAACTCTATTAACTCTTATAGGAGCATTGAGGACCTGTCAAATTGGCAGTCTAAATGTTCTTGAAGAGGAGTTAAATGGTGCATCAAGAAAGATAAGACAGAAACTAAGAAGGAATATAGGAATGATATTCCAAGGACATAATCTACTTAGATGTTTAACCGCAGAACAAAACGTACAGATGGGAGCTGATTTATTGGGAGGCTTAACATATTTGCAAAGAAGAGAGATTGCAAGAAAATGGCTAAGTGAAGTTGGATTAGAAGAACATCATAGAAAATTGCCCAGTGATTTATCAGGAGGACAAAAACAAAGAGTAGCCATTGCTAGGGCTTTATCCGCAAATCCAAAATTATTATTAGCAGATGAGCCAACATCTGCTTTAGATAGTTTTACTGGAAGAGAAATAGTTTTACTTTTGAAAAAATTAGCAAAAGAACAAAATTGTTCTGTTTTAATGGTGACGCATGATCCAAGAATATCTGATTTGGCAGATAGGATATTAAATATGGAAGATGGTAAAATTTATTAGTACAGATGGTAAGTTACAATATTAATTACAAGAATAGTAATCCATGTCTAAGAGAAGAAACCTAAAGAAAGAAAAGCAGGATCGTAATCGTGCCTATGCTAGAAAGTTCAAAAAAAGAAAATTACGAGGAGATGGCAGATCTGATGGTATGAATAATGTTTCTGGTACAGCTAATAATGGCGGTGCAGCTGATTAAATTAGATTGATGTTTTACTCCAAAAGTAGTTCTAATTTATATCTTTTATTATGGATGTAAGTATAGTAATACCAACCTTTAACAGAAAGCCAATACTAGAGAAATGTTTAATTGCTTTAGAAAATCAGAAGCTTAATAATTTAATAAACTGTTATGAGGTGATAGTTGTTGATGACGGCTCAACAGATGGAACTTCTTCATGGATAGAAGAAAATAAAAAAAGACTTCCTCATGTAGTTCTTTTTAAACAGGAGCATGGGGGACCTGCTTTAGGAAGAAATCTAGGAGTTATGAAATCAAAGCATGAAATAATTATTTTTATTGATAGTGATTTAGTTGTTTTAAATGATTTTATTTATAATCATGTTGAGAAATTATTACGTGCATGGAAAACTAACAATAAAAAATGCTTTACATATGGTTCAGTTGTAAATACTTCAAATTTTAAGAATCCAGAAAGTGAAAATTATAAAATCACTGATATTTCCTTTGCATATTTTGCAACAGGCAATGTTGCCATTTCTAGGGATCTACTACTTAAAGCAGGCTTATTTGATACGTCTTTTAGTCTTTATGGTTGGGAAGACCTTGAATTAGGCGAAAGACTCAAGAAAATGGGCACAAAGTTAATAAAATGCCCAAGAGCTGTTGGATTCCATTGGCACCCGCCTTTTGAATGTGATCAAATTCCCTCAATCATAAATAAAGAACATGAAAGAGCAAAAATGGCTTTGATTTTCTATAGGAAACATAGAAATCTAAGAGTTAGATTTACTATACAATTTACTTTTATTCACAGACTTTTATGGCGAATTCTGACTATTGGAGGCTTCATAACGATTGAAAGAATACTACCCTTTTTGAAATTCTTAGTTAATTCAAAACGAAATAATTTTGCACTTGAGTTGGTCAAGATCCCATTGAATTTAATATATGTAGAAGAACTTTACAATAAAAATAAAAATAACACGTTTTCGTAAATACTCGTTATTTGCTAATATGAATGAGTACTTAAACCACACATCTGACTGTTTCGGGTGATTTAAATTTAAATTTCCCGTCAGATGGAGGCTAACCCGAAACTTAATTTATTAAATGGCTGTTGTTACTCTTTCCGAAATGATGGAAGCTGGTGCTCATTTTGGGCATCAAACTAGACGTTGGAACCCCAAAATGTCTAAATATATATACTGCGCGAGAAATGGAGTTCATATTATTGATCTAGTCAAAACAGCACTTTGTATGAATCATGCATACAAATGGGCAAGGAATGCCTCTAAGAGTGGAAAAAGATTTCTTTTCGTCGGAACAAAAAAACAGGCGTCTGAAGTCGTTGCTCAGGAAGCATCAAAGTGTGGCGCTGCTTACGTTAACCAAAGATGGCTTGGCGGCATGCTTACAAATTGGACAACAATGAAGGCTCGAATAGAAAGACTAAAAGATCTTGAAAGGATGGAATCAAGTGGAGCAATTGCAATGAGACCCAAGAAAGAAGCTGCAGTATTAAGAAGAGAACTTGAAAGATTACAGAAATATCTAGGCGGGCTAAAAAATATGCGAAGATTACCAGATGTTGTGGTTCTTGTTGATCAGAGAAGAGAATCAAATGCCGTACTTGAAGCGCGCAAGTTAGATATTTCACTTGTCTCAATGTTGGATACTAATTGTGACCCTGATTTATGTGAAGTCCCAATCCCATGTAATGATGATGCAGTAAGATCTGTTCAGCTTGTATTAGGTAGACTTGCTGATGCAATTAATGAAGGAAGGAAAGGATCTAATGATCAAAGAAAAAACTGACTACCATATTAATTAAAAAACTAAAATAACCACCAAAAAACTAATTTAATTTCAAAATGTCAAACATCACAGCAAAACTAGTAAAGGAGCTCAGAGATAAAACAGGAGCAGGAATGATGGATTGCAAAAAGGCGCTCAACGAATCAGAAGGCGATTTAGAGAAAGCAGTTGAATGGCTTAGAAAGAAAGGAATAGCAAGTGCAGAAAAAAAATC
The DNA here is from genome assembly GCA_003214355.1 of Prochlorococcus sp. AG-418-C09. Classification (GTDB taxonomy): domain Bacteria; phylum Cyanobacteriota; class Cyanobacteriia; order PCC-6307; family Cyanobiaceae; genus Prochlorococcus_A. Next base: position 51,039 of record QCLS01000004.1, on the reverse strand, counting down.
TGGCAGAGTTGCTGCGGAAGGTGCAATTGGTAGTTATATTCATACAGGCTCAAGAGTGGGAGTTCTCTTAGAACTTAATTGTGAAACAGATTTTGTTGCAAGAGGCGAAATCTTTCAGTCCCTTTTGAAGGATGTATCTATGCAAGTGGCTGCATGTCCTAATGTAGAGTATGTATCAATTGATGATATCCCTCAGGATGTAGTGAATAAAGAAAAAGAAATTGAGATGGGAAGAGATGACCTTTCCGGAAAGCCTGAACAGATTAAAGAAAGAATAGTTGAGGGAAGAATTAATAAAAGGTTAAAAGAATTAGTTTTATTAGAGCAACCATATATAAAAGATAGTTCATTGTCAGTTGAACAACTTGTAAAACAAACGGCAGGTCAAATAGGTGAAAACTTAAAAGTAAGACGTTTTACTAGATACACTCTTGGCGAAGGAATAGAAGTTGAGGAACTTGGATTCGCAGCGGAAGTGGCTTCTTTAAAAAATTAATTAAGATATTGCATAATAAATTTTCTGATAAGAATATATCAAATATACATAGCCAACTAATGTATTTAGGCATAAAAAATAATTTAATCAGAAAAAATCTTATAAAATTTTATGGCCAGTATTTAAACATAATAAGATCCAAGATTAAACATTTAGTTAAAGAATCTCTAGATTCACTTTTTGATATCTCGTACGAAGAAAATAATATAAATGATGAGAAGATACTCTCTGTCTTTAATCAAGATATAGACTTACTAGTTAATAAGATTATGCCTTTTCTCACTATTGAGCAATTGGGGATACCAATTGTAAATGAAGATGATGTTTATGATAAAGGTAGGATTGCGATTAACACCAAATTTCTTTTTGATAGCAATTCAGAAAAGATTTTAAATGATAATAGAATTGATATTTTAAAAGAAGAAAGACTTTCCCACTTTTATTATGATTCTATTGCTGAATGTAATTCAAATTCATCAATTGATTTAGATAATAATTCCTTTAAAGAAACTACTAATATAGGATATGATGAAGAAAATGAACTCATTTTTTCATTACTTGATCTATCCCAAAAAGAAACAAATAATATTAATTCTTTAGAAACTAAACAAGAAGATATTAGTAAATGTAATCACAGTGAATTGCGTAAACTTCTTTCTTGGACAAATACTATTGATTCATCAATAAGATACCGAATGAAAGAGTTCTCAGTTTTAGTAAATAAAGAACTTTCAAAAAAGAAAATTATTAAAAAGTTTATACCAGACAATGTTCTAGAATTACTTCTTGAGAATCAATTCTTGGTAGCAAATCCTTTACCTTTTATTATCCTTTTTGATTTAAACACTAATGAATTTATTAACAATACTAGATTCATTAATGAAACTGATTTTTCTAAAATTTATTTATTTAACCTTAACTCGTCTGAACTAGAGTTCTATGATATTAAATTAAATTTATTGAGGAATAAAATAACTGATTTAAAAAAAGAATTAAAAACTCTAATAAAAAAGGAAAAATATTGGAATACTAGAAAAATTAATATTGATTTAAATAATTCTACATTTAACTAAATTATATTTTTATTAGCAAGGCTATTTCGAAATTGAATTCCAAAGAAGTTACTTCTGAAATGCTTCGAGATTGGTCTAGACCATTACAGAAGGCTTTGACTCTGGAAGTTGAATCTCAATTTACAAATATCTTTGGAAGAGAGAAGTTCTTTAATGAATACATAGCTGATACATTAATAAATTATGATCATTTTCATTTAAATAAAGAAATAAGACTCAACTTAGATCAGTTGGGTAGTCTTTATAAAAACTATACTAATTTGGATAATTCAGATAGAAAAGAATTAGTATTGAATACTAGAAGGTTTTTACTAAAAATAATAAAACTACATGATATTAAAGAAAATAAGAATAGTCTTATTTCGGGAAAAGGAATTCATTCTTTAACGTCCGATGTAGAGAATGTATTAGGAGTTGGCAAAATCTTAAAAAATAATTTAAATCAAATTGGTTTGTTTACCATCAAAGATTTAATTGATCATTTTCCTAGAACTTATTTAGATTATTCAAATAAAGTAAAAATTATAAATCTAAGGCCAGATAATCTATATACATGTACTGGCAGCATAAAAAAGTTTTACATTTATAAAAGTAAAAATAACGGAAATCTCTCAGTAATGAATATAATTATTTACGATGAATCATCATCTATTAGAATTACAAAGTTCTTTTATGGGAAAAGATTTAGATCTTTCTCCTTTTTTCAAAGTCAGAAAGAGAAATTTAAGCCTGGCATTAAGGTCGCTGTTTCAGGAAAGGTTAAAAAGACAGAATATGGAAGAGCTTTTGTTGATCCTCAAGTAGAAATTATAAATAATAGAGATAATGATTTATATTTTTCAGGAAAAATCTTACCTATATATAGTTTAAACGAAAACATCTCAAATATTAACTTTATAAAAGTAATAAAAAAGGTTTTACCTTGTACCAATGGTTATCCCGAAATATTGAGTATTACTGTGCTTAAAGAACTGTCTTTATTATCATTGAAAGACTCTCTAATTAATATTCATTTACCTAGAAGCCAATCATTCCTAAATGAATCAAAGAAAAGACTTCTTTTTGATGAATTATTGCTTTTACAATTAAGGTTTATTCAGAAAAAAAATAATAGAAGTAACGTAATCTTGAGAAATCAAATAATTAAAAAAGAGCAGATTCTTCTTAAAAATTATTTGTCTAAGATCCCTTTTCAACTAACGCGTTCTCAGAAAAAGGTATTAGAAGAAATTAGATTTGATTTATCAAGTTCAAACCCGATGGCCCGTTTATTACAAGGTGATGTTGGTAGTGGTAAAACTATTATTGCAGTAGCATCTCTATTGATCATTGTCGAAAAAGGTTTGCAGGGAGCATTGATGGTTCCAACAGAGGTCTTAGCTGAGCAGCATTATAAATATTTACTTGAAAACCTAAATCCTCTAGAAATATCAGTGGAGCTCTTAACAGGCAATACTAATCAAAAGAGGAGGAAAGAATTATTTAATGATTTAGCTAATGGGCAGATAAATATTATAGTAGGCACTCATGCATTGTTCGAAGAAAAAGTAATTTTTGACTCGTTAGGCTTAGTGATAATAGATGAACAACATAGGTTTGGAGTTGGCCAACGAAATAGATTATTAAAAAAGGGAGAAAATATTAATTTGTTATCAATGACTGCAACGCCAATTCCAAGAACACTTGCTTTGTCATTATATGGAGATTTAGATATAAGCCAGATTACTGAACTGCCTCCAGGTCGATTACCTGTGAAGACTAAAGTGATATGTGAAGAGAAACTTAATGAACTATTTAAGAATATTGATAATGAAATTGATAAAGGAAGACAGGCTTATGTTATTCTCCCATTAATTGAAGATTCGGATAAGTTAAATCTAAATTCCGCTATTAAAACGCATGAATATTTATCAAATGAGGTTTTTAAAGAATATAAAGTCGGCTTGCTACACGGAAAATTAAATTCTGAAGAAAAAAATGAGATCTTAAGAGCATTCTCTAATAATGAAATAAATATCCTGGTTTCAACTACTGTAATAGAAGTTGGAATTGATGTTCCTAATGCAACAATAATGGTTATTTATAATTCAGAAAGATTTGGGCTTTCACAATTGCATCAATTAAGAGGAAGAGTTGGACGAGATTCAAATATTTCTTACTGCTACTTGATAACAAGTGAAGTAAACAAAAATATGAATAAAAGACTAAGTGTTTTGCAGGATTCAAACGATGGTTTTTGGATTGCAGAAAAGGATTTAGAATTTAGAGGCCCAGGTCAGATTCTAGGATTTAAACAATCTGGATTACCTGACTTTGTCCTTGATAATTTACCAAAGAATAAAGCTTTAATTGAAAAAGCAAGGAAGCTAGCTATTAATATTCTTGAAGAAGATCCTGATTTAAACAATTATCCATTGCTTAAGAAGATTATTAATAATGAATCTGAAAATAAGTTTGTTCATGATTTCCTCAATTGAGACTGTCTTGAATTTAATCTTTTCTGTGCGATTATAGAATTAATCTTTTTTAATTTCTTGAAACCTTGGCATAGTATTCCAATTATTGACAATAATGAAAAGTTAGTTCAAATTCCTAATTATATTAAATTTATAGATCCACATCCTTATGCTGTTTTGGGTGCGCCTTACAAAAATAAAAACCAAATCTGGAATCTTAGAGAAGGAGTAATTAGTTTATTAACAGATGCTGAGAACTATTTGAAAACGATTAGAAACGAATTTTCTTTGGTAATTTATGATAGTTGGCGCCCTTTGGAAGTTCAAAAGTTTATGTTTAACTTGGCATTAGAAAATCAATTCAAGAAAGAAGGCATAAGTTCCAAAGCTAATGATATAAGTTCTTACCCTCACATCATTAAAAAAGTCGAGAAATTTTGGGCTAATCCTTTTCTTGATCAAAGTGATCCTCCTCCTCATTCCACAGGTGGAGCTGTTGATATCTCTTTAATTAATAAATCTGGTAAGTTAGTAAATATGGGTTCTAAAATAGATGAAATGAATGAGAGGGCTTTGCCAGGATTTTATAGTAATAAAAACAATAAAGATCACATAACTCTAAATGATAATAGAGAATTATTGCAGAAGATTATGTTGAAATTTGGCTTTGCTCAACATCCCAATGAATGGTGGCACTTTAGTTATGGCGATCAGCTATGGGCTTGGCAATACAATAAAGAATATGCAATTTATGGGATGATCTGAAGCTAAACTATTCTTTTAATAAGTTCATGATAAATGAATCATCTTTATCATTTATGAAATCTCCAAAGTCTTTTTTATCTGATGATTCACGCCAAGCTAATAATAGCGGTTTGATAGTTACTTCTAGATTATCTAATGCCATTCTTTGAATATAAGGCTTTGCCAGCCTTTCGAGATTTTTACTTCCACCTAACCAAAGTTGGTATTGATTTAAACCACTTCCAACAAGAGCTAGTTCTGCCATATATGGCCTAGAACATCCATTTGGACATCCAGTCATTCTTAGTAATATTGTTCTTTTGATTCCAAGATCCATTAATAAGTTTTCTATTCTTTTAAGAATATCTGGAAGGATTCTTTCAGCTTCTGTTATTGCTAAGCCACATAGTGGTAAAGCAGGACAAGCAAGAGCGTGTCTTTCTATTTCATTTATGACCTTGAAGTTTTTATAACCAATGGTTTTTAATAACTCGTTTATTTCTATTTTATTTTTACCCTTGATATCACATAATAAAATATCTTGGTTAGGAGTGATTCTTAAGTTTAAATTATACTTTTGGACAATCTTACTTACTTTTTCTTTTCTTTCACCTGCTAGTCTTCCTGATAATAGTGGCAATCCAACAAACCAAGTGCTTTTATTTTGTCTATGCCATCCAAGATAATCAATTAATTTCTTCTTGGGTTCTTTTCTTAATGGCTTAATTTTCTTTTTAAAGTATTTTTCAAATAAGATCTTTTTAAACCAGTCGATACCTTTGTCATGTATGAGATATTTCATTCGTGCATGTTTTCTAGATTTCCTATCACCATAATCTCTTTGAATAGCAACAACGCTTTGAATAAGTTCAAAAATTAATTTTTCATCAACATAACCTAGTGGATCAGCGATTCTTGCAAAAGTTTCATCATTATTATGTGTTCGACCCATGCCTCCACCAATATAAAAATTACATCCTTCTAAATATCCTTCATTTGAACTAAAAGCCACAATGCCTATGTCATTTGTAAGTAGGTCTACAGAATTATCTCCAGGAACAGTAACGGCACATTTGAATTTACGAGGTAAGTAAGTTGAACCATACAATGGCTCTTCTTTATTTCCACTAAAGACATTTTCACTGAATTGAAGTTTTCTTTCCTCTTTAATTTTATTATCAGGTTTAATTTTATATTCAAGATCACCATCAGCCCAAAGTTCAAGAAAAGTTTCTTGTGCTGCAAACGGCGTAAGAAAATCTGCAACTTTTACTGCTAAATCTCTTGCAGTAGTGTATTCAGATGTTTCGAAGGGGGCAGCAGGAGCCATTACATTTCTATTTATATCTCCGCAAGCAGCAAGCGTCGAACCCATTGATTTAACGATTGTATTGATAACTGTCTTTAGGTTCTCTTTCCTAATCCCATGCATCTGGAATGCTTGTCTTGTTGTAGCCCTTAGTGTCCCATTACCTATTTCGTTGGATAATTTATCCAATGCTAAAAATAATTTCCCAGGTATTTCTCCACCCGGACTTCTTAGTCTAAGCATCATTTGCCAATCTTTATTACCATGTTTCCTATTCTCTCTATTATCCTGCTGATAACTTCCATGGAATTTGAGTAGTTGAACGGCATCGTTTGTGAAATGATCGCTATTGTTAACCAACTCTGATGCCAATGGCTCCTTAAGGAACTGGCTTCCATCTTTAAATATTTCGAATTTAGATACTTCCAAACCATTTGCTAAGCAAACGGTAGGTTTTTTGTCTTTATTTGGCTTTTTGACTTTTTCTACCTTAATCAAAACGAATAAAAAAGTATCTCTTTTTATACATTAGCTAAAAGCTTATTTAACTGGTAGTAAATTATAGTTATAATAGTTAAAATTTTTTTTTGTCTACATATTTACTAGAAATTGGTACAGAAGAATTACCAGCCCATTTTGCAAATTCTGTAATAAGTCAATTTCAAACCTCATTTGAGTTTGAGCTAGAGAAAGCCTCAATAGAATTTGATAATATTTTTTGCTCCTCTACTCCAAGAAGAATAATGATTCTTATAAACGGAATAATTGATTTTGGGCAAGATAAAGTAGTAATTAGAAAAGGGCCTAATGCATCTGTTGCATATCCAAGTGGTGAGCCAGGCCAGGCAGCAATTGGTTTTGCCAAGAGCCTTGGAATTGATACACAAGATTTGGAAATAAAGGATACAGATAAGGGTAAATTTGTTTTTGGTAGGAAAATTGAGAGAGGTTTATCTGCAAAGTTGATAATTGCTTCATTCGTACCAAAAGTATTAAAAACTCTTCAAGGTCAAAGATTCATGAAGTGGGGTTATGGAAATTTTAAATTCTCTAGGCCAATAAGATGGATCGTTTCTCTTTACAATCAAGACATACTTAATTTTTCGCTTGAGGGAATAGATTCTGATCTTGAAATTAGTAGAATATCAAAAGGACATAGGTTAATAAAAAATAGTTTAGAAATTAGCAACCCTGAAAATTATTATAAGATAATGAAAGAGGCTGGAGTATTGGTCGATAGGAAAAATAGAAAAAATAATATTCTTCAGTTAATAAATAAAGAGGCCAATAGATTAAAACTCTCTCCTCTATTAGGCGAAGAACTGCTTGATGAACTTACAGACTTAGTGGAATTCCCTACATTAATACTTTGTTCTTTTGAGAGTAAATATCTATGCCTCCCATCTGAGGTTTTATGCACAGTAATGAAAAGTCATCAAAGATATATTCCTCTTCTTGAGAGTAATAAAAATATATCTAAGCTGGAAATGACATCTGAAAATATTTTAAATACACAATTCTTGTGCATTTCAAATGGTCTCCAAGAATCTAATAAATTTATAAAACTTGGGAATGAAAAGGTTCTTAAAGCCAGATTCTCTGATGCTAAATTCTTTGTCGAGATGGATTTAAAAAAGAATTCTAAATTTAGAAACCAAGAACTAAAAAATATTAGTTATTTGAAGGGTCTTGGAAATGTTTTTGATAAAGTACGAAGGTCTGAATATATTTCCAATGAGATTTCTACTTTTATTAATTTAGATGTAATAGATCAAGAAAAGGTTTTAGAAGCAACAAGGTATTCTAAACATGATCTTTGTAGTGATATTGTTTATGAGTTTCCAGAGTTGCAGGGTCTAATGGGAGGTAAATATTTAAAGAATGAAGGCTTTTGTAAGGATGTCTCTTTAGCAGTTGCTGAACATTATCTACCTAGATTCTTCAATGATGATATTCCTTCTTCAATTCATGGAGCAATTGTTTCTATTTCTGATAAGTTAGAGAGTATAATCAGTCTTTATGTAATTGGTAAAAGGCCTAGTGGATCATCTGATCCATTTGCTATTAGAAGAAATCTAAATGGAATAATTCAAATAGTATGGAAGTTTGACTTTGATTTTCAGTTCGACTTATTAATACAAAATTTGCTAAATCACTGGAAAGAAACAATTAAAAGCTCTAACTTTAAATTTGAAGAAGTTTATTCGGAATTAATAGAATTCATAAGACAGAGAATTATTAACCATCTACATGAGACATACAATGATAAAGATTTGATAAAAGCAATTGCTGAATCTGAAAATATTCCTTTTACAAAGATTCTTAATATTGCCGATTTAAAGATAAGACTAGATTTTTGCAATGAAATTAGACAAAAAAGTAATTTTGATGAAATAAGAAAGACTATCTCAAGGGTCAGTAAGCTTTCATTTAAAGGTGATTTAGATCAGTTAACTTTATCTTCCAATGGCTTAATAGACATAAAACTTTTTGAAAAGGACTGTGAAAAAAATGTATATTCCTTAATTAAAGAATTAGAGAAATTATCTCTATCTAATGATATTAATTACCAAAAAATTATAAGTTTATTTGAGCATAATCTTGTAACAATTGAAAATCTATTTGATAATAATTTAGGTGTTTTGATTATGTGTGAAAATAAATATTTAAAAGCCAATAGGCTAAATATTTTAGGGTTACTGAGAAACTACTCATTATTAATTGCTGATTTTACTTTATTTAACTCTTAACTTTTATTCCCCCTTTTATTGAGAAATCCTCTAGCATTTTTTCCACTTCTTTTTCTTCCCTAACGGCACTTTTAACGGGTTTATATTTAAGAGGAGCTAAGGCTCTACCTCTAAGTATTGATCCTAGTGTTAATAATGTTAACTTGAGCTGTTGCAAAGGCTTCATTGCGACAACTTTTTTATATAAATAACTGTCAAAGGTTAGTCTTTGTACATCCATATCATCGCACATCTCAACAAATGCCTCTCTAGCAGAATCGTTTCTATAAAAAATATTTTGGAGTATTTCAAGTACTTTGTATGTGGTGCCATATTTCTTATCCCATTTCTTTAAATAATTCTTTAGATCATTTTCGGAAGGAATCTGTTCTCCATTTTTAGAGGCTTGTACTATTTCTTCTGCACACATTCTGCCACTTTTTGCTGCAAAATATATGCCTTCTCCCGAACTCTTAGTTACATAACCTGCCGCATCTCCTACTAAAGCCATTCTACCGACGACTCGTCTGGGTCTTGGGTGCTCAGGTATAGGATGAGCCTCAACTTTTATAACTTCTCCATTAGCAAGTCTTTTTTTTGCTCTTGTCCTTACTCCTTCTTGAAGACTTTTTATAAGTGACTGATTCTTTTGCATTGTACCTGTTCCAACAGCGACATGATCATATTTTGGAAATACCCACCCATAGAAATCAGGAGAGACATCAGTACCAACATACATCTCAGCAAGATCTTCGTAATAACTCATTTCTTTTTTAGGTAATTTAATTCTTTCTTGAAAAGCAATTGCAACATTGTAATCACCTGCGTCCATTGCCTTTGCAACTCTACTATTAGCTCCATCTGCTCCAATTAAAAGGTCAACTGTCAAATCTTTGATCTCTCCTTTATTCTCATTATTTGAATAATCAGAATATGTGATTTTATATGGACCTTGATTCTTTTCACCTGTATCAATAGAGGTAACCAAGCCATTCACTAGATTTGCTCCTAGTTCTGCAGCTCTGTTTCTCATGAAAGAGTCCATTACTTCTCTTCTACACATACCTATATATTCATTTTCGCTTTGGCCATAAACTTTATCTAAACTAATATCAACTTCTCTATTCGATGGGGATATCATCCTCATATTTCTTACCTTTCTATCAATTATTGATTCGGGAAGATCAAATTCAGATACCATACATAGTGGTATAGCGCCTCCGCAGGGTTTGGCATTATCTAATTTTCTTTCGAAAAGCCATGTTTTAATCCCTGACTTTGCAAGTATTTCAGCAGCACATGATCCACTAGGACCACCCCCAATTACAGCAACTCTTAGCATGTTTAATATTATTCCTTATTAAAAACTACATCTTTTTTAGATATAAAAGGACTTTTTTTAAAAAAATAGTTAATATCGAAACATGTTTAATCAAATCAATTTTTTTATATTTGGACAAGGAAAGACTTAATCAGGAAGAATTTGAAATAAAAGTTGCAAAAAGAGAACATTTTAAAACTAAAAATAAAAGACCTTTTTGGCTTATTCTTATTCTTATTCCAGTTGTGTCATTTAGCAGCCTTATTTTTTGGAGGGCAAATAAGAATGCCGTTATTTCAAGTTTGTTTGGACATTTGCCTTATGAAGAAGTTTCTAGAGATCATTTAGTAGAAATCCAACCAGATGTATTTGTACATAAGGATATGTATGAAGATCTATTGGCAATGAAAAGAGATGCAGAAAATGACGGTGTATTTTTGGTTTTCCTCAGTGGCTATAGATCAATTAAATTACAAAAGGAAATATTTTTTTATTTAAAATCTATTAGAAATCAGATTGCTTCAGAAAGAGCACGTGTTTCTGCACCTCCAGGCTATTCTGAACATAGTACTGGATTTGCAATTGATATAGGAGACGCTAATGATAGAACTACTGACTTTGAAGTTGCATTTGAAAAAACAGAGGCCTTTAAGTGGCTCATAACAAATGCGGCAAAATATCATTTCATATTATCTTTTGATAAAGATCATCATTCGGTTGATTATGAACCTTGGCATTGGAGATATGAAGGTTCAGTAGAAGCTTTACGAATATTTAATCCTTCGACAGAAACAAATTAAGCTACTTAAGTTCAATTTCACAAAATAATTTCTTTTATTTTTTATTTACAAAAAAATCTGTTATTTAATTTAGCATTCTTAACTTATTTAGGTTAACCTTATAAATGGTAAAAAAGTTTATAAATTAAATAGATATGCCTTCTATACAAAATGAGATCAGGAATGTTGCGATAATTGCTCATGTTGATCACGGAAAAACAACTTTAGTTGATGCCCTTTTATCCCAATCAGGCATTTTTAGAGATAACGAAGTAGTACCAACTTGCGTTTTAGATTCAAATGATTTGGAAAGGGAAAGAGGCATAACAATACTCTCCAAAAATACAGCAGTAACCTATAAAAACACGCGCATAAATATTATTGACACCCCAGGCCATGCAGATTTTGGAGGAGAAGTTGAGAGAGTTCTAGGCATGGTCGACGGATGCCTGTTAATAGTTGATGCAAATGAGGGTCCAATGCCTCAAACCAGATTTGTTTTAAAGAAAGCCCTTGAAAAAGGGTTGAGACCAATTGTGTTTGTCAATAAAATTGATAGACCAAGGGTTGTCCCTGAAATTGCAGTTGATAAAGTACTAGATTTATTTCTGGAATTAGGAGCTGATGATGATCAATGTGATTTCCCTTATCTTTTTGGAAGTGGCTTAAGCGGGTTTGCTAAGGAGGAAATGTCTTCAGAGAGTGATAATATGATGCCTTTATTTGAGGCAATTCTGCGACATGTACCGCCTCCTGTAGGGGATTCTGAAAAACCTTTGCAACTACAAATCACAACTTTAGACTATTCTGATTTCTTAGGAAGAATTGTAATTGGAAAGATTCATAACGGAACAATCAAAACAGGGCAAACTGCAAATTTAATAAAAGAGGATGGCAAGACTATAAAAGGCAAAGTAAGTAAATTATTGGGATTTGAAGGACTTCAAAGAATTGAAATAAGCCAAGCATCAGCAGGAGATATTATTGCAATGTCAGGTTTTGATGATGTGAATATAGGCGAGACAATAGCTTGCCCAGATGCTCCTCATCCATTACCTCTTATTAAAGTTGATGAACCAACATTACAAATGACTTTTATTGTTAATGATTCTCCTTTTGCTGGAAAAGAAGGGAAATTTGTTACTAGTAGACAATTAAAAAATAGACTTGAAAGAGAACTTCTTACAAATGTTGCACTCAGATTTAATGAAACCGAATCACCTGATAGATTTTCTGTTTCTGGTAGAGGGGAACTTCATCTTGGAATATTAATTGAGACTATGAGAAGGGAAGGTTTTGAATTTCAGATTTCGCAACCCCAAGTGATATTTAGAGAAATTGATGGTATCGAATGTGAACCATTAGAAGCGTTGGTTTTAGATGTTCCAGAAACCGCTGTGGGACCTTGCATTGAGAAATTAGGTTCTAGAAAAGCTGAAATGCAAAACATGCATACCAGTTCAGATGGAAGAACTCAAATTGAATTCTTAGTACCATCAAGAGGTTTAATCGGGTTCCGTGGAGAGTTTATAAGGCTTACTCGAGGGGAGGGCATTATGAGCCACTCTTTTTATGAATATAAACCTAAAACTGGAGAATTTGATACAAGGAGAAACGGTGTTTTAATATCCTTTGAAGAAGGTGTTGCAACTTTTTATGCTTTAAAGAATGCTGAAGATAGAGGTGTTTATTTTATAAAACCGGGAGTTAAAGTTTATAAAGGTATGATTATCGGTGAACATAACAGACCACAAGATCTTGAAATTAATATTTGTAAGACAAAGCAATTGACTAATATGAGATCAGCGGGAGCAGAGGAATTAGATACATTGCAATCTCCTGTCGACATAACACTTGAGAGAGCATTAGAATACATAGGACCTGATGAAATGCTTGAAGTTACTCCTGAATCAATTAGATTACGCAAATTAAATAGAAAAAAATCAATGAGAAAATAGTCTATGTACGAAACGTCTTCAAATCATCTAGAGGAATCACTTAGTAAAGCTTATGAATTATTTAATAGTCAGAAATGGTACGAAGCTCATGATGTACTTGAAGATATCTGGAATGGGCTTGATGGAGATGAAAGGCAAATAATACAAGGTATTCTTCAGGTTTCAGTATCTCAATTTCACTTAAGCAAAGGTAATGTAAATGGAGCTATGATTTTATTAGGAGAAGGGCTAGGCAGAATAAAAACCAGACAAAGGATTAACCTCGGCATAGATTTAGCTTCTTTATGCAAAAATTTAGAGATATTATTAAACAAGATGCATTTAGATTTGCCTTTATCCCATAGTGATATTCCTTATATCCAAAAATTGTAAGTAACAAAATGAACCTGGAAATAAAAGATATATCCTTGACTATTAACAAAAAGGCAATTGTTAGGAATGTATCTATTTCTGTTTCTCCTGGAGAAATTGTGGGTTTGTTAGGTCCAAATGGAGCAGGTAAGACATCGACCTTTAATATAGCTGTAGGTAATTTAATTCCAAATAAGGGAAATATTTCTTTAAATAATCGATTAATAACGAACCTTTCATTACCGGAAAGATCAAGACTAGGACTAGGTTATTTGCCTCAAGAGTCAAGTATTTTTAGAGATTTAACCGTTCGAGAAAACATTGACTTGGCCTTGAAAACTTCTGGTCTGAGTAATTCAATTATTAGGAGTAGAAGAGAAAAAATTATTAATGAATTCAATCTTATTAAATTCATTGATAGTTTTGGTTATCAATTATCTGGCGGAGAGAGAAGAAGATGTGAAATTGCTAGAGCATTATCTGTAGGTATGAATGGTCCAAAGTATTTGTTATTGGATGAGCCGTTTGCTGGTATAGATCCCTTAGCGGTTAGTGATTTAAAGAAAATTATTGTGCGTCTGAGTAAAAGTGGTGTTGGAATATTAATTACTGATCATAATGTTAGAGAAACTTTATTGATTACCAATAAATCATATGTCTTAAGTGAAGGCAGAATCTTGGCTTACGGGCTTTCAAATGAAGTAGCAAAAAATGAAATCGTAAAGAAATTTTATTTAGGAGCTGATTTCACTCTTTAATTTTAATTATTTTTTTACTAAATATTTATGAAGATTTAATGTTATTCAAGAATTAATTAATACTATAAAATGTTTATATTGTTCGAAAATATAAAAAGTGCTGAGTGACCTTTTAAAAAATTTAATATCTGATCCTGTTACAGGTTTAGGTATTGCTGCATTTTATTTATTACTTTTAGTTTTACCTATCTCATTATTTGCAGCTGTAAGTAAAACTAATAGTGTTTTTGTAACTATACTTACTAGCTTAGCGAATGTTATTTTGGCTTTTCAATTGATTTCAAGATGGTTTATTTCCGCTCATTTTCCTGTTAGTAATCTTTATGAATCTCTTTGTTTCCTCTCATGGGCTCTTACTTTAGGTCAATTACTTCTTCAGAAGGAATATAAATCTCCTATTATACCTGCTATTTCTAATCCGGTAATATTACTTTCCTTAGGTTTTGCATGCTTTGTGCTGCCTGAAGATTTAAGATTATCTTCAAGTCTAGTACCTGCATTAAGATCTACTTGGCTTGTTATGCATGTAAGTGTCGTAATGCTAAGTTATGCTGCATTAATTATTGGTTCTCTCCTTTCGGCTTCAGTTATATTTGTTGATGCAAATCAACCTTTACAAATTAGAAGTAATTCAACTGGTATAGGGGGGTATCGATTTAACGAAAGCAGTTTTTTAGAACCATCTAATTTTTCTGATTCGGAGAAATTAGATACTCTTAGCTATCGTTCTATACTTGTGGGCTTTGTTTTGCTAACACTGGGTCTTATCAGTGGAGCCGTATGGGCTAATGAAGCATGGGGCACATGGTGGAGTTGGGATCCGAAGGAAACCTGGGCTTTGATTTGTTGGTTATTTTATGCTGCTTATCTCCATATGAGAATTAGCAAGGGCTGGCAAGGTAGAAGACCAGCTATATTGGCAACCTCAGGATTCTTTGTTGTTTTAATTTGCTATATAGGAGTTAATTTTCTTGGTTTAGGACTACATAGTTATGGATGGATATTTGGTTGAAATTTATAACACTTAGTTGGGCTCTGCGAGCACATTACCATTTTGTGCTTCTATGGCTACTTTTCTTAATTCATCACAACCCTCTTTCAGGCTTGGGTAGGCAAACATGCCACTTCCAGCAATAAAGCAATTAGCACCAGCATCTGCACATTGAGAAATTGTCCAATTTGCTTTAATTCCTCCATCTACTTCAATATCAACATTAAGGTTGTTTTTGAGAATAAATTCTCTTATTTCTCTTATCTTATTGAGCATAGTTGGTATGTACGCCTGCCCTCCAAACCCAGGGTTTACAGTCATCACTAGAACATGGTCAACCATATCCATTACATTCCTGATCATTTCAAATGGAGTATGAGGATTAAGCGCTACAGAGGGGGAACCTCCTAAATCTTTTATTCTTCCAAGAACCCTATGTAAATGTGTATTTGCTTCGGCATGAGCTATTACTACTCCAGGCTCCCCTTTTGATCCCATAGATGCTTTTACATATGATTCAAGCATTGTTTCACAATTATATTGGCTTACCATTAATTGCGTTTCAAACGGCACATCAGTATATTTCCTGCATGCCGATATCATTTCAGGGCCAAATGTAAGATTAGGTACAAAATTCCCATCCATAACATCAAATTGGATTCTATCAACTCCGGCTTTCTCAAGTTTTCTCACGCAGTCACCCATATTTGCCCAATCTGCTGGAAGTACAGAAGGGATAATTTGTACAGGGCGATTTACTCCATGTTGATTAGAGGTATTAGTTTGGGACATTTAATTTTTAAAAATATTTAATAAAGATACTATAAATAGTTGTTTATTCCTAATTTAACGTCATGGCCTGATAAAGTAACATCTGCAAAGAGTTAAAAAACTTATTCCATTGAATACTTATAAAATTTTTTATTTTGTGAGAACATATTTTTAACTTTTGGAAATTCTACTTAAAATTTAATTGTGGATCAAACTTTAATTCAAGAAATTCTCGAGGTTGTCGAGCAAGCTGCAATAGCATCGGCCAAATTAACAGGCCTTGGTAAAAAGGATGAAGCTGACGCAGCCGCCGTAGAGGCAATGAGGTTACGAATGGGTAAAATTGATATGAAAGGCAGGATTGTTATAGGAGAAGGGGAAAGAGATGAAGCTCCGATGCTTTATATTGGTGAGGAAGTTGGAAGTGGTAATGGGCCTGGAGTAGACTTTGCTGTTGACCCATGCGAGGGTACAAATTTATGTGCTAATAGTCAAAGAGGTTCAATGGCTGTACTTGCAGCCTCTGACTCAGGAGGATTGTTTAATGCGCCTGACTTCTACATGAATAAACTAGCTGCACCTCCTGCAGCAAAAGGGAAGGTGGATATCAGAAATTCGGCAACAGAGAATCTTAAAATTTTAAGTGATTGCCTTGGATTGGCTGTAGATGAACTTACTGTTGTAGTTATGGATAGAACAAGACATAAAGCCTTGATAAGCGAAATTAGAGATTGTGGTGCAAAGGTTCAACCTATATCAGATGGTGATGTTCAAGCTGCCATAGCATGCGGCTTTGCTGGTACTGGGACTCATTGCCTTATGGGTATTGGAGCTGCTCCTGAGGGAGTTATTTCCGCCGCAGCTATGAGAGCTCTTGGAGGCCATTTTCAAGGTCAGTTAGTTTATGATCCAGCAGTAGCTCAAACTACTGAATGGGCAGACTATACCAAAGAAGGAAATATAGCTCGTTTAAACGATATGGGCATAACAGATATAGATAAAATTTATGAAGCAAATGAATTAGCTTCAGGAGAAAATGTAGTTTTTGCTGGCAGTGGAATAACTGATGGATTGCTGTTTAATGGAGTACAATTTGAAAGAGATTGTATTAGAACAAGCAGTTTATTGATTAGTACTCTAGACAGCACTGCTCGTTTTACAAATACAATACATATAAAAGAAGGTGCTAAGAGCATTTCTCTTTAAATTCTTCAGATTTATTTTTTATGCATATCGTTGTCGTCGGACTTAGTCATCGAACGGCACCAGTTGAAGTCCGTGAGAAGTTAAGTATTCCAGATTCCTCTATTGAGAATTCTCTTGCTTCACTAAAAAATGCTTCTGAAATCTTAGAAGTATCTATTTTAAGCACCTGCAATAGATTAGAAATATATTCACTAGTCCGAGAGATTAATATTGGATTATCTTCAATAAAAGAATTTCTTTCAAATTTTTCTAATATTAAACCTGATGAATTAGAACCTCATTTATTTGATTTCAAACAAGAAGAAGCAGTCCTTCATTTAATGAAGGTTTCAGCTGGATTAGATAGCTTGGTACTTGGTGAAGGGCAAATTCTTTCACAAGTAAAAAAGATGATGAGAATAGGTCAAGATTTCCAAACTACAGGACCAATACTAAATAGACTGTTGACCCAATCTATAAGTGCTGGCAAGAAAGTAAGGTCAGAAACAAATCTAGGTACTGGGGCGGTTTCTATTAGTTCTGCAGCAGTTGAATTAGCTCAATTAAAAATCGGCCAATCAAGGGGAATCGACGGTTTAGTTACGCTAGAGCATGAAAAAGTATTAGTAGTTGGTGCTGGAAGGATGAGTAGATTATTGATTACACATTTGCAGGCTAAAGGTTGCCAAAATCTAGTATTAGTAAATAGAAATGTTGATAGGGCAGTCTCTCTTGCAACTGATTTTCCAAATATGGCAATACTTTCTAAAAGCTTAGAAGAACTTGATGAATATTTGATTAAATCAACCCTTATCTTCACAAGTACTGCTTCAGAAAAACCTTTTATTGACAGAGAAAGAATTAATAATCTAAAAATTATTAATAAACTTAAATTAATTGATATTGGTGTTCCTAGGAATATATCAAATGACGTGAAAGAACATGATCGTATTGATTCATATGATGTTGATGATCTTCAAGAAGTAGTTTCTAGGAATCAAGAATTTAGAAAAAAAATTGCTGAGGAAGCTGAATTACTAATAAAAGAAGAAAGAGTATTATTTCTTGAATGGTGGGCAAGTTTAGAGGCCGTTCCAATAATTAATAAATTGAGATCAGGTCTAGAAATCATTAGGAAAGAAGAACTCCAGAAAGCATTAAGTAGAATGGGTCCAGATTTCTCTGCTCGAGAAAGAAAGGTTGTTGAAGCTCTATCAAAAGGGATAATTAACAAAATATTGCATACACCAGTTACCAAATTGAGAAGCCCGCAACCAAGGCAGGAGAGACAAGAATCTCTAAAAATTGTTGAAAAATTATTTTCATTATCTGAAGAAGAGTAATTTTTTTGATCTATTTTAAGGTTTTTTTATTTAAATTCTTTAAATACCTTTATAAAGTGGCCATTAAACTTCAAAAACATGCCCATTATCTAGTAGTTTTAATAATTAAATATACCTTCTAAACTTGAATGAAGCGTGTTTTGGCAATCATCCTCGGAGGAGGAAAAGGCTCAAGGCTTTACCCACTAACAAAAATGAGGGCAAAACCTGCCGTTCCTTTGGCAGGTAAGTATCGTTTGATAGATATTCCTATAAGTAATTGCATTAATTCCGGAATTAATAAAATGTATGTATTGACGCAGTTTAATAGTGCGTCATTAAATAGGCATATAGGAAGAACTTATAATCTCAGTGCCCCTTTCGGACAAGGGTTTGTTGAAGTTTTAGCTGCTCAACAGACACCAGATAGTCCTAAATGGTTTGAAGGTACAGCAGATGCTGTAAGAAAATATCAATGGCTTTTCCAAGAGTGGGACGTTGATGAATACCTCATATTGTCCGGTGATCAACTATATCGCATGGATTACAGCTTATTTGTTAATCATCATAGAGAGAGTGGATCAGATCTAACTGTAGCCGCATTACCTGTTGATGAATCTCAAGCAGAAGGGTTTGGTCTAATGAGAACAGATGGTGAAGGTAATATTAGAGAATTCAGCGAGAAGCCAAGCGGAGATAAGTTAAAGGCCATGGCTGTGGATACATCTAAATTTGGATTGTCCCCAGAGTCTGCAAAGAGTAAACCCTATCTTGCTTCAATGGGAATATACGTTTTTAGTCGTAACACTTTATTTGATTTATTAAATAAATTTCCTGAATATACAGACTTTGGAAAGGATATTATCCCTGAATCATTGGCTAGAGGTGATTCTTTAAAAAGTTATGTATTTGATGATTATTGGGAAGATATTGGTACAATTGGAGCCTTTTTTGAGTCTAATTTAGCTTTGACTCAACAACCTAAACCACCATTTAGTTTTTATGATGAGAAATTCCCTATTTATACAAGACCTAGATATTTACCTCCTTCAAAGTTGGTTGATGCACAAATAACAGACTCAATAGTTTGTGAAGGAACTATTCTAAAATCATGTAGTATTTTACATTGTGTTTTAGGGGTTAGGAGTAGGATTGAAAGTGATTCTGTCTTGGAAGATACTTTAGTAATGGGTTCTGACTTCTTTGAATCTCTTGAAGAAAGAATTGAATTAAGAAAAGGAGGGGGGATCCCTCTTGGTGTTGGAGAAGGTTCAACTGTAAAGAGAGCTATCTTAGATAAAAATACACGTATTGGTAATAATGTAGTAATAGTAAATAAAGATAGGATTGAAGAAGCCGACAGACCAGAAGAGGGCTTTTACATAAGGAATGGAATTGTTGTTGTTGTAAAAAATGCCACAATTACAGATGGTACAGTTATTTAAATTTGTCTTTCGATCATTCATTGCTGACATTACTCTAATTTTTAAAGCAATTTCCCGTAGTTGAAGTAAAAATACATTTGTGAGTTAATTTTTTGTTTTATGTCCAAGGCGCATTTCGGTTTAATAGGTCTTGGTGTGATGGGAGAGAATTTAGTTCTCAACGCCGAAAGAAATGGGTTTTCAAGTGTCGTTTATAATAGAACATTTTCCAAAACAGAGGAGTTCCTTGAAGGAAGGGGATTGAATAAAAATATAACAGGTGCCCAAACCCTCCAAGAATTTGTTGAGAAACTTGAGAAACCTAGACGAATATTGATGATGGTTAAGGCAGGTCCAGCTACAGATAATGTTATAGATAATATCTCTGAGTATTTAGAAGAGGGCGACTTATTAATAGATGGGGGTAATTCTCAATTTGAGGATACTGAGCGTAGAGTTAAAAAGTTAGAAAGTAAAAGTTTTGGATACATAGGACCAGGCGGCTCAGGTCATTTCGTAAAGACTGTTCATAACGGAATTGAATATGGTATTGAGCAAATACTCGCAGAAGCTTATGACCTTATGAAGAGAGTTAAAGGTATGAATGGGCAGCAGATGGCAGAGGTTTTTGGTATTTGGAATAATACTGATGAATTAGCTTCCTATCTTGTTGAGATAACAGAGATTTGTCTAAATACAAAAGATGAAATAACTGGAGATGATGTTGTGGAGACAATATTAGATAAAGCTGGCCAGAAAGGGACAGGGTTATGGACTGTTGTAAGCGCTTTAGAACTTGGGGTATCAGTCCCAACGATTTATGCTTCTTTAAATGCAAGAGTAATGAGTTCTTTAAAAGATCAACGTAGTGAGATTGAAAAAACCATTCCAGCTAAAGAAATAGAGGATTTTGATTTAGGAGATATTTCAGATGGAATGAAACCTTTATTTGATGCTGTAGTTCTTGCCACAATAGCTAGCTATGCTCAAGGAATGGATATTTTAAGAGAAGCGTCTTCTACATATGATTATGGTCTGAATATGACATCAATTGCACAAATATGGAAAGGGGGTTGCATAATCAGATCAAGACTATTAAGTAAAATTCAAGATGCTTATAATAAAAATCCTAATCTAAAGAATCTGATTTTTGATGATTGGTTCAATAAAGAAATTGCTACAAGATTAGATAACTTGTCTAATGTGGTTTCTTTATCAACAAAGGCTGGTATACCGGTTCCTTGCTTATCTAGTACTTTGGATTATTTTAATAGCTATAGAACAAATAGACTCCCTCAGAATCTAGTTCAGGCAATGAGAGATTGTTTTGGCTCTCATACTTATGAAAGAATTGATAAAGAAGGTAGTTTTCATACTGAATGGATGAAATGATTACAAAGGTTAAAAACGGATATTCATTAAACATCTACAAAGACAAGTTAGAACTTTCATCAGCAGTTTTTAAGTTTATTGAAAGTCAAATTATTCATACATTAAAAAAGAAAGAAAGATTCAAATTTTGTGTAAGTGGAGGTTCAACCCCTAAGTCTGTTTATCATCTTCTTTCAAATAGTGATCTTAGTTGGGATAAGATTGATATTTTTTTAGGAGATGAAAGATGTGTTGATCCAAATTCAGAATTAAGTAATTCCTTAATGTTGAAAAATTCACTGTTAAAGAATTTTGGATCTAAAGCTTTTTTTTACGAAATTTTTAGCGACTCAAAAGCTGATGATGAAACTATAAAAAATCTATTTATCTCTAAACTATTAGAAAAATGTGGATCAACCCCCCCATCTTTTGATTTAACTTTACTAGGTCTTGGAGACGATGGTCATACAGCTTCACTATTCCCCTATCAGAAAAATAATAATGTAGATGATTTTGTTATTTTTAATGAAGGAAAAGGATTAAAAAGAATTTCATTAACTCCAAATGTTCTTTCGGCCTCATCAAAGATAGTATTTTTAGTTAGTGGAGCTTCAAAAAAAATTGCTCTTGAGAGGTTATTAGATGAAAAAGAGCCTCCCGATAGAACACCTTCAAAATTAATTAAATCTTTTAATCAGATTTCAATATTTTGTGATCAAGAATCAGCAAAAGAATTAGAAATTTAGTTAAAATCTGTTAATAATTAAAATTATTTAATGAGTAAGAGAAAATTTTTATTCCAGAAAAAGGATTTCGATGGTTGGAAAACATTAAATGACACTGTTATGGGCGGATCAAGCTCAGCTTTTTGTGAAATTTCAAATTTTGGTTTGATATTAAAGGGTAACATTGTCGAGAAAGCAGGAGGATTTGTTAGTTGTAGATCATCTATATATAAACCTTCTTTAAATATTTCTGATTATTCATCCTTTGAATTAAATATTGATGGACAAGGAAGAACTTTTAAATTTGCGGTCGCTTGTGAAGATAATCTCCTTGGACTAACCGAATTTATTCCTGGTGGCCTCAGGTGGATTAAATCATTCCCAACAAAAAAATTCGGAACAACAAATGTTCAAATTCCTTTTAGTTCGCTTAAACCTTCAGTAAGAGCTAACAAGGTAAGTTTCCCATTTAAATTCAAGCCATCTAAAATTAAAAGATTGCAATTACTACACTCAAAGTTCGGTGATGATGGATTACTTAATAATGAGTTTAAACAGGGTTCAATAAAAGTTTTAATTAAATCAATAAGTGTTATTTGAAAATCCACCCAAAAATATAGAGAGCTTAATCGCTAAGTCAGCAGATTTAGCAAATAAACCTTTTCTTCATTCTGTCGTAAAAATAAATGGTGAATACGAAATTGAAGGAGAGGATATTGATTTGACGGTTAATATTTTATGTCGAGATAAAGAAGGTAAAAGATTAGAGATTTACGATCTTGAATTAGAACTTTTTAAATCAAATAAAGAGTTTGTTTTAGTTATCTCTAAGCTTACTTTTCCTGATGAACCAATATTATGGTGTGGAGTTAAAACATTATGGATGGATAGCAATAATGGAAAAAAATGTGACTCTCCAAAATACAGCGCTAGATTGGAAAATTTAGCAAATAGGTTAAAAAGTTTTATTGATTAAGAAAATAAACTTTGAGCTGATTTATAAATCAGTAACCGCGCCCAAGCTTGATGTGCTTACGATCCTCGAATATTTTGAAAGTATGCCTCTTTTGTATTTTCGTTTAGGTTTTAACCAATCTTTCTTTCTTTTTTCTAATTCTTCTTCAGATAAATCAACTTCAATTATTTGTTTTACAGCATCTACGGTAATTAAATCACCTTGTTTTATTAGAGCAATGTTCCCACCAACAGCAGCCTCTGGTGCTATATGACCCACAACAAGGCCATAAGTACCACCGCTAAATCTACCATCTGTAATTAAAGCTACCTTCTCTCCAAGTCCTTGACCAACAATCGCAGATGTTGGGGCCAACATTTCTCTCATACCTGGCCCTCCTACAGGCCCTTCGTTTCTAATAACAACAACATCACCGGCTTTAATATCGTTATTTAATATCGATTTTAAACAATCCTCTTCACTTTCGAATATCTTTGCTGGTCCTGTTAAGACAGGGTTTTTAACTCCGCTAATTTTCGCTACAGAACCTTCGACTGCTAAGTTACCTTTTAAAATCGCTAGATGTCCTTTTTTATAAAGAGGGTTATCTATTTCTCTTATTACATCTTGATTTGCTGGCGGCTTATCTGGAATATTCCGCAAATATTCTGAGATTGTTTTGCCTTCAATGTTTTTGCATTCGCCATGAATTAATCCTGCATTCAAAAGTATTTTCATTACTTGTGGAATCCCGCCTGCATTATGAAGATCCACTGTCACATATTTACCACTAGGTTTAAGGTCACAAATAACGGGGACTTTTTGTCTTATTCTTTCAAAATCATTAATATTGATATCTATTCCTGCAGTATTTGCAATGGCTAAGATGTGCAATACCGCATTTGTTGATCCTCCAATTGCCATAATTACTGATATTGCATTTTCAAAAGCTTTCTTAGTCAATAAATCAAGAGGACGTATGTTGTTTTTAATTGCCTGAACAAGAACTTCTGCACTTTCCTCTGAACTAAGTTCTTTCTCGTAATCTTCTGCGGCCATTGTCGAACTGTTAGGAAGACTTAGTCCTAATACTTCAATTACTGCTGACATTGTGTTTGCGGTAAACATGCCACCGCAACTGCCAGCCCCAGGGATACAATTCTTTTCTACATCAAGTAACCTCTTCTCACTGATTTTCCCAGAGGTTAATTGACCCACGGCTTCAAATGCACTCACTACAGTTAGATCTTCTCCATTTAATTTCCCAGGTTTAATTGTCCCTCCATATATAAATATTGAGGGAATATTCATCCTTGCAATAGCAATCATTGCCCCAGGCATGTTTTTATCGCATCCTCCAATTGCAAGTAAACCATCCATGCTTTGAGCATTACATGCTGTTTCAATTGAATCTGCTATTACTTCTCTAGAAACTAGAGAATACTTCATTCCTTCAGTGCCCATTGATATGCCATCACTTACAGTAATAGTTCCGAACATTTGTGGCATTCCTCCGGCCTTTCTTATGGATTCTTCTGCTTTCTTGGCTAATTTATTTAATCCCATGTTGCATGGGGTAATGGTGCTATAGCCATTAGCAATTCCTACAATTGGCTTATCGAAATCATCATCGGTGAAGCCTACAGCTCTAAGCATTGATCTGTTAGGAGATCTTTGAACACCTTGTGTGATGGCAGAGGATCGTAAATTATTCATTTTGATTGATAACCTTAATTATTATTGACCCAACTCTTCAAGTTGTCTTCTTACATCAGCAATTGCGGAATTTAATTGTTCGACTTTTTCCTCTAATTTATCTTCACTTTTTACTTTTCTTTGATTATCGTCAGAATCAAAAGCTTCTGATCCGTCTTGAATTCTTGATGAATACATCATTGCTCTTTGTTTCTTAGTCTCTTTTCTTTTATCTGCTTCAGATATTAACCACCAAGCTAGACCTGCTGCTCCTATGAAAGCTCCACTTATTAAAGATAAAAAATTATTTGAAGAGGAATCTCTGTATTCAGTCATTAGGTAATCAGATCTAGAAATATATATATATATACATATAATACTTCTTTTATCCAAACTTAGTACTCAGACGATATATAGGGTTTCCAATACCTGGTTTTATTAAATTTGTACGTTCTTCTTCATCAATACATGATGTATAAATATTTTGTTCAGGGAATTCTTTTGCTACTTCATTTAGGCCTTTGTCACTACAAATACACGATATGAGTAATATTCTATTTGATTTAACTCCTTGATTACTTAGTTTCCTCAATATTTTTGTAGGATTATTTTCTTTCGAAATTATATCTGAATAAAAAATAATACCTTCATTATCTTTAATGTCTGATGGTATTTCCCCTAATGTAAGGGATCCATTAGGAATTACTTCTCTTGAGCCCTGCCATAATAATAGTCCTTCAGGTGTTTGAACAATTATTCTAATAGGGTAATTTGCATCTATAAATTCCCCCTTAGTAATACCATATGTGGAATCAATTTCTGTGGTCTTGAAAGGTAGCCAGTTTCTCAATGCTTCATAAGTTAGCCATTTGCCAATTTGTTCGTAACCAGTTGAATAAAGAATATTTGGAGTATTTTTCTCACGTAAAATTGAAAGCCAATGTTTTATTAATGGATGAGGGGGAACAATAACCTTTAATGACATAGCCATATAATTTATTCTAAAATAAGAGAATCAAAGTTCATAACCCTTTCTAAACTACATTTTTCTGATGATAAAATCAAACTCCTCTTTATTCATAAGACAAACATTGACTTTAATTTTAGTTTTTGGAATTATATTATTTAATTTTGTAGGAATTTCATGGGCGAAAAGACCTCCTGAAATTAGGAATCAACAGGATTTGGATCTTCAGCAAGATATGCATGGGCAAGATTTAAGTGGAAATGAGTTTGTTAAGTTTAATCTTATTGGTTTTGATTTTAGTGAAAGTAATCTACAAGGAGCTGTCTTCAACAACAGTAAACTGAATAACTCCACTTTAAAAGGTGCTAACTTAACTGATGCTTTAGCGTATGCAACGGATTTTTCCAATGCTGATCTTTCTAACGTAAATTTTACAAATGCCCTGTTAATGGAAAGTGTTTTTGAGGGAGCCAAAATAGACGGAGCAGATTTTACAGATGCAGTATTAAGTAGGATTCAACAAAAAGATCTATGTAAAATTGCCAATGGAGTTAATACAACTACAGGAGAAAGTACAGAATATAGCTTGGGATGCGTATAAATGGTTAAGAGAATACCTGTAATAGTTGTTTCCGGTTTCTTAGGCTCAGGAAAGACAACCTTTTTAAGATATCTTATTGAAGAAAGCAAAAAGAAATTTGGAATTATAATTAACGAATTTGGAGATGTTGGAATAGATGGAGATCTATTGAGAGGATGTTCGGATTGCGCCACTAATAACGAGCAATGTCTTTTGGAATTGAACAATGGTTGCTTATGCTGCACTGTCCAGGAAGACTTTATACCTTCTATTAAATTACTACTGAAGTCAAATGCTGAGTTGGAATTTATTTTAATAGAGACTAGCGGCCTTGCTCTTCCTATTCCATTAATTCAAGCATTGAATTGGCCAGAAATAAGAAGTTCTATTTATCTTGATATGGTCATAGGTGTTGTTAATGGGGAGGCTATGATTGATGGAAGGCCTATTAATAATTTAGACGAAATTAATAGTCAATATGACGAGACAAATATTATTGACCATAATTATTCGATTAATGAATTGTTTGAAGAGCAACTTGAGGTTTCTGATTTAGTTATCGTCTCAAGGGCAGATATTTTAGAAGATCATGATTTTGAATTCATAAAACAACAAGTGGTCAAGAAAGTAGCTCCCCATGTTCCTATTGTTAAATCGTTTAATGGAGAAATTAATCTTAATTACGTCTTTGAAAGTGGCATTATCAAAAATAATTATGAGAGCTTTATTAATGAAGATCATGATCATAACCATATGGAAGTCTTTTCCAAGGCAATAAAAAATGAATATTTTCTAGATAAAAGAGATTTTGATTATCAAATGTCCATTATTTTGGAAGGTTTAGATATTTTACGTATCAAAGGTAGAGTTTGGATACCTGGTAAACTCATGCCATTGCAAATTCAAATTGTTGGTAAAAAAATAAATACATGGTTTGAAGAATCTCCATCAAATTGCTGGAAGCCCAAGAATGGTGGATTGGAACTTATTATTATTGGATTCAATACAGATTCGTTTGATATTCTCATTAGAAAAATTAAAGACAAATTTAATATTTACAATGTTCCAAAATTAATAAATTAATTTTATAGTAGTTGCCTTAATACCGACTAAGATTTCTAGCTAATCAATGAAAAAACAAGAAATCTCTATACTTAGAAATGGTTCTCCTCAGTTTGTTCTTCAAGAGAATAGAACTTTATGTGAGAAATGCGGTGGCAGTGGAAATCTAAAAACCCCTGAGAATTCAAGAAGGACTTGTTTATCATGCTTTGGTAGAGGTTTTATAATTAAAAATTTAAATAAATCTTGAAAGAAATATTCGTTTATTAATTTAAGGTTTAATTTTTTTTGACTTTCAATTATCGTTTCTTTAGAAGTAATTTTAAAATTGAATCAATTTGAAGTGAAAGTCTCTATCCGGCTAAGACCTTCGGTTCTTGACCCTGCTGGAGAAGCCATTAAATCCGCGGCTAATAAATTAGGAGTTGACGGTATAAATTCTTTAAGGATTGGCAAATTAATTGAAATCAATTTGAATGGGGTCGAAGAAAAAGATATTGAGAGAAAGATTGAGTTGTTATGTGACCGTTTATTCGCTAACAAGGTTATTGAAGACTATGAATATTCATTTAAAAAAATAGATGAATAAATTTACTGTAGGCATTGTTGTATTCCCTGGTTCTAATTGTGATAGGGATGTTTATTGGGCTCTTTATGGATGCCTTGACATTAAAACAAAGTTTATATGGCATGAATCTTCAGATTTGAGTGGAATAGATGCAATAGTCTTGCCTGGAGGATTTAGTTATGGAGATTACTTAAGGTGCGGAGCAGTTGCAAGATTCTCTCCATTAATTAATTCACTATATGACTTTGTTAAGAGTGGAAGAAAAGTTTTAGGGATATGTAATGGGTTTCAAATCCTAACAGAATCAGGTTTTCTACCAGGAGCTTTAAGTGCTAATAAAAATTTAAACTTTATTTGCAAAGACGTACCTTTGGAAATAACGTCATCAAAAGGTGGATGGTTCATAAAGGATAATGAAAATAATCACATTAATTTACCAATTGCGCATGGTGAGGGACGATATTATTGTGACAATGATACCTACAAGGAATTAGTTGATAATGAATTAATAGCTTTAAAATATTTAGAGAATTTAAATGGATCATCTTGGGATATTGCTGGCATCATTAACAAAAAGGGAAACGTTTTAGGATTAATGCCTCATCCAGAACGAGCTTGTGATAAAACTATTGGTGGAATAGATGGTCTACATACTTTGATGTCCTTAATTACCTAATAAAAAAGGCCTCCAAAAGATTGGAGGCCTTTTTATTTAAGTTTTTGATTATGGAATTAAACTGAAGCCTTTACTTTTGGATCTAAGTTTCCTTTAGCATAAAGATCAGCATAATAATTTGTGCTGCTCTGTTTGATCTTGCTTGCTTGCCCTTCACACCAGAATTGCTTATATCTATCAAGACAAACTTGCTTCATGTACTTTCTAGCAGGTTTATTGAAATGTCTTGGGTCGAAGTTTGCTGTGTCCGCGAATGCAGCTTCTCTTACTGCTGCTGTAAATGCAAGTCTGTTATCTGTATCGATATTGACTTTTCTTACTCCATTTCTGATACCTTCTTGAATTTCTTCAACAGGTACTCCGTATGTCTGTGGAATTTCTCCACCATATTTGTTAATAATATCCAGCCATTCCTGAGGAACTGAACTAGAACCATGCATTACTAGGTGAGTATTAGGAAGGGCTTTATGTATCTCAGCAATTCTGCTTATAGCAAGAACCTCTCCTGTTGGCTTTCTTGTAAATTTATATGCACCATGACTTGTTCCTATGGCGATAGCTAAAGCATCAACTTTTGTTTTTGCCACAAAATCTGCAGCTTCTTCAGGATCAGTTAAAAGCATATCTGTTGAAAGCTCACCTTCAAATCCATGACCGTCTTCAGCTTCACCTTTACCGGTCTCTAATGAACCCAAGCAGCCAAGTTCTCCTTCAACACTTACTCCAACTGAATGTGCAAAATCTACTACTTTTTTTGTAACTGCAACATTATATTCATAACTAGCGGGTGTTTTGGCATCAGCTTCCAAAGAACCATCCATCATTACGGATGTAAAACCATTAATTGCAGCTGAATAACAGGTTGATGGCTCATTACCATGGTCCTGGTGCATAACAACAGGAATATTAGGATAGGTTTCTGTTGCAGCTAGTATTAGGTGACGAAGAAAAATCTCACCAGCATAATTTCTTGCTCCTCTTGAAGCTTGAAGAATTACAGGACTATCAGTCTCGTAAGCAGCCTCCATTATTGCTTGAACTTGTTCTAGGTTGTTAACGTTGAATGCTGGAATACCATACCCGTTTTCAGCAGCGTGATCTAATAAAAGTCTTAGTGGAACGAGAGCCATAATTTAAAATAATATATAAGTGCTTAAGTTTTTAAGCACTATGTTCCACGGAGTTTAGTATATGAAGGTAACAAATGTCACGTCTTAATATATACAGAATGTCTAATTGACTGATAATAATTGATTATACGAGTGTATTAATTTGTGCTTATTCTTTTTAATAAGTGTATCCAGCAACAAATAATTGTTCGTCTGATGATGGTTGAGATCCAGCTACATATGCCCCTTTAGAAGCTTCCGAATTGGCTTGAGCTCTAGCTATAAGAGCTTTTTGCCCTGCTTCAATATCATTCCCTTTCCATGCTTTTAGACAAGAATGTTGTAAAGCTCTCCCATATGAGAAAGAAACATTCCACAATGCCTTCCTATAGATAATATTCATATTGTTTAAATATACTGAAGCAGCCTCTTCACTCAATCCTCCTGATAAGAAAACAATTCCAGGAACAGAGGAGGGAACGCATCTTTCCATAGTTCTAATAGTCATTTCGGCAACTTTTTGAGGCTCAGCTTTTTCTTTACATTCTGCACCATTTACTGTCATGGAAGGTTTTAATAATGTCCCTTCAAGTAATACTCCATTATCTTGGCAAGCCATATAAACCTCTTTAATAACTCTCTCCTGTACTTCAGCGGTCTTCTCAATAGTGTGGTCTCCATCCATAAGAATTTCAGGCTCAATTATGGGGACTAATCCAGATTCCTGTACTGATCTTGCATATCTTGCGAGGCCCCATGCATTTTCTTTGATAGATAATTCAGATGGACATCCATCAGATGTAATTTGTAAGACTGCTCTCCACTTTGCGAATCTTGCGCCTTGTTCATAATATTTTGCTGCTCTCTCTACTAGACCATCTAATCCGGAACAGAACGTTTCAACATTTTTCCCTCCTGGAAGCGGATTAAGACCTTTATCAACTTTTATACCAGGAATTATCCCTAATTTATTTAATTTATCAACCATTGATTCACCATCAGTATGATTCTGATAAAGTGTTTCTTCGAATAAAATAGCTCCGCTAATATATTTTCCTAAATTATTTGTTGTAAAAAGCATACCTCTATAAGCTTTTCTATTCTCCTCTGAATTCTCAACCCCTATTCCAGCCAGTCTTTTGCCAACGGTCTTTGTTGATTCGTCAACTGCAAGAATTCCTTTACCCTTAGAAGCTAGAAGTTCTGCATTTTCTTTCAATTCTTTTGCGTAGTAATTAATTGCCATGATAATAATTTGTTATCCATTGATTTTTCCAGAATTTGGCAAATATTAAAAATCAATCTATTACGATATCAAGTAAAAAATGTTACTGGTTTTAGTTAACTCTTAGATTTTTACTTTGATTCCACTTTCAGACGACTTCATTATTGCTTCACATACCTTGTGACTCTGGATCCCCTCGCATAAGCCTGGAATAATAGGTCGTTGTTCCCTAATGCATTTCCCCCATAATTTATGAATTCTTTTTACTGGAGCAACTCGTCCATCTGTCCATGTCTTTTCAAAAAGAAATTCATCTTTGGCGTTTATAGATTTTATTTTATTTAAATTATCAATAACAGTTAGCGAGAATCCGTGAACATAATCCTGTTGATTTTCACTTTTTAGAAATAATGATCCATTGCTTCCATATATTTCCAAACTAAATCCTCTACCCTTTCTTGATATTGCAGATAATGAGACCTGGCATGGGATATCAATATCAACCGATTTCTTTATTCCAATATTTGCTAAGCAAATATCTTCGCTAGTTACCTTGGATAATAACCCCTCTGAAGGGATAGGTCTTTCTTTTATTGATGTTGATATCTTTCCAGATACTTCATTTATATCCCCAAAGAACCAACTCAGCATATCAAAGGCATGAGTACCTATTGCACCAATTACTCCTCCTCCTTTATTTGAACATGAATACCAGTTCCACTCTCTACTTGGGTCGGCTCGGCTACTCATTAGCCAATCCAGCTTTATTAAAAATATCTCTCCTAATATGTTTTCATCTATTATTTCTTTTGCTTGCAAGAATAGAGGTACAGCTCGATATTCAAAATTTACACCGACAATCAAGTTTTTAGTTAGAGCAATTCTTTGGAGTTCTTCAATCTCATTACATCTTAAACAGACTGGTTTCTCAAGTAAAAGATGTTTTCCGTGTATTAAAGCTTCTTTTGCATATCTAAATCTATATTCTGGAGGTGTAGCTATTACTATTGCTTCAATATCGTTTCTATCAATTAATTTATTCCACTCAGAGCAGCATTCCAATCCAGTCTCTTCTTCTATAAATTTCTTTCTTTCCTTATTAGGATGAAAAAAAGAAACGACTTCAAAATCTTCAGAGTTATTAAATGCTAATAGATGGACTTTCTTTCCAAAACCATAACCAGCAATTGCAACTTTTATCTTTTTATTTATAGTACTCATTTCTAGATCCCCCTTGAACAACTTTCATTAATGACACTCTCAATAAGTTCGTCATTTTTAGAGGTTTCCCATTTCGAATTCAAATTGGGTATGCCATTTCTTGATATATCTCTAAACTCTTTATTAAGACAATTAATTCTCATTACATATAGAAAAGTTTCTCCTTTATCTTTATCTTTAGTTGGATTTTCATAAAATCTTGTTAATACGGTTAACTCATTCTCGTTCAGGATTTTTAAACTACCCAAGTCTAACCACTCCTTCCCTAACTGATTCTCTTTTACTAGTAACCAATTAACACTTCCTATTGCATCAACTGGTAAAGACGTGATTTGAGGCAAAAAAAAAGTAATAATTAAAAATATGGTTGATATAAATTTCTTCATGGTTTGATTTCACATGACAATGATTCTTTGACCCCATGAATTTTTAGTATATTCGTCAAAGTATTTTTTAGTTCCTTTCTATTTACAATATGGTCTACAAAACCATGTTCCAAAAGATATTCTGCTGTTTGAAAATTATCCGGCAACTTTTCCCTCAATGTTTGCTCAATAACTCTTCTACCAGCAAAACCAATCAATGCTTTTGGTTCTGCAAGAATTAAATCTCCCAACATAGCAAAACTTGCTGTAACCCCTCCAGTAGTTGGATGTGTCAGAAGGGGCAAATATAAAAGATTCTCTTCTCTATGCTTCTTTAATGCACCAGAAACCTTAGCCATCTGCATTAGGCTTAACATCCCTTCTTGCATTCTTGCTCCGCCAGATGCACATACAATTAATAGTGGATATTTTTCCTGAGTAGCACGTTCAATAATTCTTGTTATTTTCTCACCAACAACTGATCCCATGGATCCCCCCATAAAACGGAAATCCATAACTGCTAATGCTAAAGGCAATGAATTAATTCTGCAAAGACCTGTTCTTACACCATCTTTTAAACCAGTCCCGGCCTGGCTTTCTCTTATTCTATCTGAGTATGACCTTCTGTCTTTAAAACCGAGTGGATCAGTAGGACTTAATGCAACATCAAATTCTTGAAAGGAACCTTCATCGGAAATTATTCTAATCCTTTCATCACTGTTAATACGGTTATGATGCCCACAATTACTGCATACGTTAAGGTTCGATATTAAATCCTTTCTATATACAACTTGAGAACATTCGGGGCATTTCACCCAAAGACCATCACTTTCTTCAGTCTCTTGAGAGACTTTTCCTACGAATTGATCTTTTCGCCTTGCAGCAAACCAGTCGAATAAAGACATCTATTTAATTATCTTTTCATATTAAAGTCTAAAATCGGTCAATTAATCAAGAGTTTTTCTTATTTAAGAGATTATTATTTATTATTAAAAATCTAGATAGCTTTCTTTTCTTCAATCATTTTATGAATAATCGGAGTCAATATTAATTCCATAGCAAAGCCCATTTTGCCTCCATTAACAACAATGCTTGTAGGACTTGACATAAATGAGTCATTTATCATTCCAAGGAGATATTGAAAATCAATTCCCCATTTTTCTCTTGCGCCTTTTCTGAAATGAATAATTACGAAACTTTCATCAGGTGTTGGAATGTTCCTGCAAATAAAAGGGTTAGAGGTGTCAATTGTTGGAATTCGTTGGAAGTTAATATCTGTTCTACTGAACTGAGGGCAAATATGGTTAATATAATCAGGCATCCTACGTAGAATTGTGTCAACGATTGTTTCTGCTGAATAACCTCTTTCAGCATTATCTCTATGAATCTTTTGTATCCATTCAAGGTTTGTTATTGGCACAACACCAACTAGAAGATCTGCGTGTGATGCGACATCGTAGCTATTACCAACAACACCACCATGGAGACCTTCGTAAAATAAAACATCTGTTCCATTAGGAATATTCTCCCAAGGAGTAAATTGTCCAGGATCTAATGATGTGCCTAATCTTGCATTATGTTCCTCAGCTTCTTCAGTACTATGTAGATAGTATCTTTTCTTCCCTCCTCCTGTTTTCCCATAAATTTTAAATAACTCTTCTAATTCATCAAATAAATTTGCTTCAGGTCCGAAATGAGAGAAGTTTTCTCCTTTAGCTAGAGCGTCCGCCATAGCTTTCTTCATAGGCATTCTTTCAAATCTATGATAACTATCTCCTTCTACCACAGCAGGAACAATATCTTCTCTTGCAAAAATATGTTCGAATGCTCTTTTGACAGTACTCGTACCTGCTCCTGATGATCCTGTTACGGCTACTACCGGATGACTTTTAGACATTTAAATAAAAAGATGTATTAAGATTCTGACAGGTCATATGCTTGTTTTTTATTTAGTTAAAGAATTTCTTTAATTTAGTAATCTTTGTCTTAGATTTCTTCAATAATTCTTTGCCCCATTTCACTGCAAGAAATTAATTTGGAGGTATTATCTCTCAGGTCAGCTGTTCTAAAGCCCTCAGATAATACCTTATCGATAGCTGACTCAATTAAATCGGCAGCTTTGATTTCATTAAAAGCAATTCTTAACATCATTGCAGTAGACAATGCCATCGCTATTGGATTAGCTATATTTTGTCCTGCAATATCTGGAGCTGAACCATGTACAGGTTCGAATACCCCAGGTCCCTTTAAGGTAAGGGAGGCAGATGGAAGCATGCCAATAGATCCAGTTAACATTGCTGATAAATCGCTCAATATATCTCCAAAAAGATTATTAGTGAGAATTACATCAAATTGTTTTGGATCTTTTATAAGTTGCATTGCTGCATTGTCTACATACATATTAGATAGTTGTATTTCAGGGTGCTTCATTATTATTTCTTTGACATTGTCTCTCCATAATTGACTAACTTCTAGCACATTCGCTTTATCAACTGAACAGATCTTTTTAGATCTTCCTTTTGCGATGTCAATTGCCACCTCAGTTATTCTTTTAACTTCTGATGATTTATATGACATGGTATTGAATCCTTTCTCTTCATCATTAGCTTTTATAATTCCTCTGGGTTCTCCAAAATATATTCCACCAGTGAGTTCTCTAACAACTATTAAATCAACATCTTTAACTATTTCTTCTTTTAAACTACTTGAACTTATGAGTGATTTTCTAATCTTTACTGGCCTTATGTTGGCAAATAAATTTAACTCTGATCTTAATTTTAGTAACCCAGTTTCAGGCCTTATTGATCTATCTAAAGAATCATATTTATTATCACCTACACAAGCAAGTAAAACTGCATCACTTTCCTTACATGCTTGAATTGTTTTCTCTGGAGCAGGTACACCGCAATTATCAATTGCAATTCCTCCGAATAATTCTTTATTGATTGTGAATTTGAAGTCAAATCTAATTGCAAGTTTTTGTAAGATTCTTATTGATACTTCAGATATTTCAGGACCTATTCCATCACCAGAGAGTAAAACAATTTTATAGTTTTTCATTTAATTTCATTTTTTAAAAGAATAAATTATTTATTGTCTAATTGTCTAAGTTTTTTGGCTAATTCTGGTAATTTCTTAAAAATGCTTATGCTTCTTAACCATGATTTATTGGGAATTGATGGGAATCCGCTTACTACCGCACCATCTTTAACATCAGCAATTATTCCACATTTAGAACTTGCAACTACATTATTACCTACTTTAACTCTATTATTTATTCCAACCTGACCAGCTAAAATAACCCCGTCACCTATTATTGCCCCGCCTGCAATACCTACCTGTGCAGCGAATACACAATGATTACCAATTTGAACGCCATGTCCAATCTGAACTAAGTTATCAATTTTCGTCCCTTCTCCAATAACTGTATTACCAACAACTGGTCTATCTATGCAACAGTTAGTACCTATTTCAACTTGCGAATTTAATATAACTCCCCCAGTTTGAGGCATTTTGACCCATTTACCTTTATTAGGGATAAAGCCAAATCCTTCTGATCCAACTACAGTAGATGAATTAATTACGCAGTTATCTTTTATTATGGTATTTGGATGAATAACACAATTTGGATATATAAAATTGTTGTCTCCAATTTCAACTTCTTGCAGTATTACAGTTCCAGGAAAGATAAAATTATTATTGCCAATTTTTGTCTTTTCTCCAATAAATACATTTGAACCTATGTAACAATTCTTGCCAATTGTAGAAGATTTATCGATATCAGCTGATTTATTAATACCAGGTTTAATTTTTAAATTTACTTTGATTTCATTTAGAATTTCAGCAAAAGCAATTCGTGGATTGGAAACTATCACTGATGATATTCTCTTATTCTTTAAGAAAGTCATTATTTCTTTATTATCTGATGTGATAATTAGAGATGCTTTTGTAATGTTTAATGAATCTTTAATCTTATTATTATTTTCTAAAAATGAAATTTGGTTTTTAGAAGCCGACTCTAGAGAGGAAGCTCCAGATATATCTATATTCTCAAATATACAAGAATTTATATATCCTGAATTTCCTTCCTTAATTATTTCAATAATATTAGTAATTAACATAACTAAATTTTATTCCTCTAATTGCTAAGAGCGAGTACATCTCTGTGTATAACGATCCTTGAAGGTGATTTAAAATCTTTATCACTCAATTCCTTTTTTATTGAATGGCTACTCATTGATGTTATACCTTTAGCCACTTCTTTTTTTTGTTTATTTAATATTCTTACAGGTTGATTAGCTTTGAATTCTCCATTCACTTCAATAATTCCTACAAGCAATAATGAGGCTCCATTCGTCTCAATAGCATTACAAGCTCCATCATCTAAGACAATAGACCCAACTGTCTGAATAGCGTGAGCAAGCCAACTCTTTTTATTGCCCATTGGCTTGGTAGATGAGTGAAAAATTGTGCCTATTCTCTCTTCACTAAAAATGTTTTCTAGATTATCGTTTGTTCTGCCATCAGCTAATTGAACAGTTATGCCACCTTTTGTTGCTATTTCAGCAGCTTGCAGTTTTGTTGTTATTCCCCCTGTTCCCCATTCATTATTATTATTTGATTTATTCTTATCCTTAATTGCCTCTAATTCCTTTTTATTGTGGACTTCCATTATTGGTGTAGCATCATCATTCGTTCTTGGGTCTTTAGAATATAAGTTATCAATATCTGTTAATAAAATTAACCTATTAGCTTTTATTGCTAATGACACTAGGGCTGACAAGGTGTCATTATCACCATATTTAAGTTCTTCATTTGCCGTAGTGTCGTTTTCGTTGACAATTGGCAGAATATTTAGTGAAAGCAATTTCATTAGTGTTTTTGATGCGTTGTTAAAAGACTCTCTAGTGTTGAAATCGCTTTTTGTAATAAGTATTTGTGCAACATTTAGTCCTAATTTATGCATCTCTTTTTCATAAAGTTTCATTAGACTTACTTGCCCAATAGCTGCCATTGCTTGTAATGATGTAAGGTCATTTGGTCTTTGATTTAAATTTAATTTCTTACATCCCAAGCCAACCGCTCCGCTAGTTACTAAAACAACTTTATTGCCTTTAGAACTAAAATTGCTGATATGCTTGCAAAGCCTTTGGATGGTTTCTTCTGTTGATAAATCACCGGATCCTCTGAGAAGACTTGTTCCTATTTTAATTACCCAAAGTTTCATTAAACAATAAAAAAAGAAATCAATCTTTCAATTAATAGGATGATGTTTATTCTAATTGGAAGACCGTTCTTGTTTAATTTTCTTACAAGTATTGTATGAATATTGCATCTATTTCCAACAATAATATCTGTCAAAATACGATCCCCAACAATGGCAATATTTTCTTTATCTCTATTTAACTTTTTTATTATTTTAAGCGTATTCTTTTTTGAGGGTTTAAGAGCTTTGTGTTTATATTCTAAGCCTAGTTCATTGCCAATACTCGAAATTCTTTTCTCAGATGGATTATTACTTATCAAATATAAAGAGAAATATTCCTTGGATTTTTTTATCCATTGCTTAACCTTTATTGGGATGCTATTCGTTTTCCTATTAATCAATGTGCCATCAACATCAAGAAGAAGACATGTTATGCCTTTTGAATATAATTCTGAATGTGAAATATTATAAATCGGGAGATTAGATTTCCACCATATTTTCGTAAGTGAGGTCATTTCATTAGCTAATACTCTTTTCTAATTCGGCCTCAATCAAAGGCTGAATTCTATCAAACTCCTCATCCTCAATTAATAATGCTGCATTATTTTCAAGTTGCCCAACAATAAAGAAAGGATCCAATGGTATGTATAAACCATATTCGGCATCAAACACATTAAAATTCACAAGTAATTCGTAGGTTTCGGTGTCTTCATCTAAATTCTCTTCTTCTAAATCATCATATACCGGTTCATCAAGTTCACCAGAGACAGTTAGTGTAACAGCAGATCTTACAAGATTTAAGTCATGTTCTTGTAGAACTGCATCTGCATTCTTCAAAATCTGCTCATCTTTATCTATTTTTTCTATTAATTCAGGTTCACCATTCTCATCTATCTTGAATAAAGTAACTGGTGTATCTACTGGAGTAAGTAAAGCATATTCCTTTTCTTCAATATTTACAATTTGTTCAAGATAACAGAATAGTTCATTACCAATAGAGTCTTTTAATAAAAGGGTAGGAGCCTCATATCTTTCAAGGTTGTTGGGTTTATTCATTAAATTTATTTTTATATATATAAATATTTTAGTAACTAATAAGTTATTTAAAAAGAAATTCTTTCAACTCGGGACCTTCATTCATCCATTGCTCCAGGATGACTTTTGCTGACAAGCTATCTACTAATCCTGATTTATCTTTCTTAATATCAAATCTATTTAATGTTTCCCATGTTGAGCTGTGTTCATTTACAAATGCAATTGGTAATTTTAACCTCCGTGAGATCGACAATCCATATTCATAACAATCTTTTGCTTGGTGAGTCATTTCACCATTATCATTGAGCGGCAACCCAACCACAATTCCTAACAAGTTATGTTTAATAATGAATTGGTTTAGCAAGCTTAATTCTCTGAAGTCTTTACTTCTTGTAATGGCTGGGAGAATTGAAATGGTTATATGTAAAGAATCACAGTAGGCTAAGCCTATTCTCTTTCCCCCAACATCAAGACATAATACTGCTCTTGATAAAGGTTTGTTATATTTCACTTTAAGCTTGAAGGCGTCGGAGCGGGGAATGGATTACCTGGGGGATTTATTTTCTTTAGAATCGAATCTAATGATTTATTCACACTTAGGTTGTTTATTGTATTTCTTTTGATAAGTGAATTTTTAATTAAAATTAATTCGTTTTTTGTTTCATTTAGAGGCAATTCCTGCAAGAATTTATTTAAGGCTTTATCTTCCGAATATGTTTTAAATATTACATTAGGGTTATTTTTAATTATCTTTTTAATTACTAATTCTAAAACAGTATTTAGTCTTTCATCCCAGCATATTCCTCTCATAAGTGTATAAATCTTTTTTTTCTTATAATTTATATCTTTTAAGATTGTGAATATGATTTCTCCATTGATAGTTATACAACCACATAAATCATCATTTCTTTTTTCTATATCTTTTTTACTGTAATCAAGAAGATTTCTTACCATAATCGATTCATTAGATCTTACAAAATTTAAAACACTTTTAATATTCGTTTCATCTATTTTTTGGAAACTTTCTATTAATAAATCATTTTCAATACTTTTAGTTATATTTTTAATTTGTTTTGGAATTGTCCAAACTTTAGTTTCCTTTAATGGTTGGAATCCTAACTCCCTTGATGCAGAAATAAGATCAAGATTATTTATATCAGATGTAATTATCCAATTGGATAAACTCACATCATTAAAAAATATTGTTTTCTTTAATAGTTCTAATATCAATTCTCGTGTGTCATTTGGATATTTACAATCATAAATTTTAGGCTCATCAACTTTTAAGCATGTTTTTTTCTTATTAATTGGATAGGTATGAATGAATCCAATTACTTTCTTGTTTTGAATGGCAATTATGCATTTGTTCTTATTTTTCTCAAGATTAATTAGGAATTTTTTTAGATCCTCAAAAGTATTAATAATTGCCATTTTATAAAACCAATTATTAAACTCATTATTTTTTAAGTCAATTAATAAATTGAGGTGTCTTATATGAAGTTCCTCAACTGCGATGTAATTTTTATTTTCTCTATTAAAAAACATGATTAGAGGAGGTTATGTTTTTTCCCTTATTAATACTATAGGTGTTTTTTGATCATCGTTACCAGCGGGATTATTCTTAAGTGCTTTGTTTAGTATAGAATTAATTGATTTGTTAGTACTTGCAAGTATCTTTACCTTTCCTAAGTCATTAACATCCACTACAGCGACATTTATTTTAAGTATTTCAGAAATTTGCTTACATATCATTTCGGCATTATTTGGACCTAAGACAATTGTTTTATCGTAAGGAATAGTTGTTCCGCTTATATCATCTATTAATGAAGACTGATTCCCTGCCAATCTGTAAAAGACCCCTTTTATCCTAATTAACTTGAAAAGCATTCCAACTAACAAAGATAAAGTAATCCTTGTCACACCAACTTTATTAATTAATAGTTGCATCCCACAGGCAGTTGCAAGACTGCTTGTAGGGTGAAAGAAATAGCATAATATTTTAGATAAAAAACCATATTCCAATTCATGAGGTACTTTATAACGGCCTTGCATTATTGCTAATGGGGTCTCTCCAATAATCAAAATATCATTAGCTAATGTTATGCCTTCACAATAAGAGCATATTGTCTTTACAGGATCATCAAAAGCTCCAAGCAAGCTAGTTTTAATTGCAAGTGCTTTATAGGAATTATTTAAATTAATATCAACTAACATTCTTTTATTTATATAGTATTTATGATTACTAATTAAAAAATAATTCCGTTTTTGCTTAATTCCAAAATGACCATAATTTTCCCATTGGAATTTAAGCCATAAACTCTTGTTTGATTCGAAGACATTTTTATTAGCTTTAATTAGAATTTTTAATTTTAATATTTCTCTTGCTTTTAAAATTATCGTTGGCCAGTAATTTCTTATTTCTTTTTCTCTTGCAGTATTATAAATTATAATTGTTGTCTGATAATTAAAGTCAACCAAATTATTTTTGTCAAAGAGATCCAATTCCATATTAAAATTTGAAATCATTGTCTCCTTATCTTTACTGAAATTTATTATTTTAAGAAAGCACTCAATTTCAAATCCATTATTGCTGGATTTAAGATTATAATTCGAAGGGATTAGTTTTAATTTTGACGCAGGCTTGTACTTATGATAAATATCTATTAATAGAAGAAAGGTAATTAAACTTGAAACTATAATTATAAATATCATTGACTAAAATATTTATTTGTCCTTACTAATTCTGCTGTTATACTCATTAAAACTTTGAACAGAAAAAGATGAATTATCATACTCTATACCTTTTATATTACTTATGACTTTGTTGATCTCATCTATATCTACTATTCCATTTTTATCAAATTGAACAATACCTTCATCATCGATTATTACTGTCTGTGGAATAAGTCCATTCCAATAGTAATTGGCTTCATTTATATCTTCACTGGGATTTCCTTGAAGCTCATCAGTAGTTAAAGCAATTAAATCTATACTATTTCTCCATATTAGATCTAGGCCTGAAATTATAGGTGCTAAAGTTTTACTAGCGGAGCTGTCATCTAGGTAAAAGAATAAAATAGCTACTCTATGGTTTCTTATTGAATCACTTAGCGTGGTTTGAGGAGGTACTATTGATCCATTCCCAGCATATATTGGAAAAATGTTTCCATCATAACTATCTGTATTTCGTGAGGCTAAAACAGATGTATTAAATAAGAGAAATATAATTAAGGTTAAAATTAAATACTTTACTCTTTTCATTTAAATATAAATATTATTTTGAATTTGTTCTGCCTAATCCCTGTAATATCCCTTTGCCTATAAGCCCAATAGATTTTCCTACAATTTTAGTCAAAATAGTAACAAATATATTTCCTATATATTTTAATGCAATTTCTAATTGAGGAGCCAATGCATCTCTTATTTCAACTAATAATGTAACTTGTTTCTGAAACCATTCTAGATTCTTAAGATCTTTTTCTCTGTTTTCATTTTTAAAATATCTAACGAATATGTTATCGATAACATCTATATATTCTCGCTTACTTTCATACAAGTAAATTGGCATATCAATATTGTTATGCCAACGATTATAGTTATTAATATTATTTCTAAATCTCTCAAAACCTCTTGTTGATTGTAGCTCTGGATTAATTATAAATGTTCTTAATTCTGGCCAATCTGAACAATAATTGAATATCTCAGAGGCTATCAAATTTGATGTTCTTAAGACCCAATTTGTAATTATACTCTCAGTAATGCTAAAAGATTCCGTTTCATATAAAGGTAGCAATTTACCATCATAATTTAGAGGAGTATTATTAACTATTGGTTCAATAAATAGTAATAAGTCGTGGCATTCAAAATCTTTATCATCATTGTTAAATTCATTAAAGACATAATCTGTTAATGAAATAGACTCACCATTTCTTTTTATTCTAAGATAATTGTCAGCTAATTTAGCTAGAGAATTTCGTTTTAATTCATTTATTAAGGATGGGAGCTCATTTGTTAAATTTTTAATCTCTGATCCCTTAATATTCTCAATTAATGTATTTAATTCATTTAAAACATTACAAATTAGTTTTGATATGAATTCGTTCTTTAAGCCAGACAAAATTAAGGGGGTGTTATTAACATTTTGCTTTAGACATATTTGACTATATTTTTTGATGGCTCTTTTAAATATCATGTTCCATATTTCTAAAGAATCCTTATTCTGAAGAAAAACAGTTTCAGCACTAGAACTTTCAATATTATTGTAGTCATCAACTAAAAAGCTATTATTCTGTTCTAAAGACCCACCCCATAAAAAAAGTAATAGTGATTTTGCAGTTATTAATTCTCTTAGCCGCCCTTTTAAAATGAATTGGTAAAATCCTGATGTCGATTCTTCGTTAATATATTGAAAAATTTTATTTATCTCATTATCTATTTGTTTCAAGCCTGAGGCTAGAAATTTATGGTTAAGTGATGGTTTTGATAATGTTTTAATAGGTTTAATATTTTGCTGGCCCAGATCAAAAACTCTTCCTCCGGAACTAATTGTATTAATAGATTCAAGTACTTTTTCAATTGTTGGATTTAAAAGATTTCCTTCACTAGTAAGATTTGGCAGAAT
Source organism: Prochlorococcus sp. AG-418-C09 (assembly GCA_003214355.1). Lineage (GTDB taxonomy): Bacteria > Cyanobacteriota > Cyanobacteriia > PCC-6307 > Cyanobiaceae > Prochlorococcus_A. The sequence goes on along the minus strand of QCLS01000004.1, from coordinate 7,991 downwards.
AAAATTATTACTTTTTGAGTTTTCTGAAAATATTATTAGTATCTTTGAATATTCCCATCTTTCTTTTAACTTTAATAACTCTAATCTAACAAGGTCTTCAGAATGAAAATTAAGAATGTTCCAAATTATTAAATCAGGGGAGAATTCTTGGTCTTGTGCATCTAGGGAAATTGTTAAATTATTATCCAATGAGGTTAATTTCAATGACAATGATTCTGCTATTAAACTAGGAGCTATTATGAGTATTGACTTTTCCTTAGTTAAATCCACTTATTGAATTTATTTATTATGTTTTTAAATTAACTAATAAACTATATAAATTCCAGCCCTCTTGGAAATTTATATTTAAATTTTAAGCGATACCATTGTTTTTATTAATTACATTAAATAGTCTTTCACTTGATAATGCTTTATTAGCCTCATTTATTGTAAATTTTCTTTCATAAAGCGCTTTCCCAACAATTACTCCCTCAAGACCTATATTTTCATATTTTATAAGCGATAAAAGATCAGATATTGAACCGACACCACCAGATGCAATAACAGGAATTGTTGTGTTAAGAAGTATTTCTTCAATAAGTTGTTCATTTGGACCATTTAATGTTCCATCTGTATCAATATCAGTAATGATAAAGCTTGCAATGTTAAGTCTTGAATAATCTTTAATTAATTCTTTAGCTAAAACATTTGATTGTTTTAACCATCCACGTGTACTTACTTTCCCTTTAATTGAGTCAATACCAATTATTATCTTTCCAGGGAATTTTTCAGTTAAATCCTCAACCATAGCTTTATTCTCAATAGCCGAAGTACCCATAATAACTTTTTCTATACCATAAGAGAATAATTGCCTTATTCTCTCTTCTGATCTAATTCCTCCTCCAATTTGAATTGGAATATTTATTCTTTCTGAGATCTCTTTTATTGATTTGTCATTTATTGGGTTTCCAGTTTTAGCAGCATCTAAATCTACGATATGAATTGAGGTGGCTCCTTGTTTCTCCCACTCAACTGCCTGCTCAGCTGGGGTTTTATCAAACTCTTTACTCTTATTGAAATTCCCTTTTAGAAGCCTTACACACTTACCTTTCATCAAATCAATAGCTGGAATTAGTTTCATAAGTTTTACCTTTCCTTTTTGTTAGGTATAACGAGTAATATTTTATGTAATTATTATTAAGATTACTACTAAGACTAAATATTTTTTAATTATGAAAATTCTTGTAATGGGCGGGACTAGATTTGTTGGGAAATCATTAGTGAATAAATTAATTTCGAATGATTATCAAATTGATATATTTACAAGGGGAAATAGACCTTGCTCTAATAAGTTAAATCATATAAAAGGAGACAGAAATGATTTAGAGGATATTTCTAAATTAAAAAATAAAAAATATGACTTTGTCTTTGATATTTCAGGCAGAGAGCTCATACAAACTAAAACACTTATTGAAAGCATTAATCAATCCTTTGAAAGATATATATATGTTAGTTCTGCTGGTGTTTATAAAGATAATTATGAATTTCCAATTACAGAAAAAGATTCATTAGATTCAAACAGTAGGCATAAAGGAAAGGCTGAGACTGAGAAATGGCTGAAATTGGAGAGAATCCCTTTTACCAGTTTTCGACCTACATATATTTATGGACCAGGTAATTACAACAAAATTGAAAATTGGTTTTTCGAGAGAATTATTCATTTGAAATCCATTCCATTGCCTGGAGACGGTTCATTAATTACTCAGCTAGGGCATGTTTCGGATTTGACTGATGCAATGATGCTAAGTATGGGTAGTAAATTAGCTTTAAATAATATATATAATTGTTCCGGTGATAAGGGGATTACGATTAAGGGTTTAATTAATTCATGCATTAAAGCTTGCAATTTTGATATTGGGGATATTGAAATAAAATCATTTAACTATCAAAAACTTGATCCTAAATCGAGAAAAGGTTTTCCAATAAGATTAAATCATTATCTTACTTCAATTTCTAAATTGAGAGAGGATCTTAATTGGTCTCCTAAATATGATTTATTTACTGGGCTAAAGGATAGTTATGAAAATGATTATAAATTTAATACCAATGAATCATTGGATCCAGAAACGGATAGTTTTTTATTTCAATCTTAAATAATTTATACTTGTAGTTAAAGTGAGAATAAAGCCAATCCAGTAAGTAATTAATCCCGCATTAGTAATTATTTCATTTTTTAAAGGAAGAAAAAACAATATCAATGAAATAAAAATAAATAAAGTTTTAAATTTAGCTTGCCTGGAGGCGGGTAGTCCATCTTTCCGGGTGGATCTAAACGCTGATACAATGAATTCCCTGAAAATAATAATTGATATAGACCAATAAGGGATTATATTTTGTGTGCTAAGCCAAAGAAGGGGTATTATTGTAAAAATTTTATCTGCTACAGGATCAATAACTGCTCCAAAGCTAGTCATTAAATTATATCTTTTAGCAAAATAACCATCAAAATAATCCGTTAAACCACCCAAAATCAATAAAGGGAGAATAAATGCAAATTTATTTGTTTCTAAAAAGTATATTATTGGAAAAACAATTAATAACCTTATTAAAGTAAGAGAATTAGGTAAAAACTTAATTGCATTTTGTAGATTAAATCTTTTCAATTTATTTGAATTCTTCATAAAATTATCTTTATTCTAATCTTTATTTGGTTGGGAGATAATTTATTTTGTCTGTAGTTTTATTGTTGTCAGTTAAATATTAATATTGAATTGTAATAATCACCAAAATGAAATACAATTTACTCCTCAGATCAATGAATAATTAATATTAGAAATGATTCCTCACAGTTTAAAGCTCTATCCAGAAACTGATTTGCTTGTTTCGATAAAGGAATATTCTAAGGAAAATAAAATATATGGATTTATTTCTGGGATTGTAGGAAATTTGAGTAAAGCAGCTATTCAATGTCCCACCAATCAATCATTGACTATCTTTCAAGGTAATTTGGAGATTATTTGTCTAAATGGTTTTTTTGATTATGGTAATCTTCATTTACATTTGAGTTTTTCTGATGAGAATTGCCATGTATTTGGAGGACATCTTGAGGAGGGTTCCATTGTTAAGAAAGGAGCAGAAATTCTTTTGCTTTCATTTGATAAGAAAATTAAAAATATTGAACCTTTATCATTTCCTAAAGCAACCAATAGGGTGAAAATATATACTTTGAATAATTGCCCATGGTCTAAAAGAGCAATTAGGTTGCTAAATTCATCTAATATTGATCATGACGTTGAATTAATTAGAAGTGATGAAGAATTTGAGAGGTTAAATTCTATAACCAATCACCATACTTTTCCTCAAATATTTTTGGATGATCAATTCTTTGGGGGATATGATGAACTGTCGGACCAATATAAAAAAGACTTATTGAAGTCATTGCGCTAATCTTTTTTATTTAATATTCTCTGTCTTTCTTCTTTTCTTTCTCCAATTCATCCTCCAGTTGTATTATTAGTCTTGATACTAAGCTCTGAAATTCAGGTTGACATCCTTTAAAGGCTGCTTTATGCCTAATGGGCTCATTTCTTGTTCTAAGATCTGTAAGCATTAATTGCAATGCATCTATTTTTGAATTTATACGCATGTTTTTATTTCTATTTTTGCATTAATTAAATAATTTGCATAGCCTTATTAAATGAGATTTTCTTATTTTGTTCTGAGCTAGTTATTTCTATTGTTTTATTAATTGAACTTTTGCAGTTCAGAGCTTCAAGACATGTTTTGGCAACAAGTCTTCTTGGTATTGATCCTTCATTCTGTATATCCTTTCCCGAATAAAGGATATTTTGATTAACAAACTCTTCATCTTCCTTCAATCCACCTGGTCTTATAATAGTCCAATCAAAATAATTATCTTTTAAATAATTCTCACCTAATTTCTTCCAAATAAGTATTAGACCAAATAAATTTAAAGGATGTAGTAATTTCCCTGTACATAGAGAACTAACAAGAATTACTCTTTTTAAACCAACTCTTTTGCAACTTTCTAATTGACTATAAACTCCAAACGCATCAACTTTAGCCGGACCAGTTAGATCAAATGAAGCTCTTGCACCTGTGGCAATTATCAACGCATCTACATCTCTCAAAGATTCGTCTAGGCTATCCTTCTCTGTGAATGATATTTTGTATGTTTCTATATTTTGTAAATCTTCATTGATTGATGAGGATTTTCTTATTATTTGTCTTACTTTAATCCCTTTTTTTTTAGCCTCCTCTACTATTCTGTAACCTGTTTTCCCTGATGCTCCTGTAATTGCGATTTTCATATAAAGTTTTAAATATATTTAGATTATATAAATGTTTTAAGCTTTTTTGGCTATGTATTTTCTTTTCCTATTTGGATATAATTTTCTGCACATTAAACATTTTGTTCCATCGCATCCCCTTGCAGTGCAATATTCTCTACCGTAAAAAATTATTTGAAGATGCAGTTTATTCCATTTTGAAATTGGGAATATTTTTTTTAAATCTTCTTCCGTTCTAACTACGCTCTTACCATTTGTTAAACCCCATCTTTGAGCTAGCCTATGGATGTGCGTGTCAACAGGAAACGCAGGTATATTAAATACTTGAGACATTACAACTGAAGAGGTTTTATGGCCAACTCCAGGCAATGATTCTAGGTCACTAAAATTATTAGGTACTTTTCCTCCAAAATCTTTAATTAGTTTTCTTGATAAATTATAGGTATTTATTGACTTTTGTTTTGATAGCCCAAGTTGTTTTATGTGTGTATATATTTTGTCTTTTCCCAGCTTAACCATTTTTTCTGGTGTATCCGCAATTTTGAATAATGAACTCGTCAGTTCATTAACTTTCTTATCAGTTGATTGAGCACTTAAAACTACGGCAACTAATAATGTAAAAGCATTTGTATGGTTTAAGGGTATTGGAGGGTTAGGATAGAATTTATCTAGTTCACCCATTATTGTTATTGCTCTTTCTTTTTTTTGCATTTTTAATTCCCCTTATTTAACTCCTAATGTATAAAAAGATACAACGATTATTTTTGATATTCTTTTTCTGCTAATTTAACAAATAAAAATTTATATGACGGTGAAAAATAATGCTTTGATAATCAATGATTTATTTCATCGTTATGAGAAAAGCAAAAAAACAAGTTGGATATTAGATTCAATAAATTTAGAAATTCAAGAAGGTCAATTAGTTGGCCTTTTGGGTCCATCTGGCTGTGGCAAGACAACGCTTTTAAGACTTATAGCAGGATTTGAGATACCTGATAGAGGTAAAATTTTATTAAATGATAATGAAATATCTTCAATTAACAAAGTTATTGCTCCTGAAAAAAGAAATATCGGAATGGTTTTTCAAGATTATGCTCTTTTCCCTCATCTAAATGTTATTGAAAACGCTAAATTTGGTTTACAAATAAGAGATAATACTTCCCGCTTAGATTACTTAATGGAAGTTCTAGGTATTGATTCTCTTAGGAGTAAATATCCACATGAGTTGTCTGGTGGACAGAAGCAAAGGCTTGCAATAGCAAGAGCCTTAGCACCCGGAACATCATTCTTGCTGCTAGATGAACCCTTTTGTAGCTTAGATCTAAATGTTAGGCTTCGTATTAGAAGTGAACTTCCTAACTTATTAAGGAGTTGCAATGCTAGCGGACTTATGGTTACCCATGACCCACAGGAGGCTATGGCAATTTGCGATAAAGTCGCGATTATGAATGAAGGTAAGATTCATCAATGTGAGAAACCACAATCATTGATAAATAACCCCAAAACAGTTTTTGTGAGTAGCTTTATACAAGGTAATAATATTTTGAGAATCAATAATGATAAAAATACTTTGTATTCCCCTATAGGTAAATTCATTGCAAATAATTATAAGATCAATTGCATTTACGATTATATTTCTATTTCTCCAAAATCCATCAACCTAATAAAATCAAATGAAGGTTTAGGAGTTGTTATTTCTAAGGAGTTTCAGGGCGAATTCTTCATTTGTAAGATATCTATTAAAGGTGTGAATGTAAGAGTAAAAGTAGAATTAAATAATGATATAGATCTTGGAGATAAATGTGATATTAGCTTAAAAAAAAATCATTCATATTATTTGTTTCCAGGCGGATTAAAAAATATTATTTAAATAATTTTTATAAACAATTACATTTTCCTCCTTTCCATTTAGGACATTTTTTCTTTTTACATTTTCGTTTCTTATTTAAATAAAATTTATTTAACATTATTAGACTTTCGTTATATATTAATCCATCCATATAAGTGTATTTGCTATTGATATTCATTATCATATCTAAGGTAAATTATTAGGTTTCTGTAATGACTATTTATACAAAATGTTGTATTATTTTATTAATAATTAATTTAAGACAATGACCGAAAATACAACTTTAAAAAAGAATTCCATTAGCTTTGGTCCTTCAGGAAGAGCCGTCGCTCAGGAAATTGATGACAACTTACTTCAAAACCTCTATCAGCATTTGACGATGGAAAGAAATGCCAGTGTTCAATATTTTTCTATTTCACTATGGTTCAAAGAAAAGAATTTGAATGGCTTTAGCTCTTTTTTTCTACAGGAATCAAAGGCTGAAATGGATCATTCATATAAATTCTCTGATTACATAATTGCTCGTGGACAAACAGTTAACCTTCAACAATTGCCTGCTCCAATACAGGAATGGAAATCAATTGAAGAGATTATTTCGTTTGCTTTCAATATGGAGTCAGATTTAACCGCCTCATTACAACAAATTTATTCTATTTCTGATAGATCAGCTGACACGAGAACTAATGTCTTTTTAGACCCCATTGTTGATGCTCAAATTAATTCTGAGGACGAGTTTGCGACTATTTTAGGTAAGGTTAAATTTTCAAATAATCAACCTTCTGCCTTACTTATATTAGATGGCGAATTAAATAAAAAATAATTAATTACTTTAAACTTCTATTTGATTGAACTAATAACAAATTTGATAAAGATATTTCATTAGTAGATAGGCTACAAATAGTATTAGAAATTGAATTAATCTCACCAAGTCTATTACTCAGATCAAGATGTTCTCTAAATAATCTCTTCTTTAATTCTAAATTACAAGTCTGGTTGTAATTTAATAGTAATTTACTAATTCTTGAATTGATCATTTCTATCTCAATTAATAGATTCTCCACGATAGATTCAGAAACTTCGGCTTGTATTTTCATTTTAGCTTTCTAGTGGTGAAGACTCTATAAATGATGGCGCAACACTAACTGTCTGAGTGCCCAGAGGAGCAATTAACAATTCAGATGATCTTAACCTAGATATTAGCCTTGTTGAGGTAACTCTTGTAGATCCTATTAATTCTCCAATTCTTTCATGTGTCAGCCTAAAAGGTAATTCACACCATTGTCCGCATCTTCTTCCTAATCTATTAACTAAGATTGCAAATAGTGCCTGTAATCTTTGTTCAGCATTTCCCAAATGTCTAATTCTAAGTAATTGAAGAGTCCATTCGTTTACCGCATCAAAACCAGAACTGTCAGTTATTTCTGCATTGCTATGAAAAGATAAATCTGTTAATGCTTCAACACATACTCCTTCACTACATAAGCGGTCAGTTCTTAATTGATCTCCAGATTGCAAGAAAGCTAATGTCATTCCTTCTGTTTCCTCGCAAGGACAATAAACTCTTGCGATACCATTTTCTACTTCTAAACAAGTTCCTTTTGGCCTTGATGATGGATCTATTAGTACTGATTGTCCAGTTATGATTCTTACCGACTGAGTACCTGATTCTCCATAGTTATGGAAATTCATTATTTGATAATGAGAATTAATCTCAATTATGCCTTATATATGCCTTTATTGCAATAGGTTCTCATTATCAATAATTTTATTGAAGTGTTTCTTTACAATTTCACAAATCTTTTATAATAAAATTAACTTTCTTAAAGGATCTGGCCATCCACAAAATAATTTCT
>QCLS01000003.1 GCA_003214355.1 Prochlorococcus sp. AG-418-C09 | reverse complement strand
TGGTACTATGACAATCTATAATGCCAACACACCCCATTGCCCTTTCATAGCAGATAGTGTACAATGGAGATGGTCTCAGTGCTTTGGATTCAAATATAAATCTTTAGCAAGAGTCTTCGCTTCCCAAGAATGCCCTAATTTTTAATGAGATTAGAAGAAATATTTCCGACTCCTATTTGGATTTTTGACAATCTAAATCTTGATGTGGACAGTATTAAGTTCTGGGCATATGAAGAACAGAAAAAGGATGAGGGTAGAATTATATCTAACGTAGGTGGTTGGCAATCAAATGATTATCGCACCTTCGATGATACACCCCTTCAACTTCTTGTAAAGTATGCTCTAAAAGAATCACATCATATAGCAGCTGATCTAGGTATACCAAAATCAGATCGTTACGTAGAAAATCTATGGGTTAATATTAATCCAAAGTTTGCTTACAATCAAGCTCATGTACATCCAGAGGCAAGACTATCAGGTGTGTTCTATGTAGATGCTCCTGAGAGATCAGGTGAGATATGTTTCAGTAGAGATAATGGTTATGCTCTAGGAACAGTCGCACCTGAGTTGACTAGATATAGTGGAGTTGAAATGAAGTATCCTGCCAAGACAAATAGAATGTTAATCTTCCCTGCGTGGGTAGAACATCATGTCAAACCTAACCTGTCTGATGAAGACAGAATTTCTATATCATTCAATATATTATGAGAGAGATTCACAACTTTTTACCTATCTCCTTAGCTAATGAGATACACGATAAGTTAACATCTAATGAGTTCCCATGGTTCTGGTTAGATGATGTTACTGTATCACCAGAAGAGAGATCAGAAGTTCCTGATTTCTATAGAAGTCAACCAGGTATGCATCACACAGCATATCGTGATGGTAGTGGATTAAGTAATTGGTATGGTGATTTTAGTTTCTTCTATCACTATATTATTGATGCTCTCAATCTAGAATGGGATCAATGGTATCTTTCTAGAATTAGATGTGGATTAAACTTTCCTACATTCAGAGAAGAACATTTTTTACATAACCAACCTCATGTTGATTTTCCAGAATCATCACAGGTAGATCACTTTACATGTTTGTACTATGTCAATAACTCGGACGGGCCGACGGTTGTATTTGAAGAGAAGGAACAATCGGAAAACTATACGATCAAGTATAAATGCCATCCCGAAAAGAATAAGCTTTTCGTTTTTGATGGTAAGCACTATCATGCTAGCTCGTGTCCTGCACGTCATGATGCTAGGTTAGCAATCACAATCAATATTGTAAAACGTCACAACCCTGCTAATGTTAAGCCGTTTCTTCGCGTCGCGTAATCTACACTGCGATGATGGAGTAGTTTACATCCCGCAGTTTCTAGACAAACCACAAGAATACCTATCATGGAAAGACGTAGAGACATGTCTTACACGTGATGATTTGTATTGGGAACTAATAAATGGTAATGGTGAAAAGAGATCATTACCAGAGTACAAACCATACTGGTCTCCTGTACCATGTCAGGATAAGAACACAATATACAATCACATAACAAGTGGAGAGAGTTTTGTCATCACTGGTTATAGTAAGATAAAAAGAAAGACTCAAGACCTGTGTATAGAGATAGAAAGATCTCTAGATGTATGTACAGATGTACATGTATATGGAGCAAGAACTAAGTCTCCTTCATTCAAAACACACTGTGATCATTTCTCTAATTTCATCATACAGTGTGTTGGAGAGACACCATGGAAAGTATATAAGAACAAACAGACATCATTATTAGCATGTAAGAATGACAAACCACTAAACTATGATATAATGGAAATTGATTGGGAAGGGATATTAAAGCCTGGCGATCTTCTCTATATACCTGATAGAGCATATCATTGTGCTTTACCAGATAAAACAAGGTTATCCATGAGTATTCCTTGTGTGCCGACTGTGTTAAACCCAGAGTTCTATGACAGACGTAACTACAAAATACAAACCGATAATTAAAATTTGGAAGGAAGCAGTTCCTATTCCAGTAGTCGATCACTTGTACACAGAGTTCAGACTAATGAGGGATGCTTTACTTTCTATGGGGAGTAGTGAAGGTTATCGTGACCCTACGGTACCTGGTACTTTCTCTTGGTATTCACCTCTTTGTTTTGAAGCATTGAGTCTCCAGTTGAAACCTCAAGTGGAGAAAATACTAAAGACAAACCTCGAACCGACCTATTCTTATGGCCGCATATATACTGAAGGAAGTGAACTCGTCAGACATACTGACAGACGTTCCTCAGAAATAGCAGTCAATCTGTCTATTGCTCGCGACATCAAGTGGGATCTAAATTTTTTATGGGAGGAGCAAACTCTACATATTGACTTGGAACCAGGTGATGTGGTAATATACAGTGGAGACATTCCACATTGGAGAGAAAAGTATACAGGCAAAGAACATATCAATGCCTTTATGCAGTATGTCTATGCTGATGGTCAATACAAAGATCTGAAGTATGACACACGTCCTTATCTCGCAACACCATTTGCTCTAGCACAGCAAGATATACAAGATGAAGTAAACAATTATGTCTGATCAACCAGAGACAGCAGGAATGGGTACCGTTGAAAATGAACCTAAAGAATGGACATTTGATATGGTATGGGAAGACTTCGTTGCTCAATTAGTAGCAGCAAGAGAAGAAGTCAAAGAACGAGAAGAGGAGCTCGATAAGAACTCTAGTCTTATGACTCGTATTGATCTAACCGATCTTAATGACGCTCGCACTAAAGTGAACCGTCTTGAAGGTGCTTGTGAAGCACTTGATATTATACGCACCACCGTCCTAGGTGTCGAATCTAAAATCCAACGTACTGAGGAAACTACAGCATGACCATTGAAGAAATGATTACAGACTTCACCGAGCAACAGAGCAAGGTAAAAGCAGAAGTCGCAGAAATTAAAGACGCTCTTAAAACAAGAGAAGACCAACTATTAAGACTCCAAGGAGCAATAGAAGGTCTTCGATTAGCAACACAGAAAGAAGGAGAAGAAGCTCCTGCTCCTGTGAAAGAAGCAAAGGTTAAATAATTAGTCTACAAACTTGAGGAACTTGCTTGATATCAAGTCATGCTTCTCATCAAATTCTAAACGTCTACGGGCATGGGTTTTATCTCCTTCAACAATGAGATAGTACCTTTTACCATAGACGTTTTTTGTTATGCCTATAGCAACGATAGGTCTTTCGTCATATTTGTCGCCAACGTCAAATGGAATAGTATCTGAAGTGCCATCAAATTTTGCTTCAGTTCTACTCCAGAGGTGTTCTCTGAGTCTATATTCACCTGTTGGTGCTTCTCTGTCTCTAAGTCCAGCCATGAGTTCTATAAATACAAAAGAGGATAATACTGACTAATATTCAATGGCAACCCTTTTAGTAAAGGTAGCAAGTTCTATGACTCTTGATGGTGCTCAAGCACTAATAATGGGTCAGCATAGTTATTTAGAATTTGTAAGATCTTTCCCTTCATTTAGAACTATCCAGTTTACAGCACCTTCCGAGGATCAATCATCTATAGATGAGATTAGGAAGTTGGCGTATGTTCATGGTGCGACGTATGATAAAGAATATAAAATAGACCCAGTAGAGGGTGGTGAGACAGCAGTAGCAGAGTGGGAAACAGATACATTAGAAGACAACACAAGTGAGATATCAGGACAGAGAAACACAAGGATAATAACATCTAGTGGTGGTGGAACAATATATGTAAAGGTAGCAAACTATAGTGGTAACCAGAGATTCCAGTTATCATCTACACAGGGTGGTGTTTATAGTAGAATAGCAACCTACAGTGGTTTCGTACAAGGGGGTACATATACCTTTGACCAGTCTGACGCATCTAACACAGGACATAGACTAGCATTCTCCTTAACACCTGACGGTACACATAGAGATGGTGTACAGTACACATATAATGTAACAACAGCGGGTACGCCTGGTTCATCTGGTGCGTATACTCGTATCACTGTGGATAGTGTTACAGCATCTGTACTATATTGGTACAACGTGTCTAACTCTGATTACGGTGCTTATGATGATAGTCCATTACGTTACGGTGCCATCTGTATACATGACTTCTGGCATCTAGATCGTATATCAAAGCAAAGCAGGAGTTTCATGAATGGATTATATAACACTACGGAAGAAGCTGACGGTGTTGACGTGTATGTACTTGATACTGGTATTAGGGGTGCTTCAAGACCAACAGGATCTGGAGTAGGTTTACATCCAGAATTATTTGATATAACAAACAACGCTGACCTTAATGGTTTATCAGAGCAACAGGCATACAGGGTGTATGAGGTGCCAGGTTACAGCTCAGGATATACAGTTGGCGGTGTGGCTAACAGCAATGAAGATGACAACGCACACGGTACATGGTGTGCTAACTTGATCGGTGGTATCAAGAGTGGTGTCGCACACAAGGTAAAATTCTATGCTCTGAAGTGCTTTAGTTCATTTGGTAGTGGATCTTTGTCAGGTATCATGAATGCCTATCAAGCCGTTATCAACCACAATGACAGTGGTAATGCTAACTACAAAGGTAATACCAGACCCGCAATCATCAATGCATCCTTTGGTTCTACACAACCTAGTGGTTCTTTCCCATACGTTGAGTTGAACGAAGCAGGAACTGACGCAGGGTTTGACGTAGAACTATATGACGAGACAGAGAAAGACGTAGTAGATGCTAATATTGTACTCGTTAGATCAGCGGGTAACGGATTCAAAGACTCTAGTGACAGTTTCTTAGGACCTCTACAGGGTAGATTCCAAGCAGGAACTAGATCAGCAGGATATCAGGATGGTGACGTAAACATATTTGATACAAATATCGCGTCTATCTCTGTAGGTGCTACAGATTACAATGACTTCTGGGCAGACTTCTCTAACTATGGTTCAGGTGTAACAGTTACAGCACCAGGTCAACACATAACAACACCTCAGTACAACTGGACTACTAACACACCTTACACATCAGTATCAAACTACAATGTTATACAGGGTACATCATTCTCAGGTCCTATTACATGTGGTGTGGTATGTCAGTTCATAGCAGCGAACAACTATAACCTTTCTACAAGCACACTACCAGTACTATGTAAGAACTGGATTAGAAGTAATGGAGATCCTGGCGACTATGCTGCTGTCAGTACTACTGCATATCCTGCTAATACAGCTCACGAATATAAGTTACCTACCAACCCATTCGCTGCCAGTTCAGGTAGTAATGTAATTAAGATATACTATAACTCAGTAGATTCAGCAGCATTCTTGAACAAGATTGGTAAGAAGATACAGTTAAGAGTACCTAACACTGGACTTGTAGTAGGTGGTCTTGACATCTATGATATATCTGGAACATGGTGGGGTATCACAGGACAGGATGCTGCTAATAACTATATCGAGATAACTGTAATCAATAGTGCTACAAGTAACGAGGTAGCTGGTGGAACTGGTAACTACATGTGTGTAATATCTGATACACATGAGGGAACTGACGGACCTACATTTGGTAACGTCACATTATTTGCCGAGTTAGACTCAGAGGAAGCAGGACATACAGGTCGTACTATCAAACAAATACCAGTAGATTCAGGTGTTGACTTTGATTTCCAACAGTCAGGATCTTTGATCAGTAAGGTCAGAGGACTGTTCACACAGTACATCAGCAAGACTATTACATGGTTCTACAACGGTAATATCAGTAGCACAGGAGGTCAAGGAACTGTCAATGGAAGAATATACTGGGATACAACTGGAGTCACAGCTGGTAGTTATTACTATCAATGTCGTGATCACAATGACATGTATGGTACCATTACGCTTTCTGGATCAGGTGGTACTGCCAAAAGATATTGGAACGTAACTGCTGCTAATAGTAGCAACTATACTATCGCAGAACAGAATGTTACTCCTGTAGTCAACACATATAATATTGCTGTAACTGCTTCTGGTAGTAGTGACTACACATTATCAGGTACAGATAGAACTGGATCAATCAGTGGTGCTGACCCTGCTATTGTATGTCAGGTTGGTGATACATTAAACTTCAATATGAATGCGGGTGGTCACCCATTATATCTTAAGACTGTTCAAGGAACTGGTTCAAGTAATCAGGTAAGTGGTGCTACAGGTCAGGGTACTGAGAGTGGTGGAACTGTCGCATGGACACCAGGTTCCATAGGAGTTTACTACTATCAATGTGAGTATCACAATGGCATGTATGGTACTATCACTGTACAAGCAAATAACACAGCAGGACAGAGTGGTGATGATGCGGGTATCAATGCTACACCAGGTGACATCTTAGTATTTGATGTCAATGCTTCTGGTCATCCATTCTTCCTTAAGACTGCTCAAGGAACTGGTACATCAAACCAAGTAACCACAGGTAAGATAGGTGGTGATGGATTTGCTCACAATGGTGCTATCAATATAGACATAGGAGTTGACGAGTTCAAGAGCTATGCTAACGAAACATTTAATTCAGGAGAGACATATACTCTTTCAGGTGACAGTTTATCAGGTACAGGACTAACATTTAATACAACAAGTGGAGTTCTATCTGGTACAGTTATATCATCTTATCAGGATACATTCTTTGACATCACAGTCACAGAAGATAGTTCTGGAGAATCAAGAAATTATAATTTCCATACACTAGGTACTGGTGTTATTGTTACGATTGGAGATCAACCTTCCGATGCATCAATAGAAGCGGGAGCAGGAACCAACGCACAGTTTGGTCCTTTAAACGCTACTGTATCAGACTCATCTACTATCACATACCAGTGGCAGTACAGTACAGGTGGTGCTTGGACAAGTATTAGTGGTCAAGCAGGACATAGTGGAGAGACAACAGATACACTTACTGTAGATGATGACTACTCATTTAACGGATGGCAATACCGATGCGTATTAGATTCTAATACAGCAGCTTCTAGTACAACGTCAAATGCTGCTACACTGACTGTAACTAGAGTAGTGAGTATACAGGCACAACCATCTAGTACATCTGTAGTATCACCAGCTGCTGCTACATTCAATATAACTGCTTCTACTGCTGACTCAGCATCAATTTCATATGCATGGGATAAGTCAGAGGATGACTCTGTATGGCATCAAATACCAGGTGCTACGAGTGCAGCATATACTACTACAGCAACCACATATGATAGTGGTGGTACACCTCCAGCTTCCTTTGCTGCTGACAGCGGAGACTACTTTAGATGTAGAGTCAACGCTACAGGTGCTAGTGAGGTAGTATCAAATAGTGCTCAGTTAACAGTTACAAGAACTATATCAGTCGACGCACATCCACAGAATGACACAGGAGCAGTTGGTGGAACAGCAGACTTCGCAGTTACTGCTAGTCTTTCTGATGGTGACAGTGCTGACATTAACTATCAGTGGCAGTTGTCACTAGATGATGGTAATAACTTCTCAAGTATTTCAGGAGCAAATACTAGCACATATACTACACCTACCCTTACGGCTCAGTTCGATGAATATCAATATAGATGTTTAATATCCGCGGCTGGTGCTGTTAATACATTCTCTAATGCTGCTACCTTACAGGTAGAAACAGTTACTGTATCTGTAGTTGCTAATCCAAGTGACGCAACTAGGGATGAGGGACAGACTGCTTCATTCACAGCAGTTGGTACAGTACAGACTCAAGCAATCACTGCGTTATTGAACTCTTCCTTTGGAGTTGGTAACTGGACAACACCTTCAGGTGGTGGTGCTTCTGCTAAGGCAGAGACAGCTGCTGATCCAGAACTATACAACTCTATCTGGTCTAACCACGCACCTTCAGTCCAGTATCAGTGGCAGAAATCTGATGGTGATGCGACTATTACAGTCACAGTAGGTGTAGATACGAACGCAGGACAATCAACTGGTGTATTCTATTTTGATGGAGTGGAGAAGGCAGTTCTAGAATTTGAGCAGAATGCTACATATACTTTTATCCAGAATGATTCTACTAATGCTACCTATGGTTCAGTTCATCATCCATTGATGTTCAGTACAGGTGCTGACGGAGATCATAATGGTAACGGACATTATATGATGGGAGTAGTTTATAAGTTAGATGGTGTCACTGTAAATATGGCAGGGTATGTCAGTGGATTCGTAGCTGCTAGTGATAGAAGAGTGGAGTGGACAGTACCTGGTTCTCAGTCATCACCTCTATATTACTGGTGTCATTTCCATACAGGTCAAGGAGCAGCGATGACTGTGACTGATCAATATACTGATATAGGTGGAGCAACAAGTCCTACTTACAACACAGGCACATTGACATACGCAGATCATCATCATGATAGGTTCCGTTGTAAGCTTTCGGCTATCGGTGCTGATGCTGATGAGTTCACCTCAGCCGCATTGTTAACTGTCTACAGGACTCATAACATAACCCTTCAACCAGTCAACGCAACAGGTAATGAAGGAGGAACATCATCATATACTGTAGCGGGTAATACATCTAGTGGTTCACATACTTATCAGTGGAGTAAATCTGACAATGGCGTAGACTATAATACTATACCAGGTGCTGTAGGAGCTACCTATACCACTCCTGCTTTAGTATTTGCTGATGATAATGATGACAGATTTAAGTGTACACTCAGTCTAGTAGGTGCTCAAAATGATCTAGTATCAACCTTTGCGGTACAGACAGTTCTTAGAGTTATTAGTATATCTCAGCAACCACAGGCACAAACAATCATTGAAGGACAGACAGCAACATTTAGTATCACTGCTGCTATCACATCTGGATCAATCAACTACCAGTGGCAGAAGTCAACTGATAGTGGTGCTAACTGGGCAAATATAAATGGTGCTACAGCTGCTTCATATACTACAGTCACACAACCTTTCCCAACACTCAACAATGAGTATCGTTGTGTATTGTCTAACAGCAATGCGATATCAGTTACATCTCAGTCCGCTACTATTACTGTAAATGAGTCTGAATTTGTAGAAGCAGCTACTGGTATTGTTGTCAATATAGACCCAACAACTAACTTGACATTCAATAGACAACCTACATTTACATCAGACGCATTTGTATCACAGTACGCAGGGTCAACTCATTCAGCATCTTGGTGGTTAATTAAGAGAACATCTGATAACGCAGTAATATATGATACTGCTGCTATCACAGTTCCTGATTTATCACAGGGTGATACTGGTAATTTGACTACATTCACAGTACCAGCTGGTACACTTGACTTCCAAACAACTTATTCAGTTCAGGTTAAGTATAAAGATAACGCAGGACTATCAAGTAATTACTCGACTGCTGTACAGTTCTCTACTCCTGTTGTAGATCAACCAAATATACAAACTATTACTCCCGCATTTAATCCTACTATCAATGTTCTAACACCAGAATTTAAGACTGGTTATGGACATAACTCTACTGACTGGCAGTTCTCACAGGCAGATACATTCACTACTATTGTACACCAATCGTTAGGAAACTCTACCAACCTACTGTCATATACATTACCAGGTGACGTTACACTGTTACCTACAACTACATATTATGTAAGAGCGAGATTCAACGTCGATACAGTCTAATGGCAAAACCAAGTAGTAAGGACACTCTAGCAGAGTATGCCTTAAGAAAACTAGGAGCACCAGTCCTAGAAATAAACGTAGATGATGATCAGATAGATGATCTGATTGATGATGCTTTGCAGTTTTTCCAAGAGAGATCTACTGACGGTTATATAAGAACGTTCTTGAAGTATCAGTTTGATCAGGCAACAATAGATGCCATGACCACTGACACCACTACCACAGTGACACAGGTGGGTGCTAGACAAGCAAACTTCCTTGAGCAGAATAACTTTATTACTATGCCTGAGCATGTCACCTCAGTCATTAAGATATTTGATTTCACATCTAAGAATACTACTAACCTATTTGATGTCAGATACCAGTGGAGATTGAATGATCTCTGGGATCTAACTCAGACTGAGATTCTTACATATGAAATGGTAAACAGAAGACTAGAAGATATATACTGGTTACTAGAAGGACAGAAGCAAATAAGATTCCAGAGCAGAGGAGATAGATTATACATGGATCTAGACTTCAGAACTGATGTAAACGATGGAGACTTTATAGTCTTTGATGCTTACAGAGCATTAGATCCTTCATCATTTACTACACTATATGATGACATCTTCCTCAAGAGATATACCACACAGCTCATCAAGAGACAGTGGGGACAGAACTTATCTAAGTTCCAAGGAGCACAGTTGCCAGGTGGTATCACTATGAATGGTGATCAGATATATCAACAGGCACAAGAAGAGTTAAACAAGATAGAAGATGAGATGTTGACTAAGTATGAAATGCCCCCAATGGATATGATCGGATAATGGCAAGAAACGTATTCTTCACACATGGTACTCGTAACGAGCAGTTCCTTCAGCAGAATCTTGTTGAGGAGTATATCAAGATGTTTGGTATGGATGTGTTATACATTCCTAGACAACTGATAGCAAAAGATAATGTGTTCAATGAAGAAGTAGTATCACAGTTCGATGATTCATATATTATAGAAGCATACCTAGAGAACTTTGATGGGTTCCAAGGTGGTGGAGATCTATTGACAAAGTTTGGTATTAGACAGACTGATGAGATAACTATGGTTATATCACAGCAGAGATTTAGTGATCTTATATCTCAGTTCCTATTGTTAGACGAGGACATAGAGGTAGGAGAAAGACCACAAGAAGGAGATTTAATATACTTCCCACTATCCTCAAACTATTTTGAGATCAAGTTTGTAGAACACGAAGAACCTTTCTACCAGTTAGGTAAGAACTATACCTACAAACTGAAAGCAGAACTCTTCGAGTACAGCGACGAAGGTGGAGAGTTCTTCGCAGGAGACGACGAGATGATAGATACAGGGTATACTGTACAATACTATTATCTTGTATCACCTGGTCAGTCAGCATCTGCTACGCCACTATTAACTGGCGATGCAGTATCACAGGCTGTCGTCAATACAAATGGTTCTAAATACAACTTCACTCCTACTGTGACTGTAACAGGTGATGGTACAGGAGCAACAGCACATGCTGAAATGATAGTTGTAAACGTGGGTGGATCAATCCCAATTACCCCTGCCACCTTTGATCCTACCGTGAAGAACGGTAAGATGGTTGGTCTAAAAATTCTTAATGGAGGAGAAGGTTATGATGTATCTAGATCTTATATTGATTTTAATGATCCTGGCACTGCAGGCACCAAACCTGTGGTCACTCCGACTTTTGACTCGAATGGTACACTCACTAAAGTCGAGATTACAAATGAAGGGGACGGGTACGATTCAGTCAGTCAAATAGTAATTGACAGTGGTGGTAGTGGATATACTACTGCTGCGTTTGACATAGAGTCTGTACCATCTGGACTGTCTGGTAACTTCACAGATGGTGAGACTGTTACCAGTGGTACTACTGCGGGTACAGCTCTCTTAGCAGACTGGGATAAATCTGAAGGCTGGTTAAAATTAAAATCACCTACTGAGGACTTCCAGATAGGAGAACTACTCGTTGGTAATACAAGCGGTGCGTCAATAACGATACATAGTTATGACGCTATGAAGACTACAGATACTAAATACTCTGAGTCTGCTACGTTTGAGACATTTGCTGATGATATTATTGACTTCAGTGAAGGTAACCCATTTGGTATAGGAACATAACATGTTAGGTGACTACACATATAATAAGGTAATCAGAAAGTGTGTTATCGCTTTTGGTACTTTATTCAACGGAATAGAAGTTAGGAAAGAGACAGGTGGTACAACTTACCAGAAGATGAAAGTACCTCTTGCTTACGGTCCTAAGCAAAAGTTTTTAGCTAGACTAGAGGGACAACCAGAATTAAATAAGAAGGTTGCTATCACTCTACCTAGAATATCTTTTGAACTATCAGGTATATCATATGATAGTTCTAGAAAGTTAAGTCCTATCACGGCTGACTATAAGAAAGATGGAAAGAGTGCGAGAAAAATATATACACCAGTACCATATAATCTAGACTTTAGTTTGTCTATCTTATCTAAGACAAACGATGAAGCATTGGAAATTATAGAACAGATAGTTCCTGTTTTCCAACCTGGTTATAGTGTCAGTATCAAGATTATAGATGACATCAATGAGTATCGTGATATACCGATAATTTTAAATAGTATAAACTACGCTGACGAATACGAAGGTAACTTTGATCAACGTAAATTGACTACGATTGACTGTACATTTACTGTCAAAGCATACATCTTCGGACCTACACAGACTGGGAAACCAATCAAGAAGGCAAAGGTTCACTACGATACTGGTACCCCTGCGGCTCCAGTACGTCGTATGACATATCAGGTAGAACCTACTGCTCTCCGTGATAAGGATAATGATGGAGCTGGTCTAACGTTAACAGCACAGGTCAACAAGTCAGTCGCAACCTTACCTGTCACAGATTCAACTGTATTCAATATAGGTGACTACATTGAGATCAACAACGAGGTTATGAAGGTCAAGACTAAACCTGATGGAGTGTCTATTACTGTACATCGTGGTCAAAATGCTACAACTCAATCTGCTCATGCGAGTGGTGCAGTTATAGATATTATTACAACCGCTGACACAGAACTCCTTGAGAGTGATGATGACTTCGGATTCAACGAGATGACATCTTTCTATGGATAACAATTTCGGTGGTTTAGAAAAGGCGTTTGACACCTCTGAACCTAAACCCAAAAAAGCAACCCCTGTCAAGAATACTGATGATCAAGTCAATGATGATCATGAGTATGCTAGAGCAAATCTATACTCCTTGATAGAGAAAGGTCAGGAAGCAGTCGATGGTGCTTTAGATGTAGCACAAGGCAGTGACCACCCCAGAGCATATGAAGTAGCAGGACAGTTAATCAAACACGTCGGTGACGTTGCTGATAAACTTATGGCACTTCAGAAAACAACCAAAGAAGTAAAGGAAGAGAAAAAGAAAGGACCTTCCACAGTTAACAACGCTTTATTTGTAGGCAGTACTGCTGATTTACAGAAGATGTTGAAGAATGCTTCCAAGGATAAATAAGTAAGAACCAACTATTATTAAAATGTCAGTATTAAAAGTAGTGCAGGATGGACCTACGGTGACCGTCGGTAGTGCTGCCAACACACAAAGTACAGCACTATCTGTCAAGACAGGTATCTATCGCTTCGCTGCTGAAGTCGCAAAGGGCGGTGCTGCCATACAGTTAGGTGGAGCTGCCAATGCCACTAACTCAAGTTTGTATGTAGAGAAAGGCGAATCAGTTATAGTCAAAGGTGATAGCCCAGTACGTATGGGTATCACAGGTGCTACTGCTGCTAACCCAGTAGTATTCACAATAGAAAGATCAGGTGGAAATCATAATCAGATCAAGGTAGGAGACTACGTTACAGTTACAGGTTCATCTACAGCAGCATATAACTTATCTCATGTTGAGGTAACTGCTGCTACACCTACTACCTTTACAATAGGTGGTACAGATGGATCAGGTTTCGCAGCGTTCGCAGGAACAGCAGAAGTGCGTAACTCAATGAAGTATGCTATAATGCCTAAGACTGCTAGTGGAGCAACAGTCCACTGTACAGAGGTTCAAGTAGTCGTATCATAATGATTACAGAAGCTGCGAGACTGAATGAGTATGGCAAATACTATTACGTCGAGTTGGTTTGGCGTGGTAGACCGTACCGTGTTCAGATATTTTTCCCAAAGCTTCAGAAACCTAAACGTCAGGATATCGCCAAACAAGCTGGCAAAATATATCCTGGTGCTAGAATAATATCATATGTAGAAGCAAGTCGTTCACCCGACCTACCTATGCTATTCGCTATTGATTATTTCTAATGCAGTTCAGAGAAAACGACATACTAGAATTACTAGACATGTGTCGTACAACAGATAAATGTAGTGTGAAACTTATACGTAAGTTAGAGGACTACCTAGAACAATATTCTTGTGATGAGCAAAGTTTGGCACGAACATATCCCCCCTTCCCTTTTTAACAAGCTAAAAGATGCTTGTATAGAAAGAAGGAAAGACGAGGACTGGGACTATAATAATAAATTAGTTGGTGCTTTGAATCAACAGTCATCTCTCGTTCCTACTGAGGGGTTGGAAGATTATCTCGTCCATACTTCACAGAATATCTGGCACACATTCTTTCAGACATGCCCATACGAAGGAGACTTCAATCCAAACTACTTGGATCTCCGCGAACTATGGGTAAACTATCAGAAACCTGGTCAATACAATCCTTACCACTGCCATCACGGTGTGGTAAGTTTTGTTATTTTTGTAGACATACCATACGGTGTGGAGGAACGGAAAGACTTTGCTAGTGATGGTGGATTCCAACTAGAGGATAGACTTATCAACGTGGATAGATCATGGAACGGACAGGTGCTTATGTTTCCGTCTCCTACTAATCACGCAGTGTATCCTTATCATTCCACAGATAAAGAAAGAATTACCGTATCAGGAAATTTATTCTGGAAAGTGTGCTAAATATATTAGCACCAATTATTGCCATGTCTGAAGTACCAGAGGATCGCCTCACAGCCCAGTTGGACTTTGAGGAAGATATGAAAGAGAACCCTGAGTTCTACCAAGATTATCTAACAGCACACCACAATGATTACCCAGAAGCACCTCACTGGGATTATATAATTGACAAGTGGGTGGCATATGATCATGGAGTCACGATGTTCTTCGACCACGAAGCAGAAGCACGTGATTGGTATACGCTAAATACCCATAGTACAAGTAGTTAAACAGTTATAATGTCACTGACGATTCGTAGATTACCTGAACAGGATAACAATCTGCTCAGACCCCCATCAAGTATATCACCCTCACAAAATGGTGACGTAGTATTAGAGGCAACTGCTAATAACGTCCTGACCATGAAGTTGAAGGGCACAGATGGTGTTGTCAGAAACTTTGACGTTGGTGGTGGTGGATCTACTATTGGTACAGAATATGATATACGTGCTATCGCATCTACATCTCCTGATGTTATCTTTAGATTGACATCTTCTTACTCTGTATTAGATGACATAACATTTAAAGGTAATGTACAGCAGATTATATGTTCACGTATAGACGATAATAATATACAGTTTGCTTTCCCAAATGATGTCACGATGCCTAATGACTTGACAGTCACAGGTGACTTGACAGTTAACGGGACGACCACTACGGTGAACTCTACTACCGTTCAAGTCGATGACAAAAACTTAGAGCTTGGTACTGTTGCTTCACCTACTGACGCTACAGCAGATGGTGGTGGTATAATCTTGAAAGGAGCATCAGATCACAGTATGCTCTGGTCAAATGCTAATGACGCATGGGAGTTTAATCAACATGTATTCCCTGCTGCTGATAGCACATATGACTTAGGTAGCAATTTAATACGTTGGCAGAACATATATGGTGACGCTGCTAACATCACATCTATAACAGGAGCACTTACTGGTAATGCTGACACTGCAAGTACTTTACAGACTGCTAGAAACATTTCGGGCGTTTCGTTCAATGGTGGAGCAGATATCGACTTGGTTACTGACAATGTTCAGGAGTCGGGAACCCCAACGAATGTGTACTTCACAAACACTAGAGCGAGATCTGCGGTTAGTGTCACGGATTCTGGCGGTGATGGTTCCCTCGGTTACGACTCAGGCACAGGTGTTATTACCTATACTGGTCCTAGCTCCGCAGAAGTTAGAGCACATTTTTCGGGAGGGACGGGAGTTACAATCGCGTCGGGATCAGTTGCCATAGGACAGGCAGTCGGTACAACTGACGATGTAGAATTTAATCAAGTAACAGCAGCAGTTGTGGGTAACGCAACTACAGCAACAACATTACAGACAGCAAGAAATATAAACGGTGTATCATTTAATGGTGGTGCTGACATCACATTAGATCTAGATGATATCGCAGAAGCGTCTAGTTCACCAACAAATTTATTCTTTACTAATGAAAGAGTAGACGATAGAGTATCAACATTACTTGTAGGTGGAACTGGTATCTCCAAGTCATACAATGACTTAGCAGACTCACTCACATTATCTGTAGACTTTACAGAGTTTACAACTGATGATGTTGTAGAGGGATCTACCGATCTATACTTTACTAATACTAGATCAAGAGCATCCGTTTCTGTCACAGATAGTGGTGGAGATGGTAGTTTAGCATACGATAATAGCACAGGTGTATTCACATACACAGGTCCTAGTGCTGCTGAAGTAAGAGCACATGTTTCAGTCACTGACTTAGGTGGTGACGGATCTATGTCTTATGACGCAAGCACAGGTGTTATAACTTACACAGGTCCTAGTCCTCTAGAGACTAGACAACACCTTAGTGGTAGTACAGGTGTAACTTATAATTCCGCATCAGGTGCGATTTCTATTGGACAGGCAGTTGCTACTAACTCAGACGTTACCTTTGGTGAGGTAACTATCGGTGCTAGTGGTACAAGAAACCTACTTATACAGAACACTGACAACGTAGGTACAGTAGACACAGTTGCTAACATCACATTTAAACACAGTGGTATTGACTTTACCTCTGATAGTATTGTTGCTGATGGTAATGACCTAGGACATATTGACTTTAGAAACAACGGTGGTTCTAAGGTAGCAGCTTTTGGATTTAGAAAGAGAAATACAGAAGGAAGCAAAGTAACATTTGAAGTAGACGCAAATAATAATGGTACACCTAACCTAGAGGTAGGTGACACAAACTTAAATCTTAGTTCTAGTTACATCTCATTAACTGCTGCTACAACTAAGGTAGTAGGATCATCACTTACAGTTGAGTTAAATGATGCTTCAGAGAACGCAGGTCCTGATCTTATTATTCAGAGAGACAGTGCTAGTGCTGCTACTAATGACTTACTTGGTGCTGTTAAGTTCCATGGTAGGAATACAAGTAACGGTGCTGACGTAGAGTTTGGTAAGATACAATCCAAGATACATTTTGATACTCAAGGATCTGAGAGAGGACTACTCAACTTCTCAGTTATAGACGCAGGATCAGAAGTCAAGACTATGACACTACGTGGTGGTCTAGTCGGTCTGAATATAGAGGAACCCGCAGGACAGTTACACGTCAAAGGTAATGACACAACTGACCAGATAATTATTGAGAACACAACTAACAGTTCTACTACTGCTCCTGACCTTGTACTATACAAATCAGGTACTATCGGTGTTGGACATCAGCCAGGTAGAATTGACTTCAGAGGTAGAAATGCTAATGATGATGCTAACGTTACCTACGCAGGTATCTTTGCTGAAGTTACTGGCACAGGAAACTTACAGGAGAACGGAGCACTTAAGTTCTTTACTGTACAGTCTGGTACACTATCTGAAGCAGCAAGAATCACTGAGTCAGGTCACTATAAGTTACAGCAAGACAAAGGTATTGACTTCAGTAACCAGACATCACTACCTGGTAAAACATATCAAATCCTTGACCACTATGAAGAAGGTTTCTATGATGCTACTCCAGAGTTTGCGTCAACAATCAGAGCTGGTATGACAACTACATCTACTGGTTACTACACCAAGGTAGGTAGAATGGTACATGTACATGCTAAGGTTACAGTTAACATTCAAGACGCATCATTGATTGGTGGTGTTCTTAAGTTCCCAATTCCATTCCAACCCGCACTATCACATAGTGACGCACCAGTACAGACAGTAGTAATGGATACATCATCCACACACTTCTTGAACACAGGACAAGCAATATTCTTAGACGACAGTAAAGACATGGTAGTATCACACGCAGGATCTCAGAATCAGTGGATGGTACTCCAGATACGTAACGCTGACTACAAGAGATCAAGTGTCATTACCGCAGGAAACTGTGCTATTGGTACTGCTGCGTTATACCTTGACTTTACATATAGAGCTTCTTCTTAATGCCTTCATCTGCCCAAGACTTCTATCTTGGTAACCCCAACCTCAAAAAGGTTGGAACTGAAATTGAGTTTACCCAAGAACAAATACAGGAATACCTTAAGTGTAAGGCAGATCCTGTATACTTTGCTATGAACTACATCAAGATTATATCTCTTGATGAAGGTATAGTTCCATTTAAGATGTGGGACTTCCAACAGGAATTGATTAGAAACTTTCACGAGAACAGGTTTAATATAGCAAAACTTCCTAGACAGACTGGTAAGTCCACTACGTGTGTGTCTTACCTTTTACATTATGCACTGTTCAACGACAACGTGAACATTGGTATCCTAGCAAACAAGCTATCCACTGCTAGAGATCTACTCGGAAGACTACAACTTGCCTATGAACAACTCCCACTCTGGATGCAACAGGGGATCATAGCATGGAACAAGGGTAGCATGGAGTTAGAAAATGGATCAAAGATTCTCGCTGCATCTACTTCAGCATCTGCTGTTCGTGGTATGTCGTTTAACATCATCTTCCTCGATGAGTTTGCGTTTATACCTAACCATATTGCGGAGCAATTCTTTAGTTCCGTTTATCCTACTATTACTTCTGGTAAGTCCACGAAAGTCATTATTATTTCTACCCCCAACGGAATGAATCATTTCTACAAGTTGTGGGTTGACGCACAGAAAGGTAGGAACGGATACATATGGACTGAAGTACACTGGTCAAAAGTACCAGGCAGGGATGCTGCGTGGAAAGAAACTACTATTGCCAACACGTCAGTCAGACAGTTCACTCAAGAGTTTGACTGTGAGTTCCTAGGGTCTGTTGATACACTCATAGCTGCTAGTAAGTTAAGAGTACTGACTTATGATGACCCCGTGCGGACAAATGGATCACTAGATGTATATGAAAACCCTATACCTGAGAGAGATTATATAATTACGTGCGATATATCCCGTGGTTTAGCACAGGATTATAGTGCTTTCTGCGTTATAGACATATCACAAGCTCCATGGAAACTCGTAGCAAAGTATAGAGACCATGAGATTAGACCTATGCTCCTACCAAATGTCATTGCTGACGTAGCAAAGGCATATAATATGGCATATGTATTGATAGAAGTAAATGATATAGGAGAGGCAGTAGCATCACAACTCCATTATGATGTGGAGTATGAGAATGTACTCATGTGTGCTATGCGTGGTAGAGCTGGACAGATAGTTGGTACAGGATTTAGCGGAGGTAAGACACAGATGGGTGTCAAGATGAGTAAGACTGTGAAAGCACAGGGATGCTCAAACCTCAAGACACTGATAGAAGATGATAAACTAATTGTAAACGACTATAACATTGTATCTGAACTGACTACATTCATACAAAACAAGCAATCATTTGAGGCAGACGAGGGATATAACGATGACCTTGTAATGTGTCTGGTTATCTTTGCGTGGTTAGTACAGCAAGAGTATTTTAAAGAACTTACAGATCAGGACATCCGTCGCAGGATCTACGAAGAACAGAAAAATCAGATAGAGCAAGACATGGCACCATTTGGATTTATTCTTAACGGTGTAGATGATGAAGAGGTGGTAGTAGATGAGAAAGGAGATGTCTGGTCACTTGAGATGGACGGAAGTGACAGGGAAGACAGTAAATGGAATACAGACGAGTATGGTGACAGATCATTTATGTGGGAGTATCGGTAGAAAAGCTACTTTCCCTAAATATTTTTAGACAAATTGAAATTATTCATTAGGAGTACCAAGCATGGCTAGCACACTTCTCTCACCAGGAGTGGTAATTCAAGAGAGGGATGCGTCCCTCGGAAACATTGAAA
This sequence comes from Prochlorococcus sp. AG-418-C09, assembly GCA_003214355.1. Taxonomy (GTDB): domain Bacteria; phylum Cyanobacteriota; class Cyanobacteriia; order PCC-6307; family Cyanobiaceae; genus Prochlorococcus_A. The sequence continues at coordinate 169,229 of QCLS01000003.1, read as the reverse complement.
CCGTAGAAGTTAACGTTGGAGCAATAGCGGGTGCCTTTAGTAAAGGACCTGTTAACAAACCAGTTAGAATCAACAGTGAATCAGAATTACTATCTACATTCGGTGAACCCTCTGACAGCAACTATGAAACATGGTTCGCAGCAAGCTCATTCCTCTCATACGGTGGAGTGCTTGATGTAGTACGTGCTAGTGGTGCGTCACTTAAGACTGCTAATAAAGGTGGAGTATCAGTTACAATTAATAGCGTAGAAGATTACGAAGGTAATTACTACGATGGAACTCAGGCATGGGACTATGCGTCTAGGTCTGTAGGTACTGTAGGTAACTCAATTAAAGTTGTAGCAATCGACGCGGGTGCTAGTCAGCAACTAACACTAAACAACTCTCTAGCGGGTGGTGCTATTCCAGGATCATTACTAGAGAATACAGTTGGTACTAAATCTGCGTACATTCACGCAATAGACGGAGTAAAGGTTGACATCATCTGGGTAACAGGTGGTGGATGGACAACAACAGACATCGTTGACGATGGTTCTAGTCCTGACATTCCTATCGTTGGTGTACAAGATTGGTACGATGCTCAGACTATCACAACAGGCTTGAACTGGAATCAAGTGGCTCCCCGACCAGGCACATCACCATACGTTGCTGATCGTGGTGGATCAACTGACGAGATGCACATCGTTGTAGTTGATGTAGACGGTGGAGTAACAGGAACACCTAACACTGTTCTTGAAAAATTCCTTTATCTATCAAAGGCATCCGACGGTAAATCTGCTGAAGGATCTAACGTATACTATCCAGAAGTATTACTTACATCAAGTCAGTATATCTACTGGGGTTCTCATGATAATGAGGACATCTGGGATGTAAGTGGCAACGCTCTTGCCAACTCTTCTAACTTTGGTGGAAACAGTACAACAGCATTCGACGTTCTTGGTGAGAAAGAATACGTATTGACTGGTGGTGCTGATGATTTCGATTTAACACAGGCAGAAATCATATCAGGATATGATTACTTTGCTGATCCAGAGACAGTTCAGATCGACTACCTCATCATGGGTGGTGGCGGTGGTAATGAAACCGAGTCTCAGGCAAAGGCAAACAAACTAATAAGTATCGCAGGAAACAGAAAAGACTGTGTAGCGTTTATCTCTCCAGATAAAACAAATGTAATCGGAGTAGCAGACTCTGCCACTCAGACATCAAACATAGTTTCATTCTTTGAAAACTTTGCGTCAACGTCTTACGCTGTCTTCGATAGTGGTTGGAAGTATCTTTATGACCGCTTCGCTGACAAGTATAGATGGGTACCATGTAACGGTGACGTAGCTGGACTATGTTCTAGCACCACTGCTAACGGTGACCCATGGTTCTCTCCCGCAGGATTGAACCGAGGTGGAATCAGAAATGCTATTAAACTAGCATACTCACCTAAAAAATCTGAAAGAGATACACTATATCAGAAGAGAGTTAACCCTATCACATCTCTTCCTGGTCAAGGTATCGTGCTCTTCGGAGACAAAACTGCTCTCGCTTCACCATCTGCTTTTGATCGCATCAACGTCCGTCGTCTCTTCCTCGTCGTAGAGAAGACAATAGGAAATGCTGCGAAGGGAGTATTGTTTGAACTAAACGACGAATTTACTAGAAACAACTTCAACAACATCATTGAACCATATCTACGTGACATCCAAGCACGTCGTGGTATCACTGATTTCTTAGTTGTATGTGATAGTTCTAACAACACACCTGAAGTAATTGATAGAAATGAGTTTGTTGCTGAAATATACATCAAACCTTCTCGTTCAATCAACTTCATTACACTAACCTTTGTTGCTACACGTACTGGCGTTAGCTTCGAGGAAGTAATCCCAAGGAGAACCTAAACAATGGCAGAAACCGCAGCGTTGGGCGTTTTACAGTTCCAACAAAAAATTAAAGGAGCAGTTAGACCTAACCTGTTCCAAGTGAACCACGACTTTCCTAGTACAGGAGGGTTGAGTGTCAACAAAGAACTAGCAACTTTCTTATGTAAGTCTGCTGCTCTTCCTGCATCTACTGTAGGTACAGTCGAACTACCTTTCCGTGGTAGAGTAATAAAGGTACCTGGCGACAGAACCTTTGAATCATGGACTGCTACATTCTACATGGATGATGCGTTTGAGTTACGTGGTGCTTATGAAAAGTGGGTAGAGTTAACTAACACAGTTGACGCTAACACAGCAGCTGGTAATATCAGTGATATCTTAAAGGATATTACAGTTACCCAGATGGATAAGTTTGGTGGTAGTGCTACAGGATTTAAGAACATCAGAGAGTACAAACTCATTAGTGCGTTCCCAGTATCTGTATCTCAGGTATCAATAGCATATGACAACAACGATTCTTATGAAGAGTTCGATGTTGAGTTTGCTTATCAGTACTTCGAGACTGGAATAGGATCCAACACTATGAAAAGAGTTACTTCCGCAACCTAACTAAATAATAGGTACAAGTACACAATATTATGGCAGAGTTATTCGGATTCTCGTTTAGGAAAAGAGAGGAGCAGTTAAAGAAAAGTGCTCCCTCTCCTGTTGCCCCCACGAATGAAGACGGTGCTACCAGTTTCATTGCGGGAGGTTATCATGGAACCTACGTAGATCTAGACGGTAACTTCAAAACTGAATATGACATGGTGGTTAAGTATCGCATGATGGCGATGCACCCTGAAGTAGACAGTGCAATTGAAGACATTATACAAGAGGCAATCGTCACAGATCAGAACGATTCGCCCGTACAGATTGATCTGGCAAACTTAGATGTCAGTGATTCTGTCAAAAATATGATTAGAGACGAGTTCGATTATATTAAAAACTTAATAGGATTTGATACTAAAGCCCATGAGATGTTCCGTAGATGGTACATTGATGGGCGTTTGTATTATCATAAGGTCATAGATTTGAAGAGACCTCAAGATGGTATACTCGAACTCCGCTATGTAGATCCACAAAAGATCAAGAAGGTCAGACAGATCAACAAGATTCCAAAGACAGCAGACCAGTTCCAGTCACTAGACTACGGAAAGGTAGATGAATATTTTATATACAACCCCAAAGGACTACGCAACACCTCCGCAAATAGTGGTATAAAGATTGCGAAAGATGCTATAACATATGTCACCTCTGGTATCCTTGATACTAATAAGAATATAGTATTGTCTTACTTACATAAGGCAATCAAAGTTCTTAATCAACTCATGATGATCGAGGACTCTCTTGTTATCTACAGGATATCAAGAGCACCAGAGCGTAGAATTTTCTACATTGATGTAGGAAACCTACCAAAGGTGAAAGCGGAGCAATACCTACGTGAGGTAATGAGTCGCTATAGAAACAAACTTGTTTACGATGCTAACACAGGAGAGATTAGAGATGACAGAAAATACATGTCGATGCTCGAAGATTTCTGGTTGCCACGTAGAGAAGGAGGACGAGGTACTGAAATCACTACGTTACCAGGTGGACAAAATCTTGGAGAACTTACGGACATCCAGTACTTCCAGACTAAACTTTACAAGGCACTGAACGTACCAGCTGGTCGTTTAGATTCAGAGTCAACATTTAACATAGGAAGATCTTCAGAGATCATGCGTGATGAACTGAAGTTCACTAAGTTTGTGGGTAAACTCCGCAAGAAATTTAGTGAGATGTTCCAAGACATTCTTAAGACTCAACTCATTCTAAAAGGTGTGATCACACCAGAAGACTGGGATGATATGAAGGAGCATATACAGTACGATTACTTATATGACAATCACTTTACAGAACTTAAGAATATTGAAATGTTAAACGAGAAGATTAACTTAATCACTGCCATGGAACCATTCATGGGACGTTACTTCTCAACTGAATACGTACGTACAAACATCTTAGGTCAATCTGAAGTCGAGAAAAAAGAACTTGACGATCAGATGTCAGATGATATTTCTTCAGGTAAAATCATAGACCCATTAGAAGTCACCGCTATGGATAATCAAGCCATGGAAGATGAGAAACAAAATGCGGATCTTGATAAGGAGATGAAGAAAGCACAGATTAAATCTACCAAAGAAAAGGGTACCACTAACCCCTCTGGTAGTACCAGAACCCCTGCTAAAAGTGGGAATGGTAATAAATAACATTACGTAACACATTTATTATGGCTTCACAAGAACGAGAACTCGTTGATTTGCTTTGGAATGACGACCAGGCTGACGCTCTGGGAAAACTCAAAGACATGCTACAAGTGAAAGCTGCTATGGCAGTAGACGCTAGTAAGCAAGGTGTTGCTGACAGGATGTTTCCTCATGTACCTGATGAAGGTAATGCGGAACCTGATCCAGAAGCACTGGAAAACCCTACTGCTGAATTAGAGGAACCTACTGATGAAACTGATAACGGAACAGAACAATGATATAGAAGTTCTTACCGAAGAAAAAGACGGTAAGAAATCAACCTATATCAAAGGTGTATTCCTACAGACTGAGATAACCAATCGCAATGGTCGGATGTACAAATTCGATACCATGAATAGAGAGGTGTCAAAGTATAATGAGGAGTTCGTTAACAGAGGTAGAGCTCTTGGTGAGTTAGGTCATCCAGAGGGTCCGACACTTAACCTAGATAGAGTGTCACATAAAATCGTTGAACTTTATCCAGAAGGTACTAACTTCATAGGTAAGGCGAAACTTATGGAAACACCAATGGGTAAGATTGCAAAGTCTTTACTCGAAGAAGGTGTACAACTGGGAGTATCATCAAGAGGTCTCGGTTCAATCAAGAAGGAAGGTAGTTGTTCTGTGGTAGCAGATGACTTTATTCTTTCCACTGCTGCGGACATCGTAGCAGATCCTTCAGCACCTGATGCATTCGTAGAAGGTATATACGAAGGACGTGAGTGGGTCACTGTAGATGGCAAGTTCAAAGAGCAACAGATCGAAGAGATCAAGGCTGCTATTGACAACGCACCTACACCACAAGAACTTCAAGAAAGGAAAATCTCCGCGTTCGCGAGTTTCCTAAGAAGTATATAAATTATAAATAAAAATAGTAAATTACCGCAGATCTTATTTCGTAGGAGAAACCATGTCCACAATAGATGAAAAATTTGAGAAACTCATCGCGGAAAAGAAAGCAACTGAAGCTGTAGCTGAGGAAGCATCTGAACCAAAAACCGAAGTTTCTGAAGACGCAGCAACAGGTAACACTGCCATAACTGGTGGTGCTGTTCCACAACAAAAGTCAGACTTAAAGAACGATGCCATTGAGGTAGGTGGTTCTTCTAAGGAAAAACCTGAAGGTCCTGACAACGTTGGTAAAAAAGCAGCTGCTCCTGTAGGAGTAGAAAAAGACAAGACCTTGAAGATGAAACCATCTGGTGCATCATCATCAATGCCTGGTGCTTTATCAGCTAAAATCTTTGACGACGTGGAAGTCGAAGGAGATGTGGTAACTGAAGACAGCAGTGAAGACATCGATGCAGTACTTAAGGGTGCTGATTTAGATGAAGACTTCACAGCAAAAGCAAAGACTGTCTTTGAAGCAGCTGTAGACGCAAGAGTCGCAGCAAAGATTGACTCCCTTAAGGAGCAAGCAGCAGCAAAATTCGTTGAAGAAATCGAATCAATGAAAGACGAGTTTGCTGGCCGCGTAGAGAATTTCCTCCAGTACGCTGCAGATGAGTGGCTCAAGGAGAACGAACTTGCAGTAGAGCAAGGTCTCCGCACTGAAGTCACTGAGACGTTCATGGAAGGATTAAGGAAATTGTTCATCGAATCAAACATCAATGTTCCAGATGATAAACTGGATCTTGCTGCTGAGATGAGCGAGAAAATAGATGACATGGAAGACCGACTTAACGAACAGGTTAAGAAGAATGTCGAACTACACGAGGTAGTGGGTACCTATCGTAAAAATGAGATTTTGACAGAACTAACCAGAGGTCTCGCTGAGACACAGAAGGACAAGTTCAAATCCCTTGCCGATGCAGTCGAATTCAAATCTGATGAGTCGTATCGTGAGAAGCTAGGTCAAATTAAGGAATCATACTTTGGTGCTCCAAAGGCAGAGACCGTGACTGAGGTTGCTTCAGAAGAATCTGCTCCAGAAGCAGAAAAAACACTTGAAACTGTTAGTGAAAGCATGGCAGCATATGTCGAGCAACTAGCTAAAAGGATCTAATTCACTCTCTTAAACTAACATTTTAAAATGTTCAATACAGAAAAACTACAGGAGAAGTGGAATCCCGTACTAAAGCATGATGGTCTTCCTGAGATAAAGGATAACTATCGTAAAGCGGTTACCGCACAACTCCTAGAGAACCAAGAAAGGTTCATGCGTGAGGAAAAGCAAATCCTTACAGAGGCACCTACTAACGCAGGTCCTATCAACACCCCTACCACAGGTGCGGGTGCTAACTTCGGTTTCGACCCAATTCTTATTAGCTTGATTCGTCGTGCTATGCCTAAGCTTATTGCTTATGACATCGCAGGTGTTCAGCCTATGAATGGTCCTACTGGATTAATCTTCGCAATGAGATCACGCTACGTTAACCAGTCAGGTAACGAAGCATTCTTCGATGAGCCAGACGCACAGTTCTCTGGTACCGACGGAGCTACTCCTCCAACAGCAACAACTGAGAAAAACCCAGGTTTGATCAACGATGCTTCTGGTGGTGGTACAACAGAAGGTAACTATGACCTTGCTTCTTCTAAGTTCGGCACATCTGAGATGGAATCTCTTGGAGAAGGAACTTCTACAGCGTTCATGGAAATGGCGTTTAGCATCGACAGAATTGCTGTTGAAGCTAAAGGTAGAGCATTAAGAGCAGACTACTCAGTTGAACTTGCTCAAGACTTGAAAGCAATCCACGGATTAGATGCCGAGTCTGAACTAGCAAACATTCTTTCTACTGAGATCCTTGCTGAAATCAACAGAGAAGTTGTACGTACTGTATACAGAGGTGCTAAGCCTGGTGCTCAGGTTAACACAGCAAATGCAGGTGTATTTGACTTAGACGTTGACTCAAATGGAAGATGGTCTGTTGAGAAATTCAAAGGTCTACTATTCCAGATCGAAAGAGATGCTAACGCAATCGCACTAGAGACTCGTAGAGGAAAGGGTAACGTAATCATCACTTCTAGTGATGTTGCTTCTGCTCTTGCTATGGCGGGTGTTCTAGACTACTCTTCAGGTATCAACCAAGCAGTTGGTGGACTTGGCGAGATTGATGACACAGGAAACACATTCGTTGGTACAATCAACGGAAGATTCAAAGTGTACATCGACCCTTACTCAGCAAACGTATCTGCTGACCAATACTACGTTGTTGGATACAAAGGTACTAACGCATACGACGCAGGATTATTCTACTGCCCATACGTTCCGCTACAAATGTACAGAGCGATTGGTCAGGATACATTCCAGCCACGTATCGGGTTTAAAACTCGTTACGGAATGGTTCTTAACCCATTCGCTAAGGGACTTACAGCACTTTCAAACTCTGATCCACAGCACAGCACAAACATTGGTGCTAACGCTTACTACAGAAGAGTTAGAGTTGCTAACCTTATGTAATCCTGTATCAGGATATACTGAAATAACTTTACAAGGGGCGTTTCGCCCCTTTTTTTATGCTAAATTATAATACTATGAACGGAAGAGTGAACAAAGTAGCGATGACTGCGAAGGTGATGAGGATGAAGGATGGTCTTCATAGGCATCAGTGGTACCCTCATTGGGATGAAAATGAGAGAGCAGCAGCTCAGATGATCCTAAATAATGTATTAGATGTATTAGATGAGTATTGGGAATGACATCCTCAAACGCGATGTTTTCACCTGACAGTAAGAACTTTCTATCTCCAGTTGGGTTTAAGTTTCTTATAGAGAGGATACCTACGGTAGAATTTTTCTGTCAGACTGTCAACTTACCAGAAATAAGCATAGGTTCTAGACAACTAGAGACCAGAGTTAAAGCATATAACACACCAGGTGATAAGATGACCTTTGGTGATCTTAATCTAACGTTCTTGATCAACGAGAACATGGATAATTATTATGAGATATACAAATGGATGAAAGGTTTATCCAATCCTAAAGAAGAGGAAGAGTTTTTTAATTACCTTGCGGGTGTTAAGAAAGAAGTTGGTAGACAAGAACCCTTCCGAAAAGCAACTACAGATGCTAGACTATTAGTATTAGACAGTAACTTTAATACTATTACCACTACAGTATTCATGGATGTATTCCCTGTGTCACTCAGTGGTGTGAGGTTCTCAGCAGATCCTACTGACATTGACTACGTAACAGCAGATGTCACCTTCCAGTATACCCTATTAGAATTTGAGGATAACGACGGTAATAAAGTTTAATATATAATACAACAGGACATTTAGTATGAACCTTGAGATGATTGAGTCCATGTGGAAAGAGGACTCTAAACTTGATGATGAAAAATTAGATCATGACTCCCTCTCTATACCGAGAAAACATGCTAAATATCTTCAATTACTTAATCAAGTAACTATGCTCAGAGATGAGCATGAACTAAAACTTAAGTCACTTTACCGTGAACTCTGGGAATTTTATACTGGAAAGTCAACCAAGCCATTTCCTACTAAACTTCTAAAAACAGACATCTCTATCTACATAGATTCGGATGAAAAATACCAGAAGGCTGTGTTCAAGCTGAAGTATTATAACCAGATGATTGATACTCTTAAGAGTATACTAACGGCTGTGAACAATCAATCGTTTATGATTAAGAATGCGATTGAGTTTGCCAAAATGCTGAAGGGTTACGATGTCTGATGTCCTTATCAAGAAGAAGAACGAAGTATATCTCACATTAGATTGCCCACCCCACGTACAATATGAATTGGCAGACGAGTTCACCTTCGAGGTGCCTCAAGCAAAATTTATGTCTGCCTATAAAAAGAGGTATTGGGATGGAAAAATCAAATTATTCAGTCCAGCTACAGGTGAAATATATGCTGGCTTGCTACCTTACGTTACAACTTTTCTACAGGAGCACGGATACCCATACAAATTCGTCGACAACGATGTCTATGGACTTCCAGAAGAAGTGGATGACCTTGTTACACCCGCTGCTGTCGGGGCATTCGTTAAGGGACTACAGTTACCTCACAAAGTAAGGGACTATCAGTACCAAGCAATCTATGAAGCAATGAGGTTCAAGAGGAAACTCCTCCTGTCACCTACTGCGAGTGGTAAAAGTCTTATGATATATGCCCTCTGTAGATACTTTGGTAAGAAAGACCTTAAAACTCTTATTGTAGTGCCTACTACGTCCCTTGTAGAGCAAATGTATAAGGACTTTCGAGAGTATGGTTGGAACGCAAAGCACCATTGCCACAAGGTATATGGCGGGGCGACCCCATTTTCTGAGAAAGATGTTATAATAACTACATGGCAATCCATCTATAAGTTACCTAAGAAGTACTTTAATGAGTTCGGTGCTGTCATAGGAGACGAAGCACACCAGTTCAAAGCTAAATCTCTTACAGGTATCATGGGTAAATTACATGACTGTAAGTATAGAATAGGGTTTACTGGTACATTAGATGGGTTACAGACCAATAGACTGGTCTTAGAGGGTGTGTTTGGTACGTGTGCCAAGGTCACCAAGACTGAGAACCTTATCGAACAAGGACACCTGTCTGAATTTGAAATCAAAGTCCTCATGTTAAAGCATGAGTATCAAGAGTTTGATACCTACCAAGATGAGATGGAGTACCTATGCTCCCACGCGGGTCGCAATAGGTTCATACGTAACCTCGTATGTGATCTAGAAGGCAACACTCTAGTATTATTCAACTACGTAGAGAAACATGGCATGCCACTGTTTGAACTGATAAATAATAAAGTAGAGGATTCAAGACAAACCTTCCTGATCTATGGAGGAGTAGACACAGAGGACAGGGAGAAGGCACGACGCATCGCTGAGACTACTAAAGATTCTATTATTGTGGCATCCTATGGCACTTTTAGTACTGGTATTAATATTAGGAACTTACACAACGTTGTCTTTGCGTCGCCAAGCAAGTCGAGGATAAGGAATTTACAGTCTATAGGACGTGTACTCCGTAAAGGAGATAACAAAACCAAAGCTGTACTATATGATATAGCAGATGACATCTCAAAAGGAGGTCGTCGCAACTATACTCTCAATCATCTGATTGAACGTGTTAAAATATACAATGAAGAGTCATTCGATTATGAATTTATTGATGTCAACCTTAAAACAAAATAGATATGCCTGAAGAAGAATTCCTAGGAGCACTCAAAATAGTGACAGGTGAAGAAGTGCTGTCTAAAGTGACGTATGTCAACGACGAGAACGGAAACTATCTTGTTCTTGAGAACCCTATAGTAGTTGAAGAGGTTACTATGGACTCCAGAGTAGGTGCAAAAGTATCCCCTTGGATGAAATTCTCTAAGGAAAGATCATTCATCGTTCCGATGGATAGAATCGTCACTTGTGTAGAGTGTGACATAGAGGTATCAATGTTCTATGAGATGTCTATAGAAAAGATTGATCCTGATTATAATAAAAAGACCGCATCTAAGGAAGGTGACCTAGGTACGGTGGAAGAGTCTAGAGCAATTCTAGAGTCTATCTTTAAGAAGAAAAATAAATGGTCCTAATATGTCTCTGAACCTGCTACACAGTTAGTGTACACCTTTCAGAGCGTGTTGTCAAGCTTGACGTGGACATCGTAACATAGTATACTGTAAGTAACCAAACTCATTGGTATGAAAAAGAAGTCAGAACACTACGTTAATAACAAAGAATTCCTTCTTGCCCTTGTAGATTTCAAGGCAGAATGTAAGGTTGCTGAGGAAAATGGTGAACCCAAACCTCGGATCAACAATTACATAGGAGAATGTTTTCTTAAGATAGCAACGCACCTGTCATACAAACCTAACTTCGTCAACTATATGTTCAGAGAGGACATGATATGTGATGGTATAGAAAATTGTGTACAGTACATAGGAAACTTCGACCCAAGCAAGTCAAGTAACCCTTTCGCATATTTTACACAGATAATATACTATGCTTTTTTACGTAGGATTTCTAAAGAGAAGAGACAATTAGAGATAAAGAACAAGATTATCACTAAATCAGGGTACGATCAACTATTCCACAGTGATGGAACTGATGATCACTCAGCAATGAACAGCATAAAAGAGAACGTACAGGTAAAATCAAATTGAATATAGCAATAATAACTGATCAGCACTTCGGTGCTAGGAAGTCTAGTCGACATTTTCATGACTACTTTAAAAATTTCTACGACAACGTATTTTTTCCATACTTAGAAGAGAATAATATAAAAATACTACTAGATTTAGGTGATACATTTGACAATCGTAAGAATGTAGACATCTGGTCAGTGGATTGGGCAAGAAATAATTACTTCAATCGTCTACAAAAAATGGGGGTCGAGGTTCATTCACTCGTGGGGAACCATACTGCCTATTATAAGGACACAAACAGCGTAAATACACTAGATAATTTCCTTGGTGAGTACGAGAACGTACACATATATTCTGAACCAACACAGGTGCTGATAGGTGACCTAGAAATACTGTTCATACCATGGATAAATGCTGAAAATCAGGAGAATACCTATAGAATGATAGAAGAAACCACTGCTACAGTAGCAATGGGACATCTAGAACTCAATGGGTTTGAAGCACACAAAGGATTTACTATGACACATGGCATAGATAAGAACCTTTTTGCTAAATTTGACCAAGTATACAGTGGTCACTACCACACTAAGTCACACCATGGTAACTGTCACTACCTTGGTAATCCCTATCACATATACTGGAACGACTGGGGTGACGAAAGAGGGTTCCATGAGTACAATACGACCACAAAAGAGAAGAAATTCATAGAAAATCCTTATAAAATCTTTGACAAGATTTTTTATGATGAGAGGAAACTACCTGATGCTAGGCAGTATAAGGATAGGATGGTCAAAGTCATAGTAGAGAACAAAAAAGACACTGCTAAGTTTGAATATTTCATCTCTCAACTGTATGTTAATGGTGTATATGACATCAAGGTAGTGGAGGACTCATCATACGACTCAGAATTTTCAGATGATATAGATATAGAGAAGGAAGATACACTCACACTACTAGACAACTATGTAAATGGTATGGAATACCATGATAAGGAGGGTATCAAGACTATTTTAAAATCACTTTACGTCGAAGCACTGGAGCTAGTCTAATGTACATCATAGCACTCAAAGGAAAAGAAAAAGAGGGTGCTTATTCAGTGGAAAGAGAGGGTCTTAAAACACTTTACCTTTTCCTTGACAAAGATGACGCAATACGCTATGCTAGGTTATTGGAAGCGAACGATTACCCACAGATGTGTGCGGTAGAAGTTGATGCAGACGAGGCGATAGGTACTTGTAAGAAGTATAATCACCCATATTATGTGATCAGACCTGATCAAATAGTGATACCTCCTGATTTTTAATTTGTCTAATTATTATGATCGTATTTGAGAAAATTCGTTGGAAGAATTTCCTAGCAACAGGTAATGCTTTTAGCGAAGTTGACTTGAAAGGTAGTCCATCAACACTAATTGTCGGTTCCAACGGGGCAGGAAAAAGCACGATGCTTGATGCTATCTGCTTTGTCCTGTTCAAGAAACCTTTCCGTAAGATATCACAGGCACAACTGATAAATGCTGTCAATGAGAAGGAGATGATGGTCTCTATTGAGTTCAAAATAGGGTCAACTCATTGGCAAGTGAACAGAGGAGTGAAGCCAAATATATTTGAAATCTTTAGAGACGGTACAGCACTCAATCAGGAGTCAAATCAGCGTGATCAACAGACCTGGTTGGAGCAATCTGTACTAAAATTAAACTATAAGTCATTCACACAGGTAGTGATACTAGGTAGCAGTACCTTCGTACCTTTCATGCAACTCACAGCACCCAATAGAAGGGAGGTTATAGAGGATTTGCTTGATATTAAGGTGTTTTCTACCATGAATGACATCCTCAAAGGAAGAGCAAAAGGACTACGTGACAGCATAACACAGGCAACGTATGACCTTGACCTAATTAAGGAGAAAGTAGAGATACAACAGCGATTTATAGAGGATATTAAGGCAAATCAGAAGAAACAGAGGGACGCAAAGAGTACGGATATCCACACGTTACAGACTGAGGTAGATGTGCTAGAGGATAACATCATAAAAGCAGCAGAAACTGTGGATTTGCTCCAAAATGAGGCAGATTCCATAGGTGATGTGACCTCTAAGTTAAATGAACTGAAGGTGTATCAGTCTAAGTTCAATGACAAGAAGAAAACACTTAATAAGGAGATGAAATTCTATGAAGAAAACGATAGATGCCCAACTTGTAGCCAAACTATTACGGAACGAAGCAAGAAGAGCAACCAGAGAGGAATTACAGACCAACTCAATCAAATTGAAAGTGCCACAGTGGATCTTAAACAAAAGCTTGAAGAGATCAAGGAGCAAGTATCACTAAAAGAGGGTAAAATCAAGGAAATTAGGGAGGTTCAGAGCAATATTTCCTCCGACACCAAGGAGATTAGGTGGAAGAAAAAATCTATGAAGAAGATACAAGAAGAGATTGACACACCACAGACAGATAACCTAAAAAGAGAGCAAAATAACCTAAAAACACTGGTAAAAGAGGGTCTAGAGGGAGAGATAGCACTCAAGGAAACTAAGAAGGTGAAAGAAAATTTTGATGTGTGTTCATCACTGCTCAAGGACACTGGAATCAAGTCTCAGATCATTAAAAAGTACCTTCCGATCATGAATCAACTGATTAATAAGTATTTGAATGAGTTAGATTTCTATGTGTCATTTGATCTCAATGAAAACTTTGAGGAGACTATAAAATCTAGGTTTAGAGACGAATTTTGCTACGCATCCTTCTCTGAAGGGGAGAAAATGAGGATAGATCTAGCACTTCTGTTCACATGGAGAACCATAGCTAAGATGAAGAACAGTGCCAACACTAATTTACTGATACTTGACGAGATATTTGATAGTTCTCTGGATATAGCAGGAACTTATGACTTTATGAAGATTCTGAGGTCATTTAACGACAGTACTAACGTGTTTATAATCTCACACAAAACTGATGTCTTACAGGATAAGTTTGATAGAATACTAAGAGTAGAAAAGAAGCAAAACTTCTCTGTAATCAATGAAGAAAGCGGTATTTAACGTCATAACACACCCCTTGACTGTCTGTAACCTACTGATAGTGGGGTTTTTCATCCTTGTTGAGATATTTCACATAGGATACCACCAGAGGGGGTTGACACAATGCGAAGACCCTGTTAATATACAAGAGTCGGACGCGACATGGGAGTGACTGAATAAACTTACTGGCAACCGCTAGTTAAGGTGATGAGACACAGGTGGTGCTGCTGCAGCGATGCAGAACCGATTCAACCAATCGGGTCTCAGGCAACAACGTTTTTACTACTGTAGTAATGCCCGTTGTTTGTTGGTACACAGGAATCCAACCTCCCTCTTTACTAAATATTGAGGCAAACACACTTAAGGAGGTCGTTATGCGAGTTCCAAACTGGCAGCATCATTCAAAGAAACCACAAAAGAGAACACTAAAGCCTCAGGCACTACGACAAGCACGTGCCAGACGCAACCAGTTGACAAAGTGTCTACTAAACCGTCCCAAGGGGCGGTTTTTTGTTATCATATAGGTATACAGACACAGGAATCAAATGTTAGAAGTCAAAGGCACACTCGCTAAACTACTTGCTCAAGAAGATCTAATCGTTGAGCACAGACAGGTAGAAACAGCACAATTTGATGTAGAAAAGCGTATCTTAACACTTCCAATGTGGGAGAAAGCAGAAGCTTCTGTCATCGACATGCTCATTGCTCATGAGGTAGGTCACGCACTATACACACCTAATGAGTGGGACTTCGTAGGTCAGATTCCTCTCTCATACGTCAACGTTATAGAAGATGTACGTGTTGAGAAGTTAATGAAGCGTAGATACGCAGGACTTCCTAAGACATTCTATAATGGTTACAAAGATATCAACAAGAAAGACTTCTTTCAACTACAGTTCCGTGACCTAGAAGCGTTTGCTCTTATTGACCGCATCAACCTATTCTATAAGGTCGGTTCATTCTGGGACATCCCATTCACAGGTGCTCAGGAGATAGCATTCAGAGACGAAGCAGCAACTGTTGAGACATTTGAAGAGGTCAAGGATTTAGCAGCACGTATCGCTAAATATCAGCAGGAACAGGTCTCGGATTCAACCTCCCAGACCGAAGCAACAGAAGGTACTCCTATAGAGTTACCTCAACAAGGTAGTGGTGACAAGATCCAATCCTCACAGCAGGAACCAACAGAATCAAAAGAATCTAACGAGCAGGGAACAGAAGCACCTACCAAGGCAGAACAAGAAGACGGTCAAAAGTCTGAGGAGTCTCAGGAGAGTGCTCCCTCACCCGCAGCACCCGCAGGAAAAGGTGCTACAAGTGGTAAGACTTATGGCGATGACTTGGAAGCAGTTACAGATTCAATCCTAGAAGAATCAATCCAAAACCTTGTTGACACCGAGTCTGCTCCTATCACATATGTTACTCTTCCAGAGATCAATCTAGAGAAGACTATCGTTACACCTGACACATGGGTTAAGTGTCTTGAGGACTACTGGACAGAGCATGAGCACTTCGAGTTCGCAGAGATAGACGCAGAGTGGAGAAAGTATAAGACACAATCAACAAAGGAAGTCAACTATCTCGTTAAAGAGTTCGAGATGAAGAAGAGTGCTTCAGCATACGCACGTACAACAGTGTCTAAGACAGGTGTTCTTAACACATCAAAGCTTTTCCAGTACAAGTACAACGATGACATCTTCAAGAAGATCGCAGTAACACCTGATGGTAAGAACCACGGTCTAATCTTCAACCTAGATTGGTCTGGTTCTATGTCTAACGTACTCTTCAATACTATGAAGCAGTTACTAAACCTAGTTCAGTTCTGTAAGAAGACAGGTATCCCATTCGAGGTATATGCCTTCACTAATGAGTGGGATCGTAAGGAAGCACAAAGAGTTGACAACCCTATCGAGAATGAAGTTATCATCGAAGGATTCAACATGATCAACTTTGCTTCTAGTCAACTCAAGACTAAGCAACTAGACAAGGTTATGAAGTATATGTTCAGACTTGCCTACAGCATGACATACAGACATTCACGTTACAACGTACCTTACTCTCTATACCTATCAGGTACACCACTTAACGAAGCGATCATCTCAATGAGACAGATTCTTCCTCAGTTCATTAAGAAGAACAATGTAGAGAAGTCACACATCATTAACTTGACAGATGGTGAGGGTTCATATATCATGAGAAACAAGAAGTGGGGTCACTATGACTACGACAAACTTGTATCAGGTAACATCGCTGATTGTCAGTTACGTGACAGAAAGGTAGGTAGAATCTATCCTATGTTTGGTTACGACTACTATGGTTCTAGTCACACAGATATCTTTGTTCAAAACCTAAAGGATCACTTCCCTAGCACTAACGTTATCTCTATCAGACTATGCTCTGGACATGAGTTCAACAGAGTTACATGGGACATGGACTTCGATACTAAGGAGAAGGTAAAGGCAGAGTGGAGAAAGCACAAGTCTTACATCAACTTCAACTCAGCATACACCAGATCCTTATACATACAGACAACAGTAATGGATGACTCTGACAATGCTTTTGAGGTCAAAGAAGACGCACGTAAGCAAGACATCTCTAGAGCATTCAAGAAGTCACAAAAAGGTAAGACATCATCTAAGAGAATATTGAATGAGTTCATCTCAGTTATAGCATGAAACCACAGGTACATAGTCTGTTCCCCACCCCTGTCTTCCAGAGTGAAATACCTCTGAAGGAGGGGTGGTTGGAATATGTAAAGACATTAAATTATGATCGCACAGCGATGGACAATGGATATATTAGTAGAGATAGAGATATATTTTCACACCCAGAGTTACGTTCACTTAAGCATGAGATATCTGATGCTGTAAAGTACTT
Source organism: Prochlorococcus sp. AG-418-C09 (assembly GCA_003214355.1). Taxonomy (GTDB): domain Bacteria; phylum Cyanobacteriota; class Cyanobacteriia; order PCC-6307; family Cyanobiaceae; genus Prochlorococcus_A. The sequence continues at coordinate 152,092 of QCLS01000003.1, read as the reverse complement.
TGCCTATGGGCATCTAAAGGTATCTGACTACGTTTATATTGATGTGTGTAGGGCATGGGGTATCAAACATATGCCTAACGACTGGGCACAAAATCATTGTCATATGAACAGTGTATTCTCAGGTATATACTACCTAGATGTGAGTGAGAATAGTGGTGACCTAGTGATAGAGAAGGGTCAACACTCAACTAATTGTTTCATGACCACACTCACACCCGATGTAAATTTCTTCAATCAATATACACAGCAGAGTTGGAGAGTCAGACCTGAGAACGGTATGATCTTAGTTTTCCCTAGTCAGGTTATACATAACGTAGAAAAGAATAAGACAGATCAAGTCAGATACGCAGTAGCTTTTGATGTTTTCATACGTGGCAAGTTTGGTCACTATGGTGGGTCAGATGTGACAATAAAATAAGTGTCCACAATAGCTTCACAAGTAGTGCTTGAGGCTATATTATTAATACATAAGCAATTCACACAGTATTATGTCTTCTAAAAACAGAGCACAAGAACTTCAAGCACGTTACGGTAACAACGTATCATCTGCTCAAGTCAATGAGTACATCGCAGAGGTAGGTATCCGTTACTCTACTATCGCAAAGCAACTCAAAAAATATAAAGTACCTAACACTAAAGGTCAGTGGAACCTAGCGTCTCTTGCTTCACAAAGACAAGCACTAGAAGACACATTTGTTGCGTCACCATCGACAACTCCTCAAACATGTGCTACACTAAAAACAGAGCAGGGAGTCACACAGAACTTAGTTCCAGTTAAGGACGCTGAGTTCGTACCATTCGGTAACTTCAACGATGTCAAGAAAGTCTTGAGATCTAAGCAGTTCTACCCTATGTTTATCACTGGTCTATCTGGTAACGGTAAGACTTACTCAGTTGAGCAAGCATGTGCTCAGTTGAATCGTGAGTTAATCCGTGTAAACATTACTATTGAAACTGATGAGGATGATCTTATTGGTGGTTTTCGTCTTGTTGATGGGGACACTGTTTGGCATAACGGTCCTGTCATAGAAGCACTTGAGAAGGGTGCTGTTCTATTACTAGACGAGGTTGACCTAGCATCTAACAAGGTACTATGTCTACAATCTATCTTAGAAGGCAAGGGTGTCTTCCTTAAGAAGATCGGTAGGTATGTAAGACCCGCAGCAGGATTCACAGTGATCGCTACTGCTAACACAAAAGGTAAAGGATCTGATGACGGAAGATTCGTAGGTACTAACGTATTGAACGAAGCATTCCTTGAGAGATTCCCTATCACATTCGAGCAGGAGTATCCTACACCTGTAACCGAAGCAAAGATACTTGCCTTCCACTGTGAAGACAAGAACTACATCAAGCACCTATGTGATTGGGCAGACATCATCCGTAGAACATTCAAGGATGGTGGTATTGACGAGGTTATCAGTACACGTAGACTCGTACACATCGCTAAAGCATACTCAATCTTTAACGATAAAGCAAAAGCTATATCTACATGTATCAACAGATTTGATGACGAGACAAAGCAAGCGTTCTCTGAGTTATATGACAAGGTTGATGCTGATGTAGAGTTCGAGGTTGACAAAGGAAAGGAAACAGAGTAACATGGAACATGAGTTAAAATCAGCAAGTGAACTTTTGGCAGACTCTATGAATAGTTTCGAGAAACAGGTGGAGAGTAAATCTCCTCCTGTTCCCTGTAAGTACAATGAGGATGAAATCCTCAGCAGTGCTGTTGACTATATCAGGAGTACATATGCTAAACACTATTCAAGTGCTGATGGCATACAAACATTAGATCTTATTGACGCAGTGGGTGACGCTCCTGCGTTCTGTCGTTCAAATGCTATTAAGTATCTGGCACGATATGATAAGAAAGGATTTCCAGAGAGTGACATCTTAAAGGCAATTCATTACTGCGTCCTACTATATCATTTTTCTAGAAAACGTGAGCACACAAACACCAATGAAATTATCTGATCGTACCATTAGAATCTTGACCAATATGTCTAAGATCAACAGGTCGATTCAATTTAAAGAAGGTAATGAACTATCTTCTTTATCAATACAAAAGAACGTTCTTGCTAAGACACCTGTTGAGGAAACATTCCCACAGGATTTTGCTATCTATGATCTAGACGAGTTCCTTAAAGTTATGAGTCTTACTGATAACCAAGGAGATCTTATCTTTGACAATGAAGCATACGTTACTGTCAAGACAGATAGAACACAGGCAAAATATTTCTTTGCTGATCCTTCTATCGTACAGCAACCTCCTGCTGAGTTTCCAGAGTTGCCTAGTATAGAATGTGAGTTTGATTTAAGTATTGGTGATCTTAATAGAATTAGAACTGCTCTATCAATCTATGGTCATCTAGAAGACATTGCTATCGTAGGTAAGAATGGAACTGTATCTGTTGAGATCAGAGACAGAGAGAACGCATCCTCTAACACATACTCTATAGGTGTAGGTAATACTGATGCTTCATTCTCTTTCAACCTTAAGTCAGAAAATATATTTAAACTAGATTATAGTAACGCTAACACAGGTTACAATGTGAGGATCAGTAAGTCTGGTGCTAGTCAGTGGGTATCATCCGATGGAGTTGTATACCTTATCGCTCTAGAACCTGACTCAACCTATGAGGAAAATTGATCTAGCGATCTACGATGATTTCGTATCGCCATCATACCTAGAAGCTATACAGAGTGCGTGTGATCCTGCTAGTACCCCATGGTACTTTCAAGGGTCGCAATCTCTTTCTGAATATGACAATGCTTTGATAGAAGACTTCGGTTTTTCTATTGGTTTAGTACCACCATGGCAACCAGATAAGTTTGAAGAGACTCCTATAGCAACACTGATACAACCTCTGATATATCGTATCAAAGATATAGCAAAGGCAGATCACATTCTGAGGTGTAGACTAGACATGACAGTTCTACACGATAGATACTTACATCCTCCTCACATTGACATAGATCAACCGCACGTAGCGTGTATAGTATATGTTAATGACAGTGATGGAGACACAGTAATCTATGACCACAAAACTAAGTGGGCAGAAACATATCTTGAGACAAACAACCTCCCTATTAAGGAGAGGGTTGCTCCCAAGGCAGGACGTATGGTACTATTTGATGGGAACTATCTCCATACAGGATACTCCCCCTCCGAGCATCAAACTCGGATCTTAATTAACACGGTTTTATCATGAGTGAATTTCTTTGGGTCGAGAAATATCGTCCACAGAAGATTGAAGATTGTATCCTACCCTCACGTATTAAGGATACCTTCCAACAGATAGTAGATCAGGGTCAGGTACCTAATCTATTGCTGTCTGGAACAGCAGGGATCGGTAAGACTACCGTAGCAAAAGCTTTATGTAAACAATTAGGAGTAGACAGTTATGTTATTAACGGATCTGACGAAGGCAGGTTCCTTGATACCGTCAGGAGTCAAGCGAAAAACTTTGCATCAACTGTTTCCCTCTTGGGTGGATCCTCACGCAAGGTCATTATTATTGATGAGGCAGACAATACCACTCACGACGTACAACTTCTCCTCCGTGGATTCATTGAGGAATTTCATAAGACTTGTTCGTTCATATTCACTTGTAACTTCAAGAATAAGATAATAGAACCTATACACTCAAGATGTAGTTGTATAGATTTTCAGATTCAGAAGAATGAAAAGCAACAGATCATGGCATCATTCTTTGGTAGGTTGAATACTATATTAGAAGAAGAAGGGATAGCATATGAGAAGAAAGTTATAGCAGAATTGATTCAGAGATACTTCCCTGATTGGAGACGTGTACTCAATGAACTACAGAGATATTCTACCTCTGGAAACATTGACACAGGTATCCTTGCTGCCATGATTGATACTAACATTGATCAGTTAGTTGACTTTCTATCAAGAAAAGATTATGGTAGTGTTAGGAAATGGGTTGTTGATAATCTTGACAACGATCCTAATATTATACTACGTAATCTATATGACTCACTGTATGAGAAATTAGAACCAAGTAGTATACCCTCTGCTGTATTGGTCATCGCAAAGTATCAGTATCAGATAGCATTTGTTGCTGATCAAGAGATCAATCTACTAGCAGCACTCACGGAGATCATGGTAGAATGTCAATTCAAGTAATAGATAATCCTCTAACACAAACCTATCGTAGGTTCAAGAGTGATGTTAATAGTAGTGCCTTCCCTTGGAATTATTTTCATGGAGATAAAGCAAGTCCCGCATACTATAGTCATACTATACTGGCAAGACCTGGCTATGAGGAGTCACTCATGCCTACTCAACAATCAGACTGGTTGAACATTGCTAACAAGGTTCTCTTAGAGATCTTTATGGCAAATAATATCAAGGTCAAGAGTGTGCTCAGGATCAATGTTAACTGTACACATGAAACGGATGGTAATACTACACCTGTACATATGGATCATGATTTTGATACACATAACATAGTAGTATATCTAAATCAATTTGAGTGTGGTGCTACAAATGTTGAAGGGGAGTCGCATAATCCACAAGAAGATGATATAATAATATTTGAAGGGTTACATAGTATCGAACAACCATGTAACGGAACAAGACGTGTCGTTTTAGTCGCAACTTACTTATGAAATCTTTGAAGACACCACTGCGTTATCCTGGCGGTAAATCCAGAGCAGTATCAAAACTATTCCAATTCTTACCAGAACATATCACAGAGTTTCGTGAACCTTTTCTGGGTGGTGGTAGCTTTGCTATTGCTATGACAAAACAATTTCCAGATCTACCTATCTGGGTCAACGATATGTATGAACCACTCTATAATTTCTGGGTACAACTACAACAGGATGGAGAAGAGTTGACATCAGATCTAAAAGATCTAAAAGAAGAATATGATACTCCTGATAAGGCAAGAGAATTATTTGATGACTACAAAGATAGTCTCAAAGATGGTACTGATCTTGAGAGAGCAGTTAAGTTTTATGTTATTAACAAGTGTAGTTTCTCAGGTCTAACTGAGTCATCATCATTCTCTCCTCAAGCATCAGATAACAACTGGACGATGCGTGGAATAGAAAAACTTCCTGCTTACTGTGAACTGATACGTGAGTGGAAGATAACATGTGTAGACTATGCTGATCTAGTAGAAGATTGTCTAGGTAGAATAGGTTCTCTTACATGTGATGACAATACATTCATCTATGCTGATCCTCCATACAGTATCAAAGATAATCTATATGGTGAGAAGGGTAAACTACATAAAGGATTCGATCATACACGATTTGCTGACACAATGGATGACACAATGGGTAATGTTATGATATCATATAATAACTCAAAGAAGATCGTTGATCGTTTTTGGGAATGGCATTCGTATGATTGGGATCATACTTATACTATGAGATCCACTGGTGATTACATGAAGAATCAACAGGGGAGACGCGAACTTTTACTTACGAACTACTCATGTCAGAAGGAAGCTTAGGAGTCAGAGTCAAGAACGGAATCTGTTCTCTATATCATACACGCAGAGGTGTCCTTACTAATTTTGCTAGGGGTGCTGTACAAGCATTAATACAGGGTGACGAGATACATGTCACTCTGGAGTCTGGATCAGTAGCGATCTATGAAATCAATCAACACCGCACAGGTGTCAACGGACCCAGAAGAATAATTACATGAAACCTATCAACATCTCAGCACCTGTTGTATACAAAGACACCTTCAAGTTTAATACATCAGAACAGATCAAAACTGCTGATGAATTGTTTGACATGGTTGACAAGTATGATATTGAATCAGCACTAGAAGAAGGTGGTAAGTCTACTGCTGACCTGTTTAATATACTAGAACCTAGCAATCACTTTCCACATAACTTGGAAGTGAACTCTAAGTATGTGGTATGGTTAAGACAGAAGATGCAGTATCTACGTACAGCATGGAGGTATGAAGGATACCCACACTACATATCTAACTCATGGTATAATGAACATTATCAATGGGACTATACTGACGAGCATCATCATGGTGTGGGTCTCACATGTACAGCATACATCCTCAAACCAGAGAACTCTGGTGACTTATGGATCTATGATCCCATGACAGCAGTAAGAGCAGCAGAACCTATCAGTGGCAATCATCCTTGGAGAAGGATCAGTGTTTCAGAAGGTGACGTTGTGTTCTTCCCCTCTTGGCTTCGCCACAAAACAGGTTATAATGATACTAACGACAGGAGATTGACTCTGACTATGAACATTACTCCTGACTATAAAGCATACGCTAAGAATCCTCCTATACTATGAATATATTTGTTACCGACCCTGACCCTATCAAGTCTGCTCAGGTATTACCTGACAAACATATTGTCAAGATGCCACTAGAAACATGTCAGATGTTATCTATCGTAGCGTCTAGCAAGTGGGGTCATGGTTTCGGTGACTTACCTAAACTCAATGGTGAACCATACAAGACAGAGAAGGGTGCGTTCCGTAACCACCCATGTACTATCTGGGCACAGACTAACTTCCGTTGGTTGATCAAGCATGGTCTTGCCTTGTGTGCTGAGTACACACATAGATACAACAAGGTACATAGTTGTCAACATACTATGCTTCATGCTAATATAATATTCCCTAACAACAATGATATCCCTACGAGCTATACCAGAGCAATGCCCGAACGGTTTAAATATGACACAAGCATTGACACTTTTACTGCTTACAAGAATTACATTGGCAGCAAACCTTGGGTTGCATCTAATTATCTTCGTGACCCATCCCGTAAACCGAATTGGTTATGAGTAGTGATCTTTCAGAAATTCTCGCGTCTATCAACAATACCAAAGAGCATTTGTATCTTGATGATCCTGACCGTGTTAAATCTTATCCTCCTTACATTGTCAACAGATGTCTCAGTGGACACATTGATGCGATCCTATTTGCTAATGAAGTAAATAAGTACCCCCTCCTAGACAAGCGTCTTCAATATGACTTCTTGCTAAATAGTTTGAGAAAACGTAAACGTTTCACACCTTGGTTGAAGAAAGAACAAGTCGATGACTTGGATCTGGTCAAAACACACTATGGATATAGTAATGAGAAAGCGAGGGTCGCATTAACTCTTCTTACCAACACCCAAATTGAATACATTCGTAAAAAACATGAGAAGGGAGGAAGACGATGAGCACTTCATTCACTGAGCAGGAAGTCAAATGGAGTCCTGATCAAATGGTAGAAGTAAACTTGAGTGAACCAGATGATTTTTTAAAGGTAAGAGAAACATTAACTAGGATAGGAGTAGCTTCTAGAAAAGAGAAGAAGTTATACCAGTCCTGTCACATACTTCATAAGCAAGGCAAGTATTATATCGTACACTTTAAAGAACTGTTCGCATTGGATGGTAAGTCAGCAAACTTATCACTCAATGATGTACAACGTCGCAATAGAATCATACAGTTACTAAGTGACTGGGGTTTAATTACTATCAAGCAACCAGATACTATTGTAGATGTAGCACCTCTTAGCCAGATCAAAGTCCTAAGTTATAAGGACAAGGGTGGTTGGAACTTAGAGAGTAAGTATAATATTGGGAAGAAAAAGACTTAGTGATATACCTAACCTAGAAGGTTATGGTGTCTTTGTAGATGGTATAGACTTCCAACACCTCACTAGAGAGGAGTGGAAGGAACTTGGCATGCTTCATATGAAGAAACCTGTTATGGTTATACGTAACACTGGACTCAAGAGGCAGCACTTTCATAAGTTAATGAAGATATGGGGGAGAGATAGACAGAACTATGCTGCTACTCTCTTTGCTAAGTATCCATGGGCAAATAAAGATAGACATAAACTTATGGATAGTCCAGAGGTGACTGACCATGAGAAAGCAATACTAAAAGAATACGATAAGATAGGTGGCAACACAAGCGGTGCCGTCCTGAGAGTTTGTGGTGATGGCACAGGGCTATTTGCTCATGGAGAGCTACTATGGCATAGCAACGAGAGTGGTGACATAGCCTTTACGCCAGGCGTAGCACTCCTTGGGGATCATGGAATGACGGAAAGTGCTACTGGATTCATGGTCACTACACCCTACTACTATAGCCTCAGTGAAAGTATGCGTAGTGAACTGGATGAGATGGTGCTCGTCCATAACTTCCAAGATGGAAAGATAAACGTAGAAGGTGAGAATAATTTATTGTACAAGAACATGTGTCCCGAACCAGACACTGAGATACCTCTAGTCATACAATCACCTGGTGGTATTAAAGGACTACACTTCCCATACAATACAACCACACGTATCAAGGACTATCCTATAGAAGAATCAGTAAGACTACTGAACGAAATAAGATGGGGTCTCGATAAGTATACCTATGATTATTGGTGGGAGAATGATGATGACCTATTAATATTTGACAACAGTATAGTACAACATAGAAGACTAGGTGATACTAGCAATCGTTTATGTCATAGGTATCAGTTTGATTACACGTACCTATGTTATACTTTGACTCGGAAACCTTATCAACCTTACCTTCAAGAACCATACATTAGTAGGTACATAGATAGAATGAAGACAGTGAAATTGACATTCTGATATGTATTATTATCTCTATATGATTAAATTTGAGGACGGTAGATTTTATATTGGATCTCGTAAATCAAAAGTGCCCGCAAAGGATGATGTAGATTACTGGGGATCTCCTGGTAAAATGAATAAACCTTTATGGGAGATGAAAAAAGAAAAACATATTCTTTTCGAGAGCTCTGATATTTCTTACGCAGACTTAACCGCTAAAGAAACAATTTTTATCAGGGAAGGGTGGAAAAAATTTGGAAAGGACAAGTGTATTAATAAAAACGTAGCAGGTCACATAGATCCTGAAGCAATTTCTAAAAGTGCTAAAGAAAAATTTGCTAATGGTACACATCACTTCCACAAAATGTCCCGTGAAAAAAGACTTGCCAACCAAAGAAAGGCAGCAGTAACAAAGTCAATAGACTTTAAGGTAAGAGATCCAAATGGAAAAATTTATACTGCCAAAGGCATCTATCCTTTTGCTAAAAAACATAGTTTAAATGGAGCTAATCTTTGGGAAGTGATTAGAGGTACTCGATGTCCAAATGGATATAAGGGGTGGACAAAAGTAGAAGACTAAGGTATACTATATAATGTACATTGATCGTTGTTTTTACAGGGATCGTATTTAATCAATTTAAAAATGGCTAGAAAAGTAAGGTTTGAAAACCTAACGGTAGAGGATGTCAAGTCGAAATTAGATAAGTTCGATGATCCACTTATAGATTTTCCACTACTAAAATTCATAAGATTTTCATTAGAGAAAACAAAATATCTAGTTGTCAGAGACAACGGAGCGAGAGGAACAGCAAAAGAAAAAGGAAATGTTCATGCTCTTAATGCTTCCTTTAACGCAGGAGGATGGGACTTAACAAAGTGGCCATTTCCTTTCATTGCTTTAACTCAACTGAAATTAAAAACATTAATTGACCGTAGACATTCTCATGCTGCTGTTAGTCAGTTAGCAATCCCAGACGTACCTGGTGCTGAGTATGTTGAAGCAGAAGGACATAAGTATAGTTTCTTAACACCCGAATCAAAAATAATTATGGCGGGTCTTTATATAAATGCCAATGACGGTACAACTAACGCTGTCCAAGATCATTTTGTTTTTGTTGTGGTAAGAGTGTGTCAGGATAACAACCTTGATCACACTAACATCAAAATAGTAAGAGAACTTCTTGAACTATGTGGGGTTAATAATAGATACAATTACATTGGTGCTATTACTACTATAGAAAATGCCATTACTAAATGGGGTGATGAACCCACAAGAATGACAGAAAATTCTACAGAAGAAGAACTTAAGGACTTCATAAGTAGGGAAGATAATCCATTCGGTAGTAATACAACTGATAAAAATGGTGTAAAACTATTAACAATGGTTGCGGATAGCAATTTTAACAAGAGATATGCTTGGGATATGCTTCGTCATTTTTGGGAAGCAGAAGCAGGAGGGTACATTTGTAAAATAATTGTTCAATCTAAAAAAGGAACTGCTCTGGGTGTAAAAAATGATCGAGATGATTTATTTTTTAAAGTAGTTGAATACTGTAACCTAGCATACGAGAGTTACAAAACACATGCTGAGGAAGTTATCAATGGTAAGTTAAAAGCTACTGGATGGACAGTTGATTTTCCATTCAAAGGTGTTCATAGTTTGGCAAGTGAGGTTTATGTTCTTCACCAACTTGAGGGTGAGTTAGAACCAATACAAGTAGATTTTACTAACTACATGGAGTTCAATCCATTTGAGGAGGAGGGTTAACCACACCCCCTTTTTTTATGGAAGTATTATAATTAGTAGTGTACGCTTCGGGTACACAAACTAACGACGCTTAAGGAGGTCACCATGAACATTCAAAGATATAGTGCTGCCGATTTACCAACACTATTTGATAAAATTTCTAAGAATAGTATAGGAATGGATGAGTACTTTGATTCTTTCTGGAATCAGACTACATCAAATTATCCACCATACAATCTAATTGCTGTCTCAAATGTACTATCCAGATTAGAGATAGCACTAGCAGGCTTCAAGAGAGATGAGGTCAAAGTCTACACAGAGTATGGTAAACTCACAGTAGAGGCACAGAAGGAAGATAAAAAAGAACCTGAGAATTATACACACAGGGGATTAGCACAACGTTCTTTCTCAAAACAGTGGTCACTATCTGACGACACCGAGATAGGTGAGGTCACATTAGAGGACGGACTACTCACAGTAACACTGAAGAAAGTAGTACCAGAACACCACGCAAGGAAGGATTACATCTAACATACATAAGGGGGATTGACAAATGTCGGTTCCCCTTTTATAATATATGCATACATTAATTTGCCATGATAGCAGAAGAAAGAATTAAATTAGTATTCACACGTGATGGAGACAATATCATCTGTGATCTACAGGAGGCAGTTGATAAAGAGACTGGCAAAAGACAGGCATACATCATGACCATACCATACAAGGTAAAGATCACTGAAGATCCTGAGACACCTGTAAATATGGAAACGTTTGAAGATCAAGAAGTTAAGATCAGATACACACCATGGAATCCATTTACTATTGATCAGAAGATCGCTATCACACCTGACTATGTGATATCAGTAATGGAACCATCACCTAGTATCCTACAAACATATCTCTCTAACGTGAGATCAAAGACAGGAGATCAGGGTGAACCACCTGTCACACCTACTGAGGTTGTATGATTAAACTGTTGATGTTGAGAACTGGTGAAGAAGTTATATCTACAGTACAAGAGATAGTTGAACCAGAAACAGATAAACCATTAGGGTATCGTTTAAACAAACCATTTCGTCTAGAGATTGTTGACTCACAAACAGGTCAAGGATATCAGATTGAATGGTTTCCTTGGGCACCTCTGTCTAAGGATAGAGATTACTTTTTACCAGGTAGTCACGTAGTCACAGTGTACAATCCACTTGACGCACTTGCTACACAATATCTGTCTGCTGTTGATGAAGACAGATACAATGAAAACTTCAAGAAGCATGAAGAAAGATTCAACCTCAGTTATGAGGAGCAGGATCTAGAATCTATGTTTAGTGAAGCAGAAAAAATTATGAATGAAGAAGATGGAAACGCAACTCCTCCTACTGAAGTCGGGGATCTACCTGATAACTAAAATTGAAACTTTGGATGAGGAACCCGCTGCCCATCTAGAACAACCATATCTTATTAAGGATGATGGCACTCTGGAACCTTGGCCATTGCATACAGATGATGAAGATGTCTTGATTTATTCTGACACTATTGCTACAATCTTAGAACCCAAGCAAGAAATTCTTGACAAGTATAAGATGGTAACTAAATGAGTTTCTATACCAATGTAAATCTGATTGGTAACAATCTTCTCTACATAGGATATGAGAATGGACAACGTATTCAACGTAAGTTTAAATTTTCTCCTACTCTCTACGTAGTCAGCAATCAGATAACAGAATACAAAACTCTGGATGGTCGCTATGCTAAACCTATACGATTTGATACTGTAGGTCAGGCACGTGACTTTAAAGACAAGTACAAAGACGTAGAGAATTTTGAGGTACATGGTTATGATAGGTTCTTATATCAATATATTTCTGAGGAGTTCTCCAACGAAGTTGACTACGATATCAAGACTCTCAAGATTACATCACTTGATATTGAAGTCGCATGTGAAAATGGCTTTCCTAACGTACGTGAATGTGCGGAACAACTACTGGCGATCACAGTACAGGATTATCAGACACGTAAACTTAAAGTATTCGCGACGAGGGATTATCACAATACCCGTAAGGATGTTGATTTTATCTACTGTGACGATGAGAAACATCTGTTACAGTGCTTCCTTGCTTATTGGCAAACTGACTTCCCAGATGTTCTTACAGGGTGGAATGTCGAGTTGTATGACGTACCTTATATCTGTGGTCGTCTTGAACGTCTATTCGGAGAGAAAGAATTAAAGATGATGTCCCCATGGGGCATGGTAAAGAGTGAAGAGATAGAGATAAAAGGTAGAACAAATATTCTATACAATCTTATGGGGATCAATGTACTAGACTACATGGATCTGTATAAGAAATTTACATATACAAATCAGGAATCATATAGACTAGATCACATAGCATTTGTTGAACTAGGTCAGAAGAAATTAGATCACAGTGAGTATGAAAACTTCAAGGACTTCTACACGAAGGACTGGCAGAAGTTTATCGACTACAACATCAAGGACGTGGAACTTGTTCTACAGTTAGAGGATAAGATGAAGCTCCTTGAACTTGCTGTTGCCCTAGCATATGACGCTAAGGTGAACTTGAAAGATGTGTACTATCAGGTTAGAATGTGGGACACATTGATATACAATTTTTTAAAGGAGAGAAACGTTGTCGTACCCCCCGCAAAGAGATCAAACAAAGATGAGAAATACGCAGGAGCATACGTCAAGGAACCGATACCTGGAAAGTATGAGTGGGTGGTGTCTTTTGATCTTAACTCTCTGTACCCTCATCTCATTATGCAATATAATATTTCCCCAGAGACGCTCTGGGAATCCCGCCATCCCTCTGCTAATGTTGAGAGACTCCTCAATCAAACAGACAAGATAGATCCACAGTTTGCTACGTGTGCTAATGGTGCTCAGTATCGTAAGGACATCCATGGTTTCTTACCAGAGATGATGCAGAAGATATACGATGAACGTGTACAAAGTAAGAAGCTTATGCTCATGGCAAAGCAGGAGTATGAGAAGGCACCTACTAAAGATCTAGAGAAGAGTATCAGTAAGTATAATAATATACAGATGGCACGTAAGATTCAACTTAACTCTGCCTATGGTGCTATTGGTAATCAGTACTTCAGATATTATAATCTGAGAAACGCTGAAGCAATTACATTGTCAGGTCAGGTATCAATTCGTTGGATCGAAAACAAAGTAAATGGTTACTTAAACAAACTGTTAAATAGTAATGAAAAAGATTATGTTATCGCTAGTGATACAGATAGTATCTACATCTGTTTGGATGATTTAGTTACTAAAGTTTATGGTGATAAGGAAGTAAGTCAAGAGAAGGTAGTTGATTTTCTTGACAAGGCATGTAAGGAAAAAATAGAACCCTTCATTGATAGATCGTACACTGAGTTGGCAGAGTACACTAACGCTTATGAACAGAAGATGTTTATGAAGCGAGAGAACATTGCTGCTAGAGGTATCTGGACTGCTAAGAAAAGATACATCCTCAACGTGTGGGACAGTGAAGGTGTCAGATACAATCAACCAAAGCTGAAGATGATGGGTATCGAGGCAGTCAAGTCCTCTACTCCGATGCCTTGTCGTAAAGCTATTAAGGACGCACTAAACATAATGATGACTGGTGAGCAGGATGAACTCATAAAGTTTATAGATGACTTTAAGAAAGAGTTCTACTCTCTACCACCAGAAGACATTGCATTTCCGAGGTCGGTCAATGGACTACGCAAATTCAAATCAGACACAGACGTGTATTCAAAGGGATGCCCGCTACATGTTCGTGGATCTCTCCTGTATAATTTTTATGTCGCTCAAAAGAAACTGGAGAACAAGTACCCTCTCATTCAAGAAGGAGAAAAGATAAAATATATCTACATGAAGGTAGGTCGCACAAATTATACTGGAGAAAACGTACTATCATTCCTCAACACATTTCCGAGGGAACTTGGACTAGAGGAATGTATTGATCACAAGATCAGTTTTAAAAAATCTTTTCTTGATCCTTTACAAATCATCACTAATGTGATAGGATGGGATACAGAGAAGAAATCATCGCTTGAGTTTTTATTTACATGAGTTTTTTGAAAGATGTCGTTAAAGAAATAGGTAACGACTACGCAGGAATACTTGCGGATGGATCAGTAGGAGATATAGGAGGGTATGTAGATACTGGTTCTTATATTTTTAACGCACTGGTCAGTGGTAGTATCAATGGTGGTATCCCTTCTAATAAGATCACTGCTATCGCAGGAGAATCATCTACAGGTAAGACATTCTTTTGTCTTGGTGTTGTAGAGAACTTTCTAAGAGAGAACAAAGACGCAGGAGTTATATACTTTGAGTCTGAAGCTGCTATCAGTAAACAGATGATGGAGGATCGTAACGTGGACACCACACGTATGATGCTCGTACCTGTCACTACAGTACAGGAGTTTCGTACACAGGCAATCAGAATATTAGACAAATATTTAGAACAACCAGAAAAAGATCGCAAACCCTTAATGTTTGTGTTAGATTCTCTTGGCATGTTGTCAACAAGTAAAGAGTTAGAAGACTCAGCACAAGGTAAAGACACTCGTGACATGACAAGAGCACAAGTTGTTAAGGCAATCTTTAGAATACTTACATTAAAATTAGGCAAAGCAAACGTACCTATGCTTGTGACCAATCATACATATGATGTGGTTGGTGCTTACGTACCTACCAAAGAAATGGGTGGAGGTAGTGGACTTAAGTATGCTGCGTCTACAATCATATATCTTACCAAGTCTAAAGAGAAAGATGGTAAGGAAGTGATAGGTAATATCATTAAAGCAAAGACTGCTAAGAGCAGATTATCAAAGGAGAATGCAAGTGTTAGTATCAGACTGTACTATGATGAACGTGGACTTGACAAATATTACGGGCTACTGGAACTGGGTGAGAAGTATGGAGTTTTTGAACGTAAAGGTAACCGTGTTGTTGTTGGGGAGTCTAGCGTGTACCCTTCTGCTATTCTCAAGGATCCTGACAAATACTTCACAGGAGAAGTGATGGAGAAATTAGATTGGGCAGCAGGACAGGAGTTTAAATACGGATCATGAAAGTAGAAGCATTCCCCACACTCCTCTACAGGTATCACATAGATGATAACGATGCTATCAAAGCAAGAGTAGAAGAATATTATAAAGATAATAAATTTAAAACTGATGTACCTGACCAGTGGAACTGTGACCTGTTTACATCCTATGGGTCAGGCAAGTTTCCTATTGGAGAATGTTTAGACGCATTCACACCCACACTAGATGAGTTCCAGACAGAAGCACAATGTTATGGTAATATGATTTTGACAGACTTATGGATGAATGTCTATGAGACTAAGCACTGGCAAGAGAAACATATCCACTCACCAGGTCAATGGTCTGGTGTATACTATGTTCACTTCGATCCGAATGAGCATAAGGCAACAAACTTTCATCATCCATTAGAGACATTACTTGCGACAAGTGGTATGATTAATAGCAAGGCGAATGTCATTACCCCTTGGGTACAAGAGGGTGATATGATTATCTTCCCATCATGGTTAGAGCATGCTGCTCCCATGAACAAGTCCTCCAAGATGAGGTCTACTATATCATTTAATTTTTTTATTGAAGAGGAAGTCTATGAAGGTGGAGACACTGATACTGAAGAACTTACTGTTAACTGAGGATTATCCTCGGAGAGTACTTCCGTTTGTCAAACAAGAATATTTTGAGGACAGAACAGATCAACATCTATTCGATGTAATTCATAAATACTTCGTAAAGTATTCTGCTGTTCCAACAGTTGAAGCCCTTACCATTGAAGTAGGTAAGATATCTACACTTAGTGATGATCAGTTCAAGCAGATACACCAGACTTTAGAGTCGTTTGATAAAGAGAAAACAGAACTAGATTGGTTGTTGGATACTACTGAGAAGTGGTGCCAAGACCGTGCGATTTATCTTGCGTTGATGGAATCAATCAAGATAGCAGATGGTTCTGATGATAAGAAGAGTGCCGATGCTATACCAAGTATACTATCGGACGCTCTTGGTGTGTCGTTTGATAATCATATAGGACACGATTACATAGATGACTACGAAGAAAGATACGAAAGTTATCACAGAGTTGAAACCAAAGTACCCTTTGACCTTGACTTCTTTAACAAAATTACAAAAGGTGGTCTACCTAATAAGACTCTTAACATCGCGTTGGCTGGTACAGGTGTCGGGAAATCTCTATTCATGTGCCACGTCGCTAGCTCCGTGTTGCTCCAAGGGAGGAACGTACTCTATATTACAATGGAGATGGCAGAAGAGAAAATTGCTGAACGAATTGACGCAAACCTCCTCAACGTAGACATACAAACACTGGCACAGTTACCTAAGATAATGTTTGAGAATAAGATCACAGACTTATCTAAGAAGACACAAGGTAAACTCATAGTAAAAGAGTACCCCACTGCGTCAGCACATGCGGGTCACTTCCGAGCACTCTTAAATGATCTGGCATTAAAGAAAGCATTCAGACCAGAGATAATATTCATAGACTATCTAAATATCTGTACATCGCAGAGGTTTAGAAATGCGTCGGTCAATTCATATACCATGGTTAAGTCGATTGCGGAAGAGCTCCGTGGTCTTGCAGTTGAGTTTAATGTACCACTCGTCTCCGCTACTCAGACGACTCGTTCTGGCTATGGGAGTAGTGATGTTGATCTTACTGATACAAGCGAAAGTTTTGGGCTTCCCGCAACTGCTGATCTTATGTTTGCTCTTATATCTACGGAGGAATTGGAGGAACAGAATCAGATAATGGTCAAACAGTTGAAGAATAGATACTATGATCCCACACTTAACAAACGTTTTGTTGTAGGTATTGACAGAGCGAAGATGAGACTGTATAATGTTGAACAAGAGGCACAGAATAACATCATGGACTCAGGTCAAGTTGTTCTGAACCAAGATACAGTCAAGGCACTTACTCAATCTAAGGGTAAGTTCAATGACTTTAAGTTTTAATTATGAAAGACCAAGCATCTGTAGGAGAAGAGACTCCTGCTATCAAATATGATAGAGCACTTGCTCTGTTTACTGAATCACTCCTAGCACCTGACCACCACCTCAGAGGTTGTGCTCACAATCAGGGTTGCTACGATGAACTGATGGAGATCAGAGAACATGTCTTAGAATATGTCAAGACATTAAAAGAAGTCACACACCATACTAATCCAGATGAGAGTGATGACATTGAAACCGCTAAAGTTATTGATGCTAAATCATGAAAAAACAAATAGATTTTAAACGTTACGAGGAGTTCGTGGATGCTGTCACATCCGATTGTTCTAAAGATTTTGTCGATCTTGCTGATCGTCTGGTTGAACTTGACAGACAGGGTGCCAATATTGAACGTCTTACCACTTCTGGTGTTGGCCTTGCTGCTGAAAGCGGAGAGTTCTTGGAGATCGTTAAGAAGATGGTCTTCCAAGGTAAGCCTTGGAGTGACAGTAATAGAGAACATCTTCTTATTGAGTTGGGTGACGTTATGTGGTACGTAGCACAAGCATGTATGGCATTAGGTGTAGACTTTGAAGATGTCTTAGAGATGAACGTCAAGAAATTAGAGAAGAGATATCCTAGTGGAACATTTGACATCTATAAATCAGAGAACAGAGCAGCAGATGACAGGTGATCTATATGATGACATGGCAAAACTCAATTCTCTTTACCAAGAAATGATGTGGCCTAATACTGATGAGTTAGAGTTCGTTCCAGACTATAAAAACGATAGAATAATTATATACAACAAGTCTAGACAAGGAGATAATCCTTTCATACAAATACATGAAGGACCATAAAGTACATACCTCTGAGTTGATACTTAACAACCACCAAGAATTTGTAGATCTTGTAAGTGAGTGTTGGGATTTTCATCAGAATATATTTGGTGAAGATTCTACGTGGTCATACTACAAGTATAATTTCTTTTCTTTAGCAGCACCTAACGCTCTAGCGTATGAGTTGTTTGTTGAACTGAAGAATCTTATACCTGATGATGGTAAGTGGATGCAGTCATGGATCAATTATCATTACCCAGATCAAGTATTGAAATGGCATAACCACGACTGGGACTACCATGGTTATATAAGTATAGTTCCACATGATACTACAACTCGTTTTGCTGACTACTCAATAGTAAATGAGGTAGGTAATATCTACATAGGACCTGGTCACAGACAGCATGAAGTTATTGTTAACGAGAAGTTTGAGACTCCAAGAATCACAATAGGATTTGATGTCACAACACACACGGCTCCTCCTAATAATATGCTATCATTGATACCAATATAATGGAAAAGATTAATCTATTTCCTACAACTGTAGGTAAATTTAATTTAATAGACTATACTGATTGGGTTGCCAAGAGGTATGAACATCACATGTTCAATGAAGGTCTAACAGGAGAGTTAAATGGTAAGGTGTTAGTACATCTTGACCCACAACTTAATAGTTTTATGCTAGAGATCAATGACTGTATAGATCAGTACCTAGCATCTATGAACGTAGAATATAATATTCATTTCATGAAGACATGGTATGCTATCAGTGGTGAGGACTGTTCAGTTCCTAATCATTGTCATGACCCTGCTCATATATCATGGGTGTATTACTTGGACACACAAGACCCACTATGCTTTACTAAGGATAGTCAGAACGAGTGGTTCCCACAGGCATTTGCTGACGCAGAGAAGAATTTTCTTAACACATCTGTCTGGGAGGAGAACACACAGGAGGGTGACCTACTAATATTCCCTGCCAACTTGAGACACATGACATATAATACTGGACACCGTTGGAGTCTAGCAGGAGACGTGTTACTCACTAACACAGATCTAAATAAAGAAGGAGGACTCACACATCCGAAGTACTGGAAACAATTCTAATGGGAGCACTATCACCAAAAGATCTACGAAGCAATGACCCAACAGGTGTAGGAACGTCACGTGCTGCTGTATTGTTAGATGCCATACAAAAAGGAACTCCTCTAGAGTTCATGAAAGGTGGCAAGTATGCTGTACAGGTTAAAGACCCAAAGATAATTGGTCTACTCAAAGACGCTGCTGATACTATGGATGAAAAGATACATGATAAATTAAACGCTGCTATAAAAGGTAATGGTAAGTTAAAATATATCACGAAGAGTGGGACTGTTGATATGAAACTCTCTGATCTAGAAAAGACAACAAGGTTTGGATCTAACAAGGGATCAGGTGGTGGTGCAGCAGGAACAGCACTACAAGAGTCAGCTGCTGCATGGTTTTCTGCTGTTAGATTTAGTAGGAGTAAAGACTTAAAGTATGCTCCAAATGATGATGAATATAAAAGTGTTGAGAGTATAGTTGATACAGATAAAAAATTAGATGACATCAAAGCATTTCTAGAAGAAGAACCTGCATGGGTTGATTCATGTATGGCTACTGCTAACGCATTGTATAATGAGTTTGGTAAAGGAACAAAGAACAAATACAAATGGTACAGGGGTGGTAAGTTTGTTGACATGCTTAATAAACAGTTTAAGAAAGTCAACGACAGTTATGATTCAGCTCCATTTTCTAACTTAAACAAGTGGACACCCGCAGATATCTGGGCATGTGAGTGTAGTGTAACTCAGGATCAGTTGACAAAAGCAACTAACTTTGCTTCTTACAATGCTCTACTCAAAGAGTTTATTGATAAGAAAATATTGTTTGGTATATCTCTAAAGAAAACAACCAGTGATAAGATTACTCTTAAACATGTAAACTATAGTGCTTCAAGACCAGAGGATACTTTTAAAGACATATATGCTAAGTCATTTGACTCATTAGATGTTTGGATGTATACACAGGGTCAAATGAAAATAGAGGTTCAGTTCCGTGATACATCTGGAGGTAAAGGATTACAGTGGCAGGGTGAAGCGATAGGTTCTTTAGCTAAGCATGGTAAGATAGGTGGTGGTGTTTACAGTCGTATCCTAGGAGAGGTGACTGGTAAAGAACTGTATAGAAATATTGATGTGTATAAATCAGCAGCTAAAAGCGGTAGTTTAAACAATCGTCTATTGAGATTAGCAAAGAAGCATGAGGATATTATTAATGGAAGTAAGAATCCTAAGAAGTCTTCTAAGTTTGTAGCACCAAAGATGACAAAGGAAACTATAGACTATCATTACAATAGAACAACGACTAAAGGGCAGTGGGTTTTCTCAAAGTATCTTGGTCTATTATTTGTAGATAGAATGATGGACTTATCAACAGGTGACCAAGATAAAGTGGCAAATTTAATTGCGTTGTATGCTACATCACAATCAAAAGATTCCGCACCATATTTAAAAGCAATGTAATGGCAAACATAACTCAACTAAAACACTTAGAACATATAGAAGATGAGATGCTCAACTACGGAGTAGATGGGTGTGATGCTGCTGTGTCTGCTATGAAAGAGATGCTTCGTATGTTAGGTAAGAAACCTAGCAGTGGTTACATGCAGACTAAATGGGATGGTGCTCCCGCTGTAGTATGTGGTAAGCATCCTGTTAATGGTATGTTCTTTGCGGGAACCAAGTCAGTATTTAATAAAGAACCAAAGATATGTTATGACGAAGCAGATGTAGATATTATGTACGGTGATGCTAGTAATGATCTACAAGAGAAATTAAAATTCTGTGTCAAGTATTTTCCTGATCTTAATATACCTACTGTTGTACAGGGAGATCTGTTGTTCACTTCAGATGTAAAAGAGGAAGAGGTAGATGGTGAGAAATTATATACGTTTACACCTAACACTATCACCTATGGTATACCAGTAGATCATCCTATAGGCACACAGATTAAGAACGCAAAGATAGGAATAGTATTTCATACACACTACACTGGTAAAGAACTGACTACGATGTCAGCAAAGGGTGGTGCTCCTACTTCACAGTTCAGTAAGTCTGACAACGTGGTGGTAGTAGAGAATGATACAGAGATGTCAGATGTATCTGTTGACGCATCTAAACTTAAAAAGTTTGAAGCTAATGTCACAATCATAGCTCAGATGTGTAAGAAGTCTGGTAAGTTTTTAGATCATCTAGTAGAGAACATGGGTACGAAAGGTGATAAGAAGTTTCATGTAGCATCATATCTTAAACAGTTCTTCAATGCGGAGATCAAAGCGTCTCGTAGTATCACTGATCCTAAGAAAGCACTCAAGTCATTGGGTGAGTTCTATCACGAGAAGATGGGCAAGGAAGTTAATAAGATGAAGAGTGTACAGAAACAGGCAGAGAGAAGGAAGATGTTATACGATGGTCTAGCATATCTGGAAGACAATGAACAAGCGTTCCATGCTATGTTCAATCTCTATAGAAAGATACAAGAGAATAAAACTATAGTCATAGAAGCATTAGATAACCTTGAAACTTTTAGAACTTTTGTACGGACTGACAAGGGGTACAAGGTCACCGCACCAGAGGGCTATGTGTT
The DNA here is from genome assembly GCA_003214355.1 of Prochlorococcus sp. AG-418-C09. Taxonomy (GTDB): domain Bacteria; phylum Cyanobacteriota; class Cyanobacteriia; order PCC-6307; family Cyanobiaceae; genus Prochlorococcus_A. Next base: position 130,242 of record QCLS01000003.1, on the reverse strand, counting down.
ACATCACAACGGAGACATGATCAAACTTGTAAATAGAATTGAGTTCTCTTACATCAACTTCACACTGGCAAAACAATGGAGATAATAGATTATAAATGCGTGTACTTCACCTTTGGTAGGTTCCAACCTCCAACGATAGGTCATGGTGAAAACTTCAAGGCAGTAGCAAGCAAGGCAGGGAAGTGTGACTACTATATCTACTTGTCGCAGACTGTAGATAAGAAAGGATCTAATCCTCTACCTCCTGACAGGAAATTATACTATGCTAAGAAGATGTTCCCACAGTTGTCAAAGAAAATTAGATCAGGTCCTAAAGATCCCGTTGCTATACTATCAGAACTACAGTCACAGGGATATGATGATGCTGTCATGGTAGTAGGTAGTGACAGAGTGCAGGCTATGCAGTGGATCAAGAACTATAATGGTAAGGACTACACCTTCAGAAAGATAGAAGTGATATCTAGTGGAGAACGTGATGCTGATGGTGATACCTTCGCTATATCTGGTACAAAGATGCGGAGAGCAGCTGAAGCAGGAGACTTTGAAGGGTTCAAGAAAGGTATACCAAAGGCTTTGGGACCTAAAGAGACGCGGAATTTATTCGATGAAATAGCAGAACTGTTATAAATAAAACTGTAATAAGATTAGAGTTTGATGAAATCATTCAGCGATTTCAAAACGATACGCAAAGAGGTCAAGGATCAGAACGTCCGTGACCAATATTATCGTGAAGAAATTTATAAGGTAGGTGAGTGGGTACTCACTGAGAAAGATCACGTTGGCAAGATCATACGTAGAGGTCCTAACTATCTTATATGTTTGACAGCTGAAGATACAAAGTTCCGTACATGGGTCAAGGACGTTAAGGAAGTCTTTGAAATTGGTACGGATGCCTATAGGCAATACGTTATGTCCTTGACACCTGGTCAGAAGGTACAGAAACCAGAAGGATCAGTCAAAGTCAAGCAAGTAATACCAACAGACCCCAAAAAAGATAAGATGGACAACCATGAATCCCTAGTTCAAGCTGTAGTAGATCAGCTTAACGAGTACTCACCAGTACCACCAGTCAAGAAGACACCAGTCGGAAAGGAAGGTACAGCTAACAAGAATCCTAAAGGCACTAGCGGTGCTAAAGGTGTTGGTGGCGGTGACGCACCTGGCATGAAGATGGCAGAACCAAAAGGTACAAAGGGTAAACCATCCATCAAGAAACCTAAGCATGCTTGTGCTACTAAGGTTGAGCATCCAGAGTGGGGAGCAGGAAACTGTCTGAAGGAACAGCACACACTAGACGAAGACGGAACAGTAACACACTACGATGTTATGTTTGAGCATGGTCTAGAGCAGAACGTATCAATCAACGAACTCAACGTCACACTGTCTGAGTATCATGAACACGCAATCAATGATGACAAGAACAAAGAAGTTCTTGATGAGAAGAGTCTTGATCCAGTCAACAAGGTGGCAGTAAAGAAAAAGTTTAAGAACAGAAAGGATAAAGATATAGACAATGATGGTGATACAGATAGCAGCGACAAGTATCTTCATAAGAAGAGAAAGGCAATCTCTAAAGCGATGGCAAAGGAGCATCATGAGAAGGATCCTTCTACTGGAAAAGTTATTCCACATTCAGATGAGGAGAAAGATAAGGATCTAGGTGGTGATGGTACTCCTAGCTCAGTAGAGGAAGCATCACTAGCAACAGCACGTAAGAACATAGGTAGAGATCCTAAGAAACCTAGTTGTTGGAAGGGATATAAAGCAAAAGGAACTAAGATGAAGGGTGGTAAGTCAGTACCAAACTGCGTTAAAGAGTTCGCTGAGTGGCGTAAAGAGGTAACTGAAAAAAAGTAGTAGGTCCCGTTGAGATCATGCCTGAGATCGACGATGCCGATGGATCTCAACCGCACCTCAAAGGGGACAAGAAAATGCCCAAGGTACCTAAGCAAAAGGTAAAGGAGGCATGTAACCATACACAGAAAGGCGATGAGTGTCCTGTTCACGGTACAAAAGATTGTGCAACTGTAAAGGAAGAGGCACCAAAAGGAAAAAAGTATGCTAGGATGGTCAAGCATATAAAAAAGAACTATCCTAAAGACAAAGAAGGCATTGCTTATGCTACTGCTTGGAAGCATAAGAACGAAACAAGTATGGAAGAAGGTAAGAAGACCTGTAAAGAAGGTCACTACTTCTGTAATGATGACCAGAAATGTAAACCTATTCCTAAAGGAGCAAAGGTGAACAAGGATGGTATCCTAGAAGGTGCTGCTTGGACTAAGAAGTCTGGCAAGAACAAGGAGGGTGGACTCAATGAGAAGGGACGCAAGTCTTATGAACGTGAGAATCCTGGCTCTGACTTGAAAGCACCATCAAAGAAGAAAGGAAACAAGCGAAGAGCAAGTTTCTGTGCTAGAATGAAAGGTATGAAGAAGAAGTTAACGTCTAAGAAGACTGCTAACGATCCTGATTCAAGAATAAATAAGTCACTTAGAGCTTGGAATTGTTAATGACATACAAAGCATCAGACAAATACACACCTTACGATTGGTGGTTCGATCAAGAAGTACCAAGAGCAAACTATGGAAGTTTACAGTGTTGGTTGTATGATGAGAATAAGCAAGACAAATATATAAATGCGTACGACATGCTGATAGGCAGTTGCCTTTACAATATACAATGGGGATGTGGCAGTGAGGAAAATTTGGTACGAGGACAGATTAGAAAACCTTAGTTCCTACCGTAATTTAAGAGACAAACATAAGGAAATAATTCCAGAGATACTAGCATTCGTCAAGGACAATGAGTACTTGATGGATCAATGGATCATGGATAAGTGGGTGGATGATAAGAACCTAGGACGAGTACAACTATGGGATGGTGACTGGAGAGTCATACCCTTTCCTATCAATGAGGTAGGGTGTACAGCAATAGATGGTGACTACCAACTCAGTGAGATGGTATCGTTTGCTAAGCTCTTTAATATTACATTGGAAGAGATGAATGAGTTAGGTCCTAAGATCTATGACAGTTTCGTACGTTGCTGCCCCAAGACAGCAGCATACTTAGAAGAGGATATCCTTAAGAAATTGTTAAAGTCCGCAACAATCTCTCGTCTTTCACCAGGTACTAAGATAAATCCTCATAACGGTGACATTGATTCTCTACGGGTACACTTCCCAGTAGTAACAGATCCAGATGCTTGGTTATCAGTAAGAGGACGCAAACGTACTTGGGAGGTAGGGAATGTTTTCGGATTTTATGATAATGATAAGCATTGGGCTCAGCATAATGGCACTAGGGATCGTATCGTGGTCATATTTGATTACTCCATTGACCAGTTAGAAGAACTCACAGACTTCGTGTTAGAAGACCCCTATATAGATTAGTAATTACTGTATTATTATGACTAAATTCTTACTACCTATTGCTATCAACATTATCGACAAAGCAGTAGACAAAATCCCCGAAGATCTAGAGGGTAAAATCAAGGAGTTCGTTATCGGATTGCTGAAGAAAGCAGCAGCTAAATCAGGTAACAAAGTAGATGACCAACTGGTTGCAGCACTAGAGAAAGCACTACTTGAATAAATAAATCATAGGTATTAAACAAACAAGGAGATAGTGTCTCATGTCACTTTATGGAAATGATGACAGCAATGCTAATAAAACCAAAGCTGGTATAGGTATTGGTGCCTCATCACAAGCAAAAACTGTTGTCTTTATTGACGATACAGAAGCACAACTCAAGTCCAATAAGGACAGAGGACTCAACGCACCTGGCTGGTGGTCGTATTTTACATACACCGACAGTCATGGTAAGACACGCCATAAGGCAGAGCAACTCGTTTACATTGCTAAACCAGAAGCTAACGCATCTGAGACACAAGCCGACGATACAATCGGAGCAGACGTACTAGAGACCATTACTATTACTGGTCAACCTGCTAACTCCACTTCTTCTAGTGAAGCAGGAACATTTGCTGTTACAGTATCTGTTGACCAATCTGGTACTCCCGCATACGTATGGCAGAGACAGACAGCCACTGGAAACAGATGGACTAACATCACTGCTAACCTTGACACAGGTATCACATACGCTAACTTCACTACAGCAACCCTTGGTTACAGTAGCTACGGTGATGATTCACTCGACGGTTACAAGTACAGATGTAAGATAACTACATCTAAGGGTGCTACAGAAGTAATCACAAACGGAGCTGCTACACTCACATACGGCAACTAATGAATGAATTTTACTGAATTGACTGAGGACAACTACGTCCTATTCGCTATTAAATATTATGATAATCCTTCAGCGGTTACCAAAGAAGATTTTTTAGATGACCTGAGACGCTTTAAATATATCAAGCGTCTCATTAACAAGTATCTAAAGAACGGAGAGGTCAAGTTACACTTACTTCTCAATCATATTATAATAGTATATAATGTGTTCAATGAGGCTGCTACTCCCCTCTTGTTCTACAAGATGGACAAGGAGTATTGGTCTATCATAAAATCAATTATGATATTCCTTGAACGCTATCCCCAAGTTGAGACTGATACTCTCAAACGAATACCTATTAACGAACAGATCATTAAGGAACTCAAATCATTATGAACCACGGACTCGCTGAGATGGGAACATTTGGTGGCAACGTGGGTCCTATTAACACCCCCGTCACAGGACAAGGTGCTATAGCAGGGTTTGATCCGATCATGAAGTTCTCCAAACGTGCCACTAAGAAACGTAAGAAGCAAGAGTCTGCGGGTAAACAGTGGGATCACAGGAGAAAAGATCCTACCTACATAGATGGTAGGAGCAAGCAAGCTCGTAAACTTATTAAACGATTAGCTAAACGCAAAAAGAAAATGAACGAAGAACAACTAGCAGAATCTGGAGCTGCTACTAAACAAGCATACAAGTTCTTATCTCAGCGTCGTAAGGTGCAGAAGAAACAAGAACGTGATAAGAGAGCCGCTAACCGCAAGAACGAGATCCAGACAATCGCTCGTGCTAAGTCTGCTGACTATCAACGTAAGGCAAAAGATAGACAGAAGAAGATCGCACAGAATCTTAACAAGGATAAAGGTAAGACAGAAGCATATGATGGTGCTAACATTCTTAACTTTATGCTAGAGCAGATCGAAGATACTAACACCAACCCTACAACATACTTCTTCTATGATGATAGTGAACTAGAAATCACTGTTAAGGAAGCAGCATATGTAGTAACTAAGTTTATGGAATTAAGTGATGACCACAAAGAAGCATGGATCGACAACGTTGGAAACTCTAAACAGTTCCTATCAGATTTCATCAACATGTAAGTTTGGCAGGATGAAGAACATCCTGACAGAAGAAGAGAGACAGAGAGCAGTAGATATAATACACAGTCTAGATAAATGTTGGTTGAACCGTAGTGGTGGTCAACCACACACCCCTCGTGTTCCGTTCTGGACGCTAGGAGCAGTCACTTATCTCGATGGTACAGAGAACATAGGCATGTACCATAGACATAGGAAGGCAATCAATCCAATATTAAAGAAGAAGTTCTCTTGGTTGTACGACATTCTGTGTCGTAGATTCGAGGAGGAACTAGGGGATCCTTGTACCATTGATGATAAACTAGGTCATCCTGGTTTCCATGTGTTCGGTCAGAAGAAAGGGATCTCTATGACTGATAAAGAATGCTATTGGTTATCACAACCACTTGCTAGTATCCACACAGACATACAGTACAAGGAGCACAACTACTACTGGAAGACGTTCAAGGAGTATGACCTAGAGAATACACTGAACTTTACTCTGGCACTAGAGATGCCTAAGTATGGTGGTGGACTGTACATCTGGGACTGGGTGGACATGGATCAGGACTTCATAGATAACTTTAACTTCCAACACAACGATGACAAGAACAGTCAGCTGAAGAACAAGTTCCTCTATGACAATGGAAGCTATAAGTATAGTAAGTCTGGACTCAAGGGTGAGATATGTTTCAACTCTGGTACAGCAGAACTTAAGAGGATGGATCACGAACCACTGTTCGAGGAGTATATAGAGAAGAACCTAGTATATTTCACAGGTCATATCGTACATCAGATAGCTCCCGCTAGATATAAGTGTATGCCAGACGACAATCGCATCACCTTACAGGGTCATGGGATCAAGTGCGATGGCATTTGGAGGTTCTATTTTTAAATAGTAATAAATAACTATTATGGAAAACATTAACACTGCCATAATAGAAAGACTCGAAAGAGTTGTTGACTCACTGTCTGAGAACTCTCAGAAGATGGGTCAGCTTCTTGCTGTACATAACGAGAAGTTAGAGAAGCAGGATCGTATTGATGGTGTGTTGTTTGAGAAGTTAGAGACTCTTAATAAGGATTTCAATAGAGAAACAATAGCAATAAAGAAAGGATGCGAGAGAGATATACGTAAGGTAGATGACAGACTCAGGATGATGGAGAAGAAGATGTGGAGTATCGCAGGGGGTCTCACTATCATATCATTCCTCGTAAGTCCAGTGGGGCAGAGGTTTATCAGACCGTTGACAGATCAATCAAACACTGCTAACATGGTACACAGTGTATCCTTAGTAGATGTCGATAGACAATCAGTTCGTATTTAATATATCTGGTTCGCTAGACCAATTTAAAAAGAAGAATAAAGGAACCTATAACTTCCGCTGTCCTTACTGTGGTGACTCACAGAAGTATAAGAACAAAGCGAGAGGTTATTTTTTTACTGTCAAAAATGATCTAGTATATAAATGTCACAACTGTGGTGTTGGTAGGAGCTTCGGTAACTTCTTGAAGGAACAGTTCCCTACTCAGTACGACATGTATGTGATGGAAAAGTACAAGGCAGGGTTGACAGGTAAGCACAGAAGTGTGTCAAAACCTAAGTTTAATTTTGATAAACCAACATTCAAAAGACGCATACATCTTGAACCACTTTCTTCTCTAAATAATTCTCACTTGGCTTTAGCATACGTCATGGGAAGAGGTCTTCCTCTTGACAAATTAGATGAGTTATATTATTGTCCTAACTTCAAGGTGTGGACAAATACACACAAGCAAACATTCAAATCTACTAAGCATGACGAGGAACGTATTATCATTCCCTTGAATGATAAGGACGGAAACCTCATGGGATTTCAAGGCAGGGCATTCCATAACCCTACACAGATGAGATACATTACAGTCATGTTGGAGAAAGATGCTCCCAAAATATACGGACTAGACAAAATCAATGAAAGCAAACCTATCTTTATTGTCGAAGGACCCTTCGACTCGCTCTTCTTGGACAACTCGGTTGCGATGGCTGGGTCTGACCTTGATCCTAGGTCGTTTGGTTGGAGCGATTATATTTGGGTTTATGATAACGAACCTCGTAACAGAGAAATCGTCAACCGAATCGAGTCCACCATTGACAGAGGAGATAAGGTAGTCATCTGGCCGTCAGGTATTGATGACAAAGATATAAATGACATGTTCAACAGTGGCATTGATCCACAAAGTGTGATAGAATCAAACATCTATCAAGGACTACAAGCAAAATTAAAATTAAACAACTGGAAAAAAATATGAGCAGCATAAACGTACTCAAGAGAGATGGAACCCAAGAGGAACTCAATCTTGAAAAGGTACATAAGATGGTAGAGTTCGCAGTAGAAGGACTCGCAGGAGTATCAGCATCACAGGTAGAAATACAATCAGGACTACAGTTCTGTGATGGTATTACATCTAATGATATTCAAGAGATCTTAATTAGATCAGCAAGTGATCTTATCAGTGAAGAACATCCTAACTATCAATACGTTGCTGCTAGGTTATTGCTATTCGGACTTCGGAAAGCAGTACATGGACACCCAGAGATACTTCCCCCGCTTTTGGAGCACGTCAAGGGGTGTATTGACAAAGGAGTATACGATGGAACTATCGTGAACCGCTATAGTGAAGAGGAGTGGGACAGGATTAACAGTTTCGTCGAGCATGAAAGAGATTACTTATTTACCTACGCAGGACTGCGACAGGTTGTTGATAAGTATTTAGTCCAAGACAGAAGCACTGGTGAACACTATGAATCACCGCAGCAGATGTATATTATGATCGCTGCTACACTCTTCGCAAACTATCCAATAGAAACAAGACTCGATTATGTCAGACGCTACTACAACGCAATCAGCACACACAAAATCAACATCCCCACCCCCATCATGGGAGGGGTCAGGACACCCATTCGTCAATTTGCATCTTGTGTTCTGGTTGATATTGATGACACCCTCGATAGTATCTTTAGCAGTGATATGGCTATTGGCAAATATGTCTCACAGAGGGCTGGTATTGGGATTAACGCGGGCAGAATCCGTGGCATCAACAGTAAAATCAGGGGTGGAGAAGTACAACACACAGGTGTTATCCCCTTCCTTAAAAAGTTCGAGGCAACTGTTAGATGCTGTACGCAAAACGGTATCAGAGGAGGGTCAGCCACTGTACACTTTCCGATCTGGCATCAAGAAATTGAAGACATCATTGTTCTCAAGAACAACAAAGGGACGCAAGACAACAGAGTAAGGAAGCTTGACTACAGTATTCAACTCAGTGAACTATTCTATCAGAGATTCATTGAGGCAGGAGAGATCTCACTGTTCTCTCCTCATGATGTACCAGGTTTATACGATGCCTTCGGTACAGAATACTTTGATGAACTCTATGTAAGGTATGAGAATGACACAAGCATACCTAGGAAGACTATTGACGCACAAGAACTGATCCTTGATCTACTCAAGGAGAGATCAGAGACAGGTCGTATCTATCTGATGAACATAGACCACTGTAATAGTCACAGTTCATTCAAAGACAAGGTAAGTATGTCTAACCTATGTCAGGAGATCACTCTACCTACTGACCCTATTGATCACATTGATGACGCAGGAGGAGAGATAGCATTGTGTATACTGTCTGCTATCAACGTAGGTAAGATCACACAACTAGATCAACTAGAAGATCTATGTGACCTATCTGTCAGAGGACTAGAAGAACTGATAGACTATCAACAGTACCCTGTAGCTGCTGCCAGACGCAGCACACTGGCACGTAGATCACTGGGGGTAGGGTACATAGGGTTAGCACATTATATTGCTAAGAATAAAGTTAAGTATGATGACCCAGAAGCATGGAAATTAGTACATGATTTGTCTGAAGCATTCCAATACTACCTACTCAAAGCATCCAATCAGATAGCACAAGAGAAGGGGGCATGTGAATACTTTGATCATACTAAATATTCAGACGGGCTACTTCCTATTGACACGTACAAGCAGGACGTAGACGACATCGTACCAAACGTATTGAACTATGATTGGGATACTTTACGCAATGACATCAAGACCCACGGTCTTAGGCACTCAACATTGTCCGCACAGATGCCATCAGAAAGTAGTTCCATTGTGTCTAACGCAACCAACGGAGTCGAACCACCAAGAGATTACGTGTCCATTAAGAAGTCAAAGAAAGGACCTCTTAAGCAAGTTGTTCCAGGTTTTCCATATCTAAAAAGTAACTACACATTGTTGTGGGATATGCCAAGTAATGAAGGGTACATCAAAGTTATTGCTGTCATGCAAAAGTTCTTTGACCAAGGTATATCAGGCAACTGGAGTTATAATCCTGAGAACTATCCAGATAATGAAGTGCCAACCTCTGTCATGGCACAAGACTGGTTGACCACCTACAAGTATGGGTGGAAGACATCATACTATCAGAACACGTATGATGCTAAGAAAGATGCAGAGGAACCTATTGCGGAAGTAGCACACACTGATCTCAATAGTTTACTAACAGATATTATGGAGTCGAATGAAGAAGAGTGCGAATCATGTTCAATCTAATAACGAAATGGCAATCCCCGATGGAATGACTGTCTTCAATACTGAGGACGTTGATACCAATAAACAACACATGTTCTTTGGTAAACCATTAGGAGTACAACGATACGACAAGTACAAGTACCCTGTATTTGATAAACTAACACAGCAACAGTTAGGATATTTCTGGAGACCAGAGGAGGTCTCCTTACAAAAGGATAGGTCTGACTATCAGACACTATCTGATCAGCAAAAGCATATATTTACTTCCAACCTTAAGTACCAGATACTACTGGACTCAGTTCAAGGTAGAGGACCAGGCATGGCATTCATTCCTTATGTTTCCCTACCAGAACTAGAGTCTGCCATGTTGGTGTGGGAGTTTATGGAGATGATACACAGTAGATCTTATACATATATTATTAAGAACGTGTACTCAGATCCTAGTGATGTCTTTGACAAAATCTTAGACGATGATAAGATAATAGCACGTGCTGAATCGGTAACGAAAGCATATAATAATCTGATCAATGCTGCTCAGAACTGGGGTACCAGTAACCTATACAAAGATGGTCACAAAGAAACCTACACCTCCTCCTATGAACTCAAAGAACTCAAGAGACTACTCTACCGTGCCATCGTCAACGTTAACATTCTTGAGGGCATTAGGTTCTATGTATCCTTCGCTTGCTCGTTTGCGTTTGGTGAACTCAAACTTATGGAAGGATCAGCTAAAATTATCTCTCTCATCTCCAGAGATGAAAGCCAGCATCTTACACTTACTCAACAAATCCTCAAGAAATGGCAAGAAGGAGACGACCCCACAATGGTTGATATCGCAAATGAGGAAAGGGAAAATGTCCTAGACATGTTCCGTAACTGTGTAGATGAAGAGAAGGATTGGGCAGACTATCTGTTTTCTAATGGTAGTATGATCGGACTCAATGCTAAACTACTACACAAATACGTGGAGTTCATTGCTAACAGGAGACTCAGAGCATTAGGATTAGATCCACTCTATGATATTCCTATCCGCAACAACCCACTGCCATGGACAGAGCACTGGCTTAACTCCAAAGGGCAGCAGAACGCTCCACAAGAGACAGAAATAGAGTCTTATGTAGTAGGAGGTATCAAACAAGATGTTAAGAAGAATAGTTTCGCAGGATTTAAACTCTGATGCCTAAGATAAAGTTTGAAAAAACATTACTAATAGGATCAGGTACTATTCCTTGGTACATGAAGGCAAAGAGATGGGCTAAGAAACAAAAGTTTCCCATCTCTTTTTTATTGCTCGGTGCTATCGAGTGGTTGAAAAATTTTTGGATTGATGTTAAAATATATAATAACATGCGTGACATAGACCGTCAGGCAGAGGCACTCAAGAAACATTGGGAAGAACATGACGAACCAACAACCCCACACGTTGTGGAGACAGGAGTATTTGGAGATGAAGGCTGGTCTATCGAAATTTCAAATCCAGTTGTTGAAAGAGGGACCCCAACAATTAGCACAGGCATGGTTACTCCAAGCGATGCACAACGATTACAAGAGGATGAAGGGGATCAAGGAACCACCTAGTAGAGAGTCAGGTCATCAGACCACATTGAAAGAGTTCTTCAAACGATATGAATGATCAATATATTAGAGAGTACTGGGGTGACCCAGAACAATGTGATAAATTAATAGAGTTTTATAAAGAAGCAGATCGTCAAGGTTTTACTAAGGAAGGTAGGGTAGGTAGTATAGATTGCCCACAGGGTAAACCACAACCTGATAAGAAGAAGAGTACAGAGATGCCATTCGAGGACATCTGGAACGGAGAGATGGGTGATGATGTCTGGGGTCTACGTGACTACATGGACTTCGTAACTGACTGCTACTCAGATTACTGGGAGCACTTCAAGCTACCACCACCTATAGGGATCAAAGTCTTACCACAGATACAATACTATCAACCTGGTGAGGGATATTACTTCCCACATATAGATGCTGAGTCAGCAGTGATGAGTCGGGTGTTAGTTTACATAACTTATCTCAACGACGTGCCTGATGGTGGTACTATTATGGTGAACAATGATGGGTTCACTATCCACGCAGAGAAGGGTAAGACTGTAGTATTCCCTGCGACTTTCACGCACAAGCATGTAGGAGAGATATCAAAAAAACATGAGAAGTATATATGTACTGGATGGGTGGAGTGGTTATCCGTACAAGGTTAAGGTAACATAAAGTTGCTAAATATGTGTAGGTATGCTAACATACCTTTACGTTCATCCAATGATTGAAGTAGCACTACTCGCAACACTTCTATCTGAACACAACTCATTCCACTGGGATATGTCGTGTGCAGACTGGAACCGCAACAGAATAGAGATCCTTAGTGATAAGAGTCTCAACTCTGACGCACACGAGTACCTTATTGATTACCTTCGTACGAAAGTTGAAGGTGAATGTGATGCTTACATCATAGGACGCAAGTAAGCCGACTCGGAACGGATCGTTCATCCCTCTGGCAGGGGGACGCAAAAGCCGACTGAAGGAACGGGATTAAAAACCCCTACTATTTCAGGAGAAAATCTCATGGCACAAGTCACTTATCGTGGTGTTAAGTACGACACCAACAACAAGAAAGCTCAGCAGCAAAAAGAGGTCGAACTTACCTATCGTGGCATTGCTCACGCTAAGTAATGGAAGTACTATGGATCTCTGCTGCTTCAGTAGTTTTCCTATCACTAATCTATGCTGAGACTATGCTTCTCTACAAAGAGAAGAATGCTTAAAAGTATTCCCCGCTACATATAGTAGTCGGGGATTTTTTTATGCAGCGAAACAGACTCAAGCAACTGCTTGAACAACTTGAAGAAGTACTAGCAGAACTAAAGGTAGAGGTATATTCTGATGTCGATAAGTATCGAGATGAAGATGGTTATTATGTAGGTGAAGATGATGACGATGGATACCCCGATTGATTATGAAAATCCCTGGTACTACAAAGGTTCAGCTTTCACTTCTGACGATATTAATGATCTCTTCGGTTTCGTCTACCGCATTACAAATCTCAGCACGGGCAAACAATATATCGGAAGAAAATATTTCTGGCAAAAAAGAAAACCCAAAGGAGGAAAGCGTAGAGTCACTTCTGAATCAGACTGGAAGCGATACTTTGGAAGCTCTGAGGAGCTTAAACGAGACATTAAAGATCTGGGCAGAGAGAATTTCAGAAGAGAAATCCTCTCAGTCCACAAGACCCTCGGAAGAGTCAACTATGAAGAGACCCGACAGCTCTTCCTCAACAACGTGCTCACCGAGTCAGTAGATGGCTTGCCAAAATACTATAATAATAATATACTAGGTAGGTATATGCGTAAGGATTATTTTGATGCTGACAACTAAAGAGTTAGACATCATATACGAGTGGGGTATGACAACTGAACTACCCTATAAAAATGCTCCTACTGCTGAGGGATACTCGAACCAACCCATAGGTATGTGTTGGTTGAAGGGTACAGGTAAAGCATTCTCTGGTGTACGTACATCATTAATAGATGATAAGAAGGTCATTGACATTCTATCTAAGGATGAAGTACTATTTGCTACAGGTGCTATGTTCTACGCAGGAACTAAACTACCTAAGCATCGTGATCCTCCTGTCTACCCTGATAGATATAGAAGGATACACATACCTCTCGTCGTACCCTGTGACAAATGCTGTTACATGGTGTGGGATGGAGAGAAGAAACCATGGAGGTCAGGTGAGTATGGAGTGTGGGATGTCCAAGACGTAACACATGAGGCATACAATGTATCCGATGGTGACCTAGAACTAATCTTTATAGATATTAAAAAATGAGAAACCAAATGGTGAGTGCTCTTCTTGCTCATGCTCAAGGAGATATACAGAAGCACAAAATGAATGTAGAAGTTTACTTAGCTAACCCTGTTGGTATTGGTGAACACTCCAACGTCATGGAAGCAATCGAAGAAGAGTTAAACATGATCGCTAAGTATGAGGATCAGATCACAGTGATTAAGAAACATTTTTTACTCAAGGATCAAGGATGAAACAGTACGATGTAGAAACTGTCTGTACCTACAGGACGTGGGTCAGAGTAGATGCTGACGATGAGAAGGCAGCGGAGAGAAAGGTAAAGGACATGGCATGGGACATGACACGCATACAATATCAAACTATGGTTGAGTCTGAACCAACAGGAACAGTGAGGGATGTTAATTAGATCATATCTAGATGTACATACACCTAATGTGAACTGTACCTTACAGCACAACTGTAACTCGATAGGTCGTAAGAACTATTGGTTAGGTAAGGACGATGCTCCAAGGAATTTTATTGAAGAGTATCTACACCAGTGGTACTATGCTTTCCTTACTGGTGACTATAAAGGTATGGAGTATTGGGTATACAAATCAGAGAACGGTAATAGTTTTGATCCCTTTCACTTTGATAAGGATGAAAGAGATCCACAGATCACACACCCTAAGTGGTCAGCATGTATCAACATGACTCTTGATAAGGGTGCTACATGTATCAGTAACATGACCTATGGTGACATCAAACCTACGGAGTGTGTCTATTCATATGGAGCAGAGGGTAAGACTGTAATATGGGATGGTAATGTAGCATGGTCAGACATGGCAAGCCATGATGACTGTAAATTATATGTGAACGTGTGGACAGACAGGAGACCCAAAGGGTTGACTCGATCAAAAGAGATGGCATACTATCCTTACACCATGATCAAAGGCATGTATGATAAGTGTCCTATTATACCATTCGAGGGAGAGAACTACCTTACACACACTCATATGTGTGGTGATTTGTTTGATCATTTTGTTCTTAAGGAACCCGCAGAGAGAAATTTTGGAGAGACATATCGTGTGACAGATGTTGTTGTGGCATGAGGACCTTGACATGATCCCAAAGATATTGTATACTAAATAACATTACATAACACAGGGATCGAAAGATCGTGCCCCTACGTGATGTAAGATACTTTTGTCGAAGGTATTTCCATCCGCAGGGGTTTTCCCTTGCGAGAGACTATAACAAAATTCATGTCTATTAAATCAACAATCGCTGCAGTGGCAGCATCTCCATTCCTTCTAGCTGGTGCAGCATTTGCTGGTCCTTATGTGAATGTAGAAACAGTACAGTCTTACTCAGGTGATGACTACACAGGTCTATCAACAGAACTACAGATCGGTTACGAAGGTGAGAACTGGTATGTATCTGGTGGTCCTATCGTAGATTCTCCAGACAACGGTGAGTCTTCAACAGACTTCATTGGTTACGTTGGTGGATCACTTGCTCTTACAGACGCAATCGGTGCTTACGGTGAGTTATCTGTTCAAACAGATGAGACTGCTGACAACGCATACGGTGTTAAAGTTGGTGCTAAGTACACATTCTAAATAAGGTGAGACCTTTCGTGCGGTCTCTACAATTCGGAACTTACAGAGGGTGCTTGACACCCTCTTTTTTTATGGTACAATGTGAACATCTCCTAACAAATAAATAAAATTGTTACAGGAGATTAAGAAAATGTTTAAGATCAGGTGGGAGGGACATACCTTACCTGAGTATGACCCAGAAAAGCACAACCCAGAGAAAGTATTTGCTCTGCTCTGTTACCGTGGGGTAACATATGCTAAGTGGGTTCAACTGAACATAGTCTTTTATAAGTACAACTGGAAAGTAACTCTACAAAAATGATTGAAATTACAGAGAAGCAACTCAAGATGAATGAGAAATCATATCTTGATAGAGTAGAGCAGGGTGAACCTATACTCCTAGCGAAGGAAGATGGATCTAAAGTGCTGATGGTACCTCAAAACCCAGAGGATCTAAGGCATCTGTGGGATCATGACGACGGAGCATAAATAAAAATAAACTCTCAACACAATGTGGAACGTACATATAATAATTGACACTAACAGTGCCAGTGAACTTGCTACTGGTGTCACATCATTAAAAACATTTGCTACTGGATTTCCTGGCATCAAACCTACAGTACATGATACTGCTAGGCATGGTGAGCAGATGAGGTACGTGAAGCAGTGGTGTTTAGACAACGATGCTGTCTACTCTAGGTCTCTTGGTGCGTTTAAGAACTCAGATGTTATATACTCAGAGATTATGCGTAGGTCTACACAACCTACTGTGATCATGTTTGGAGACTGTGTGTTCTATCAGGACATGCGAGGTACAGTGGTGAACAAATGGTTCAAGGGTTTCCGAATACCATCTACTGATAAGGGTACAGCAAGCACTGTCTTCCCAGACTACAAGGTAATTAAGGAGAGTTATTTTGGTGAGCATCTACTGTTCATCAAGGAACCAGTAAAGGGTTGGGCAAAGGTACAATCTATGATTGATGAGTTCGATTCCTTCTACAGATTATGGTCTCCAAGCTATGTTATTAGAGACGGATACATATACGAAGAACCAAAGGGACTAACATATCCTGTGTGGAAAACCGAATCAGAATCGTTTTCTGCTGATGACTTAACTAAATATGATACAATAAAGGGTGGTGGAAAGTACACCATGATACAAAAAGAACTGATCGACTCAGGTCAGACTGCCCTTGCTACTACCCATATGACCTACGTCAATGCTGCCATCGCAGAAGACTGGCCAAGTATTGTCGGAGCAAGGACAGCAATGTACTTGACATAACATTCATGGTAGGGTAGACTAGACTACATCCTATACTAGAATGGTTAACAAACTCATACAGAACATACCTTTATCCGACGCATACAAATCTCAAAGAGATACCTATACTAAGGAAGAGGTCAATGCTCTCATTGCTGCTGCTGTGTCAGAAGCAAGAGCTATTGATGAGGCATCAATGGCAAAGCACAACAGAGACGCTACAGTTATCTCTATGATACTGGGGTTCACTGTGCTCGCACTATTCATTGACGGACTACTTAGAATCCTAGGTATTATCCCACCGTTCATGGACATAGATGTCAACATTATAGATGACATCACACAACAAGTGTTAGAAAAACTACCTAAACTATGAAAAAGAGTGACGGAATCAGGCATCAACTGAAGTCTAGGTTCTATTATATGTTCTGGGGAGCAGCAACTGTTGCTGTTGTAGCGGGACAACTTTACGTTGGCACATCTTATCGTGCTATGGCTAAGTCAATGAACAGATGGTTCGAGGAAACCATTGACATTATCACAATGCCTAGTAGAATAGAAAGGTCGCCCAATAAATATTACGAACAGGACATGGTAGTAAGATGAAAGACTGGACACCTTCAAAGCAACACCTCCGTCAGAATGTATTGAGAAAACTGATGGCATCCTTTATAAACAGATCACCAAGAGAGGTGTATGATTGTGCGGACATGTGGTGTGATACACATGATAATGTTGATGGTGTCGTAGAATATTGTAAGACAAAGTATAATCTAAATTGACTTTTTAGTTACCAAAAAAGTGGAAAAAAATTTTCGGGTATTTTTTTACCCCTATGATTTTTCTAGACTATATAATAGACTGACTTAATTATTATGCAAAAAATTATTAACGGAATCGCTATCTTCTCTGGTGTAGTAGCACTAGGAGTCGTTGGCGTTGGTGGATACGTATTCATCAGAAAAGATGCTATCGTAGATAACATCAAATCAAAAGTAATGGAATCAGTTATGCCTGACATAGGTGGTGGCATCCAGAATGCTATTCCTGATCTAACTGGTCCTGCGTTACCATTCTAAGAACATGGCAGAAGTAAAGAAGGAGGAGAAGAAAGGTCTCCTCGGTAAACTAAAAGAGCATGCTGAGGATAAGGAAGAGCAACTAGCATTCCTATCTACCATCGTCAGACTTGCGGTACTCACCTGGTCGGCAGGGATATTAACATTGAACTACGTCGAGATACCTGGCTATGTACAAGAGCAGAAAATTGATCCGACCTTTATAGCTTCGGTCTTCACAGGAACTTTAGCTACCTTTGGTGTTCAGACTTCAAGCAAGAAGAAAGACAAGACCGAAGGATCTACTGGCGGTGGAACTGTTCAGACAATTAAGATTGAACAGATGCCATTGAAGATTGTTCCTGCTACACCACCTACTAAATGACATTCTCTAAAGATATAAAAGAAGGAACCAAGAAGTCACACTCTGCTGCTGAGAACACTTCATTCGTGAAGAGTTTCCTCGGTGGGTGTGTCAAGGAGGAGAGTTACAGGAAACTTGTAGCAGACTTCTACTATGTCTATCGTGCCTTGGAAGAACGCATGGACACCCATGCTATGTCACCTGTGCTAGGTCCTCTACAAGAGTTGAAAGAACTCAGTAGAACTAGAGCATTAGAGAAAGACCTTAAGTATTTCTATGGTGATGACTGGTTCATGAAGATTAAACCAAGTGATTCATGTCAATCATATGTCAATCGCATCATGGAGTGTGAAGAAGAGTTGCTAGTGGGTCACCACTACACTCGTTACCTTGGTGATCTATCTGGTGGTCAGATACTGAAGACCATAGCAGAGAAGGCAATGAATCTAGAGCAGGGTCTTGACTTCTATAAGTTTGACATCGAGGATAAGAAAGCATACAAAGCAAAGTATCGTGAGATACTAGACAACCTACCACTCACTGTGTCACAGCAGAATGCTATCATAGTTGAGGCTAACTTTGCTTTCCGTCTTAACATGTATATGTTTGACGAACTCGATGGCAGTGCTGCTATAGGTGCTTGGCAAGTGTTCTTCAACACCATGTTTAACAAAGGATAAAGTACCTATATGTTAGGGAACCTAGATAATGGTAGAATTAAGGAGCAACAAGATGAAGTAAAGGTCTCTTCATTATGTTTCAACTTTAACGGAGGACAACATGCGAATGTCAAGCAATCAAATGGCAGAATGGATTCATCACGACGACGACAGTCTCACACAAGACGAACTAATCGACGAATACTTTTCCTGTATGATAGATTGTACGGATAACATATGTCGCAAGGTTTGTACGGAAATTTTAAAGTAAATGTAAGGGACTCACCATAGAGTCCCTATTTTTTTGTTCTTGTGCTACTATATACTATGAGTATATTTACTTACTAATGAAAGAGTTTTTAAATTGGAGCAAGAGATGTGTGGTAGTCTGTGTACTACTTGTCTTCTGTTTCTTCTGGGGCAGCACAGCATACGCTGTCGAAATATTGATGGGCAATGAAGGGATGCTCGTCTTTGAACCATGTGAATTAACAATAGCTGTAGGAGATACAGTTACGTTTAGGAATAACGAACTACCTCCACATAATATGATGGTAGCAGACCATCCAGAGTATTCACACTCTGACTTAGCATTTGCTCCTGGCGAATCGTTTGATGTAACCTTCGATAAGGCAGGAGATTATAGGTTCCAGTGTGATCCACACGCAGGAGCAGGAATGATAGGAGTCATACACGTTGAGTAAAGGATACGATTTATTCGGAGACCATGGCAGAAACTTACCCACTCCTCATGGGAGTGGAGCAAGACCAATGTATGCCGACATGGGTAAATCATGTAGACCAGATCCAAATCGCAAGGTAACGTACCCACAGGTCGTTGCCTTGTTTTGTTTGGACTCACATAACACCAGTTACTTCTATGAAAGAGAGGATGGTACATACTATTGGCACCATTGTCGTAAGAACAAGGACGATATGTTTGTAGACGCAGAAGATATTCAACTAGAAATGTTTGGAAACCCTGTCCTGTCAAAGGATTTCATTATGAAGGCAATCTTAAGTGTATAAGTAGATGTAATACAATATATTAATACATGTTATCTACAGCATACCGCCTTCGTCTTGAAGGTATCTGCAAATCCATAGCAGCAGGAACAGAAGTCAGCATTGACGATATGATTTGGGCACAAAAATTATCTAAACGTAACACATCAGCAAGAGGTATGCTGAATCAAGCAAGAAGATTAGCAACGGATCCTGACTCAACTTTTCTTAAGTACTTGGATATAGGAGACCCAGATCCAAGGAAACACAAAAAGGGTTTCAGTGGAGCAGACGATATAGCAGAGTGGTTCCGCAACGATAACAGGTCAGATGACTGGAGGCAACGAGACTAATGTTTGAATTTTTGAAATGGGCATGGGAAGAACTAGGCTGGTGGGACGGTGTGTTCTTTACAGTGTGGATTATTTTGTTATACTATGCTAAGATAGCAATAGATAATAAGTTCAAGAAAAAGTGAGCGACATACAATTCAGAAGACATCGTGTGTTCAGAGAGACAGACGATGTTATCTTTTATGATATAAGTGTAGAAGAATCAAATGCTAGTGACCTCGTGGTACACACAGGTGCTGCTACATCACCTCCACCTGATTGTGTAGGAGGTAAACAGTTCTACATCCATAGTTTCCAAGACGATGTTAACAGAGTGATACAGGGTGAGAGAACCTTTGAGTTAGTCAACAGAGATTGGAAGTGCCCCTATCATATAGTACACCTTAATGTACACAGTGGTGCTTTGTTTATACCACGTGGTACATTCCATAGGTCAGTGTCAGGAGAGAGTGGATCTATAGTTATCAATCAAGCAACCAGATACGATGGGTTCGATCCCAACGCTGAGTTCTATCCAGTATCCACAGCAGAGAACATGGAGCTATATAATATACTTAAGAACGAGAAACCTGTCATCCATACACTAGGAGAATGACCGTTGTACATAGCGTAAACATCATGGTCTTCACGCTTTGCGTGGCAGTAATCTTTGTGATCTATGCTATACTAACTTACGATGACTAAATTTATACTACTACCTATCATACTGGTCGGGTGTACAGCACCTGTCACTGATCCTCCTGCTCATGCTGACATCATGCAGGACTATCAAACACTCATGACGTGGGCAAGACAGAACGTTCAGTACGAACGTAACAAAGTCAAGACAGAGGGCATAGAAGATGACATATATAAAGCATTAATGGAGTTTAATCATGGGAGCAATGACACCACCGAGCAGGAAGAGTTGTTACAACTTTCGAGTGATCAGCATTGACAAAGTAGTAGATGGTGATACAATAGATGTTACTATAGACCTTGGGTTCGATCTCTACAAGAAAGAAAGAGTGAGAGTGGCAGGGGTCGACACACCTGAGAAGAGGACAAGAAATCTTGAAGAAAAAGCACTCGGTCTGGACGCGACTGAATGGATTAAAGACCACCTCGAAGGTGCTATTGACGGTGACGATGACCTTATTATTAGGACTGAACTTGATGGTGGGGTCGGTAAATATGGTCGTCTTCTTGGGTGGCTTTATATCGGGGATGCAACTGTGTCCCTTAACGAAAAAATGATAGACGAAGGGTATGCTTGGGCATACGATGGTGGTAAAAAGAATAAGAACTTCGAGGAACTAAAAGAGATACGTAGGAACCAAGGAACGTATGTCGATACCACAGATTAATAATGTAGGTGTGGGTGATGTCAATGTCTTTAGGATAGAAGTACCACAGATATATTCACTACCACCCGCAACACAGACAGTACCATTCATATTAAACATAGGTTCTCCTGTTGTTGACTTGCCTGGTTGTGTCAAGTTTCATCCAGACGCAGCAGACAATAGAGAAACCCCCAACCTAAAGGAGGATGACTCCAATGGGACGAGGGTTCTTTGTGATGGAGACTATCCAACGTATGATGCGATGGACTATACTCCAGAAGATTTAAACATATATGTAGAGACACCACCTCCTCCAGTACAACCACCACCTGACCCACCAGGTGCTCCAGAGACACCTGATACAGGTGGACTCACTGAAGAGACACCATGTCCAGGTCCTGCTCAACTAAGAGTGGGTGATGTAACACAGTCAGGTGATGAGAAGGTTGTAGGTCATGAACTACAGGGTACTACCTGTGTGACATTGTACGAACCTACCTCACCAGTGGAGAAGTATATACCACCTATAAATCAGGTGTCAACGGTGACCGCACTAGCTGTGGTTGCTACAGCGGGTGCTGCTGCGACACCATTACTAATCAGAGTCATACGACCTGTGATTAAAAAGATATGGACTACGATACAAAAAAAGGTAGGCAAGACACCTACCAAGTTAACAAGAATGGATATAAAAACTAATCAATATCGCCAATCGAAAGGTCTACCTCCTTTGAAGAAATAGAATGATTGTGTTCACCTACTACACCAGGTGGATTGATTAACATAACGTCAGCACATACACTATAGTATGGTGAGTTTGGATGGAATACTATGCCCTCCTTTTTCATCTGTCCACAATTTTTTAACCTAGCTATCTCAAAGTCAAGGCGTTTATTTGCTATGACCTGAGTACGATACTCATTATGTAAGGCAACAGACTCTTTACACTGCTGCATTGCTTTCTTATCTAATGGTATAGAGATGGTCATTGATAGACCTATGTTTATATTCTGCGTAGACTTCTGCCCAGTACGTGTAGGAACGTAGTAGAGTATCTCACCAGGGCTATCTGGTATGTTATCATCGTTGTTATCTGCCATGTTGTAGACTGGATCGTTGAACCAAGCCTCGTAAGGATCTTGCCACGTTCCTGTTCTGGTGACATATGGAGTAAGGTTCATGGTAGCCCCTTGACACTGAATACCATCACCATATGTGTTGGTGATGTACGGACCTTGTAAAACTTGTATTGCCTGGTTGGTAACTGAGCCTGAACTATTCGCGACTGGATTTGCTGTCGCTGATACACCACCCACATCAGTCGCCCTAGCAATAGGTACTGTAGGTAGGAGTGATAATCCTAAGATCAGTTTGAGAATATACTTGTGCTTTCTGTGACGCTTTGGACGGTGGTTTCTCTCTGTATTATCGTGTGAGTCTGAAGACCTGGTCCACTGTAATGCTCTGTGAATTGGAACGCTGCACCTGCTTCGGATTGCTTCCAATTTGGTTTGTTTGATGTTGATAAATCTAGTCCAGTCCATGTTGAAGTCACACCATTATTGGTATTAGTTTGTGTAGTTGTCACGTCAGGTGATATTGTTGTACCCTGTTCTACCTCTACTCCTGAGCCACTGACCGAATAAGTCCAGCCTGTTGCATAATCCATACTATTTATGGTCTCATTTGTAGTGACAGTCTGGGTTGTCACCGAAGTCATACTGCCCTGTGTAAAATTTGGCACCACGGGGACAGCGAGGGTAGGACTAACCCACCCAACGGCTAGCGTACATAACAAAAGTCTGATACGCATCGCCCATCTAGTCTATTGTTAATTCAGTTACAAACTGACCTGTAGTTAGAGTACCACTTCCTCCACCAACTGCTGTTACAGCATGTGCTGAGGTCACTGTACCTGTACCAGTTCCACTACCTACACCAGTAGATGTCTGATCTGAGTAAGCACTAACCGCACCTAAACTTGGAGCAGTAGTTTGTATAGCGTCACCTTCAATGAATGATTGAGAGAATGAGAACGCTGTACCTGCAGTGTGAGTAGCAGTAGCAATAGAACCTTGTCCTACACCATCAGTTAGAGTTCCTAGACCACCAACGTTTAGATCAGCAGATCCACCGCCACCTACGTCTGTAGACACGCCAGAACCTGACACACTATATGTTGATCCGATTCTTGAGACTTGTGTTGCTGCTGCGTTAGTCTGCAACTGTACACTGGACTGCATTCTATGTGTTACGTCCGCAAAAGCAGGAGAACCGAGTCCTGCTACCATACCGAGTATTAAAAACTTCTTCATGATGGTATAATTTACCTTGCACTATATATAAACCTTTACACTGATAAGCAAAACCTATAGCAATCATAAAGAAATCGTAAGACTGTCACACAACTGGCACACGGTACTTGACAAAACTTAATACTTGTATATATAATATTGTTACAGTTCTTTACAAACTAATTTCAATGACAACTACAACTGAATCAGGTGGCAGACAAAACATGTTCCCATCCGAGACACGTCCTTACATTGATGAGTCTGTGTCTTACGAAGGTTACCCTCAGAATGCTGAGAAAGTTAATGGTCGTTGGGCAATGGTTGGTTTTGTGGCACTCATCGGTGCTTACATCACTACAGGACAAATCATACCAGGTATTTTCTAATGGAAAATAATTACTGGAAGTACGCAGAGAGACTTAATGGTCGTCTCGCAATGCTCGGTCTAGTGATCGGCACTATCAACTACGGTCTATTCGGATGGATAGCACCAGGTTTATTCTAAAACAATTCTAACAGGTAAAAAACAATGACTCCAGAAGCAGAAAGATTTAATGGTTGGGCAGCAATGCTTGGCTTCGTAGCAGCAGTAGGTGCTTACGTAACAACAGGTCAAATCATTCCAGGTATATTCTAATGAAAGATATCGAAAAGGAAAAGATCGTTGCCGAGAAACTTAACGGTAGATTAGCAATGCTAGGCATCATCGCAGGGATCGGTGCTTATTTAACAACAGGACAACTCATACCAGGTTTCGTCTAATGACCGAGTTAGTAGCAGACAATGCTATCACTCCCTTCCAAGCAATACTATGGTGTCTCTATCCAGTAGGTGCCATAGTATTTCTTGAGTTATTCCTTCGTGCCATCAGTGGTGACGATGACGATGACGATGAAGGTGGTGGAGTAATGACACCAGTATACCAAGGAGCATAATGTATCACATTCTATTCACAACAATCGTTACCCTTTACATCGTGACAGGTGTAGGTAGCATCGCATATGTATGAAAAACTTAATGTTTAATCCGTACTACTCATTAATTGAGTTCGGATTTTTTGTTGTCGTAGGGACAGCAGCAGGATCACTAGGAATAATATGAGCGATCTAATGTCACAATCTTACCACGATGTCATGGAAGTATATAAAAGACCAATGAGCGTCAGGTACATACCCACATTCTTTTGGGCAATAGTATCTGTCGTATCGTTGTCTCTAGCTTTTCCACAGATCACACACGCTATGGATAAGGAACCTGTCATCTGGGTTCAAGTACCACAATGGTCAGATGATTGGGAGAAGTGTGCTGTAGATGTACCAGACGCAGCATGTCACTGGTACGTAGCAGAGGCAGATAATACATTCGGTGATGGTTTTGACTGGGAGACCGCACCATGGTTTGATGCTAACGGATTAAATGACGTAGCACCAATACAAAAACAAACAGTCGCACAAAAATTACAGGAGGTCGGATGATTCCACTACTACTATCAGCATCAAGTTTACTTAACTTTGTCTTCTACATCTATGCTATTGGATTTGTTATCGCACTAGGACTAGAGCAGTGGTTGAAGTTCAGACCACTCACACCTTCAACTGAACTGAACGAGAGACACATGTATATCGTACAGACAAATAGGAAGTACCTATGGAGAGAGACATGGATTGTTAATATTAACTGGTTCGTATGTAACCTAGGATTATACTTCCTATCAAGAAATTTACAACCAGTGGGCGATACATTCTGGCAGGGTATGTAAGATGAACGCAGCACACATCATCCCTATGTTCTTAGAGATCACAGCAGGAACTGTTGTGATCACTTCTGTCGCAGTTGTGATGATGAAGATGGCGATGGGTGAAGAATTTGAAGAATAGGTATATATACTGATTGACTTTTGTGTAAAGATATCGTAATATAAATAACTGAAGTGAGGATTTCCTCACCATTAGGAAGGACTCGAAACAATCGTAACCCTGACTACCAACTGCTCTCAAACCAAGACCTATAGGCAGTATAATACTTCGTCTTTCATATCCAGTAGTGAGGGATTACTGGAAATAAGTTTCGCATCTACCCTTGATGCCCTACTTAAAACGTCTTACTAATGACAACTCTTTCAAACAGAACCGCACGTAGAAGCGGTGGTCTCCTAGCAGGGTGGCCTGAATTCTGCGAGTGGGTTACATCCACAGACAACAGACTTTATGTTGGTTGGTTTGGTGTAATCATGATTCCATGCTTACTCGCAGCAGCAGCATGTTTCATCGTTGCTTTCATAGCAGCACCTCCAGTCGATATCGACGGAATCAGAGAACCAGTAGCGGGTTCTTTCTTATATGGTAACAACATCATCTCTGGTGCTGTAGTTCCATCTTCAAACGCTATCGGTCTACACTTCTACCCTATCTGGGAAGCAGCAACTGTAGACGAATGGTTATATAATGGTGGTCCTTACCAGTTGGTAATCTTCCACTTCCTAATTGGTATCTCAGCATACATGGGAAGACAATGGGAATTATCATACAGATTAGGTATGAGACCTTGGATATGTGTAGCATATTCAGCACCTGTATCAGCAGCTTTTGCTGTATTCCTAGTGTACCCATTTGGTCAGGGATCTTTCTCAGATGGTATGCCTTTAGGTATCTCAGGTACGTTCAACTTCATGTTCGTGTTCCAAGCAGAGCATAACATTCTTATGCACCCCTTCCATATGGCAGGTGTCGCAGGTATGTTCGGAGGATCTTTATTCTCAGCAATGCACGGTTCTTTAGTTACTTCATCTCTAATCAAAGAGACAACTGAAGAAGAGTCACAGAACTATGGTTACAAGTTTGGACAAGAAGAAGAAACATACAACATAGTAGCAGCACACGGTTACTTTGGTCGTCTTATCTTCCAGTATGCTTCTTTCAACAACTCAAGAAGTCTTCACTTCTTCCTAGCAGTGTTCCCAGTTGTATGTGTATGGTTAACCTCTATGGGTATCTGTACAATGGCATTCAACTTGAACGGATTTAACTTCAACCAATCAGTTGTTGATGTTAATGGTAAAGTTATCCCTACATGGGGAGACGTTCTAAACAGAGCAAACCTAGGTATGGAAGTAATGCACGAGCGTAATGCTCACAACTTCCCACTTGACTTAGCATCTGCTGAGACAACAGAAGTAGCATTAACTGCTCCATCAATCGGATAAATATATTTGTTCGAGATCAAAGACCTCCTATTTACAGGGGGTCTTTTTTTATGCTATACTGAGGGAAATCCGACTTTCTGTGCCCAGAAAAGTGGAAAAAATATTTCGGGTATTTTTTGCCCACAGGGTTTTTTCAATAAATAGTAGTGTACACGAGGTTACAAAGATGAAAACTATCGAAGAACACATTCAGTATGACTTAGACCACGTAAACGATCCAACAGTTTCTAGTGCTGCTAGAAGACACTTTAAAACTGAGTTGGTAGAGTTACAAGAGTACGCTGAACACCACAAAGATGAGATCGAAGCAGGAGATCATCACGACCCAAATGCTCTAGAGCTATTTTGTGATTTACACCCAGATGAACCTGAGTGTCTAGTATATGATGACTAAATGAACTTTATCGGCATATATGATGACATTTTGACCGCTGATGATTGTAATGTCATAATTCAATATTTTAACAAACATCCCGACAAAGAAGCGGGACAGATAGGGTATGGTTTTGTCGATCCTGAGTTAAAGGACTCTACAGACGTATATACGCGATTTTCAGAGTCCAGTTTGACTCATAGGATTATCTACAGTGCCCTAGTAAAGGCATTTGAGAAATACGAGAAAGAACATAAAAATTTACAACATACTGACCGATTTTCGTTACACGACAGTTTCAACCTACAGCACTATAAACCAAAAGGCGGTTTTAAGTTGTGGCATCATGAAACGACCAATTTCACTAATTATCCGAATCCGCAAACAACACGTGCCTTGGCATGGAGCGTATTTCTAAATAATTGCTCAGATGGAGGAACAATGTTCCTTGAGCAAGGGTTTACCATGGAAGCGATTGTTGGTAGAATAGCAATCTGGCCTGCTGCGTGGACACATGTTCACAAAGGACAGATATCTGAGATCGAAGAGAAATATATAGCTACTGGTTGGTTTAATTACGAAGTACCTCAATGAACTTTACTGTCTACTCAAAAGGTGGGTGCCCATTCTGCACTCGCATCAAACAAGTCTTAGAGCTTGCCAAATTACAATATGTGGTATATGATCTGGATACGGACTTCAACCGACAAGAGTTTTACGAGGAATTTGGCACTGGGGCAACATTTCCCCAAGTCACATGTAATGGTAAAAAACTCGGTGGTTGTACCGACACAGTAAAATACTTAAGAGAGCACAACTTTGTCTAAACAGATTGATGATGTCTACGAACTTGCTGAAAGAGCACTTGACGTAGCAATACTGGAGAAGAGGTTCCTGTTCAAACTATACCCACTCCTAACCCACTCTAAAGCGACTAGGAAGTCGACATTAGAGTTTTTGGAGTCAACTACCGCTAAGGCGATAGAAGACACCGCACACGACCTTGAGGAGTACATCAAGGGCGGTAAAGATTCAGAACATACGCAACTTCGTGAAGCGTACCACTTCCTTAGCAAACCAGAAGCGAGGAAAATTGTAAAATACTTGAGAGGAATTATTGATGATGCCAAAAGATACGAGTGGGAGCACCGACCAGGCAGGAGGAAAAAATCCATCGCTAAATAAAGGCATAGAGCTAATGCTCCCAAGAGCAAGGAGGGTAAAGAAGAGTAATTTCGACTTTGATTTGACCCTCCCTTTCTTTAAGTGGAGGTGTCGATTAAGAATAAAATTTGACATCACGGAGAGACATGGAAACTAACTTAATGATCTGGGTTGCTAGTGTTAGCACCATATTCGCCTTTGGATTGGGCGGTATAATAGGATGGATATATAGAGGTACCGTTGACCAAAACACATATAAGCGTCAACTAGATAACCTACATCCTGAGTTTTTGGATGGTAATGGATCATATGTAAATGAAGAACTGCTAGCAGTTAAATTCATGGATGATGACCTACTACTTGACGAAGATGAGGATTAGTAGTATACTGACTTGATAGGTAACATTATTATGGCAAAAAAATTACCAAATGATGCGTTGTTGACTGAAATTATACAACAGGTCTCTTCCGCTAAAACAAAGAAAGAGAAGATAGCATTATTACAACAATACAACAACAATGGACTCAGATCAGTCCTAATCATCAATTTTGATGAATCTTTGAAATTCTCTCTTCCAGAGGGTGATGTACCATTTAAAAGAAATGAAGCACCCGCAGGAACTGAGCATACTCGACTAGATCATGAATATAAGGGGTTTTATCGCTTTTTTAAAGGTGGTGATGAGACTCTAACATCAATGCATAGAGAGAAGTTGTTTATACAACTCCTAGAAGGTCTACAGGAAGATGAAGCAGATTTATTCGTTCTTGCCTGTAACAAGAATCTTCAATCTAAGTATAGAGTGACCAAAGCAGTTGTTGCTGAAGCTTTCCCTCAAATTGAGTGGGGCAATAGAGGATGACCGTTTGGGCAAAGAATGACGATGTACCAGAAAAACAAGATAAGTATGGTATAGTCGTTCTAGAGATTGATTGCGATAAGAAACTCGCTGACAATCCTAAACTTCCTCGTAATTCATA
This sequence comes from Prochlorococcus sp. AG-418-C09, assembly GCA_003214355.1. Lineage (GTDB taxonomy): Bacteria > Cyanobacteriota > Cyanobacteriia > PCC-6307 > Cyanobiaceae > Prochlorococcus_A. The sequence goes on along the minus strand of QCLS01000003.1, from coordinate 100,910 downwards.
TATCGTCACTTACATGACGGATGGAGTCGAGCATCATGATATTATTATTGGTCTTAAGGTCAATATCTTTGATTGTTACTATGACTCCCTCGGTAAGGGCAGTTTAAAAAGTATAGAGTACACAGGTGGACAAATCACAGCAAAACTCTTCGATGCCAACAAATACATTGACGCATCAAATAAAGGAGCTACAAAAAAGAAAAAATGACTTGTTTGACTTCAAGTCAGAAACAGAGGATATCGACGATTTAGCAGACGAGATCTTCGAGGCACTTTATCAACATACATCAAACCAACGTAATGAAACTGAGACCGACACCAGTCAAATTGATATCAATAACTCCTGATGCTGAAAAGACTATGGGGTTCATCGCAAGAGTATCCAACCCCAATAATCAGGAAAACCCTAAAGTGGCAGGATTACTTAAATACTGTATTCAGCATGAACACTGGTCAGTATTTGAGCAAGCAACTATGACACTAGAGATTACAACCACTAGAGGTCTAGCAGCACAGATATTGAGACACAGGTCATTTACGTTTCAAGAGTTTAGTCAGCGATATGCTAACACTAACCTATTGGGTGAGATACCCATACCAGACTTGAGAAGACAGGACGATAAGAACAGACAGAACAGTATAGATGATATAGAACCAGAGGAGAGAGATAGACTACAAAAGGTCATAGCAAAGTATTTTGCTGAGGGAATAGACTTATATAATGAACTTATTCGGTCAGGTGTCGCTAAAGAGTGTGCTAGATTTGTACTCCCGTTAGCAACTCCTACTAAACTCTATATGACGGGATCATGTAGATCGTGGGTTCACTATATAAATTTAAGAAGTGCTCATGGGACACAAAAAGAACACATGGACATTGCTGAAGCATGTCGTAAGGTGTTCATAAAACAATTCCCTACAGTATCAGAAGCACTTGATTGGACAACATAATGGCAATTTACCCAGTTAAAAACTTAAAAACAGGAGAGATGAGAGAACTCCAAATGACTCTTGCTCAATACGAAGAGTGGAGAGACAGCAATCCCGACTGGGATAAAGATTGGAACGCAGGAGTCTGCGATGCAGTCTCTGGAGTTGGAGATTATCAGGACAAGCTACCTGATGGTTTCAAAGACCGACTTCGTAATGTCAAAAAACATCATCCTTACGCTAAATTCGAGGCTCCTTAGTCTATGCCAGTTAAAGAAAAGAAACAACCTTCTATGGTTGGATTGACCAGAAGACAAATGAAACGCAAACCCATCAACTCAGGATATCTAACTCAGATAAAACCTCTGACTCCAAGTCAGGAGAAAGTTTTTGATGCGTTCTCTAAGCAAAAGAATCTCTATCTATATGGAGCAGCGGGTACAGGAAAAACCTTTATAGGTATGTACCTAGCACTACAAGAGATCCTTAACGAGCAATCATCTTATGATAAACTTTATATTGTCAGATCATTAGTGCCTACCAGAGAGATTGGATTCTTACCTGGTGACCATGATGACAAGGCAGAACTATATCAGATACCATATCAGAACATGGTACGTTATATGTTTAAGATGCCTGATGATGCTAGCTTTGATATGCTATATGCTAATCTAAAAGCACAAGAGACTATCTCATTCTGGTCTACATCTTTCTTACGTGGTACAACACTGGACAACTCTATCGTATTGGTAGATGAATCACAGAACTTGAATTTCCACGAGTTAGATAGTATTATAACTAGATTAGGTGTCAACACAAAGATTATCTTTGCGGGTGACGCAGCACAAACTGATCTTGTCAAAACAAACGAGAGGAACGGTATTCTAGACTTCATGAAGATCATTCAAGGTATGGATGAATTTGAAATGGTAGAGTTTGGGATACAGGATATCATCCGATCTGGTTTGGTGAAATCTTATCTCATTAATAAATTGAATCTTGGACTTTAAGCATCTTAATATACATAATTTTCCAAACTTAAAAGCAAAGACAACAGAGAAGGGTAGACGTTACTTCGTTGAGGGTAATGCCTACCCTTCCGTCACAACTGTCATTGGTGAGAAGAAGAAAAAATCCATCATGGAATGGAGACGTAAGGTAGGAGAGGAAGAAGCTAATGCTATATCTAAACGTGCGACTACACGTGGCAACAAATGTCATAAGTTAGCAGAAGATTATTTAAGTAACAAACCCCTAGACAGATACAGGGATGACGTGCTATCATTAGGATTGTTCCACCAAATACGACCTTATATTGACAAGATAAATAATATACACGCACTAGAAGAATCTCTATATTCTCACACACTGAAACTCGCAGGACGAGTCGACTGTATTGCTGAATATGATAACGAACTAGCGATTATAGATTTTAAAACGTCAACTAAGTTCAAGCGTGAGGAGTGGATACAAGATTACTTCTCACAAGAAACCGCTTATGCTATAATGTTTCAAGAACTTACAGGTTTAAAGGTAAAACAACTTGTAACCATCATCGCTGTGGAAACTGGAACTCCACAAGTCTTTGTCAAGAAAGACATTCTAACGTACGTACCCAAACTAAAAGAGTACATAGACTACTACAAGGATCAACATGGCGACTGGTAAAAAACTAAATGATGCCCTAGAGGAAAATTTTATGACTGCGAGCAAGTTTTCGCTTGAGATTGAGAACATCGTCAAAGATGGATCACTTAATTATATTGAAGCAATAGTAATGTATTGCGAAGAGAAATCTATTGAGATAGAAGGGGTAAATAAATTAATCAACAAACCACTTAAGGAGAAGCTTAAGTACGAAGCACAAAAGTTAAATTTCATCAAGAAGGGGAGCAGAGGATTTTTAGCACTGTGAAGGGTTATGATGCTTATCGCATGTATCTTGCCATGCGTAATCATTTTAAGACTAAAACCTACGATTTCGGAAGGAATCAATTCGCTAAGGCAAAGCAAGAAACATATGACAAGAGGAAGGACAAATATTTCTTTATAAAACTATCACGTAAATATAATGAGGAGGAGTTAGCAAGATTCTATCTGGCAAATTTTGTACAAGAGAATAGTGAGTGGATTGGTGCGATGACCGCCAATGGAGAAAAGAACTATCTCGACTATATAAGAAAACTACAGTCCTTATCATATATTTTCCAGAGCGACGCACGTATAATGAAAGAGTCATGTAATGACTTTAATGACCTATTCATTGGCAAACCACACCCGACCTTGATTAAATTGTGGATGGGTGGTAAAATACAATTAGAGTCGGTGGTTATAATGGAAAAGATGTTTGAGTTCTGTAAAAGTGTGACTGCTACAGATCCAGTTTGGCAAGATGCTAAATCTAAGATCACGAAGTATGAACCTTTACTAAAGACATCTACCGATAAGCACCGTAAAATACTCAAGGAGCTCTACCTATGAAATTCTTCGAGTCTGACGTAGTTCAGGACGAATTAAAAAGAATGCAAGACCTATACGTTGACATCAATCGTATGGGGATTATACTGACAGTAGACCAGAAGATTCAACAACTGATCAAACTGTTAGAACTCATAGACTTACAACAGACAATGTTTATGCGTGTCACTCTATCTGACAGACCAGAAGCAAAACGTATTCTGGCACAGGTTCGTGAAGCAGCAACATTGTTAGGTATGAAACCTGAGCATGTAAATACCACCTTCTACAACCAGTTGAAGGAACAGGTAGAAAAAATGATCGAAGAATTGGAGGCAGCAAAGTGATCGCTACTATTATTGTTGTTGTTCTCATTGTAGCAACAGCAGCACTCATTCGTTATTATGACCCACATTGAACTAACTGAAGAAGAATGGGAATGTGTTAGGGTATGTGTAGCAAACGCACCCATACCTTACGACATAACCAAAAAGAAAATACCTGGTGATATCCTAGCAAAGATAGGACAACCCAAACGTGAAAAACATGAAGGCATTGCCAAGGTAAAATATGATTTGACACCTTACGGAATTTATGACTAAATCTGAATTGATACATTATAGATTACAAGCTATGCTACGAGAGAATAGTTTTAGTGATCTATCATACCTAGGAATACGAAATGATGTTCACTGGTATAATATAGGTGGTAATGAAGTACCAGTTGATGCTATTGAAGAATTGGAGAGTGTTGAAGAATGAATTTGTGGAAGAACTGGAAGGAAGCAGTATGGGAGACATTCCCTGATCTAGAGTATCAAAATACATGGGCAGAGTGGGAAGGCAAAGGCACTAATCTAACTGCTAAGATATACAAGAACAAACACTTTATTAAGTCTAGAGAAGTAGATATATGGAGTGACAAGACGCACGTATATAATACAATAATATATCCTAACACTGGAGCAAATCTACCTTGCTTTGGTATGGATCTCATGGGGTTCACACAGAAGAGAGTCATCATAGTATTTGACTTCCAACACCCTACAGAGAAGTATCTCTTTGGTGTAGATGATCTACCAAAATGTACTGAGAACTATCGTTTCTTTGAACGTGGTAATCATTTCTCAGAGAACATATATGTCAGATATTGCCCGATGGATGAGGTAGATCAGCACCTCGACACATTCAAGAAGTACTTGACAAAATACAAAGAGATGATAGAATTAAATCAACCGAAAGGGACAGACACGAATGTGTATAAGGACTTTGATACTTATATGACTCGATTGGATCCAGTGGGTCCTTACTTAGCACAAAAGTTTGGCAAGGAAAAGTCTGAAAGCCTTGTCAACGACTTTCTTTTCTGCTATAAATAGAACGTACGACTACACAGTACAATACAAACAATACGGAGAATACAATGTCTTTTGCTTCACTTAAAAAGTCAAGTTATACTGATCTGCTTTCTAAGGCAGAGTCACTAAACAAGACCGAGGTCAGAGGTGCCGACGAGCGTCTTTGGAAACCAGAAGTAGACAAAGCGGGCAATGGTTACGCAGTAATCAGATTCCTACCCGCACCCGATGGAGAAGACCTTCCATGGGCACAAGTTTGGAGTCATGCCTTCCAAGGTCCTGGTGGATGGTATATTGAGAACTCTCTCACAACTTTAGGCAAGAAGGATCCAGTATCGGATCTTAATAGGACATTATGGAATAGCGGTAGTGACGCTGACAAAGAAATTGCTCGTAAGCAAAAACGTAAGTTATCTTACTACAGTAATATCTACGTCTTACAAGACCCTGCTAATCCACAGAACGAAGGAAGAGTATTCCTTTATAAGTATGGTAAGAAAATTTTTGACAAACTTACCGAAGCAATGCAACCTGCATTTGCTGATGAGACCCCTATCAACCCATTCGATTTCTGGAAGGGTGCTGACTTCAAGGTGAAGATCAGAAAGGTAGAAGGTTATTGGAACTACGACAAGTCTGAGTTTGCTGAACCAAGCACACTTAAGGGATTTAGTGATTCAGAGTTAGAAACTCTTTGGAAGCAACAGTATAGTCTTACTGACTTTACTGCTCCTGATAAGTTTAAAACTTTTGAAGAGTTAGATACTCGTCTACAGACAGTTCTTAGTACTCAACCAACTCGCAGAATACCAGACGCTGAGTTGGAAGATGAGTCAGAAGGAAAATATAGAGAGGTAAAAGGTGCTACTGAGATAGCAGCATCCGCAGCTCCATCCTTCAAGTCGGCATCTGCTCCAGTAGAAGAAGAAGATGACGCATTATCCTACTTTGCTAAACTTGCTAACGAATAACTATGAAGATCTTCATTGATTCCGCTGACGTATGGGCGATTAAAGACGCATACGAAACAGGTCTTATTGATGGTGTAACAACCAACCCTACCCTTATTATGAAGAGTGGCAGACACCCAGAAAAGGTGTACCAAAAACTCAAGGACATGGGAATCGGTGATATCTCTATGGAAGTCGTAGGCAATGCTGAAACTATGATCAACGAAGGTCGTAGATTGAAAGCAAAGTTTGGTGACTGTGCGACAATCAAGGTTCCGTGTACACCAGACGGACTCCTTGCTTGTCACACTCTTTCAAAAGAATTAATTAGAGTAAACGTAACACTTATATTCAGCACAGCACAAGCAATCCTAGCAGCAAAGGCAGGGGCAGCATATGTCTCACCTTTCGTTGGTAGACTAGAAGATAACTCTCACTCAGGTGTAGAAGTTGTTCGTTCTATAGTTGATATCTACAAGAAGCATGGTATCTATACTGAGGTATTAGCAGCATCTATTCGTGACGTTGCTAAGGTTACACTCGCATTCTGGAATGGTGCTCATATTTGTACCATACCTCCAAAGGTATTCACTAAGATGTACGATCATGTGTTAACAGACGCAGGATTAAAAATCTTCGATGAAGACCACAAAACCACCTTCTCTAGTGAAAGAGTCGGTGGCGATATGGATAGATTAGATGGTCTATCTTATGACTTTCCTACAGGAATAGATGATGGATTTACTTATACCATCGACACACCTGAGACACAGGGAACTGTCGACTTTGGTGACTTTGATCCTGGTGTAGGATTTAATCCTTAGTCTATTTTAATATCAGCTTTACTCTGACCAATAACGGTTGAACCCGCCCGATGTAGAGACGAGACGTAAACTCTTACGAACTCCTCTATGTAGGCGGGTTTTATTACGTTTATTTTTTCTTTCTCACTATTCAATCTCTCTTCATATTGATAGTATGTCACTGGTGATACTGGATTGACAGTTACACCCGCAGACGCTGTGCCATCATAGTATGTGACCTGATAGTTAGATGGAACTCTGAGTCCTGCTTTAACAATCTTACGACCTAAAGCATCTGTAACTTCAGTAGTTTCATACATCATCACAGCAGCAGGATTTTCATACTTAGCATAAACATAGTCACTCAATGCTGTAGATGTTCTTGGCCACTGGTCATGATAGCTAGTAATATCATTTGCTACCATTATACACCACCCAAAATCTACTCTCCCATAGAAGTCAAATGATACTGACTCAGGAGTGTCACCAGATCTTATTAGATATTCATCCATAAGGACAAGAGAAGAAAGATAATCATCTTTGATGTCATTCCTTCTCCATAGATTTGCTGCGGTATAAACCTTGGGATCTAGGTGTTTATCTGTATAGTTGTATAGGACATTAGGTCCTCTTTGAAATAACATTAGAAATCTCCTGCCTTTATATCTGATTGAGTCATTGCTGTTATCTCTTCAAACATCATTGTAACTGACTGTAATGGGATCTTACCATCTTTGGTTGTTACAAAGTTATTTGATGGTGTAGTATTTATCTGTAGGTCAGTCAAAGCACACATCTTAGACTTAGGCATCATTGGATGTCTAATCTTAGTCTGATCTGCTTCAACAAACATTGGTTTAAGAACGAATAAGTCTGGGAAACCAAGAACTCCACCAGTTCCTTTTTGACTTGCTGATGGATGCATTCCTCCTTTGAATGCGTATATGATCTCATCTATATTAGTTCCTTCCTCTGGACTACGAGCAAAGAAGTCAAATGATACAGTGAACTTTCTGTTCTGCATCTTCTTAAAGAAGTTAATAGCATTCTCATTAGGTGCTAGTCCAGCCAGTCCTAACATTCTATTAATATCTAATGCGTCAGTACTACCTAGTGGGTTAGTTGCTCCTTTAAATGCTGCTCCAATCACATTTTCAAATCTTCCTCCATCAAAGCCAGCACCTTCAGCAAAACCTCCTACAGCAAGTTTTCCTGTTATATTTGCTAGTTCAGTTCCTACCGAGAATGCTCCTGTTGTAACCATCTGACCTAGACCTCCTGCGAAGTCATCCATGAGTCTAGCCATGGTTCCCATCTTGAACTCATTAGACCAGTCAGCACTGTAGTTGTAACTAAACTCTTGAGGCATGGGTAAGTTAAAGATAGCAGACTCTTGACCTATTGCTGACTTTGCTTCCCTTTTAATTGCTTGTAATTGTTCTGCGTTTTTAATTACATCACCATTTTGTAATGTAATTTCATTGCCATCTTTAAATATATGACTATAGTCTCCGTTTGCTATGTTTTTTCTTATCTGTTTTCTCTCTTCTTTATTGAAAGCATCGCTTTCCTTTATATCCTTTATTATATCAGCATTTAATTTGGATAGGTCATAGTCAGTCTCATCAAGACCTCCAAATAATCCTTTACCTGATTCATTAACAACTTTTCTAGCAGCCTGAACAATAGAGTTCTGACCAAATGAAGCAGCAACGTCTCTCTGACCATTGTCATAGGCTGCTTTCAATCCTGAGTTATACTTATATTTTGTTATCTCTAAGTAGGATGCATATCTAATATTAGACACTCCTACTGGATAGGATGCTCCACTTCCATAGATTTTTTTATATTTATTCATCTCTGTCTATGAAATTTTTCTAGTGGTAATTGACTCATTGCTGCGACATCTTCTTCACCGACCTCGAAGAAAAGGTTGTCGGCATTCTTAGGTATATAGTAGTGAAGCGTAGACATAGGGGCTTCCTGACTATTTAGTGACCCTAACCTAGCTCTTGGTTTAAGGTAATGTATATTCGCACCAAGTAGTCTATCGCTTTTAATTTCCATGAGTTTTATTAATGGGTACTCATCCCATACCTTTAATATATCTTTCCATTTCGGGTCATATTCAAAGAAATACCACTTACCTACCTCTGGTTGTTCTGTGGCATTGTCGTAGAGTGCTTCAAATATTTTTTCTCTCAGTTGACCTCTACTTACCTTGCTTCCTTTTAGGTTTAGGAGCAGTGTAGTTAATTCTGAGTTCTCGTTCTGTGATGAGTCTGAACTTCCATCCTCTGTCGTCGCAGAATTCCTGAGCTGCCCTCCACTTTGCATCGTTTTTAGCATAGGTCATAACCTCCGTTAGATACCTTTGGGTTTGACGTTTCTGAGGTTTGGGTACTTGTGTCTGTTTTAGAGGTTTGACCTCTACAAGATACTGTTTAACTCCTGTTGACTCCTGTATCTTAACCCAGAAGTCTGGGAAATACCTGTGTACTCTGTTATCGGTAGGACATTTGTATGGAATTATTATCTCTTCCGATGACCAACTAAGCACTGATCTGTCACTATCACACCAGTTCATGAACTTAAGTTCCCAACCAGACCTGTAAAATACGTTAGTTGGATCCCCTTTATATTTCTTATAGTTCTTGGGTTTGAACTTTCCTTGTTTTAGAGACATAAATAAAAATACCACCCCATGTAGTGTATTTATGGCACTGAAGAGCGTTACAAAATTTTTAACTGATCTAAAGTTCAGTGGAGGTCCGTCCTCTACTAACCAATATGATCTGCAGTTCGGTATTGATCCTGCGGGAGTCAATGGCGAATTAGCTAAGTGGTTAGAATCATATGGAGTCAAAAACAACTCCTTTAATAAGTTGATGGTTGATATGGCAAACGAGATCCAGATACCAGGTGTATCAATGGTGTCTCAGGATGTCAAGGGAATACATAAAGGTATCAACATGAAACCAGCTATGGCAAAGGTGTTCAATGAGATGGATATGTCGTTTATACTTGATATTCAGTCAGAAGCATATAAATTTTTCAGAGGATGGCAAGATTTTATAACAGGTAATCCTGCTAACATAGACTTTGTTGCTCAAGGTAGAGTATATGACAGAGCATATGTACAGCACTACTATAAGTCATACGTATGTGATACTATAATCAAGAAGTTTGAAAAGTATGATCCACAAGCAGGAGGGGCAGTAACAACAAATAATTCAAACGAGCAGTACCATGTGTGGACAGTAAAACTAATTAACTCTTATCCATATATGGTTTCATCTATACCATATAGTTCTGGTGGATCAGGAGTTGTTAAACTAAGCGTAGGTATGTACTATGAGTACTCTGAATTACTAGATGCTGGCTCAAAAAGTATCTCTGTAGAAGCTTGATATATAATATATACTGACTAACTTATTATGCCATTACCTGAACTTGTTACGCCAACGTATGAGTTGGTAGTACCATCAACCAAAAAGAAACTAAAATATCGCCCCTTTTTAGTTAAAGAACAGAAGGTTCTGATCCTAGCATTAGAGGAAAACAATACCTCACAGATACTAGAAGCAATAAAGACTATATTTAAGAGTTGTATCAATACTAGATTTAAGATGGATGACTTGTCTATCTTTGACGTTGAGTATATCTTTTTACAACTACGTGGTAGGTCTATTCAAGAAACCATTGAAATAGAAGTACCATGTGAAGATGATCCAAAGACGAAAGTCCCCGTGACTATTCCCGTTGATCAGATTAAGGTTAACTTCCCAGAAGGACATAACAATACAATCAAAGTTAACGAGAGTGTGACAGTGGTGATGAAGTATCCTAACCTAGAATACTTTACAAAGATTAATTTCACTGAGGAAGAGGTAGATCCATATGAATTGGTATCTACATGCATCGACAGAGTTTACCAAGGAGAAGAAGATTGTGGATCGTTCACACCTAAAGAGGCTCAAGACTGGCTTGAGCAACTTACTACTGATCAGTTTGAAAGTATCCAAAAGTTCTTTGATACTATGCCTACTCTTCGCCATGAGCTTACAGTTACTAATCCTAACACAGGTGTCAAAACTTCTAGTGTCATCGAAGGATTAGTCAATTTTTTCGGATAGCCCTATTCCAAGAAGGGTTAGCAAGGTTCTATCAGACGAATTTTGCCTTGGTTCAACACCATAAATATACCTTGAGTGACATAGAGAATATGATCCCTTGGGAGCGTGACATTTACGTCAATATGCTTTCTAAGTGGTTAAACGATGAAAGGGAACGTATAGAAAAGGAACGTCAATCACGTAAGAGAAGATGAATCGTCGTGCTATCTCTAAGATGTTAGGAGTTAAACTCTTACCTGTATCAGGTAAGATGACTCGTACAGCCAAGAATATGCTCGACACTGAGATGGAGTACATCGACTATCTCAGGAATAGAAAGAAGTTCTTCATAATGACGAACTTGCTACAGCAAAGAGTTGTAGTTGGTGGAAGAAAGAGGGATAGAGACGCAGACGGTGGTGATGGTGGTGGTTTTGGTATACCCAGAAATAGAAGATTCCTTAAGAAAAAGAAGAGACTTAGGTTTAAAAGTTTCGGTAAGGGCAGTAAGATAGGTAGATTTGCTCGTGGTATAAGAGCGAGAGCATTAAGACTTGGTGGTGCACCTGCTTTAGGAAAGAAAGCAGTATATAGAGGTCCGCTTAAGTTTCTTAATCCTAGAAATATAGCAAGAATTGGAAATAAGATAAAAGATAAAGGTATAGCAGCTGGAAATAAAGTAAAACAAGGTGGAAAGTGGATAGCAAAAAAAGGGATGCAGGGCATCAACTATGCGGGTAAGAAATTAACCAGTGCAGGAAGTTTCTTGAAGAAGAAAATAGTTGGAGGTGCTACTAGAGTCAAAAATGTCAGCGGTGCCATGATGGACGGTGGCATCAAGAGGATAAAAGACTTGTGGAAGAAAGCACCAATGATGGTTGATAATGCGAAGTCAGTAGTTAAAACTCTAAAGAACTCTAAGATGTTCAAGAACCTTTCCAAAGTTATGGCGAAAGGTTCTGGACGAGCAATTCCAGTAGCAAGTATGGCACTGTCAGCTAATGATATGGTTCGTTATCAGAAAATAGGTGGTTGGAAAGGATGGCTCGGCACTGCTCTTGCTGCTCTAGACATGGGTGCTGACGCAACAACTCTAGGAACTGCTCCTGCATCTGTCACTGGTGTAGGTGCTGCTGTTCCAGCTATCGCTCAAGTTGTCTCACAGATTGCGGGATGGGGATTGACAATATTTGAACTTGTTCAAGTTCTTAGTGGACAAGATCCATACGCAGCATTTGATGAAAATACTGGCACTTATAGTGGCAAGAGTCAGAAGGGAGTACTCCCTTTCTCAGAAGGTGGACAAGTCACACGTCCTACTAAAGCGTTAATCGGTGAAGGTGGTGAAGGAGAACTGGTTATACCTCACTCTAAGATGGGTAAGGTAATGTCTAGTCTATTCAAGGAAGTAGGTGCTATGATGCTTGGCATCACTAAAGGATTCCTTACTACACTACCAACTCCTAGTTCAGACACACAAAAAGTATTATCAGAAGCAAATAAGTTAGGTGGACTATTTCCTGGCGGTGTGATTCCAAAGATTTTCAATGGTAAAAAAGATTACAAATAAACTGATTGGCACAGCAAGGAGAGCATTTACAGCTGCTAATCCTATAGCTGGATTGATTATGAATATATTGAAGAGACCAGTGATGGCTCAACCAGACATGGTTACACAAATTGCTAGCTCTGCTGTTAACACTGCTGATACTGCTACCACAACCATACAGGGTGATAAAACAATGGTATCTAATTTTAACATCACTGATTACTATGGTTCAACAGAGAATAGAACAAGACCTCATGGTGGTGTGGACGTTGCTACTCCCACAGGTACACCCGTAGGTTTTTCTGAAGGTGGTGAGATATTGGCAGCAGGAAGATATGGTGGTTATGGTAACATGATGGACGTATGGCTACCTAATACTGGAATACAAATGCGTATTGCTCATTTAAGTTCCTTCGTAAAAAAATCTGGGGAATTTTTAGCGGGAGAGGTTCTCGCAAAGACTGGTGGTGCTAAGGGAGATCCTGGTGCAGGTAATTCTACAGGTCCTCATTTGCACTTTGAATACGATGATAAGAAAGACTCAACTAGATATGGTGGAGCAGGAGATCCACTTCCATTCGCACCTCTAATAAAGTTAGGTAACTTTGAACCTCCATCAGAGGAGGGTACAGGAGGTCCCAGTTACGGTTATCCATTAACTAATACAGTTAAGTGGCCAAGTAGTAACGGAGCAATGGGAGGTGCTTCTTTCTCTCCTGCTAAGGCATCAGGACTGATACCTAATGAAAACTCAACTGTTGCTGTCACAAAACCACAATTAATGTTCGTTCCACTCCCATATTATAATCCCGTCCCCTTCCCTGTTAATAGAGTCATAGAGAAGAAGGTAGAGAGAAAGGTGGTATTGGGTGTTAGTCCATTCTCAGGTAAATATGGTGCGTTATAATGGATAGTAAAGAGTTTCCCACTTTAGAAGATGTACATGTAATACTGAGTGATCTGACCAATCTCTTTGAAGATCGCAATGCGATGCTTCACACTATGATGAAGGAGGACAAGTATAAGGACTTCCTATTGGCAGAAAATATTCAGTCAATGATAGAGGCAGATAATAGAGATGATTCTAGAAAAGGTGGAATAAAACAAGATTTAGCTAATGGTTATGAGATACTCAAAGCTCAGACCACGATGAGGAAGTTTGCTAACTTCATCAATCCTGCATCATTGCCAATAATGGATCTCGATGCACCGATTGATCTTGATGATGGCATGGATGAAGAGGATGAAGAAGAAATTGTAGAGGGTAGAGATGGAGAAGATGGTACAGATGGAGTCGATGGTCAACCTGGTCCGCCAGGTAAGGATGGTGAAACTAAAATACAACCTCCTAGCAATACTGGTAAGGATCTAACTACCACTCCTAGTCAGACACCTGATACTAAACTAGCAAAAGGTGGATATGTTCCAGGTGCTACTGCTAGTCCTATGTTCAATTCTCTGCAACCTCAAAAGCAGAAAAAATCAGGTGGTATCACGCCACTTGAGGATTTAGGACTTGATGGTGATTCTAACGTCGCTTCTGAATTTGCGGGAGATCTTGGACTTGATAAGTATAAGACTGCTCTAGCAGCTGCTATGGGATTACCATTGAAAGCAGTGGCAGCTGGTCTAGGTGGATTATTAAGTGCTTTGAATATGCCTGACTCACCAGAGTTTATGGCAGCAAAGTCACAGATAAGCAATATTACTGACGCATTCGACTTACCGAAACCTGACATGGGTAGTGAGTCAAGTGAGTCTACCAAGAACGTTGAGAGTAAGAAAGAACAACTCATAGCTGGTGGTGGATTCTTCTCTACTATCACAAACTTAATGGGACTTGCTAAGGACAAGGATCATAAAGTATCTGGAGACACTCCTATGGGTGCTGCTGTTACGGGAATACAAAACCGTAGAATGCAGAATGATAGATTGATTGAGATGTTAAATGGAACTGGAGGACCTTCTCTAGATGGTTCACCTCCAGATAAGATATATGCTTCAGCAAATACTCATTATGATCAGACTAAAACTGCTATCACAAATATAGCTGAGTCTGCTAAGAGCATATTCAAGAGTACAACAGCTGGTAAAATAATCAATAAGGGTGCTAGTATACTAAACCAGATTTTAGGTGGAGTATTTAAGGCTGATATTGGTGCTCAGACAAATGATCAAGACATCAACAGTTTGACCAATCAAGTTATTGAGTTAAATGAAGTATCAATGGCAGAGCTGAATACTCTCGTAGTCCCTGATACTATGGATCAGAACCAAGAAGATGAGTTTACATCTAAGGTAAAGGCACTGACATCAAAAATGGCTATGGGTAATGGTATAACTATGGACATGAAGGCAGCAGTCGCACCCACTGAACTAGAAGTCAGTAAGTATCTTCTTGCCAACATAACAGCAGTAGACGGTGGTCAAACCCCACATGATGTAGTATGAAGCAAACTAATTTCCGATTAATTCAACTTGATATAGGTATCTCTACCAAGAGTGAGGAGTCTGGTGATCAGGGATTCCTTGTTGTTTCTCTATCATCTAATCACTTGATAGAGTTACATTATATTGAGGACATCACCAAGTCAAACCTCCTTATCATGTTAAAGATTAATGATAGTGGAAGTGGAGTGTTGGATTCTCTGGTAGGTATGGATCCAGTCGAACTGATATGGACAGATGACTCTCTTAGTGAGGGTATGGAAGGTAATGTGATAAAACAATCATTAGTTGTATATGATATTAAAGATCGTATGATAAAAGATGGTAAACAGTCACAAGCAACCTTATACTGTATCAGTATAGATGCGGTAAGAAATAGTGCTACAAAGATATCAAGGAGATTTGGTAAAGGTGGAGGACAGTTTACAAATGAGATGGTAGATGAACTGTTAAAGAAAGATCTAGCATCTAGCAGACCACTTGTAGTGGATAAATCCACAACTAAATTGTCATTCGTGAGTCCATACTGGGATCCTTATACAATTATTAGTTGGTTAGCTTGGAGATCAATAGAGGAAGGTGGTAGTGGTAAAAAGAGTGCGGGATATCTGTTCTATGAAAATGTTGACGGTTATTTCTTCAGATCTATGGATGCTTTAACTCAGCAAGCACCATCAAGAGATATAAATGTCAACTATGCTCCAGATAATGAGGATGGGGATGATGAAGAGATGAAGGATATACACATCTTTGGATTTAGTGTCAGTGAGACCAGTGATTTGTTTCGTGGTATCAATCTAGGTAGTTATGCTAGTACAACCTTTACTTTAAACATGAAGGACTTTAAGTATGAAGAGATACCCTTCTTTATCAAGGACTTCTATCCAACAATGAAGAAGTTAAACCCAAGAGAATTGCCAAGCTTCTACGAAAGATTTGGTAGTGAGGAGACTGGTGGTAGACCTACTAGAATTATGTCTAAGGTTTTAGATACTGCTATGTACACAGAGGGTACATACACACAAGACTTGACAAAACAACTTTCACAGTCTATGATAAGGAATCAACTATTTTTTAATCAGTCTGCTACCTTTGAATATGAGGGCATGCAAGATCTAAAGATCGGACAGGTTGTTCAAGTCAATAAGTACAATGCAAGAACTGGTAAAAAGGAACCTGTCATTAGTGGTAAATACATAGTAGGCAAGATATACAGACAATTCTTATCTGAGAGAGACATGATGTCTACTAGAGTAACTCTGTACAGGGATAACTTAGGATGAACATAGAGAGTGCTGCACACGCCATCGGTAAAGATGGAATGAATTGGTGGATCGGACAAATCGAAAACGATGGGTCTGATCCAGAGTATACTGGTGCGAACGCAAAAGATTACGATTATACAGGAAAGGTTAAGGTAAGGATAGTTGGGTATCATAACCCAGATAAAACAATTCTACCTACAGCAGACTTGCCATGGGCATCTTGTGTGATGCCTGTAGTATATGCTCAAAGAAGTGGTATGGGTTCTGTTCAACAGTTACAGGTTACCAGTTGGGTAGTTGGATTCTTTATGGATGGTGCATCGGCACAGATACCTATTATTATGGGTAGTATTAGTGACCAGAACCCAGAAGGAACATACTCGAAGGAACCAACAGATAAGAATAGAGGTTATCAACAGATATTTGCCCCAGACTACAATCCAAAACTACATGGGGATGGTGGTAGTACACCTGGTGGTACTGCTGATACAACAGAGAAAGACAAGAACGGTAATAATACAAACATAGGAGGAGAAGAAGAACAGGGAGGTAGTGATGATAAGAAGACTGTATCTACTGTCAATGAACGTGGTAAGGCATCCCAACAAACAGATGCCCAGAAAGCAGCAGACAAGAGAAAGAAGTATACAGTACATGTAGGTAATGGTAAGTGTGGTACTCCTGCTGACGTAAAGATGAAGGGTGCTACTGCTGAGTTCTTAAAGTTTGCTAGAGGTATAGAACAGAATGAGATAGGTGAGTTCATTGACAAACAGACTGGTGATATAGCAGACGTAGCTGATGAAATAGAATTGATGCAGAACAGAATGCAGGGATTCATGGGTGGTGTTCTGAGTAACGTCAAAGGAACCATAATGAAGGAGGTTCAGAAAGAGATCGAGAAAGAAATTAATGACATCAAGAATCCTGATCCAGATTTATTAGATCCTACTGTTGATAAACTCAAGGATATAGGAGATCTCATTGACTGTCTATTCAAACAAATATTTGAGGAGATGCTTGATGTCATCGGTGGACTGTTGATGGATCTTCTCAGTCAAGTGCTTGATGCTGCGTTATGTTTAGTTCAAGATCTATTCCAAGAGCTATTTGGTGGTCTCATGGAAAAACTCATGGCTGGTATTGATACTGCCTTGGGTATTCTTAAGGGTGCGATAAGTGCTATTAAAGGAGCAGCAGATCTAATTCAAGGTATCGCTAACAAAGTTCTTGAATTAATCGACATGGTTTGTGATGGTGACCTATCTTGTGCTCTTGGATTATCTACATTCGAGACAGGAGCAGGAGGTAAGGAAGGTGAGGCAGATAAGCAAAAGAAACAGATTAGTCAGTACAGTGATGCAGCAAAGGGTGCATTGAAGAGTGGTAAGACTCAGGTAGTTGGCTCAGGTAAGCCGAACTCACGTGGTTGGGTTCCAGTCACTTCGTATGAGAATGGCAAACCTGTTAAGAAAGCATTTAACACTAGGAGTGGTGAGTTCGCAGAAGTTGGAGCACCTGGCACAGGTGTGACTGATAGGTCATTTGAGAAGGGTAAGAGCTTAGTAGAGAAATTTGACAGTGTATATCCTATACGTGCTTCAGATGGTACTATCAACTACGATACTGTTAATTGCTCACCAGAAAACACACGTAAGAAACCTTGCTTCCCAGAATTAATTTTTGACAATGCACAGTCCACAAGTATTATTAAGGCATTACCTATCATTGATGACATAGGTTCCATGGTTGGTGTATTGATGAGGAATAAAGGATCCAACATCAACACAACTGCTAGAGTAAGAGCAATGTTCACTTGTAACGAACCAGAGGGTACAGGTGCTAAACTTACACCTATCATCAAGAACGGAAGTATTGAGAAGATAAGAGTTGACAAACCAGGTATAGGTTATGGATTAGATCCAGACAACACATACTGCCCGAAAGAACAGAAGTTCTTCCTCATAGACAATGTAGAGTTAAATGATTACGCAGAGCCAGGTGATATCATTTTCTATCAGGAAGCAGATGGTGATCCAAACGAAGGCATTCTACAGATTATGGACTTCAACTATAATAATACTAACAAAGTTGCTCTTGCTACACTAGACAAGAACGCATATGTTCCATCTGGTCTAAAACTACAGACATCAGGTGGCACATATATGTTTGAATTAAATCCTGATCAAGTATTCTTTGACCTTGCTATACCTGAGAACGCAACAGCGTTATATGCTAATTGCGATGACATCATACCAGTCCTTGATACTATTGACATAACTAACGTGGGTAAAGGATATGAAGATCCTAAGATCAAAGTTGGTGATGAAGAGATCGGTACTGTTTCAGTTGACACACAGGGTAGGTTACTGACACCTATTATTACTACTAAAACTATAGGATTCATGAGACCAGTGATTGAAGATCCAAACGGATATGGTGCTAGAATCATACCTACATACCAGTACGTAGGTCCAAGTAAGTTCAGCGAGATCTTTGAGTCTCAATCATATATTGACTGCGTAGGACATCCAAATGGCTAGACAAGATACAAGCAACGTAAATCTATTTCAAGGTGATCAGCAGGAGAATGAAAATCCTCAACATATCACCAACTATCCAAAGAACTGGATAACAGTGACCTCAGCTGGTCATGTACTGGAGTTTGACAATACAGAAGACGGTGAAAGAATCAGATTAATCAATGGTAAGACTGGTTCTTTGATCGAAATGGACGAAGAAAAAGACACATATGTCATCAGTTCAAGAGATTTAAACCTAAATAGTGAAGCAACGACCACCCTGAAGGTCGGTAAAGATAAAAAACAGGACAAACTTATTATTCAGGTTATCGGTGACGCTCACCTTAATGTGGAAGGAGACTTACACACAGAGGTAGAGGGAAACAGATATGACAGAGTAAATGGTGAGTACCAATTAAAGGTTGGTGGAACTATGATGATAGATTCCTCATCTAATCTTGGTATCAATGTTGCTAATGAACTCAGAATGATAGCTAACTCTATCAACGAGAAATGCACCTTCAAGAAATTAAACATGGAGGATGGCGGTCAGTTGACAGAGATTATCAATGGTAACCGTGTGATCAGAATGAATAAAGAAGGAGGAACGTTCGCTATAGAATCAGCGGGTGATCTTCGTTTCAATGTCGATGGGTGCCACTATAACAAAGTTGGCAGAAACAGTTTTACAGAAGTCCAAGGTAGTATGAAAACTACTACTCATGGCGAAGGTATTGAATGTATCGAGGGTGGAGCACCCTCTGGAATGGACGTAAACAAGAGTTACGGTACAGGGTGGGAACTCGATACAAAGGGATCAGACGCAAAAATAAACACAACCGATTTTAGATTACAAGCACAGGGGACTGTGCAGATGAGTGCATCTGGTTCTGAATTTAGAATTACCTGTAATAACGGAATATACCTTAATTGACATTCTGACTTGAATGTACTATAGTAAAGGAACAAACACATGTTTGGTATGACAATTTCTTCTAGTCAGGCTAAAACTCTCGTTGACTTTATTAACGCAGAGAAAGCAAACTACATAGAGGAGAAAGTTAAGGGGATACCCAACCAGAAGAATGCTATGAAGATCTATAAAGAGATTCATGCTGATCTGGAGGACATCAAACACTATGCTGATGACATCATCAAGTATGCCAGATGTCATAGTGGCACAATGTCAACCCCAAATGCTTACCCACTGCCTTATCATAAGGATAGTGATTTTGGAGACCCATGGAAGACTTCTTAAAACAGTGTGAGGTGGATATCCCTGCACGTACATTTACTATTATCAGTGACCAATCACAAGTTGAGAAACTGGTATGTGATGATTCTGATCAATTCATGAGGGTACTAGAATTTGTCAGAGCAACGTGCGAAGTAAATGAAGTATCGTACAAGTATTAATTATGTCACATTCAGTTACGTACCTAAAGATCAAAGACATCTTACGTAATGCCCCTAAACCAGTAACAGACGAGGTGCTATTAGAAGTAGCATCACTCGCTATTGCTGAGACTCTTGGTGAAAGAAATGTTGAACCTATTAACTGGGACAGCAAAATAAATGATGACCTTGGACTAGACTCACTGGATACAGTTGAGTTGGTGATGTTCCTTGAGGAATGCTTCAGCGTAGAAATACGAGATGAACAGGCAGGAGAGATAGTCACCGTAGGTGATGCTATCACGATCATCAAAGAGAACAAAGCAGGAAAACCACGTAAGGTTAACAAGAGAAAGGTCAGTAAGTCATTCGCTGAACAAACAACAGCGAGGGCAGAGAAACAAGCACAACTCGATGCTGACATCGACAAAGCGTTAGATGAAGACTAAAAAAATATTTTACAACTATGTAATGGGTGGAAGTGAAGAGAGTTTCCTTGATGAAGGGGAACTCGATTTCTTCGCTGATGATTACTTTGAGGCACCAACTCCTGCCCTCAAAGGATACCCAGAGTATAGACATTCTAAGTGCCCTGCCTTTAAAGAATATTACAGGAACACATGGGTGATGAAGCAATGCTTCCCACTTGGTCTCCTATATAAATCTGCCGAACAATACTTAGAGACTAATCTTGGACAAGATGTGTTCGATGAGTATGTCATGCTTGGTGATGGTTGGACAGAGGGAGAACACCCAGAGATACAATTCAAACAAGGTTATTGTTTTTGGACAGAGGACAGTGACGTATGGATTGAACAGTTCCAACATCCCGACATGACAAGGAGAGGACTAGACGTAGTGTCTGGCACTTTCCCACTATCAGTTTGGACAAGACCTATTAATTTAGGATTTACAATCAAGAACTATGACTCAAACATCTGGCTCGAAAAAGGATCCCCGCTTTGCTATGTTAGATTCTCTAGCCAAAGAACAAGAGATGTCAAATTCACACTTGAAAAGCGATCCATCCCTAAAAAAGTGCTTAAGCGACAACTACAAAGCTTGTGGCTCAAAGACTGGCACAAAAACTACTCGTGGAACCTCATCAAAGAAAGATTGAGGAAAGAAGAGGAAGAAGAAAACAAATGCCCTTTTGATTTTTTATGGAAGAGATAACCCAACTATACAAAGAGTTCCGTACCATTGACGGAGTGGGGGTTTGTAAGGTATACTTTATAAATGGCATCCCATTCTCATTCGATGAAGATGACACTCCTGACAATATAAAGAGTGTTGTTACTGCTGAAGAGAAACCTCATTTCACAAATGAAGACCTATATAGAGGTAGTTCATACCTTTTAGAAGAGGGATTTGAGTTGGATATTCTCCTAGAGGATATCAACGACGACTTATATGATGACAATGAAGATGATTCACCATATCACAAAATACCAAAACGATACTAATGCTAGACTCGGAGAAAGACATCCGAAAAACCGCCAAGAAAATTATTAAAGACAAAGAGCACTGGTCTCTCGCTGAGAGACTCTATGCTAAAATGATTCGTAAGAGATTGAAGAAGACTAAAGAATGATCGTTTCGTTATTTCCGACACCACTATTACACAGTGAGTTTGATGTTAAACCCAAACTATTAAATTGGGTCAAAGAATATTATAGGACAGGAGAGCATGACGCTAACTCCTCATCATGTGGGTGGCACTCGAAATATACACTACACGAAGATCAATCATTCTTAGAGCATTTTCTATTAATATACGCACATATTGCTCACTCGTTACGAGAGATAAGTGAAGCCCCATTTACTGTTCAATCAATGTGGGCAAGTGTCAATAGACCTGGCGACTATAATTATTCCCACATTCATGCGGGTGTGGATTTTTCTGGTGTCTTGTATTTACAAGCACCTATGAATTGTGGTGATATAGTATTTGAAGATGAGAACGCAAGATTCAGATATAACTGGAAGATAGATGATGAGATCAAAGAGGATCTAACGATCCATGATTCAGTATGGTTTCATCCTACACCAGGTCGATGCTTAATCTTCCCTGCTCATCTTAGACACAAAGTGGAGAAGAATAATACTAACGAAGATCGTATCAGCATAGGATTTAATTTAAAGTTCCGATGAAACTATCTAATGGTGAGGTAGTTATCATTGATGATCTGATACCTCTACAGCAACAGATTAACCTATATGTAGAAGCATGTTCACTGCCATATAGATTGGTAGGCAGCAATAAGTATGACATACAAGATATAAAGACACAGAAACCAGTAGCATATGTGGATCAGAAATGGGTGGTAGAGAACTTCTTTACTGATGGTATCGCAGGGTTCCTCGATGACTATGTTCCTGCGAATGTGGAGACAGCATACATCAACTGTGGTATACACAGTGAGAGTCCTGATGTACACGTGGACAGTTCACGCAAAGGAGATAAGACTCTGCTATACTATATGAATAGAGAGTGGAAGCATGAGTGGGGTGGTGAAACTATACTGTTAGGTGATGACGCACAAGAAATAGAATTTTGTACACCATATAAGCCTGGTAGAATAATTATATTTGACAGCACTATACCACACGCAGCACGACAGCAATCGTTTGCTGCTCCATTGTATAGATTTACGTTAGCAATCAAGTTCAATGCTTGAAGAATTTCTTGAGTGGTTTGAGGGAGAGTATAACAACTGGGGACAAGCATCCAGTTGGCCGTCTTACTATGCTCATGTACTACTGACACATGAGAGGACAGAGGGTACAAAGTTCCTATCACATCAACGATACAAATATAATAATGAGGAGTATAGACGTAAGGAGATAGAGATAATAGAGAGAGATGGAGAGATCATAGCTCTTAATCCAGTAGCAGATATACACTTCATCAAGGATGGTGATAAGTATATCGGACGTAACTTCAAAAGTCCATGGGTTAACGGTGGATACCTCAGATCTGAAGCAATATTAGAGAAAGATAAGTACACAGTGGTGGACAGAGGATACGATAAAGATGGGAAACAGACATGGGGCAGTCGTTACGGACCTTTTATCTTTGATAAAGCGTATAAATAAATGGAGAACTTAATGTAGGGTACGTGTGGCAACTCGTAAGATATCAGACCTGACTCTACTGACTACAGTATCACCTTCAGATACCCTTCTGTTGCTTGATAATTCTGACCCAGTAGATACAAATAAAAAGAGCGAAGTAGGATCCATTTTTAAGGCAGTGCCTGGTGGATCACAGAACCAACCTGGCTTGGCATTCGATCAGAAGACAGCGACAGGGCTGTATTCAACAACTCAAGGAGAACTAGGTATATCACTTGGTGACTCTAAACTATTGCTTGAAAAGCAATCTACTTCATTAGTTCTATCTGCTAGAGACTCTGCAGACTCCAACTTAGACCTGACACTACAGGCACTAGGTACTGGATTAATTAGATTCAACTCTACCATTGCTATCAATGACTCGGTGTTCACTGTACCCAACAGTTCGGACAACAGTAAGATAATAAAATTTTCTGCCACTCAATTACCCACAGGTACTACTAGAACATTTGTCTTCCCTGATGCAGGAGTTGACATTGATACTATAGTAACTACATCATCTACTCAGACTCTAACCAGTAAGACACTGGTATCTCCTATATTCTCAGGTGATTTGACAGGTGTTAACCTCACATTATCTGGTGACTTACAGGTTGATGGTAACTCAACCATAGGATCTGACAATACTGATACACTAACAGTTGCTGCTGTTACAACGTTGAACGCAAATCTAACTGCGAACAACCCAGTAACTATCAATGCTACTACAACTGCTACTGATGACATCACACTTAATCAGATCAGTAGTACTGGTACATACAAGAAGTTAAAGTTTTTTGACACAAGTCAAGATACCAATGCAGGTAAATTAGCTGGTGACTTAGCAGTCTCAACTGATTCAGCATCAAGGTATCTTGATTTAGCATATTATGATAGAGATACAGACTACTCATCTACCAATTACTCATATGGTATGAGAATAGCGAGTATCGGTTATACAATGCCCTCTGTAGTAGTTAATATTACAAACGGTGCTGTCTCAGGATTTACTATCGTCAATCCAGGTGCTAATATATCTAAGGCAATGACAGCAGTCATCACTGGTGATGGTTCTGATGCACTTGTTACTCCAGTTGTAGTTAATGGTGCTCTCTCATCTGTTACTATTGACGCAGGAGGACAAGACTATACTACTGCTGCTATCGAGTTTACGACATCTGGTGGAGCACTACAGTATAGACAATATGATTATGGTTCATCTACAGAGACAAAGAACGAGATTATCCACACAGGTAACCTCAGTCTAATCAGTCAGATCGGTGCGGTTAGTAACCTAGTTACTACTGGATCAGTCAACTTTGATGATGGTACATTCATATTAGATGACACAAATGATCGTGTAGGTATAGATATAACTCCCACAGCATATAAGCTCGAAGTCGGAGGAGATATATACTTTACAGGTGGTCAACTTATTGGTGGTGATTCCTCAGCATTTGTACTCCAAAGGAGATTAGATGCTACTCCTATCAGGTTCAACAAATTTGATGGAACCACTGAGATGATGATTGACTCTAATGGTAATGTGGGTATCGCTAAGACTCCTGCTAAACGATTAGATGTCACAGGTGATAGTAATGTTGATGGTGACTTCTATGTTACTGAAACAGATCCAGTCAACAAAATAGGCGGTGCTATATATGCTAAACGTCTAAAGTTAACTGACTTAAACGGTGCAGTACAGACTATTACTGCTGATACTATCTCTGCTACAAGCAGAACAAAAGTTATTTTCCACGCATATTCTTAAATAAATGGCAAACGGTGTACTAGCGTCCTATCAGTCCGCTACAACAAAATATTCACATGCATACGTTGACCAGTCAGCTAACCCAAATGGTCTAGTTCGTGCTGATTTTCCTATGTACACAACTCCTAGTGCTACACTTACAAGTGGTTCACTTAGGATGATGAATACGACTGGTGCTACAGCAACTGTAGATGTTGCTATCCAAGACTACACAGAAGCAATTCAATTCGCTGCTCCTGGCTCACAGTCTCCTACTGTATCTAACTTCTCAGAGTTTAGTTTCGCTCCTAATGATAAGGTAACATCATCATATGTTATTATCTCAGGTCACAATGGTACAGCATATGTACCAGGTGAAACACTTACTATCACTGGTGGTAGTTTGACTGGAACTCAGACAGCAAAATGTATAGCATGGGACGCTTCTAACCTTAAAGTATGGTATGAGTTACCTGTTGGATCATGGCCAGTGACAGCTGCTACATTGACAATAGCAGGAGCTGGTGGTGGTAGTGGAACTATTACTGACTCATATGTTGGAACCAGTGGTAGAGTTGTATTCTATGACAGACTCACAGGTACACTGTTATTCCAAAATGACTCACTGTTTAACAACGTGAAGTCACAGTATTATACTGAGCCAACACTACAAAGGGTGTCTGGTATCGGTGGAGCAGGACAACTATCAATCTCATCAAGAGGTTATGAGTGGTTACCCTCATTATCAACTGTAACACTGTATAACTCTAGTAATACCAGTGGTACTAACGTGACTGCTGAGTGGAAGATGACGACTGCTACTCAACCAGAAGTTATTATTGCTTCCGTAGCATACAGTAATGATCAGAACAAGATCTTAAAATCATACCCAATTCCAAACAATTCTGAAGTGAGTTTGACAGGTCTGGTACTTGAACAGTGGCAGAATCTATACGTGAGTGCATCAGCTGGCGTAGCATTTAATTTTATAGGATTTGAAGAAAGCGTAACTATTAGTTAATTAAATGGCACTAACAAGACTAAAGAATGTCTTTACCTCGAAGACAGGCCGTTGTATCTACGTCAACCCTGACGATTTTGATGCTTCGGATTCTTTTGATAATAGAGGTAATAGTCCTAACAGACCATTCAAGTCAATTCAAAGAGCACTGGTTGAGTCAGCACGATTCTCATATCGTACTGGACAGTTCAACGATGCTTTCGAGTCATTTACGATAGTATTATATCCCTCTGATTATGTACTAGACAACAGACCAGGTACTAATACATCTGGACAGGCATTTGTAGACGATGATATACCCATACTAAACTCTAGCACAGACCTAGACTTACAAAATTCTGATGGTACACCTAACCCTGACAATATACTATACAAATTTAATAGTGTAGAGGGTGGTATCATCATCCCAAGAGGTACATCCCTCGTGGGTATGGATCTTAGAAAGACTAAGCTAAGACCATTATATGTTCCTGATCCAACAGCAGGAGCAATCGACAGAGCAGCAATATTTCGTGTAACTGGTGGATGTTATTTCTGGCAGTTCTCATTCTTTGATGGTCCTAAGACAGGTGTATATACTGACCCAGCTCAGCCCAGTGCATCAACACCTCCAACATATTCTCATCACAAATTGTGTTGCTTTGAATATGCTGATGGTAAAAATATTCTGAGCAGTGTCAACGACACAGCTGGTAATGCTCTTACTATCACTGACTTAGACCTATACTACCAGAAGGTAGCGAAGGCATTTGATGATATCCCTGACACTACTGGTGTTGTCGCAGCAGACGAGTTCCAGAAGAGAGTTGAGGAAAATAGAATTGTAGGTCCTAATACCTCAGGTCCTATTACTATCAGTAGTATAGTCACAGACTACATCAACAGTGGTGTGTATACTACAACAGCAGAGGTAACAACCACAACACCACATGGATTTTCTAACGGAACCCCAGTTCAGATCGAAGGTGTCTCAGGGGCTGTGGCTGGTAGATTTAACGGTTCATATTTTATTACAGAAGTACCAACCACAACAACCTTCAGATACATAATAAAGGATCCCAATCAGGCTGCTCCTGCTAACAACCCAACTGCTACTGGTTCTACAGTACGAGTTGAGATTGACAACGTTGACTCAGCGTCACCATACATATTCAACATATCTCTACGTTCAACGTGGGGTACATGTGGTATGCATGCTGATGGTAGTAAGTCAACTGGTTTCAAATCTATGGTTGTTGCTCAGTTCACTGGAGTATCACTGCAGAAAGATGACAATGCGTTCATCAAATGGGATGGTTCAACGTACATACAAGGTAATCATACAGATGGCGACAGTATATACAGACCGAGCTACCGAAACTTCCACGTTAAATGCTCTAATGACGCAGTTATTCAGGCAGTTTCTGTTTTCGCTGTTGGTTTTGCTGATCATTTCGTTGCCCTTAGCGGTGGCGACCAGTCAATTACCAACTCTAACTCTAACTTCGGATCAACAGCTCTAAGAGCGAAAGGATTTAAGACTTTACCATTTACGCAGGACAAGGCGGGTAAGGTCACACATATTATACCTCCTAAGAAGTTAGCTCGTACATACACAGCAGTAGCAGGATATACATTTACTGCTAATCTTAATAATAAGACAGTCACACCTAGTCCACTAAATTCTAGTCATGGACTGGTCGCTAACCAATTCATTCGTATTGGTGCTATTGATGCTACTGAATCATATATGATTGAGAGTGTAGCAACTAATGGTACTATCACACTGAACAGAGGTTATCGTGGATCAAATACCAGTGGTTCTGTAGTCTACAGTGGTAGTATAGATGAGATACCTGTTGGTTACATAGCCCTAGACGTACAAAAAATAAAATATAATAGCAGCAGGACAGTGGGCACACCCAAACCAACATGGGGAGGAAGCACCACAGTATCTGCAGGAACAAGTGTTATTTACAATGGCAATGCGTATTATACTGCTGTTGGTGGTACTACTGGTAGCACAGCTCCCACACACGTTTCAGGTTCGGCATCTGATGGAGGAGTCACGTGGTCATATATTGGAGCAGTAGACACCAGATTATATCTCTATGGATATAACTCAGAGGCAACTAAACCTCCATATAAACTACAAGGTTACAACCTTGGTGCTCGTATCAATGATGTATTATATGTGTCATTGATCAATGGATCAACACCTCAAATATACTATGCTAATGTCACACCAACAGGTAGCAGCAGTGTATCTGACAATGATTTCACAAATATAACTACACAAAATTTTGTACCAGGTGACCCTAATCATCCACTACAGTTTGATGATCAGCTAGGATGTTGGTATGTAAGAATCACAGCAGCAACAAGTAGTAACTCATCCTATGGTGTACACTATCATCTAGGTAATGAAGCATTTTATGCAACGTCACTATTCACTGGTGCATCATATATGATGAGGATACCTGACAACAGGTCATCTAGAGACAGGACATATAGATTCAGATATGTTGTAGACAGCTCAGTTCTATCAAGAGACCCAATCAACGGTTATATTATTCAGCCCAGAAACGTTGCTACTGGTCAGTCATACGAGAAAGTATATTATATCTACGATATTGAGAAGGTACAAACACTACAGTCAGGTGCTCAAAATGGTATCTACTATCTAACCATGTTAAATGGTAAGATCAGCCCATCCAACGGTAACCTCAGTAACTTTGCGTTCTCTCAGAATATTAACAACCTATATCCACAGTTAGATAAGGACAACCCAACAGAAGATCCATTGTTAGCAACTTCAGTGGCATCTAATACTATTGTTGGACTTGTTACTACGACTGATGGTGGTGGTACTGAGGATCTCTCTCGTTCTATTACAAGAGAGATAACCTCAGAGTTTATCATGGAGCAGAAGAATAACTATACAAACTATGCTTCAGCTGACTCAGCGACTGCTAACTACATCACACTAGAGGCTAGAGATGGTGACGCAGAAGAACTAGACCTAGCAGTCAGAATGATACCACTAAACAGTACAGGTGGTACAGACCTAGAAGTTAGACGACCTAGTATCTTAAGATCTGGTAACCACACATTTGAATACGTTGGTTTCGGACCAGGTAACTATTCAACTGGTCTACCTTCAGTACAGAACAGAGTTCTTACAAGTGATGAGATACTATTAGCACAGTCACAGAAGGAAGAGGGTGGTATCGCATTCTACTCTGGACTGAACAGTAATGGTGACCTATTCATAGGTAACACCAAGATCAGCTCAGTTACAGGTGAGGAAGAATCACTAGACACTCCAGTGTTATCAGTTGTTGGTGAGACAGCAAACTTACGTCCTACATTTGATGAGATAATCGTCAGGGATAAGATAACCATTGAGAGTAATACTCTAACAACAGAATTTAAAGGTAAGTTCCTTGTACAGGGTGAGACTACAATCAATGATAGAGTCACTTGTGCTGATATTACTATTGGTAAGACTGGTGAAAGAAGTAAAAACATTGACGTTGTTGCTAACTCACCAGGCTCAGGTTCAGCCAACGATGGTGACTGGAAACTAAAAGAACTACCTACACGTGGTGAGTACACAGGATGGTACTGGGATGGTAACTATTGGGTCAAGCATGGACTAACAGACACAGGTAATATTACTATTACAGGTGGGTCAGGTAACTCTGATGCAACTGGTGACATGCAGTTGAAGAGTGGGCTTGGACTGGACATACAGTCAACAGGTACACTTAATGTAAACTCAGGGGCTACCACACTAGGTGGCACACTGTCAGTCACAAATAATATTACAGCATCATCTGACGTAGCAGTCAATGGTGGTGACATCACAACTAACCAGAGCACATTCAACCTAATCAACAGCACAGCATCCACACTAAACATAGGTGGAGCAGCAACTAGCTTAAACCTTGGTTCTACCAGTGGTACTACAACCATAAGAAATAACTTCTCACTGACTGGTGACTTGACTATTAGTGGTGGTGACTTAACAGTCGGCTCAACTAATGTTATCTCAGACAGTGGTGGTAGTTGCTCACTTAAAGGTATTGATAGTATAGATGCTACAACAGAAGCAACTATCGAGGGTGCTATAGACACACTCAGCAACTTGACTTCAGCGTCATCATTGAGTACAATAGGTACTATTAGTACAGGTACTTGGACAGCAAGTATAATTAACAGAGCATACGGTGGTACAGGTATAAACACCTCAACCATATCTAACGGTCAGTTACTTATAGGTTCGTCAAGTGGATTCGCACTAGCAAATATATCAGCTGGTAATGGTATCAGTGTTAGCAATGGTGCTAACAGTATAAGTATTTCTAACACAGGTGTTAGATCACTGTCAGTATCAGGTGGTTCAAGTATATCATTGAACGCATCAACTGGTGTATTGACACTAACTATTGGATCAGGATCCAACGCATACGGAGCACGTACAATCTCTACTAACAACCCTAGTGGTGGTAATAATGGAGATATATGGTATAGATATTAATTATGGGATTACCTTATGACGCAGGGATAGCAAACTATCTCAGTCCAAAATATCATTCACGCATAAAATCTGGTGGTACATGGCGTTGGGTTGACCAACTGTCAGTCAAACACAGTAATTCATGGCGTACAGTCAAACAAGCATGGGTTAAATCTGGTGGCTCATGGAGAAAGTGGCACGACACAGAGAATGTATTTACATTCTATGTAACTCTCAGTGGTACACGAACCTCCACATTTAATTTAAACACATGGCTGACTACAAGTGGTTATGTCTCTCCTTCACTGGGCAGGACATATAATAATAACGATAGAATACGTGGTGTGATACATGTCACTGGTAACGCAGGAGGTAATCCTGGCATCAACATAGGTAACTTTGGTGGTCAGTCACGTGTGTACATCAAGGTTAACAGTGGTGCTAGAATAGCAGGACGTGGTGGTAACGCAGGAAATGTAGGAAGTGGTGGATCTGCAGGTGGTACAGCATTGTATACTCGTACAGGTGTATTCATTGAGAACAATGGAAACATGTGGGGAGGTGGCGGTGGTGGCCGTGGAGGTCAGAACGGACAGTGTGTAGGTACATACTATTATAATTTTAACTGTGGTAAGAACTGTTACCAACAGGGAACAGGATATAATTACAACCCCGCTAATGGCGGTGGAGGTGGTGGTGGAGCTGGTATCCCTGCTGGCTCAGGTGGTAATAATGGTGGGAACAATGGTTCCTACAACTCAGGTGGTAATGGTGGAGCAGGAAATGGATGTGGATCCAACTCAGGAGCCAAAGGTGGTAATCCTGGTCAGGATGCTTCAGGTGGTAACTCAGGTCAGAATGGTGTCTCAGGGAGATATATAGATGGAGCGTCCTACATATACTCGTGGGTAGCAACAGGTGACCGTAGAGGTCGTTCAGCAAACTAACAACAATGGCACAATCAGACGTAACACAAGAGCCTCAATTCAAAATATTAGGTGCGGACT
This sequence comes from Prochlorococcus sp. AG-418-C09, assembly GCA_003214355.1. Classification (GTDB taxonomy): domain Bacteria; phylum Cyanobacteriota; class Cyanobacteriia; order PCC-6307; family Cyanobiaceae; genus Prochlorococcus_A. The sequence goes on along the minus strand of QCLS01000003.1, from coordinate 69,722 downwards.
CAGTGAAGTTCACCATAACTGAAGTTGATGATGATGCTCAACAAATACATGTATCAATCAACTGTAGTGAGTTATCAACTCAACCAGATGATCTATTAATTGATGCATGGAATCTAAATCCTACTGAACCAATCAGGTTACAGATAGCAAAACTAGCATTCGATGCTGTATTATTACAGAAGAATAGAGAGGGAGACAGCTCAAGTCAGCTGACTCAGTGTAATACTATAAAGAATCAAGAGCAGACATGTACAGCTACAGAGTTAGAGACACATCTAACAGAGATGCACAAACAGACTGCTAATCACTTCGATCCACTACTCACAGAGACTAGGATTACAACTATATTCCATGAAGACGACTTCGACTTCCAATTTGAAAACTTGACTGAATAATGTTTGACATAACTGAGAACAAATCATATGACATCGCTGCTCATGGGTTCGGTAAGAAAATCGAACAGCATGGGTTTGAAATATTATCATGTGTGAGTGCTAGACTAGGCAAAAAGATATTTGGTAATGACCCTGACATAACAGAGGTGAAACCTGATTTCGATGTGTTAGCTGACTGGATAGAGAAGAATCCTAGTGGTAAGGTGGCTGAGAACGAAGCATTGCTACGTAAGTATGGTTATGATGATGCTATCATTCACCATAGATCTATACTATTCACCTCAGACTGGAAGGCAGACGCATTAAATATGCCTAACCACAGTCTATTACATCATGCGGGTAGTCACTCTGGATATAAAATGCCAGGTGTAACTAGACTCACAAGCATGGTCAAAGATGGATCCTCAGTGTGTGTTGGACCTGTAGATGCTAAGAACTATCAGAGAAAAGTATATTATTGGGCAGAGAGTGGTAGATTTAAACCAGAGACAGAAGGAAGTATAATAGTACCAACAGAAGACTGTTACATTCAAGGATTTCTATTGAAGAAGCACTTCGCATTCAAATGCACAGTGACTGACTGGCAATCATTCAATGTAACTAAGCCTACATATCTCATTGAGTTCACTACTAATGAAGTTAACGCAGCTGAAGCAGGAAGAGCATGGTTACAACAGTTTGAGGATGGATTGATTGAGTTCGTAGACAGAGTGCCTAAAGAATATAAATGGGACGGATACGCAGAGGGATTTAGTGCATAGTGAAAAAGTAATCCAAGACTCAGGTCATGGTGTTACCATATTATATTATTACAACGTAGAAAAAGGATTCAAGTTCATCGGTGATGACCCTGAAGGTAAGGTGATACCTATTCCTAAAGATGTAAGAGATAGAGTATATAAGAATAATAATGTCTCAGGGCTGGATTCTGACATGCCAGCTGAAGCATACTTAGATAAGTTTTACCTACACAACAGGTGTCTGTTATTTCCTAGTGGTGTATGGATGAGTGAGACAGCAGGAGTACCACACGCATTAATCAATAAGCCAGGTACATATCTAAATTTTAAGATGGCTGGTATGACCAGACTGACAGCACTGACTGATAATGCCAGTGCTATTTGTATAGGTCCTGATCCTGATAAGGATATAGGATACTATAATAGGACAGTACATAAGATAGACGCAGATATAATATTTGACCGTACTGACAGACTACTTGTCGCAACGCAAGATATGTGGTATGATGGGGACATCGTAAAAGCAGGACAACCATATCTCGTACAACGGACAGGTAAACTAAAGTTGCTACACTCAGGATATGTGGTAGAATTCTGGTTAGATGATATCAATATTGAAGAGTCATTAAATGATTATGTCAATATGTGGGTCAATAAACAAATACTATTGAAAGAACGACGTGCCAAGGATTAAACGTAAGCACCTCAACCGTGCTCAGTTTGAATTTCTATTAGATCATATGATGGAGACACTCCCAGACCATGAAATCACAGAGTGGTTACAATGGGTGTGGTCTATGAATGAAGGAGACAGCAATATCAGGGCTGGATCTGAGCAGGGATATCGCATGATGCAGTATGACAAGGCAGAATTTGACTGGGAGGATGAAGAATGCTACAGGTACACATGGACGGATGACGAAGAGATATGGTAGATCTTATATTATTTGGAGACTGTAAAGAGACACTCAAACAGTTTCCACGTGGCAGTGCTCAAATGTGTGTCACCTCTCCTCCTTACTATGGACTACGTGACTATGGTGGTGAAGCAAATCAAATAGGACAGGAAGAAACACCAGAAGAGTTCGTTAACAACCTAGTAGAAGTATTTCGTGAGGTACGTGATGTACTCAAGGATGATGGTGTACTGTGGTTGAACATAGGTGATAGCTATTATAATTACAGACCAGGCACAGGTGGATTACCTAAACAAACAGTAAGTAGAACATCACAAGACCTACCTACACAGTGTAATAGGAGAGCAAATAAGTTAGATGGATTGAAAGAGAAAGACCTGATAGGTATACCATGGATGCTCGCTTTCGCATTGCGGGCAGATGGATGGTATCTTAGACAGGATATTATATGGCATAAACCAAATCCTATGCCAGAGTCAGTTAAGGACAGGTGTACCAAGTCACATGAGTATATCTTCCTGCTATCAAAGAACAAAAAGTATTATTATGACAATGAAGCAATTAAAGAACCAGTCAAGCAAGACTGGGGAACAAGGAACCGCGATGCGGGTAAGTATCACAATCCTGGCACTGGCCTTCAACCTCATAGTGGTCTTACCAAGTCTTATGAACGGAAAAATAAACGAGATGTTTGGAGCATAACCAACAAACCATACAAGGGAGCACACTTTGCTTGTTTCCCTCCTGATTTGATTGAACCATGTATATTAGCAGGAAGCAGGAAAGGCGACGTAATTCTGGATCCATTTATGGGATCAGGAACTACAGCTATGGTGGCTAAGCAACATGATCGCAGTTATATCGGGTGTGAGCTCCATGAAGATTACGGATCACTGATCCAAAAGAGGCTTAAGGCTATACCTACGAAGTTGCCATTTGATATGTGACACGAGTGGACAGTTAAAAAAGTGTCCACTATTTTCACTATTCGTACCACATGGCTCTATAATTAGGATATACAAAACAAAGGAGCACATGCCTAACTTACAAGACAGAGTTAAAGAATGGACAGCAGACTACATTACTGCTCTCAATGATAACTTCTACAACGAACAGGTTGACTCATATCAGAGAATGGTTGCTGATGACAGATACACAGACCATGCTCTTGATAAACTAAGAGAGATCAAGACTAGAGACGCAAGATATCTCTACACATGGAAAGCAATCGAAGGTAAGAAGTACTACAAGATTGTATACCAAACATTTGATGAAGACGACAACAGATTCAGAAATGGTTCAGTACACGCATTCATTGACAAGAAAACTGGTGAGGTATACAAAGCAGCATCATGGCAGAACCCTGCCAAACATGTCAGATTTGACATGAGAATCATCAAGGACAGAGAGTTCTTACACAACCCTGACAAGATTAATTGGACAGGTGGTCACTTATACATGAGGTAATTCCAAATGAACAACATTCCAACATACGATTTCCCACAGAGTCCGATTCTTATCATCGGATTCTTCGGCATCATCACAGCACTAGCAGTGTTGTATATTGCTAACCGCAAGTATTTCAATTCACCATTCAACGAGGACAACAAATCATGAAGACAGAAGTAATTCTAGAGAGATATCCCTATCGTTTTGTACAGAAGGGATTGTTAGAAGAGAACGGAGCACCTGACTTCCGTATCCAAAAGTTCAATGACATACAGAAGAGATACTACGACATGTATTATCTTGATAGTCAAGCACAACTAGATTGTTGTATTGAAGACAGAGAGTATGTCAAGTGGTTAGACCCAGACCCAGAGGTAGCAGCATATCCTCGTAAGGGCGATACAATAGTGAGTCCATACTCATGAAACTAAATGATATAGGTTTCGTATCTCCATTACTTGATGCTAATAGGATGGCAGATCTCTTGACTAAACTCAAGAATCTGCCTTGGGCAAATGGTGATGACCATGAAAAGAGAGTGGGTGAGATGCTAGATGAATATGGTATAGTCTATACCTATCAACCTAATGGTACTCAAAACTTCCCTGACTATGAAATACCTACACGATGGGGTACTATCAACTTAGAGTGTAAGAGTAGTCAGAATGCTAAACCAATGTATAACAGTGGTAGACCACACGCAGGAGGTCTGTATGTATTCACAAGTAAGAAGTACAACGAGACTACATTGTTTTGGGGTGATGACGTACTCACCTTGGACAAAAGAGAATTATATGATAGAATGTTATTAGAGATGAAAGATGTACTCGTTCGTTATCAGGCACTACCAGAGTGGCAAGACGAGAGAGGATTTGATTTCTACCTGAGAGAGATGTACACACAGAGTGGTACAGCAGAGTATACTGATTACTTTACACATAAGGACAGACCTACATGCGAACAGAATGTATTTAATTTCTTCAAGTGATGCTCTAGAAGCTTTGGACAGTTGGGATGACATGTCATTCGATTGTTGTATCACTGACCCTCCATATGGTATGGGTATGGAACACTGGGACTACAGTGTACCTACAAAAGAACTATGGCAAGAAGTATACAGGACACTGAAACCTGGTGCTTTCCTGCTATCATTTTGTAGTCCACAACTATATCATAGGATGGCAGTGAACGTAGAGGACGCAGGATTTGAGATCAAAGATCAGATCATGTGGATGGTAACTACCAAGATGCCTAAGACTAACAGACTCAAACCCGCACATGAACCTATTGTGGTAGCACAGAAACCATGTGAAGGTAGTATTGAGAAGAACTATGCCAAGTATGGTGTAGGTAAGATCAATATAGAGGACGCACGTGTACCTTGGGATGGTAAACCACCAACAGGGTGGGTAGCAGGAGGTGTCAAGCGTAGGACATTCGGTAAGGATGGTAAGACAACAGGCACACAGAAGGAGTTTGGTACTAAGGATGCTAATCCAAAAGGCAGATACCCAAGTAATATAGTTGGTGAGGTACAGGCACCACACCAGAAGTATTTCTATGCTCCACGTGCTACACGTAAGGAGAAGGGAGACAACAACAACCATCCTACTGTTAAACCAGTAGCATTGATGGAGTGGTTAGTCAAGATATACTGCCCTGAGAAGGGAACTATACTGGATCCATTCTGCGGATCAGGAACTACTGGTGTTGCTGCTCTACCTACTGAACGTTCATTCATAGGTATTGAAAAAGAACCAGAGTATGTTAGAATAGCAGAGGAGAGGTGTTCAGTTGCTGAAGTGCCCACTGAGTTCACACCACTGGACTTTAATACGTTACAATTAAACTAACAACGGATTTTTATTATGATCACACCTATGGTAATCAGGAACCCACTAGCACCTGACGAAATAGACTATCTGCTTGGTCTAATGATGGAAGCAGAGGAACCCAAGGACATTGATGGGGTTGAACTATACAAGAAGTTAGTTATATTGAAGGGGGAGTATGCTTAGATATATGAAATTAGCTTTCGTCGTTTCACTCATTTGGTTTTTACACTGGTCATGTCTCATTCTATCTTCTATTCGGGTTATCATCGCAGAGTCACTATCACAGACTCCTTCATTGATTGGTTCGTGGACAAATATATCGGTAAACGGTATAAACTGGACTTCCATATTGTAACCAAGGGATTAAAGAGAGAGTGCTTGTACGGACAGATGCTATGTCTGGACAGTGCTACACGTCCACGATTCTTTGAGATACAAATACATAATGGTCTCAGTAAATGGGACTACCTAGTCACACTCGCACATGAAATGGTACACGTGAAACAACGTGTCAAGGGAGAGTGGGGACAGAAGAGAGACGGTAGTAGCACATGGCATAAGCAAATAGTATCTCCCTTCACTAAGTATTGGGATGAACCATGGGAGATAGATGCTAGAGCATGGGAGAGATATATTGCTAACAGGGCAATCTACGAAGGGGTTGTGACAATAGAATAACTGTACACTATTACATGAATTGACTATCAAATTACATTATAATAGTGATAACAACGAAGCAACTATGTTATCACTCAGACCACATCAAGAACGCACTATCGACGCTCTATACAACAATGAGCATGGCACAGTGTATATTCCTACAGGTGGTGGTAAGACTATTTGTATGATTGAGGACTTACGTACTCAGTTAGTTCAGAGTGACTATCCTACACTTACTGTAGTTGCTGCTCCACGTATTATGTTAGCACTACAACTTGCTAATGAGTTCAATGAGATACTTAACAGTGTATCTAACTACAAGATTGGTAGTGTACACAGTGGTGACTCTCCATTCTATTCTGTGACCTCACAGGATGACATCATGAGGTTCGTATCTTCAGCACATACATTCGGTGCTCATGTAATACTATTCACTACATATCATAGTCTTCACAAGATAGCAAATAACCAGTTCTTCGTAGACACTTTCTATTGTGACGAAGCACACAACACTACGCAACGCAATTTTTTTGAGGCTACATCTATTGTGTCACAGCAGAGCAGACGTAAGTACTTCTTCACTGCTACACCTAAAATGAGTGCTAAACATGAACGTGGCATGAACAATGAGGATGTATATGGTAATAATCTAATCACAGTATCAGCAGATGAATTACTTGATTGTGGTGCTATACTTCCTCCGACAGTAAATGTACACACAGTGGACACTGTAAGGACACGTGAAGAGGTAGCAGACATTGATGCTGAGACAGTATTAAGAGTCATTAATGCTGATGATGCTGAGAGAGTATTAGTATCAGCACCGTCAGCACGTATTATCAATGCTATGATGGCATTCACAGATCTATTCCGTGATCTACGTCAAGCAGACTATAATGTCATGACTATTACATCTAAGCATGGTGCTATCATCAATGGTAAGAAGGTATCACGTAGTCAGTTCTTCACACAGTTGGACACATTCAGTGCTACTGGTCAGAAGTTCGTACTGTTTCATTACAGTATATTGTCAGAAGGTATCAATGTATCTGGTCTGACTAATGTTGTACTGTTACGTAACCTATCGACAGTTGAAATGGCACAGACTATCGGACGTGTAATTCGACTTGACACACAGGATAGAAACAATATCAGCAATGGTACATTGAGACCTAGAGCATACCATAACTACAACAAACCAACAGGGTTCATAAGTATACCTGTATATAATAACTATGGTAAGGCAACAGCAAAGAGAGTACAACGCACAGTTGATACTATCTTCAAGCATGGTAAACCCGCAACAGCATGGATATAAACATGTTTCATATACCACTGACACACTACAAGTGTAGTTGGTGGGAACAGAAGAAACAAAGGCTATTGAGACACATAGACACACTGGACATGGTACAGGGAGACGAACAAGTACTCTCTGACTATCGTGGTGACAATAATTATATCAATGACATATCAGATATACTACATGATGAACTAAGTTGGTTCGCACATGACTATAATTGTGATCCACGTATTGTAAGAGCATGGTATGAACGAGCACTCCCATACATGTATCATCCAACACATAATCATGGACATGGTGGATACTCAGCAGTATTATACATTGAGTACAACTCCAAGTATCATAGACCTACTAACTTCATCGCACCATACGACCACTTCATTACAGGAGAGCAGTTAACATATGAACCAGAGGTAGAGGAAGGTGACCTTATTCTATTTCCTAGTTTCTTACACCACTATACACATCCACACACAAGTGAACAACGTAGAACAGTATTATCATTTAATTTAACAGTAAACATGGACAATATACCATTATCATGGACAGATAATAAACCATCACACATGGGTTGACACATACACACTAACAGACTATAATATACTCAGGGAAAACAAACCACTTGGATACTTTAACTGTGTGTATCCAGACCGTTTTGTTTTCTCGCACCCAATCTAAATAGAGTCAGTATTGATATGGATGCTATGCCACTACAGTTCAAGCAAGGGGATTTAGTAGAGGTAGATGGGTATAGAGGCTATGTAAATTGTATTTGTATAGCAACACCTAATCATCTACATAAGCATACACCAACATCATACTTCACTTTAACAATAGAGGGAACAGAGAGTAGTAGAGACAGACAAGTCAATGTTTGTATCTATCGTCATCTCTGGTCATCAGTTAAACTTATTAAATCCTATGTGGAATCAAGCATCGAAGACAGTGATCTCAACCTCAAAGGGATCAGTGACCATAGTTACGAAGAACACGCGGAAGGGGCACTTTTGGAGTTATGATAACTCTAACAGATTCTATGGTCCTTTCAAGAACTTAACTGTTTTGTTGGACGATGCTTCTACTTATTCAGAGCATGGGACTATAAATCGTAGTTTAATTAAATGTTAAAATAAATGTATCTGAGAGAACTAGAGTGAGAATAGAGTGACCTTAGAATATGTACAGAATACCTCCAGAATGTGCGGAGGAATTGCTGTCTTAGCCTGCGGTCACTCGAAAGTCAAGCGAGAGTGTGCCAGAAATAAAACTGTCCACTTTTGGTATTTTCTCCGAGAATCTCTGATATAATTAGAATATAACAAAAACAAAGGAACATGGCAGAAACTGCGAAAAAGGTAAAAACCGCTACAAAACGCAGAAAGTCGCGGAAAGTGGTAAAAGATGTCGTTTTTGACATTTCTGAGATAAGTACAGCTATTAACCAGATTCAAATAAAAGATGGGAAAGTGGGAATAATCTTCCAAGGTAGAGATACTGAATATTTCTATAACTATACTGAGAACCTCTCAGAATTTGTGAAAGAGATAGAAAAGTTTGTAAAGGAGCAACATCTCTCACTAGGGAAGAAATTTAATGAACTGGTAAGAAATGGTACTTTATCTCAAATAGTATAGGAATGGGAAAAAGTAGCAAAAGATACAAAAAAGAGTCATTCTCACAGAAAATGAGAGAAATGAATGATATTGAGGATCTAGAGAGAAGTGGCTATGGTGATATGATATCTAATAGTAAGAGGATTAAGTCTCAAAGTAAGAATAAATACCATGAAGACTATTAATTCTATGAACTATAAGGATATTATAGCAGAATATCACAGCGGGACGCTATCACCGTGTGACACAGTGGAAATCGTCCAATTTCTACTGGATACGGATCTAATCGAGCAGTATCCAGAGCTCTACGAGCTGGCAGATTATTATGTACTCGAAGGACTCTGTTACCAGGTGCCCTGCAAGTAGTTTGTCAAGTTGCACTGGGATAACCCCGCACAGGATGACCTGTCGGGGTTTTGTTGTATCATTTGATACCTAGGAGATCAGAGGGTGATCTCGTCTAGGTATGATTGGGGGATTACGTCGTACTCAAGATTGCCCAACCACTTGTTAATATGTCTTGTAGTGGTTGATGAGTACCATGCATCAGTTCTTGCATAGCGTCCCTTTTTAGCAATGTAACACGCGACTGGGGTCCTGTAACTGAAAAATACCTGATCACCATTTGAGAGGGTGACTTCAGTTTGGTTTTTAGCGATTGAGTTTAATTTCAAGGTTTACCTCGGTTGTTTACTTTTCTATTATAGCAGCGGTAAAACCGCATTTGGGACATGTGTGGACAGTTTGTGTAAGTGTCACACTGTCTGGGGTGATGACTACAGGCATTGGTCCTGGTCTCTTTGGTTTCTTTTTTAGTTTCATTAATGATCAGCCCATATTATTTGTTTATCATGATTAGCTATATCAAAGCAGATTTCACACATGCAGTCTACGTGTGGGTGTGCATCTCGCCAGGAATAGTCCTCTTCTATGGGTGCATCCCAATAATAATACAAATCAGGCTGATGTGCATCTTTGGGTATGTCTTGATAGGTCTCTTTGAGATCCTCAAAATGAGAATCATCAAAGTTACCGCAAACGTCACAATATGCCATTAGTCGTACAACTCGTTCATAATGTCACGGACTCTTTCTCTGTCGAGTGAGTCACCATATCCCCAAGTAATTTGATCATTACATGAGTCAAGGTAGTATAGAGTAGCGTAAGCAATTTGCTCACGTGTTCGACCTTGGTCGTATAGACCATTCCACCCGTAGAAGTCTAGGCAGTAGTCGATGAATTCTTGGAAGTTTTTCATATTATTATAATAGCAAATCCTGCACCGTATAGTGCATTGAGTGTGCCACTTTTATTAGTGCACACTATCACTTGTATTAGTCAGGGCTAGGAACTATTATAGAGATATCAATCAATGAGGTTAACCTTGGAGACAACCACACTAACAGTCGGCAGAAACATCGGAGACGAGGGAACTGTCACCAATCAGATGTTAGAACAGTTCATCAAAGATGAAGTGCTCACCCGTCTTGAGTATGCCACAATTACTCACGGTATGGGGATCTACAAAGGAACAATGGAAGCAATAGTTTGTTTCTCTGTTACTGGTAGACAGTATGAGGACGCATTATTTGAAGTGGGTGAAGCATACAAAAGAGCATTTCGTCAAGACTCTGTAATGTACTCATGCGACATGAGGGAGGTTTCATTCAAATGAAATATTTCGTAACTCAAGTCAATTTCGCATTCGATGAGGAGTGGATCTCAAAGACTAACCGCGAAGCAATAACAGAGGATCATTGGGGGATCTGGGAAGCAACAGACCTTCAAGACCTCTGCGAACAATTAACCGCTAGCAGCGGGTTCCTAGTCAATGATTTACACTTTACAATGAAACCCGAATGAATCAATTTAGAATCCAGTGCAGCGAGGTGAATTACTTCACCGTGCTAGTCGAAGCAGAAACAATGCAGGAAGCCGAAGAGCTCCTGCATAAGAATGTAAATGCATTCGATGTTGAGGACGAATATGCAGGTGAATGGGTCATAGAGGACATAGAGGAATTATGAGCTCTACCCCCATTATAGCAAGGACCATGCTTCTTTTCACGTGGCTATGTGCCACTTATATTAGTGTCCATTTTTTCACCATACTGTCACCTGTGGCAGTATAATTGTATTATACAACTAAGGAGTTTATGCCTAATCATTGTCACAACAGAGTAGAATTCTACTCAGAGGATACAACAGCAATTCTCAAACTACACGCAATCTTTAACAAGGCACTTGCTGATGAACTTAAAGAACCAGTTGACACAGTGTTTGGATCATTCATACCCGAACCAGACTGGTCTAAAGTTCCACTTGCTGAGAGTGATGTCAAAGAATATTCATTCTCTAACCCTAGAGGTGAGGTCGGTGAGTTGCCAGTATATAAAGACAAAGGTTTTGGCAGGGGTTTATATTTCCCTAGCACTGATGTAAATGATGATAGATGGTACAACTGGAGAGTCCATAACTGGGGAACGAAGTGGGATTGCTACTGTGTGGATATAGAGGACTCTGACATGCCACATGGATTTCAAGTAACATTCGATACAGCATGGTCGCCACCCGAAGAGATTTGTTACGCAATCCGTGAACAGTTTGACGATTTGTCTGTATCGTGGTTCTATGATGAACCAGGATGTGAAGTAGCAGGGTATCTATAAATGGATAGAGAATTACTACTAGAACTCAAAGAGTTCTTAACAGAGAGAATGGTGGACAATATGTCCACCAAAGACCTAGAGGAGTATGTATCCAACGACTTGTTTAATTACTTCGATAAACTGGGTGAGCATGAGTTCATCGAGGAAGCTCGCAACTATTGGGACGATAGCTATGATGAAGTGGTGGAAGAGATCAAAGACTACATGAAATGTGATTTTAAAAAGGGGGTAGGGAAATGAGCTCTACCTTCATTATAGCATGTAGCTCTGGAATTTTAAGCTGGCAGTGTGCCACTTATATTAGTGTCCTTTATTGTCATTATTATGTGTAATCCGAACTATAATAGAAGAGTAACAAACAAGAAAACTATGTTTGACTCTCAATTAAGACCTATCTACGACGGAAAGGTACTTGCTAACGAAACAGCAATTAACAATCCAGTTGTTAAGGCAGCACTCTTTGAAATGTCAAAGAGAAACTTTGAACCCCAAAGAATAAACAACTATGGGGTATGGTACATCTCAGACAGGCACTAATCATGTATACACCAAACGAAATCGCATTGCTTACCTTTATTAAGAGAGTGAATGAAACATTCTCTTATTTTGGAGAGGACGGAGCAGACTATGTGTCAGCAGAGGACATGGACTATTTCAAAGAGATATGTCTAGAGTTTAGGAGGTCTGTTACTTGAGCGTCAAACGAGCCGCCCAGACCGTCGCGGTCTGGTGTGACAATATTATTTGTGTCACAATCAATGCTATTTTTTCCAACAAAATAGACTACAATAGTACTATACAAACACAGGAGCAATCCAACATGACAACATGGGCAATCCAACCTTCACACTGGGGAAACCAAGTTTTGATAGGTGCTGAATTTAAAAACGACTTCGCATCCGCTGAGGACACAGCACTTGACATGGCAACCGATACCATGGATCGCGTCTGTATTTTCAAGGTAGGCACTAAGGCAGACATCAAATGGATGGAGGTTAACTAATGAAACCTGTAAACGTTAAAAAACTCTATGACGACTTCGCTGATTTAGGTTGGGACTATACAGCGGGTCGTATGTCCCGCAGTGCTATGGAATGCTATGACCAGATAGCAATCAACCTTGGCATTCTAGAAGAGCATGAACACTGGAACGAAGATGTATTTGAATCTAAGGGAGGGTATCATTAATGACTAAGGCAGTATGGGAACGCACCCTAAATGTTACCGAACCAGAGGAAGCAGTTCTAGTGAAGATGGCAACCTATTTTATAGACATGGGGTGGATAGATGACGCATCGGAAGATGCGTTTGATTCTCTCACAGAGAAGATATGCGAACCTGCTCCGTGGGATTATAGTGTAACGAATTGTTAACGTTCACAGATAACCCCCCCGTTTATATACAGTACGTACTATAATAGGGTTATACACAGTTAATTACACATTATGAACAATTCAGATTTCAACGAATTCTATCCACAGTTAGCACAGAAAGGATATACACAGAGTGAGGTAGCAACCCCCACTCTCACACGTAAGGTAGGCGGTGAGTTAACCGCTGATCCTATCCTAGAGGACGGATCTAATTGTTATTGGTATAACAACTGGATTACACGTCTAGGCAATCAGCATGACACATATGCTGATTACATTGAGAAATTAAACGATTCACTTAACGGAGGATTTTAAATCATGTTCTTTAATCATGTTGAACTACATAAGTATGACCTAACTAATAAGGGCATCTCTCAGGCATGCTATGACGAACTAACTATACAGTTAGCAGATGCCAAGAACGCTCTATCAGAAGAGCAATTATGGGTTCTTGCTGATGACATGCGTGAGAAGTTCAAAGACTATATGCGACCACTCTTTCACGGGTGAGTCGCAAAGGCAGTGGTTGGGGCAGTCGCCCCCGCCCCCCCGTTATAAAAGAGTCCCACGCAGCTAACCTACAAAAGTGGGTACGTGCGTTTCAAAAATATTTAAAAATTTTTTCTGAGGTAAAACCCCCCTATGATTGGATCTGAAATGTATGCGATAAGAGATATGCTGTTATCGTGCCCCCCTGTGTATACACTGCCAGGTACTTGGACGAAGTGTAACGCACTCATACCTCACTATAATGCTAACCCCAACATCACGTTTGGGATATCAGTAGCAGTGATTACCACACTCTTGGCAGGGTTTGGTGTATACAAAGCTTTCTTTGCTAACAAAGGACTTGCCGACCCTTGGGATGATCATGACGACTAACTACGCACTTGAACTTATATTCTGGGTTGTACTCGGATTATACGTATTAACTAAACTCGGAGCATTTAAGAAATGAAACTCACACAAGAGTTAATTGATCAGATACAGGAAGCAATGCTACATACCAAGAAGGATGGCAGTATTAATTGGAAGGATGGAGATGAGGTAGTGGTACAACTGGCAGGAACCTTTGCTGCTGATAGATTTATTGTGATTAAGAACAAAACTAAGGATCCTGTGATCTCTGCTCAACCCCACCCCAACTACGATTACGAGAAACGTGAATTTAGACCTACTGACGGATGAAGAGTTTGAAGAACTCTGTAGACTCTTAGAGATAGAGTATTATAGATACTATACAGGGAAGGACTCTTCAGATGAATGACATAACCATATTCGTATATTTTATATGCTTCGCAGCAGTGCTAGGAGCATCTTTTGCGTTTATGTGGCGAAGCATGTCATCTGTACTCATGTCACTTGACACAAAACCTAAAACATCTTATAATATACACCCAGAGATGAAGGAAGTTAAGGATGGCGAAGAGTTAATAGTCTTCACTCCTTATACTAAAGAAGAAAATGATTAAGTGGATTGGATTATCATTGGGAGTACTCGTAGGAGTCTCTCATATTGCTATGATTGGAATGATAGCAACGAACAAACAAGAGAGAAGCTTACCAGTAGTCAATATCCCAGATGGTGATTACGGTACTTTCCAAGCAGAAGTAGAACCAGATAGATATAGAATCTCTTATAAGGCAAACGATCCTAAGACAGCATACATTACTAAGGACGTGAAAGAGAAGGGAGGATTCTTAGGACTAGCAACAGAGACAACTAAGACAGTTGAAGAGTACTTCATGGATGGTAAGACCAACCAAGGTGGAGCAGTAAGTAACAAAAGAAGTTGGTTAGCACCTTACCAAGAGTTTACTGACAGTAATCCCGAACTCTCAGACAAAGATTTAGCATGTATTAAGGCAGTAGGTAGTGCTGAAGGCACTGGGAGACTTGTCGGAACAAGCGTTGGAGCAGCAGCAGCACCTACAGTGAGTACTATACCATTCGTAGGATGGGTAGCAGCAGGGTGGATAGCTATGTTTGGTGGAGAACAGGGAGCAGAGATCGGTGGTAATATGGCAGAAGACTTGAATAAGAACTGTTAATGTGGCGAATTTGGGCAAAAGCACTCGGAGAGAAGTCTGGAAAGTCTGATCGAGAGGCAGATATCATAGCGGGGATACGTACTTTTATCTTCATACAACTCATAGTCACTAATTGTTTCATCGTAGCGGGTAATATACGTCATTGGAACGATGCTCATATGGAGAAATCCTTAAAAGAACCTAAAGAATTTGTGAATTTGTGTTGACTTGCTGATAATATGTGTTATAATTAGAAGGAAGACAACTAGCTAGAGGGTATGAAGTACATTCTATACGACGAGAAGCAAGAAAAACAGGGAAAGTTCTCTGGGATTTACGAATTACGTAAATTTCTTTGTGATCGTAAGTATGATATTGACTGTGATAAAGACATATCATGTACTTTTGACTATATTAAGTCTATACAATGGAGTTTTGATATAGAAGAATGACTCAGCAAGAGATATCTGACTGTCTCTACGCTCTCAAATCACAAATTGAAGCGTTGGAGACCCGCCTTAATAGTATGGAGCTTCTAATGAAGCGACCAAATAAGGAAAATTATGAAAAATTAGTAGACGTAGTACTCGAACATGACAAAAGACTCAACTCTATCGAAAAACTCTAAGATTTATCACCTCTATTGGGAAGATAGATGTATAATGAGAGGTGTAGATGAGGAAGATTTCCACGGAATCTGGGAAAAACTCATGTGGACCTATAATACGGAGTTAAATTACGTAGAAATTACCCTAGACGAAGACGATAATCTAGCGATTACTGATACTTCGTACTGAAATACAAAAAATCGCGTCGTTGCATCCGCACGACGGGATAAATATTTGTAAAAAACATCATGGAAGCACAATTTTTATCCCTCGAAGGCGATTTTGTTGTTCGTCAGGGCACAGAATTGATAGAGTATCATAAAATTTCTGATATTCCCGATAAATTTGACCATTTAATTAAGTTTATGCCTAAGTATCCAGACCCACCGCATGATATTAACGACCATGCGTTGATGGAGAACATGGTAAACTTCCTAACTATGCTTCAAGCAAGAGAACAGAAGTGAGTGTATCAATATCACCCGACGTAATAACAGGATTACCCGATATAACCCGACCAAACTTCACTATGAACACCTCAGTGAGTGCTTCATGTAGTGTATCGAGTCCGAATCAGTGTGCTGTAACGAATGTCAATGCCACTGTACAGGGTAATCAACCGAATTTAGTAATAACACCTGGTACAACAAGCGTTTCAATCACAGGAACGCTCGCAGATCCCTTTTCAGACTTCTTTACATACGTCGAACAGGGCAAAACTAACCTTAACTCTACTCCAACAACAGTAGAAGGCACTGATAACATGCCTGATGATAAGGTTCTTTACGATCTGAACCAAGATGGCAGTAATTATGTCTCTGAGTTCTTTGATATCACAGTCCAATGGGAATCAGGACCGTCTGGTAACATGACAGCACAGAGTCCCGCAACCTTCACTCTCGAATTGAAGATATATAATGAGTGGGAAGGTATACGTTCCTTCATTTCAAATTACTATTAAACACATGCCCGCAGTAACAAGAGTTGGAGACGCAGATGTAGCCCATTGTTCTGGAATGTCTAGAGCACAGGGTTCAGGTAACGTCTTTGCTAATGGTAGACCTATTTCTCGTCAAGGAGATAAGAACACCACACACTTAAAACCTGGTAATCCATGTCCACCTCATTCTGCTTCTATTTCAAGTGGAAGTGGTACAGTCTTTGTCAATGGCAAAGGTTGTGGTAGAGTAGGAGACGGATTAGGCGGTTGTACATCAGTCGCAGCAGGATCATCAAACGTATTTGCAGGATAACAAAAATTATGGCAGTAACATGGAACACTGGAAACAGTATTGAATCAAAACCAAAGAAAACAAGACAGGGTAAAGGACAACATTCTAAATACTCTGCTACATCCCGAAATAAAGCGAGGAAAATGTATCGTGGCCAAGGCAAATAGAATTGTAGACGGAAAAAGGAACGCAAATATACCCGTTGACATGTCAGATCACTTTTATGACCATGGAAATGAGTATTGTAGATACCTAATTACCGATCCTAGATCAGATAGACCAAGAAAGAAGAGAAAACCCTTTGAAAACGTGTCTAAATAACTTCTAGGTCGAATACGTAGGTATAGTATGGCAAAAGGTGCCCTACCAAGTCGAGCGTTTAAGGATTTTGATCTAACTTTTAGAAGAAATCCAATAACGAATGACGTTAATACATTAAAAAACGAAGAAGCAATCAAAGAGTCTGTAAAGAACATTGTTCGATACAACTTTTATGAGAAACCATTCCTACCTCAGTACGGTGGGAACATTATTGGTGCTTTGTTTGAATTGTATCAGAGTGGGCAGTCTACTGCTGTAGAAGCACAGATACAAAATTGTATAAACCAGTATGAACCACGTGTGGTTTGTTATGCTGTCAGATCAGAGTTCATTGAAAGAGACAATGATATGAGAGTAGAGATTTATTATCTAATTACTGGCTTGCCTAATGTTATTGATAACCTAGAAGTTATATTGAAACGATAATGGCACTAACCCAAGTTAACTCGTTAGAATTTCACGAGATTAAGGCACAACTAAAAGCATATCTACAGGGACAGTCTGAATTTTCGGATTATGACTTTGAAGGATCCTCTCTGTCAACTCTTTTAGACGTACTTGCTTATAATAGTTACTATTCAGCGGTTAATGCCAACCTAGCAATCAACGAGAACTTCTTAGACACTGCAGTTCTAAGAGAAAACGTAGTAAAGTTAGCTAAACTAATAGGATATACCCCAAGGAGTGCTAGAAGTGCCCGTGCGACCTTTACAGTGGTCGTACAGACGATATATGGCACAGGGGCGAATGGTAGAGGATACCCAGAATCAGTACAAATCAATAAAGGGGTGTTTACATCATTCACTGGAGAGAGTGGAGAGAACTATATCTTCTCCATACCTAAAGATTTGATCGTATCAGTTAATACATTAGATGGTAAAGCAACATTTACAGATGTAGTAGCATACGAAGGAATATTCATCACTGACACGTTCGTAAAAACAGAATCAGAAAGACAGAGGTTCATCTTAGGCAACCTTAATGCTGATACGTCAGCTATGACTGTGGAAGTAACACGTGGAACTGTCACTGATGCATATTTGCAGGCAACAGATATAACAACAGTAAACAATATAAGTAAAGTCTTCTTTTTAGAAGAAGCAGAGACAAGGAGACCCGAAATAATCTTCGGTGATGGTATCCTTGGCGAAGGATTAGTTAATGGTGACGTAATTGAAGTAAAGTACCCAACATCTATAGGTACAGGACCTAATGGATTATCAGGATACTCATTTGCGGGTACTGTTAAAGACTCTAGGAACACTCCTATCACTTCTGGCATCACTTTAGACCTTACAGCAGTCCCAGATGGCGGTGCGGCTCCAGAAAGCATTGATGCTATCAAATATTCTGCTCCTAAGTTCTATTCTGCCTTCGGTAGAGCAGTAACTACTAAGGACTATGAAGCAATCATACCTCAGATCTATCCTAACGTACAATCTATCGTTGCTTTTGGTGGTGAAGAGGCAGATCCACCCGAATACGGTAAAGTGATCGTTGTTATCAAACCTAAGAACGCAGATCGTCTTTCTATATCTGAAAAAGATGCAGTATCGAAGAAAATACGTTCATATTCAGTAGGTGCGGTAGAACCCAAGATCATGGATCCATCTGTTTTGTTTATTGACCTCGTTTCTTATGTTTATTTCAACCCAAACGACACTAGAAGAAGTCAAGAAGATATAAAGCAAATTATTTACCGTACAATGGAGACATTAAACGCTTCCGCTGAGTTTAACAAGTTTGGTGGTAAGTTTAAGTACTCTAAGGTCGGAAAGATCATTGATGATGCGGAACCAGCTATCACATCCAACATTACAAAAGTGAGAATGCGTAAAAATGTACCTGTTTCTCTAAATCAGAGATTCAATTACAAAATTTGCTTCGGTAACAGAATTAACGCACAATTAGATACACCAACTTTGGAAACTAATGGTTTCAAACGTGCTGATGGCGGTAATCAGGTATTTTACTTGAATGATGATGGATTAGGAACTATCCGTCTTTATTATGTTAACGCAGATGGTTCTAAACAGTACATTGGTGGTAACTGGGGAACTATCGACTATACAATGGGAGAAATTACTATTAACGACTTAGTAATCACTGAAGTAGTCAATGCTACTGATAATATTTTACAATTCTCCGTAGTTCCAGAATCTAATGACATTGTTTCTCTCAGAGAGACCTATCTGACATTGGGTATAGATAATCTAGTCGTAAATGTAATTGATGATGAGATTTCCAGTGGTTCAAACACTTCTGGAACAGGTGTCGTACCAGAATCAAGTTATAGTTAGTAATGCCAGCTGAGCAGTCGTCGTGGAGAGTTGCGTCGTGGGTCACACCTCAAACTGAGGTCACAGTTGACCCGATTGACGCTTCGGTTTCGCCAGAATCTAAATCTAAAGTCTCGGATAGACTTGAGGAGCAAATGCCTCAGTTTATCCAAGAGGATTATCCTGACTTTATACAATTTGTCAAGTATTACTTTAAATCACTTGAACTAAAGGGTAACCCTGTTGACATAATACAGAACATAGATGAATATTATAACATAGACAAGCTAAATGACCTCGTAGAGTCGACTACAGCGTCCTCTGGGGTGACTTTAGACTCAACAGTCATTGACGTAGGAAATACTAGAGATTTTCCAAAGGAAGGTCTCTTAATGATAGACGAAGAGATCATATACTACAAGAGTAAGTCCCAAACACAGTTTCAAGAGTGTGTTAGAGGATTTCATGCCACTACCAAGATAGGTTTACTATCAGAGTACACATTTTCAACATCTGTAGCAGCTACACATGCTTTTGGTGCTACAGTAGTCAACCTAAACAACCTTTTACCTCTATTCTTACTACAGAGGTTCAGAGATCAGTTTGCTGAGTCATTCCCTTCTAAGTTTGACCCCCAAATCCAACAATCAACAGTTACTAAGCGTCTTAAGGACTTTTACGCTGCTAAAGGTACATCAAGGTCATTTAAGTACTTGATGAGAGTGCTCTTTGGTGTAGAAGCAGTTATTGAGTACCCTAAAGAAAGAATATTCAAACCTAGTGACGCATTTTACACTGTAAGGGAGATTATTCGTGCTACAGCGATAAGCGGAAACCCTGTGGAACTTACAGGTGAAGTATTATTCCAAGAGAACGATCCAAACGACCCTCTTGTCAATTCCGCACGTATATACGTAAAATCCGTAGTTGAGGTGTTTACCGAAGACGGAAAGATCTATGAATTAGATGTAGATACGGAAAATGGCGATGGAAGTTTCACAACTCCGTATAAAACGCTCCTTTCTGAAGATCTAAGTTCTAACCTTACGGAAAACGTCGTAACAGTCGACTCTACTATTGGATGGCCAGAACAGAACGGCTCTATTCGTATAGATGACGAGATTATCAACTATACAGACAAAACAGTCACCCAGTTCCTAGGATGTACCCGTGCGAGACAAGATACAGTCAATGCACCCCATATTGCAGGATCTGAGGTAACTTCTTCCTATGAAATCTTTGGATACAGCAATAGAGACGAATCTAAGATCAGTTTAAAGGTATTTGGCGGTACAAGAGGAATAGACATCGTAAGTGGCGGTAAATATTACTTACAAGACTCAAAAGTCACCACACCATCAGAACCAGGCTTTGATGCGTTAGATCCTATCTGGGAAAGCTTCGTATACAACGTTAAGAAGCTCCTAAACGGAACATTGCTAGTTTTAGACGTTCCGAAGGCAGATGGTAGTGTTGTAGCGAATATTACGACTGAACAAGAGCACGGATTAAGAAGAGAAGACAGAGTTGTCATTTTGAACGCTCCAGAGGACGTATATAACTCATCATTCACTGTACTTGGTGTAAGTAACAATTTTGAGTTTAGTATCTTAATTCCTAGCACTCCTATCCGTGGTGTGGACGTACCATTCCTAGTTACACGTGAATTTGCGAAAACTACGTCAGTTGACACATCTATACGTTTAGGATTAGAGGATACACCATCTGATGTACAGAATGTCTACAGATCTTCAGAATATGCGATAATTGCGTCACCAGGTGTACCTGGTCATGAAATAGGACCTTTTGGCAGCGGAGACCTAGATCCTGGCAACCAGAGATATCTAAAACGCATTCCTCTCGAAACAACTACTAAATCTATCAAAACTCCGACTCCTGTGGGTCAAGTTGGGTTTGCTGTGAATGGAGTACCAATGTTCTCCTATAAATCAGTAGAAACGAAACTATTTGGTGGTGTAAAGTCAATTACGGTTCTAAATGCGGGATCTGGGTATGATATCACTAATCCACCGATTGTAGAGTTTGAACCAATCCATAGAAAGGGTACATCCTTCTTTCTTAACCAAAGAATCAGAAATAGTCTAGGATACAGATATAAGAACTTAGGAAGCGGTAAAACCGCAGAATTAGGACAAGAACCTACACATACAACTCCAGATCCAGTACAAGACGGTGGTTGCCTCTGGGAATACGAAGGATTGTCTGCTGAAGCTACTGTAAGCGTATCTGGTTCATTATTTGCGGTAAACGTAGAAAACGGAGGATCTGGTTATACGGAAGCTCCTACAGTTGGTATTGTGGGTGGAAGTCCTACAGTTGAAGCATCTGCGACTGCTACAATCACCGCAGGAGTCGTAACTGCTATATCCGTGTCCGCACCTGGCTCAGGATACCAATCTATACCTACAGTGGTAATATCTGGTGGTGGTGGACAAGGTGCGACTGGTACAGCGGTTGTTCGTGGTGGATTAGAAGCTGAAGGCATAACAATCACAAACAATGGTACAAACTACAATCAAAGACCAAATATCACTCTAGTATCTGGATCTGGTGCTGTTGCTTACCCATCTATCGTAAATGGTAAGATTGTATCTATTATCTTGACATTTGGTGGTAGTAACTACTATGGTGCTCCTGACGTTGTTATTAGTGGTGATGGAGTCGGTGCGGTTGCTTTTGCGAGTATAGATTCTGGTACACAGCAAGTTACGGGTATTACAGTCACTAATGGAGGTGTAGGTTACACTTCTGGTATAACAACTGTTGATATCGTGTATCCTGGTTCTGGAGCTACCTTCCAAGTCGAATTACCTATATTGACGCAGAACTTAGCTGCTAGTGCGGATGAAGTCGGAGATCCACTGTTTGTATCACCTAAAATAGCAGATAGTAATAATGGTGTATCAATCAAAGGTGCTAACTTCGGAATCTATGGTGGAGAGTACGGATACTTATATAATCCCAAAAAGTTGCGTTTCTTACTTGGAGATAACGTAAGTGACACAACATACGCAGAATTAAACCCAACAAGGCATTCACCGATCTTAGGATGGTCATTTGACGGACATCCCATTTACGGACCTTACGGATACGCAGATAGAGAGAATAAGAACCCATATAACCAGATCAAGCAAATGATCAGCTCATATCGCATCAGAACGGAAAGAGATGCGTTAGTTGGTAATGATTTGGCACAAATCGACAAGATGGGGACATATATCGAAGATTACGAATATGTTGAAGGATTAGGCGACTTAGATCAGTATAATGGTCGATTCTGCGTAACTCCCGAATATCCAGCTGGTATATACGCATATTTCACAGCATTAGACGGAACAACTGGAAATCCGAAGTTTCCTTACTTTGTAGGACCTAATTACTACTCTCAGGCAGAAGATGTCAACTGGAAGGGAAATGGACTCCAAAGAAACTTTACAGAAGACGCAGTTCGCTATAAACGTCCATATGTTGCTACAGACACAGCATTAGTAAGAAGAAAGAATAAAGGCAACCCAGTCGAGTATATACTCGCTATGGAAGATTCTACGACTCCTATTGTCTTAGAAAACGATGAATCCTTCATTGGCTTCGTAACTGTCGGTATTGGGTACTTTGACTTCTTCCCAAGCATTCAGGGTGGTTCTGTTGACTCATTATTCGTATCTGCGACAAATAGGTACTTCTCAAGTGGATTAGACCAATATCTGATCGAAGGTCCAGGTTTCAACTATAAAGTTAACGATAGACTCATATTTGACGAAACAGGCACTGGAGGAAGTGGTGTTTCCGCTAGAGTGTCTAAAATCTCTGGATCTGGCACATCTGCGATTGTTTCTTCTGTAAACTCGACTACAGACGTAATTACTGGAACTATCACTACAGCGACTGATCATTTCTTAAAAATTGGCGATAGTGTTGATATTGCGATTGGAGACAACCAATACACCCGTGAGATTGATGTAAAGGTTGTAAACGACAAATATCACTTTAAATACTTTGATTTGACTAATTTCATCATTAGTTCAAAGGGTAGGATATTACAAGCTAATATCTCGATTACTGGCGGTACAGGACTCACAGATGGTAATTACTCGAATGTACCTCTAATTGGCGGTACAGGGCAAAATGCTTCTGCTGATATCATCGTAAGTGGAAATACGGTCACATCTGTCTCTATACAGAATACAGGTAAGAATTACAGCAATGGAGATGTACTAACTGCCAATATCTCTAATATTGGTAATACAGGTCAAAACTTCTCTGTAGATATTGGTAATGTCAAAAAGACTGGTGGTATAGTACAAGATGAATGGACAATGTTAGCTGGTAGTGGTGGTACACCTGGCACATATACTAACGTTCCTCTTGCTAATAGTTCTGCCTCTTCAGGTGAAGGTGCTGAGTTTACTATTGTCGTTGGTAATAGTGGTGAGGTAACATCTGTCACTCTAACAAAGGAAGGTAGTGGTTACTACAACAATGAGCAGTTAGATCCTATTGTTACTAGCGATATTGGTGGTGTTAATGGATTCTACATCACTCCTAGTAAGATAAATCAAGAGTTTACTGCTAGAGGTACAGCTGCCCATCAAGTGAAGATAGGTGATGAGGTTATTATTACAGGAACTAACCCAGTTGACTATGATGGTACGTTCACAGTTACAGGTATAAGCACAGGAAGAAGATTCCAGTTCAAGAAAGCAGTTGGTATTATAACTGATACTGCTATTACTACAGCATGTGTAGTGTATGTCAAAGAACCTAAGTTAGATCTTATCAACGGTCACCTTTATAAGTTTAACACCACTGACTCATCTAATACTGGTAAGAGACTAGAGTTTACCTTTGATAAAGAGAATACTAATGTATTCACATATAAAAATATTGTTGGATCAGAGAATGATCCAGTTACAGGAGAACAAATATCAATTACTATATCACTAGATGATGTACCTGGCACATTATTCTACTTTGATATCAATGGTGGTGTATCTGGTAGCTACCTGAGCGTAGTTAACGATCCATTCCTAGGAGCGAACACAGTCACAGCAATTCCTACTACAACTACAATTAACTTTATATTAGCAAGAGAACCAGAGAATAACTATACAGCTGCTAATCTGATTTCATACTCTACTAACTCTATATTCCCTTCAGGTGGTATTGCTAGTATCAACATAGGTGATCCAGGCAGAAACTATTCTACATTCCCTAAATTTACAGGTGTAGAAAGGTCAGGTGGTGGTGCTCAAGCATTTGCTACTATCTCAGGTAAACTAGAAGACGTATCAGTATTAGAAGCGGGTATTGGATATGATGGTGCTAATCCTCCTGCTGTTGTCTGCTCTATGCCAGACTTTGTAGATTTGACACTAGATGAGATCTTTGGTGACTTTAATCCAGGTGACGTTATAGCATCTAAGTTAGTTCTTGACGGTGATACTGCTAGAGGTAAGGTAATCAGTTGGGATCCAAATACATCTACACTTAGAGTACAACCATTACGTAATAATCTACCAGGTGCTGCTACTCGTGGTTTCATCATGTTTACCACTGCTATTGCTGCTACTAATAAGATATACGCAGGATCAAACCAAGCAAAAATAACAGCAGTTGGTGGTGAGCAAGCAAACGTTGCTGCTATCGTTCCTTCATCAGGTCCTGAGATAGGAACTATAAGTAATATAGCTATAAATGGTGATGGAGGTAGTAATTACCGTACTGCCCCTGAAATCTTTATTGATGACCCATACTACGGTGGTGTAGCTACTCTTAGCGTCAATAGTCAGAATAGTTCTGCTAACTTTACGCCAGGTACATATACCGTATCACAGGAATCTGTAGCTCCTACAGGTGGTAGTGGGGTATCAATTCAAGTTATCATTTCTGCGTCCAATCAAGACGTAACAACTGCTAATGTATTAGCGGGTGGAGCAAACTATTCACTAGGTGACCTTATTACTATTCGTGGTGAGGATATTACAGGTGGTAGTTCAGCAGATGACTTTGTTCTTAGAGTTGACTCACTTGACTTTGTTCGTAAGGCAGTCACAGGTACAACTATAGATGCTTCTATTGATCAGGTTATTGTATCTAACTCTGGATCAGGTTTCTTATCTGCTCCTGAAGTTCAGATCTCTGGTGGTACAGGTATAGATGCTGTACTACGTGCTGAGATCATAGATGAGACTGTAAGTTCTATTGTTATTGAAAACGCAGGAACTAGATTCCAAAATCCTCCTATTATTACAGTTAAGCAGGGTACAGGAAATGGTGCTTCCATACTACTCAAGTCTAGTGATCTAGGTAAGATCATCAGTCTTGGTGGAGACAATATCACGTACAATTACAGTCATGATAGAACCCTCAAACCAAGCGTTAATACAAACTATAATTTACAGCTCACACGAACTCAAATCGTTGACTTCTTCACTGTTACAAACGGTGGTGGATCCTTCGTTACCAAACCAACCATCGAACTCATTGGTGGAGGTGGAAGCGGTGCCGTTATGGATGCTATTATTGACAACGAAGTTATTCAGGCAATTACAATAGCAAATGCAGGTAGAGGTTACTCATCTACTCCTGCTGTACAAGCAAGAATTACTCACTCATTCGTTCCTCTACAATCTAACAGTACACTTAACTTCCCATACGATACTAAGATACCTTTAGGTACAAAAGTACAATTATTAGAGATAGATGGTACATTACCAGCTCCTCTTCAAGCAAATGTCACATATTATGCTATAGCACCTTCACTTGCTAATGGTCTTGCTAGTAACCAGCTCAAGATGGCAACAACACTAGCAAATGCTTTGGCAGGATCATCAATAACAATAACAGGTCAACCTTCTATTGGTAGTGGAGGAACAGCAACCTTTAACCTAACAACCACAGACTTAGGAGATCAGATTACTGTATCAATGACTCCTGCGTCATTTGCTATCGGTGAGAAAGTATATCAAGGTTCATCTGTAGCTTCATTCTCTGCTCAGGGTATAGTAAAAGCATGGGATTCTAAAGGTAGAGTCCTATCTGTTGAAGTAGAGGTAGGAGAGTTTGCTCTTAACCAACCAGTCTTCGGTTTACAGTCTAATGCCTTTGGAGAAATACATGACTTTGACAGATCAGTCGCTAACTTTACTGTATCACCTATTGCCACTGCTACTGCTGAGTTTAAGCGTACTACTGGTATACTTGATCTTAACGATCAGCGTCTATACGATAGTGACAGATACCAAGAGTTCTCATACGTGGTCAACTCGCCAATCAACGTACGGGACTGGAAGAACCAATTTAAGAATTCTGCTCACCCAGCTGGTTTCAGGGTATTAGGTACACAGGTCGTATCACAATCAGCCTTTAAGAGATATCAACGTAGATCATATTACAATGGTGCTAATCCAGATCCTAATGACTGGTGGGAACAAAGATTTGGTGATGAGAATAAGTCATTTAATGGCACAACCTTCTTTGTACCTAAACCATCCGCGTCTAACACAGGTAAGTTAGCTCGTATCGAGAACTTTGTACTTGGTAAACCAGATTACACAGCAACAGTTCCAACTAACATTCAGGTTGTTGGTAAACAGTTACTTGACGTTAGAAAGATATTATCTGCTGTTGTTGATAAGATGGATCCTATCAATGAGAGGACTATTACCTTCAATGGTACAGATAGTAATGTCGTAGATATATCAAATGAGCAGATTACATTTGCCAACCACGGACTAATATCAAATCAGAGAGTATCTTACCTTGTACAAGGTGATAGATTCCAAGATGCCCGTAATTTAATACTAGGCAACTTAGATTATATCATTGCTACTACTATTACATGGTTAGAGCAGAGTTATCCTAACTTAACTGATGGTACTAAACCAGATTACAACGCAGACACATGTGCTAGAGACCTAAGACTTATAGTTATCGCATGGTGTAATGATTTACGCTATGGTGGTAACAAATTCTCTGTAGATGCTGCTGAGTCTTATGTTGTTGGTGGTGCTATAGACTATATCGTTGGTGAGACAGTTGAGACTATAGCTGCTATACAGTATGCTAGAGACTTAGCCATACAAGCAATTCAAAACCTATTACCATTCACTGATGTCACAATCACACAAGATCCTGGTGGATGTGCTGATGTACAATCTGCTATAACTGTGTTAGCTCAAATTGTTTGGGATGCGATTGACAATCCAGGCAACATTCCAACTCAGAATGTAGGTAACTATCCTTATGTTAGAGAAGGTATAACTCTAGGTGGTTTACCAGTAGGTACGTACTATGTCACTCGTGTAGATGATGATAACTTTAAACTATCTACCACAACAGGTGGATCTGTTCATACATTTGTAAGTGCCTTACCAATCACAGGTAGTAATGGATTTACTGGCACACCTTCTGCTGCGACATACAACCCCGTAACAGGTGACCTAACATTTACAGTTTCTAGTAATACAATGACTACCAGTCATACAATTACATTAGGATTAGGTGCCTTTACCTTTACTTGTGCGGGAGATAACCATGCTACTACTCATGCTTATCCACGTTCAACAGACCCTGCCTACAACACACCACTAGCAATCACTAATGTAGTTGGTAATGATGTAACAATCAATGTTGGTGTTGCTGATACTACTGTAGACATTACAGCACT
This sequence comes from Prochlorococcus sp. AG-418-C09, assembly GCA_003214355.1. Taxonomy (GTDB): domain Bacteria; phylum Cyanobacteriota; class Cyanobacteriia; order PCC-6307; family Cyanobiaceae; genus Prochlorococcus_A. The sequence continues at coordinate 41,609 of QCLS01000003.1, read as the reverse complement.
ATCAACAGACTCACAGCATCAACTAACTGTAGAATTTGATGATGTTAATAGAAACTTCCAGTTAAGAACTAGAGGTACAGCAACTGTACCTACAAATAAGAATCAGTTGATGGTTACTATCAACGGTATTGTACAGAACCCTACATCATACACTCTTTCAGGCAGTACGATAACATTCTTAGAACCTCCAATGAGGAACTCATCAGTTATCATAATGTACTTCAAGAGATCTGATATATCTGGAAACTTCCAGTTAGATCAGTTTGGTGATGTTATCACCGCCCTGAATACAACTGATGGAGTATATCAAGGTACAGGCTATACTGCGGGTACATACAACAACGTTCCATTCACTAACAAATTATCAGACGGATCGGGGGCAACTGGTAACATAGTTGTAACAAATGTCCTCGATAGTGCTACTTTTGTCACCGATAACAAATATGCTGATGCTAGAACACTGATTGACAACAACGCAGGAGTCATAGCAGACATTGCTGTGGGACTGATGAATAAGTATGGTACACCTGTAGATAACAAGGTAGCAGACGCAGCTAACCTTATCTTAATGAATAAGGACTTCATTGCTAGAGAAGCAGTGGATAGGATGCATGCTGATATACCATATACTATTGCTAACAAGAGACACTTTGATGCCTATAACTTGATTATGGCAAACAAAGACTTTATTGTCTGGGAAGCATACTACCTATTCAAGACTATTGACTATCCTGGTTATACACATGCTCAGGGATACACAGAACAAGACTGTAGAGATGACTTGATGGATATATTGGAAGCGATTGCTTTCAACTTACTATTTGGTGCTAATAATAAGGTATATGATGCTTCCTTCTACTACACATCAGCATATAGTTCTGGTAGTGTAATACAAGGTGAAGAACAGCAGACAATAGCAGCTGTTAATCAGATGAAAGGTCTGATGGACAAGGTAATCTTGAATGAGACAGTATCAATCGCAGGAGATCATGGTTATGAACAATACTTTGAAGACGTTACTTACATATACGACGGCTGTGCTAGTGCTAAGTCCGCTATCAGTACGTTTGTTGATATTGTTGTTACTGCTATCAATACTGACTTGATGATCCATGTCAATAAGACAGAACCAACTCTATTTGTAGAACCAACAGGCAATGATGAGGACTGTGTTGATGATGTAAGAGATGTATTAGAGGCAGTTGCTATCAATGCTAAGTTTGGTGGTAATAGTGAGGTATACGATGCTGCCAAGTACTATGTTGATGGTGCTCATGTAGCAGGTGAAGAGATTCATACGATTTATGCCTTCCGTGAGGCTGACAAGATAGCCAGACAGGTTATTGCTAACGAAGCGGTGACTGTAGTTGGTGATCACGGTGAGATACAGAAGTATGATGGTGGTATTACTAGGTCTGATAATCAATGTGCTAGTGCTAGAGCAACAATACACACTTTAATGAATATTGTCGAGGTAGCAGTAGATACTAACACTATGAGTGCCTTTACGAGGACTGCTCCTACTGGATTTAACGCACCTGGCTTGGGTGATGGACAATGTAAGTCTGATACAAGAGATGTATTGAACGCAGTTGCTACTAACGTGGCATATGGTGGTAACCATACTCTATATGACACACTGAACATGTATTTCGTAGGAAGTCATGTGGCAGGAGAAGAGGCAGAGACACTTTATGTGTTTGAAGAAGCACGTCAGATGGTATTGAAGGCAATACAACAGGAATCATTCGAGACATACTCACATCTTAACCTTACAGACAAGTCACAGTATAAAGATCCTACAATTACAGCATATCAGAGCACTGATGCTACTCAGTACAACGTAACTAACGCTGTATACACTGCCACATCAGGACAAGTAGAGATAACAATAGGATCTCATAGTCTAGAGGTAGGAACAAGAGTTAAACTTGATGATATGTCATTGACATTCAAGTGTGCTCAAGATGGTAGTGTTACACATCACAAATATCCTAGATCTACAGACTGGGCATACCGTAAGTCACTTCCTATCCTTTCTAAGACAGGAACTACGATCACATTGTATGTCGGAGAGTCTCCTACTGTAAACTATCAGATTACAGATGCCACCTATGACCCTGCTACTGGTGATATGGACATGGAAGTCTATAACACACAGTTCAATGTATCTGCTGCTACCTATAATGCTAATACAGGTTCTATGACAGTGAACATTGGTTCACACAGCATGGAGATAGGTGAAGAGATTATGTTCAGACCTGAGTCATTGGGATTCAAATGCTCAATGGACGGTAACAATGCTACTAAGATGTATCCTAGATTTGGAAAAGATCCATTCTATGATAAAGCACTTAAGATTATTGCGAAGACAAATAATACAATCACAGTTAACGTAGGACCTAGTCCTTTAGTCAATCATACTGTCACAGGTTCAAACTACGATCCAGTTACAGGTCTTGTTGAGTTAACTATCGGCAATCACATCCTCAAGGTTGGTGATGCTATTACAATTACAGATAACTCTCTTGTATATCAGTGTTTGATGGACTTCTATCAGACAGACCACTCATATCCAAGACCTAGTGACCCTGCTAGTGGAGCTGCTCTAACAATTACTGCTGTTACAGACACATCTATAACTATCCAGTCATTAAGTTCTACACCATCTACTAATACATCTACTCACAGATGGAAACCAGGTTATGTTGCTAATGATGCTGTACAGAGTGGTGGTGGACATACTCATACCTTCCAAACTGCTGTTACTGGTGCTGTTGTTATACCTCATGGACTAAGATCTGAAAGAACACTCAGCATAGACAGTGCTGACTATAATCCTACTACAGGTATCATGACTGTAACTTGTGAGAATCATGGTTTGACACCTACAGATGAGATTATCATAGATGACAACTCACTTATCTTCACATGTCAGGAAGATAGTCATGCTAGTGACCATGCTTATCCTAGAGGCAGTGATCCTATCAGTGAACTATGGCAACCTATTACAGATGTAACTAGAAATACATTTAAAGTACAAGTATTAAACACAGCTCCATCTACTAACACAACTGATCACATATTCAAGGCAGCAGTAGCATATAATCTACATGTTAGAGGCACAACTCTTAAGATCTCTGATGGTGGTATCACATTTACTTGTGATGCTGCAGTTGGAACTCACACATTCGTATCTGGTACTACAAACGGTATCACAGCGGGTAATGGAGCGTCAGGAACATTCACAGCAGCGACAGGTACAACCTATGATCCACTCACAGGTCTTATGGAAGTTGAGATAGGTACACATAGTTTGACCACATCTAACACAGTAACCTTTGCTGATAATTCAGTTACATTTACTTGTGCTGCTGATAATCACGCAACTAATCATGCATACCCTAGGGCTAGCGACCCATCATCAGGTGTTGCTGAAGCAATCACAGCAGTATCAGCAACAACTATTACAGTTGACGTTGGTATAGCAGGAAGTAGCAGTTCTACTCACTCATATCCAAGAACAGATATAGTCAACCACACAGTCACCAACGCTGTATACACTCCTGCTGACGGTGACATGGTAGTTACTGTAGTTGGGCACTCTATGAGAAAGGGTGACTACGTTAAGTTTGACGATGACTCATTGACCTTTACTTGTGCTGAGGATGGTAATGGTAGTAACCATACATATCCACGTTCTACAGACCCTGTGAGTGGCAAATGGTTAAGGATTAGAAATGTAACCACAGATACATTTAAAGTTAGAGTATTAGACTTTATACCTTCTACAAACACAACAACACATGCTTTCGTATCTGCTACATCAAATGGATTGAAACAGAAGAAGGATCAGGCATATGATCAACCATTAAGTATTGTAAGATCTTCTATTGACAGGATTACAGTTAACGTTGGTATTGCTGCTACTAATGCTTCAACACATGTATACTCATCATCTCTAACCAATGCTCTTACTATTGGTGGAAACTATACACATACATTCTTGAGTGCTACTCCTAATGCTGTGAAGCAAGGTTATGGAGTTAGAGAAGCGTGTACTGCTGTACAAGCAACTGTTGATACCTTGATGGATCTAGCATATACAGCTTTGAACCAAGGTAACTTCTCTGGTATAACTAGAACAGTTGGTAATCATGGTGATGGATATGAGACAGCTCCTACAGTTCAGATCTCTGGTGGATCTCCAACAACAGCAGGATCCTATGTACCAGTATTAGCAGAAAGAGGTTATGTCAAATCAATCGGAATTATCGTCGGAGGAGTCGGATATACTAATGTACCAACAGTTAAGATTACATCAAAGACTGGGTTTAATGCTGCTGCTACCGCTACTGTGTCTGGTGGGGCTCTCACTGGTATTACAGTTGATGAAGGTGGATTTGGATATAACGATGTCACTATTGAGATTATTGCGAATCCTGCCGACACAATAACTACAACTGCTACCGCAGCTGCTATTGTAGGTAGACATTTAGAAAGAATAGTCGTACAAGAGACAGGAGTAGGATATGCTTCTACACCTACCTTATCTCTCACAGGTGGTAGTGCTTCTACAGCAGCTGGTACACTCAGTGCTCCTATAGCAAGAACTACAGGTGCTGTTACAGGTGTAAGCTTAGTCAGTGGTGGAGACGGATATAAGAACACAGACGTACTTGGTGTAGATGCTGCTGACGTAGGTGGTACAGTGGGTAACTCATTCCAAGTTGAAGTAGAGACAGTTACATTCAACGGAACAACAACTGGTTTTGCTGCTACTGTAGGTGGATCAGGATATACACTTCCTGCTAACGACAGGTTCCTATTATTCTTGAACTCACACATACAGGAGTTAGGTACAGCATATAGTTACTCTGGCACACCTTCTACAATTAACTTTACTGAAGCACCAAAGGGTAATATGGACTTCTACTGTTTCTATGTGGGACAGTTACAAGATATGGACTCTATCGCACCATTCATGAACGGTACGAAGAAGACATTCATACTTAAGAAGAATGACCAACCATTCTCACTAGAATCTGATTCTACTCAGGTTATCCCTGCTAACAACCTTATCATGTTCTTGAACGGTGTTTATCAGGAACCTGAAGTATCATACACATTGGATGGTTCTATTCTTGAGTTTAGTGAAGCACCTAGAGCTGGTAGTGAAGTATTAATATACATCTACACTGGTTCTGATCTTGATATTGTAATTGAGGATACATATTCTGCTCTTGATCCTGGCGACTTACTACAGGTACAGTCAGAAGGAGACATCAGAAGACTTGCTACTATTGCTAGTTCTTCCTCCTTAGATACATATGAGTATACAGGTCTAAAACCGAATGTTGCTATATTCCAATCTGTTGTAGTTAACGGTGTTGTTGTACAAGTCAATATAATTGATTCTGGATCTAACTATGAGGTTGCCCCATTCCTAATCTTTAGTGGTGGCGGTGGATCTGGAGCATTTGCTGAGACTATTATTGAGCAAGGTAGTGGTAGAGTTATTGGCATCAAGAACCTAAAAGGTGGTTCTAATTACAATACTCCTCCTTCTGTCACACCATATCATCCAATCGCTTTAGAGAGGACACAGAGAGACAGAGCAGTATCTAATGGTACATTCCTATACACCACACAATTAACTGGTGCTATCGGTCAGCAGACTGCTACTATTCCTGTTCTTGACGCATACTATAATAATGGAGTTGGATTCCCAACTAACGGTGAGTTGTTAATTCCTTTCTGGAATGCCTCAACATCAACATGGGGTTGTGAAAGAATCTTATATGGTTCTGTAGATTACGCAGCAGAGACATTTACTGTTACTACAAACGGTAGAGGATTCAAAAATACAGGAACTGCTCTTGGATTTGGTTACGCTAACGGACCTGAATCTGGAAACTTCAATAGTAGTGGAACTAACTGTGTGATCACAATGGGTTCTAATCATAATCTCCAAACTGGTATGGAGAGATTCATCAGATTTACATCTGCTATTGGAAATTGGCCTACAGGATCATTAAATGGAACGTATAAGATTACTCGTGCGAGTGACACTGCGTTCAGCATATCTTTACCAGTATCTTTGACAGCAACGGGTACAATGGAGATCCTTCCAACTATCCGTGTTTATACAGTATAAATAACCTATAAAGCCCTATACTAATGGCACTTGTAACCGATAAATTTAGAATTTACGCAGCCGAAGCGTTTCGCAACACTCTCGGTAGTACTGGCTCGGACGCAAATAAAGTGTATTTGTTTGTTGGACGTGCTAAAGAATGGGGTTCACCTGATTCTCCACCTACTAACGAGCCTATTGATAGTTTCACCTATCATCGTTTAGCATATGCAGATTCAGTTGCGTTTAAGAGAGTAGACATTACTGATACCTCTCTCGTTGTACCTAGAGTAGATTGGATAGACCCGACAGAGACTACTGGTGGAACTGGTCGTACATATTCCATGTACAAACCTGACTATAGTCCTGCTAAAACTACTGCTAATGGTGCTACTCGTTTATATGACTCAAACTTTTATGTGATGAACTCTGACTTCAACGTGTACAAGTGTTTGTACAACGGTCAGTCTCCCACATATCCTAGAGGTAGACCTTCACTGGTTGAACCAACAGGAACATCAACAACAGTTATTGAAACCAACGACTCATCTGAGTACAAGTATCGTTGGAAGTATATGTATACTATTGATGCTGATAATATTCTAAAATTTGTTACTACAGAGTTTATACCTGTACTTGAGAATAGTTTAGTACAGGCTGCTGCTGGACCTGGTTCTATTGATACAGTTGTTATCGAGAATCAAGGTCAAGGATATAATAATGATACCTACACCAACGTACCTATTCGTGGTGACTGGCAAATAAATGGTGGTACTCAAGGTTTTTGTTCTGTGACTGTAGAGTCTGGATCTGTTGTTAACGTTACTGTTACTAACTCAGGTTCTAACTATAGTTTCGCAACAATAGATGTAGGATTGATTCCTAACATCGGTTCTGGTGGATCGGGTGCTGTTCTCGATATCATCATTCCTCCTAACGGTGGACATGGTTCAGATGCTACAAGAGAGATAGGTGCTTACCGTCTCATGTTTGCTTCTAAACTAGAAACATCAACAGCATTTGTAGATTTCCCAACTGACCTTACATTCCGTAGAGTTGGTCTGGTTCTTAATCCATTTGATTATAATACAACCTCTATTTCAGATCAGAACACAAGGTCTGCTGTAAAAGCATTGATCTTCCCTCAGTCTGGAACTGGTACACCTAGTGGAACATTTTCACCTGGCACAACTATCACTCAAACCACAACAGGTGCGAAAGGATACGTTGTTTCTTATGACTCTACAACTAAAGTGATGAGATACTATCAAGATTCAAATGATGGTGTCACCTCTGGTAACGTCGTAGAATTTGCGGGTAATTATGAAATTACATCTTCTGATATTGTAACTGCTACACCTGATGCGAACTTTGGTACATCTTCAGTACCTTTGACTCAAATCACTATCGGTGTTTCTGTCTATGAATTAGGACTGTCATTTATCGAAGGATATGCTAACGGGGAAGTTGAAATCAACTCTGGAGAAATCCTCTACATAGACAATAGGAACCCAATAACAAGATCTGCGGATCAAAACGAAGAGCTCAAAGTAGTAATTGAATTCTAATGGCACAGAATACTAACCTGAATATATCTCCTTATTTCGACGATTTCGATGATGATAAGGGATTTCTAAAAGTATTATTTAAACCTGGCTTTCCAGTACAGGCAAGAGAACTTACTACCCTCCAGTCACTTTTACAAAACCAAATTGATACATTTGGTCAAGGTGTCTACAAGGAAGGTAGTATGGTGGTACCTGGCGGTATCACGCTGAATAGAAATTATCCAGTAGTATTAGTTCAAAATAATTATCTTAACTTACCTGTAGAATTATACAGAGAAGCACTTAATGGCAAGGTTGTGAAGGGTGCCACTTCAAACATCCGTGCTAGAGTCAATTTCTCTATTAGTGCTACACAATCTACTCGTGGATATGTGTCATTTTATTTGACATATCTAACAAAAGCAGATGACAACTCAACCAGTGTATTCCAAGCTGGCGAAATATTAACTTGTGAAGAAGATATAACTTACAGTACATCTACTATCGTAGCTGGTACACCTCTTGCTCAGTTACTTAACTCTAATAGTACAGCAACAGGGTCTACTGCTAACGTAGGTAAAGGTGTATATTTTGTTCGTGGATATTTTGTACCTGTACAAGAACAAACACTTGTATTAGATCAGTATTCTAATACTCCATCATACAAGGTTGGTCTAAAGGTAGAAGAAAGAATTATAACTGCTGACGAAGATGCTACTCTGTATGATAATGCGATAGGTAGTACAAACTTCTCAGCACCAGGTGCTGATAGATTTAAAATCAATCTATCTCTGGTTAAAAAGAACTTAGCAGACCCTAACTCTGCTGACTTTATCGAGTTACTACGTACCAATATTGGTGCTATTGAAAACAAGGTAGAACGTAGTGATCTAGGATTTATTAATGATGTACTAGCAACTAGAACTAAAGAAGAGTCTGGTGACTACTATGTCAAGAGATTTAGTATAGATGTAAGAGAGAATCTAAACGACGCATTTAATAATGGTGTATATACTGCTGATCAAATTACACAAGATGGCAACGTTCCTGTAGAGGAGCATCTAGCAGTTCAGATCTCACCAGGTACAGCATACGTTTCAGGTTATAGAACAGAGAAGTTAGCTAACACATTTAAAGATGTAGTCAAACCAAGAACATTTGCTGCTGCTGATTCACAATCTATATCATCTGACTTTGGTAACTTTGTAAGAATTACTAATCTATATGGTGGTGTACAGTTATATGATACAATCGAATTAAGAAACAGAAAAATTTCTAGTGGTGGTTCTGCTCCTGGTGGTGCTATAGGACAAGCAAGAGTCTTTGGATTCTCATTTGATACAGGGGATAGAAATACCACAAGTACAGTTTATCAAGTTAATCTAGCAGACATTGATCTATACACAAACATCATCTTAACTGGTTCTGTTAATATGGTATCTGGTAAGAAATATGTTGGTATGTCATCAGGTGCTACTGGATACTCTAGAACAAACGGTAGTGCTTCTAATATTCTATTTGAAGGTGTTACAGGTACATTCATTCATAATGAACAAATTGCCTTAGACGAAGCACCCTCAGCAGCTATTGGTACAATTCATAATGCTGCCAACGATGGTGTTACAGACTATCAGTTCACTGACTGTAAATCATTCTATAAGAGTGGTTTTACTGCTGATCTTATTCTTGATGTACAAGCACCTGTTGCTGCTAACGCACCCGTATTATCAGGTCAGTCATCTAATACAACTGCTACCTTAACTGCTTCATTGTCTAACTTTGTGTCTCAGTTAAGAATCAATGACATCTTAGCATTCTCTAACAACAACTTATCTCATGAAGTTAGAGTTACCTCAATCACCAATTCAGGACAAATTGCTATTGAAAGAGTCACATCAAACAATATCGCTAATGGAGCAATCAATGGAGATATCATCTTACTCAGAGGACAAATTAGGGAAGCTCAAAAGAGAACACTTATATCGCCAATTCCGAAAGCTGCTGTCAAATCCACTTCCACTAATAGCTCTGGTAGTGCTGTTGCCCCTCTTGGGTACTTCAGGAAGACGTACTCCGTCTCAGTCACAGGAGGAGCATTCTCTCTATCAGCAGGATCTAACCTCACGTTCAGAGATGTTACCGATGGAGATGACTTCCAAGTCATCGCCACTGCAGGAACCAACGCAGGGACATCGTACACAGTAGGTAGTGGTATATCAACCACATCATCACCTGGTGATGCTAGTGCTTCTATTACTGGACTAAACTCTGGTACAAGTGCTGCTATCGTAATCGCTACAGTTTACTCAAGCAATAGAACTGCTAAAGCAAAGACAACAGAACTTATGAGGGTGTTGAGGATAGATCATACCTCTGGTACAACAGCTAATGGTTTGACACAGACTACAGCAGGATATGGACATAGATTAGAAGACAAACAAATATCTCTTGGTTGCCCTGACGTATTCAAACTTAAGGCAGTATATGAATCAGCTGATGACGCTGATCCTGAGATTCCTAATCTTCAGTACAGTAACCTTATAGGTACACTTGAGGTTGGTCAAATATTAACAGGTGCTTCATCTGGTGCTAAAGCACAGATCGTAAACTTTAACAGCACTACAGTATTCTATGTCATGTTAAATGACAATAGTTTTACAGGTGATGAAAATATTTCTACCCCTACTGCTAGTGGTAAAATCACAGTAGGAACTATTAGAGTTGGTTCTAATAATATTACATCATCTTATGAGTTAGATAATGGACAAAGAGAACAGTATTATGATTACTCTCGTATTGTAAGGAAGGCAGGATACGCAGCTCCGACTCGTAGAATCTTAGTTATCTTTGATAGATTCCAAACTACATCAGGAGATGGATTCTATAGTGTTGACTCATACTCATCTGAGGACTATAAAGAGATTCCTACATTTGGTGAGATACCTCTTAGAAATGGTTTAGACTTCCGTCCTATGGTTCCAGATAAAATATCTGGTAGTGGTACAAGACAGTCTCCATATTTACTTACTGATAATGAGTACTTTGATTTCTCTAACAGAGCATTTACTGGTAACCTTGTAGGTATACCTGGTCAGGCAGATACTACAATCCTATCCTACGAATACTATTTGGGTAGAATTGATAAGGTTGGTATTAATAAGGATTCTAAAATTGTTATAATCAAAGGTGAACCATCTGAGACACCTGTAGAACCATCTGATCCAGAAGATGCTATGCTTCTTGCTACATTAGAGATCAGTCCATATGTGTTCGATGTAGATCAAGATGTAGTTATTACACAGACAAACTATAAGAGATATACGTTTAGAGATATTCAGACTCTTGAGATGAGAATCAAGACTCTTGAATACTATACACAGTTATCATTATTAGAAGCTGAAACTGCTACATTTGCTGTTCGTGATAGCAATGGTATGGATAGATTCAAGAATGGATTTATCGTTGACAACTTCGCATCATTAGCAACCAGTGATACATTCCATCCTGACTACAGAGTATCAGTTGACTTTGAAGAAGGACACCTACGTCCCGCACACTATACAACTAACTTACCTCTTATTGTTAGTTCTACATCTCAGAATATACAACAGACAGGTGATCTAATCACACTACCATATAATGACATAGTATTAGTTGATCAACCATATGCTTCTGCTCTTGAGAATGTAAACCCATTTAACGTGTTTACATTTATAGGTGACATCAAGTTAACTCCTGCATCAGATGATTGGGTAGATACTAAATCACTTGCTGCTATACAAGGTCCTGTGGTTGAAGGTAACTACATGACAAGTCTACGTTCATTCAACGCTGATCAGAATGGTATTACACCTATTCAGTGGGGATCATGGCAGACTACATGGTCAGGTGCTGTACAACAGACAAGACAGGTAACAACTGGTAAGGGTAAGCGTCGTAGAACAAGAACTGAAGTATTCACAAGAATTAGAACTGACCAGACAAGATCTGGTATCAGACATAAGATTACACCTGTTATCGAACAGCAGAGCTTAGGTAATAAGGTTGTATCTGTGGAACACATACAGAACATGCGTTCCAGAAACATAGAATTTAAGGGTGAGAAACTTAAGCCTAAGACAAGATTCTATCCATTCTTTGATGGGGTAGATATCAAAGCATTCGTTACACCTAAACTACTTGAGGTGACAAAGAACCCAACAGATGATGCAGATACTAATAGTACACCATTCCAAGTTGGAGAGACAGTAAAAGGTCTCACCTCTGGATGCTCATTAAGGATATTAGAACCTAATGATAACTACACAGTCAACCCATACACGAACGTTAATATATCGTCGGTATCCGACTACACAGCGAACCTCGGCTGGATTAACCTTGATACCAGTGCTCTTGCTGCTCAAGCTCTCGGAGCGTATTCTGGCAATCCAATCCCGAATGAAATCCTTGTCGGACAAAGTTCAGGTGCTAAAGCGAAAGTTAAAGAAAGAAAACTAATCACAGACCCAGCTGGATTTATTAAGGGTACATTCTTTATACCTGATCCAAGCAAAGCAACTAATCCTAAGTTTAAGACAGGTACACGTATCTTCCGTCTATCTGATACAGTTAATGATTCACAGGTACAAGGTGAGTCTGAGTCATCAGCACAGACAGAATACGCTGCTACAGGTATCTTACAGACTACACAGGAGACTATTATATCTGTGCGTAACGCACAGATTGATGAGCAGAAGTTCACTCAGAACAGAACTCTATGGTCTGACCCACTAGCACAGACATTCTTGATTCAAGATGAGAACTTAGAGGGTGGTGTATTCTTAACTAAGATTGATCTATTCTTCCAACAGAAAGACTTTGAGATTCCAGTTGCTATTGATATAAGGACAGTAGAAAATGGTACACCTACACAGACCATCGTTCCTTTCTCTAAAGTTATTAAACAAGCAAAAGATGTAGTAACATCTACTGATGCTTCAACACCAACAACATTTACATTTGAATCTCCTGTGTTCATCGGACATCAACAGGAACATGCTATTGTTGTTACATCTGACTCAAACCAATATAAAGTATTCATCTCACTATTAGGTGAAGATGCTATTGATGCTGCTCACGCAGGAGAGAAGATCTCTGAACAGCCATATATCGGTGTTCTATTCAAGTCACAGAACGCATCTACTTGGACACCATCACAGTTTGAAGACTTGATGTTCAAGATCTACAGAGCAGACTTTACTCTACCTACAACTCTCAGCCAGTCTAAGGTGATTCTAAACAACGCCACACTGGAAGAGAACAATGGTGGATTCATAAGTGCTCTACCAAACGCTATTGCTACTACAGACGACAACACATATATTGATGTATTCCATAGTAATCATGGTATGCAGTCATCACTCAACTATGTTGTGATGAGTGGTGTTAAGTCTGAGGTTGGTGATACTACACTTAAGGTTGCTCTAGCAGCTTCAGGTGTATCACAGATTACTCTGATCGAAGCGGGTAACTTCCATGTTTGTATTGGAGGTAATGCTTCACAGGCAGCTAGTTTATCTGCTGCTAGTGGTAACATCGGACCTGGCAACTCTGCCCCTGCTGTATCCGATACCAATCCTGGTTTCCTCAAGATTGGTGATGAAATTATCGCATACGAGAATATCAATACTGGATCTCCTGATTGGGTTGTTGATATTGTTGGACATAATGCGGGTTCAGTGAGTGGTAGAAATTGGGATCCAGTAACTAACTCAGGTGCTGCTACTGGAACAGCTCATATACTTGGTGCTACAGTAGAATGCTATAACTTAGCAGGAATACCTCTCACTAAGATAAATGGCACACATCATACATCTACATTTGGTGGATTGACTACATTGAACAGTCCTCATAAGTATAGATTAAACATTACAGGGGTCAAAGCACATAAGACATTGACAGCGGGTGGAGACAATGTTTCTATCTCACAAAATATACCATGGGATGTACTTACTCCTTCAATACAGACTCAAGCACAACCAGGCTGTAGCATCAGTGCTAGAGCGTTAGGTACTTCTGGTACATCATCAGGACCTTTCCCAGCTGGTTACACTGCTGAGACTTCATTTGTTAAAGACACTACATTTAGAGATATCACATTAAATGATATCAATTACTTCCTTGCTACTAAGGTCATTGCTTCTAAGCAAAATGAAATTAGTAATATGTCAGGTGGTAAATCTTTAGACTTAGAGTTAAACTTCTTCTCTGACGTTACACACCTATCTCCTGTAGTAGACACACAACGTATGAGTGTCACAACTACTGCGAACCTCATCAACAACGCTGCTCCTACCTCTGGAATAGGCGATGAGAACGCTGCTATATACATCACTAGACTCGCTAGATTGGATAACTCCGCTACTGGTGTCAAAGTGGCAATGGCAGCAAATACATTTGAGTTTTCAACGATACAGGTGATGTATAAGTTAGTACCAGTAGGTTATACTGGTGACCCTGATGACTTGAACTTTGAGTTCTTTAACACGGATGGTCGTCCCGATAGTGGATTAATGGTTCCCCAAAATGACCCATTTGTCTTCGGTGATTTTGAATACACCTTGGATGACGCTCCTGCTTATGATGGATTCCAACTTAAGATAGTCCTTAAGAACTATAATCAACCTTACATCCCAAGAGTCAAAGACCTAAGAATCATTGCATTGGCATAATGGAAGACTTTGAGGCAATAGCCAGAGAACGAGAAAAAGAAATCACTGCTCGTAGAGAGCAGGGTATACTAGACCCAAGAGACGAAAAAGGTTTAATAAAAGTAGAAGATCATAAACACCTAGGAAGAGATCCAGATAGCAATGCTATTGTTAATACGGATCGTGCTGCGTACGAGGCATATATCAAAGCCCGTGCTGAAGCTAGCAAGAAGCGTGATGAAGTTCTAGACCTCAAAGATGAGATTACAGAACTCAAGTCTATGCTTCAAGTTCTAGTGGAAAAAAGCAATAAATAACTCTGAGATAAATACTCTTTAGGGAAAATTTTATACCATGGCATCTGCGGTATCCAACTTACTCGTATATCAAGGTTCCGATTTCAATATTGACTTCACAGTTGAGAATGATAACGGGACAGAATTCGATATGACTGGATATACTGTAGCATCAATGATCAAGAAGCATTATACAAGTAGTTCTTCTGTCACAGTTACAGCAGCAATCATGACACCCGTAACAGCGGGTCGTGTACAACTTTCACTAAATGCGGTTCAGACGACAGCAATGAAGTCAGGACGGTATGTATATGATGTCGTAATAACTTCTCCCTCTGGTCTAAAGACGAGAGTGTTAGAAGGAACAGTAAGCGTACTTGAGGGAGTAACACTTTAATGGCAAGGTTAAGATTTGGAGATCAATCAATTCCAAGAGTAACCCGCGTCGCTACAGGCGGTGGGGGTGGAAACGTTGGTGCTTTAGCTGACGTTGACCTGACAGACACAAGCTCAGGTGGTTTACAAGACGGTAGTGTTTTAGTATACAAACAAAGTATAGCTAAGTTCATACCAACAACAGTATTAAACAACATAACGATTAACGGGGGTACATTCTAATGGCATCAAAGCTACTGGTCAAAAGAAGTACGGGAACAGCAGCACCAGGTACCATTGAATTTGGTGAATTAGCTCTAACCGTAGGTTCAGGTACACAGGCAAACTTAGGAGACAGACTATTTGTTGGAGACAACAACTCTGCTGCTCAGGTTGTAGGTGGTAAGTATTATACAGATATGATGGATCAGGTACATGGCGTACTGACAGCGGATTCATCTATCATTGTAGATAGTAATAGTAAAATAGATCAACTCTTGGTTGATGACGTTCAGATCAATGCGAACGTAATTGACACAAGCACAACAGACGCAGACCTAATCATCGGTGCTAATGGCACTGGTAAGGTTGTTTTCCAAGATGGACAGGAAGTAGAGTTCGGTACATCTGGAGACCTTGAGTTCGTCTGGGACGACTCTGACGGTGACTTACAAGTCAGAAGAGTGTCAGGTGGTAACGCAGCTGCTTCAGTTCTTATACAGGACGATATCCCCCTAAAGTTCGGTACAGGAAATGACGCACGTGTATATTATGATGAGACAACTACAGACAAACTAAGATGGGCTGGTGCTGATCAGCAGTATGACACAGGTGTTCAAGTAACATTTGCTGACACTACTACAGCGTCCAACTCCACAACTGCTGCTGTGATGGTATCAGGTGGTTTAGCAGTTGGTGCTAAAGCATGGATCAAAGACTTAAATGTTGATGACGATACTACAATCGGTACTGCTAACACCGACACACTAACAGTTAACTCAACAACTACATTTGAGAATGGTGTTACATTCAATGGTACACAAACAGTTTCTGGTACTATCAACCAGACTGGTGAGTTTACTATTGACCAGTTAAAGATGGATGGTAATATCCTCTCTACTACCTCTGGTACAGAGATGATCATTGACCCATTTCCAGCTGGTGGTGACGCAGATGGTTTGGTCATAATTAAAGGTGACCTACAGATTGATGGTACTACAACTACAGTTAACAGTGCTTCAATGTCAGTTAACGACCCTACAATCGAGTTAGGTGATCCTACAACTGTATTAACATTGACTGCTTCTGCTACATCAGGTGCTACAGTTCTTACTGTAGACAGAGTGGTAGGATTAAATGTTGGTGATGATATTACTGGAACAAGTATAGCAAACTCAACAAACATTCAATCTATTAACTCAGGTGCCAAAACGATCACTCTAGATCAGGCAATCACTGGTAACCTAGATAGTGGTGCAACTATTACTGCTGTAAGAGATGCTAGTGACGGACTAGACAGAGGTGTTAAAGTTCACTACCACACAGGTAGTGCTGCTCAGTTTGGTTTCTTTGGTTATGATCGCACTGGAGGTGCTGATGGAGCTGGTGCTTGGACATTCATTGAGAATGCTACAGACACTGGTACAGTCTTCGGTGTAACAGGTAACCGTGGTACAGTCGTACTTGGTGACCTAGAACTAGATACTGACCTCGAAGTACAATATGGTGGTACAGGTGTTTCAACCTTTACTCAGTATGGTATTCCTTATGGTGACGGTACAAATCCATTGGCCGTAACAGCTGCTGCTAACATGGCATCACCTGGTACAGGTTCTGACGCAACAACTTCATACCAAGTTTTAACTGTGACATCAGGAGGAGTTCCTGTATGGACAGACACTTTAGATGGAGGTGTTTTCTAACACTGAAAACTCATGAACGTAAACATTATTATTTCCACATTACAACGTAAAGTTTCTGAACTGACATTATCCAACATTATGCTTGAGGCGAAGATACTGGATTTACAAAACCAGTTAAATAGTATACAAGATCAATCATCAGAGAATGCTATAAATGGCAACGAGGATCAAACTAAAGAGCTCGATAACCCCGAACGCGACACCGACCAATAGTGATCTAGTCGATAAGGAAGTCGCGATTAATATCGCGGATAAAAAACTCTTTGTAAACAATTCAGGTACTATCGTAGAGATAGGTAACGCGGCTCCAAACACCGCTAGTGTTACTGCGTCTATGCTTGCGTCTGATATTACTAATGGTCCTAGTAATCATCTATTCGTTGCTAAAACAGGTACAGACTCTGCTACACTATTAGGTGGAGCAAATAGAGGTAGGCATGCTTCTACTCCATTCCTTTCAATCAAATATGCCCTAGCCGCTGCTTCAGCAGGAGATACAGTTAATATAGCAGCTGGTGAATATCAAGAAGAATTTCCCCTAACAGTTCCAGACGGAGTGGCAGTTAGAGGAGCAGGATTAAGAGCGACACAGATATATCCAACAACAGCAACAAACGATCTTAACTGTTTTGTATTGAATGGTGACACCACTGTATCAGAACTAACTGTTAAGGACATGTTCTACAATAGTAGTAACGACACAGGTTATGCCTTCGTTGCTGCTAACAACTGGGACTCAGATAGAAGTGCTTATGTACAGAGAGTCACAGTCCTAAACAAAGGATCAACCACATCTGCTAGTGACCCCTATGGATTTGACGCAGGGGATGCAGGACGTGGTGCTAAACTAGATGGTGCTATTGCTAGTGCCAATACTCTAGAAACATCAGTATTATTCAACGAAGCAACATTCATCGTACCTAACTCAGTTGGTATTCTCTTAACTAACGGTGTTCGTTGTGAGTGGCAGAACTCTTTCATATACTTCGCTAACGAAGGTATTAAAGGTATACAGGGTGCTACAGGTAAGCATGGAACTGGTAAAGTAAGATTAAAACTATCAGGTGTAACTGGTAGCTTTGATGCTAGTGAAGAAATATATGAATTAGAAGACCAATTTAGATCTGGTACTTATGCTTTATCTTCTAACGTTGTAACAGTTACGAGGACGGCTCATGGTTTATCTACGAATGACCGCGTATACTGTGACTTTATTGGGGGCAGTGCTACTGATGGTTATTATCAGGTAACAGGAGCACCAACAGCTGATACATTTACCTTTGCTCTTACAGCGGGTAATACATCTGGTAATGTCACATATAAGAAAGCGGTAGGTTATGGTGCTATCACATCCAATGATGGTAATTACATATACCTAAACGGAAAAGGTGAAGGACAGTTTACTACAGCACTAGAAGAGGGTAAGACTCTTACTCCTAACGCTGACGCTAGACTGGATACTGGAATTAAAAAATTTGGAACTGCGTCACTAGAACTTGATGGTACTGGTGACTTTGTTAGTATTGAGACTGTTGAAGACTTTGGTTTTGGTACAGCAAACTTTGCTGTAGAAGCATTTGTTTATGCTACTTCTACCACTGGAACTTCTACAATCTTTGACTTCAGAACATCTGATTCTGATGTAGCTCCTAGATTATATCAAACAGGTGGTACATTAAAGTTTAGTACTGATACTACAGAACATCTAAGTGGAGGTACATTATCCCTCAACACTTGGCATCACGTTGCTCTAGCACGTTACAACGGTACTACAAAGGTATTTTTAGATGGTACTTCAATCACAGGAGCAGGAGGAGATACAGATAATAGAAACTATGGTAATACAAAACCATTAAACATTGGTTCTAATCATGGTACAGTCGGTGGTGACTTCTTCACAGGACGTATAGATGAAGTTAGAGTCAGTCACGGTACAGCAAGATTTACAAGTAACTTTACTGCTCCATCTTCAGAGTATGGTACAGATGTTAATACAGTTCTTTTAATACATTTTAATGGTACAGATCAAGCAAGTTCATTTAGTGACACTCCTTCTCCAAAGGATGTTCGTTCTACAGGTGGTGACTCTGCTACAGGTATAGCACTTGTTGACTATAGTGAGTTCGGTTGTGAACTTAAGTCTATAGCATCTGCTAACATCTATGGTTTAAAGGGTGCTGTTTCTGATGGTAATGGTTGTAAACTAATTCTATCAGCACACAACTTCATGTACATTGGTTCTGGCAAGGACTTTACCAATGACGCATCTCTAGCAAACCAAGCTAACGAAGTCGTAGAAACAAATGGTGGTAGAGTATTCTACTCATCTACTGACCAGAAGGGTGACTTCAGAGTCGGTGAGGTATTCTTAGTTGACCAAGAAACAGGTAACGTTAACTTCCAGTCAACATCATCATCACAGCAAGCAACCAGTATTGGATTATCTGACTCCACTGGTACTACAAACATCTATCCTGCATACATCGAGACAGGTAATATAAGACTAGCGGGTAACACTTTCTCTACTACAAGTGGTGCTCTACTAATCGACCCTGCGGGTAACGAAGACATTACATTCAACGGTGAGGTAATATTTAACGAGAACGCTTACTTTGACCAAAACAAGGTAGGTAGTTTCAACACTGCTCAAACTGGTTCTATTGACATCTTCCTCGGTCAACAGCAACGAAGAGGTGGATTCAACGCTTATGGACTATTATCCGATACGAACCTTCTCATATCTACTGAAAAGTTATCATCAGTCACTGTTAATAATACAGGTGATGGATATACTGGCGGTTCATCAACCCTAACATTAGATACAAACCCTGCTGTTAACGGTCAGGCATCTTGTACTATCGACACTAACGATGGTTCACTGAAGACTGTTACTGTAACCAGTCCTGGTCAACTTTATACTACACCTCCTGATATTACATTCACTGCGGGTACTACAAACCCTGATGCTACAGCAGTTCTTGAACAGTATGGTGTAATCAACAGAATTGATATTAGTGACGGTGGATCAACTTATACAGGCACACCAACTATCACTATTGAAGAACCTAATCAGGTTACATTTGATACTTTCAGTGATATATCTGGTACTACATTTACTCTTCCTAACAACCCATTTACTAACAACCTAAGAATCGTTTATGACAATAACTCAGGATCTGAGAGTATTGGATTAAGCTCTGGTACAATCTATTACGTTGTTAATAAGTCGGGTGATAACTTTGGACTAGCAACATCACAAGGTGGTTCTGCTATATCTCTATCACCATCTGCTGATTCCAGTAGTGCTGAGTCACACTCATTGAAGGGTGTTAACGCTGAAGCAACTCTTACAGCATCAGCTGGTGTAATCACAGGCATCACTATTACTGAGCAAGGTACATTATATGATGGTAACTCTCTACCTTCAATTACTTTCTCAGAAGACGTAGGAGCAAACGCTGCTTCTCTTCAAGTCTATTGTGGTAGATCTATTAATAATATTGCTATTAACTCTAGAGGTAGTGGATATACATCTGCTCCAACTGTTTCAATAGCAAATGCTACAGGAGATAGTACAGGTGGTGGCGGTTCTGCTACAGCAACTATCGGTTTCCCAATCGGTGCTGTCAACATAACAAACGTTGGTGCGGGTTATAACTTTACTCCTACGATTCTAATACAGGGTGGTAATCCTATTACTGATGCTGTTCTACAACCAGCTTTCAGTAAGAGAAACGGTAGACTATCTGGTATTGAGATAACTGGTCCTGGTGTTGGTTACGACACTGCTCCTACTTTGACACTTATTGGTGGAGCTGGTGGAGATGCCGAGACATCAGTTAATATCCAGTCACTGACTGGTAACATAACAAATAATGGTAGTGCCTACACACCAGGCTTTTATCAAGGTGTTAACTTTACATTCGTAAGTGGTGGTACAGAACCAACACAGACTGCTAGTGCTGACTTTAGAGTACCAGGTTGGGTAGTCAACGTATCAAACGGTGGTAGTGGATATACAGACGGACAATATGATTCAGTAAGTGTTTACAACAACCCAACACAAACATATACTGTTACAGTAATATCAAATCCTGGCACACCTCCTCCTGATGACGTATATGTCATCAATGGTAGCACACAGGCAGCTCTCACTATGACAGAGGGCAACACCTATCGTTTTGATCAGAGTGATTCCTCTAACGCAGGACACCCAATCACCATGGGTAGAGAAGATGGTGGAACTCTAGCTACTGATATCGTTTCAATCTCTGTAGGAACACCTGGCTCAGCAGGAGCATATACTGACGTTGTATTGAGACCAGGCACAGCAGGAGAGACAGCAGATTATATCTGTTCTAGTCATGCTAACATGGGTGCTAGTGTTACTATCAACTCTGGTTCAGCAGGAAGTTATGGTACAGGATTATCAATAGATGTTACTGTTGAAGGTGGACAGGTTACACAAGTCTTTAGTAACGCACAAGGTGAAAACTATCAAGTAGGAAATGACATTCAAGCAAGACAAGCTGATATAGGTGGTACTGGAAGCGGTCTTGATATGCAGTTGACTGCTAATACAACTGTTATAAACGAAGTAACTAATATTAGTCTTGATGGAGGACCTTATACTGTAGGAGACGTTCTTTCTGTAGATCAAGGAGATGTTGGTGGTAGTGGTTCTGGATTCCAGTACACTGTTACTAAAGTTGGTTTCATTAAAGACGTAACTATCTCTGATGGTGGTTTTGGATATAACGTAGGACAAACATTAATACCACGTGTCTCTGGTAACGAATCAGGACCTGCTACAAGTGGTAACCCATTCCAATTAACAGTTGGTGGTGTAACCAGTGCTGATAGATTTGAGTTTACACATGACTCTGCTCTTATATCTGACGCATTTAAGGTAGCTGGTACTAAAGACCCAACCCTATACGAGGGTACATTAAGTATTGGTAAGCAAGCAACAGTCTTTCAAGTAGAAGGTGAGTTTGGACATATAACAACAACTGGTAACATCACTGCTGATGGCGACTTAGTAGTCAAGGGTAATATGACTCTTGGTGATGAAGCTGCTGATACATTATCAATCACAGGTACCCAGACTGTAACTGGTGACACCACACAAACAGGTAACTTAACTCTAGAAGGTGATCTAACACAGACTGTAGGTAACGTAGCAATTACAAACGTAACAGCAAATCTTGCTGATGGTACAGCTGCTGCTCCAAGTTTAAATTTCGCAACTTCACTCACAACAGGTCTCTTCCATAAGAATCCTGATGAGTTTGGTATAGCAATAGCTGGTGTAGAGAAGGCAGTATATGGTACATCTTTGAATATAGGAAATGACTTCCAAGTTGGTGTTGATACAACAACTGCTAGTCCTGTATTAAAAGTTGACGTTGCTAACGCAACTATCATCACTGGTACATCTGCTAAAGGTTTACAGATTAATAATGACGCATCTATATCAGCGATTGGTACTGATGCTGACGTAGATATTACATTTACACCAAAAGGAAATGGTGGAATAACTCTTACAGGTCTTGTTGGTAGAAACTTTAAAGTTGATAATGGTGGTAATACTGTATTCAACGTTGCGATGGGTACAGGTGACCTTGAAACTTCAGGTTACTTACAGTCAGGTGGTAGATTAAAGATTACTGACGCAGTTCTACAGAACACTGCTTCAGGTGTATCAAATAGTTTTGGATCGTTAGTTACACTAAACACAACTGGATCTGGTACTACATTTACTGATGGTACATTTACAGGTGTAGCAATTACAGCAACAGGAACTGGAAAAGGATCTGGTGGTACTGTTGATGTCACAATCGTAAGTAGTTCTATTACATCTGTTGTCGTTAATGCGGGTGGTAAAAATTACGAAGCGGGTGACACTGTAACTCTTGATGCTGCTGTTATAGGAACTGACTCTGTACAGCAAGTTGTTATAGTTGATGTAGCTGGTACAGGTATAGCAATCAAACCAGGACCTGCTAAAAATATTCTTTGCGATACTACTGGTACACTTATAGTTCCAGTTGGTAATACAAATAATAGACCAGGTGCTGATGACACCTACCTTGGTGGTATCAGATACAATACTACAACATCACAGTTTGAAGGATACAATGGTATCGACTACGTATCACTTGGTGGTGTACGTGACGTTGACCAAGATACTTACATATTAACTGAGACAACACCTGGTTCTGACGAAGATACATTCGAGTTCTATAACGCAGGATTTAATTCTCTATCAATAGATGTTAATAAGTTTATATTAAAGACTACTAAATTGATGGATGTAGAGGGTACACTCTCCATCAATGGTACAACAGGAACAGATACATTAGACGTACAAAGAAAAGGTGTATCACTATTAAAAGTTAGAGGAAGTAAAGACGTTGAGGTAACTGGTGGATTCTTCATGAAGCATCAGTTGGTGTCAGGTACAATCGCTACCTTTAATGACGGTACACTTGGTGCTAACGATGGAACATTCAATGCGACAGCAGCTGCTTATGATCCATCAGGAAGTTTCACAGGTGTAGCTGGTGTATCTGAGTTCGCAGGATCAGGTGCTACCTTTGATCTTACAACTGACGCGAACGGTACTCTTACCACTATCACTATTAACACTGGTGGTATAAATTATGAAATCGGAGAGGTAATCACTATTGGTGGTGGTCTTCTAGGTGGTGGAGCTGGTACTGACATAACATTCACTGTAGCAACATTAACTAATGCTGACGTTGCTCACGGTAAGATCAGTGCTTTACAAAGCGAACTTCGCTTTAATATGAATAATGACAAGCAGTTCTTGTCATTAGATTCTAGTGCTGCGAAGGCAGGACTCAAAGTCAACAGAAATTATGAAGCGGGTGGAGCAACAAATTACTTAACAGTCCTAGATTCTACTGCTACATTTGTTGAATTAGATTCAGCAAGAGTAGAAGGTGGAGTGCTTACATCATTCACTACTTCTGCATCTATCGCACAATTTGACAAGACAGTATATAAAGGTGCTAAGACACTTATTACTCTTGAAAGTAATGATGGTAAAGTTCATATGTTTGAAGTTACATCTATATGTGGAGCAGCAGGAACTGTGGCACATGCCACTATCACAAACTCCATTACATCTGATAATGATCTAATGGATGCTACTGTTACTGTCAACGCTGATGATGTAACTATCTCGTTAAATAAATCATCACAGGCTAGCAGTTCAACAACTTTCACTGGACGCTTTACTACAACTAAAGTTAAGGTATAAATAATCGAAGGTAACCCTACACCATGGCAACAAAAAACTTCTCATCAATAGGCGGGTTCGGAGTCGGTTCAACCGAGGTATTAAATCCTCAACTTGAACTTAAGAACATCTCAGCAATTCACATGGTTGCCGATGATTTCACTGATGCATCTAACGATATATTCATTAGCAAAAGGACAACTGATCCAGCTAATAATTTACTTCGTTTAAGTTTTGATGGAAGTACAAACACCTCAACTAATACACCTCCTCTAGGTCACAACAGTGTGGCATTTGTGAAGGCAAAGGTATTTGGTCAAGAGGTAAATAATAACATATATGTTTTTGCGTCAGCATTTGACGCAGTGATTACAGTGGACACTCAAGGTGTTCCCACACTCCAAGCACAGTATGAGAATGTCATACATGAGCATCTACCTGGTGTAGAGACTTGGACTGTGACTCCTGTAGCGTTCCAGATAGGAAGTAACGCATTCTTTAGTTTTGATGTTGAAGCAGTTTCGACTACTTCAACCGTGAAGTGGATTGGTATCATTGATATCACAAAAGTATCAACAGCATAAACTGGATTAAAAGATGACACTTAGGCAGAGTTCTTCGCAACAGAGAATAGAGGGTACAGGTCAGGTCCCGCAGGGTCCGTGGACAAGTGCTACGTATGGACGTGCGAATGGTATAGTTACTGTTACATCTATTGCTCACAAGTTAAACAACAACGATCTCTTATACGTTAAGCCAGGTCAAGATAGTTTACTAAGAACTTTTACAGCTGGAAATTATAATATTACTGTCGTAGACGAAGATACATTTACAATTACAGGTACAGGTACAAACTTTATTGAAGCTGCCACATCAATATCATACAGAAGTGTTAGATCATTAACTTTTAACGCATCTGACAAGATGGAGTTCAGTATCGGATCAGGTGCTGATGAAGAAGACGCTATATTCATAACCAAGAGTGCTACAGGTAACGTTCGTGTTGGTATTAACAACACCAATCCTGAGTTTGACCTTGACGTTGAAGGACAGAT
The DNA here is from genome assembly GCA_003214355.1 of Prochlorococcus sp. AG-418-C09. GTDB lineage: Bacteria > Cyanobacteriota > Cyanobacteriia > PCC-6307 > Cyanobiaceae > Prochlorococcus_A. The sequence goes on along the minus strand of QCLS01000003.1, from coordinate 16,322 downwards.
CAGAACTACAAGATCTATCATCTCAGATACTGCTCAAATTAGAAACCTAGACGTTACTAACGAGTTTGTTACTAAGGGACTAGACCTTAGAGGTCCTAATTTAATTAACTTTGAAGAGACAGACCCAACAGCTTCTGACTTTGGTACAATCTACTATCCAACTGCTGACAACCCTCCTCGTCAGACACAGAATAATAGAATTGCTACTACCAAGTTTGTATATGACGTTGCTACTGCTGACAATGGTGGTCGTGTTTACGTATCATCTGTAGCTGGTATTGGTGATGATGCTAACGATGGTAGATCAGCTGCTAAACCAGTTCGTACAATTAAGAAAGCAGCACAGATAGCTTATAGTTTACAGCAAGACACACAGACTCCTGAATATGTTTCTATCATCTGTTCAGGTGGTGATTATGTAGAAGACAACCCGATCTCTCTACCATTTAACTGTTCACTGATTGGAGATAACTTAAGAAGAGTTATCCTACGTCCATTAAACATGGACAGACACATGATCAAAGCGTCAAACGAGACGTATTGTTCTGGTGTTGTATTCAGAGACCACTTAGATGCTAATGGATCTCCTGACTATACATGGAAGTATGCTTATGTGTTTGACGATAAGCAGAGATTAATGTATGAACCAGACCTAGAACCATTTGAGTTCTCACCAGGTCTAGAAAACAAAGGTAGAAACATCTTTGCTATTACATTTGAGAACCACACAGGTGACAATACTACATTACTTGTTGGATACGCTGTAGAGGGTGGATCATCTTCTGCTAGAGCGATCATTGAAGCTGTCACGTTTACAGGTCCTCAAGCATCACCATACTCATCTGGTACTATCACGGTACTGATGGATGATGATGAATCAACCTTCCAGCTCGCTGAAAGATTATACTATGCTGATGTCTACGCTAACATCGTTAAGACAGGTGCTTCACCATCTGACTCACTCGACGTTGCTGATAGAGAATCACAAAGACCTGAAACTGAGGTTATCAAACACCAAAGGTATCAGTGGGTAATTAACTCTGAGACAGAGACATTACGTTTCGATGGTAGTAATGCTACTATCGTAGATGCTACTACAAATCAAATATCTGTTCCTCTACACAGATTAAAGACTGGTTTCAAAGTAGAATATAAAGTAGAGAATGAAGGTGGCACTGCTCCAGCTGGTTTAACATCTGGTGACTCATATTTTGTTAGAGTTATAGATGACAATTCATTAGAATTATATGATACTGCTGCTAACGCACTTAACTTACAAACAACCACAGGTAGAAGAGACCTAGGTGATCCTGGTACAGGAGACGAACACACACTCTTCACATGTAGAATTAGTGTAAAAGATAATACATTCTATTTCCCTAAGCATGGTTTATTCACTGGTAACGGTGTATACTATCGTTCTTCAAAGGCAGGGGACATAGGTGGTCTTACAAATAATGGTCTATACTACGTCTATAAAGTAGACAACAACTATTTCCAAGTCGCAAATACTCAAGCCGATGCTACCAATATTGATATATCTGGTGCTGATGATCCTGTTATCCTTCCTATCACGGATATAGGTAAAGGTTATCATAGATTCGAGAAAGCACTTAACGTTATTGACATCAACCAAGTCGATAGTTCGTTAAACACACAAGAGACTTACAGAGGTATTTCCTTTGAGGTAACTTCTGCTTCCAGAACAATAGAAGGTATTCCTTTTGTTGGTCATGACTACGAAGCAGGACAAGAAGTTCATATCTACGGTCTACCATATAGTCCTATAGACTTTGGTACCAGTGCTAGCGGTACATACACCCAGAGTGGCAATACTCTTACAGTAACGTTTGCTAATACAGATCCTTCTAAGATGAATGTGATCTGGCCAACGTTGATCAGTATTTCTGATGCTCCTCCAGCTGACAAGGGTGTTGGTATTCGTCTTAACTTTAGTGGTACTGGTAGTCAACATCAAGATAAATCATTCCATGTTGCGACATATAGAGCTGGTACACTAGCACAAGCACAGAGTGATTTTGCTACTATTTTGGGTGGCAGTTCTAACTTAGGAGCTGGTGTTGCTAGATATAACGCATCAACAAACGAAGTATACTTTATAATCAGAGGATCAGACAGTGTTACTAGATCTGGTAGTGCTGCTATCTTTGATAACCTTGGTGACTTCAACGGAAGAAAATACGTTACACATCGTATAGAACGTGCTGATGGTTACTCACTTAAGTTTGTAGTCAGAGGTTCATGTTCTAAGTTTGCTACAGACTTTGATCCATCTGGAGACCAACAGGTTTGTTCTGCTACAAACTATGCTTTGATGTCATTAAGGAACTCTCCTTACGCATTTGAGAAGGTTGAGTTTGGTGCTGACTTCAAAGAGATGTCTAAGCAAAGAGACGGTGCTGAGACAATCAATAACAACGTTGACTTTATAGCTTTAGAGTCATATGCTCACGTCAAGAAATTAAATAACGCAGGAACTTCTGCCACATTTACAAGAAAGGGTACATACACATGCTCTGGTAATGTAATGACAGTTGTCTGCCCAAGAGGTCATGGTGTATTTGGTAAGAACGCATATAGTATAGTATTCAGTGGTGCTACTCCTGATGGTTCATACATCATAGATGATGTTGCTGACCACAGAACTGCTACCATTATCTTAGGTGGTGCTAGCACAGACAGTGGAGATATTACAATAACAGTCCCTGCTCCATGGCAGACACCAAACAGTGTACCTCCTTCAGATAGATCTGCTGATGGTACATCTCTAATCCTTGCTAACAAACAGTTTATTGCTCAGGAAGCAGTAGACAGAATGCTTGCCAACAACCCATCATATCAGGTTCCTACTGGTAACCAAGCATGTATTGATGATATTGTTGACTACTGTGAGGCAATGGGATATAACCTAGCATACGGTGGTAACGACCAAGTATGGGATGGTGCTAAGTATTACGTTGATGGTTCTCATGTCGTAGGTGAAGAGAATGAATCTGTAGAGACATTCAACCACGCAAGAGACATTGCTATACAGATCATGAGAAATGATCCTGTTACTGTACAGGGTAGTCATGGTCTTACACAGATTAGAGACTTTACAATTACTCCTGACGCAGCAGGATCAGGTCAAAGTAACAAACATGCTGATGCTCGTAACCTAATATGGGCTAACAGACAGTTCATTGCTGACATAGCAGTCGGTAGAATGAATGCTGACTTTGGATTTGAAGTTGCTAATAACAAGGTAGTTGATGCTCACGATCTACTAATTGCTAACAGAGAGTTTATCGGTGCTGAGGCATATGCTTGGGAACTTGCTGAAGATCCCACACTACACGTTCCAACAGGTAACGGACAAGATTGTATAGATGACATCGTAGATATTGTTGATGCTGTTGCTTTCAACGTACAGCACGGTGGTAACAATAAAGTATGGGATGCTGCGAAGTATTATGTTGGTACACCTCACCTAGATGACGAGGAGTTCCAATCAGTTCGTTGTATCGAACATGCTAGAGAAATTTGTAAATTAGTTCTTGCTAACAACGAGGTTGTGGTAAGAGGTGATCATGGATTAACACAGACATTTGATCTCACTATTACACATGATGTATCAAACTCAGCTGGTAGACATACAGCTGCTGACTGTGTAGAGGTAAAAGCTGCTGTAGATTCATTATTTGAAATCATACACAGTGCTATTCTTAACGATAGTCTAAACGCTATCAAGAAGACTACACCTAGAACATTCAACGTTCCATCTCCACAAAAGAGAACTGCTCAACACGCAGAATATAATCCTGCTACTGGATTGATGACAGTAACAGTTAATACTGATGTTAAACAAGTATCAGCTGCTTCATTCACTCCTTCTTCAGGTTTACTAGAACTTAATATCGGTACTCATACATTAACGACTAACGATAAGATTAGAATTAAAACAGGATCACTTAACTTCAGATGTGATCTTGATGGACAGTCTACTGATCACTATTATCCACGTACTACTATTGATACCTCAACAATTTCTGGGGCAGTATACACACCTGGTACTGGTGTACTAAGCGTAACAACAACAGCTGGTCATGGATTGACTGATGGTGACTGGATCAGATTCAAAGAAGAGTCAATCGTATTTGACTGTCAAGCTGGTACAGGTAGTCACGCATATCCACGTGATACAGATCCTGTTATTGGTAAGTGGTTAGAAGTTTCTAACACTACAGGATTAGGATTTGAAGTTAACGTAGCAATATCACCAAACACTACAACACATACATTTGTATCTGCTGTAGCAAATGGATTAGAGAAGAAGAGAGATAGGGCTTACGAGCAAGACCTAGCAATTACAGCAGTATCTGGTTCAACTATTACAGTTAACGTTGGTGCTTCTAGTGATACATCTACTCATGTATTCCAGAATGCTTTAGCTGACGCTGTTATCTTAAGTCACGGTATTGACACTTCCAAGTATCTTAAGATTGCTACTGATAGCATGACTTGGACATGTGACATGGATGATGGTAATACCACTCACACATATCCAAGAGCAACCGACCCTGCTAATGGTAATGGTTGGTCACCTGTTGTATCTGCTAGTGTTAATACTATTGACATCAATGTAGGACCTACAACTGTTGACGGGTACGATGTAAGAGACGCAGCATATAACCCAAATACAGGGGCTATGTCTGTCAACATTGGTACTAACAACTTTAAGGCAGGAACATACATGAGACTTGCTCCTGATTCAATAGGGTTCACATGTACACAAGATGGTAACGTATCAACCAAATACTATCCAAGATCTGCTGTAGACACAGACACAGTTGAGAGTGCTAACTATCAAGGTTCTACAGGTGTGATGATAGTTACAGCATCTAACCATGGTCTTGCTAATGGAGATCAGGTTAAGTTTGCTACTGACTCATTAACATTCACTTGTATGGAGGATAATAATGGTACTAACCATACATATCCAAGAGCAACAGACTATGCTAATGACAGATGGTTAACTGTATCAAACGTTTCTACTAATACATTTAACGTACAGGTATTGGGTGTAGGTAACATTCCTTCAACCAACACAACTGCTCATACATTTGTATCTGCTACAACAAATGGTCTATCAATCAAGAAAGACCCACTATATGATACTGCTGTTGAAATTACATCTATTACTGATTCAACATTAACAGCAACTAACGCAGTATATGTACCAACAGAAGGTAAGATAACAATTACGTCTGCTGATCATGGATTGAGAGAAGACTCCATGGTTAAGTTTGCTGATGACTCAATCACATTTACATGTGATCATGACAGCAATGCTACTAACCATTCATATCCAAGAGCAGAGAGAAAGAAATTTACACCAACAGATGCTAGTTACAACACTGCTACTGGTGTAGTAACAGTCACTGTAGCTGGTCACGGTATTAAGAAAGGTGAGTACATCAAGGTTAAAGATGGTGCTATCACATTTACATGTGGACAAGATGGTGACGCAACTGAACACGCATATCCAAGATCAACTGATCCTATCAGTGGCATATTCATTCCTGTTACTGCTGTAAGTAACGATACATTCTCATTTAAGACTTTAGATGTAACTCCATCTACTAACACTACTACACACGTATTTGTATCTGCTGTAGCAAATGGAATCATTCAAAAAGACCCAGACAGTAATGAGTGGAGACATGTCAAGGTTGTTAATAAAGATACATTCGAGGTTTGTATCGCAACATCTTCAAACGAGACTACTCACGCATTCGTATCTGCTACTGCTAATGGTATCAGTGTTAAAGACACAACTCTAAACTTTAATGTTCTAAGTCAGACACCTTCTACTAACGTAACTGATCACACCTTTGTTCCTGCTACAGGAGTAACTCCTACAACTGTTGATTACAACTCAACTACTGGTTGGATGACAGTAACCAAAGTTGGTCATGGTTTGATCGCAGGAGACTATATCAAGGTAGATCAAGAGAGTATCGTATTCACTTGTGCTCAAGACAGTAACGTAACTAACCATGCTTATCCTAGACCTGGCGATCCTATATTCAACAAGTCTGTTAAGATTGAGCGTGTAACTGCTGACACATTTGAGTTCAATGCTTTACAAGGAACTACACCTACTAACACCACAGCACATACATTCGTAAGTGCTACAACAGGATGTATCAACAGAGTCGTTGTTAAGAGTGGTGGTGACTTCCCACACAGATTCATCTCTGCTACTTCTAACGGTGTTGAAGTATCAGGTACTAACGTTGACTGTAAGGATGACGTTGTAGATATTCTACAGGTTGTTTCTTGGAACCTAGCAATGGGTGGAAACGACTTTACCTATGACGCTGCTAACATGTATGTTACTGGTGCTCATCTAGAAGGTGAAGAACATCATTCAATATATGCTTTACGAGAGGCACAGAAAGTTGCTATCGAAGTATTCCAGAACGAGACTGTAGTAACAGGTGGACATACATCTATAGCACAGGTTAAAGATCTAACTATCACACAGGATACAGGTCTACCAATCTGTAACGTGGTTATATCTTCTATCACTACCTTAATGAATATCGTTGAGGTTGCGATTGACACAGGAAGTCTATCATCTGTAACCAGAACAGCATCATACGTTAACCGTTGTGCTGACGTTGCTTCTTCTATCACAACATTAACTGGTATAATTACACAAGCTATCGGTACTACAGGTACACCTGGTAATCTTGATGGTGTCGCTAGAACATATCCTGTATCTGATGATCAATGTATTGATGACGTAAGACATGTTCTACGTTCATGGATGTATGACTTAAGATATGGTGGTAACAAGAAGACTATTGAAGCCGCAAGCAAATATATTCTCGGAACAAATATCAACTACGTTAACAACGAAGTTGCTCAAACACGTGCTGTATACCAGAAGGCAAAGGACATGGCAGTCCTTGCTATACGTAACCAGTTACCAGAAGCTAAGTTTACATCTATAGCACCATTCCATAACGCATCATCTACAGTTGATCATAATCAACCTGAGTGTGGAGCTGCTATCAATGCTCTAACAGCATTACATACAATTTTAGATAATGCTCTTGCTACACCTACATCACTAAGTAGCGTTACCTTAACTGAACCAAGCACACTGCTTAAAGATGACAGTGGTCTTAAAATAGTTCCTATGTTAGGTGACTTACTTGACCTACCAGTCATCGAGGCATCACCTTATATTCAGAACGCATCATTGATCTCCTTCTTAGGAGCGTCAGGTGCTGAGATTGACGGTGCTAAAGTTGCTGAACCTAACGTTCCCAGACCAGGTGTCTATCAAGATGCTAACGGTAGAGAACGTGCTGTCTTCCCTAAACAGGGTAAGTCAATGGTTGCCAACGCATTCACGATCATCTCAGTCGGTGGTGGTGTTGGATACAACATTCTTAACGATGGATATACTCAGTTGGTGTCTGTGTTCGTTATCTTCGGTGGAGACGGAGTTATCGTACAGTCAGGTGGATATGCATCACTAACTAACTCAGCGTCTAACTTCGGTACTCGTGCTCTTAAAGCAACTGGATTTAGAAAGGATGCTTATGAGTTTGACATAGGTACAGTTACAAACGTTGTTAACCAAACTGATAACAATGGTGCTCAGACAGGTCGTCAGATCATCGAGGTTGGTGGATCAACACTAACTAACTTCCCGATTGAAGATTACATCATCAAGTTTGATGGTTACACTAATACTGACCCTGCTAAAGAATACTTTATTCTAGGTGTAGAGAAGTTATCTGGTTCTATCGGTACACAGGTTACTGCTAATATTACAACAAACGACGGTCTAGGAATTTCTCTAAATGAGACCGCAACAAATACAGAAGTATCATATGATCAGGGTAACTTAGATACTCTGGTTGGTAAGACTATAAGATTACACAGACCATCTGTATGTAACTCTTCCTCACATACGTGGGAATATGTTGGTGCGGGTGACACATACTTAGCACTACCACAAAACGGTGGTGTTGGTATCCCTGCTAACGAAGCTGTTGAAGAATCATTCGGACAGGTTTATACATCAGGTACTAACGAGTTTGGTGACTTCAAGGTTGGAGACTTCGTTACTATCTTCAACAGAACTGGTTCTATTAGTTTCGTTGGTACTGTTAGTATCTCTGAACTTTCATCTATTAAGATTGTTGGTGGATCCATTACTATCACTGGATTTTCAGACAGTGACGAACTAGGTGGTGCGTTCGCTTCTGACTCCTTACTACCTACACAGGCAGCGGTTAAGGATTACATCACTAACAAACTAGGTCCATACCTAAACCAGCCATTCTCAACTAACGCTGTTCCATCTGCTCTGGTACAGTTGACTACCTCTGGTAAGATCAACATTGAACAGATCCCTGCGTTACGTCCATTCAATATTACATCTGTAGCTTCTACAGCAGAGAGACTAGCAATCGAAGACGCATCAGCTGGTGACATCGCTATTGAAACTACATCTACATCATTCACATTCGTACCAGCTTCAGTTGATACAGTTAACAACTACATCACAATACCTGGTCACGGACTAGCAACAGGTGATATTCTAACTTACTTCCAAGGAACTGGTAACATTGGTAACTTGGCAGACGGTGCTCAGTACTATGTGATCGTACACTCTGTAGGTGCTAACACCACAGACTACATCAAACTTGCTACATCACTATCTGATGCTCAAGGTGGTACTGCTAGAAATCTAACAAGTCAAGGATCTGGTACTCATACATTACGTACTGAAGGTGCTGCTATATCCTACATTCTTGAGAATGATTTGGACACTATGTTCGTAGCGTTCACACCTGACTCAACATTAACATATACACCTGGCAACATACTTATTGGTTCTGCTAGTGGTGCTCAAGGTATCATTACAGGATATGAGCAAGGTGTTGTTAGAGACATTCTAGTTGACGACACTGGATCTGGATATACAAACCCACCAGGTATTACAATCTCAGCACCTGGCGGTTCAGGTACACAAGCAACAGCGACATGTACAATCGTTAACGGACAAGTATCCACAATAACAATTACAAACAAAGGTTCTGGATACTTCACACAACCTACTGTAACCTTCACTGCTGCTCCTACAGGTGGTACAACTGCTACTTCTCAAGGTAATGTAGCAAGAGTTGAAGCAAGATTAGCTGTTGACCTAGCGAACAATATTAAGTACTCTAACGTTGACTTCTTACAAGACGAAGCAAATCAGACAGTTGCTACAGGTACATACGTACATGATACATTCGATATCACAGTCACAGAACTCAATCATGGATTTAGTCAAGGTGACATCGTATACCTTAACTTTACATCTGGTTCATCTCCATCAGGTTTCTATGATGTAACTCCAGTTAACGCTAACGAGTACACAGTTATAACAGCAGTCGCACTGCTAACATCTGGTAACTACGAACGTAAGAAGATCGTTGATGTCATTAGAACAGTTAACACATCTGCTAAAGACGCTGCTAACTGGACACAGTTATCATCAACTAACATTGACGCATCTAACATCGTTGCGGGTACTATTGACCCAGAGCGTTTAGGTAAAACAGGTATAGCGAACTCATTCACATTCTTAAGAGGTGATAGTTCTTACCAGAACGTTATACAGTCTATCAAGTTCTCAACTGCTGACTGTATGGTTGCTGAGTCAAGTCTATCTGACACATCATACATTGAGAAGGTTGACATAACAGTCGCAGGAACAGGATATACAAACGGTACATATCAGAACATCCCAATGTTGGGTGGTAACGTACCTATCTCTGACTCAGGAGTAGCACGTGCTACTTACACAGTTGCTGACGTTACTACTGGTGGTATTATCGCTACTGTAAGTAACCTTAATCAGACACCTGAATCATACACAGCAAACTCAACCTTTGACGTAGCACCATCTACAACAACTGGTGCGGGTCTAGGTGCTCAAATAAGATTTACTACTGACGGTGTAGGTACACTATCAGTTGACCTCATACTAAATGGTGGATCTGGATACTTAGGTGGTGACACACTAACCTTCGATGGTCCTCTATTCGGTGGTACAGTACAGCAACCAGTTGAGATCAGTGTATCAACACTAACATCATCACAAGCATTCGGTGTCATAACCAGTGTATCTGTGGTTACACCAGGTACTGGATATAACGGTGACTTCGTACTAACAGTTCCAAATGAACTAGGTACACCATCACAGGCAGCAACACTAAACGCACGTAAGGGTATTCTACCTAGATTCTTCGGTAACGCATCTATTGACGTTAAGAAGGCAAACAAACTTACACCAACAACATTACAAGCTGGTGGTTCAGTCTTTGGTAACTACGGTATTGCTAAGTTCCGTAAGAACGTTGCTGAACAAGCACTTGGTGATCAGACAGAGGGTGGATTCAGAGTTACAGACAATGGTGAAGTATCCATCGACCAAGGTGCGGGATCAGAACTTAATGCTGACAAACTAGATGGTAACCAAGGTGCGTTCTATCAGAATGCTTCCAACCTAGTTGAAGGTGTTATTGATCCACAACGTCTAGCAAATACCACATACGCTATATCCATATCTGGTACTGCTGACTTCTCTAACGTACTATTCGCTGAGACAACTGCTCCATCATCTGCTAACGCTAACCTCGTATCAGCAGCAAACGTTGGTGCTCAGTTAGCACTCAGATCTAACAACGTTAACGGTATTCCAACTGACGCGGGTGGAACTAGAAACGGTACATTAACATTCAGAAGATCTGCTACTGGCAACTCTGTTGCTCAGTTATCATTCTCTGCTACAGACAACCTATACTTACGTGGTAACTCAGACATATCTAACGTATATGGTAACTGGGCTAAGATATGGCATTCAGAGAACGATGGTCCTCCTGACATTAACGAACCTCGTCGTGGTACACTACCAGGTCCTAACGCTGACTTCTTAGATAATCAGCAAGGTCTATGGTATCAGCAAGGTTATAACATTCATGACCAGAGAACAGTAGGTGTTCTTGGCGATCCAGCTTTACCAACTCTATTAGGTAGAGACAAGTTTGTCGCTGACAACTTCTACGTTGTATCCTCTGGAGAGAAATATCAATTATACATTCCTAACTTCTTCGCAGCAACAGGTTCAAACCCTGCGGGTAACCTTTCAGCGGGTGGTACATACACTCTATATGCTGATGATGCTGCTGTAAATAACATAGGTACAATCACTATTGATCCAGGTGGTATCACAGAGACTAATGATACTACTGTAGACGCTAAGTATACAGTTGTTACTGGTTCTATAACATTCGTTGGTGCTTATGGTAACAAGGACATCAGAGTCTTCGGTCCTAACCCTGGCTCTAAGTGGACTGTTACATCATCTAACCTATTAACAACAGGTGCTTCACAAGTATTCGCTCTAAGCAATACTGCTGAGGGTGCTCTGTTTGAAATGGGTAGAGCAGGAATCGTATCTACACCATACTTTGATATAAGATCAGGTGGTCTATCAAACAACTATGATGTAAGATTCGAGTTCTCAGGTGGTAACTCATCTAATGGTAACGGTCTCATGGACATCAAGTCCAGTAGCGTTACTATCAACAGTAACACAGTGTGGCATGCGGGTAACGATGGTGTTAACTCACAACTTGATGCACACTATGTTGATGGTTATACTCAGAGCTCTGGCAACGCGGGCAACAACCTTGTACGTAGAACATCATCTGGTGATATCTTTGTAAGTGATATACACGGTGACCAAGGTATCTTTACTAACAATGGTACATCAATTTTAAATCTTGGTGATGGTAATGGTATTACCGTAGGTAAGGCAACCACTAACGTTCTATCCATTAAAGGTAAGAATAGTTCAAGTCAAGGTTATATCAGATTTGGTAATGATGGTAACTCATTCGGTTACAATGGTTCTTACCTATCATACAACAATGTATACTTCAGAAATGGACGTTTAGGTATCGGTGATAGCAATCCTGGTATATCATTACAATCTACTGGAGACGCTGCCTTTGGTACTACAAGTAGAAGTGGTAACACATATGTTAGAGCATTAGCTGGTGACTCTTATCAGTGTGGTTTTGAAGCATTTGGTAATAACCAAGGTACAGGATACTTATACGTTGGACAATCATTATCTTATGGTGGTGGTATCGCTTACAATGGAGATAACTCACCTGGTGCGTTCAACTCTGAAGCTGGTGATGACATAACATTCTACAGAAGAGATGGTGGATCTGATACTCGTGTTATGAAGTATCGTTATAATGATTCTACTGTACACTTCTTCGGAAGAATACGGTCACGTGTTTCAACTGGTACTGCTCCATTCAACATATCATCTACTACAGTTAACTCTAACTTGAACGCTGATATGGTTGACGGATACCATGCGTTAGATCTTCCATACTTGAAGAGAACAACTAACGAGTGGATCACAACCACTGAAGGTCAGAGAAGATTCTACTTCGCTAACGACTCACATACATACTATAGTAGTGGTGATAACTATTATTGGAGAAACAATGCTGACTACAGTATTGCTTCATGTGATGGTGACTATGGTACATGGACATTCTATGAACCAGGTAGTGACACAACTCAGAACTCTTACAGAATGGAGATCAGAGGAGACAATGGTCTTAACATTGATTCAAGTTCTGTGGGTGTATCAAGTGGTCAGAGATCCGTTGTTCTTCGTGCTAATGGAGACAAGCAATGGGTTGATAGATATGGTATAATAAAGAGAAACCGTCAATCTATCTCTGAGAGTATCACTATAAATAATGGAGACTCATGTTTCACTGCTGGTCCTCTAACAGTTAACAATGGGTATACAATTTCAATCGCAAATGGCGGTAGTTGGGTAATTATCTAAATGTCAAGACTTTATGTTAATAACCTGAGAGCATATTCAGGTTCAGTTATAACAATCCCTTCCACGACAAAATTATCGTTGGGTGGGAAGACTATTAGTGAGAACTCTGTTTTGCCTTCAGCATCAGGACAGACTAATAAAGCAGTAGGTAGCGATGGTGAATCTATCGTTTACAATACCTATGGTGCTAATGGGATGCAGGTATTTACATCATCAGGTACATATACTAAAACATCTGGTGTTAATCAGATTATGGTACGTCTGGTAGCCGCAGGAGGCGGTTCATCTGGACATGGTGAATCAGGTGGAGCTGGTGGATTTTCGGAGAAGATATTAAATGTTACTGGTACAGCTACAATATCAGTTGTTATTGGAACTGGTGGTACAGGAACTTACTACTCTGGTAGATCAGGTGCGGGTTCTTCATCATCCTTTGGTTCATTCATGTCAGCAACTGGTGGAGATGGGGCAAACCAAACTTATCAACACTCAGGAGGAGTTCCTGGAGTTGGAGCTGGTGGTGATGTTAATATGTACGGTGGCGGTGGAAGCTGTCATGGAAGATATAATGGAACAGGAGGATATAGTTTCTTCGGTGGGTGTGCTGCCAGAGGTCATCCTAGAGGTGGAGACTATTCTAGAAACCATCAAGCTCGTTCAGCACCTGGCTCAGGTGGAGCAAACGGATGGTTTGGATCCTACTTAGGACCTGAAGGCAAACACGGTATGGTTGTAGTCTGGGAGTTTAAATAATGAGTATACTAAAAGTAAATGAACTGAGACCTCAATCAGGGTCAAACGTAACAATTCAATCAGGATATACACTGAGATTAGGAAGTAAAAACCTAGACTCTAGTAGTGTCATGCCATCTCCTAGTGGGCAGAATGGTAAAATCCTTGTAAGTAATGGATCAGCTCGTAACTGGGAAGATCATGGTGCTGTGTCTATGTCTGTATGGACATCTAATGGTACATGGTCAAGACCTAGTGGAGTAAAAAGAATTCTTGTTAGAATCTGCGGTGCAGGGGGAGCAGGATCAGGTGTTGGAGAAGCAGGAGGAGCAGGAGGATATGCAGAAGAAATTATTGATGTAACAGGTGTATCATCTATATCTGTTACTATAGGACAGCCTGGATCATGGGGTGGTACATACTACTCTGGTGGTGCTGCTAATGGTGGTTCATCATCATTCGGTAACTACCTATCTGCCTCTGGTGGTAACGGTGCCAACCGTAACTATCAGCACTGTGGAGGACTACCTGGCGTAGGGTCTGGTGGTCAGTTGAATATATATGGTGGAGGAGGATCAGGTCACGAATACTGGTCTGGTAATCCTGGTGGAGGTTCCTTCTTTGGAGGAGCAGGATCAACAGGACATCCTCGTGGTGGTCATTATGCCTATAATCACCAATACAGAGCCGCTAAAGGTAGCGGTGGGTCACCTGGATATCATACATCTCGTAGAGGTGCTCGTGGTATGGCGGGTGTTGTATGTGTCTGGAACTTTAGATAACTATGTCAAACGTTTACACAAATGAACTCGACGCAGCATCGGGTCAAAATATATTAATACCCAGTGGATATAATCTATCCTTGGGTGGTACCATATTGAATAGTTCTTCTATACCTCCCGATCCTACTGATCAGGAAGGTAAGTATCTAGTCAGTAATAACAGTGAGGCAATCTTTAGAAATATAGGTCCAGCAAGTATTCAAACATTTTATACCAGTAGTACTTGGACTAGACCTGATGGTATAAACAGAATCATCGTTCGCGTCACAGGTGGCGGTGGCGGTGGATCAGGACATGCTGAATCAGGCGGTGCGGCTGGATATGCTGAAGAAGTTATTGACGTTCGAGGTATTTCTAGTGTATACTGTACAATAGGTAACGGTTCTACGAGTGGTACATACTACTCTGGAAATGGTGGCGGGGGAGGTACCTCATCATTCGGAAATTATCTTTCCGCTAGTGGTGGACTAGGTGCTAATCAAAGTTATCAACATTGTGGAGGACTATCTGGTCTTGGATCAGGTGGTAACCTTAACATCTATGGTGGTGGTGGCATTGGTCACATGAACTACCTAGGACATGGTGGTGGATCATACTTTGGTAGTGGTACATGTAGTGCTCACGGACAATGGGCACAGGGAGCAAGGAGTTCTCAATTAAAAGCTGCTCGCGGTGCGGGTGGTACATCAGGATATCAGCGTTCTTATCAGGGTGCTAACGGTATGTCTGGTGCGATTATAGTTTTAGAGTTTGTCTAAATAGAATTACGGATTCAATAGAAACATGGCTAAAAGTTGTTTAGTAGACTATCGTGGATTCATCACCGATGTGGTTGAGCCTGGTGAAGAGTTCGAGGTATATCAAGGAGATGATTCTCCTTTAAGATGGATCACATGTGACGATGATAACGTCACTAACATGTGGGTCTTATATAATGGTGAGTTTTTTGACAGTGCTGATAGACTGGAAAGAAACCAACAGATGAAAAGAAAAGTAGAATATGGTCAAATCGAGGAGCAACTCGATATGATGTATTGGGATCAAATGAATGGTACTACCACATGGAAAGATCACGTAACTGCTGTAAAAACAAGCATTGTAAATCAGGACGCTGCGGATGCGGATGCAACGTTCTACGCAGGGAAGAAAGAATTTGAGATGGGTACTGAAGACGCACCCGCTTGGAATAGTCTTCCTGCTGAGAAGAGACAGAAACTAACTAAGTTCAAGAACGAAACTGTTTACGAACCTGGTTGGGAATTAGATCCAACAACTAATAGACCTGTATACAAGGGAACATAAACCTACATTATGAAAATTGAATCAATTTGTATAGTCGGTGGCGGTACCGCAGGATGGATGACCGCTGCTACTCTGATTAAATCATTTCCAAAAAAGAAGATTACTCTAATTGAGTCGGATGATATCCCTACTATTGGTGTGGGTGAATCAACCACTCAATTTTTTCGTGACTGGACACTTGAGATGAACATCCCAGATAACTGGATGGATGAGTGTGAAGCCACATATAAGTATAGCGTATGTTTTAAAAACTTTAGCGAGTATGGAGACTTCCATTATCCTTTCTATGATGGGGCTGCTCCTGCTAATGCCAATGCTGATATATTAGATTGGTTCTTCCATTACAGAGCAACCAATGGTAATCCAGAGGTATCGTTTGCTGAATGGATGACACCTTACTGGAGAATTATTAAAGAGAATAAAGTTGCCATTAGTGACTTTGAATCATTCTCAGGAAAGAAAAATGTTGGGTATCATCTAGACGCAGTTAAGTTTGCTAACTGGTTGAAGAGAGAGTTTTGTACACCACGTGGTGTGAAGCATGAAGT
>QCLS01000002.1 GCA_003214355.1 Prochlorococcus sp. AG-418-C09 | reverse complement strand
ATTCTCAATAATAGTAATCTAGTAATTAGTATGGCAGGGACAGCTGCAGAGCAAGCAATAGGGTGCTCAAAACCTGTAATTCAAATAGAGGGAGATGGCCCTCAATTTACAAAAGACTTTGCCGAAGCCCAAAGAAGACTTTTAGGAGAGTATGTTTTTTGCGTTACTAAATACAGAAATAAAAAGGAGAAGATTAATGAAACAGTCAATTTAATTTTAAAAGTAATCTATCTTATTAAATTAGATAAAACTTTTTTAATGACTTGCAAAGAAAATTCTTTATTAAGAATTGGACCTTATGGAGCATGTACTAAGCTATTTAAAGAAATTCATCAATGTATAAAAAATGAAAACAAAAAATTATAAATCTAATTTTAAAGAGTTAGTTGATTTTTTGTTGTCGATCAATTTATTTTTAGTTATTTTTTTTGCTGTTTATTTTTTATTTTCAGTATTGATGCAAATGAATAGTATATATATATTCATTAATATTTTCCAAAAGATTTGGAACCCATTGATTGTTCCCTTGATTACGATCTTAATAGTTAGTTCTCTATTAAATGGTATTATTTCTTGGTTTCGGCGGCAAGTGCCTGACTCAGAAGAGGATATTTAAACTTAAAAAGCTTTGAATTAATTCTTTTACTTATTACTTTTTGACCCTCTAAAACTAATTTTGCTCCCTCGCCTAGAAATATCTTTAATGATAATCCTGGAACAGGAATTAGATTTGGTCTTTTGAGAAACTTGGCTAACAATTCGGAAAACGATTTCATGGTTACTGGATCTGGAGCGACTGCATTATAAATACCTGAATATTTTTTATTTATTAAGGCTGTCATGATCAAATTACAAAGATCTGTTTTGTGAATCCAACTCATCCATTGATCACCTTTCCCAATCGGTCCTCCTAATCCTAATTTAAAGATTGGTAACATTTTTCCAAGTGCTCCACCATCAGAGCCTAAAACTATACCGATCCTTAAAATAACTAATCTTGTGAATGAGGGTTTCTTATTTGCTTCATATTCCCAGGATTTGCATAAATCAGCTAAAAAATCATTGCCATTTGAGCTGTTCTCATTATATTCATTGGTGATACTTGTTCCATAGAATCCAATGGCTGAGGCATTTATAATAACTTTTGGAGTTATTCTTAATCTTTTCAGAGTTCCCATTAATAATGAAGTTGTATTAATTCGACTATTTTTGATTTCTAATTTTTGCTCTTCATTCCATCTTTTATCAGCAATTGGTTCTCCTGCAAGATTAACAATGCCTTCACATAGTTTCAATTGCTTTATTAGATAAATATCTTGCCATTGTTTTTTATCAGATAAATTTAATCGCAAGAAACTAATCTGATTTAATGGAATTTTAAGACGAAATCTATTGATGTTTTTTCTGCTTACTATACATAATTCATGGCCTTCATCAAGAAGTTTTGGAATTAATTCTTTACCTATAAATCCTGTACAGCCTAATAATAGAATTCGCATTTTGTTCTTTTTAATTTATTTACAGAGCATATATAATTTTTTTGCAAAATGTTATTTCAAGGTTAAAAAATTATAAATAGTTTTTACTAATGCAATTTCTGTAGAAACTGACTAAATTGGTTTAATATATGTATAACTATGACTGAATTAATCTCAAAACAACCATTAAAAAAAGGGAGTTTAGTTATTGTAGACTTTGAGAAATATGCCTCTAGTCTTGAATCGCTAGCGAGTGATGCTCAATTACCTGATTATGTGTTTGAAGGACCAGGAGAAATTCTTTCTGTAAAAGAAGATTATGCACAAGTACGCTGGAGGAGACCAGTACCTGATGTTTGGTTTAGAATCGATCAATTAAAAGAATTTACTATTAGCCCTTAGAGTGAGGATAGAGAGATTCTTTTTCTTGTACTTGACATTTTGGTTTGAATTCTTTTTGCTTCTTTCATCATTTCTTTACCATCAAATAAATAATCATCTACATACCCTTGTGTATATCGATCTAGTTCCTCAATAGCATCTTGAACATGAGAAAAACAATGATATAGATCTAAGCCTAGATTTGAAATTGATTTTGGCACAGCATATGATTTATATAATTTAGATACTTTTTCTATTTTTTTTCTGCTTGTAGAGATATATTTGCAGAACTTTTCCATTAATACATCATCATATGGATCTGCAGATAATTCTTTAATCTCTTTATTCAGTGGTTTAATTATTTGATTGATAAATCTATTTATTGGTTCGTAAATATTTTTTATCCAATACTCAATATCCTTATCTTTGGAAGAAGAGTTGTATTTGTTTTTTTGTATATTATCTTCCCAATTGAGATTCGCATAATCTTGGGATTGATCTATCAAGGATAATTTTGAATCATAAATCTCTCTTTTCAAGGGATCATTTAAAGTCTCCCATGCAGATTGTATCTCAAGGAATTTATCTTTGTCTCCCCCTTTATCGGGGTGATATTTCTTTGCTAATAATCGATAAGCTGACTTGATTTCAGACTTTGAGGCTTTTTTATTTATACCTAATTCTTCATAGTAATTCTTATTTTTCATTGTGAAATTTATAAGTATCCATCTTTTCTTGCTTTTATTTCTGTATTTGAATCAAACATAGCAGTTGATAAATATCGTTCACCAAAACTAGGAAGTATTATCACTAGTCTTTTATCTTTTAATTCTATTCTTTGGCCAATTTTAATTGCTGCTGCAAGAGCGGCACCACTACTGATTCCAGAAAGTAAGCCTTCCATTTTAGCTAGAAGTCTGCCGTAATAGAAAGCTTCATGATCATCAATTTTAATAATCTCATTAATGAGTTCTTTTTTTAAGACTTTAGGAATAAACCCAGCACCAATTCCTTGTATTTGATGAGATCCTGCTTTTTCTCCTGATATGACAGCACTTTTAAGTGGCTCAACAGCATATATTTTGCATTCCGGATTCATTTCCTTCAGAAAACTAGCGCATCCAGTTACAGTTCCTCCTGTGCCTACTCCAGTAACTAAACCATCAATATTATGATTTGATTGTTCCCATATTTCATGGGCGGTAGTTTGTTCATGTATCTGGGGATTGGCTATATTTTCGAATTGATTGAATTGAAAGCTGTTTGGAATATTTTTAGATAACTCGCAGGCTAAATCTATTGCTCCTTTCATACCTTCTTGCCCTGGAGTTAATTGTAATTCTGCGCCATATGCCCTTAACATTGCCCTCCTTTCTGTGCTCATTGTATCTGGCATAGTAAGAATTAATTTGTAGCCTTTTGCCGCCGAGACCATTGCTAAGGCAATGCCAGTATTTCCGCTTGTTGCCTCAATAAGAGTTGTTTCTCCAGGGTGTATGAAACCTTTTTGTTCCGCTGCGATAATCATTGAACATGCAATTCTATCTTTTACGGATGATGAAGGATTAAAACTTTCTAATTTCGCAATTATTTCTGGATAGCATTTACAAAACTGTCTAATTCTATTGAGTTTTACTAGCGGAGTTTTACCTACTAAATCAGTAATGTCATTTGCTATTTCCATGAAGAATTTTAGTTTTTTTAGAGTAAATATGTATTTACTTTAATTAATTATAATGTTAGAAAATAATTTGAAAAATGTAATTTTTAAAAAAAATACATCTTCTTCAAAAAGTTTTCTTTATAGTAAATTTAATAACACAAATTTTTATGTACACATTAGAACTTACCTTAAGATACTCTCCTTTCCCAATTTCTATTCAGAAAAAAGATCATGATCATCTACTTCAAGTTTTCACGCAAATAAAAAACTCTATGAAAGATTCAGATAGTTCAAGCTTGATTGATTTAGAGTGCGAAAAAATGAAGGGCAAGTTAATATCTGTGCTAGTTAAAGAAATAATTGCAATACAGATGTATGAAAAATCAGCAGTTGCCGGAGGATCAAAAAGACCAGGATTTACTCTCGATACTTAGATAAGAAAGTATATGCAATATCCTGTAACTAGTTTAGGAACAAGTTTAATTTTTAAGAATGTTAATTTTTCCTGGCCAAGCCAAGAAAGAATAATCAATAATTGTAGTTTTTCAATACATGAACCTGGTTTATTTATGATTCTTGGAAAAAATGGCTGTGGTAAAAGTACTCTTTTTAAATTGATTCAAAGGATCATTCTTCCTACTGAAGGTAAAATAGAAGGTCCTATTGATGTTTCTACAGTTTTCCAAAATCCAGACCATCAGATATTAATGCCTACTTGTGCAAGCGAGTTGATTTTAAATGTCAAGGATAATCCAAATAAGAAACTTATGCAAAAGAGGATTGATAGTGTACTAGAAGTGGTTGGATTAAAAGGTTTCAAATTAAGACCTGTTCAAACCTTAAGCGGAGGACAAAAACAGCGATTAGCTATTGCATCAGCATTAATTAGTAATAGTTCATTTATTCTTATGGATGAGCCTACAGCTTTGTTGGATCAAACCAGCCAAATAGAAATACTTAAACTAGTTAAATCTTTAACTATCAGAAAAGAAAGACCAATTACTATTTTATGGATAACTCATCGTATGGATGAATTAAGTCATGCTTATAAAATTGGAACAATGAAAAATGGTAAGTTATCAGAATGGTTTCCACCAACTAATTTCAAATATAATTAAAAGGACCTTGTCATAAGGTACATGAAAGAGTTAAATTTTTATATATTCCTCGGTAGCTCAGCGGTAGAGCGATCGGCTGTTAACCGATTGGTCGCAGGTTCGAATCCCGCCCGGGGAGTTCAATAAACGTCAATAGACTTAAAGTAACTGCATGCGATGTCATGATACTTGGGGTCTTTTTTATTTAATTTGCTGGTACTTTTTAATCTCTTCTTGCTATGAATTTTCTATTTTTGAACCTATACCTTTCTTGAGTTCCTTTTGATATGCCTCTTTGCTTGAGAGTATGATATCTTCTATCGAGAATTTATTAAATAATGACTTTCCTATTTTTGAACCCATACCTTTCTTGAGTTCCTTTTGATATGCCTCTTTGCTTGAGAGTATGATATCTTCTATCGAGAATTTATTAAATAATGACTTTCCTATTTTTGAACCCATACCTTTCTTGAGTTCCTTTTGATATGCCTCTTTGCTTGAGAGTATGATATCTTCTATCGAGAATTTATTAAATAATGACTTTCCTATTTTTGAACCCATACCTTTCTTGAGTTCCTTTTGATATGCCTCTTTGCTTGAGAGTATGATATCTTCTATCGAGAATTTATTAAATAATGACATTTTTATTTGTGAAAATTGCTTTGTAGATGATCACTTAAGTTCTCAATTCTTTTATAACCCATAGCAATTTGCACTTCAACTGTTTGAGATCTTTTTTGACAAATTTTCCTAATTTAAACTTTTTAATTCCATTCGCTTCTTTTGCCATCTATCCATTGATATATTTGATATTTGAGAAAACGAATTCTTTGAGGAGATAATTTATTTTTTGGAGGAAATCTTCCTTTTTCTACTTGGCGATTGATAGTTGAAGCAGAAATTCCAAGTAAATTTGAGACTTCTTTAATGCTCAAAAATGACGTTTTGGATAGTCCATAATGCGAATTAAATATGTGGCATTTATAGGATTTTTCCGATTTTCTTACTTCAGAAGCAGTCAGAGTACTTCAAATCGCCTCTTTAATAATCTCGCCCGGGGAGTTTAAATTTGTTCTCTTTAGCAATAATAATCCACCCAAGATATTGCGTCTCTTTTTGATAAACCATAATAATCTACATTGTAGTCGCTTCTGCTGGTGCAGTAGCCGTTAACATAACTACCATCATTCCAGAAAATCCCAATATTATATCCATCCATACAAACATCTACAGGATTATAATTCGCATCAAAATCTGTAAAGCATTCATGAGGTTGCCAATACTCTGCTTTTGCTGGCTGAGTGAAGATATTTGTTGCACAAGTACTTATTACTATGGCAAGGGATAGCCTCAAAGATTTATCAATACTTTTAAAATTCATGGTTTATAAAAAGTAATAATTTGAATATTATAAAACATAATATTCAATTAAAAAAGTTTTTTTACTTGTTATTGTCAAAATTTTAAAATAAACCTTCCTTTATATTTCACAAAAAAAAAGGATATTATTTCTAACATCCCCTTTAATATTCTAAATTTTGGTAGAGATCAGTCGCAAAGATATCTAACCCATGACATGGCATCACTCCTAGATAAGCCCCTGTAATCTACATCATAATCACTCCAGCTGTCATTACACCAACCGTTAACATAATCGCCATCGTTCCAGAAGACAGCAATGCTATAACCATCGTTGCAGACAATTACAGGATTACCTCCATTATCATTATCTGCCTCACATTCTTTTACTTTCCAGTCTTCTGCTATGGCTGATGGTGAATAAATACTTGTGGTGAAAACACCAATAGCAACAATAGGTATTAGTGTAATCAATCGTGTAATTCTTTTCATTTTTTTTAAGAACTGAATTTTTTTATTGAAAGATTATTATAGTATATAACAATGTAAAAATTTATTTAAGTAATATTTAATACTATTCATCTAAAGGAAGATTAAAAATTAAAGTCATACAAGACTTATTATGATTTGTACGTTGAAGAAAAAATTAATCTTTTGTATAAAGTGTCACATGTGACAGTTGAAAATCATGCCCATATTCAACTCGCAGAACTTTATTTAATGAGTTATATTAATTTTGTGTGTAGGAGTGGATTTATTTAATTAGTGGAAACAAGGAAACACTTAATTAAATAGCTCCTAAGACCCCGTCAGGGGTCTTTTTTTTTGTCAATCAATATTTTTAAATTAATTGCTAATTAATATTTCTCTAAAGCCTAGTCTTCCCACATATCAGCCTTATCATCAAGTTTATTTTTTTTCAGGAGCTCTAAACGTTGCTCATGTTCATTTTCTTCAATTTGCATACTTTCCGGGTAGGCTTCGAATTTTTTCTTTACTTTGGTTACGATAGTTTCTAAAGAATCACCAAAGAAAATTTCTATTTCTTTCCATGCCTCTTTTTCTTCCTCATCACCAATTGTTTCTGTAATTTGATGATTAATATTTTCTTTTACGAATTTTTTTAATTCTTCCAGATTCATACTATTTACTTTTTCCTGGACATACAATTCTTTTAGATATTCCAACTCTCTTTTGGTTAAATTTGAATAACTTATTGATTTCTTTTTCATAGCAGTTATATTTTCTTTTTTATAGCAATTACAAATTTAAAACTCAAATTAAATCTTTAAAAACTTTAAATTACAAAATTATCTGCTGAATTTAAATAGAAATCTCAACAAACAAGCTGAATATTTACCTTCAAATTTACTGACAATATTAAGGAATTCTTAAACAAAACCAAAGAATTTATAAAGTTTATTTGATTTTTTCTTCGCTAAATCTTAGAGATTTATTGCAATAACAAAGGTTTCTCGTTTTTCAATTCATTAAGTATTTGAATTAATTCTCCAATTAATAAAAATAATTGAGAGAATATTAAAAATTTATTAATTTTGTATTTGTCAATATGAAAATCACAATTCTTTTAATTGAAGATGATCGAGACATGAGAGAACTAGTTGCAGGTCATCTTGAACATTCAGGATTTGATGTTTTAAAAGCTGAAGATGGTATTAAAGGCCAAGCTTTAGCATTACAATATTCTCCTGATCTAGTCCTTCTGGACTTGATGTTACCTAATGTCGATGGTCTGACACTATGTCAAAGGCTTAGAAGAGATGAGAGGACTTCCAATATTCCAATTTTAATGATTACTGCTTTAGGCGGTTTGAAAGATAAAGTGACGGGTTTCAATTCAGGTGCTGATGATTACATTACGAAACCTTTTGATTTAGAGGAACTTCTCGTTCGTATAAAAGCCTTATTAAGAAGAACTAATCGTGCACAATTCAATTCAAGCAATCAGCAGGAAATTCTGAATTATGGGCCACTGACACTTGTACCGGAAAGGTTTGAAGTGATTTGGTTTGAATCACCGGTAAGGCTAACTCATCTAGAATTTGAACTTTTGCATTGTCTGTTACAAAGACATGGGCAAACTGTCTCACCTGCTTTAATTCTCAAAGAGGTTTGGGGTTATGAACCTGATGATGACATTGAAACTATTAGGGTTCATGTAAGACATTTGAGAACTAAGTTAGAGCCTGATCCTAGAAAACCACAGTACATTAAGACTGTTTATGGTGCTGGTTATTGTTTAGAGCTTCCGTCTAATCCATCAAAGGAAGATTCTACACAAAACCTTCAATACTCTAGAGATACAAATTTAATTAATACTTAACTAATCATTTAAGGATAAATTATCATCTTAACTTTGATTAAACTTACTTCCCAGCTTAATCTGGGTTGAATACTCTTTATCAAATTTAGTTTCAATTCTTCCATTATTTGGGTAATTTCTTTGCTCTTTATCTTTTGCCACCAAGTTAATTGAATATAGTTAATTAATAAGTGTTGTTGTGTAATATCTAGCTGCTCATATATACTTTTTGATAAAATTATGGCGTCAGAATATTCTTTGATAGGATAGCTAATTTTTTCTTTTATTTTATCAGGAATGGTATTCCAAATTCTTATATTTTCAACTAATTTCCCTGGTGAGCCATTAGATAAATAGATTAATTCTTCAATGTTCATAATATTTTGATCAAGACCTTGATGTGAATTTATATTTTCTTTAATAAACTCCTTAAGTTGATGATTTGAAAAAGTTTGGAATCTAATTTTTTGGCATCTAGAAATAATAGTATCTAATAGCAGATTCATCTTTGAAGTTAAAAGTATAAATAAACCATTTGTTGGTTCTTCAAGAGTTTTCAGTAAACAATTTGATGCTGCTTCATTTAGTAGATGAGCATCATCAATTAATATAATTTTTCTTTCTGAATACATACACTTTTTGCTAATGAAATTTCTTAGTTCTCTTATTTGATCAATCCTAATTATTGGGGGACTAATTTTTTTATTTTCTGAAGCAAGTTCTGATTGATTGACTAGATTACCTTTTTGAAAATATGTTGGTTGAATATGTGCGAAATCCGGATGATTATTTTCCCTAAGCTTTTTTTCTGAATTCCCCTCAGAATTATTTATATTCATTAATTGATTAATAAATTCAAATGCAACTTCTTTTTTTCCGATACCTTCCGGCCCATAAAAAATATATGCATTGGATAACTTATTATTATTTATAATATTCTCTAGTTGTTTAATAATTTTGTCATTGCATGGATAATTAAGTTGGAAAGTATTTTGCATAGAAACTTTACCTAAAATGTTTCAATAAAGAGTCTTTAATTTCAGCTGATACTTTTTTTATTTCCTGAGAGGCAGAAATTATTTCCCAATTTTTTTCTTTTGCTATCAATTTAAATCCTTCATTAACTTTTTGTAAAAATTCGATGCCTTCAGATTCAATTCTATCTGGTATTTTATTTTCTCTTCTGGCTATGCTCATTTCTGGCGAGATTTCTAAAAATATTGTTAAATCAGGCTTAATCTCTTGGCAAACAATATTTTCTAATTGTTTAATGATTTGTTGGTCTAACCCTCTTCCATATCCTTGATATGCAAGAGTTGAATCACAAAATCTATCACTTATCACCCAATCAAATCTATTTAATGATGGTTTAATGACTTTAGAAATATGTTCTGACCGATCCGCTGAGTAAATTAATAATTCAGTTAGTGGATCAGGATCATTGATTCCATTATTAGCAAGGAGTATTTCTCTAAGTTTTTTACCAAATTCACTACCTCCAGGTTCTCTAGTCTTAATTATTTTTGAGGTTTTGTGCATTAAGCCACTGTTAGGTAACCATTCTGAAATTTCTTTTATTTGAGTGGTTTTGCCGCACCCATCAATACCTTCTATTACTATAAATTTGCCTCTCATTATTTTAAAGATAAAGCATTCAGTACAACTGTAATAGAACTAATTGCCATTAGTAATGCCGCAATAGATGGAGAGAGCAGAATTCCAAATTTTGGAAATAAAGCTCCAGCAGCTAATGGGATAGCAATTAAATTGTATCCAAAGGCCCAAAATAGATTTTGTTTTATTTTATTGATTGTTTTTTTTGCGAGTATTAGTGCGTAATGTAAACCATTTAATTTATTACCCATTAGTACAACATCAGCATTCGCTTTTGCTATTTGAGTGCCAGATCCAACAGCTATTCCAAGATTAGATGCTGCTAATGCCGGAGCATCGTTTATACCATCACCTACCATTGCTACACAGTTACGCCTTTTAAGTATCTCTATATTTTTCAATTTCTCACTTGGTAATAAACCCCATTTTAATTTTTCAGGAGAACAATTGAGTGCCTTGCCTAATTCTTGAACTGTTTCTTTCCTGTCACCACTTAATATATGTATGTTAAATTTACTTTCTTTTAAGGCCTTAATTGATGCAAGACTATCTTCTCTCAATAAATCTCCAATTAGGATAAAACCAAGTAAATTATCACCAATACTTGCTCCAATTATTGTATTTTTCTTAAAATCTTTTGCAGAAATGATTTTGTCTGCATCTTTGCTGATTTTTATTCCACTATCTTTAAGCCAATCTATACTGCCTACCTTTACTACTCCTTTAATGCCTTCAAGTTCCCCTGATATTCCTCTGCCAGATTCTGTCTCTATTTTAAGTATTTTCAATAAGTTCAACTTTTTTAACTCAGATTCTGTTATTAATGCCTTTGAAATTGGATGTCTACTTTGTTGCTCTAGACTCGCTGATACTTTTAATAAGAATTCATTATCTTTACTACATCTATAATCGACAACAAAAGGCATACCATTAGTTAGTGTTCCTGTTTTGTCAAAAATTACAGTATCTATTTTTGCGGCAATTTCAATTTTGTCTCCTCCTTTAAATAAGACCCCTTTCTTTGCAGCTTTACCAGATGCGACAGTTATTACTGTAGGTGTAGCTAAACCTAATGCGCATGGACATGCTATCACTAAAACGGCAATTGAGAGTTGGATTGCAAGACTCAGAGGTGTGTGTGCATTGCTACCTAAAGAATTATGGAGTGAATGATGCGTATTGAATGAAATAGAATGCGTATTATTTAATAAATCAGGCCATATTTTGAAGGCTATTTTCCACCAGAAAAAAAAGCAAGCAATGGAAGTAATAAGCACAAAATATGTGAATTTACCTGCAATCACATCAGCTATCCTCTGAATTTTAGGTTTTTGAGATTGTACAGATTCAATTAGATTAACTAGTTTTGCTAATGAGGTTTTAGACCCAACTTTTATAACTTTTAGCTTCAAAGTCGAATTTAAATTTAAAGAACCATTGAGTAGATTATCTCCTGTTTGAGCTTGTATTGGTTTAGCTTCACCAGTTATATGTGACACATCAATCAGAGAATTACCATCTATTACTACACAATCAGCAGGAATTCTGTCTCCGGCTAAGACTTGGATTATATGGCCAACTTTAAGATTATTTATTCTTATTTCTTTTTGGTTATTCTGTTTGTCAACTAAAAGAGCAGTCTCTGGCTGTAATTCAAGTAATTCTCCAATAGATGAACCAGTCTGATATTTTGCTCTATCTTCTAAAAATCTACCAAGGAGAATAAATCCTAATAACATTACTGGTTCATTAAAAAAACAAGGGAATCCAATTGAAGGGAATAAAAGCGAAAGAATACTTGTTAAGTATGCGCTTGAGACACCAAGAGCAACTAGTGAATCCATATCAGGTCTTCTGTCTTTAAAAGAAATGAAACCTTTTATTATGATTTGCCTTCCAGGAAATAAAAGTGCCAATGTTGCAATTAATGCGTGAAACAAAATACTTCCTAGTAGAGAAGAATTTATATATCCTCCCTCAGCTAAATGCCCTAGACCAGATAGTATTAATAAAATAAAAGCAAAATTAAGTTTTTTCCATTTATCAAACCACTTAGTTTTTTTTTCTAATTCTGCTTTATTAACACGTTCAGAGAAATCATTGCTGTATATGTTTGAAGGGAATCCATTAGATCTTAAATCCTCTAAAATCTCTTCAATATTTGTTTTTTGATTATTTAAATTGAAATATGCACTTTCAGTTAATAAATTTACGCTAATATTTTCAACTCCATCAGAGTTTTGTAGTATTTTTTCTACTGTTTGAACGCAACCCCCACATTTCATTCCGCTAATGTTTAATTGTATGACTTCCATTTTTTTTATGGGCTTGTTTAAAATAAATACTTAAATTCAATATTTATTTATAATAATAAATGAATATGACAATTTTAAATAGTTAAACCTAATTTGACTATTTTTTTATTTCGGAATTTTAAAGTGCCTAGTAATCAAAACAGAGACAATTTTATTGATAAAGCTTTTACTGTAATTGCTGAGTCAATTGTAAAAATTATGCCAATAGCAGATAAAGAAAAAAAAGCATACATCTACTATCGTGATGGCTTAGCAGCTCAGAATAATGGGGATTATTCTGAAGCTTTAGACTATTATCAGGAAAGCTTATTGTTAGAGGAAAGTCCTATTGACAGAGGCGAAACATTAAAGAATATGGCAATAATTTATATGAGCAATGGAGAAGAAGATCGTGCCATTGAGACATATCAAAAAGCTTTAACTGAAAATCCCAAGCAACCATCTTGCTTGAAAAATATCGGGTTAATTTATGAAAAAAGAGGTCGCAATGCTGAGCAAAGTGGTGATTTAGATCAGCGAGATATATGGTTGGATAAAACTGCAGAGGTTTGGACAAAAGCAGTTAGATTATATCCAGGAGGTTATTTAGATATTGAAAATTGGTTGAAAACCTCAGGTAGAAGTTCAATCGATATATATCTATAAATTAGTTTATTCTGCAAAAACAATAGCAATAGCCTCATTAATATTCGATACTTCCAAAATATTTATGCTTGGATATTTATTGCTTAAATCATTATTTGTTTTTGGAATCATAACTTTTGTAAAACCTAATCTTAAACTCTCTTCAACTCTATTTTGAAGATGATTAGTTTTCCTGACTTGTCCGTTTAGACCAAGCTCACCAATAAATGAACAATTATTAAGTGGTTTTAAGTCTTTATGGCTTGATATTAATGATATTGCAATACCTAGATCAGAAGAAGGATCATTAATATCAAATCCACCTGCAGTAGCTACATAACAATCATATTGTGCGAGTTTTAATCCTACATGTTTTTCTATTACAGCTAGGATCTGATGCAGCCTATTTAAATGTATACCTGTGGTAGTTCTTCTTGGATTATTATAAAAGCTTTTGCTGACAAGCGCCTGTATGTCAACTGCAAAACATCTTGTACCCTCTTTGGTGATTGCAGTGGCCAAGCCTGAAACATTCTCGTTACTTGTAAAAGTTGAACTTGAGTTAAGTACTTCTTGTAACCCATTTTCTTGCATTTCAAATATCCCGAGTTCTAGCGTTGCACCAAATCTATTTTTAACTCCTCTAAGTAATCTATGAGAGGCAACATGGTCTCCTTCAAAATTTAGTACAACATCAACGAGGTGTTCCAGGGTTTTTGGACCTGCCAAGCTGCCTTCTTTAGTTACATGACCAATTATTAGAATTGTAATGTTGTATTCCTTAGCTAATTGTTGGAGTTCAGCAGAACATATTCTTACCTGTGATACAGAACCTGATGCACTCTCCATTTCTAGATTATTAATAGCTTGAATACTATCTATGATTGCTAAGGAAGGTTTTAAATTCTTTATTAATTGAATAATGTTAGAAAGATTATTTTCTGATAATACCTGTAGTGCATCACTTTCTTGTCCTAATCTGTCCCATCTTATTTTTACTTGTTCAAGTGATTCTTCTGCTGATATGTATAAGACTTCTTTTGAAAGGGATATTTTTGCAGCTGTTTGGAGGACTAGGGTACTTTTACCAATGCCAGGCTCTCCTCCAAGCAACACAAAAGATCCGTAAACAAAACCACCTCCCAAAACTCTATCTAATTCTTTAAAACCACTATTAATCCTAGATATTTTATTTACTTTAATTTCCTTTAATGATTTTGGCATATTAGTAAAATCATTAGTTAATTTATTTGATTTAGAACTTTTTTTTTCTTCAATTATAGAATTCCATTCTTTACAATTCATGCATCTACCAAAGAATTGAGATGTAATTGAACCGCAATTCTGACAAACATAACTTGAAAATTTATTTGACATTTTGTGATTTTGGGAAGATTAACTAACTAAGATATTTGGGATTTGGACCCTTAACAAGTTAGATTAGGTTAAGGTTAAATTCTCTTACTGATTAGCTAATAACAACAAATGGCTGCATCAAGTCAAACAAAAGAAACAATTCTTGTCGCTGATGATGAGGCAAGTATCAGAAGAATTCTAGAGACTAGGCTTTCTATGATTGGTTACAAAGTAGTAACCGCTTCTGATGGGAAAGAGGCTCTGAAGCTTTTTAAAGATTATGAACCGGATTTGGTAGTTCTTGATGTAATGATGCCAAAACTTGATGGTTATGGGGTTTGTCAAGAATTGAGGAAAGATTCAGACGTCCCTATTGTTATGCTAACTGCATTAGGAGATGTGGCAGATAGGATTACTGGATTAGAATTAGGAGCTGATGACTATGTAGTAAAACCTTTTAGTCCTAAAGAGCTTGAGGCAAGAATTCGATGTGTGTTGAGAAGAATTGATAAAGAGCAAATCGCAGGAATGCCAAATTCAGGATTAATTCAAGTCACTGACATTAAAATTGATACTAATCGCAGGCAAGTTTTTAAAAGTGATGAAAGAATTCGATTGACTGGTATGGAATTTAGTCTTCTTGAATTACTTGTTAGCAGATCTGGTGAACCATTTAGTAGAGGTGAGATTCTTAAGGAGGTTTGGGGATATACTCCTGAAAGGCATGTAGATACAAGAGTTGTTGATGTACACATATCAAGATTAAGGTCTAAATTAGAGGCTGATCCAGCTAATCCAGAATTAATATTGACTGCTAGGGGGACAGGTTATCTATTCCAGAGAATAGTTGATATTGCTCCGTATGAAGGTAAAAAATGAAAAGAGATCTTCATTCTAAAAAGCCTCAACCGAGAGCAATTCGTAGACTCGTGATTTGGTATAAAAGAAATACCGCTGTTACTTCATTAGTTGATACTGCTGCTACTGCAAGCAATGTTGCTGGAAATGTAGCCGGTAATGTTGTATCAAGTGCTGGTTCAGTAGTTAACACTGCAAGTAATGTTGCAAGCAATGTTGCTGGAAATGTAGCCGGTAATGTTGTATCAAGTGCTGGTTCAGTAGTTAACACTGCAAGTAGTGTTGTTTCTTCAGCAAGTTCTATAGCTAGAAATACTCTTCAGCCTTTAGTTTTTGATCCATTAAAAAGACTGCAGAATCAGGATAATTTAATTGCATCAGAGGATGTGGATAATTCTAAGAGGGTTTGGATTGCAGTTGATGGTATGGGCGGAGACCATGCACCAGGTCCAATTCTTGAAGGT
The DNA here is from genome assembly GCA_003214355.1 of Prochlorococcus sp. AG-418-C09. GTDB lineage: Bacteria > Cyanobacteriota > Cyanobacteriia > PCC-6307 > Cyanobiaceae > Prochlorococcus_A. The sequence continues at coordinate 247,252 of QCLS01000002.1, read as the reverse complement.
TGTCTTGATGCAATTTCTAGATTTCCCATCAATATAAAATTTGTTGGACAAATTGATGCTATTCATGAGGCTGCTCATAAAATAGGTTTATATGAATTAATGGATAATGAGATCCAAAACAATCGCTTTGAATTAATAGAGAGTGGTGCTGCTATTGGAATGAATGAGGAGGCCACTGCTGTTAGGAAGAGAAAAGATGCAAGTATAAATGTTGCAATGAATCTAGTAAAAGAAAATCAAGCTGAAGCTGTATATTCAGCTGGTAATTCTGGTGCTTTGATGGCCGCTGCTATTTTTAGGGTTGGAAGGCTAAAAGGGATTGAACGACCCGCAATAGGTGCATTATTTCCAACTAGAGATCAAACCAGACCTGTTCTAGTACTGGATGTAGGTGCGAATACTGATTGCAAGCCATCCTATTTATATCAATTTGCCCTTCTGGGAAATATTTATGCTAAAGATGTATTGCAGATTAAAAAGCCAAAGATTGGACTTTTAAATATTGGGGAAGAAGATTGTAAGGGTAATGAATTATCACTTAAGACTTTTAAGTTACTCTCTAATGAAAAGAGTATTAATTTTATTGGAAATTGTGAAGGTCGTGATGTGTTAACAGGTGAATTTGATGTTGTTGTTTGTGATGGCTTTACTGGCAATGTATTACTTAAATTTTTAGAATCTGTAGGCGGTGTTTTGTTAGATATACTAAGAGCTGAATTACCAAGAGGAAGAAGAGGTAAGGTGGGATCAGCTTTTTTACGAAGTAATCTATTAAGAATTAAAAAAAGATTAGATCATGCCGAACACGGTGGAGCTTTGTTACTTGGTGTAAATGGAATATGTGTAATTGGGCATGGAAGTAGCAAATCACTTTCTGTTGTAAGTGCACTTCGTTTGGCACACTCTGCAGTAAGTCATGACGTTATGGAACATTTAACTCAACTTCAAAATCTTCAAGTTTTAAATTCTTAAACATATTTTGTCTGATTTGTGGTTGACTTATATAAGTAACTAAAAAACTTTCTTGTTAGACACTAATCTAGATAAAGTTGGTATTGCTTTCAGAGGCAGTGGAAGTTATATCCCTGAGCAGATTCTTACTAATGCAGATATTAGTAAGATAGTAGATACCAGTGATAAATGGATTAAAACAAGAACAGGTATATCAGAAAGAAGAATATCTGATAAAAATGAATCTGTTTGTCAAATGGGTTATGAAGCCGCTTTGGGTGCTTTGGAGATGGCTGATTGGTCATCAGAGACAGTAGATTTAATACTATTAGCCACCTCAACACCAAATGATTTATTTGGATCAGCTCCAAGCATCCAAGCTAAGCTAGGCGCTAAGAATGCAGTAGCTTTTGATCTCACTGCAGCGTGTAGCGGTTTTCTTTTTGCATTAATAACTGCGGCCCAATATTTACGAACTGGGACTTTTAAAAGAGCTTTAGTAATTGGTGCCGATCAGCTATCTAGTTTTGTTAATTGGGGTGATCGAGGTAGCTGTATTCTGTTTGGAGATGGTGCGGGTGCATTAGCTATTGAGGCATGTAGTGATTCAAATAATTTGTATGGTTTCACATTGAAGACTGATGGGTATAGAGGAGGATTTCTAAATCTTTCTATATCAGATGATCAAGAAGAAATAATTGATAATATCAATTACAAGAAAGGAAAATATAGAAATATTACTATGAATGGACAAGAAGTATATAAATTTGCAGTTAGAGAGGTCCCATTAGTAATTGATAATTTATTAAAACAAGAAAACTATAAATCCTGTGATATTGACTGGTTATTATTACATCAAGCGAATCAAAGAATTTTGGATGCAGTTGGCGATAGGCTTGATATATCGAAAGAGAAGGTATTGACTAATTTAAGCAATTATGGAAATACATCTGCTGCAACAATACCCTTAATGTTGGATGAGTCCATAAGAAATAAGAAAGTTAAACAAAATGACTTGATTGTGACCAGTGGCTTTGGGGCCGGGTTAAGTTGGGGGGCAGCCCTATTTCGATGGGGTTAAACATTTAAGTACAGTTTATTATGAAAACCGCGTGGGTATTTCCTGGTCAAGGTTCACAAAAATTAGGTATGGGTCAAGACGTTATTGACTTGCTAGATGCAAAAGAGAGATTTAATTATGCATCTGAATTTTTTGGTAGAGATTTATTTGAAATCTCTCAAAATAACAGAGATAATAATTCTTCTGAATTTGACCTGAATAACACTAAGAATACTCAAATATGTCTATTTTTAGTTGAATCAATCTTATTAGATGCTCTTAAAAATAAAGGACATAATCCAAATTTTATAGCTGGACATAGTCTTGGGGAAATAACTGCTTTATATGCTGGCAATGTTTTGTCTTTCCATGATTGCGTCTCATTAATTAAATTCAGATCCGAATTAATGGCTAATGCTGCTGATGGAAGTATGGCCGCAGTAATTGGCTTTGATCGTCAAGAATTGGATTCATTCGTTAAAGAAATTGATGATCTTGTAATTGCAAATGATAATAGTTCTTCGCAAGTTGTCTTATCTGGTAGCAAAATTGCCTTAGATCAAATTTCCAAAAGTATTAAGTGCAAAAGATTTATTAGTTTAAATGTATCAGGAGCATTTCATTCACATTTTATGAAACAACCATCAGAAAAATTCTCACAATATCTAGATTCTGTTGATTTCCATGATTCAACTTATCAAATTATTAGTAATTCTGATCCCACCTTTTCTAATAAATCTCAGGATCTTAAGTTCAGGTTAAAGAATCAAATGTGTAATGGTGTAAGGTGGCGTGAAACAATGGATATAATGAGCCATCAAGCTGAGGAATTACATCTTGTTGAAGTGGGTCCGTCAAATGTACTAGGTGGACTGGCAAAAAGGCATCTGAAGAATGTTCGTATTAGCCAAGTATCATCCACTGAAAAAGTTTTTTAGTATTTATGAATTCTAGTTTTTCTCAAAAAGTAATTTATAAGTTAGTAAGTTTATTTTTTGTGTACCCAATTTACAGATTGATTTTTAGAGGAAATCTAATTGGAGCGAATAATATTCCAAAGAATGAATCTTTTATAATAGTCTCTAATCATGGTTCTTTGATGGACCCACCTTTTTTAGGCCATGCACTTGGATTAAAAGTCTCGTTCATGGCTAAGCAAGAATTGTTTCGTATTCCTTTGCTCTCACAAATAATTCAAGCCTGTGGGGCATACCCTGTCAAAAGAGGGGGCGTAGATAAGAATTCATTAAATATAGCTATTGAAAAATTATCAACAAATCACATAATTGGTATCTTTATTGATGGCACTCGTCAAAGAGATGGCCGTGTAAACAAGCCAAAGAATGGTGCCGCTCTCATATCGGCTAAAACAAAAAAAAAGTTATTACCAGTGGCTATTATTAATTCCCATAGATTAATAAGATTTAAATTCTTTATACCCGTATTTAACAGAGTAATTATAAAAATAGGAAAGCCAATAGAATTTCCAATAACCTCAAGTAAGGAGGATGTCAAACTTACTACTGATGTTTTAAAGACCGAAATTAATAAACTTATAGGGTGAAATAGTGATCTTTAATTTGTTGGAGATAATGGATAAATAGGGAGAACATCTTTCCAATTGCTTTGTACAGATTTGATATGGTTAAATTCAGAGTAATTTAGTAATTCTTTTAAGTCATCATAGATATTCTCGTCCACCAAAAAAGAGATATTATCCCTAGGTAATTCTTTATATAAATTCGGTTTTATCATTTCCTCAATTCTAATTTCTTCATTGCAAATGATCTTATATTTACCACATAAATAACCTCTTTCTTTAAGTTTCTTTGTTATCCAGAAGACATGATTATGTTGAATAATATTATTTTGGATTGCAATTCTTTTGGCCATTAATTTAAAAGAGCTGCAGGAATCCAAGGAGCAATTAATTTGTTGTGATATTGTTCTTGCTAGTACAACTATTAGCCTTGAAGCATTGAAATTTGCAGGTCCCAAGCTTACAGAGATTCTTTGTATTGAAGAAAAAGATTTATAAGGTAGGAACTGCTTTAAATCGTAAACTAAATTATTAGTAAGATTTTTATCAAATTTTTTCTTAAATAATCCTTCCTTTTTTTGAACTCGGTTAATTCTTCTGTAAGCAAAACCAAAATGATCATTTGTGCTATGTATAGCTAAAATAAATTCATTGGTATTTTTTTTAAGCATTTACCTCATGCAGGTAATTCCATTCCAGGTCTTATGCTTGACCATTTACCCAATTCTTCCTGATAACTGTCACAAGATCTCACATCCCACTCAGTTGAATGTAATCCGTTTTCTTCTTCAATCACAGTCACATGGATAAAAGGATTTATGGCTTCCATATCAGGTAAATCAGAGATATGATCTGCACCATGATTTTCTTCTACATTATGGTATGTAATACATCTATCAACAAATTTACAGTTAATGCAAATGCACATAACAAATAAAAAATATGTTTAAAAGCAATTTATTTAATGATCATACCTCAATATCTAAAGAAATTGAAAATTCTTTAAAAAATAAATCGTGGGATTCTATTTTGTGCGAATTACCTTATGGGACATTTATAGTGGGAGGCTTTATAAGAGATATTATTTTAGGAAGAACTAAAGAAAAGCCCGACATAGATTTGGTTGTCCCTATGGACCCTTTGATTATTGCAGAACAACTTTTAGAAAAATTCACAGGTAAACTGGTTGTTCTTGACAAAAAAAGAAATATAGTAAGAATTATTTTTGAAGAAATAATATTAGATATAGCTGAGCAAAGAGGAGAATCTTTATTAAATGATTTGTCTTACAGAGATTTCACTATTAATTCTATAGCTTTCTCATTGGATTCAAGCAAAATCATTGATCCTTTTGATGGAATAAATGATTTAAAGGAAGGTCTAATTAAAACTCAAGCTTTTAAAAATCTTTTAGATGATCCATTAAGGATTTTAAGATGTTTTCGTTTCATTTCAGAATTAGAGTTTACAGTCGAAAAAGTATTGCTTGAGTTCATCATTGTTAACAAAAATAAATTGAAATCGGTTTCAGGTGAAAGAATTCAATATGAATTGAAAAAAATATATAATGGTCAAAATTCTTTATCAACAATTTTATTAATTAATCAAATAGCAATCTTCGACTGGATTCAATCTTATCAAAATATTTCATCAAATTGTCTTAAATCATATAGCCTGTCGAATTTTGACTTTGAGAGCAATGAGCATAAAGCTCTTTTTTATTTAATCGAGACTTTAGATCAATCTTCAATAAAACAATTCAAATTTAGTAAATCAGATAATCATAATTCAGACCTATTGAGAAAATGGAGAAATAAATTAATCTTTAAATCGATTGATGAATTTGATGAAATAGAACGATTTGATTTACATAAAGATTTAGAAAATATCCTACCTTCTTTTATTATTTATTTGCCTTCAGAGTTTCATTCTGACTGGATTAAAAGATGGAAAAATAAAGAAGATAGTTTATTTCATCCAAAGAGTCTCATTAGTGGCGACATAATAAAAGAACACATAGATATAGATGAAGGACCCTTATTAGGGAAGCTAATGCGTCATCTTTCAATTGAGTTTGCTTATAAAAGATTAAATAATTTTGATGAAGCAATTTATAACGCTAAGCAATGGTTTAAACAAAATGCACCAAAATGTGATTAAATACACATAGTCTTTTTTTATTTATCAATTTAGATCCAATTAATTTATTCTTGAAAATTTTATGACGATTCGTATTTACATAGGTAATTTACCCCAAGCTTTTAATTCTAAAGAATTTGATACTATTTTAAAATCTGTTTCTGAAGGAGTGAGATTTAAGCCTGTTCTTGATAAGGAAACGAAAGAATGTAGAGGATTTGGATTCGCTACAACGAATAATGATAAGAATGCAAATTTACTTATTGAAAAATTAAATGGATTCGAGTTCCAAGGATCAAAGTTAAGAGTTGAACGTTCGGAAAAGAAAGACTCATCTGGTAAGAGGAATAATTCGGCCAACAAAAATAACAAAAGAAAAAATATTAAGAAAGTTGTTCATAGTGATGCCCCAAATCTAGAATCTCCTGATCCTAGATGGGCTGGAGAATTATCTAAGCTTAAAGATTTACTGGCTAATCAAAAGACTCCAGCTTAGCCTATTTAATTCTAGATAATATAAAAGAAATAGGAATCTCAATTGCCTTGACAGTACTTTTTACGTAAGCCCGGTTGTTGAACACGTCATAATCATTTTTCTCTATAGCATTTAATATTCCTCTATAAAGACGTAAGGATGTCCATACCGGCCATCTGGCGTCTCCTGAGAGCCATTTAATACCGTCTTCTGATTTCTGGAACCAATTCCTTGCTCTATTCAGTTGAAAAGCCATTAATCTTTTCCATTGCTTGTTGATTTTGCCGTCAAGCAATTCTTCTTCTGAATAACCAAATTTTCTTATCTCATCTAAAGGTAAGTAGATTCTGCCTCTCTGCCTATCTTCTCCTACATCTCTTAGAATATTTGTTAATTGATTAGCTATTCCCAAGGCTACTGCTGCTTCGGAGGGGTCAGGGATATCACTCCAAGGCGCAGAAGTATAAGCGGAATCTATTCCCATGACATTTTGTGTCATTAATCCAACAGTTCCAGCAACTCGATAACAGTAAAGCTGGAGTTCCTCAAAGGTTTTATATCTGAATTTAGTCAAATCCATTCTTTGGCCTTCAATCATATCTAAATATGGATTAATTGATTGTGGAAAATGTTCGATTGTATCTGCAAGAACTGCATCTAAATCAGTTTTAATTTGACCTTTAAAAATATTTTTAGTGTTTTCTTCCCATTCATTTAAATTATCAGAAAGTTCTTCTTGCGATTTTTGGAGTGCTTCTTTGCTGTCCATTAATTCGTCTGTTCGCCGGCACCAGACATAAATTGCCCATATTGCTCTCCTTTTATTTTGAGGCAAAAGAAGAGTACCTAAATAGAATGTCTTGGCCCATTCTTGTGTCTCTTTGCGGCATATTTCATATGCATTATTGAGTTTAGAAATTGAGTTCTTCAAAGACTTATTCTGTAATTAGTGATTTAGGTTTCATTCTATATTTTTTCTTTTTTTGATGAAACAACATTTGATGCTTTTGAGAATGATTCTTTAATTGTTTCAGCGCACAATTTTCCACTTAAAACAGCACCCTCCATTGAAGCTAAATATTTTTGCATTGTATAATCTCCAGCTAAAAAGAAATTTTTAATGGGTGAATTTTGGCTAGGTCTTAGTTCTTGACATCCAGGAACTGCTTTATATACAGATCTTGGTGTCTTAACTACTTTGGATTTTCTTAATTGAGCTTTCTCATCTCCTAAGAAATGATTGGGGAATAATTTCTTAAGTTCCTCCATAGTTGCATGAACAATATCCTCATCACTTCTACTGATCCAATCTTTTGCAGGCGCAAAAACTAACTCTAACATTGATCTATTTGGATCTTCATATTCTTTACAAGTAATACTCATATCTGCGTAAACGCTGAGTAGAGGTGATCTACTAAAAAGGAGGTGATCAATATCTGTTAATTTTCTGTCAAACCAAAGATGTATATTGATAACTGGTACACCATTTAACCCATCTAGTTTAGAGAAGGTGTTTATGCCCTTCCATTGCTCTGGTATTAATAATTTGAAGAGATCAACGGGCATTGCGCTTACAAAAGCATCTGCAGTTAGATCTGTAGTCTCATTCTTGTCTAGATTAGCAACTGTAAAACTCTCTACGGTACTATCACTGTTGATATTTATTTTTCTTAAGGGACTGTTCATATGAACCTCACCCCCCCTCTCAGTAATATAATCAACAATGGGTTGACATAATCTTTCTGGTGGAGCCCCATCAAGGAAAGCCATTTTTGATCCATTCTTTTCTTGTAAGAATCTATTTAATGCAGTTAGCAAAACTGTTGACGAGATTTCATCAGGACCAATAAAATTTAAGGCTTTACTCATTGCTATAAAAACTTCATCATTTACTCTTTCCGGGATGTTATGTTCTTTTAACCATTCGGTCCAAGACTGTGAATCACATTTCTCAACATAATTTTGTCCTCTAAGCATTGCAGGAACTAAACCGAAGCCAAATAAGATTTTTTCGTTCCAAGAAAGCATATCATTGTTACTGAGAATCGCGGATACTCCATTAATAGGTGCTGGAATATCTGGAAAATCAAATCTACTGTATGTCCCTGGCTCTGTTGGCTGATTGAAAATCATTGAATGACTTTTCCATTGCAGACGGTCTTCAATATTTAATTCTTTGAATAATTGAAGCATATTTGGATATGCTCCAAAAAATATATGTAATCCAGTTTCATACCAGTCTCCATCTTCATCTTTCCAGGCTGCAACTTTACCACCCAATACATCTCTAGCTTCTAGGACGATTGGAATGTGACCATGATCAGTTAAATACTTTGCACATGATAAACCTGCTAAACCAGCACCAGCAATAAGAACACGCATTATAAAATCAAAAAAATTAAATTTACACTTTTAGTGAAGCTATCCTAAAGTTAAAACATTATACTTTCTTTTGTTGGATATTTTTCAATTATGGAAAAAATGCTTCTTAAATCTACTACTAGACATGTCAGAATATTTACGGCTGACGTTATTGAAAGTGAATTAATCTTTGCTGCTGACAAATTAACCATTGACCTAGATCCTGACAATGAATTTGTGTGGAATGAAGCATCACTAAAAAAGATTTATGAACGATTTAACCAATTGGTATCAGAAAGAGAAGGAAGAAATCTTGATGATTATGAATTAAGAAGAATAGGATCTGAAATTGAAGTAATGATAAAACAATTGCTTCAGAAAGGGTTTATAAGCTATAACCCAGAATGTAGGGTAATGAATTACTCAATGGGTTTACCTAAGACAAATGAGAAGCTTTGACTAGATTCTCTGATAATAGATCTGGGCGAAGACCCAGAAGGGATTCATATCCTCCTCAGAATCGAGGTGGATCTAATTATGGTAATAGAAATAAGAGATTAAATCCTTCTCAGTCTAAAGAACCTATAAATTTTAATACAGGAACAGTCGCAGTACTTTCTGGGGTTTTAATTTTAGGAATTGGAATTGGCACTGGAATAAGTAGCACAACAGATGGTGGGAACGGTAACATAGCTAGTCAGCAACAGCTTGATCTTGCAGTTCCAGATCCTGAATTTTGTAAACTTTGGGGAGCAAGTGCTTTTGTAATTGATGTTGAGATGTATGTCACATTGAATCCATCTACTAGCTTTGTTACTCAACCGGCTCTGCAACCTGGATGTGTTATCAAGCGTGAGAACTGGACAGTGTTACAAAAAGAAGGAGCTATAAGTTCTGAGGACATAAGAGAATGTAAGCAAAGAATGAATACTTTCGCATATATTGGTTCGATAAGTGGTAAGCCAATAGTGAAATGTGTATATCAAACTGATGTTAAAGAAAATCAGTTTATATTCAACGGAGAGGGAGATGTTGAAGATGCCGGATTTGGAATCAATAGAGAACTGTACCAGTTTTAAATTATTTAGGAAATCTTAAAGGACTTTCTTTGCTTGCAAATTTTGGCAAAATATCTTTTTTGAATGCTTCAGACGCTTTTGATATATACCTAGAGGGATTCGTAATTAATTTGGTTTCCCTTTTAACACTTAAGTCGGTCATATTTGGTTTATATATAGTTCCAGATGATAATTCCCTTTCAATTGATACTACAGGCAGAAAGGCAGCACCTAATCCTGACTGAACAGCATTTTTTATAGCTTCAAGAGAATTTAGCTCCATTTCAATTCTTAACCTTTGAATATCAAGACCAGAATCTTTAAGTAATTTGTCAACCACTTTTCTAGTTGTTGACTGCGAATCCAGAGTAACGAAATTTAGTTTATATAAATCTTCTTTGGTTAATTCTTTTTCTCTAGCAAGCTTATGCTTAGGAGGTAATACTAAAGCAAGTTCATCATTCGCATAAGGTATAACATGTAAAAGATTTTCTAATTCTGGTGGTAATTGCCCTCCTATAATAGCCAAGTCAATTTGACCATTGGCGACACTCCAACCTGTTCTTCTTGTGCTATGAACTTGCAGTTGAACTGATACTTCTGGATATTTTTGCCTAAAAAGTCCAATCATTCTTGGCATTAAGTAAGTACCAGTCGTTTGACTAGCTCCAATAATAAGGGATCCTCCTTTAAGGCTATTTAAGTCTTCGACTGCTTTGCATGCTTCATCGCATTGATTCAGTATCCTTTGGCAATAATCCAGCAATAGTTTTCCTGCTTCAGTTAATAAAGCTTTTCTGCCTCCTCTGTCAAAAATAGTGATTTCTAGTTGCTTCTCTAAATTCTGTACTTGTAAACTCACTGCTGGTTGGGTTACATATAAAACATCGGCAGCTTTTTTAAAACTCCCTTCTTCTGCTATTGCTTTAAGAATTCTCAGCTGATCTAAAGTAAAAGGTAATTCAGGCATAGATTATGCCAATAAAAAATATTTTTTTAGTCTAATACCTTGGCGTATTATTGTTAATAATAAATTATAAATAATTTTGATTTAATGATTTTATGGAGTTACATCAGAGTTCCTTCATAGTGATTTTATTAATTGCTATCTTCGCAATTATTCATAGTGGTGGAGCAGCATTAAGAACTAAAGCTGAGCAATTAATAGGAGCAAGATTATGGAGGATTTGTTTTGTAACGGCCAGTCTTCCATCTGCAATCATTTTGATTGGCTACTTCTTGAGCCATAGATATGATGGAATTAGGCTATGGAATTTTCAAGGTAATCAGTTTATTTTAATAATAGTATGGATTCTCACTGCCATAAGTTTTTTATTTCTATATCCAGCCACTTACAATTTGCTTGAAATACCTTCAGTTCAAAAGCCTCAAATTAGAATTTACAGCACTGGAATAATGCGAATTACCAGACATCCGCAGGCTTTCGGGCAGATAATCTGGTGCTTTGCCCATACTTTGTGGATTGGCTCATCATTTACCTTAGTTACATCTATTGGATTAATATTGCACCATATTTTTGCAATATGGCATGGAGATAAGAGATTAGAAAGGAAATTTGGAAAAATATTTGAAGAATATAAGCAAAGTACATCAATTATCCCATTTGCGGCAATAATAGATAAAAGGCAACACTTTAAATTTAAAGAATTTTTCAAATGGTCCCAATTAGGGATAATAATTGCTATTGGAGTTCTTTGGGGGGCCCATAGATATATAAATATTGCTGTAACAACATTTAATTCCTCTTTTTTGTCTGAATTTCTTGATTGGCAGTTTAATATCTATATGTAAGTCTTTTTTAAAATGCCTCAAGCCTCAGAAATCGCATGGTTAATACCTGTTTTCCCTCTTATTGGAGCAGTACTATCTGGTTTAGGCTTGATTAGTATTAATAAAAAAATTAATGATCTCAAAGAAATCGTATCCATTTCTTTAATTTCTTCAGTTGGTGTTTCAGCTTTATTGAGTTATAAAGCCCTTTATGAACAAATAAGTGGATATTCTTCAGTTGAAAAACTTTTTATATGGGCAAGTGCAGGTGACTTTCAGATACCGATGGGTTTCGTTCTGGACCCTTTGGGAAGCGTGATGCTTGCATTAGTAACCACAATAACTTTACTTGTTATGATTTATTCTCATGGATATATGGTTCATGACAAAGGTTATGTAAGGTTCTTCACCTACCTTGCTCTCTTTAGTAGTTCAATGCTTGGTCTGATTATTAGTCCGAATTTACTTGAGATATATGTTTTTTGGGAGTTAGTTGGTATGTGTTCTTATCTTCTTGTTGGTTTTTGGTATGAAAGAGAGGGTGCTGCGCATGCAGCTCAAAAAGCTTTTGTTGTTAATAGGGTTGGAGATTTTGGCTTATTACTTGGAATACTTGGCTTATTTTGGGCCACTAAAAGTTTTGATTTTAATGAGATCGCTGCAGGAATTTCCCAATCAATATCTGAAAATAATTTACCAGTTTGGGCAGGGTTATTACTTTGTTTTTTAGTTTTCTTAGGTCCAATGGCAAAATCTGCTCAGTTCCCTCTCCACGTTTGGCTCCCTGACGCTATGGAGGGTCCGACTCCAATCTCAGCATTAATACATGCCGCAACGATGGTTGCCGCAGGAGTGTTCTTAGTTGCAAGATTGGAACCTCTTTATTCTTTATTTCCAACTATTCAGTTAATAATTGCTCTTGTCGGAACAATTACGTGTTTCCTTGGAGCATCAATTGCTTTGACTCAAATGGATCTAAAAAAGGGTTTAGCTTACAGTACTGTTTCCCAATTAGGATACATGATGCTAGCTATGGGTTGTGGGGCTCCATTAGCAGGTATCTTTCACCTTATAACCCATGCTTGTTTTAAGGCGATGCTTTTTTTAGGATCTGGTTCAGTTATTCATGCTATGGAGGAAGTAGTTGGCCATCAACCAGTTCTAGCTCAAGACATGAGATTAATGGGCGGATTAAGAAAAAAAATGCCTTTCACTTCCACCACTTTCCTAGTTGGTTGTGTTGCTATCAGTGGGATTCCTCCGCTGGCGGGATTTTGGAGTAAAGATGAAATACTTGCTAATGCATTTATTTCATTCCCTATATTTTGGTTTGTTGGTTTTATTACTGCCGGTATGACTGCATTTTATATGTTTAGACTTTATTTTTTAACTTTTGAAGGCAGTTTTAGAGGGAATAATAAAGATTTACAAAATCAGCTTCTAATAGATGCAAATGTAAATTTAGAAGATGATGAAACGGATGAGGCCCATCAGCATGGATCGATTCATGAATCATCATGGTCAATGACATTCCCATTAGTATTTTTAGCAGTCCCTTCAATTCTAATTGGTTTCTTGGGTGTTCCCTGGGATAGTAAATTTGTTTCTTTATTAAACCCAGAGGAAGCCTTAATATTAGCTCAATCTTTCGATTTAAATGAATTTCTGCCATTGGCCATCTGCTCTGTTTTAATATCAACTTCTGGTATAAGTCTTGCCTATTTTGGATATTATTCTAAACAAATAGATTTGAATCAATTATTTGCTTTAAAATTCCCTATTATCAATAATTTTTTATCAAACAAATGGTACCTAGACAAAATAAATGAAAGGCTTTTTGTAAAAGGTAGCAGAAGATTAGCTAAAGAAGTTCTTGAAGTAGATTCAAAGGTAGTTGATGGCGTAGTAAATCTTACGGGATTAGTGACTTTAGGTAGTGGAGAAGGTTTGAAATATTTTGAAACGGGAAGAGCTCAGTTTTATGCATTGATTGTTTTTGGAGGAGTTCTACTGCTTGTTGCCATATTTGGTTTACAGTCTTCTTGATTAAATTAGTATTAAATGTGTGTCTTCACTGCCATTAGGATGTAAAAATTCAGAACAATTCTAGACTTTGTTTAAATATTTTTAATTCCTTTGTTTAATTATTGCTTGTCAGAACTTCTAAATTTTCAAATGATTGGGACACTTGGTGTTGGATTATCTAATTTACCTTGGTTATCATTATCAATTCTTTTCCCAATAGTATGTGCATTTGTCGTTCCTTTTTTTCCGGATAAGGGAGAAGGTAAAGAGGTTAGGTGGTTTGCATTAATTGTTGCTCTAATTACTTTTTTAATAACTGTTGGAGCATATATCAATGGTTTTGATATCAATAATGAAAATGTTCAGCTTAAAGAAAGTATTAGTTGGCTACCTAATTTGGGCTTAACATGGACAGTAGGGGCTGATGGGATATCAATGCCTCTTATCCTTCTGACAAGTTTTATAACCGCTTTAGCTGTTCTAGCAGCATGGCCTGTAAGTTTTAAACCAAAATTATTTTTCTTTTTGATACTTGCTATGGATGGAGGACAGATAGCCGTTTTTGCAGTACAGGATATGTTGCTATTCTTTTTAGCCTGGGAGCTTGAATTATTGCCAGTATATTTATTACTAGCAATATGGGGTGGAAAAAAAAGGCAATATGCTGCGACAAAGTTTATTATTTATACAGCTGGAAGTTCAATATTTATACTTTTAGCTGCATTGGCTATGGGTTTTTATGGAAATGGTATTCCTAATTTTGAATTCTCACATTTAGCCGAAACTGACTTTAGTCAAAGTTTCCAAATTCTCTGTTACGCAGGTTTATTAATTGCTTTCGGAGTTAAGCTCCCAATAGTTCCCTTGCATACTTGGTTGCCTGATGCTCATGGAGAGGCTACAGCACCAGTCCATATGCTACTTGCTGGAATCTTGTTAAAGATGGGCGGATACGCGCTTTTAAGGTTTAATGCTCAATTATTACCTTTAGCTCATGCCCAGTTTGCACCTCTTTTAGTAGTACTTGGAGCAGTTAATATAATTTATGCGGCACTTACTTCCTTTGCTCAAAGGAATTTAAAAAGAAAAATTGCATATAGTTCAATTAGTCATATGGGATTCGTATTAATTGGAATTGGTAGTTTTAGCTCTTTAGGAACAAGTGGTGCAATGTTGCAGATGGTAAGTCATGGATTAATTGGTGCCAGCTTATTTTTCCTTGTAGGGGCTACTTATGATAGAACAAAAACTCTGAAATTAGACGAAATGGGAGGAGTTGGTCAAAAAATGAGAATAATGTTTGCTTTGTGGACAGCATGTTCTTTAGCATCCTTAGCATTACCTGGGATGAGCGGCTTTGTATCAGAGCTCATGGTATTTACAGGTTTTGTTACTGACGAAATATATACATTACCTTTTAGAATAATCATGGCGTCTTTAGCAGCAATAGGTGTGATTCTTACACCTATTTATTTGCTATCGATGCTTCGTGAGATTTTCTTTGGCAAGGAAAATCCTAAGTTGGTTGAGGAAAGGAACCTGATAGATGCTGAGCCAAGAGAAATTTATATAATTGGATGTTTACTTCTTCCTATATTAGGGATTGGATTATATCCTAGATTAGTTACTGAAAGTTATTTGCCATCTATAAATAGTTTAGTTGCTAGAGACTTGAATGCAGTAAGAAGTTCAGCGAAGTCAATAAATTTTGCTAGTAATGAAAGTCTTTTATTAAAGGCACCTTCTCTATAATTTTTAAATATTTTTAAATTAAGTGGCCTCTTCATCCATTAAAAGATAAATTTTATATAGATTTGGATTTTTAACATATCAAGCTCAACATCTATTGATAGGTCAAAATTAGGACCTAGACTTTTGATAAAATTTCTTCAGGATGCAGCCGGTAAAGGTGAATTAGATCCTTGGGATATAGATGTTATTAGTGTAATAGACAGCTTTTTAGATCAATTTAATCATAAATTTGAAAATCAAAAGAATACTCAAATATCTTTTGAGAGAGATTTATCTGAAACTAGCGAAGCTTTTTTTGCAGCATCAGTTTTAGTTAATTTAAAGGCTCAAGTTTTAGAAGCGGATGTTTTTCCAGATGATGATTTGGTGGATCGTGAGGAAGACTTAGAGATTCTGGAACAATCATGGATAAATAAAAGCTTTGACATACCTCAGTATCCAGAAAAATATCTTAGGAGGAGATCTGTTGCTCAACCTATTATTAAAAGATCAGCCACCTTGGGCGAGCTAATTAGCCAATTAGAGTCGATAGCAGAATCGATTGAATCACAAGATATATTATTGATGAAAAGACAAAGAAATAAGAAATATTCTAATAAATCTCTGATTGATCAAGTGAAATCACTTGCACATCGAGAGAAATTACCAGAAACAACCAAAGCTCTGGGAATTTTTATAGATAAATGGGAGCAGGCTCTGCAATGGGTTGATTTTGAATATTTAGTCTTAAAATGGCAGAAAGTTGCAAAAAAGGATTTAGATAGTGATAGGTTAGGGGTTTTCTGGGCTTTACTTTTTTTATCTTCTCAAAATAAAATTGAAATTAAGCAATTAACTTCTCTTTATGGTCCTATAAAAGTAAAAAGAGTCTTACCAGAGGGTGGTTTAGCACAATTACCTATAGAAAATCTGGATGCGACAGATACTTCTCCAACCGCTGCATAGAGGTTTGAGAGAATTAAAATAATCTTATAAAAGAGGTCTTAAATGCCTATGAAGGCGATGATACTGGCAGCAGGGAAAGGAACACGAGTTCAACCCATTACGCATATTATTCCAAAACCTATGATTCCAATTTTACAAAAACCAGTAATGGAGTTTTTGTTGGAATTACTGAAAGAACATGGTTTTAGAGAAATTATGGTTAATGTCTCCCATCTTGCTGAAGAAATTGAAAATTATTTTAGAGACGGACAGAGATTTGGTGTAGAGATTGCTTATAGTTTTGAAGGTAGAATCGAGGATGGTGAATTAATTGGAGATGCTCTTGGCTCCGCTGGTGGTTTAAAAAAGATTCAAGATTTTCAGAACTTTTTTGATGAAACATTTGTAGTTTTGTGTGGAGATGCCTTGGTTGACTTAGATCTTACAGAGGCTGTGAAAAGGCATAAGCAAAAAGGGGCGCTGGCTAGCTTAGTTACTAAAAAAGTTTCAAAGGAAGATGTTTCTAGTTATGGTGTTGTAGTTACTGATGAGGATGGCAGAGTAAAGGCTTTCCAGGAAAAGCCATTAGTGGATCAAGCTTTAAGTGATTGCATAAATACTGGCATATATCTTTTTGAACCTGAGATTTTCGACTATATTCCTTCTAGAAAGAAATTTGATATTGGTGCAGATCTTTTTCCAAAACTTGTAGAAATGGAATTACCTTTTTATGCTTTACCAATGGATTTTGAATGGGTAGATATTGGAAAAGTTCCTGACTATTGGAAAGCAATCAGAAGTGTTTTGCAAGGAAAAGTCAGACAGGTTGAAATTCCTGGTAAGGAGATTAAACCTGGTATTTATACAGGCTTAAATGTTGCAGCGAATTGGGATAAAGTAAATATAGAAGGTCCAGTTTATATTGGTGGTATGACTAGAATTGAGGATGGAGCAACTATTATTGGGCCATCAATGATAGGTCCAAGTTGCTGTATATGTGAAGGTGCGACTATAGATAATTCGATTATTTTTGATTATTCAAAAATAGGAAAAGGTGTACAACTTCTAGATAAACTTGTCTTTGGAAGATATTGCGTCGGAAAAAATGGAGATCATTTTGACTTGCAAGATGCTTCTTTAGATTGGTTAATTACTGATTCGAGAAGAATGGATATGACAGAACCATCTCCTCAGCAAAAAGCAATGGCTGAGCTTTTAGGAACTGATCTGATCAATATACCAGATTAATTTCTGATCTTTTTAAAATTTCAGGTATTAGTTCCTCACATTTTATGGCCATAATGTGAACTCCTTGGGCTATTTTGATAAAATCCCTTATTTGTTCAGAGGCAATATTAATTCCTTCATTTAGAGGTTCTTTGGAATCTTTAAGTCTGTTTAAAATTCTTTCCGGTATGTTAGCACCAGGAACATATTTATTGATGAATAAAGCATTTTTGTATGATTTAAGAAGAAAAACACCTGCTATAACTGGCAAATTAAGGGGTTCACTAATGTCTCGACAAAAATCAATTAGATATTTTTTGTCCATAATCATTTGAGTTTGAAGGAAATTTGCACCAGCTTCTTTCTTCTTTTCTGTTCTTAATTTTAAACTTCGTTTATTTTTGCAACTTGGATCAGCTGCCGCACCAGCATAGATACTGGTTTTATTGTCCTTCAAGAAATCAAAACAAGGATCTATACCATAGTTAAAGTCACGAATTTGTTGAAGTAGCCGCACGGATTCGAATTCATGGACTGCTTTCGCATCTTGCTGATCCCCAGCCTTTACAGAATCTCCTGTAATACATAAAATATTCTTTATTCCTAGGGCATTCGCTCCTAGGATGTCAGATTGTAAAGCAATTTTATTACGATCTCTGCATGATATTTGCATTATGGGTTCTATCCCATTCTCTAGTAATAGTTTGGACATTGCCAAGCTGCACATCTTCATGATCGCTCTGCTGCCATCAGTTATGTTAACTGCATGTACCTTATCTTTCAAAAGTTGTGCTATCTTGAGAGATCGTATGGGGTCACCTCCCCTAGGGGGCATTAATTCTGCCGTTATTACTTTAGAATTTGATTCTAAAGTTTCTTGAAGTTTTGATTTCAATTGTTACTTGTTTTTCTAGATGATTAACAACTGTGTTGAGATTGATAAACTTAATTACTATAAAAAAAGAACTGTTCAAATGCAAATGGTTGATGAAGATCTAAACAACATTGATATGATGGGACTCTCATCAAGAGAGATGGAAATCATTGATTTAGTTGCAGATGGTTTAACAAATCAAGAAATTGCTGTAAAGCTAACTATTAGTAAAAGAACTGTTGATAATCATGTAAGCAATATGTTTACTAAAACAGGTTCTAAGAATAGAGTCGCCTTATTAAATTGGGCAATGGATAACGGAAAGATTTGTAGAGATGGATTTAATTGTTGCACTCTTCCTGATTCTGATCAAGAATAATATCTCTTATTGTCTCAGATCTCTCATTAAGATGCATTAGACTATAGCTAGCTGAATTTAACTCGAAAAGTTCTGCATATGCTAAGCATGCGTCTCTATCCGAGTTCACATAGCGCAGAATTCCTTGCTTATCATATAGACCAAACATTCTCTTGATGATTGAATGAATTTAACAAATAGAAATTTGCTTTAATTATTAAAAGAATCTAAAGGAAACATGTGATTTTGGCTAGTGGGTAAATAAATTATTTTTTTCATCTTTTTTCCAAGTTTCAAAAGGATATTTAGATAGTTCATAGTTGGAGAAAGATTTTAAGCCAGAGATTTCTCTTGATATAAAACTGGGTATTTGAACAAACTCTTTATCATTTTTAAGTTCTATTTCTGCTATTTTTAAAGGGAAGTTTTTATCTACAAAACAATCTATAATCCATTCTTGTTTATTGATTATTAGATAATGTCTTTTCTTTTTGATTTTGTTTTTGATATTTGAAATAATTATTTCTCCCTCACCATAAGGGATTTCATATTCAAATTCATGATTTGTGATTCTATTTATATGTTTTTTTAATGCCAATTTATATTTACTTCTTTCCTTCCTTACTCTTACAATCCAATCAGTTGAAGAGCCAGCTAAATATCCTTGTTCGATAAATGATGAATCATGTACATAGTGCTTCCAACCTTCATCTTTAATCAAAAATCTCCTTTCAATTTCTAACTGCATTTATACATCTTTAGCTCCAGAATTAGATAAATCACCTTTCCATTCAAGTTTTTTTATTAACGTACTGTAATATGACATATTATCTTTTAGAATTATGATTCTTGCTGATTCAGGACTTGTTTTTATCTCACAATAATCATTCTCATTGACTTGTAAACATTTAGTTCCGTCTTTCCATAATTGAAGTGGCTGGCTCTTTTCATGAATTGTTTTGACAACTATACTACTTGAATCAGGTACTACAATTGGTCGGTTAGATAGACTTACTGGACATATAGGAGAAATTATTAAAGCACTTATTAAAGGGTGAACTATTGGTCCTCCAGCTGCCATGGAGTAAGCAGTAGAGCCAGTAGGCGAGGAGATAATTAACCCATCTCCTTTATAATCATTTACTCTTTCTTGATCTATTTCAATTCTTATTTTGTTAGTTGCAGAGATTTCTTGTTCGATTGACCTAAAGTAGAAATCATTTAAAGCATAATATTTGATATGCTTTGAAGAATTTTTGAAAAGATTACATTCAAGCATTAACCGATTATCAATTACGAATTTGTCTTTTAGAAGAAGATCGATGAATGATTTATCAAACAAAAACTTATTATCTTGTGTCAAAAATCCTAAATGCCCTCCTATATTAAAACTTAGTATTGGAATCTTAAAATGTAATAATTCATTTGACGATTTGAGTACGGTTCCATCTCCACCTAAAACAATCGCTAAATCAGGTTTTTTTTTATCGACAATAATATCAATTGAATTATCTTTGAAAT
The DNA here is from genome assembly GCA_003214355.1 of Prochlorococcus sp. AG-418-C09. Classification (GTDB taxonomy): domain Bacteria; phylum Cyanobacteriota; class Cyanobacteriia; order PCC-6307; family Cyanobiaceae; genus Prochlorococcus_A. Next base: position 227,196 of record QCLS01000002.1, on the reverse strand, counting down.
CACTACTAAATTTTATCGAGTTTATATCTTTAGCTTTTAATAATTCTTGGCAATATAGTGCTGTTTTTTCTGCAAAAGGAGTATTTGATCTGTAAATAATCAGAACTAATGAAATTTGCATGGATTATTATTTACCATTTGAGCAGATTGAAGCTTTCCATATCTACAGTTACTCTGTTTCTATATAGGGATAAAAGTATTGCTAAACCTACTGCTGCTTCAGCGGCTGCAACAGTGATAACAAATATTGTAAAAACTTGCCCTTGAATTAAATTATTGTCTACATAGGCAGAAAAGGCCATAAGATTTATGTTGACTGCATTAAGCATTAATTCAATACTCATGAGAACTCGCACTGCATTTCTGCTATTTAGTAATCCCCAAATACCAATGCAGAAAAGGACTGATGAGACAATTAAATATGCTTGTAGTGGTATGGAATCTAGATTCATTGTCAGTAAGACTTAATTAACTTTTTTTGCAAGAATTGGATCATTGGATTTTTCAATCAGCTCCTGGTTTGCAGGTAAACCAGTTGATATATCTTCAGACATTACATCTCGTCTTGCTAAAACTATCGCACCTATCATGGCCATGAGAAGTAAAACAGAAGCTACTTCAAATGGTAATAAATAATCACTAAAAAGATGTTCACCAATTCTGACGGTTGATTCTTCGCCAATAGCAAAGTTTGGATTTGCAATGTCCCATGCTTTTGATAAATCTACACGCACAAGGAGACTTAATAAAGTAATGCATATAAATGTAGAAATCAATTTCCTAGAGTTTAGGTATTCTTTTGGTTTAAGAGACTCTTTCTTATTTACTAACATTATTGCAAAAATAATTAAAACATTTACTGCTCCCACATAAACTAACACTTGTGCTGCAGCAACAAAGCTTGCATTAAGAAGGAGATATAAGCCAGCAACACTCATGAAAACGCCTCCAAGTAAGAAGGCTGAGTAGACTATGCTTTCAAGTAATACTACCCCTAAAGCACCGACAATAATAATTAGAGATAATATCCCAAAGCATATAAGTTGTGTAGTAACAGCTATTGACATTTCTTGATTTAATTTTTAGGTAACGTTTGAGGTTTATCTTCCTTGGAATCTTTAGAAATCATCCAATCATATACCTCTTCAGGGAGCTTACCAGGTCTAGAATCTGAATCTGGTACTTCATGTGGATCCATGACACCTTTAGGAAGATATGTAAGTTCTCTAAGAGCTTTAACTGATGGGTCTGTAGTTACGTTGGTTGGCAATCTACCTAGAGCAACATTATCAAAATTTAGATTGTGCCTATCAAATGTGGCAAGTTCATATTCTTCTGTCATTGATAAGCAATTGGTTGGGCAATACTCAACGCAGTTACCACAAAAAATACATACCCCAAAATCTATTGAGTAATTTCTTAATTCTTTCTTTTTTGTTTCCTTATTCATTACCCAATCGACTACAGGTAGATTGATTGGACATACCCTTACGCAGACCTCACATGCAATGCATTTATCAAATTCATAATGAATTCTGCCTCTGTATCTTTCTGAAGGTATTAATTTTTCATATGGATATTGAACAGTGACCGGCCTTCTTCTCAGATGATCAAAAGTTACTGATAATCCATCCAATAAATATTTACTTGCATCAATTGCTTCTTTGACGTAAAGACTTACTTTTTTGAAGAAATCGTTCATTTAAATAACGTTTTATTAATTCTAGTGGATTTTTTGTTAATTTAAGTAGAAATACTCAAATCAGCCTCCAAAGAATTTTGGAAGTGCAAGTTTTAATCCTGCTGTTAGTAAAAGATTAGCTAAGGAAATAGGTAAAAGAAACTTCCATCCTAAATCTAATAGCTGGTCAATTCTAACCCTAGGGGTTGTCCATCTGAGAAGTATTGCTATGAAAACAAGTAAGTAAGCTTTTAAGATTGTCATTACTATTCCTATAGTCGCTGTAATTACCTGAATTGATGGTGAGTTTAGAGGCATCTTAAGAATCTCAGAAAGTGTTTCTACAGGAATTGGGAAACCCCATCCACCTAGATATAGAACTGAAACTAACAAAGCAGACAAAATTAGATTTATGTAACTTCCAAGATAAAATAAAGCAAACTTCATTCCTGCATATTCAGTTTGATAGCCTGCAACTAGTTCTTCCTCTGCCTCAGGTAAATCAAAAGGAAGTCTTTCACATTCTGCAAGCGCACATATCCAGAAGATAATAAAACCAACTGGTTGTCTCCATATATTCCAACTAAGAATACCAGCACTATTTTGTTGGTTAACAATATCCACTGTACTTAAAGAGTTAGTCATCATTACTATTGCTAAAACAGATAAAGCCAGCGGTATTTCATAACTAATTGATTGCGCGGCAGCTCGCAGTCCTCCTAAAAGAGAGTATTTATTATTCGAGGCATATCCACTCATCAACAGCCCTATTGGTTGAATACTACTAAGTGAAATCCACAGAAAAATACCAACCCCAACATTACTTATCATTAGATTTTGACCAAAAGGTACTATTAGCCAAGATAAAATTACAGGCACAAGAACTAGTATTGGTCCTGCTGTAAACAATATAGAGTCAGCCTTTGCTGGAATAACATCTTCCTTTACAAGCAGTTTTAAACCATCTGCAATTGGTTGAAGAACCCCTAAAGCTCCAGCATATTCAGGTCCTATGCGTTGTTGAGCTGCTGCTGAAATTTTTCTTTCCAACCAAACTGTTACTAAAACTCCTATAACTGCTGCTACTAAAACTAAAAGCATTGGTATTGGTAGCCATATTATATGGGCAATTTCACTAGAAATGCCTAAAGATTGCAGGATCTCATTAAAACTATATTCAAGATCTAAACCGTAATCCAAAATACTTATTGCCGTTAATTACTACATTAACTTGCAAAACTCTAAATGTGTGTATTTTTTATCGATTGAAAGTAATATATGATTATCTTTGGTCCAATGGTGTCCATTTTCTATACTCAGATCCTGTATAAATCTGAGAGGGTCTAAATATTCTATTTGCTCCTAATTGCTCTCTCCAATGAGCGAGCCATCCTGCTACTCTAGAAATTGCAAAAATTGGAGTGAATAAGTCCCTGGGGATTCCAAGCTTTCTATATACTAATCCTGAGTAAAAATCAACATTGGGATATATACCTTTCGGGCCTAATTTAGGAATAGCTTCTTCTTCGAGTCTTTTTGCAATTTCATACATTTCATCTTTTCCGAATCTATCAAATAATTCCTCAGCTAACTCTTGCAAGATAATGGCTCGTGGATCCTTAACTTTATATTCTCTGTGACCAAATCCCATGATTTTTCTTTTATTTTTCAGAGAATTATCAATAAATGATGATGCATTCTCTGGATCTTTGATACTTTCTAGCATCGCTATAACATCTTCATTGGCTCCTCCATGAAGAGGACCCGCAAGGGTGCCAACAGCAGATGCGACAACTGCATAAGGATCAGTTAGAGTGCTTGCAGTAACTCGGGCACTAAAAGTACTTGCATTTAAGCTATGCTCAGCATGTAATATTAAGCATTTATCAAAAACTTTTGCGGCTAGTGGATCCTGTTCTTTTTCAGTAAGCATGTAAAGAAAATTGGAAGAGTATGTTAAGTCATCTCTAGGTTGAATTGGATCATGACCTTTTCTTATAAGTTGAAACGCTGCAATCATTGTTGGTATTTTTGCAATTAATCTAATCACTGCGTTATAAACATATTTTGGGTCATCGATTGCTCTTCTGGAATAAAACAACCCCAGAGAAGCAGCACTCGATTGTAATGCATCCATTGGATGTCCCGACTCAGGAAAACATTTCATCATATCTCTAACTCTAAAACTCAACCTTCTATGCATCTGTACTTCTGCCTCGAAATCTCTTAATTCGCTTGCAGATGGCAATTCTCCCCATATTAAAAGAAAAGCTGTTTCTAAAAAACTACTTTTTTGCGCTAATTCACCTATGTCATATCCCCGATAAAATAATTTACCTTTGGTACCATCAATCTCGCAGATGGATGATTGAGTAACTGGAATGCCCTCTAAGCCTGGTTTAAGGATTAGTTTTGAATTATCCAAAGTTATATCCTTAACTAAAGGAAATGTTATAACAACTAAGATAGTAAATTTATCTTCTTTAAACCACAAGCAATTAACATTATTATCAAATATATAATCTTATTATTAATTACTTAAATAATTTCTATATTTGTTTCAATATAGATTTCTGGATTTATATCTGGTATTTGTTGATTAATAACAGCCTTGATACTATCAATCGAAATTTTTAAATAATTTCCAGTAAGATATTTCATGGTATTAAATATTTTGTAATCTTTTTTGATCATTGATTGATCAATATCATTAACCAAAATCATATCATTTATAAAAGGTTTTCTCATTTCTTCGTTTATATCTTTATGTAAATATTTATAAGATAATTCTTCCTTATTTAATCCCTTGATTAATTCAGATAGGCTATTACTTATTAAAATTATGTCATCTGATTCGCAAGAAAATATTTTGGTTTTTTCTATGAAATTTATTTCATTATTGATATTTTCTAAACTATTTTTATACCAAACGTTATAATTTAAGCTATTTATATTTAAATTATAATTATCATAATTATCAAATATATTTAATTTATTGATATTGGTTTTATTAAGATTTTCTTTGAGGAAAGCCATTATCCAATATTTACCATTTTTTAGAAATAATATTTCCGAATTTAAGTTTTGATTTAGTTCTTTATATATGTTCATTTGGATAGAATCTAATTCTATAAATGAGAAGTAATTAATTAATATATCTATCTCATTTCCATATATAATATTTTTATTTTTATCTTCTGTATTTATAACATTATATTTAGATATATCTGTGAAATTATTATTATTAATTAGATATGTTCTTAATCTTAGTTTGCTGTCATAAGGGGCAATAGTTGTTATTGTAAATTGATTATCATTCAATCTGAGCCTATTGAAAAAATTATTTCTCGAAATTAATAATATTTTTTCTGATTTAAACTGAACAGGTAATTTATTGAGGAATTGCTTTCTATCTTTAATTTTTTCCTCATTTTGTATGGATTCTAATGATTCTATTATTGATTCTTTATTAGTAGAAAGTATGAGATATTTATCTTCTGTAAGTGTGAAATAATTAAAATAACTAGGGTGATCTATTTTATAGATGTTATTGATATCATCTATTCTCTCAGTAAAAAATTCATCTCTTAATTCTTCTTCCTTAACCTTTATAATTAGAAGTGAAGCTGGGTTTGAATTGTTTATATTGCCAATTGATAATGAAAATTCATTATCGTAAAGATCACTAAATGAATTCTTAAAGTCAATTCCTACTAAGGCAACGCTAGCACTCTTAATTATTTCTATATGACTATTATCTTGACTATAATTTTTTTTCAGAGCTTCTTTCAAATCAAAACTATTTGCGTTGGAAATTATTTTTAAATCATTATGTTCTGGAATATAATTAACAATTTCAAGTTTTCCTATATCAGTATTTATAGGTTTTAAAATTTTTTCATAAGGCTTAGCGATAAAAATTAAGGTGGTTAAGATTGTCAAAGCTATTGCTAATATTAAGACTTTTATATTCATTTTTATTTTTATTTTTAACAATTGCTTTTGAGTTGCAACTCTTATTATTAAATTGTTACTAAGTCTTTTTTTGTTTTTAAATTGAGAATTTTACCAAAATCAGTTTCAGCCTATGATCTAAATAAGTGGTTGGATTCTGAGATAGATCTACCTACTATTATTGATGTCAGAGAGGATTCCGAGTTGGAAATAGTCAAATTTCCATATTATTTTTTGCATATGCCCATGAGTCAAATAACTATTGAAAGCGTAAATTCTAAATTGGATATTTTAGAAAATAGAAAAATAGTCGCTTTATGCCATATGGGTGTAAGAAGTCTTCATTTTGGACAATGGATGCTAGATAATTCTTTTGTTAATGAGATTTGGAACCTTGAAGAAGGTATTGATGGTTGGAGCAAATATATTGATTCCACTCTAAACAGATATTAAATTAATTTAGCTCGGTCATTCTCTTAGAAACTGTAGTTACATCTTTATCGCCTCTGCCAGAACAATTAATAACTATTTCAGAGCTTTTTTCAAGAGTAGGGCAAAGCTTTTCTAGCCAGGCAAAAGCATGAGCAGTTTCTAAGGCTGGAATGATTCCTTCTAATTCACTTACTAATTTTAGTGCATTCAAGGCTTCTGTATCAGTAACACAACCATACTCTGCTCGGCCGATGTCTTTTAAATAACTATGCTCAGGGCCAACACCTGGATAATCTAGACCAGCACTTATTGAATGAGCTTCTTGAACCTGACCCTGATTATCTTGTAGAAGAAGACTCATTGATCCATGTAATATCCCTACACTACCTTTGGTAATCGTTGCAGCATGTTTTTCAGTATCCAATCCACTTCCTGCAGCTTCAACTCCGATCAATCTAACATTCGTATCATTTATAAATGGATGAAACAGTCCCATTGCATTAGAACCTCCCCCTACACATGCAAGTAAGATATCTGGTAATGCCCCAAAGGCATCTAAACATTGATGCTTAGCTTCTTTCCCAATTACTGCGTGGAAATCTCGAACCATCATTGGATACGGATGAGGACCCGCAACTGACCCTAAAATATAATGAGTGGTTTCTACATTTGAGACCCAATCTCTGATAGCTTCACTAGTAGCATCCTTGAGAGTAGCTGTTCCAGATGTAACTACTTTTACCTCAGCGCCAAGTAATTTCATTCTGAACACATTTAATGATTGTCTTTTCATATCCTCTTCACCCATATAAATTACACATTCCAGACCAAATCTCGCACATACTGTAGCAGTAGCAACTCCATGTTGACCTGCACCTGTTTCAGCAATAATCCTTTTTTTATGCATTCTTATTGCTAATAATGCTTGTCCTAAAGCATTATTGATTTTATGGGCACCAGTGTGATTTAAATCTTCTCTTTTTAACCAAATTCTATTTCTTATGTTTTTCTTCTCGTAATACTTAGTCAACCGTTCTGCTTCATATAGAGGAGTTTCTCTTCCAACATAATTCTTTAGTAGTTGGTTCAGTTCTGAACTGAATTTAGGATCTTCCCAAGCATCTTTAAAAGCTTTTTCCAATTCAAGAAGAGCTGGCATTAAAGTTTCAGGAACATATTGACCACCATATTTTCCATATCTACCATGTTCATTTGGGAGGTTGAAATCATCTTTTGTGTTTTCTTGATTATTTAGAGAAATGGAATTCACCAACTTTGTATGATGTATCATTAGTTCCACTATAGATTAATCTAAAAATAATGCGAAATAAAAATTGGATTGAATTTGATAATCCGCAAAATCTTAATGTAAAAGAACAAGTAGATAATCAATTAATTAACTTTTCAAGGATTCGTATATTTATACAAAAAAAAGGCAAAAAAGGTAAAACTATAACTATCATCGATGGTTTAAATTCCCAAAACGGGTTATTAAATAAAAAATTACTCAAGGATTTAAAGATGTTTTGTGGAACTGGAGGTAAATTAGATGGTCAAAGTCTTCATCTACAAGGAGATATGGTAGAAAAAGTAAAAGAATTTCTTCGTAAAGATCTCTATGATATATAAAGTTATGCGGGTTAATATATATATCATAAATATCTGATCATTAAGTTAATGAAGAAATTAGATCCTAAAATTTCTAATAAAAATATTAAGTGGCACAATTTAACTGTAGATAGAGAAAAATTAGAACAGATGCGAGGTCATAAGGGCATGGTTCTATGGTTTACAGGATTATCTGGATCAGGGAAAAGTACCCTAGCTAATGCTTTAAATGATTCTTTGCACTCTAAAGGATTATCTACTTACATACTGGATGGAGACAATATAAGGCATGGTTTATGCAAAGATTTAGGGTTTTCTGATAAAGACAGAGAGGAAAATATCAGAAGAATTGGTGAGGTTGCTAATTTATTTATGAATGCTGGCATAATTACCATTACTGCATTTGTGTCACCTTTTCAAATCGATAGAGAGAAAGTAAGGAATATTATAGGTGATGATTTTATTGAAGTGTATTGCTCTGCTAATCTTGATGTTTGTGAAGAAAGAGATACTAAGGGACTTTACAAAAAGGCTCGTTTAGGTGAAATTAAAGATTTTACGGGCATCTCCAGTCCTTACGAAGCACCACTTAATCCTGAAATAGTTGTTGACACTGGCTCCTTAAACCTAGATGAAGCAGTTGAGAAGATATTAACTTTCCTGATTGATAGAGGTTTTATTAATCACAAATATTCATAAGACTATTTAAAGAAAAAGTTTCTAATAGTTTTCTAGGTATTTTTCTGCTCCAAGATTGTTGAGATTTTTATTCTTCTTTATAACTTTTGAATGTAGCGTTTCCTTATAAGTCTTTAACTTTTTATTAATTAATGTGTTATTTAAACTTAATATCTGTATTGCTAATAATCCAGCATTTTTTGAACCATTGATAGCAACAGTTGCTACAGGTACACCTGCTGGCATTTGAACTATGGAAAGTAATGAATCAATGCCTTTAAGCGTTTTACTTTCTACTGGAACTCCAATTACAGGAATAGTTGATATTGATGCAATCATTCCTGGTAAATGAGCAGCACCACCAGCCCCTGCAATAATAACTTTAATATTATTGGATTCTGCTTTTTTTGCATATTCAATCATTTCTATTGGTGTCCTATGAGCAGATAAAATAGATACCTCTGACTCGATACCAAATTCCTCAATAATATCAACTGCAGGCTTCATTGTTTTAAGATCTGAATCACTCCCCATTACTATGGCGATTTTATTAACAGATTCTGAATTTGAAGAAGACAAAATAACAAAACAATTCTTTTCTTATGATGACGTGCTATTAGTTGAACGCTAGTTAGTTAATATTAAAAAAATATTTTGTTAAAAAATTTTATGAAAAATACTATTAATCTTGAGAAAACAGAAGTTAAAGATTACTTTAATGGGACTGGATTTGATAGATGGAAAAGAATTTATAGTAAATCTGAAGATGTTAATACTGTTCAGAAGAATATCAGGATAGGACATCAAAAAACAGTTGATGATGTAATTGATTGGATTAAAAACAAGCCTGCTATTAACGAAAAGACTTTTTGCGACGCAGGATGTGGTGTAGGGAGCTTGGCAGTTCCACTATTGATGATGGGGGTTAAAAATCTTCAAGTGAGTGATATCTCCTTATCAATGATTAATGAAACTAAGAAAAGGATTAAGAATGCTGGCTTAAGTTCTAAAAACATCCAATTTAAAACATGCGATTTAGAGAGCTTAAAAGGGGATTTTGATTATGTAATTTGCTTGGATGTTTTTATACATTATCCTCAATCAGTAGCTGAAGAAATGGTGAAACATTTATGTGATTTAAGCCAATCTAATCTTATTGTAAGTTTTGCCCCATACACGCCATTGTTGGCAATTCTAAAAAATATTGGAAAATTATTTCCTGGTCCTAGTAAGACTACAAGGGCCTATACATTAAGAGAAAAAGGAATTATAAGTGCGGCAGAAGAAAGAGGATTTGAAGTCGTTCAAAAGAAATTAAATCAGGCCCCTTTTTACTTTTCGAAACTAATTGAATTCAAAAAAATTGATTAAACTAGGTTACAAGATGATTTTCTAAGGCATATCTAACTAATTCTGTCCTACTTGAAGTACTTGTTTTAATGAATAGCCTGCTTACATATTTTTCAACATTTCTAATAGAAGTTTCTAATTTTCTTGCTATTTCTTTATTCATTAGTCCTTCCGCGACTAATTGCAAAACACTTTCCTCTCTTGGAGTGAAACTAGGAAGTGTTGTTGAATTGTCTTGATTTGCAGGATTGTTATTTGTCAACATGGATCTGATTTCAGTAATTTGTTTTGCCATTTTGCTGACATCTATGTCTGCAAATTTTGCAGCTTCTTTAAGGAGTCTTTCTTGTCTATTGATTACATTTCTTACTCTTGCAGACAATTCGTCGGGATCAAAAGGTTTTGCAATGTAATCATCAACTCCTGCCAAATATCCTTGAGTTCTATCAAGTGTCATTCCTTTTGCTGTTAAGAAAATAAGAGGCGTTCCACTCAATCTTTCATCAGCTCTTACTCTCTCTAATAATGCGTATCCATTACATCTTGGCATCATTATGTCACTGATAATTAAGTCGGGAAAAAATTGTTGAGCTTTTTCCCATCCATCTTCGCCATCGACCGCAACCGTAATTTCAAAACCTTCGTCTTCAAGAAAAGTTTTGACTGCATTTCTTAAGCCAGGTTCATCATCGACAAGTAAAATTTGCGATTTCTTTATTGTTTCTGTACTTTGTTGAGGATTATTCATTTTTTATTTTTAAGTGAATTAAATGAACTTACTAAAAATTTTATATACTAAAAAATATGGTTACAAGTCCTATTCTACTAGATTACCAGTCATCGACTCCTTGTTTAAAGGAAGTTGTTGAATCGATGAATCCTTATTGGACTGAAAATTTTGCTAATCCTTCAAGTAAATCTAATTTAGCAAATATTAATGCTAGTGCTGTTCTTGAAGTTTCAAGAGAGAGAGTACAAACTTACTTGAAACTTAAGAATAGAAGAGTAATTTTTACAAGCGGAGCTACAGAATCCAATAATCTTGCCTTAATTGGATTTGCAAGAAATTTTAATAAGAGAACTGGTAAATATGGCCATATAATTACACTAAAGACAGAGCATCAAGCAGTTTTAGAACCTCTAAGAAAATTAAAAAAAGAAGGTTATACTGTGACAGAAATAGAGCCAGAAAAGAATGGTTTGCTTTCAAAGCAGAAGTTTATTGAAGCCATAAAACCAGAAACATTCTTAGTTAGCATAATGTTGGCTAATAATGAGATTGGAGTAATTCAACCCCTGCAATGGATTTATTCTATTTGCAAGTCTAAGGGAATTGTTTTGCATACTGATGCGGCACAATGTATTGGTTATATACCAATGAAGGATTTGGATTCCATAGCCAATATGATTACATTTAGTTCTCATAAGATATATGGTCCTAAGGGGATTGGTATTCTAGTAATAGATGAGGAGATTGAATTAGATCCATTGTTTGTAGGAGGTGGGCAAGAATTTGGATTAAGGTCAGGAACTATTCCTTTGCCTTTAATTGTTGGATTTACAAAAGCAATAGAGATAGCTATTAGAAATACTAAAGAGAATGCAGAAAAACTTGCATTTCATAGAGATAATTTGCTTAAAGGTTTGACTGAAAATATTTCCCTTCTTGAAGTTAATGGTTCTATGTATGAGAGGTTGCCTCATAATTTGAATATTACTTTTCCTAAGGTTAATGGAGCTTTATTGCATAAGAGATTAAAACCTAAAATCATTTGTTCTAGTGGATCTGCATGCAGTAACGGTAAACCCTCACATGTTTTACTCGCTTTGGGAAAATCTTTGAAAGAAGCAGAGTCATCTATCAGATTAAGTATTGGATTAATGACTTCTTCTGATGATATAGATACGACTATTAGTGAAATTTCTTATTTAGTGAAAACTATTAGATAGCATAAAAATCAATTACTTAATTTGTGCAATTCTCAATTTAGCACTTCTGGACCTTTTGTTCTCAAGTATTTCGGAGGCAGAGGGAGTAAGAGGTTTTTTGGTGATTGGAATTAATCTCATATCATTTCTAAAATGATTCTTGACTAACCTGTCCTCTATTGAGTGAAAGCTAATTATTGTAATTATCCCTCCAGGCATGAGCCAATTAGGAGCATTATCTAGTAATTTTTTTAGTACATCGATTTCTCTGTTAACTGCAATTCTTAAGGCTTGAAAAGTCCTAGTGGCTGGATGAATTCTTCTATATCTTTGTTTAGGTGGGAAGCACCCTGCTATTGAGTATGCTAATTCTTTTGTACCAGAGAAATTACCTTTTTCTTGTAATTCTTTTTTAATTTTATGGGCAATCTTTCTTGAAAGTCTTTCATCACCATATTCATAAATTAAATCTGCTAGATCTTTTTCACTGATTTGTTTTAATAACTTTTCAGCAGTAATTTCTAAAGAGGGATTCATACGCATATCTAATGGTCCATCCTTTAAGAAACTGAATCCTCTCTCAGGATTACCAAGTTGATTACTATTAACTCCTAGATCGGCAATAACGAATGAGACTTTTTTTTCGGGGATATAATCTGCAAAATTAAATGCGTTAATAGTAATTCTATTTTTAAATTCTTTCAAATTAGCGATTGATGCATTTCTTGCATCTGGGTCTTGATCTAATCCAATGATTTTTAAGTTATGGTATTTCTTTAATAACTGGTAAGAATGACCTCCACCGCCTAAGGTTGCATCTATCCCTAGAAAATCTTTGAATGAAATATGTGGGCAATAGTCTATAGAATCTAATATTTCTTGCGTCATTACTGATTGGTGATAAAAAAAAGATGTATTATGAGATTCATTTTCCATAACTTTCTAGTAATATTTAATAAAAGGATTAATTTTAATGGCTCAACTAGAGACAAGAACTGAACCAATGGTGGTTAATTTTGGGCCCCATCATCCATCTATGCATGGCGTTCTGAGATTAGTTGTTACCCTTGATGGCGAGAACGTAATTGATTGTGAACCCGTGATAGGTTATTTGCATAGGGGGATGGAGAAAATAGCTGAGAATAGAACAAATGTTATGTATGTACCTTATGTAAGCAGAATGGATTACGCAGCGGGCATGTTTTATGAAGCTATTGTTGTAAATGCCCCTGAAAAGTTAGCAAACATTGTTGTCCCAAAAAGAGCAAGTTACATACGGGTCTTAATGTTAGAGCTAAATAGAATAGCTAATCATCTACTTTGGCTTGGTCCTTTTCTTGCTGATGTGGGAGCCCAAACACCTTTCTTTTATATTTTTAGAGAAAGAGAAATGATTTACGATCTTTGGGAAGCCGCAACAGGTCAAAGATTAATTAATAATAATTATTTTAGAATTGGAGGTGTTGCTTGTGATCTACCTTATGGATGGCTGGATAAATGTATTGATTTTTGTGATTGGTTTGCCCCTAAAATTGATGAGTATGAGAAATTAATAACAAATAATCCAATTTTTAAGAAAAGGATTGAGGGTTTAGGAACTATTAATAAAGAGCAAGCTATCAATTGGTCTCTTTCAGGACCAATGTTAAGGGCTTCTGGTGTCTCATGGGATTTAAGAAAAGCTGATAAATATGAATGTTATGATGATTTTGATTGGGAAATTGCTTCAGCAAAAGAAGGAGATTGTTATGCAAGGTATAGAGTAAGAATTGAAGAAATGCGACAATCTTTAAAAATAATCCGACAAGCTTCTGAAATGATCCCTGGAGGACCTACTGAAAATTTAGAGGCTAAGCGAATGGCTACTGATGATAAAAAGAATGAAATTTTTGGTCTGGATTATCAGTATGTAGCTAAGAAAGTTGCACCAACTTTTAAAATTCCATCAGGTGAACTATATACCAGGCTAGAATCTGGTAAGGGAGAAATAGGAGTATTCATTCAGGGTAATAATGAAGTCACTCCTTGGCGATTTAAAATTAGAGCTGCAGATCTTAATAATCTACAAATATTACCTCATATTCTTAAAGGAAATAAAATAGCAGACATTATGGCAATTCTTGGGTCTATTGATGTAATTATGGGATCGGTTGATAGATAATCTCTATATGAAATCAGATTATTGGTTACTTTTAGAAAGGAAAGTTAAGTTTGGCGAATGCGATTCAGCGGGGATTATTCATTTTCATAATCTATTAAGCTTTGCCCATCAATCTTGGGAGGAAAGCCTTGATAAATATGGTATTTCTCATAAAGAGATTTTTCCTTCTACTCATAATAAAATTGAAAGAGGTCTACCAATTATTAATTGTGAAGCAAATTTCCTCTCTCCTATAGAATTAGGTTGCACTTTGAATATAAAGGTTATACCCTCTAAAATTAATAATCATTTATTTAAAATTAAAACTCTTTTTTTTAATAAATCAGTTAAAGCAGCAGAAGTTAACATAGTTCATTGTTCCATTGATTTAAATACAAAAGATAAGATTAATTTGCCAGACTCTTTAGAACTTTGGATTGAGGCTTCTAATTTAGAAAATAAAATTAAAGAGTGTTAGTTAATTAATCTTCAGTATCTTTCCAACTTTTCATTTCACTTGCTTTTACATTCGAAGAACTAAGTTTATTTTCTAAAACTACTATTTTCCTAGGCCTTTCATGATTTGGCCAATTACGATAATTTTTTTCTAATACTTGTAGTGAATTATCAATGATGGTTGATTTTAACTTATTGTTAAAACTTAATAAAACTTCAAATCTATTTTCCCAGATCTCATCTCTTATTTTATTAATGAAAACATCCTTAATGGGCAAACTTTTTATTGAGATTATTTCTTCTAATCTTTTTTTAATTAATTCAGGGAAAACAGTTTCTCCTCCAGATTGAAATGCATTATCTGCCCTTCCTAAGAAATTCAGGAAATGTTGCTGATTTATTTTTATAATTTGTCCAAGATCACTACTTTCCCACCAACCTTCATCATTTGCAAACTTTTTCAGGTTTGTTGGATTTACATATTCTATTCCAATTCTTTCTGCGTTTATAGTTATTAATCCTTTTTGATTAACTTTTAGCTGAACATCTTTTAGTGGTTCTCCTACAGTATTATTTCCTTCTAGGAAATCTATTGGTTTTAAACAAGATATCATTGCTGCAGTTTCTGTAGATCCATAACAGGGTGCCAGCTTGATTCCTGCTCTTCTACATTGGTTTGCTGTTTTGATCGAAATTGATGAACCCCCAAGCCATATTACGTCAAAAAGTTTTAACCATTTAATTCCATCTGGTTCTTTTAAAAGCCTTTTTAGTTGAGTCGGCACTAAGGATGTTATTAGAGTCTTTTTATTTATATTGTTGATGGAAATTGTTTTTTCCAATAATTCTTTGGTTTGTTTTAGTAATTCATTAGAAATACTAATGTAGTCACACTGCCATTTATGACTTCTCCACAATGCCATAAAACCACTTATGTGATTCAGAGGTAAAGTATTAAAAATACAACAATTTTCTAATTTCAAGCCTTGCTCTTGGAGCCAAATTCCAGAATACTTCGCTGAATTATCAAGATTTTCTACTTTATGAATGCATGTCTTAGGCTTTTGAAAACTTCCGCTACTTTTTAGAATAATTGCGGGAGGGTCAAAATTAATTGGCTCTAATTTATCATCACATTGATTTGATTCGTTTTTTATATATATTAATTTCTTTCTTTCAAGATATTTAAGAATTAAGTTTGAACTTAATTCTTCATTATTCTGAACTGTGATCTCTTTGATATTTGTCATCATAAATTATCCCAAACCAATTTCGCATCACTTGAAAAAAGGGAAGATTTCGGAATCTGTTTTAATGCTAAGCCTGGAACTTTTGGCGTAGGCCCTTCTAATTGGAGCGAAGCTAGATGATAAATAATTCTTCTTCCTATTCCAGTTTCAAAAGATGTACTGATTGATCTATAACCTTTTTTATTTTCTAATTCTTTCATAAGAATAATTGGATTACTTTCTTGAGAAGGTCTTCTAATTTGCCAGCCATCCCACTCCTCAATTAAATTTGGGTATTTAAGTAAAGATTCGTCCAAAGCAACGGGAATCTTTTTTTGAAGTGCTTTGAGGCCCTCCAAGTCATCTTCTGGTAAAGGCTGTTCTAACCAATCTAGATTTTCATTGCCTTTAAGAATATCTGCCCATCTTTCAGCTATTCTTCTACTCCAAGCTCCATTAGCATCTATTCTCAATCTAATATTGTTTTTTATTTGATTAAGAACTTTTTCTAGAAGTAATTCTTCAGTATTATTATCTTTTATTCCTACTTTCCATTTTAATGTGATTGGTTTTGTCATAGATTTATTTTTACTTATAAATATCTTTAAGTCTTCTTGAATAGAGTGAGAATCACAAAGAATAGCTGTTTGATCGATATTTTTAAATTGATTATTATCATTTAAAATTAGTTCCCCTTTTAATTCTGCCATTGCTGTATGCAAGGCTGATTGAACACATGGGTGAAATGATTTAACATTTTGAAGAAGATTTGATTCATCTAGATTAGGAGGTATTTGTATAAGTTGTCTTTGACACTCTTTGAAATTATTTTGAGAAAGCGGTGATATCTCTCCAAATCCTATTTTATTCTTATTTTCCAACTTAATAAGCCATCCATGCTTAAATATGATTTTCTTTTTAGAGGTTTTAATAGATTGCGATAAGTTGAAGTGAAAATATTTTTTTTTAAAGTTTATTTTCATTTATTAATTAGAAAGGATACAAATAAGCCTAGAATCAAGCCAATTCCATTAAAAGTCTGAAATTGAACAGCTATAAACTTGCAATTCTTAATTGTGCTTGGTTTATTATGAGAATTTCTTAGAAGTTTTATAAGTTTAAAAGCATTAGGAAAACTAATTAAGTAAAGCATACAAGAGTAAGGGACAAAACCTTTTAAAATAATTACAAATTCTATTAAATAAATAATAAATATTATATAGGGTATTAAAGAAGCCCCTTTTTTTGTTCCAATTAAAACTAAAGGAGATTTCTTCCCATGAAGTTTATCTTGATTAATCTGATGAAAATGAGAGCAAAATAATATTAATGTAGTAGCCAATGCTGGCCCCGATCCTAGTAATAAAGCTTCTTGCCAAGGTATTTTAAAAGATTGCTTGGTTGAAGGGTTCAATGCCAACAAAGCAGCTGAGTGAGCTAATGGTCCAAAGGCTAACCAGCACAAAGGCTCGCCAAGACCAAAATAACCCAATCTAAAAGGTGGGCCTTGATATACATAGCCCAGAACACAGCACCCAACAATTAAAAAAAGGATATTTATATTTGTTGATAAAGATATTATTGTTATCAATAGAAGTCCAACTAATAAAGATAAATATGCAATTATATTTAAGATATTTTTATTACTAAAAAGGTTTACTACTGAATGAAATTTAAATTCATCTACGCCAGTTTCAGCATCAAATAAGTCGTTAGTTAAATTTTCCCAAAATAATATAAATACCGAAGCAAATGTGAATGCAAAGAAATTCCCTATTTTAATTTCATGAAATAAATACAAATTAAAAGCAGCAGATATAAATATTGGCATTATTGCAACTGAATATAGAGGCCACTTTAAGGCCTGAATCCATAATGCTTTTTTACTCAAAGCCATTTTATAAATATCTTAGAAAGTAATTCTATTATTTAATATAGATTATAATTTGAGTTACATTTTTTACTTTATTGAATGATTTTTAGTTATTTTCAATAAGTTATGCATTGTGAATCCAGCTTCTCTGAATTTTTAAAGGATCTTTCATCTCAATACCAGGATAGTGGTATTAGGAAAGGATTAGTAAGTATTTGTGTAAAGATGCCTTCTTTAGATTTAATTGATATGTATAACTATTTTCTTGACAGATATTCTTTTTCTGCTTTCTGGGAAGAAAAGGACCGAATGTCTTATATTGCCTTGGATAAATGTAAATTCGCTCAGATTAATGACTTGAATAAGTTTGAGCAAGCCAAATATTTTACCAAAAATGTATTTGATCAAATGACATTTCTTAATAGTCCAAATGATAAGGAATCTTTATCGAAAGTAATTTATTTTTTTTCCTATGGTAATACTTCTTTAAGGACTAAGATTGAGAATGATGTACCAATAATGGAAGCAATATTACCAAGAATACTAATAATAAAAAAATTACATAATTCATGGTTAAGAATCAATTATGAATTAGATGAAAATTCCTCTTTTAAAGATTTAATAAAAGAAATTCGGTTTATTAGAAATGAGATTATTAATATAAAAGATTCTACTAAGAAAGAAAATGAGGGTGATATTCCAGAAATTAAAAGGTTTAATTTACTTTTAGATAGATCTAATGAAGATTTAAAAAAAGATATATTAGAAGGTCTAGATCTTATAAATCAAGGAATTTTAAAAAAAGTTGTTTTATGTAAAAGGATAAATTATGAAATGAATCATAAATTAAATTTGATTCATATTTTAAAGAACTTCCGATTGAATCTAAATAATAGTTGTACATATGTTTGGAAAAGAAATTATGAAGATATAACCTTCGGAGCTTCGCCAGAAAAATTATTTTCTTTTAGAGAAAAGATCCTTACACTAGAAGCAATAGCAGGCACTGCTCAATCGGGCCATAATGATAAACTGCTTTTAAAAAGTGCCAAGGACATAAGAGAACACGATTTTGTGATTGATTATTTAACTGATTGTTTGAGATTAATGAAGATTAATAAATTTAATAAAGGAGAATTAAAAGTTGTTTCTTTTGGTCCTATTTCTCATTTATGTACTGAAATTAATTCTCAATTTGATAATATATGTCCATTTGAGTTGTTAAAAACTCTTCATCCTACTCCTGCAGTATGTGGCTTGCCAAAGAATAAAGCATCTAATTTTATAGAAAAAATTGAATCTTTCTCTAGATATAATTATTCTGCTCCCATAGGTTGGGTTGATTCTTATGGTAATTCTGATTTTAGAGTTGCAATTAGAGGCGCAAGATATATTGATAAAGAATTGCAATTAACTGCAGGGTCTGGACTTGTTCACGGATCAATACCTCATAAAGAGTTGCAAGAAATTAATTTAAAGCTCTCAGCTCTTGCTGAACAGATATTTTATTAAATAATAGAAATTAGGTTTTCGATAATTTCGTCAGCAATTGATTTATTTGAGAACTTCTCGATCTCGCGCAAGCCAGTAGGGCTAGTTACATTGATTTCACTAAGCATTCCATTAATAACATCAATTCCAACAAAAAAAAGGCCTTCTTCTTTTAACTGCATTGATAACTCTGAACAAATCATTTTTTCTTGATCTGATAAATTAGATTTTTCAGGTTTACCTCCCAATGCTAAATTGCTTCTAAAATCTCCTTTTTTGGGAATTCTATTAATTGCACCAAATGGTTCGCCATCCACAATAATTATTCTTTTATCTCCCTGAGCAACTTCAGGAATAAATTTCTGCATCATTACTGGGAGCTCTTCTTGGCAGGTTATTAATTCAATCATTGCTTTTATACAAGGAGAATTCTGGGTAATACGAATAACACCTTGCCCTCCTTTCCCCCCTAATGGTTTTATGACTACATCTTCATGAGCCTGGGCAAAATTCATTAGGTCATCTATTTTACTAGCTACTAACGTCGGAGCCATTAGATTACTATATCTTAAGGCTCCTAATTTCTCATTCCATGCTCTTAATGAGGCAGGCTTATTGATTACTTTGACTCCCTTTCGTTCAGCTACTTCCAGAAGATGTGTAGCATATAAATAACCTTCATTAACGGGAGGGTCTTTTCTCATCCAAATACAACTAAACTCCGCCAAAGGAATACATTCGGTTTCTATCTTAGAAAGCCAAGGATTTGGGTTAATTTTTATTGAAGATGCCCAAACTTCATCCCCTCTTGCCTCAAGATCCTGGGGAGTGCATATCCAAACCTCTATAAACTTCCTCGAGGTTG
The DNA here is from genome assembly GCA_003214355.1 of Prochlorococcus sp. AG-418-C09. Classification (GTDB taxonomy): domain Bacteria; phylum Cyanobacteriota; class Cyanobacteriia; order PCC-6307; family Cyanobiaceae; genus Prochlorococcus_A. The sequence goes on along the minus strand of QCLS01000002.1, from coordinate 207,510 downwards.
CTTGCATTAACGCAACTGAAGAATCTTTTAAAGGATTAATATTTTTTAATAGATCAATTACAAAAAGAAACTTCATAACTTCTAATTGATCAATAAATCTAGTTTATTTTCTTTCTCCAATTTATGAAGTTCATCGCATCCACCAATACCTTTATCATCAATAAATATTTGAGGCACTGTTTTTCTTCCATTAGCTCTGACTATCATTTTTGCTCTAGCTTTCTGGTCACCATCAATTTCATATTCAATAAAGTCAATATCTTTCTTATTAAGCAATAATTTAGCACGTATACAGAAAGGGCAAGATTGCCATGTGTAGATTTCTACTTTAGCCATTTTTAAAATATTATTTACTTAATACTATTAAATCATTTGACTTGTTAGATTAATAATAATAATTTCATTCTATTTTGATTGATATAACCGAATTTAAGAGAGATCTTGCTGAATTAACTAAACGTCTTATGAATGTAGAGGATTGTCTTTGACATACCTCAACTCGAGGCCAAACAAAAAGAATTAGAAACTATGGTTTCACAGCCCTTATTTTGGGATGACCAAAATAAGGCCAAAAAGCAAATGAGAAGACTGGACGATATCAAAGATCAGTTAAGTTTATTAAAACAATGGAAGGTTTATATATCTGATGCTGAAGCCTCTCTTGAGCTTTATTCTTTAGAACCTGAGAAAGAACTTATTAATGAGTCTTATAAGGGCCTCATTCACTTAAAAGAAAACCTTGATAATTGGGAATTTCAGAGATTATTATCTGGCGAATATGATAATGAAGGAGCAGTTATTTCTATCAATGCTGGAGCTGGTGGTACAGATGCACAAGATTGGGTCGAAATATTATTAAGAATGTATTCAAGGTGGGCTGAACATCATTCTATGAAATTGGTAGTTAATGAGTTGTCTGAAGGGGAAGAAGCTGGTATTAAAAGTGTAACTTTTGAGATTGATAGTAAATATGCATATGGCTACTTAAAGTATGAAAAGGGAACTCATAGATTAGTTAGAATCTCACCTTTTAATGCAAATGGTAAAAGACAGACTAGTTTTGCAGGAGTTGAAGTTATGCCTAAATTAGATGAGAATATATCTTTAGAAATTCCAGAGAAAGATTTAGAGATTACTACTAGTAGATCAGGAGGCGCTGGTGGTCAGAATGTTAATAAAGTAGAGACCGCTGTAAGAGTTACTCATCTTCCAACTGGGATTGCAGTAAGATGTACTCAAGAAAGGTCTCAGTTGCAAAATAAAGAAAAAGCAATTTTACTTTTAAAAGCTAAACTATTAGTGATTGCCAAAGAACAGCGTGCTTCAGAAATTGCTGACATAAAAGGTGATATCGTTGAAGCGGCATGGGGAAACCAAATAAGAAATTATGTCTTTCATCCGTACCAAATGGTCAAAGATTTGCGAACAATGAAAGAAACAAATGACTTAAATGGAGTTCTCAATGGAGAACTTGACCAATTCATTCATGAATTGCTTAGGCATAATATTAATTCCAAAGACAAATCTTAATTACAATGGAATCCAATAAAGATAATTTAGACAAAAAAAGTCCACCTGCTAGCTTTATTAAATTGGCTATGAGGAACATGGTTAAAAAGGGTAATAAAAGCCTATCTCATTTCTTTATTACTTTTATAGCCTTGATAGGGTGTTTGCTTTTATTGGCGACTTTAGCTAAACCCACCTTACCAGCTTAATAACGATGAGTGAGGAATCTAAACGCACCATGAAAGTTGATTTGGTTTTTAAATTAAGTCAATCTGTTCAAAAATTTAAAGACTCTAATATCTCTAAAAGTTCATTTGTTTTTGATTTTTCATTTTGGAAAGATGCTTTTACTAAGTGGATAACTTGTGTAATTACTGAAAAAGGTTCGAAATTCTACAAAAATTTAAAAAAGAATAGTTTTTCTTTAAGTTTTGAAATTATTAATGATTCGGAGATTGAAAAGCTTAATAAGAAATGGCTTAACAAAGCTGGTTCGACTGATGTGTTGTCATTTCCTATAGTCGATGAAGATTATCATTTTGGAGATCTAGATTTTGTTGAACTTGGTGATTTATTTGTTTCTTATGAAAAGGCATTATCTCAATCTCTAGAACAAAATCATTCTTTTCAGGCGGAAATTATCTGGCTTGCTAGTCATGGGTTTTTGCATTTATTAGGATGGGAACACCATAACGAAAGGGAACTGATGGAGATGTTGGATTTTCAGCATTATTTAATATCAATATTAGATCTTGATAAAGAAAGATTAGTTAAAATCTAAAGTAATGGATAACAGAAGATATTTATTAAAAAAGCGGAGGAATTCCTATAGGACTTCTAGAAATCTTATTTTTAGCTTTAAATATGCAATCAGTGGATTAAATTATTGCATTAAATATGAACGAAATTTCAAGATTCAGCTTTTCTTAGGAATTCTCAGCGTATGTTTATCTTTATTTTTGCACTTCACAACAATAGAAAATATAATACTTTTTGCGACAATATTTTCCGTTCTAATTTTAGAATTATTAAACACATCCATAGAAAATATTGTTGATCTTTTAGTAGACCAGAAATTCAGTCAATTGGCTAAGATTGCAAAAGATTCTGCAGCAGGAGCTGTATTCCTTGCTTCTATTAATTCGATATTTGTTGCTCTATATCTATTTGTTCCTAAAATAAAATTATTGTTTATAAATTTATAAATCAAGTCATGTTTTTAGTTATAGATAACTACGATAGTTTTACTTACAACTTGGTTCAATATATAGGACAATTATCTTCAGACCATACTATTGCTAAAGATATTCTTGTAAAAAGAAACGACGAAATTACAATCCAAGAAATAAAACAAATAAATCCTAGTGGCATATTACTTTCACCTGGACCTGGTAATCCTGATCAATCCGGAATCTGCCTTGATATTCTTAAAAAGATCTCCAAAAGTATTCCAACATTAGGAGTTTGTTTAGGTCATCAAGCATTGGCTCAAGCATATGGAGGTAATGTTATTGTCGGTAAAAAATTGATGCATGGCAAAACCTCAAAAATATATCATGATTCCAAAGAACTATTTCAAGATATAGAAAGTCCCTTTTTAGCTACTAGATATCATAGTTTGATAGTTGATTCAATTTCACTGCCATCATGCCTAGAAATAACTGCCCAAACCGAAGATTCAACTATTATGGGTTTAAGACATAAGAAATATCGACATATTCAAGGGGTTCAGTTCCATCCTGAAAGTGTTTTAACACAATTTGGTCATAAATTAATTAGTAACTTTTTGAATTTAGTAGAGAATATGTAGTATTATTTTAAGAATTTATGGGTATTTTAAATATTAAAAAATTTTTTATATATTCATTATTTACTTTCTTAATGCCTTCAGCTGTGTTTGGAAGTAATTTAATTCTGAAGAGTTTCGGTCATAGTAGTTTCCTTATTCACGGGGATGGGCAAACTATACTTTTAAATCCTTTCAATAACGTTGGTTGTGCAAGTCATTTAAATAAACCATGGAATCTGAAATTTGACTTTATATTAGCTAGTTCTCAATTGGCAGATGAAGGATATAATCCTCTTGATAAATTAATGTTTGTTGATCCTGGTTCATATCAATTTAATGGAACTATTTTGAACGGTATACCAGTTGCTCATGATCGCTTTGAAGGAAGACGATATGGCATGGCTACTGTATGGGTTTGGGAGCAAAATGATTTAAAAATTGTTCACATGGGTGGGGCAGCTGGTGAGCTCAATGTTAACGATAAAATCTTATTAGCTAGTCCCGATATTTTATTTATTTCTATTGGAGGAGGAGCTAAATCTTATACTGGTGAAGAAGCTGCACAAATAGTTAAGGAACTCAACCCTAAAATTGTCATACCAGTTCATTTTTTAGACAATAAAGAAAATAATGAAAATTGTGATTTTTCTAATGCTGATGAATTTTTAGAAAATATGCCTGGTTTTAATGTTGAATATGTGGGTAGGAGATTTACAATAAATCCTAAGAAAATTGATCAAGAAATAATTTATATTTTCAAATAGTTATTATTTTTGATCTAGTTCTTTGTATGTATGCCAAAATAATTTCATCTGACTTTTGATTCCTATACTTACTCTTATTGAACCCTCAAGGGATTCTTTATTTTTCATATTTCTTATAAGAATACCTTTTGTTCTCATTTCTTTTTCTAATAATTCTGGATCTTTCTTGGGCCAAATCAAGAAATAATTTCCACCACAAAAGTGACTTCTTATATTTATGGATTTAAATTTATTTCTTATCCATTCTCTTGCATTCTTAACTTCTGAAATATAATTTTCAATATATTCTTTATCATTTAAAGCTGCAATGGTTGCTTTAACTGCAAAACTATTAATATCGTATGGACCAGTTACTTTATTGATATATTCAATTATTTTTTCGTTAGCAAAAGCAAATCCTATTCTTAAACCTGCTAAGCCTGCTGTTTTCGATAATGATTGAATGATTACGATATTGTTATTCTCTTCGAAATTTATATTTGGTAGTAGACTATCACCATAAAACTTTTCGTAAATTTCATCTACAACGATAAGTGATTTCTTATTTATATTAGAAATTTCAATTATTTCTTTTGAGGTTAGTAACGTGCCTGTGGGATTATTGGGATTACAGATAAAAATTAATTTAGGTTTATATTTGTAAATTTTCTCTTTAAAATTATTTTTTGGAAAAATGAATTCTTTCCCTTCATAAGGACAGGTAATTATTTTCATGCCTCTGGCTTCTGCGCAAGGGGAGTAATAACCAAAAGTAGGAGTAGTCGTTAAGAATATCTCATTTTCTGCTCCGAAAGAATTAAATATTGCATTTATCGCTGCATCCGCACCATTAAATAATCCTATTTCTTTATTAGATATATATTTTGTGGCGTATTCTTTGCTTACTATTTCTTTTAAAGCTTTATATTCTGGGTAAATTGATATCTCGCTTAATTCTGTTGATTTTATAGCCTGAAGAACTTTAGGGCTGGGACCTAATGTATTTTCATTAAAGTCTAGCCTGAGCAAACTTCTTCGATTCTCTAAAGGAGCAGAATAAGCTTGCATCTCTAATATTTCCTTTCTAGGATTCGGAAAATCATTCATTTGATCTTGATGAATCATTACATTCTGTCTAAACTTTCAATACCTAGAAGGTCTAAACTTAATTTTAAGGTTTTTTCGGTTAATGTACATAACAAAAGTCTTGAAAAAATTGTTTTAGATTCAGCCTTTAGTATTGGAAGTTGGTCATAAAATCTATTAAATATTTGACAAAGTTCAAAAAGGTAATTACAAAGTCGATTGGGCATTAAGTCTTTTTCAATTGAAATAACAACTTCATCAAATTTAAGTAATTTCTTTATTAGTTTCCATTCTGAGTCTTCTTTAAAAAAAACTGTTTGATCAATCTTCGCTATTGAATAGGAGCCTCTTTTCCTATTAATACCTAATATTCTAACAAGAGTATATAAAAGGTAAGGTGCTGTATTGCCATTTAAAACTAGCATTTTATCAAAACTAAATTGATAGTTTGTAATTCTATTCTGACTCAAATCAGCATATTTAACTGCTCCTATACCAATTACCTTTGATGTTTTTTGAATGAAATCATCATTTTCTTTTCGGTTTTCTTCCTTAATTCTTTTTATTAAATCTTTTTTTGCCCTTATGACTGATTCAGTTAGCAAATCTTTCAGTTTAATTGTTTTACCCTCTCTGGTTTTAAGTTTTTTCCCATCAGTCCCTTGTACTAATCCAAAAGGTACATGATCTACACGACAATCTTTTGGTATCCAATTTGCTTTTGTCGCTACCTGGAATACTCCAGCAAAATGGTTTGATTGCCCCTGATCAGTGACATAAATAATTCTGTCTGCACCATCTCCATTTGGGGATTTTGTAAATCGATATTTTAACGCTGCAAGATCAGTCGTAGCATAATTAAATCCACCGTCATTCTTTTGAATAATTAATGGAAGTTTTTTCCCTTCTTTGTTTGTCATTCCATCTAGAAAGACACATTTTGCTCCTTGGTCTTCAACAGAAAGGTTTTTATTTTTAAGTTCTTCTACAACTTGTTTTAGGTAAGGATTATAGAAAGATTCTCCACGTTCTTCAATTTTTATATTTAGTGTTTTATAAATTGCATCAAATTCTTTTCTTGACTCAATACATAATATTTTCCATGCAGATATTGAATCTGGATCTCCATTTTGAAGTTTAACAACCTCTGCTCTTGCTCTTTCTTGGAATTCATCTTCATTATCAAATCTTTTCTTAGAAGTTTTATAGAATTCTACTAAATCTCTGATTTCTATATTTTTACTATTTGGAAGGAATTCTGGATAAACATCTTTAAGATGTGTAATAAGCATGCCAAATTGAGTTCCCCAATCTCCAACATGATTTAATCTCATTACTTCATAGCCTCTTATTTCAAATACTCTTGCCAAGGAATCTCCAATAATTGTTGATCTTAAGTGACCTACATGCATTTCTTTGGCAATATTTGGACTTGAAAAATCAATAACTATTTTTGATTTTTTATCTACTATCGGAATCCCATTAAGTGGACATTGAACATTATCAATTAACTTATTTATGAAAATCTCACTTTTTAATTTTATATTAATAAATCCAGGACCTGCTATTTCAAATGAATCGCATATAGATAAAATACTTTTGTTCTTTAAAAGTAAATCTATAAAATCTTCTGCAATCTGACGCGGTTTTTGTTGATAAATTTTAGATAATATTAAACTTATATTGGATTGATAATCTCCGAAATCCTCTCTTGAGGATTCAGTGACTATATTGTGATTTAGTTTCTCAAATAGGTCTATTTTATGATTTAATTCAAGACTCTCCTTCAAAGTAATTTCAAAGAACTTAATTAATTCATTATGAGTTGCATGCATAAATATAAATTTATTTTCATAATTACTTAATTAATATAACGCATACTCAAGTCAATCCAATTACTTTTAGTTACTGAAGAACTTGTTGAAATTAAATCTATACCCTCAATTAAGTAATCATTTATTGCTTCGGGTTTAATCCCAGAGACCTCTATTATTATTTCCTTACTATTTTTCTCAAATATTTCTCTCAAGGAATCGATATTATTACGCAAGATCTTTGGTTCTATTTCATCCAGTAAAATACTATCTGCTCCAGCTAAAACCGCATCCTTAGCTTGATTTATATTTTCTACCTCAATAATTATGTGAGTTGTAAAAGGTGTATTAATTCTAATTTTTTTTACACAATCTTTAAGATTATTACTCCATGCAATATGATTTTCCTTAATCATTGCAGCATCGTATAATCCCATTCTATGGTTAATTCCGCCTCCACATTTAAAAGCATATTTTTCCAACTTTCTTAGACCTGGAGTTGTTTTCCTGGTATCAGCAAGATTGATTTTTGTTCCTTTTAGTTTACTTACAAGATTATTAGTATAAGTAGATATTCCTGATAAATGCATTGCAATATTCAGTGTTATTCTTTCTCCTGCTAATAGACTTTTGGGCGAGCCTTTTAATTTTAATATGCTTTCATTTTGAATAAATTCTGAACCATCTTTAGTGCTAAAATCAATTTCTATTTGGCTGTCAATTCTTTGAAAAATTCTTCTGATAATTTCTGTTCCGCAAAAAATACCTTTTTCTTTTGCAATCCATTCTGCTCTTCCAATTTTATGAGTAATTATAGATTCTGTTAAATCTCCATTCCCTAAATCTTCTTCTATCCAATAATCAATTAATCTTGAAATTAGAGGTGAATCCCAGTCCAATATTTATATTATTAACTATTAATATGATAACTGAAATTTAATATTAAATTCTTTACTGATATAAATTCATTTACTTACCAATACAAAATCTTGAGAAAATATTATTCAGTAAATCTTCTGTTAATTCTTCACCACTTAATTTTGATAAATTTTTTATGGCTTCTCTTAATTCTATAGTAAGCAGATCAAAAGGTAATTTATTACTTAAAATATAATCTGTGTCATTTAAATTAATTAGGCAATTTTGTAAATTATTTATTTGCCTTTTATTCAGTAGGATTTCTATATTACCAGATTTATTATCTCCACACTTTTGAAGAATTTTCTGAATTAATTCTTCTTCTCCTACTTCCTTTTTGATACTAATAAAAGTCTTTTGTTTTGATATCTTTATTTGCTTTTCTTTTAATAAATCTATTTTATTTCCTAATATTGTTATTAATTTTTCAACTGGTATTTTTTTAATTATTTTTTTATCCTCATTATCTAAACCCTTTTGAATATCAAAAATATAAATAATATAATCCGCTTCCCTTATCATTTCGAAGCTTTTACTAATCCCTATGTTTTCAATAACATCATCCGAATATCTTATTCCAGCAGTATCAATAATTCTTATTGGAATGTTTTCAATAGTTAAATTGACTTCTATGGTATCTCTTGTTGTTCCAGGTATATCAGTAACAATAGCCTTTTTTTGTTTTGCCAACATATTAAGTAAAGAACTTTTACCTGCATTTGTCTTTCCTATTAATGCGATTGAAATTCCATTATGCAAGTAGTCATTTCTTTTAGAATTTTCTATTAATTCTTTTATTTTTTCTTTTATTTTATTGAGATTAGTTGAGAAATTTGAGTAATTAAATTCTCCGAAATCTTCTTCAAAGTCTACTCTTGCCTCAATCTCAGCTAGTTGATCAATTAATTCATTTTTTATTTGATTAATTTTATTTTTCACTTCTCCTTGAACTCCTTTAAATGCTAGTTCTGCCGCTCTCAAATTTTTACAATTAATAATTTCGTTTATTGATTCAGCCTGGGTGAGATCAATTTTTCCATTGAGAAAAGCTCTTTGACTGAATTCGCCTGGATTAGCCAATCTAACTTGTGGAATCGTTAAAATTATTTCCAGAATTCTATTGACAATGACTATCCCTCCATGGCAATGAATTTCAACTGTATTTTCACCAGTAAAACTTTTTGGTGATTTCATTACTAAAATTAAGACTTCATCGATCAGTTTTTTTTCCTGCGGTTCTTGTATAAATCCATAAAAGATTCTATGTGATTGCCAGGCATGACTTGACTTCGTTTTAACAATAGTTTGACATATCTCTATTGCCTTTGATCCGGAAACTCTTATGACTGCTATACCTCCTTTCCCTAAGGCGATTGCTGATGATATTGCTGCTATCGTATCAACTGTTGGGATTATTGAATCCATCTTTCGCTGTATATAAGATAATTAGTTAAAATAATTTAATGGTTTAAATTAACAGTTGGAATGAGAATAATAAAAAATATTAACGCTAAGAAAATCTTATCATTCTTTTGGAAACAAAAAGGGAGTTCATATTACAATTCAAAAGGTCTTGCTGTAGGAGTATTTAGTGGATGCTTCCCTTTTTTTGGCTTACAAACTTTAATTGGTATTTTTCTGGCACATATTATTAGAGGGAATTTAACGCTTGCAGCTATTGGTACTTGGATTAGTAATCCCTTTACCTATATTCCTCTTTATATCTTCAATTATAAAGTGGGATCATTATTTATTAAAAGTTCTTCAGGCTTGAATATACAATCTGGTTTTATTGATAATCAAATTTGGCAAAGAGGTTGGCTATTCTCTTCAAGATTGTTGTTAGGATCTTTTTTGGTTGGATCGGTTTTAGGAGTCATTAGTGGCCTTATTGCATATTTGATTTATAAATTTATTTTAAAAAAGAAATCTTAAAATTAATTAATTACTTAATTTAATTTTACTCTTGCTATGTCTATCACATCTGCCATTGATTTTATTTGATCGATAGTCTTATTTAACTGATTGTTGGTTTCAAGTTCAACACATAAATTTATAATTGCAGGCTTTTCAAAGGCTGTTTTAACAGTCGCATCACTTACATTAATTCCTTTATCAGATAGTCGCATCAGGATATCTTTAAGAATACCTACTCTGTCGATTGCTTCTATTCTTAATTGAATTGGGAATTTATTATTTTCATGTTTATTGTATTCATTCCAACCGACCGGTAATCTTCGTTCTATTGGAATTGAAGTTATATTTTCGCAATCTACTCTATGTATAGTAATACCATGATTACCAAGAGCAACCGAGCCTACAATTTCTTCTCCTGGAAGTGGACTGCAGCACTTTCCAAATCTATAATCTAAACCTTCTATTCCAGAAATTGGTGATTTGTTTTTTGATCTTGAATAAGATTTAGATAATCTTGCTTGGTCTTTTATTTGCTGGGAAATCTCCTCATCATTTATGGTTTTTTTATCTTCACTTTTTATTTTAACTTCTTCTCTTAACCTATTTAAAACTTGATGGAGTGTTAAACCACCATAGCCAAGTGATGATAAAACATCCTCAGAACTTTTTAAATTACATCTCTGAGCGACTTTCTTCATTGATTCGCTGGACATTAATGATTCAAAGCCATTTTTACCTATATCTTTTTCTAATAATTCTCTCCCACGTTTGATGGTTTCTTCTCTGTGACTTTTCTTATACCATTGTCTTATTCGATTCTTGGCTGTTGGAGTTACTACAAAATTTAACCAGTCTAGACTTGGATTAGAGTTTTTGCTTGTAAGTATTTCAACAAAATCTCCATTCTTTAATAAGGTTGATAATGGTGATAATTTTTCATTAATTCTGATACCATTGCAATGATTTCCTATTTCAGAATGAATTCTGTATGCAAAATCAATAGCAGTAGAACCTTTTCTTAGACCCACAACATCTCCTTTTGGAGTTATTACAAAAACTTCCTCATCAAATAAATCTTCTTTGACTGATGCTAGGTAATCACTATGATCTTTTTCGTTGCCTTCTTGCTGCCATTCTACTAACTGTCTTAGCCAATTAAATCTTTCTGTATTACCAGTTATTGGTGATCCTCCTTCTTTATATTTCCAATGAGCAGCTATACCAAACTCTGCGACTTGGTGCATTGATGAGGTTCTTATTTGAACTTCAATAGGCCTGTGTCTTCCTATTACTGATGTATGTAATGACTGATATCCATTCGGTTTTGGTAGGCCTATATAGTCTTTAAATCTGCCTGGAATGGGCTTAAAAGTATCATGAACAACTGCCAAGGCTCTGTAACAAGAATCAGTATTATCAACAATGATTCTTAAGGCGGCAACATCATAAATTTCGTGAAATTGTTTTTGATGCCTTACCATCTTGCTCCATATTCCATATAAGTGTTTGGGCCTTCCAGTTATTTCGAAATCTCTTAAACCTGAATTTCTCAATTTGTCTTTTATCAAATTGAGAGTTACATTCAATCTTTTTTCTCTATCACTTCTTTTGATAGAAATTTGATTTTTTAAATTTTCATAATCTTCAGCTTCAAGAAATTTAAATGCAAGATCTTCTAATTCCCATTTGAACCTATTTATACCTAATCTATTTGCTAATGGAGCATATATTTCTCTTGTTTCACGTGCTATTCTTTTTTGCCTTTCTGAATTTAGCCATTCAATAGTTCTCATGTTGTGAAGCCTATCTGCAAGTTTCACCAAAACTACTCTTATATCTCTAGACATTGAAAGAAACATTTTTCTTAAGTTCTCAGCTTGAGCTTCTGTTCTATTTGTAAAGTGAATACCACCTAGTTTTGTGACCCCTTCCACAAGTATTTTTACTTCAGATCCGAAATTTTTTTCGATTTCAGAAAGTGGAATACCTGTATCTTCCACAACATCATGTAAGAGACCAGCTGCAATTACTGATGAACTAGCTCCAATTTCTTTTAATAGATTTGCTACTTCAATGGGATGAATAATATAAGGTTCCCCACTAGCTCTGAATTGTCCTTGATGCGCTTTATATGCAAGATGAAAAGCTTTAACAATGATTTTGCTATCATCATTTTGATCTATATTAATCTTTGCGGAATTATTAAGATATTCTTTTAGCCAATTAGGAATAATTATGCCGTATTCGTATGATGCACTTCCATATTCATTATTTTCAGGCAAAATAGTTTTTGAAACCTTTGGGTTTTCTTTTTTGTTTGAATTAGACTCTGCTTCAAACATATGAAAATGTCTTTTATTTATTTTATTGAGTATTCGTAAACTATGCTACAAAAATCATGAAAATAAATTCAAGTTCAATTGTTCAGGTAAGCAATCTAACAATTAGATATGCGTTTAATCAAAAACCAGTTCTTAATAATTTCCAAATTGAGATAGAAAAAGGTAATCATTTAGCCATAATAGGCTCTTCAGGATGTGGAAAAAGTACATTTGCTAAATCATTAGTACAGATGTTGCCTTCTATGGCAATTAGTTGTGGTCAAATGATTATTGATGGAAAAGATCCAGGTTTAATGAATGATAGAGAATTGAAGGATTTTAGAAGAAGTACATTTGGATATATTTATCAAGATGCAATAAAAAAGTTAAATCCTCTTATGACTGTTGGGGATCATTTATATGAGTTATTAAAGTTACATTATGGAATGAAATCTAGGATCTTAATAACTGGAAAGCTAGAAGAAATATTAGATAAAGTAGGAATTGATCCTAAAAGATCGAATTCTTATCCACATGAATTTAGCGGAGGGATGAGACAAAGAGTATGCATTGCGATGGCCTTAGCTTTAAGACCGCCAATATTAATAGCTGATGAACCAACTACTAGTCTTGATACTTGTTCTAGTTATTCAATTATGTTTGAGCTATTAGCTTTGTGTAAAGAGTATGGTAGTACTCTTATATTAATTAGCCATGACATTAGTCTTGCTAAGAAATGGTGTAATCAGCTTGCAATTATGGATGATGGATCTATACAAGAACAAGGAGAAATAGATATGATTTTTAATAATCCAATTTCTACAATAGGAAAAAAATTAGTTAAATCTGCTTCTTCTAATTTAAAAAAGAATTCTTCATATAAACACTCTCAGGAAATAATTCTTGAGGCAAATAATTTACGACATTGGTACAAATTAAATTCTTCAATAATTAATTCCAAATGGAATAAAGCACTGAATGAAGTTAGTTTTAACTTATTCAGAAATGAAACACTTGGTATAGTTGGTATTTCAGGATGTGGAAAAAGTACATTATGTAGAGTTTTAATTGGCTTAATAAAATCTCGAGGGGGTTATTTTTATATAAGAGATTCTAGAAATGAAAGTTATAATTCTAAAAATATTTCAATGGCAAAAAATATTCAAATGATTTTCCAAGATCCATTCTCGAGCCTAAATCCTGTAATGACTGTTAGACAAATATTGGAAGATATCTGCTTGATTCATAGAATAACCAAAAAGGATCAAATCCTAAATTTAATTAAATCAACCCTATCTAATTTAAATTTACCTACTGATGAAAATTTTCTTAATTCCTATCCCAAGAATCTATCGGGCGGACAACTACAAAGAATTGCAATAGCAAGAGCTTTATTGATAAAGCCAAAGATATTAGTTTGCGATGAAAGTGTAAACATGTTGGATGCTTATGTAAAAATTGAGATTCTCAGCTTACTTAGGCGAATTCAAGAAAAGATGAGCTTGTCGATAATATTCATAACTCACGATTTAGCACTTGCAAAGAAATTCTGCGATAGAATTCTTGTCATGGAGAAGGGTATGATTGTTGAATCTGGTGCTTCTGTAGAAATATTTAAAGATCCTAAGCATATCGCTACTAAGAATCTTATAAATAGTTCATTGAATATCTAAATTTTTTTCTTAATTATTCCAATTAGTTTTTGGATTTCTAATGGAATTTCGGCTTCAAAAGTCATTTGATTCCCATTTATTGGATGTATTAAGCCTAATTTGTTTGCATGAAGTGCTTGACCATGTAAAGTGCAGGGCATTTTCCTACATCTTCCGTAAAGAGGATCTCCCACAATTGGATGATTAATATGTGCGCAATGAACTCTAATTTGATGAGTTCTGCCAGTATCTAATGTGAAATTCATGAATGAATAATTGCCAAAATTCTCAATAAATTTCCAATGGGTACATGCATATCTTCCAGATTCATCATCTACTACAGCATATTTCTTTCTATTTGATGGATGCCTACCTATATTTCCTACAATACTTCCTTCTGATTTATTGGGGACACCATGAACTATTGCTATATAGTTCCTTGAAGCGATTTTATTTTTGATCTGAAGTTGAAGATTTACTAATGATTCCTGACTTTTAGCGACAACAATACATCCAGAGGTATCCTTGTCTAGCCTATGGACAATCCCTGGTCGTAATTTCCCATTAATGCCAGGAAGATTTTTACAATGTGCTAATAATCCATTGACTAGAGTTCCTGATTTATGACCTGGAGCTGGATGTACTGTTAAACCAGACGCTTTATTTAATACAATAATATGATCGTCTTCAAATAAAATATCCAATTCCATTTTCTCTGGTTCTAAATATGGCAAAGGTTCTGGAGGGGGTAACCATAATTGAATATTATCCTCATTTTTTAAAGGGGTTTTTGATTTAGCTCTTTTGTAATTAACAAGAACAAGACCCGCATTTATTAAGTTTTGGACGCTTGATCTACTTTGCTCAGGTCGTTGACTTACTAGCCATCTATCTAGTCTCATTGGGAGAGGATGTGTATAGGTAATTTCAATAAGTTCTCCTTTCCCAGTTCCAAATAAATATTCGTTGTGATAATTCATACAGGGACCTCTAGAGATATATTCCCCAACATTTGATTTCTAAAGTCTTCTAATAATTTGTGAGCCATTCTTCTTGTATCTCCAGAAGTATGTTTTTCTGCAGCATCAGAAATCCATTGCTCTGGAGCTTTCATTGCATCAATAAAGTTAATGCCATATCTTATAGAAATTCTCTCAGTTGATATATTGGCATTTTTGTCGCTATTTAAATGCAAAAGTATTTTAAGGAATTCTATTGCCACACTCTCTAAATCATAGCCGGCTTCTCCAATATCATCGCAGATAGCAAGATGAAGAGCAGACTTTTGATCCTCTAGATTGGGAGGTATTACTCCCGGAGCATCCAACAAATCAATACCATTTTCCAGTCTTATCCATCGCAGACTTCTCGTAACCCCAGCTTTTCTTGCACTTTCAACTACCTTTCTGTTTGCGATTCTATTAATCAATGCTGACTTACCTACGTTTGGAAATCCAAGTGTTAGGGCTCTTATTGGTCTAACTCTCATTCCTCTGGAAATTCTTCTTTGGTCTATTGATGCTCTAGCTTCTTTTGCGGTCTTACATATTTCTTTTATTCCCGAACCTTCTTTAGAATTGCACCAAAGTACTTTTCTATCTTTTTTCTGAAACCAATTATCCCAGGCCTTAATAGTGTTGGAAGAGATCATGTCAGATTTGTTAATTACTAAAAGATGTTTTTTTTCTTTAATCCATTTATTCAAATGCGGATGGCCGGTGGAAATGGGTATTCTTGCATCTCTTACTTCAATTATTAAATCGACTCTGTTAATAATCTGAGATAGTTTCTTTTCTGCTTTTGCAATATGGCCTGGATACCATTGTATTTTGGGTATTTCCACGTAAATTATGTGATAATTTGTTCAAATGTTTTGATTTGATAAATCCCGATTTATCTTATCAATAATATACTAATTTCTTTTTTGACTCTACATCTTTTAAAATTTTTTTGGTATTAAATTCTTAAATTTTATTAAGTGATAAGTAATAGTTAATACTTTTTCACCCAATATTCTTTAAATATCGTTAGGGTTTCAAGGTTAATTATGCAGTATTCATGACAAAATTATCCCTTTCAAGTTTAAATAAATCTGAATTAGAGTCTAAAAAAGTTTTAGTTCGAGTAGATTTCAATGTTCCTCTTAATGAAAGTGGAGAAATTACTGACGATACACGCATAAGAGCAGCAATTCCTACTATTAAATATCTAGTTAATAATTCTGCAAAAATTATTTTAGCGGCTCATTTTGGACGGCCAAATGGAAAAGTTAATGAAAAAATGAGACTTACTCCAGTAGCAGAAAGACTAAGTTCAATTCTTAATAGATCAGTAAAATTATCTAATAATTGTATTGGTGAGGAGTCACTTTCTTTATCTAATGATCTAAAAAATGGTGACATCTTGCTACTAGAGAATGTCCGTTTTCATGAGGAAGAAGAGAAGAATAATTTAGATTTTGCTGAAAGCCTAGCTGCTCACGCTGATATGTATGTTAATGATGCTTTTGGTGCAGCACATAGGGCCCATGCATCTACTCAAGGCGTAACCAAATTCTTGAGCCCCTCAGTTGCCGGATTTCTTTTAGAAAAAGAACTTAAGTATCTTCAGGGAGCTATTGATAATCCTCAAAGACCCCTTGCTGCAATAGTTGGTGGATCTAAGGTTAGTAGTAAAATAGGTGTATTAGATTCTTTATTGGATAAATGTGACAAAATAATCATTGGTGGTGGTATGATCTTTACCTTCTACAAAGCAAGAGGTTTGGATGTGGGTAAGAGTCTTGTAGAGGATGATAAGTTAGCACTTGCGAAAGATTTAGAATTAAAGGCTAAGAGTAAAGGTGTTGAGCTGCTATTACCAACCGATGTAGTTCTAGCTGACAAGTTCTCTCCGGATGCAGTTAGTAAGATTTCTAATATTGAATCCATAACAGGAGATTGGATGGGACTTGATATTGGACCTGAATCAATTGAAATCTTTCAAAAGACACTCTCTGATTGTAAGACAATAATTTGGAATGGTCCTATGGGGGTTTTTGAATTTGATAAGTTTGCTAATGGAACTAATGCAATTGCTCAAACATTAGCGGAATTAAGTTCATCTTCGGATACTTGCACAATTATTGGGGGGGGGGAGATTCTGTTGCGGCAGTAGAGAAGGCGGGTCTAGCTGAAAAAATGTCTCATATATCTACTGGAGGAGGTGCAAGCCTTGAATTACTTGAAGGAAAAGTTCTGCCGGGAGTAGCCTCATTAGATAATTCATGATTATTCAGTAATTTCTACTGTTTTTGTAAAAGTGATTAATCCCTCTTGATGGGCAATAATTCCAGTCCAGACTTGTATTCCAGGTTTGCTTGGGGCACGAGTCACTTTAAATATTCCTCCTGCCAGCAAAGGTTCCAAAATAATATCCTGACCAAATAATGAATCCTCTTGATGAGCTACTAATCCTCCAGCATAAATTTCTGAACCCAACGGTTCATTGATAATAATATCAAGATAATAATTCGATCCTGATAAGACTCTATCCGGTATAACTATATTGATGTCTATGAAATTGTTATCATTTCTTATGATAGTTAAATCATTTTTTATAAAACCATCTTCTATTTTGCCGTTTAAGATAGTAAAGTAATAATCAAAATTTGACTCTAATACGAATTTCTCTCCATCAATTATTTTGCTTCCTGTTAATTGAACTTCCCAGTAATTTTCATCCTCTTCTTGTGAAGTTTTAGATGTAATTTGCCAATTTAAATCTTCAAACTCATCTATGATATCTGAAAATTTGTTTGAGATTACGAATGCCTCATCATCATTAAAATAATCCTTTAATGATTTAATGTCTTTTTCATTAAGAGCATTCTCAAGATTGGATAATAAATATTGTGTTTCATTTTTACTAATTGCAAATTCTGGATTTATTAGATAGAAAAAGAAGAAACCTAAAATACCAATGAATTGAAAATTTTTAAAGCCTGTCATTATTTCACTTAATCCATTTATCTTAATCAAATTAATGTTTTATGTCTAAAAAGAAAAAAAATTTATTAATTGCAGCAAGCGGGACAGGTGGTCATATATTTCCAGCCTTATCAATTGCTAAAGATATTGAAACAGAATGGAATATCTCATGGTTAGGTATAGAAGATAGATGTGAAAGTGAATTAGTACCTCATAAATATAATTTATTTACACTTAAAATTCAGTCTCCAAGAAAGAAAAATATCTTTTTAATTCTTCAATATTTAAGAATTATCTTTTCCACTTTTACTATCATTCAAGTAATCTTAAAGAAAAGAATAAAGCTTGTCTTTACAACTGGAGGTTATATTTCAGCTCCCACTATTCTTGCATCGAGAATATTAGGAGTACCAATTATTCTCCATGAGTCGAACGTAGTTCCTGGTACTGTGACAAAATATTTTGGCAGTATGTGTAATTATGTATTAACTGGCTTTCTGGAAACTAATAGCTTTTTAGGATTTAAAAATGTAATTTATACAGGTACACCTTTAAGGCAGCAGTTTTATATTAAACATAAACTGCCCGATTGGGTGCCTATTAATAACAAACCTCTAGTCCTGGTTATGGGAGGTAGTCAAGGAGCTAAAGGTGTTAATGAAATGTTGTATCGCTCTCTAAAATTTCTCCTTTCAGAAAACTTTAGAATTGTTCATATAATTGGGGACACTTCTAAGAAGAGAATTAAGCATAAGAATTCATCAAATTATATTCCTATTAATTTCACTAATGAAATGGCTGCTTTGTTGCAAAATTGTGACCTAGTAATTTCAAGATCGGGTGCTGGAACAATCAATGAACTAATGGTTATGAAAAAACCTTCAATACTGATTCCATATCCAGGATCAAAAAATAATCATCAAGAAAAGAATGCACTGATCTTATCTTCAGCAGGCGGAGCAATTCTGATAAATCAGAATGCTAAATCTAATTTCTTCCTAGATAAAACCTTAAAAAGAATATTTAGGTCCTCAGTTAATAATAAATATGAAATCTTAGATTTAATGAGAAAGAATATGAATCGAATAAATTTTAATAATTCTAAGTATCAAATTATAAAAATAATTAATCAATTCTCAAGAAATTGACGAATCTCTTCTGCGAGCCTTTGATTATTGTCATGATTCTGAACACTGATTCTTGCCCATTTATTATCCAGGGACCTAAATGATGAACAATCTCTAATTAGGATACCTTTTTTTGCTAGATATTTGATAGTTGGTATTAAAGAATTCTTATTTTCAATGAGGAAATAATTAGTAGCTGAATTATGAACATTAAGATCTTTAATTT
The DNA here is from genome assembly GCA_003214355.1 of Prochlorococcus sp. AG-418-C09. GTDB lineage: Bacteria > Cyanobacteriota > Cyanobacteriia > PCC-6307 > Cyanobiaceae > Prochlorococcus_A. Next base: position 188,440 of record QCLS01000002.1, on the reverse strand, counting down.
TTGAGATTTCACTACATAAGAATTTTTTTTCTTTATTAATCCATTTATAAATTTTATGTGTCCAATTTTTGTACTGCTCCTTATCTGCTAATAATGTAATACCTGCATTAATGGCAAAAGAATTTAATGGCCAAGGATCTCTTTTTTGGTTTAATTTTTGGATTATTTTTTTTGCTCCAATGATATAACCAAGTCTTATACCTGGCATATTAAACAATTTTGTGAGACTCCTAATAACTAAAAGATTTTGATATTTTTTTGTTAAAGGTATTAATGATTCTTCTTCTCCATTAGGTGTGATTGATAAAAACGCTTCATCACAAATAACTAATTGATATTCTTGTAAAATTCCTTCTAGCGATTCTCTACCCCATAATTGTCCACTTGGATTGTGAGGATTAGTAATCCAAATTACTTCAGATTTAGGCCTAATTGGGAATTCCTGAGGATAATTCGAGTTCCATGTCTTCGGTAATTCATGCAAAATGTATGTTGCATTCCAACATTTTAGTGATCTTTCGTAATCAACAAATCCTGGGGTGGGTAAGCAGCTCCTTCCGGATTTAGAAGCCTCGTAACCTGCCCAAGTTATTAACTCTGAGGCTCCATTACCTGGCATTATATTTTCAGGATTTACTTCATGAAAGTCAGCAATTATTTCTCTTAAATCATCTAAATCTCTCTCTGGATAATATCGAAAGCTTTCAGATTCTATTACTGAATTTAATGACTTTTTTAAAAAATTTGGAGGGGCGAACGGAACTAAAGATGCACTTGAATCAATTATTTTGGACGGATGAATTTTTAATTTCTTAGCATGCTCATAGACGTTACCACCATGAATTAGGTTTAATTCTTTCAATAATTTAAATCATTTATTAATTATCTTATATTAAATTTCTAATTTGCGTTTTTTATTCTTTCCACTCTAATCCTGAGCCAACTGCGTCTCTTACATTAGTAATGCCATGCAAATCTAATTGATTCAATATACCTTGTAATATATCAGGAACTAAATTTGGCCCTTTGTAAATCCATCCTGTATATATTTGTATTAATGATGCACCTGAGCAGATCCTTTCCCAAGCTGCCTTTGGAGAATCAATACCTCCAACCCCAATCAGCACAATGTCTTTGTCTAGTTTATGAATATGATTTAATATTTTATTGGCTTTAAATTGCAAAGGTTTTCCACTTAAACCACCTCTTTCATCTGACAGTTTTAGTCCGCTTTCTGGTAAAACTCTCTCTTCAAGTCCAAGCCGATCTAAGCTAGTATTTGTAGCGATAATCCCATCAACTTTTTCGTCATTAATTAGTTGACAGATTTCGTCAATTTCTTTAAAACTTAAATCTGGAGCAATTTTTACAAACAATGGAGTAAATTTTGAAATAACTTTTATTTCTCTTATTAATTCTCTTAAAAGGCCTGGATCTTGAAGTTTTCTAAGATCTTTTGTATTTGGTGAACTTACATTGATAACTGCATAATTACAATAAGGAAGAAGTAATTTCATGGAATAAATATAGTCTTCTTTAGCTTCTTCTAAAGGGGTTTTTTGGGACTTACCAAAATTAATTCCAGTACATATCTTCTTTTCTTTTTGATATTTATATATATTTTGGCTTTTTAAATTTCTCAATAATGCATCAGCTCCATCATTATTAAAACCCATTCTATTTAATGCCGCTTGTTCTTTTGCAAGCCTAAATAGTCTTGGCTTTGGATTGCCTGGTTGTGAAAATTTGGTAATTGTCCCAACTTCAGAAAAGCCAAAACCAAAATCTTGCCATGTATTTGCAGCAATTCCGTTTTTATCAAAACCAGCAGCTAGTCCTAGTGGATTAATAAAATGAATACCGCAAATTTCTTGATTTAATCTCTTATCTTTTATGCATAAATCTTCTTTAATACTTTCAAATACATTCGAAATTAATGGCCAATCTCTCCTTTTAGAACAGTAAGATAGTAATTTCAAAGAAAAATTAGTCAGACTTTCAGCATCAACCCCATTATCATTTTTCAAGATTGGGTTGAATAAATTCTCATATATTTTTGCAAATGAGAAAAATTCGTTATTCATGAAACATTTTGATCCTTTTGTTTCTCAACTATTTTCCAATATTTCTGATCAACTGGAATGAATTGCCAATTACGCCAATTAAATTTTTCATTATTATTTATTGGATCGCAATCTTGAAGATCGAGCAGTTCGCTCAATTCATTTGACTTCAAGAGAAATTGTTTTTCTTTAAATTTTTCTAATAACTCTATGCGAGTGTATAAGCTTTGAATTTGCGGTGGAGCAATATTAGTACTTTCAAATGTATTTTTATTATTGTGTTGTATTAGCTTAGTAGCAATTCCTTTACTAAAGTTTGTAGCAATTAGATCTGCTCTTTCGTTTAAAGGGTCACCGCTATGACCTTTAACAAATTCCATACTTAAGCCTGCAATTCTTAATTCATCAATTGTGATCCATAAATCTTGATTAAGAATCATTTTCCCACTACTAGATTTCCAGCCATTCTTTTTCCAGTTTCTAATCCAGTTTGTATATCCCTCTATGACATATTTGCTATCTGTGCGTAATTTAAAATCTTTTTTAAGCTTAAAATTCCTAAGCTTTTCAATGATCTTAATTGCCGCAGTAAGCTCCATTCGATTATTGGTTGTATTCTTTTCTGATCCACCAATTTCTAATCTACTTCCGTCTTCGAATACTATTAGTCCACCCCACCCTCCATTACCGGGATTACCGCTACAGGCTCCATCTGTAGCGGCCTCTATTGCAATATCTTCTTTGCTAATCATGGTTATTAATAGCCGAAATTAGTTCAAAGTCTGAAAATTTTTGATTTCTTATTTCAGTGTAACTTTCCCACCAGCTTCTTCAATCTCTTTTTTAAGAGCTTCGGCTTCTTCTTTTGCAATTCCCTCTTTGACAGTCTTAGGAGCGGATTCAACAAGAGCTTTTGCGTCACCTAATCCAAGACCAGTTGCGTTTCTAACAACTTTAAGAACTTTAATTTTTGCAGCAGCATCAAAACTTTCAAGAACTACATCAAATTCAGTTTTTTCTTCAGATGCAGCACTATCTCCGTCACCGCCACCAGCTCCTGGTGCAGCCATTACTACTCCTGCAGAAGCAGCAGCAGATACTCCAAAAGCCTCTTCAATTTGTTTGACAAGCTCAGAAGCCTCTAGAAGTGATAGAGATTTTAATGATTCAAGGATTTCTTCAGTTTTTACAGACATTGTCTTAATTGGATAAAAGTGAGATTTGTTAAGATTCTGAACTCTCAGAATGTTGCTTGAGTGATCTAGCTAGTCCAGAAGGGACTTCGTTGACACTAATTGCAATCTTAGTGGCTATACCATTAAGTGCACCAGCTATTTTTGCCATGAGTACTTCTTTAGATGGAAGATTAGCGATCTCTTTTATTTCAGATTCGCTTAGAAGTTTTCCTTCATATAAAGCACCTTTTGTTTCGGATTTCTTTGTCTCTTTTTGAAAAGACTGTATAGCTTTGACTGCGCTACCAACATCTTCTTTTATTAAAACAAAAGCATTAGTTCCGGTTAATAAAGATTCAAGACCAGTCCAGTTACCTTCTCCATTAATAGCTCTTCGCATTAATGAATTTTTTGTAACCTTACAAATGCCATTGTTAGATTGCAAACGTGTCCGCAAATCAGACATTTCTTTTATGGATAAACCTTTATAATCAAGAACTACAGCCATTTCCGATTCGTTAAGAAGAGATTTTATCTCTTGAACGATCTGTTGCTTATTCTCTAGTGTTCGGCCCATTAGTTTTTTTGGATCGTAATTGAGGAAGAGCGGGAAATGCGGCAAAGTTCTTATTTAAAGAGGCCGCTTATATTAGATCCAAATGGAAAAAATTTTAAACGTAACCTCGGTAGGAATTAACAATTTAGAGATTCTAAATCAACCTACTTTCTTTGGCCGTATTCAATGCTTTTATATTGTACTACAGTAAGTTAACTTTCTGGTTGATAGTCTTGTAAAGAACTGACATCAACTTGTACTGAGGGACCCATTGTAGACGTGATATATAGAGTTTTCCAATATTTACCTTTTGATCCACTGGGTTTATTTTTATCAATAGACTCTTGTAAGGTTTTAAGATTTTCAAATAATTCATTAGATGAAAAACTTGCTTTCCCAAATCTTACATGAACTATCCCTGCTTTATCTGCTCTAAATTCTAGTTTTCCAGCTTTAAATTCTTTAATTGCACTCGAAATATCATTTGTTACTGTCCCTGCCTTTGGATTTGGCATCAAACCTCTTGGACCTAATACACGCCCTAACTTAGCAACTTTAGGCATCATATCTGGTGTTGCAATAAGAAGGTCAAAATCCATATTTCCTTTGTTAATGCTTTCTACTAGATCTTCTTCTCCAAAGAGATCTGCTCCAGCTGCTTTAGCTTTGGAAACGTTTTCACCACTTGTGATTACAGCGATCTTTATAGTTTGACCAGTACCGTTTGGGAGACTAACCGTTGTTCTTAGTTGTTGATCGGTATATTTAGGATCGATTCCTAATCTAATATGAGCTTCTATAGTTTCATCGAATTTAGCTATTGCATTTTCTTTGACAATTTCTAGGGCTTCTTGAGGAGAATAGATACGATCTTCAATCTTTTTAGAGAGAGTCGCCATTCTTTTAGATGGTTTTTTCATATTTAGATAGGGTTCTAACGGTTTGAAACCTCCCCTTGTAATTTTGAGTTAGTTTTTTATTGAATTTAATCAGCTATCGAGACTCCCATATTACGTGCAGTTCCCTCAATAACTTTCATTGCAGATTCAATACTTGTACAGTTTAAATCAGGAAGCTTCGTTTTGGCTATTTCTTCAAGTTGAGATTTACTTATTTTGCCTACAGATCCATGAGATGATTCTCCTGAACCTTTTTCTATTCCTGCGGCCTTGGTTATAAGTATTGAAGCTGGAGGGGTTTTAGTGATAAAGGTGAAACTGCGATCTTCAAAGACAGAAATCTCAACAGGGATCACAAATCCAGCTTTATCTTGAGTTCTGGCATTATATTCTTTACAGAATGCCATGATATTTACACCATGTTGACCTAACGCTGGACCAACAGGAGGTGCAGGATTAGCTTTTCCAGCTTGTAGTGCGAGTTTAATTACTGCAACAATTTTCTTTGCCATTAGTTTTGCGAGTTTAATTTAAAAGTGTTTCAGTTAACAAAATCAACTTATCAGTGATTGAAATTAGTTTTGTTTGCTGATTTGAGAGAATTCCAATTCTACAGGAGTTTCGCGCCCAAATATAGATAGTAAAGCTTTTAATTTGTTTCTTTCTCCTGAAACTTCAATTACTTCACCTTGGAAATCTTTAAAAGGACCACTCGTAACAATGATACGGTCTTTTTCTTCAATATCTAATTTTACAACAGCTTTCTTTTCTGCTGCTCTCTTAAATATTCTGTTAACTTCTTGCCTTGATAAAGGTCTTGGTTTTATATGGCCTCTTGACCTCCCGGTTCCTCTACCGTCTTCCGCTCCAACAAAATTTATCACGTTAGGGGTGCTTTTTACGGCCATCATTGTGTCTTCATCTAGAATCATTCTCACTAGCACGTATCCAGGAAATACTTTCTCTTCAGTAGATTGCCTACTCCCATCTTTTTTAAGTTTTATACCTGGAGTTTGAGGTATTTCAATTTCTAATATCCTATTGTTAACTCCTAAAGTAACAGCTCTTTGTTCAAGTGTAGCTTTGACTTTGTTTTCACAGCTTGAAGCAACTTGTATCGCATACCATCTAGCCACGCTGGTATTGGCCTTGGGAGTATTTGCATTGGTTGTTAAATCGGGAATCATTTTAATACTTACTAAAAAATGGATTTAATTGAATATTGAAGTGCATAATGCTTATTTAAAAAAATTAGTTTAATTGGAAAATTTGTTTAGCGGCCCATTCATAAAATCTACTGATTGAGGCTATTGATGCAGCCGAGAAAGTTACCATTATTATGACAGCTACTGATTCACTAAACAATTGCTGCTTATTTGGCCATACAACAAGTTTAAGCTCATCATATGTTGACGCCAGAAAATTCTTGTTTTTGTTAGCGGCCTCATTTTCAGAGGAGCTATCATTTAATGGTTCTTTGTTAGTAGTTGGACTAGTCACAAAATTAGGTTTAAAACTAAAAAACTTATGTTAAATAATATCTTAACTTATCAGTTAACTTATGAGCTAGGAGTGAAAATAATCATATCTTTTTTCGTTGGATGGATCTTTATTGAAATACTTTTTTTATTTGTGAAGTCGCTTTCTAAAAGTTTTGATGCCAGAGGGTTTTCTATTTGTCTTCTAAGTTCTCTACTTAAAGGTCTCGCGCCATATTCCGGTTGATATGCGTCATTAGCTATTTTTGAAATCACTTTCTTGTCAATCTTAATTTCAATATCTTGCTCTAGTAATAATTTCTTCAATTCTTCAACTTGAAGTAAAATAATCGTCTGAAGTTGTTCTTTAGATAATGGTTCAAATTTGATAACCTCATCAATCCTGTTTAAGAATTCAGGCCTGAAAATTGTCGATAATGAATTATTTATAGTCTCATCTAAAGTTTGACTCAATAAATCAGTTTTTTCATTTTGATTTTTTAATTTTTTTGCATTTTCCAGGATTGCTTTTCCAGCTAAATTACTAGTCATTATTATGACTGTGTTTTTGAAGTCAATCGTGCTCCCTTGAGAATCGGTTAAGCGTCCTTCATCAAGAACCTGAAGTAAAATATTAAAAACTTCATTATGGGCTTTTTCTATCTCATCTAAAAGAATTACTGAATATGGTTTTCTTCTGATTGCTTCAGTTAATTGCCCCCCTTCTTCATATCCTACATATCCTGGAGGGGCTCCTAACAATCTAGCTACTGCATTCCTTTCCATATATTCACTCATATCTAATCTTAGAATCGCCTCCTCTTCATCAAATAATGATGAGGCTAATGATTTAGCTAATTCAGTCTTACCTACGCCTGTTGGCCCTATAAATAAGAATGATCCAATAGGCTTCTTAGGGTTTTTCATTCCTGTTCTTGCTCTTCTTATGGCTGCTGAAATTGCAGTAATTGCCTGATCCTGTCCAATAACCTTTTGACTAATTTCTTTTTCTAAATTTAAAAGCTTATTCCTTTCATTAGAAACAACCTTTGAAACGGGAATTCCAGTTATTTTTGCGACTACATCAGCAATATCATCTGGTTCTACCTTATATTTAATTAATACTTTTTCTTCTAAGCCGTTTTCTAATTCTTTAATATCTCTCTCTAGTTCCACTAAATCATATTTATATTGCTCTATATCTTTGCTTTCAAGATCTTTATTAGTAATATTTTCTATAAATTTAATTAATTTATCTTCCTCAACTAAGAGGGATCCGAGCTCATTAAGTATCTCTCGCTCCTCTTCCCATTGAGTATTTCTCAAATTTATCTTCTCTAATAACTTTTCTTTTTCATCTAGTAAATTCTCATTAAGTTCAACTTCATTTTTGTTAATTGCACTTAAATTCTGATCGATAAGATTTAAGTCTTTTTCTAAGTTCAATATTAATTCAGGCTTTGAACTGGATTCTATTTTTAATTGAGCTGCAGCCTCATCTATTAGATCTATAGCTTTATCAGGCAGACATTTATCACTGATATATCTATTTGAAAGTTTAGCTGCAAAATCCACCGCATCTTCTGAAATTTTGATTCCATGGTGAATTTCATATTTTCTTTTAATTCCATTAATTATCTTTGCACTTAGTTCCACTGAAGGTTCATTAACAAATATAGATTGAAAACAGCGATTTAGTGCTGCATCCTTTTCAATATTTTCACGAAAAAGATCTGGTGTGGTAATGCCAATACATCTGAGACTATTTTCGGTCAAAAGAGGTTTTAAGATACTACTTATATCAGTTGATGATCTGTCTGAATTAATTATGGTATGAATCTCATCGATAAATAAAATAATTCCTCGCTCGGATATTTTTAACTCATCTAAAACGGATTTCATTCTCTCTTCTAGTTGGCCTCTGTATTTTGTTCCAGAAACAAGCGATCCAATGTCTAATGCAATAATTTCTAAATCTTTAAGTGATTGGGGAACTTTATTTTGAACTATAAGTTGAGCTAGTAATTCAATAATGGCTGTTTTTCCTACTCCTGGGTTACCAATAAGTATCGGATTATTTTTATTTCTTCTGGAGAGAACACGCATTAAATTATTGATTTCTGTTTCCCTACCAATTACGGGATCAAGGAATCCCTTTTCAGCAATCTTTGTAAGGTCTTTCCCATATCTCAATAGGGCTGAATCAGTTTCTTTTTCGCTTATAATTTGAAGTTTTGTAATACCTCTTTCAGCATCTAAATTATTATTTGTGCCCTCAATAGGATCTTTAATGATTGCATTATCTATGGAGCTATTAGATATGATTTCCTTTTCGGAAGATGGTTTAGTTATTGATAAATAATTATTTCTGGAAATTAGATTTGGATGGAATTTTAATTCAGACTCTAATTTTTCTATTGATAAATTCCCTTCTTCAAAGACGTAATACCCCAGTCTTTCATCTCTCGCAATTGCAATAAGAAGATGGGGGATTTCAATTAAATTAGAACCCCATTGAATTTTTATATGATTAGCATTATCAAGTAGGACTTCCAGCTCTTCCCCAATAGTAAAAGTATCTGATTCAATTTCAGGATTTTCTTCTAGGAAATCTTCTGTTATGTCTAAAACAATATTTTCGTCAATAGATAACTTATCAATAAAATCGGCAAATACTCTTGAAGAAAACAATGTGTGAATCACATGTTCACTATTAAATTCATTGTGACCCCATTTTTTAGCAGTTTCTTCTCCTAAAAGAAGAAGATTCCAGGATAGATCACTAAATAGCTCTGGCTTAGTTGAAAGTGTTCCTCTCATAGTCAAATCAATTTATTACTATGATTTACTTATATTATTAATATAAATAAGTTTTTTACTGAGTGATCGATTTAATTTTTTTTCGAATTATTTATATAGAAATTAAATAGAAAATTTTGTTTTCGTAACAAACTTTTAGTTAGTTCTTTTCTTTGTAAAATTTTTTAAAGCATTAATTATGTCCTCTAGCACTGAGATAATTAGCAACTAAATTATGAATTCAAGAAAAAAAAACAAAAGGAAAATTCTTATTTCTTTAATTTATTTTCAGAAATTAGCCAAATATGCCAGCAATTAATAGGATTTAAATAGTATTAATGAAATTGTGAAAGAAACTATTGATTTTCTGATTGACACCATCGAAGCGAGAGAAGTTCTTGATTCAAGAGGAAACCCTACTGTTGAGGCAGAAGTTTTTTTAGAATGTGGAGCATCTGGTTCCGCAATAGTTCCAAGCGGGGCTAGCACTGGTGCTCATGAGGCTCATGAGTTAAGAGATGGAGGAAATCGTTATCTAGGGAAAGGTGTCTTGCAGGCAGTTAGTAAAATACACGAGACTATTTCGCCTGCTCTTTGTGGCCTAAATGCTATAGATCAAAAAGCTGTTGATCAGTTAATGATAGATATTGATGGGACTCCTAATAAGTCTAATCTTGGTGCTAATTCTATTCTTGCTGTTAGTCTTGCTACTTCTAGTGCTGCAGCTAATGCATTAGATCTTCCTCTATATAGATATTTAGGTGATCCTCTCTCGACTTTACTTCCAGTCCCTTTGATGAATGTAATCAATGGGGGTGCACATGCTGCCAATAGCCTAGACTTTCAGGAATTCATGCTTGTTCCTCATGGAGCCCAATCTTTTTCTGAATCTTTAAGAATGGGTACTGAGATATTTCATTCATTGAAAGCATTATTATCTACTAGAGGTTTGTCTACTGCTGTTGGCGATGAAGGGGGTTTTGCCCCAGATCTTTCTTCTAGTGAGGAAGCTGGTGATTTGCTTATTGAAGCAATTACTCAAGCTGGACTTATACCAGGTAAGGATGTCTCTTTAGCATTAGATGCGGCAAGTACAGAATTTTATAAAGAGGGAAGATATATTTATGGTGGAAAAAATATGAGTACTGATGAAATGATTGATTATTTATCAAAATTAGTATCTAATTATCCAATAGTTTCTATTGAGGACGGTCTTGCAGAAGATGATTGGGATGGTTGGGCTGCACTAAATCAAAACTTAGGCAATAAAGTACAACTGGTCGGTGATGATTTATTTGTAACTAATACAAAGAGATTAATTAAGGGAATAAAAGATAAATCGGCAAATTCAATATTAATTAAAGTCAATCAAATTGGCACATTAACTGAAACACTTGAAGCAATAGATCTCGCAAAGAGATCAGGATTCACAAGCGTAATTAGTCATAGAAGTGGAGAAACGGAGGATACTACAATCGCTGATTTAGCAGTTGCTACGCGATCAGGTCAGATAAAAACAGGCTCATTGAGTAGAAGTGAACGCGTAGCAAAATATAACAGGTTGTTGAAGATTGAGCAGGATTTAGGAAATCAAGCTCAGTTTGCTGGAGCTTTAGGCCTGGGTCCAAAAAATATTTGAGTTATTGTTTTAGTTTTTCTAATCTTGATCCTTTCCTCATTTTTAATTGACAGTTGATCCAGTCAAAACCTATTGGAGTTGCAAAAATTAAGGGGAAAATAGCAAAAGTTGATTTATTGTTACTTACAAGTAAAGCCGAAGTAATAAAAAGGCTTCCCATTAGAATTGAATGACCTAATGATTTTTGTGCAGTAAACATTCTTTTGAATTGTCTATCGGATTCACCCATTCGTATTTGTAACTGTAAATCACCTTGTTCTAATCTTTCTAAACTATCATCGATTCTTTTTGGAATCCCAACAGCTTTGGAACCTAATTCCCCAACTTGTCTGCCAAGTTGGTTAATTAAATCATTAGGACTTTGATTGTTAGAAGACATAAGTGAAATTAGATAAGGTTTTGTGATTGAAACAAGATTAAAGTTTGGATCTAGGATTCTACCAACTCCTTCAAAAGTCGATAAAGCTCTCATTACGAAAATCAAGTCAACTGGAAGTTGAAATGGAGTTTCATAAACAAGTTCATATAAATCTCCGGATAATTTTTCTATTATATTAGAACTGAATGGAGGGGTTAGTGCTTCTTTTAACATTAACCTTACCAATCTTCTGACAGGACCAATGTCTATTTCTCTTGAGATTAACCCAGCATCTTGCAGTTGCGTGACAAGAGAAGAAGCATCTCTAATCGCAGCTGACTTTACCATAGATCCTAGACTGCTTTGCAAATTATTTGAAATGCTACCCATCATCCCAAAATCATAAAATATTAACTCACCTTTGTCTGATACTGCTAAGTTTCCAGGATGAGGATCTGCATGGAAGAATCCAAAATCTACAAGTTGTTTTAGGTAGCTAATTGCTCCAATCTCAGCTATTTTGGCTAAATCAATATTTCTTGCTTTTAATTCATTTATGTTACTTATTTTTGTCCCTTCTATGTAACTTAGGCAAAGAACTTTTTCAGTACTCATATCCCATATAACTTCTGGAATCTTAATTTTTTCATCATCAAGAAATTGTTGCCTGAATCTTGCAGCATATTGAGCCTCGCAATTAAAATCTAACTCACGTAAAAGAACCTTTCTGCATTCTTTAGCAATTTCAACCCAATTTCGACCTCTACTCCAACTTTTATTTTTTTGCATAAAAAATGCTATCTGCTGCATGATGGCTAAATCAGTAATAAATAAATCTCTTAAATTAGGTCTTTGAACCTTAAAAACAACCTCCTTGCCATCCGTTAAGAAAGCTTTATGTACTTGCGCTAATGATGCAGAACCAATAGGTTTTCGTTCTAATAAATCTATTTTGGAGAAACTTGTATTTAATTCATCTTTTATAATTGATTCAACTTCTTTAAAAGAGAATTGCGGAACATCATCTTGTAATTTTGTTAATTCTTTAATCCATTCTTTTGGAATTAAGTCAGGTCTTGCAGAAAGTAATTGTCCAATTTTGATAAAAGCCGAACCAAGGTTGATTAATTCATTGGTAAACCATTTTGCTCTTTTCTCCTGATTTCTAACTATTTTGGAAGAATCCTTAGGAAAGAATTTTAAGAAAACATTATCGCACCATAAAAAGATAAGGAGAGTAAACAGAGTCTTCCATATGATTAAACTTCTTTGTAATCTTTTTACAAAACTGTATAAATTAGTTATGGGCATTACTTAAATTTGATTCTTTAATTCTTTAACTTTTTATTTAATTTTTCTAATTGCAAATTAATTTCTTTTACTTTCTGATCGCATTTTTGTAAGGGGGTTTTAATTTGGTTGATTTGGGTTTCAATGTTGTTTTCAGTATTATCATCTTTTTCCATTTTCTTTGCTTCTTGAAATATTTCATCAATCAGTATTTCAAATTCTTTCTTTAATAAAGTAGGAACTTCTTGAGCTGCTGAGCTCGCTTCTTCTACTTTCTCAATCAAAGCCTGGTTAAGTTTTTCGCTTAATTTTTTGACAGCTGCTTTGATTAAATAATCTGAATTTGTCATTAAAACAATTATTAACTGGGATTAGAACATAGTTAATTTAATAATAGAACAAATTGAGTACTAAATAAATTACTCAACTAGTAAACTTCTGAAATTCATATTGCATTTTTAGAATACTTACTCTAAATAAGAATTTATTACAAAAAGACTTTTAATATTAGCTCACCTATGTATGTTTGTTTCTATATTGACCCATTATTGCTTTTTTCTTCTAATTTATAATTATATTTTTAGTTAGAAAAACTGCTAAGGACTTTTCTAAACTCAAACTCAGCCAGTTAATTAAATGGAGCTTTATTAAATTGGAAACTTTTGAATATGATGTTGCAATTATTGGTGGAGGTCCTGCAGGCTGTACATGCGCTCTTTATGCTTCCAGAGCCAATTTAAAAACTGTTATCTTAGATAAGAATCCTTCAGTCGGGGCCTTAGCTATTACTCATCAGATAGCTAACTATCCAGGAGTTCCAGTTGATATTAGCGGTGAGAAACTTCTAGATCTAATGAGAGATCAGGCTGTGGAATATGGGACCGACTATAAGAGAGCTCAAGTCTTTGGAATCGATGTAGGTCAAGATTGGAAAACAGTTTATACACCAGAAGGTAACTTTAAGGCAAAAGCATTAGTTTTAGCGAGTGGAGCGATGGGGAGACCTGCATCATTCAAAGGAGAAGCTGATTTTTTAGGTAAAGGTGTAAGTTACTGTGCTACCTGTGATGGTGCTTTCTATAGGGGGAGAGAAGTCGCAGTTGTTGGAGTAAATAAAGAAGCGATTGAAGAAGCGACAGTACTCACAAAATTTGCATCTACAGTTCATTGGATAACATCAAGCGATCCTAAATCTGATAATCATGAAGCTTCAGAATTAATGGAGTTGTCTAATATAAAACACTGGAGTAGGACAAGATTGTTAGAAATCTCAGGCAATGAGATGGGTGTTAATGGAGTTATTATCAAAAATAAAAAAAATGAAGAGCCAATAAATCTATCTTTAGATGGTGTTTTTGTTTATATGAGTGGATCTAAACCAATTACTGATTTCTTGGGAGATCAAATTGCCTTAAAAGAGGATGGAGGTGTAATAGTTGATGATTTTATGTCAACTAATTCTGATGGTGTTTGGGCCATTGGGGATATTAGGAATACACCTTTTAAACAGGCTGTAGTTGCAGCTTCGGATGGATGCATAGCCGCTATGTCAATTGATAGATATTTAAACAGTAGAAAGAACATCAGAGTGGATTGGATTCACTCCTAAATCATCTTTAAAGATTCATAATGGGGTCGCTTCTGAAATGTATGCAACTCCCCCGTAGTAACTAAGTACTGATCGTATATCATCCCTCATTTTATCAATCAATTCTTGTTCACAGAAAACTATTACATGAGCATTTGCTCCAAGGCCTGTAAATTCGTCATCTTCAGTTACAACACGTTCTGGTCCTCTACCCGTAGCATGTTTCATAACTGTATAACCAGGAACGTTGACTTTTTCAAGTGTAATAAGTATTGCATCTAATTCTCTCTCACTGAAAATAAGGTCTAATCTTTTCATGATTTAGCTAAGGGATAATTTTGTTTACAAGACTCATATATAAGGGTATTCCTAGAACTATGTTGAATGGGAATGTGAGCCCAAGCGTTGTTGAGATGTAGTAACTGGATCTAGCTTCAGGTACCGTCATTCTCATCGCAGCAGGAACTGCTAGATATGATGCACTTGCACATAAAACCACAAATAAAAGAGCATTACCAGAATCAAGAGATAAAAATCTTGCAACCAATACACCCATGAAAGCATTAAAGATAGGCATGAATATGGCAAATCCTATAAGAAAGGATCCTGCTTTTTTTAAACTAGGTAGTCTTTGTGCTGCAACAATTCCCATATCTAGTAAGAAGAAACACTCTGCACCATAAAATAATGAGTGTGTAAATGGCTTCATTTTTTCAATTGCAGCTTCAGTACCAAAGGAAGAAGTTAAAAACCCTATAACTAAACTACCCAATAGTAAAAAAACAGAACCATTAAGAAATGATTCATGGAGGATTGATCTGAAGTGAAGTTTCCTTGAATTAGGTCGGTCCTTTGGAGCAGCAAATTTAACTAATAAGAGGCCTACAATAATAGCTGGCGATTCCATTAATGCCAAAGCTCCAACCATATAGCCATCAAATTGATAACCTTGACTTGTTAAAAAGCTTTCTGCAGATATAAAAGTTACAGCACTGATAGATCCGTATGCTGCTGCAATTGCAGCAGAGTTAAAGACATTAAACTTAATTCTTAGAACAAAAAATCCTATTAGAGGAATTATCAATGACATTAAAATTGCTGCACCTAAAGTAAGTAAAACTTGATTGTTTAAAATACCACTTTCTTGAATTTCAATACCTCCTTTGAAACCTATCGCAAGTAATAAATAAAGTGAAAATAATTTAGGAAGTGGGGCAGGTATTTCTAAATCAGATTTAGTAAATACAGCTATGACTCCAATTAAAAAAAACAGTACTGGAGGTGCAAATATGTTTGAAAATAAAGGATTCAACTCCATAAGTGTTTAACTTAATTCTTTGAGTGCTAATTCTAATGCTTCTTTTCTAGATTCAATAATTCCTTCTACTCCGAACTTGGATAATCTTTCTTTAACTTTTTCATTTGCTCCTGCTACAAAAGCCAATCTATTATTGTTTTTAGCTTCCATCATCATATCCTCAATGGCTAATGATGCAGTAACTCCTAGTCGTGGCACGTCTGTAATATCAAGGATGAGAACTTTATATTTTTTAATAAGCATCATGCGCTCTGCGATACCCTTAGCTGCTCCAAAACTTAGTGGGCCTTTTAATCTAAATAGCATTACTTCCCCTTTACAACTATCTAATAGAGCTTTTTCTTCAGTTGGTAATTGTGTATTGTTTAGATTACTTTTGTTTATTGGATTGTCTTCATCCATTCCTTCTAATTGAGTCTCTGTGATTGAGTCGATGGTTAACATATTTGCTACAAAGACACCCACTAAAACTGCCCAAATTAAATTCCAGAAAACAGTCATTATTAGTACTCCATACATGACTGCTGCAGTTTTTAATGATAATTTATGGGCTCTTAATAAGAATCTCCAGTCAATAATATCTAAGCCGACTTTTATTAAAATTCCAGCTAGGAGAGCTTTAGGGATTTGCGAAGCAAGTGGGCCAGCAGCTACAAGAACAACTAGAAGAACAATTGAATGAGTCATCCCAGATATCGGTGTACTCCCGCCAGATTTAACATTGATTACAGTTCTCATTGTTGCTCCAGCACCGGGTAATCCTCCAAAGAAACCACCTACAGCATTCCCAATCCCTTGTCCGATTAGTTCTCTATTTGAATCATGTCTTGTTTGAGTTATATTATCAGCCACCAGAGAGGTTAAAAGTGAGTCAATAGCTCCTAATACTGCTAATTGTAATCCACCAGAGATGATTAGTGCCTGATATTTAAATTCCGGAAGAGAGAATTGAAGCCCACCCTCAGGTATTTGACCAATTCTGGCTACGACATCTAAACCTTTTGCCGTTAATTTATCATCATTAAATAGCACTACGGACAAGGGAGTAACAATTAGTAAGGCTAGTAGGGGAGATGGAACCCACTGAGTTATTTTTCTTGGAGCTATGAATACTATCACCATTGTCATTATTGAGATAATGACCGCAGGAGTGAAGGGTTCAAAATTCTGGAATAATGAAATTAAACCATTTAAAACACCTTTTTCTGTTTGAATCCCTAAAAGTGGTCCAAGTTGAGTAGCAATAATAATAAAACCAATACCCGACATGAAGCCTGAAACTACTGAGTATGGTACTAAGGTTATATATTTTCCAAGCTTTAGTAATCCAAATAATATTTGAAACAATCCTCCTACTATTACTGCACCCATAATTAGTGGAACTATTTGCTCTGCGGGTAAACTCGCCACAGATTCCCTCTGCAAGATAGCTATAACTAAAACAGCTACCGTAACACTCATTGGACCTGTCGGCCCACTAACTTGTGAAGGGGTACCACCAAATAGTGCGGCTAAGAAACCAACTATTACTGCACCATAAAGACCATATATTGCTCCACCATCTCCCAAGGCTGTTTCACCAAATGCAAGAGCAAGTGGTAATGCAACAACGGCTGCAGTAAGACCTCCAAGGATATCTCCTCTAATGTTTTTTAAATGAAATCCATGAATTAATTTCAAGTAAATTCTCCTCTAGATTGCTTTAACTCAAGAATCCTATCTTGTTATGTCCACTTTTTGTTAGAAATTTGAAAAATATTAAGATCGATTTGGTTAATTTTCCTCAAAAAAATAGCAATTTGAATACTAATATATGTAAGTTATACAATTATAAAAAAATAGCTTCAAATTTATTTTCAAAGTTATTTAAACAAATTTAAAACCTAAATATTATTACTAATGGATTTAATTCTACGACCAAGAAGACTTAGAAGAGCAGAAGCTATTAGACAAATGGTTAGAGAAAATAAAGTAAGCCCGGAAGATTTTATTTACCCATTATTTATTCATGAAAAAGATTATAAGGAAGAGATTTCTGCTATGCCTGGAATATTTAGGTGGAATATTGATGGTTTAATTGAAGAGGTTCTTAGAGCATGGGAACTAGGAATAAGATGTATAGTTCTTTTCCCAAAGATTGATGATGATCTAAAAACAGAAGATGGTGCTGAATGTTTCAATGAGGCTGGTTTGATACCAAAGACGATAATAAAGTTAAAACAAGAAATACCTGAAATGGCAATAATGACTGATGTAGCATTAGATCCCTATTCTTGTGATGGACACGATGGTTTAGTTGATGAAAATGGAATTATCTTAAATGATGAAACAATTGATTTATTAAAAAAACAAGCATTAACTCAAGCCAGAGCTGGGGCTGATTTTATCGGTCCAAGTGACATGATGGATGGTAGGGTTAGTGCTATAAGAAATTCATTAGATCATGAAGGATTTACAGATATTGGGATAATAAGTTATACCGCTAAATATGCTTCTGCTTACTATGGTCCATTTAGAACAGCTTTAGACTCTGCGCCAAGAAAAAACAACAAAAAATTAATACCAGATAATAAATCTACTTATCAGATGGATCCAGCAAACTCAAAGGAAGCCGTAATAGAAGCTGCCCTTGATCAATATGAAGGTGCAGATGTTTTAATGGTAAAACCTGGCTTAGCTTATTTAGATATTATAAATAAACTAAGTTCTTTTTCTAATAAACCAATAGCTGCTTACAATGTAAGTGGCGAATATTCAATGATAAAAGCAGCATCTATGCAAGGATGGATTGACGAAAAAGATGTTGTTCTTGAGACTTTACTCAGTTTTAAGAGAGCAGGAGCAAAATTAATACTCACTTACCATGCGTGTGAGGCCGCAAGATGGCTAAAAGAAAAATAGATACTAAATTACTTTTTTTTGTTTATTCTTAAATTAATTCCATTTATAAAGTTTTGGCTTTAAATAATTCAAAAGGTGTCAATAGAATTGGACACATTGCATTGAAGGTTAAAGACTTAGAGAGGGCGAAAGCGTTTTATAGGTCCTTAGGTATGAAGTTGATATGGGATGCCGAAGATTGGTGCTATTTTGAAACGAGTCCATGTAAAGATGGTTTAGCATTGCTTGGGCCAAAGTATAAAGCTGCAGGACCTCATTTCGCATTTCATTTTGATGATAAGAAAGATGTTCAAGATATCTATAACGATTTAAAAGATTCAGGCATAAATGTCGGCCCTATTCATGAACATCGAGATGGAACTGCCTCGTTTTATATGATGGATACAGAAGGAAATTGGCTTGAAATGCTTTATATGCCTAAAGGAGGTATCCAATCAAATGTTTGAATTATTTGATATATGTTAGAGGTTGATAAAATTGATAATAATGCTCTATTCAAATTATTACGGGCAGAATCCTTAGAATTATTAGAATGGCATGTATTGAAAGAACAAATCTCAACATTCTCTTCTACTTCTATAGGGAGAAAATCAATAACTGATTTTGAGGTGCCTCAAACTATTGATGAATCCTTAGAATTATTAAGAGAAACTATTGAGATTTATAATCTAGAGTTTCAGGCGAACATACAAATCAGCTTTAATGGTTTTCATGATATTAAAGATAAAATTGATGTTTGCTTTAAAGGTGGAGTAATAAACTCCAATGATCTCTTAGAGATTTCACAGACATTATCTTGTTCTCGTTTATTGAAGAAAATTATATTCAACAGGGAATTGAGACCAAATCTTTCATTACTTTTGGAAAGGCTTGTAGATCACAAAAATCTAGAAAAACTTTTGAATAATTGTATTGAATCAAATGGAAAAGTATCAGACAAAGCCAGCGAAAAGCTATCTGAACTTAGGGGCCAATTAAATCTACTGAGAAATCAAAGGAAATTAATTCTAGATAAATTTATCCAAACTAACGCAAATTATATTCAGGATTCAATAATTGGAGACAGATTTGGTAGACCTGTCTTGGCGATAAAAATTAATTATATTGATAAATTTAAAGGAATAATACATGATTCCTCATCTTCAGGTAATACTGTTTTTTTTGAACCTGATACCGTAGTAGCAAAAGGAAATAAGATTGCTTCTTTAAAAGCAAAAATATTAAAAGAGGAATTTAGATTGCTAAAGAAATTGTCTAAAGATGTTGCAGATAATAGAGAAAGCCTAATGACTAAATTTGATGTTCTTTTAAGATTAGAAAATGCTGTAACTCGTTCAAGGTATTCAAATTTTATTCAGGGTCATCCTCCTCAATTAGAAAGACATATCAATATCAACATTGAGGGTTTTGTACATCCATTTCTGATATGGGAGAGCAAGCATAAGGGTGGCAAAGAACCTATTCCGATTGATTTTTATATCAACAGAGATACTAAAGTGATAGCAATCACAGGACCTAATACTGGGGGGAAAACAGCTGCCTTGAAAGGATTGGGTATTGCAACATTAATGTCAAGATCAGGATTATATGTCCCATCTTCCTCAACTCCTAAAATATCTTTTTTCCCGAATATTTTTGTTGATATTGGAGATGAACAGTCATTGGAAGGTGAATTATCAACTTTCAGTGGCCATATTTATAGAATAAAAAATATACTACAGGCATTGGATTCTAAAAAAGGCTTATCACTAGTACTTTTAGATGAAATAGGTTCTGGTACTGATCCTGTTGAGGGGACAGCATTGGCAATTGCCTTTTTAAATGAGTTTGCTGATAAGTCAGATTTAACTATTGCTACCACTCACTATGGAGAGATAAAAGTCCAAAAATATAAAGATAAACGTTTTGAAAATGTCTCTGTCAATTTTGATGAACAAACTCTTCAACCAAAATATACACTTAATTGGGGTATACCAGGAAGAAGCAATGCGCTATCCATCTCAAAAAGAATTGGAATTAGTGAAAAGATTTTAAATGAAGCTCAAAAATATTTGCAGCCTAAAGAAATTGAGAATATTAATTTAATTATTAAAGGTCTAGAAAAACAGAAAATTAAACAACAAGACTCTGCGGAAAAAGCCGCTGAGCTTATTGCAAGGACAGAGATTCTTTACGAGGATTTGAAAAAGAATTATGAATATCAGAAATTGAATGCGAAAAAGTATCAGGCAAAGGAAAGAGAAAAATTAACAAGAACTATTAATCAGGCGAAATTAGAAGTGGTTGATTTAATTAAAAAATTAAGAGATAAGAATGCTAAAGGTGAAGATGCTAGAAGAATAGGGATGAGATTGAAACAGATTGAAAAAGATTTTAATCAGAATGGTGAAGTTCAGGAAATTAGTTCATGGTGTCCTCAAATAGGTGATTTTGTAAAAATAAAAAGTCTTAACAGCAATGGAAAAATAATAGATTGTTATGAAAAAGGATTGTCTTTTAAAGTTAAATGCGGAAATTTTACAAGCATTCTTAATGTATCTGAAATTGAGGGAATTAATGGTGAAAAGCCTATCTCAGGCAAATCTCGAGTTCAAATTAATTCTATTAAAGAAGATTATTCTTATTCAAAAATAAGAACATCTAAGAATACTATTGATGTGAGAGGTTTAAGGGTTCATGAAGCAGAAATTATTATTGCGGAAAAAATTAGAAAGTTTCATGGCCCTCTATGGATTATTCATGGTATTGGAACAGGTAAACTGAAAAAGGGCCTAAAATTATGGTTGTCTCAATTAGATTATGTTCAAAATATAGAAGATGCCTCTTCTTCTGAGGGAGGTCCTGGTTGCAGTATTGTATGGATTAAATAATAATGAAATTACAATATTATTTTCCTATTAATTTAATATCCTAAAGTGCATTTTATCGACCAAGCTCAAGTAATTGTAAGAGGAGGAAGAGGAGGAGATGGAATAGTCGCTTTTAGAAGGGAGAAATTTGTTCCAGCAGGTGGCCCATCAGGAGGAAATGGAGGAAGAGGAGGTTCAATAATTTTTCAAGCTGATAACAATTTGCAGACTCTTTTAGATTTTAAATTTAATAGAGAAATATTCGCAAAGGATGGTACTAAAGGTGGGCCTAATAAAAGAAATGGAGCTTATGGAGAAGACAGAATAGTGAAAGTGCCTTGTGGGACAGAAATTAGTGATTTGAAAACGGGAATTATTTTAGGAGATCTAATAAACGACAAACAAACTGTTGTTATTGCAAATGGTGGTAGAGGCGGACTTGGTAATTCACATTTTCTGAGCAATCAGAATAGAGCACCAGAATTTTCTACAGATGGTAAAGAAGGCGAAGTTTGGGAAATAAAGCTTGAACTTAAATTAATAGCAGAAGTAGGAATCATTGGATTACCAAATGCTGGCAAAAGTACATTAATTTCAGTTTTATCCTCTGCACGCCCAAAGATTGCAAATTATCCATTTACTACTCTAATTCCTAATCTTGGAGTGGTTAAAAGATCGGATGGGAATGGCTGCTTATTTGCTGATATACCTGGTTTGATTTCAGGAGCAGCTGAAGGCGTTGGTTTAGGACATGAGTTTTTAAGACATATAGAAAGGACAAGGATTTTAGTCCATTTAATTGAAGCAATAGCTGAAGACCCCATCAGTGATTATTTGACTATTGTGGATGAATTAAATAAATACGGAAATGGATTAATCGATAAACATAGGATTATTGTGTTAACTAAAATGGAACTCGTAGATGAAACTTTTCTAAAAAAAATTACAGTAAAGTTAAGAAAGATATCCGGAAACAAAGTTTTAGTTATTTCTTCATCTTTGCGAAAAGGACTCTCTCATCTTCTGTCTGAGGTTTGGAAGGTACTCTAAATAGCAATAAAAAAATTCTCTTGGATACATTTACTTGCTTTACAAATAGAATTTAGTCATAAATAAAATAATGCCTTTTAAAATCATGAATTTTTACAGTTGTTTTGATGAAAACGGAAAAATTATTGCTCGATGTCAAACTATCCAAGATATTGAGGTTTTAAAAAAGATGGGTAGGCCAATAGTAGAAGTTAAAGAGATGAAGAATGAAGAATCAGTAGTATGCTCTTTAACAGGGAGTCCATCTGACTTCAATATGGATTATTAGAAAAAAAAATGGGCTCAAAGCCCATTTTTATAAATTAAATATAACTTAGAAATCTAATCGTCATATACTAGGCATTCTGGTTCATCAGGATTGGCATCACAAAACAATTCAAGTGCATTTGGATCATGCTTGTCCTCTGGGTGATGATCTTTGTATTCTTCAAGTTCTTTTAATTCTTCTGTGAGATGTCTGACCTTTGGAAGATTTCCCTCTGCTTTAGCAGATTCGATTTCCGATTGATCTTTTTTGATGTGTTCATCAATGGATTTCATTTGCTTCTTACTGAATTAGTAGACATTATCACCATACTTAATTTGTGAGTAATTTGCATCCTTTATGAGCTGAATTAATTTTATTTACTAATTTATTTAAGATAATTTTAAATATTTTTATTCTATTAACGTCTTATTTTTTCTTAGGATATTTTTTAATGAATCTTGAATAGGCACTATTTGATTGGGATTTAGAGGAAAAAGTGCTTTGAAGTAATCTTCAGACCATGTTTTTTCAAAGCAAGTTTCATCTACTCCTTTTAAATTAAAGAAATTTAATCTCCATTTCAGTATGTTTTTAAATTCTGAAATTTCCTTCTCCGTACATTTGAAAAGTTTGCTATAAATTAATTCCCATCGAATTAAAGTGGGGAATAAATAAATATCTAAGATAGATATTTGATTCCCAGATAGCCATGGCCCTTTGCTTATTTCTAGTTTATTTTCAATATAAATAAGTGCATCAAATAAATCTTTGCTTGCTATTTGATAAGCTTTTTGGCTTCTGGCAAATCCGCATTTATAAACTCCGTTATTAATCTTTTTATCAATCATATTTATAATAGATTCATTAGATTTATTAACTGAAAGTTCTTTTGATTCCCTTTCATTA
Organism: Prochlorococcus sp. AG-418-C09; assembly: GCA_003214355.1. GTDB lineage: Bacteria > Cyanobacteriota > Cyanobacteriia > PCC-6307 > Cyanobiaceae > Prochlorococcus_A. The sequence goes on along the minus strand of QCLS01000002.1, from coordinate 165,324 downwards.
CTTATTTTACTGAAAAAGGCCAGAATCCCAGAACTCTCATTAGATAAGATCCTAAAGCTGTCTTTTTGAGAACTTATTAGAATTGGAAGTGTTTCTCTTAAGCCTAAAGTCATATTATTTGTCGAATTTCTATATATTTCTTCTAAGGATCCTTTATTATAAAACTTTTCTTGAAATACCCATCTTCCCCGATCAATATCAGGTTTCAGGAAAATAATTTTTACCTTATCAGATAAATTATTTATTTTATGCAAAAGTAATGTTCTATGACACCATGGACAAGCTTCTCCAACTAAAAGGAATAGATTTGATTCTGAGTTAGAATCATAATGAAATGTTTCATCTAAAACTAAACCATTTGGCCTTTTGTAGTTTCCATTTATGTCAGATGGCGCGAACCCATCCATCAACTTTGTCCAGATCCATAACCAGAATGTTCTGGCAAAGAAGATACTGTATTTATTAGGTTTCATAAATCTTGTGGAGAAACTTTTAAAAATGTCTTCTAAGAAAATATTAATAGTATCAGGAACACATGGAAATGAAATAAATCCTATTTGGGCAGTTGATAAATTTACAAAGTCTAACAATTCCAATTTGGAAGTTAATAATCTCAGTTTTGTTAAAGGTAATCCATCTGCAATTAGTAAAGGCCTTAGATATGTAGATATTGATTTAAATAGATCTTTTAGTAAAAAGGTTAAAGATCCCAATGAAAATCTATATGAATTTAAAAGGGCTAAATTTTTAGTTGAAAAATATGGGATTAATGGATTAATGCCATGCAATATCGCCATAGATTTGCATACAACTACATCATCTATGGGAACAAGTATCGTTATGTATGGAAGGAGGGAAGCTGATTTTTGCTTGGCATCAATTTTACAAAATAAGTTTGGCTTACCAATATATCTACATGAAAAGGATATTAATCAAACTGGTTTTTTAGTAGAGGCTTGGCCATGTGGCCTTGTCATCGAGATAGGACCAGTAGCTCAGAATTATTATGATCCTAAAATAGTAGAAAATTTCTTGATTATTTTGGAATTTCTTCAAAACACTGAATTTAATGCTGAAAATATTAGATTTAATTCATCATCAGAAATTACATTTTTTGTTCATCAAAAGAGTATTGACTATCCAAGAGATGAAGATAAGAAAATAAATGCCATTATTCATCCGATGAGGGTAAATATGGATTGGAAGATCATTCAAAAGGGAGATCCACTTTTTCTAGACATTGAAGGTAAAACTATTACATATAATGAATCTCACAAGGTATATCCTGTTTTCATTGGAGAGGCTGCCTATCAAGAAAAGAATATTGCTATGAGTTTTACAAAAAAGGAAACAATGAATATCCCTAAAAGTTGGTTCAATTCTTTTCTTTTGTAAGAAAATCAAATATAACAATTTTCTTAATTCACTTAAATATCTTCAGTTTCAGGTAAAACTTATATTTGAAGAATTAATGTTTTATATAAGCAAGGGTTATGCTTTCTTTTCCAAATTTATTATGAATGAATAGTAATTAGGTTTTAAAATTTAATTCTTTCACTCCAATAAATTACTGCACCAATAGCTTCTAATTCCAGTCTCCTACTCTTTGCTGAGTCTAATGGAACTATTTCTTTTGACCTCTCACCGTTCAGTAACCATTCCAGTAAAACCACTGAATAACCTCAATCATTAAGGAAATGTTAAATCATCGCATATCTTTGTTTAAAAAAATTCGTAAATTTAAACTAATTTAGTAATTTTTTTACACATTTTTGAACATTTTGGACTAAAGTCATATGAGCGGGTATTTTCCTGCTTTTTTTACACGCCTATTTTTAGGCATACCTTACGAACTCATGACAACTATTCAGCAGCAGCGTTCATCGCTGTTAAAGGGTTGGCCACAGTTCTGTGAGTGGGTAACATCAACTAACAACAGAATTTATGTTGGTTGGTTTGGAGTATTAATGATTCCATGCTTACTTACAGCAGCGGCTTGCTTCATTGTTGCATTTATCGCAGCACCACCAGTAGACATTGACGGAATCAGAGAGCCAGTTGCTGGTTCATTCCTATACGGAAACAACATCATCTCAGGTGCAGTTGTTCCTTCTTCAAATGCTATTGGTCTTCACTTCTACCCAATTTGGGAAGCAGCGACTGTAGATGAGTGGCTATACAATGGTGGCCCTTACCAACTTGTAATTTTCCACTTCCTAATCGGTATCTCAGCATACATGGGACGTCAGTGGGAGCTTTCATACCGTTTAGGTATGCGTCCTTGGATCTGTGTTGCATACTCTGCACCAGTATCTGCAGCTTTCGCAGTTTTCCTTGTATACCCATTCGGTCAAGGTTCATTCTCTGACGGAATGCCTTTAGGAATTTCCGGAACATTTAACTTCATGTTTGTTTTCCAGGCAGAGCACAATATTCTTATGCACCCATTCCATATGGCTGGTGTTGCTGGAATGTTTGGAGGATCATTATTCTCAGCTATGCATGGTTCACTTGTAACTTCATCTCTAATTAGAGAAACAACTGAGACAGAATCTCAGAACTATGGTTATAAGTTTGGACAAGAAGAAGAGACATACAACATCGTTGCAGCTCATGGCTACTTCGGTCGTTTGATCTTCCAATATGCAAGTTTCAACAACAGCAGAAGTCTTCACTTCTTCCTAGCTGTATTCCCAGTTGTTTGCGTATGGTTAACTTCAATGGGTATTTGCACAATGGCATTCAACCTTAACGGTTTCAACTTCAACCAATCAGTTGTTGATGCAAACGGTAAGATTGTTCCTACATGGGGTGACGTTCTTAACAGAGCTAACTTAGGTATGGAAGTAATGCACGAGCGTAATGCTCACAACTTCCCACTTGACCTTGCAGCTGCTGAGTCTACATCTGTAGCTCTAACAGCACCTGCTATTGGTTAAACGTAAGTTTTATTAAATAAAAAGATCTCCTTCGGGGGGTCTTTTTTTTGTGTTTTATTACCTTGGATTTCATATAATAAACTTAATACCTGTTGATATTTTATGACTAGCACCTTTGGTAAGATCTTTAGAGTTAGTACATTTGGAGAATCTCATGGTGGGGCAGTCGGAGTAATTTTAGATGGATGCCCGCCAAAATTAAAAATAGATGTTGATTTAATTCAGAAAGAGTTAAATAGAAGAAGACCTGGTCAAAGTAATATAACTACTCCAAGAAACGAAGCAGACAGGATAGAAATATTAAGTGGTTTAAAAGGAGATATGACGCTTGGTACTCCCATAGCAATGATTGTAAGGAATAAAGACCAAGTACCTGCTGACTATAATAATTTGGAAAAAGTATTTAGACCATCACATGCAGATGGAACATATCATTTAAAGTATGGAATTCAAGCTGATTCTGGTGGTGGAAGAGCCTCAGCAAGAGAAACTATTGGTAGGGTAGCTGCAGGCTCAGTTGCAAAACAGTTATTAAGAAAGTTGCATAATATTGAAATTTTATCTTGGGTTCAAAGGATACATAACATAGATGCAAGTATAAATTCTTCTGAAATTACCTTACAGAAAATCGATTCAAATATAGTTCGATGCCCTGATGAAAGAATAGCTCAGAAAATGGTTGACAGAATAAAGGAACTGCAACAAGATGGCGATTCTTGTGGGGGAGTCATTGAATGCATGGTTAGAAATGTTCCTGCTGGATTAGGGATGCCCGTGTTTGACAAGCTTGAAGCTGATTTAGCCAAAGCTATGATGTCTCTTCCTGCAACTAAAGGTTTTGAAATTGGCTCGGGATTCGCTGGAACTTATTTAACGGGTAGTGAGCATAATGATCCATTTATTAAATCTAAGGATCCAAGTAAATTAAAAACCTCATCTAATAATTCTGGAGGAATCCAAGGAGGCATAAGTAACGGTGAGACAATTAGAATGAGAATTGCTTTTAAGCCCACAGCAACTATCAGAAAAGAGCAAAAAACAGTTAGATCTGATGGGCAAGAAGTCTATATGCAAGCTAAAGGTAGACATGATCCATGTGTATTGCCAAGGGCAGTTCCTATGGTTGATGCTATGGCAGCTTTGGTTCTTGCTGATCATGTTCTGCGCAATTATGCACAATGTAAAATTATTAATTAATTTTTTTCATTGCTGGCGTTACATTTTAACCATTTAGTTATTTTTTCATCAAATATTTGTCCATCGTAACCTCTCTTACCTATCACTATCCCTTGATAATCTAGCTTTATAAATTTATTTAGATCAGAAATGCATATACCTCCTGCAGCAATAAAGGAAATATTTTTAAAATCACTAGTGTTTAGCGAATTATCCTTACTGTTAACAGGATATATTTTTATTATCCTGCAGTTATATGAATAAGCTTCTTCAATTTGATTAAGTTGGTTTAGACCTGGGATTAGTAAATATTCGTTTTTCTTTGAATATATAAAAAGATCTTTTTGCCAGAATTTCATCATAGAAAAATTCAATCCAACCTTTTTTGAATCATCAATTGATTTTTTATTTTTTACTGAAGCAGAGCCTAAATTTATATGTGGAAATTTAGATTTCAAACCTGTCATTAGATCTAACCAACTTTCCCTGCTTTCCCATGGTATTTCAAGGTTTAATAAACCTTTACTAGTTATTTCTTTAATTTCTTCTTCGAATTTTTTTCTACTATTTTCTTCTAAATATACATTCTCACTTGGTCTTACTAACAAGATTATTGGTTGCCTGGCTAAGGATTGCTTGAAATTATTAATTTTTTCTAAAAAAGGGTTATCAAATCTAGATATAATTTGCAACTTTTACCTCTGAGCTATTAATTAAATCCTGTATGTCTTCAGAATCTATAGTCTCTCTTTCAATTAGCATTTGGGCCATTGTATCTAATACTTTTCTGTTTTCAGTCAATACTTTTGTTGCTCTTTTATAAGCAGAATCAATTAAATCTGATACTTCCGAATCAATAGTTGCAGCTGTATCTTCAGAGAAGTCTCTTTCTGATGCGATATCTCTTCCAAGAAACATCCCCCCTTGAGAACGACCAAGAGCAACGGGCCCTATTTTGTCACTCATTCCAAATTTAGTAATCATTTGTCTAGCAACATTAGCGACTTGCTGCAGATCATTAGAAGCTCCAGTTGTAACCTCCTCTTCACCATAAACTATTTCTTCAGCAACTCTACCTCCTAATGCAACGGCCATTTGATTTTGTAAATAGGATCTTGAATATAGACCAGATTCCATTCTCTCTTCGCTAGGAGTAAAAAAGGTTAGTCCACCAGCTTGACCTCTGGGAATAATGGAAACTTTTGCTACTGGATCATAATCTGGCATAAGGGCGCCAACTAATGCATGTCCCGCTTCATGATAAGCGACTAATTCTTTCCTCTTTTCGCTCATTACTCTGTCTTTCTTTTCAGGACCAGCCATAACCCTCTCTATAGCGTCTCCAACTTCATCATTACTCACTTTATCTAATTCTCTTCTGGCGGCTAATATTGCAGCTTCATTTAACAAATTAGCAAGATCTGCTCCAGTAAAACCTGGAGTTCTTCTTGCGACTTTATCCAGATCAACATCCTTTGAGAGTGTTTTACCCTTTGCATGAACATTTAAGATTTGTAATCTGCCTGCATAATCTGGCCTGTCAACTGTAACTTGCCTATCAAATCTGCCTGGCCTCATTAGAGCGGAATCTAATACATCGGGTCTGTTAGTCGCCGCAACAATAATTATTCCTGAATTGCCTTCAAATCCGTCCATTTCAGTCAGAAGTTGATTTAGAGTTTGCTCCCTTTCATCATTACCTCCTCCTAAACCTGCACCTCTTTGACGTCCAACAGCATCTATTTCGTCAATAAAAACAATACAAGGAGCATTTTTTTTAGCTTGTTCAAAAAGATCTCTAACTCTGCTTGCACCCACTCCTACAAACATTTCAACAAACTCAGAGCCAGAAATTGAGAAGAAGGGTACTCCGGCTTCGCCTGCTACAGCTTTTGCTAAAAGAGTTTTGCCAGTTCCAGGAGGTCCAACTAAGAGAACTCCTTTGGGTATTTTGGCTCCAACTGCTGTAAATCTGTCAGGACTCTTAAGGAAATCAACTACTTCAGTTAATTCTAATTTGGCACCTTCAACACCTGCAACATCAGTGAATGTAACATTAGTAGATGGTTCCATCTGAAGTCTTGCTTTGCTTTTACCAAAGTTCATTGCTGGATTACCGCCACCGCCAGAGCCACTTTGAGCTCTTCTGAACAAGAAAAATAAGCCTCCAATTAATATAAAAGGAAATATCAAGCTACTAATAGCCTGCTGCCATGGATTAGAAATCCTTGTAGGCTGAACTGCAATATCAACATCATTCTCATTTAATATATTGATTAAATCTTTATCAGGCGGGAGATTAACTATTGATCGACTGCCATCATTCTCAACGACTTGAGCAGTACCATTATCTGGTGATATTAAAACACGGCTAACTTCTCTGTCTTGTACAGCTTCAATAAAGTCACTATATCTTAAAGTTTTGGTAGCACTTTCATTATTGGGTTTATCAAATAATGAGGTAGCTATGAAGATTACAGTAATAACTGCAAGAACATAAAGTCCGACGTTTCTCCAGCGTTTGTTCACAATAAAAAATTTTTTTTAATAATTATATATTAATAAGAATAATTCAATATTAAGACTCTCTTAGTACATCCACTACACTTTTAAATGCGAACCATTCTGGAATTGGTTCTCCATTTCTTAGTTTTCTTCTGAATTCAGTACCACTTAATTTCATTATTTGATATTCGTTTTCATTTGCCTCTTCTGCAGTTATATAGCCTTTCTCTTTAGTGAAAACCAGGTTTTTAGATGGTACTATCTGCATACCTAATTCACTAGTGCATTTCTCAGCGAAATTTTGTGCATCATAAGGTCCATAAAAGTCCTCACCAGTAGATGATGATTTGCAACCAGCCATATCTCTTCCAATTATGAAGTGAGTGCAACCATAATTCCTTCTAATAATCATATGCTGTAATGCTTCTCTGGGTCCGGCCATATGCATTGAGTAGGGCAAGAAGGCCCATCTAATCTTTTTATTAGTCAGCTCTTCTGAAAGCCTTTTGTATGTCAAGTAACGTATCTTTCCAGGAATGTCATCAAGCTGAGTTGGTCCACATGTTGGGTGAACTAATACAACTGAGTTTTCAGATACGTTTTTAGATTTTAAAGCATTAGTAAATAATTCATAGTGGGCCCTGTGAATAGGATTTCTACATTGAAATGCTACAACATCACAATTTGATGGTAAAGATTTTCTTACCTGGGCTGGAGTTTGACATGGAAATTCTCTTTCTGGCAACTCAAATCCATACAGTTTTCCTCCCAAATAGAATCTACCTCTTTCATGGAATATCATTTTTACTGCTGGATGATCTAATGAATTAGTTCCGTAGCAGAGTTTTCCCTCGGCAGATTTATCTGGCTCCCATTTAGACTGAACATCAAGTAAGGCTAGTTTCTGATCCTTATAATTAAGGAGAACTTTATCACCTATTTGTATTTCTTCGTTATCTGTATCTAATACTATTGGTAATCCAAACAATAATCCTCTTATATCTCTATGGTTTTTTATTACTGAATAATAGTCTTTTTCATTCATAAAACCTTCTAAAGGTGAAAAAGCACCAACTATTAGAAGTTCTATATCACATGCATTCCTCTCGCTACATTTATGTTCATGTGATGCCAGCTTTATTAGTGATTCCTTATGAGATTCTTCTTTAACCTGAAGATTCTTAAGTTGTCCACCATATGGTTGAATGTGCCCATTGTTGTCCCGCAGAAATTTATCTTTTATAGTCATTAGTTCTCTTGAATTATTTTATTTAATAAAAAAGAGGGTTTTTATCCCTCTTTTTAAAAATTTGTAGATTTAAGCTTTTCTTCCGTACAATTCACCAACTATTTTTACATCTAATGGATCTTTGGAGCCCATATCTGTATCAGATGGCTGAATTGCTTCGAATGTTCCTGCAAACTCGTCAGTATCACTATCAACATTTGTGATGGATAGTTTAATTACACCAGCTCCATTAACATCTTGTTTGATATTTTCTCTAGACAACTCTTCATCATCTCCTCCTAAAGCAACTAGACCTTGAGCATAATCAACTCCAGTAAATGCTGCTCTTGCTTTAGGATCAAGAAAATCTCCAGTCCTGTAATTTGGGGTAAAGGTTGAGCCACTTATTTCTGTACCAGTTTCGATTGACGAGGGTAAATCAGCAGTTAGATCTTTTGCTGAAAAAGCAAATGGTACTTCTAATCCACCTGGAGTTAGAACGGTAATAAGTTGAAAATCTATACCCCCTTTCTCAACGAATGTCCCAGAGTTAACATCTCCATATACTTCTGTAACTGTTGTATTGTTTCTAGGACTAATAATTTTTGATGCCACAAATTCTGCTTTTTGACGCTTAGTTCCTGGAACTTTTACATAAACTTCGGTTGGATGCATGCATATTCCTTTTAAAGAATCACCATTTCCTAGTGAAATTGCACCTGTAAGTGAAGAATCTAATGAGGGACAATCATTAGCTTTACCCGTATTAACTACATCTGTAAATTGAGCATTGCCTCTTTCGGAAAAAGCATATGTTTTCCATGGCACAATGGCAAATGTTATACAAAATGTGATGATAATGGCCAAAAAAGAACGAATTCTCATAATTAAAATTTCAGTAAAGTTCTGAGTCTGCTGGTAAAAATTACCTTTAATGTTTCAGTACGGATATTACATTGGTAAGAAGCATAATTGTTGGTCATTTTTAGCCTCGAAACAACCCGTAGCTTTTAGTTGTGTTAAAAACTTGATTTATATTACGCTAAAAATAAGCTATCCCAGTGTTTTTCGTAATTAAAATTACAAAAAAATACAAATGTTAAAATTTCGGTTTATTTATCAAATGAAATAATTTGATTGATTAATTCATTGGCTAAATTTATCTTTAAAGTCTTTTCTAAATGTTTCTCAGTCCCAGTATTGGAAAAAAGCCATCCTTCATTTTCAGAATATAGACCAAATCCTTGACCTTCTATATCAATTGGGTTAGCAAAAATAAAGTCACATCCTTTTATATTAAATTTATCTTGAATAATCAATCTTAAATCTTTCAGATTTCCTGTATAGGCACAAAAGCCAATAAAAACCTGATTACTTTTTTTTATTTTATTTATTTCACTTAGAATATCAGGGACAAGTTCCATATGATTGGAAAAATGTTTATGAAGATTATTTTTTGGGATTTTCGATGGAATTGATTGCTTGAATCTTATATCCGTTACTGCTGCATTCATAAGAAAATAATCATATTTAGCTACTTCTTTTTTTATTAATTCATTAAGTTCATTTCCAGTATTGATCTTTTGTGAATCCATACCATCTAGAAGGTTATCATTTAACTCTAAATTTCCATGAATGTATTTTACTTTTGCTCCCCGGAAATTTGCGACTTGAGCTAAAAGTAGACTCATCATTCCTGAACTTTTATTAGTAATCTTTCTAGCCGGATCTATATCTTCAATGGTTGCTCCTCCAGTGACTAGAAAAGTTTTGTTCGCTAGATCATTTAAGTGGAAATTACCGTTTTGTGAAATAACAAATTTTAAAGCTAAAATTATTAAGTCATTTGAAGGTAATTTTCCAATTCCAAATTGGTCACAAGCCAAAATTCCTTCAGTGGGATTTATGACAAGGACATTCTCTAAATTTCTTAAAATTTTATAATTTTTCTGCACAAAGTCATTCTTCCACATAGTCACATTCATAGCAGGGGCAACAATAACCGGCTTATTATTCGCTATTAAAATACTTGGAATAAGACCCTCGGCATTCCCACAAACCCACTTAGATAATGTTGTTGCAGTTAAAGGGGCCATAATTATTATATCTGCCCAATTAGACAAGTTTATATGTAAGGGACTACTTTGATTTTGAAGCCATTGGTCTTCTTCAAGATAGCAATTGTTCCTGGATAAAATAGAGATTGAAAGTGGTTGAATTAATCGCTGGGCATTTTGTGTTAAGACACATTTAACCTCATAATTCTCTTTAATTAACTGACTTATTAGCAAAGGTATTCTGACTGAGGCTATACTTCCGCTAACAAGTAATAATAGTTTTATTTTTTTTGTATTATTAATCTTCATCAAATTGTTCCTGATCTAAAAGGTGAATATATTCACTAGTTAATTCGGGCCTGTTAATTGCAAGTGCTCTTAATAAATGCCAATCTTTTAGTGCATCAAATGGTGAAGGGTAATTATCTTCCTCCAGCCTTTGTGCAAGCTTGGAAGTCATGTCCTCATTAAATGAGCTCACTAATTTTTCACTTATCTTTATTTGAGGAATGTTATTCATGTCTTCCATCTTTGGTCATAAAGTAATAATAATTTAGATAATTGCAATTTTACTTTATTGAAGTCTTTAGAGTGAAAAATAAAAATATTCAAAAATTATTAAAAAAAATGTTATTAATAATAATTTATTTAATATATATCTAATTAATGAAAAAAAATGTCTCAAACAAAAAGGGAGCAGGTTGTAAGTCATCTGCGTTATTTAAGACAAGAATTAAGAGAAATGCATCAAGGAATAAATGAAGATGGATTTTTTCCTGAACCCGGAGAGTTAAGAGGAGTTCTTGCACAAATGGAGGCCCTATTGGAGTTGTTAGAGGGTAATACTAAGATAAAAACAAATACTGAATTAGGTTAAAAATAAATTAATGGTTATTAAGCCGCAAAAAACTAACTTTCAAATTAAGGTCATTGACAATTTTGATAGCTTAAATAAATGGGCTATTAACCCATGGCGCAAATATTCTTTGGCCTTAATTCTATTCTTATTAGGGAATTTCTTTGGAAGTTCAGTAGGATTAATAAGCGATGTTTTGGCATTGATGGATCCTGTCGCAGCATTGATATCATTATTTTTCATTGAGATTTTAATTAATTTTAGAAGGCTAATTATACTTGATAAAACAAAGAGGATATTTGTACTATTTACTGATTTTTTAAGATATGGACTATATTATGGCTTTTTTACAGAAGCGATTAAATTGCTTTAAGATTTCCTTGATATTCACTTAAAAGGTATAGAAGTGCCATTCTAATAGGGACTCCATTAGATACCTGACTTTCTATAAGACAGTTTTGATAAGAATCAACTACCAAACTACTAATTTCAACCCCTCTGTTGATTGGTCCTGGGTGTAGTATTGGAATATTTTTTTGATTTAGATTTAATTTTTCTGGGGTTAAACAAAACTGATTACTATATGATTTAATACAGTTAAGAAGATTCTGTGCCATTCTTTCTTTTTGTAACCTCAATACGATTATTCCATCAGCATTTTTTATAGAATCCTCTAAGGATCTTGAGATACTTATGGAACCACGATTTTGTATTGGATCTTTTTTTTGTGCAGAGTTGGTTTTTTTTACAAAATTCTCAAGTTCATTTGTGACTAATTCCTCAGGGCCACATAAAATGATATTTGCACCAAAAGCAGTTAAAGCCCACATGTCCGATCTAGCTACTCTTGAATGAATTACATCTCCAAGAATAAGAATTTCTTTTCCCTTTAAAATATTTGGATCTGTATTTACCTCTGAAAAAAACTTAGTCAGAGTATATAAGTCAAGGAGACCTTGACTTGGATGACTATGAAGTCCATCTCCAGCATTTAATACTGAAGTTTTGGCATTTTTTAAATCTAATCTTTTTGAAATTTCAAAAGGAACATCACTTGATGAATGTCTTACAACTAGAATATCTGATCCTATCGCAGAATAAGTTAAAGCAGTATCTAGAAAAGTTTCTCCCTTTGTAAGGGAACTTGATGAGGGGGAGAAACTTAGGACCTCTGCAGATAGTCTTTTGGCTGCTAGCTCAAAACTATTTCTTGTTCTAGTGCTAGCCTCGAAGAAAATTGAGGTTACTAAAGATCCTTTAAGCAAATCGGCTTTTTTTTCTCCAGTGTTAATAAGTAAACTAAATCTGTTAGCCAAATTTATTACTCTTAGATAATCATCCTGTGAAAAATCTGAGAGAGTTAGGATATGTTTATGAGGCCAAATCTTCATTGATTTCTTTTTAATTGTGTTTAGAAGAAATTTCTTTACGAGGTTTTTTGTCCCCCTTTTGTCTTTTACTAATGGATCTGCTTCTTTTTAGGTACCATCTCCACTTTAAGTCCGAGGCTTTTGTGATTCCAATCCTTCTGGTATTTACTATCTCTTTATCATTGAATTTAATTCCGCAATCATATATTTTTAAGTATTTATTAGAGTAAATTCTAAGGGAATTAAATTTTAAATCTAATTGCAAACTTCTAGCTACAAGCCCAGGCCCTGAAGCGGATCTTTCATCTTGATATTCCATCTCAACTGATCTTATTAAAACTCCACTAGCAAAACCAATATTGTCTGTGACAAGATTTAAGCAATAATGTAAACCATATGACTTGTAAATATATATAGTACCAGGTTCGCCAAAAATAGGACTATTGCTTTGTGTCTTTCTATTATGCCCATGACAAGAAGCCTCTTCTTGAGAATAGGCCTCTGTTTCAACGATAATACCTTTGACAGCAACTTTATCGTCAAAAAATCTTATTAATTGGCAGCCTATTAAATCAGGTGCAACAAGATTTGAGTGACGATTAAAAAACTTTTTTTCAAGAATTTTCTTAGTTATTTTAATAAATTAGCTAACTTTATTTTTAACGCTAATGAGACTTAAGTCTAGTTTTTATTAAATAAAAAAATAAAAAAGAAGAACTATTAAATTTACTTAAAAAAATTAAATCACCGCTTTATAGTATTAAACGTAATTCATTCACTATAATTTAATTAATTAATCTTTTAAATATACGTATGATTAGAATTTCTAAAGAACAAGTAAAAAAAGTGGCGGATTTAGCGAGAATTGATCTTAACGAAGAAGAAACTGAATATCATGCTGTTCAATTAGAAAAAATTTTAGACTATATCAATCAACTAGACAAAATAAACACTGATGAAATTCCATGTACAACCAGAGCAATTGAAGTAATCAATGTGACGAGAGATGATATAAAAAAAGATTGCGAAAATAAAGACGAAATTCTTGATTTAGCTCCATCAAGAGAGGAAAACTTTTTTAAAGTCCCCAAAATATTAAAGGATTAATTTATTTGGTGCCGCCTATATAAGTTTTATTTATTAAATTTAAAAAGAATTTCCTTGATTTTTTGCCTGGATATAAATTGATTATTCTTCTTAACTTACCTCTGTATTTTTTGTGGCTCCTTACTCCTACTAATAAATCATAAATAAAATTATAAGTATCTTCTTTCGTTTCGAAAATGCCTACTCTTTGGGGGGAACCTTTCTTTTCTAATAAAGGTTTTGTTTTCTCATAGGCAATTTTATATTCAAACCATGGGATAGAAGGCCATAAATGATGAATGAGATGATAATTTTGGCCCATTATCAATATATTCATAAACTTGCTTGGGTATACCCTGGCATTTAACCATTTATTTCTTGAACGAAATGGCCTATGTGGTAAATAGTCAAAAAATATTCCTAATGTTACTCCTACCATAAGTGCTGGTCCAAACCATAAGTTGTAGATTAAATTCATAAAATCAAATTTAATACCTGCCAATATAATCGTTATGAAAATTGATCTTTCAATTCCCCATTGCATAAGTTCGTATCTTCTCCAAAGTTTTCTTTGAAAGAAGAATATCTCATGATAAAAGAATCGAGGAGCAATTAACCATATTGGGCCAAATGTGCTGACAATATGGTCCGGATCATTTTTAGGGTCATTAACATGTATGTGATGCTGGAGATGTACCCTTGTAAAGACAGGAAAACTAAAACCTAAAAGTATTGCAGATCCATGTCCCATCAGTTGATTGATCCAAGGAACTGGGTGTGCTGCTTTATGACAGGCATCATGAATTACTGTTCCTTCAATATGAAGAGCTAAGAAAGCCGTACCAACTAATAACGGCAGTGGCCAATCCCCTTTATACCAATGCCAAATACTTATGAAAGCTAAAAAATATCCGCCAAAAAACAGACCTAATGTTGGATTCCAAAAACTTGGGGGATCAACATATTTTTTTAGCTCCTTTTGCCAAGTTAAACTGGAAAGAGAAGTTTGTTTATTTTCTTTATTGACGATGCCTGAATTAGTAATTTTTAATATTAATCTAAGATTAATATAACAAAAATTTTTGCTTCATTTGAATCATTAATTTTAGGCAAACAATATTTATTTTCTTGTTTCAATCTTTATTAGTAGTAAAGATATTGTTAACAGGACAAGTTCCTAATGTATCAAATTTTAGCTCTGTATTAATATTTTTTTTTAAATATACTTCGCTCAATTAAAATCTTATTAATTGCGGTCGTGGCGGAATTGGTAGACGCGCGAGTTTTAGGTACTCGTATCTTCGGGTGTGGGAGTTCAAGTCTCCCCGACCGCATAAATTATTAACTGAATCTAAGGGTATTTTTTGCTGAGAGTATTTTTTGTTGAATTATTTGTATAATTGATTTATTACGTTTTCAAAGGTGAATTTGATAATTTCCTTAGGCATTTTATATATTTCTTTAGCAATTATTTTTTTATCTGTGCCTGTCTTTTTTATCGAACTAGGAAGATCTAGAGACTTGATAAAAGGAGGTCTTGGATTATTTTTAGGTATTTACATACTACTTGAAAGGAATTTCATTAGCCATTCAGATTTAATTTTTTTAATTGTCTTGACTTTTTTGTTTTTGTTTTTTGTCTTTGAAATCTTTTTGAATAGGTGGAATCAACTTTCTGATAATGAAAAAAATAAATTTAAAACCCCATCTGAATATTTAAAAATAACCTATATCTTCAAAGATACTTTAAATTTCTGGTGGAATAGCATGTTTTCCAGAAAGAATGAAGATATAAGTGTTCAGAAAAAATCTTCTAAGAAGAAGAAGTGGGTAAGAGGCAATGATAACAATCACACCTCAATTGATTCTGAACAACCGCTAATTAATTCCAAACTAACATTAAAAGTTAAAAATCAAACTGAAGAAGATATAATAGATTCTGAAGAAAATTTAGCTTAAATCAAAAAAATTGAAAAATAATAAATTTTTTACTCCATATGAAACAAGATAATCACAAAAACAAGAATCAGAAATTCTCATATAAAGATACTCTTAATTTACTTAAAACCGAATTCTCAATGAGAGCTAATTCAGTCTTGAAGGAGCCTGAGATACAAGAGTTTTGGGTCAAGAATGAAATTAATATGAAATTAGGATCTAATAATTCGGGCCAAATCTTCACACTGCATGATGGTCCCCCTTATGCAAACGGTGCCCTGCACATGGGACATGCTTTAAATAAAGTACTAAAAGACATTATTAATAAATACAAAATACTAAGGGGGTTTAAAGTTAGTTATGTGCCAGGCTGGGATTGCCATGGATTGCCAATAGAATTAAAAGTCATACAAAATCTAAAATCTGAAGAGAGAAAGAATCTCGACCCGCTTTCTTTACGAAAAAAAGCCAAGTCATATGCTCTTAAACAAATAGATAATCAGAAAGAAGGATTTAAAAGGTGGGGTGTTTGGGGAGACTGGGATAATCCTTATTTAACTCTTATGAAAGATTATGAATCTGCTCAAATAGGAGTCTTTGGTGAGATGTTTTTAAATGGGTATATATATAGAGGCTTAAAGCCAGTTCATTGGAGCCCCAGCTCTAGGACGGCTCTTGCGGAAGCAGAACTAGAATATCCTGACGATCATTTCTCGAAAAGTATATATGTATCTTTAAAAGTCTTAAGAATTGATGAATCAGGATCTTCAAAGTTAAAAGAAAACTTCAAAAAGGGTAATGAATTTTCTATTGTTATTTGGACTACTACCCCTTGGACATTGCCTGCAAATGAAGCGGTAGCAGTTAATCCTAAGGTAGAATATTCTTTGGTTTCTGATCACTTAAAGAATCAATATATTGTTGCTAAGGAATTATTAGGTTTGCTTTCAAAGAAATTTGATAAGACTTTTGAAATATTATGTCAAATTAAAGGTTCCGATTTAGAAGGTATTCAATATTATCATCCAATAAAAAGTAAAGTTTGTAATGTTGTTCTAGGTGGTGACTACATAACCACTGAATCAGGAACAGGCTTGGTTCATACCGCCCCAGGGCATGGTGTTGATGACTTTAATGTTGGGAAAAAATATAATTTACCAATTACTTGTGTTGTCGATGAACGGGGGTTTTTAAATAGTGAAGCGAAGCCTTTCGAAGGATTAAATGTTTTGAAAGATGCAAATGAAAAAATAATCAATTATTTGGAAGAAAATAATTTATTGATTTTTAAAGAAAGTTATAATCATAGATATCCTTATGATTGGCGAACAAAAAAACCAACAATATTTAGGGCGACTAAACAATGGTTTGCTTCGGTAGAGGGTTTTAGGTCATCAGCTTTAAATGCAATTGATAAAGTTGAGTGGATGCCTAAAACTGGTAAAAAGAGAATATATTCCATGGTGAATGGAAGGGGTGATTGGTGTATCTCAAGACAAAGATCTTGGGGTGTTCCAATTCCTGTTTTTTATAGGAAAAATTCAGAACAAGTGTTAATTAATATTGAAACTATCAAACACATACAGAATTTATTCAAGGAACATGGGGCAGATATCTGGTGGAAGTGGGAAGTTAAAGACTTATTACCAAAGCAATATCATAGCGAATGTGAATTATGGGAAAAGGGATTAGATACCATGGATGTTTGGTTTGACTCTGGATCTAGCTGGGCAGCTGTATGCGAGCTTAGAGAAGAATTAGAATATCCGGCAGATCTTTATCTTGAGGGTTCTGATCAACATAGAGGTTGGTTTCAGTCTTCTCTTTTAACTTCAGTTGCAGTTAATAATAAACCACCTTATAGAAAGGTCTTAACTCATGGATTTGCTCTTGATGAAAATGGTAGGAAAATGAGTAAATCAATTGGTAACGTAGTTGACCCAAATATAATAATAAAAGGTGGATCCAACCAAAAATTGAATCCTGCTTATGGTGCCGATGTTCTGAGGCTTTGGGTAAGCTCTGTTGATTATTCTGTTGACGTTCCGATTGGGAATAATATCTTAAAGCAACTATCTGATGTTTATAGAAAGGTGAGAAATACTGCAAGGTATTTACTAGGAAATATCCATGATTATGAACCAAGCAAAAATGATATAGATGTAAAAACTCTTCCTCTTCTTGATCAATGGATGTTGCACCGACTGATGGAAGTGTTAGAGGAAGTGACATCAGCATATGAGAATTATGAGTTTTCAAAGTTTTTTCAAATATTACAAACTTTCTGCGTGGTTGATTTATCTAATTTTTATTTGGACATAGCCAAAGATAGATTATATGTAAGTCGTGCTAACGATTTTAGAAGAAAATCCTGTCAGTTTGTTCTTTCATTAATAGTTGAAAATCTAGCTGTTGTTATTTCCCCTGTTCTTTGTCATATGGCTGAAGACATATGGCAGAATATCCCCTATAAAACAAAAGAAAAGTCTGTATTTCTTAGAGGTTGGCCTCAAATTATTAATTCCTGGAAAAATCAACATTTGGACTCCCATATTAATATGTTACGTAAGCTCAGAGTTGATGTTAATAAAGCAATTGAAGGATGTAGAACTCAACAGAAGATAGGCGCTGCATTAGAGGCTGGAGTCATGTTTATTCCACAAAATCAAGAAGTTCGAGATTCTCTTGAATGGCTTATCCAAAAAGGCAATAAAGATGTTGATATTTTTCGTGATTGGCTAATTGTCTCTGAATTTGAAATTGTAGATAATCTTTTTGAAGATTCACTTTACACAGAAGAAAGTAATTTAGGCAAGATACAAATTTTCAAGGCCAAAGGTTGTAAGTGTGATAGATGCTGGCATTACCAGACAGATATTTTAAATGGTGCTGAAAATACTAGGCTTTGTAAAAGATGCGCGAAAGTTATTAGTTGATTTGTTCTCAAATTCATATCCAATTCTGATCTTTTTTAAAAAGTTCTATATTTTTTTCCTCCCTAATAATATTATTTTCCTTGGAAATTGGAGCTGCAAGTAGTTGGCAACTAACGAAGAAGCATGATCCTTTTAATAGATCCTTCTCTGGGTCTGTTTCTATCGCATGAGTTGTAGAGCTACTAAATCCTTTAAAAATAATTATTTCTAGATACTCTTTATTATGAGACTTTTTTATGAAACCAATAATCTTTAATATTCTTTGGGGGTGCCTTAAGCTAATAAACTCTAAATCATGAATTAAATTAAAATTCATCATCGTTTGAGAAAGAGGAATTTCTTCCGTTCTTCGGTAATTTAATTAAGAACCACTGTAATAATCCAAGAGTATAAATTAATAAAGCAAATAATCCAAGAAATAGGGCTATTGGTTCAGAGAAATTGGCACCAAAAAGGAAGTTAAAAAGATTTTTAAAAAGGGAATATAGTTTTTTTGATGGTTCAAGCCAATTCAAACAATCTTCAGAATTAATACTTAAAAAGCAGTTTTGATTGTTGAAACTTCTTATAATAAAATTGATTGATGTAAAGGTAAGAGCCCATCGCCATATTTTTGTGACTGTTGAAAGTGGATGCCAAATTTTATATTCTTTTAGTTCGCTATTAATATCATTCCAAAACCAAACAGAAATTGTCATAAGAAGTATTGCTAAATTAGTTATTAATAATCCAAAGCTCAGTTTACCAATTAATAATACTAGACTTATAAAAAACAATATAGCAATTTTCCAGTAACTTATTAATAACTTTTTGATAGCCTTATTTCTTTTTTTAATTGCCCAAATAAATAAGGTTGTGGGTATTCCAACAAAGAAAATTGCTGATAATTGAAATGAAACCCAAATTGAAATTTGATCGGCAGAATTCAAAACTTTTTCTTTTTAATACATTTAAATATTAAACCTCACTAAGAAATATCTCCAGGTATGTTTATTATAATTATGAAAATTAAATTACTTTTGAATATATATAATGTAAAAATCAAGAAGTTTAGATAACGCATCTTCTCGAATCCTGAATTAATTAATTTTTGCTTTTAATAACAAGTATAATTTGAACAATTAATATATTGGATGTTAGGTTATTTCAATTGAAATTCAATTTTTCTTTGAAAGTTGTTGCTGTCCTTTTACTACATAGAAATCTGACAATCAATGAGACAACACGTAAATCCTCTTAGTAATCATTTTAAAGTCTTAGAGCCAATACCTCCGTTAGACCATTTATTTAAGAATCCTCATCTTCCTCTTCATATTGATATAGGTTGCGCTTCGGGTAATTTGTTATTTGAACTAGCAAATCAAAATCAAAATTGGAATTATTTAGGAATTGAAATTAGAGAAAAATTAGTTTTAAACGCCCAATTAAAATTGAAGTATTCTGATTTAGAGAATTTGTCTTTTTTTTATGGAAATGCAGATTATGCAATCAAAGAAAGTGTTGATAAATTTCCAAATAGTTTAGTTAATAGTGTTTCGTTTAATTTCCCAGATCCTTGGTTTAAAAAGAAGCATCATAAAAGAAGGGTTTTACAGCCTGAGCTTCTTGATCGAGTTTCTAAGATAATGACAAACGATGCTCTCCTTTTTATTAAAAGTGATGTAAATCAACTTTTTGAGTATATGAATTCAGTAATATTAGGTTCATGCATCTTTGAAAAATATAATAATGGATCTGAAAATACACATAACCCACAGAACATAAAAACAGAGAGAGAACTTTATGCTATTTCTAAGAACCTTTCTATATATAACCAAATCTACAGGAAAAAATTTAATAATTAAATCTATTTCTAATGACTTCTTCTAGTTCATCTTTCATTATGTTCGAGTATTCTTTTACTAAGTCTTCATGTTCTGCTTCTACTAGAATCCTCAAAAAGGGTTCAGTTCCACTTGGTCTCACAAAAATCCTGCAATGATCTAAAGTTTTATCTAATGTCTGATTAATAATTAGATCAATCGAACGTTTTAATGATGAATTTAATGTTTTTATTTTGAATGGTAAAGGGAGATTAGTTAATTTCTGTGGATAAGGAGAGAAACTGGTATTAAGCCATTGATTGAGATTAATTTGCTTCATTTTGCAATAATTTGAGATTTGAAGTGCGGTTAAAATTCCATCACCAGAATAGTTGTTGATATTTGATAATATGTGACCTGACTGCTCTCCCCCTAGTTGAGCCTTTTGTCTTGAGAGCTCCTTGTAAATGAATTTATCTCCTACTTCTGTCCTAAATAAAATCCCTCCAAGATTATTCCATGCTTTTTCAAATCCTAAGTTAGCCATAACAGTTGATATTAAGAGCTTGTTCGATAATTTATTTTCCCCTAATAACTCTCTTCCCCAAAGAAAAAGGATGTGGTCTCCATCCATAACATTTCCAAAGGAGTCTACCCCAATTACTCTATCTGCATCACCATCAAAACTAAAACCCATATCTGCTTGATATTCGTCAATAGCTTTTTTCAGTGGCTTTAGAAAAGTGGATCCGCAATTGACATTAATTTTTGATCCATCTGGGATATCATTTATGACAAAAGTTTTTGCTCCTAACCTTTTAAATATTTTCTCAGCACAAGACGTTGCAGAACCATGACAAGTGTCTAAGACTATTTTTAATCCATTTAGATCATTAGCACCTATTGATTTAAGCAGTGTTTGTTCGTAGATTTCAAGTAATTCAAGTTTTTGATCATATTGTATGGAAATATTCCCTAAGAAATATTCATCATTAATTTGTTTTATATTCTTTTCAAGAATATTTTCTTGTTGTCTTTTAATCTTTTCCCCATTCATATCAAATAATTTTATTCCGTTATATTCGGGAGGATTATGACTCGCAGAGATCATTATTCCTCCACTAAGACATAATTCTTTTACAAGGCATGGAATAGCTGGTGTAGGGCAAATTCCAACATCTATTGCTTCTTGATTCGCTGCATTAATTCCTTTTATTAAGCCATCCATCAACGACTGACCACTCATTCTTGTATCTCTACCAATTAAAATAGGACCTTTTGATTTCAGACTCTTTCCAAAGGCAAAGCCTATCTTACAGGCCAATGAATAAGTTATTTCCTTGTTATATTTTCCTCTAATTCCATCAGTACCGAATATAGTTTGCATACTATGGGATTATTATAAGAATCATCAATTATTAATATTATGCTAACAGTATTCAAAAGATATTTTAAGAATAATTGTTGATTTTACATATAAAATAAAATAAACAATAGATAAAAATGCAACCTGAAGGTCAAATAAGATTTACTCCACAAATACAAAAGATTTTGTTGATCTTGTTAACCTTTTCTTTTGTATTACTGATTCTTTTTTTTAAAAATACTTTTTTTAAATCAACCCTAATATTAAGGAATTTAGGAAATATAAGTATGGATCCTGAAATTGCCTTTACTAACAAGAAACCTACTTTCTTAGAGTATTACGCCGAATGGTGCGAAGTTTGTAAAGAAATGGCTCCAAAAATAGATGAAATTAAACAACAATATGGTGATGATATAAATTTTGTTTTTTTAAACGTAGATAATCCTAAATGGGGTAAATATATTCAGGAATTTAATGTTAATGGGATACCACAATTAGATCTATTTGATTCAGATGCAAATTTAGTTTTAACTTTGGTGGGAGTTCAACAAGAAAACCTAATTAAAGAATCATTAACTGATCTAGTCAATAATGATATTACACCAAAAGATTATCAAATTTCAGAATTCGTAGGTATAAAGAAGAATAATAATTTCCAGATCAGTCCAAGAAGTCATGGATGATTTTACCAACTTAAAGCTTGTGAAACTATTGGAAAATTTTCTTTAAATAAAAACTGGCACTTGATGGCAATTCTTTTATGCTCTTCTTGTGTCCCATTTGCAGATCTAAGTTTTATGTAATGAATCCATGATCTACACGATCCAGACATATAAATTCTTGTGGGAGTTGCCAGAGGTAATATAAACCTGGCACATTCTTTTGCAATTCCTTCTTCTAGCATCTCTTCATATAGTTTTGATGAGAGTTTAAAATGTTCTGCAATTTTATTTTCATATTTTTTCTTTATTGATTCTGGTAGGTCTGAAATAGAATTCTGCCTATTTTTTAGGTCTTGTCTTCTTAATTCTGGTATAGGAATCTCACCTAATTGGGAGCTATCTGCATATCTTTGCGAGAACTCTTGAAAGGTAAAAGATCTATGCCTGAGGATTTGTGCCGCAATACCTCTATTTGTTTCAATTTGAATTGTCATAAATGATTGTTCGAAAACACTCCAATGTTCATTCTTTATGCAATAGCCTAGTAGTTTAGAAAAATCTTCATTATTTTGATTCTTAGGATTACTCACACGTGCGACATATGCCATTATTTTTTCAGCATCTGGAGTTATAGATATTAAAGAAACATTAGCCATGTTAAATCTTTGCTAGAGTTACTTTTTCAGGCTGATTTTGATATTTCCCTTTTCTATCTTGATAAGTAGTTGCACAAGGATCCCCTTCGAAGAAAAGTAATTGGCATATTCCTTCATTTGCATATATGCGACAATCTGCACCAGAACTATTACTAAATTCTAATGTAAGATGACCTTCCCATCCCGCTTCAGCAGGAGTTGTATTCACAATAATACCTAACCTTGCGTAAGTGCTTTTCCCAAGACAAATAACTGTTATATTTTCAGGCACTTTCATTCTCTCAAGTGCTACACCTAATCCATATGAATGGGCAGGTAAAATAAAATATTCTCCATCATCATCTTTATTTAATGGCGTTTTTTCTAGATTATCAGGGTTGAATCTTTTTGGATTCATTACGGTTCCAGGAACATGCCTAAAAATTAGAAACTCATTAGATGAGAGTCTTAAGTCATATCCATAAGATGAGCATCCGAAACTTAAAACTGAATTCTTGTTCTTTTTTTCCGGATCTAGATGTCTTATTAATTTTGGCTGGAAAGGATTAAGCATTCCTTTCTCAGCATTAGCATTAATCCAAATGTCATTTTTTAGCATAATGTTATGAGCGAAGTTCTGTAACTTGATCTGCCATTAGAAGTAATTCTTTTGGAATGGTTGTACCAGTAAGGATTACATCTCCCGAGATAAATCTGTTTTCAAGTGTTGAAATCAAATCATTCTCTTTTATAATTCCTAATTCAACTGCCATAAAAATTTCATCTAAAATAATCTGATCTTGTTCTCCTGATAATAATTGTTTTTTACAGAATTCCCATACCTCAATGATAGATTCTCTGATCGAATTCGAAATTAACTCGTCCTTTTCTATTTCATATTTGTGAAATAGATCATAAGAATTCGAGGGTCTTACCCAAAGGAGATTTCCACAAAGATGAATAGGATTATGTATTCCTTGTTTTACCCCTCCTTTCATGATTTGTGCTAAAAGAACTTTTCTTCCAAGGGCAGCATTTCTCAGGGAATCTCTAATAATATTTGAGAAACAACCTCTGTAGGCTGACTGATAAATTTGTATTTGTCCATTATGCCTAATTACCTTGATATTATTGTATTTTGAATTTACATTATTAATTTCTTTAATCTTTTTAGGACTATTTGAATATCCTTGGGTCGAACTTAATACCATTAATTTTTTAACATTCGTTGGTGAACTAAATAAAGTATAATTTGGTTTCAAGGACACTGCATATAGTGTAATTTTACTTAAAAAAATAAATTTTATATACAAAAAGCTAAAATGGTTACTGTTGATACAAGAAATTTCTACCTTCCTCTTTAACTTTTTTTTATATTCAGAAAAATTATGGTCCCCGCTTCCAGTGGTTTTAGTCGCTTAAATCCACAACAAAGAGGAAAAAACTCAATAAATACAGTTGGAGAGCGTTTCCCAATAAATAGAACTTTGATGGAAGTTATTAAGGGTTTGGAAGGGGCTAGTACAGAAATGGTTGAAAGGTCAAAAACTATTTTCTTTCCAGGCGATCCTGCTGAGAGAGTTTATTTGATTCGAAGAGGAGCAGTTAGATTGTCAAGAGTTTATGAGTCAGGGGAAGAAATTACTGTGGCACTTTTAAGAGAGAATAGTCTTTTTGGGGTTTTATCACTCTTGACTGGCCATAAGTCTGACAGATTTTATCATTCAATTGCATTTACAAGAGTGGAAATGATTACAGCACCAGCCAATTCTGTTTTAAGAGCTATTGAGGCTGATGCATCAGTTGGTTTATTGCTTTTACAAGGACTTTCTAGCAGGATTTTGCAGACTGAAACCATGATAGAGACTCTTACACATCGAGATATGTCATCTAGGCTTGTAAGTTTTCTTATGGTTTTGTGTAGAGACTTTGGAGTTGCGAGTGAAAAAGGAATTACGATTGATTTAAGGCTTTCTCATCAAGCCATTGCGGAAGCGATTGGTTCAACTAGGGTCACAATAACAAGGCTTCTGGGAGATCTTAAAGATTCTGGTTTACTTAATATAGAAAGAAAAAAGATTACAGTTTATGATCCAATAGCTTTAGCAAAAAGATTTAATTGAACCATAATTACTAATTCATTATTATGGGGGAAAGATAAAACTTAAATATTGTGTCTGGTTGGCTTTTAATTATTTTTCTCTTATTACTCGGAGGCTTAATATCAACCTTTGGTGATTTATTAGGGACTAAAATTGGTAAAGCAAGATTTAGTATCTTTAAATTAAGACCAAAACGCACTGCTATATTAATAACGATTATTACTGGCAGTTTAATAAGTGCCTCTTCACTTAGTTTAATGATCTTGGTTAATAGGCAATTAAGAGTTGGTCTTTTTAGGTTGGGAGACTTGCAGAGGAAATTACAAGAAAGTAGACAGGAATTGATTCCTTTAAAAGAAGAACGCGCAGAACTTGAAAATGAAATCCAACGTCTTGAAAGAGATTTTCTTGCACTAAGAAGTGGTCAAGTTGTACTGAGGAGTGGACAATCACTCATGATATATGAGATAAATGCGGACAAAGAGAATTTAGATCTCGTTATTGAAAATATAATTAGAAATGCAAATTTGATAACACAGAATATTGTTCAACCTAATTCAGAAGAACAAATAGATTTGCTGCGTTTCAGAAAAGATCATATTGATGAATTGAAGAAAACATTAAGCGAAGGGGGAGATTGGGTAATAAACATAAAATCCGGAGGCAACGTTCTCAAGGGGGAAAGCTATGTATATGCTTTTCCCGAGTTAACAGAAAATAAGGTCATAGTAACTAAAGGAGAGACGATATCAAAAATTATTATATCTTCGGATGATTTTATTAATAAAGAAATTAATAATAAAATTAGTTTATTATTGGGTTCAACTTTAGCTGAGGCAAAAAGTAGAGGATCATTAGTCGATGAAATAATAGTGAATGATTCGTTAAGGGAATTACAGGAATTTCTCAATAAGAATCAAGATCAAGATATTTATCTTGAGGCTGTTTCACTTAGAAGGAGTAAGACCGCTCAAAAAATAGTAGTTGAAATCACCTTTACACAGATCGATCCCTAGACAATGATGTTGTTGGCAATTGATCCTGGTAAATGTAAATGTGGATTAGTCGTGGCAGATACTGCCAAGAGAGAAGTTTGTAAAGCCTTAGTTATTGAAAGTAGGTTTCTCATTAAGTATGTTCGACAGGCCCAGAATGAATATTCAGATTTGAGTGTTATTATCGGAAATGGAACTACAAGTGATATCTATATCAAGCAATTTGGTTTTCTGACCAAAGAGTTATTTATTGTTGATGAGAGTAACTCAACCTTACTAGCAAGGGAAAGATATTTTGAAATATTCCCTGCGAGGGGAATAAAAAGAATTTTGCCTAAAGGAATTCTTATAAGTAACCTAAATTTAGATGCGATTTCTGCTTTAGTAATATTAGAAAAATATTCAGAATTTAAATATAATTTTTGCAAAAAAATAGATACTAAAACTTGGCGGAAATAGTAAAAACATAATCATTGCCCGATTCTAATTCATAATCTTTTCTTAAAAGGAATTTTAGCAATGAATCTTCAATTAAAGCTCTTCCTAAAGGGGGTTCAACAAATAATTTATCTCTGCCAAATGACCATGTGAACTTCCATTTAAATTGACTGGCTTCAACTTCGCCTTTCAGTTCTTTTTTTGAAAAGTTATATTCTTTTACTAATACATAGGCTTTGGTTTGAGGCTTTGATTTCATTTATTTTCAAGGAATAAACGAATTTAATTCGCAAATTATTTTGTCTTCATTATAGTCATCCAATTTTTCAATGGATTCAATAATCTTTGCATTTATATTTTTTAAAATAAGTTTTTCTTCGTTTCTTAAATTACCAAGTACATGAGAGATCGTATTTAAATTTTTGTTATTGTTCAAATTAGTCGGTTTTCCGATACCAATTCTGATTCTCCAAAAATTCTCTGAGCCTAATTGTTTAATAATACTTTTTAAGCCATTATGCCCTCCAGAACCTCCCTTCTTTCTACATCTGATTTTCCCTAAAGGAATATCCATATCATCAACAATTATTAGCAGCTGACATATATCTATTTTGTACCAATCTAATATTGCCCTTATAGCATCACCACTATTATTCATATAAGTATTTGGCATAAATAATCTATATAGAATATTTTCTGACGAATATTCAGAATAAAAGCTTTTAAGCTTATTTTTAGATGTAAACTTGATTTGATATTTGTTGGATATTTCTTGCATTAACATAAATCCAATATTGTGCCTACTGGTTATGTATTGTTCACCAGGGTTGCCTAAACCAATAATAAATTTTTCATTAGATCTAGACATAAATGTACTAGTTCAGAAAACTAACAATTCAGCATACTCAATAATTATATGAAAATATTAATTCCCAACAAAATTTCACACATCATTTGGATGTCTTATCCTTTAGTTTGTTAATTCTTCAAATACCTTTAATTGCCGCTCCAGTCGACAGAAAAACCTTGTAAAAGAAGAGATTGATTATAAATCTGTAGCAGAATAACAAGAAATACCAAGAGGAATAAACCTATTATCGTCATAACTGGAACAGCTCCCCAGCCTGGAACAACTTTCCCTTGGCCAGAATTACCAATAGCTTTGAGCAAACTCCCTAGTGCAGTTTTTTGTCCCATAGTAAAAAAGTACCTAAATTCAATATTATTTCGCTATTGTATTAGATGTTATACATAAATTGTTTACAAACCTATCAAAATTGATGCAAACTTTATCATCAGCCCCAGATCCAGCAGTTTCAGTAGCTGTTACTTTATTAGCAATTCTTCTTGCTTTAACTGGATTTGGATTGTGGACAGCATTCGGTCCTAGATCCGCAAAGTTAACTGATCCTTGGGATGATCATGATGATTAGTATGCACTTCTTGAGATATTTCTATGAACGAAAGTATTTCAAAATTTGCCAAAAATAAAGAAAACTCCCTTTTTCCCTTCAATTAAATATAAATTTAATAAAATAAATTCTGTTCAGCAATTATCAAATCTCATGCTTGCACTTAAAATTTCCGTTTACACTATTGTTTTCTTCTTTGTTGGCATCTTTCTATTTGGCTTTTTAGCTAGTGACCCAACAAGAACACCTAATAGAAAAGATTTAGAAAGTCCACAAGATTAATAAAAAATTATTAAGCTGAAAGAAAAGATTGTTAATTTTCAAAAATGGTTTTGTCTTGAACATCTTTGATTAATGTGGATTGAAGTCATTATCCAAAATATTTACTGGTAATCAATACACCTAATAATTTCCACCTAAAATATTTAAATAACCAGTCAAATTATTAATTATATTTTTACTTTATATAATTCAACACAGTTTGTTAAAAATTTACATAAGGTAATTGATCAATTTTCTCTTTAATGAGTTCTATATTATTTAGTAAGGTGGTAGTGGCATCCCATTCGCCATTTAGGAACATTTGCCTTGAAGATTCTTTTAAATTTAGTGATAATGTAAACTCACTATTTTTTGCCAATGCTTTCTGAATATTAATTTCAAAAAATAAATCATAATTCTGAGATTTATCTTGAATATGCTTAACTGAATCCTTTGTTAGAGTAAAACATGGAATGCCGATAGCTATACAGTTGCTGTAAAAGATTTCAGCAAAACTTTCTCCAATAATTGCTCTAATACCCCATCTCATCAATGCTTGAGGGGCATGCTCTCTGCTCGAACCACATCCAAAATTACTATTAACAATTAATATAGATGCCTCTTGATTCTTTTCTAAGTCAAAGGGATGCACAATATTGCTGTTGTTTCTATCATCTGCAAAAACCGAATCTCCTAGAGAATTAAAATCAACACATTTAAGAAATCTAGCAGGTATTATTCTATCCGTATCTATATCATCGCCAATCAATGATATACATTTTCCTTGTATTCTTTCTATTGGTCCTTTAGGTAAATTAAGATTAAATTTCATTGTTTTAGGAATTCTCTCGCATCACTTACTTTCCCTGTAATTGCAGCAGCAGCAACCATCGCAGGGCTCATTAATAGGGTTCTTCCATTTGGTGATCCTTGCCTACCTTTAAAATTTCTATTGCTTGAACTAGCACTGATTTGGTCTCCTATTAACTTATCAGAGTTCATTGCTAAACACATTGAACATCCAGGCTCTCTCCATTGGAATCCAGATTCTTTGAAGATTTTATCAAGACCTTCACTTTTTGCCTCTTTTGCGACCTTCTCTGAACCAGGGACAACAAAAGCCTTTATGTTTGGTGCAACTTTATTATGCCTCACTATTTTTGCGGCTATTTGTAAATCACTAAGCCTACCGTTTGTACAGCTACCAATAAAACAGACATCAATTGGGATTCCTTTTATTTTTTGACCGGGATTGAATCCCATGTATTCATAAGCCTCTCCTGCTATGGACTTATCAGCATTGTCAATATCGCTCAATTCTGGAATCCTCTCATTAATGCCAATGCTTTGACCTGGTGTTATCCCCCATGTCACAGTAGGTTCAACTTTTGATGCGTCGATTTCAATTAAGTCATCATAAACGGCTTTATCATCACTCACTAAACTTTTCCACCAATTAACTGCTTTACTCCAGTTTTCTTCAGATGGCGCAAATTCTTTCCCTTTAATGTAATTAAATGTTTTTGCGTCAGGATTTACATAACCACATCTTGCTCCCCCTTCGATAGACATATTGCATATTGTCATTCTTTCTTCCATAGATAAAGCACTTACTGCTGGTCCAGTAAATTCATATGCAAAACCAACTCCAGCTTTTACTCCTAGTTTGTTAATGATATGAAGAACTAAATCTTTTGCAAAAACACCTGCTGATAACTTTTCTTTGCATAGTATCTTTCTAACTTTAAGTTTGTTCATTATTAAAGTCTGGCTAGCAAGTACATCTCTTACTTGACTGGTCCCAATCCCGAAGGCTATAGACCCAAAAGCGCCATGAGTAGATGTATGTGAATCACCACAAGCTATTGTCATACCTGGTTGTGTGAGGCCAAGCTCTGGCGCTACAACATGAACAATTCCTTGATTACCGCTACCTATATTAAAAAACTTGATTTGATTGTATTGGCAATTTTTCTCCAAAGTATCAATCATTTGTTCTGCAAGATTATCCTTAAAAGGCCTACTTTGATTGTCCGTAGGAACAATATGATCTACAGTCGCAACAGTTCTAGAGGGAAATCTAACTCTTAAATTCTTATCTCTCAAAGCTCCAAATGCTTGCGGACTAGTGACTTCATGTATTAGATGTAATCCGATAAGAATCTGAGAAGAGCCACCAGGAAGATCTGCAACTTTATGCAAATCCCAAACTTTATCAAATAAGGTGTCTTTACTCAATTGAAAACTTTTAGTACTTTGTTGATAATAAGATTAATCTTATATTGTTTAAACAGTCATTTACACTTAGTCTCTGAATTTCGTTTCTATTTCTGATGGAATTATATTTTTTCTTGAATTTATAAGTTTTGTCTGGGCCAGCAATTGCAAAATGAATTAGTCCAACGGGCTTCTCTTTGGTAGCTCCGCTGGGTCCCGCAATACCACTAGTGGCAATCGCCCAATTAGCATTTAAATTTCTCTTGGCACCAATAGCCATAGCTTCTACTACTTGATCAGATACTGCTCCATATTTATCAAGAAGATCCATTGATACATTCAATAGGCTGTTTTTAATAGCATTACTGTAGGCAACAACACTACCATTGAATACTGCAGAACTACCAGGTATTGAGGTGATTGTGGAAGATAGTAATCCACCCGTACATGACTCAGCAAAAACTATAGATTGCTTTCTTCTAATCAATTCACCAACTATTACAGACGCTAAGGTATCGCCATTCTCTCCAAAAATTTGTGTGGGAAATTCTTGTTTTAACTTATCTTTCACTGGTCTAATTATTTTCTGAGCCTCGAGTTTATTTTTTGCCTTTGCTGTGATTCTTAGCTTAACCTCACCTAAATTTGCATATGGTGCAACGGTCGGATTCTCTGATTTCAAGAGATGAACAATCCTTTCTGATAAAGATGATTCTCCAATACCAGTAAATTTGATGGTATTCGAAAAAAATATACTTGAGTCTGAAAAGTTTTTCTTTATATATTTTTGTGCAGTCTCATTCCACATTTCTTTTAATTCACTAGGCACACCTGGAAAAGTCATAATTGTAAAACCTTTTTTAGGTTGCCAAATCATTCCAGGGGCAGTACCTCTGGGATTATTAATAATTTCAGCATCCTTAGGAAACATACACTGTTTTTTTAAACTGGAAATATTGATATTAGAGGTTTTATTTGATAGTTTCATTACTATTTCATCCCATAAATATTCTCTCTCTAACAAATCTGCATCAAATGCAGAAGCAACTGCCTGTGTAGTTAAATCATCAGGCGTAGGACCTAATCCACCTGTGGTAATTAATAAATTGCATCTTGATGAACTTTCTTTTATGACTTCACAAATTCTATTGAGGTTATCGCCAATAGTAGTTTGTTGATAATGATTAATGCCCAAAAGAGATAATTCTTCTGCTATCCATTGAGAGTTTGTGTTAATTATGTTGCCGAGTAATAGCTCTGTTCCAATAGATAGGATCTCAACATTGTGGTCTCTTTTTTGATTAAATTGATGGTTCAAGTTGTTCTTCATATAGTGGGAATTTATTACATAAATTTAGAACTCTCTCTTTGCATGATTTTTCAATTGATAAGTCATTAGGATTAAGTAATCTATCAGAAATTATTTCTCCGATTTCAATAAAAGCATCTGTATTAAAACCCCTAGTTGTTAAGGCGGCTGTTCCTAGTCTTAATCCACTTGTCACGAATGGGGATTCAGGATCAAAAGGTACAGTGTTTTTGTTAGCGGTTATGTTAATTTCACTTACAAGTAAATCTGCTACTTTCCCTGTCATTTTTATACTTCTTAAATCTAAAAGAACAATATGATTATCAGTCCCACCGCTAACGACATTTACACCCCTGCTTATTAGAGTAGATGCTAAAACTTTTGCATTCTTTATGATTTGTTTGGAGTAATTAACAAAGTTAGGTTGAAGGGCCTCTCCAAAAGCTACCGCTTTTGCCGCAATAACATGCTCTAAAGGACCACCTTGAGTTCCAGGAAAAACAGATTTATCAAATTTCTTCCCTAAATCTTTATCGTTACATAATATTAAACCGCCTCTTGGGCCTCTCAATGTTTTATGAGTGGTCGTAGTAACAACATCACAGTATGGGATGGGATTAGGGTGAAGCTTACTTGCTACTAAACCAGCAATATGAGCAATATCAGCCATAAGAAACGCTCCTACCTCATCTGCAATTTCTCTAAATGCTTTAAAATCTATCTTTCTTGGATAAGCGGAATATCCACAAATAATAAGTTTTGGCTTTTTTTCTATAGCTTCATCTCTAATCTTATTGAAGTCTAAGAGATTGCTGTCTTTATCAACTCCATAATGATATGCATTAAACCATTTACCGCTCATGTTTACAGGAGAACCATGAGTTAAATGACCACCGTGAGAGAGATCCATCCCCATTATGGAATCACCAGGATTTAGTAAGCTCAGAAAAACTGCTGAATTCGCTTGTGCACCACTATGTGGTTGAACATTTGCCCATTCTGCACCAAATAATTGTTTTGCCCTATCAATAGCGAGTTCTTCTATTTGATCAACAAATTCACAACCGCCATAGTATCTCTTTTGAGGTAATCCTTCAGCGTATTTATTTGTAAGTACGGAACCTTGAGCTTCCATAACTGCTAATGAAGCAAAATTTTCACTTGCGATTAACTCAAGGTGAGTTTGCTGACGATTCTTTTCTGAATCAATAAGTTTTGAAATTATTGGGTCGCTTTCATTAAGTTTGTTGAGGAAACTCATTCGCTTTAATAGATTGTTGAACTAAATATAATAGATTTTTCGTGGAAGAATATAAAAAGAATATTTCATACTAGTTCTGAACGCGCCTGGAGAGATTCGAACTCCCGACACTCTGATCCGTAGTCAGATGCTCTAATCCACTGAGCTACAGGCGCATATTAATGTAATATCTCTGTTGCGGTGCCTCTTAGTCAACTAGATTTCAGTTAAACTAGATATTATTAACAAAACAAGTTCTTCATATGCCTATCAAATGGTATGGAAATGGTAAATTAGATGATCCTATCTACAAACATTTTTCCAGAATAGTGAATTTTATAATTCACTGTATGGTCTTTACTGCTTTAGTTAGTGGAATGTGGCTTTTCAAGGAGATAAAACACCCTTTAGTCTTTTTTAATTTCTTTGCTGTATCTTGGGCAATCGTCCTCTCAGCTCATCTAAGTTATGTGATAGTAAAGAAACCTCAAAAAACATAATTATCAAAAGAATCTATGGGATTTA
Organism: Prochlorococcus sp. AG-418-C09; assembly: GCA_003214355.1. Classification (GTDB taxonomy): domain Bacteria; phylum Cyanobacteriota; class Cyanobacteriia; order PCC-6307; family Cyanobiaceae; genus Prochlorococcus_A. The sequence goes on along the minus strand of QCLS01000002.1, from coordinate 132,269 downwards.
ATGACGCAACTATCAGTGATCTTGAACAATTAATTGGAGATCAAATTTACATAAAAATTGAAAACTGGAATTTGTATCTTGGCGATGCAGGTTTAGCAAGAAAACTTGCAATAGAATGTCTAAGCAATATAGATAACGATAGTCAAGAGGCTGCAAGATTAAGCTTGGAAGGATTATCTGTAAAAATTAGCGATGGAAACAAAAATATTCCTTTATCAAGTTTAATCACTCGAGCTCAAATTAATGATTTAGCAAACATAATTGAATCATTTAAATGAATTCGAACTAAATAGACTTTTTAATTCAATATTATTAACTTTTAAGATCTTGGTAATTAAGAAATAAACTAATAAATAAATAGGAAATCCAACGAATAAGTTCAATGAACTATAGGATGTGCCCTTACTAAATTGAAAGATGATTGTAAATATGAATTGACAAATAATAGTAGATATTAAACAACTTATAAAAATTAATATTAATTTTTTTCCTAAGTAATAGAGGGGTAAAAGGGTTTTTTTTGCCTTGAATTTTATTAACAATACTATAGAAATAATAAAATTCACTACTCCTGATGAAAGTACAACTCCTATGACACCATAGTTGAAAGAAAATAATTTTAATCCATCTTTGATTGGGCCACCTAATAGAGCCCAATCAAAGAAAACATTAAGCACTATGCCTGCACAAGATAATTTTAAAGGTAGTTTTGTTTTTTCTAAAATATAGTAAGACCTAACAATTAAGTCCCTAAATAAATAGAAAGGGATTCCAATTGCATAAGCAATTAATATTTTTTCTACTGATAATGAAGCTTCATAATTAAAAGCCCCTCTTTGAAAAATCAGCTCAACAATATGCTTGTTGAACAAGATAAAAAAGCCTGATAAAAAGAAAGTTGTTAAGAAACAATATTCAATGCCTTTGATTAAAGCTTTTTTAAATTCTATATAGGCTTCTTTATTGATTAAATATGACAACTTAGGCAGTAATGGCAAGATCAAAGAATTAGAAAGAATACCCAATGGAGCTTGAATAAGAAGATTTCCATATGCTAATGAAGAAGCCGCACCAGGGAAACTTGATACAAAAAACATGTCAACAAAAACATTTATTTGTCCTACTCCTGAAGAGAGGGTTGTAGGAATTATTAATTTAAAAATTCTTTTTTCTTCTTTACTAAATTTAAATAATTCTCTGTTGAACCTTAATATATCAATCCTGTAAGTTTCAATTAATTGAATAACGAATTGTAGAAAAGTTCCAATCAAAGTAGCCAAAGCAAGTAGGTTTGTTCCAAGAAAACCGCTTTCAAATTTATTTTCTAGGTTAAAAACCCAATTCAGTGTTATGAAAAGTATTATTGAAAAACTTACTATTGAGGGGCTTAAGCTAGATATTAAAAATTTATTTCTGGAGTTTAGAGCTCCAAAACTTAATCCAATAAAGGCTGAAAGTGGTATGCATGGAGCAATTATCTTTAATTGACGAATAGCTGATAATTTTGTCTCCAAATTTAAATCTGGTCCAATAATCCCAATCAGATAAGTTGCCTTGGCATAGATTATTAAAGCAATTAATGAGAAAACTAAAGTTAACTTTATGCTTACTCTTGATAAAACTAATCCAGCCTTATTTGCCTTTAGTGGTGTTACTATGGCTACTATTGCATTGTGCAAAGGCCCATTAATTCCACTAATTATAATGATAAAAAAACCTGGGATAATATAAGCATAATTGAATGCGTCATAAGTTAACCCAACTCCAAATGCAGCGGCTATAAATATTTGTCTAATTAATCCAATTAACTTACTCAGTGATGTACCAAATGAGATTGAAATAAAATTATTCTTCAGAAAGGAATTCATTAATATTGTTTGTCGATTATTCTCAAAATCTTTAATTTAAATTATATTTGATTTCTTAGATCTTTTCAGAAATGTCAAAGGTAATTTTTAACTTTCCTCCATTAAAAGAAGGCATGTTGATTAAAAGGTATAAAAGATTTCTTGCAGATATTCTCTTAGATGATGGTCAAATGATTACTGCGCATTGCCCAAATACTGGACCGATGAAAGGTCTTATTTCAGATAAGACAAGAGTTAGAGTTAGTAAATCTTCTTCTTTAAAAAGAAAACTTTCCTGGACTTGGGAACAGGTTGCTGTAGATAATGTCTACAATCAAACAGTTTGGGTTGGTATTAACACTCTTTTTTCAAATAAATTAATAAGGAAAATAATTGAAGAGAATTTTTTGATCTCTCATTTTGGTGAAATAGAATCATTGAAATCAGAAGTTGTTTATGGAAAACAAAGAAAAAGCAGAATTGATCTTCTTTTGACACCAAAATCTTCAAATCCTGATAAAAGGCTTATTTACGTAGAAGTAAAAAATACAACTTGGATAAAAGAAAATATTGCCCTTTTCCCAGATACAGTAACAACAAGAGGTCAAAAACATCTAAAAGAACTTATTGAAATTATGCCTGAATCAAAAGGGGTTTTGATACCTTGTATAACTAGAAATGATGCAGACTATTTTCGCACTGGAGATGATGCAGATCCCTTCTATGGAAAGCTTTTCAGGGAATCTCTTAATTCTGGATTAGATGTAATACCCTGCTGCTTTAGATTCGAAAGAGATCAGATATCCTGGGAAGGATTCAGAGCTCTGATATCAGAATAAATACATATGTCAATTGTTACTTAATTTTCCGAAACTAGAGTTTTTTCAAACCTGATTTATGTGGATCTACCTGTTTGGTAGCAACGGCTACTAGACATTGATATATTTTTTGTTCAAAATTATAGATGAAAGGAAACAGAATGATCCTGTTTTTTTTGTCAATTAAAATTTTTTTATGACCACTGCTTTGCATTCGCGGCCAGGACGTAGGAAGAATCTTCAGGAAGTAAGTCTTCTTGAAGGTCCTATGCTACTCCTGCGCAGCATACGTGGTTTTAGGACAAATCAATCTTTGATTTGGCTAGCCACAGTCCCATTAGCTCTTTTTGGTTTAAGTATTTTTACTTTTGCTGCAAAGGCTGGTCCTGGTCTCGGAGACTTAACTGGTCCTCAGGCTGCGACTTTCTTAGCTGACAACCTTTGGTTGTTCATAGCTACTATTCTTGTGATTTTTATGAACGCAGGCTTTGCCATGGTAGAGGCAGGCATGTGTAGATCTAAAAACGCTGTAAACATTCTTGCTAAAAACCTTTTTGTTTTTGCTTTAGCTGTAACTGCATATTGGTTTATTGGATATTCATTAATGTATGGAGATTCAATAGCAGGAGGATTTTTATATTTCGGCGGATTATTCTTTGATGCTGATCCATCTGGTGCGTTTGAGTGCGCAGCTGCAGGAGATACTGGTTGTTTAGTACCATCAGTTGATTTTCTTTTCCAAGCCGCATTTGCTGGAACTGCTGCAACAATCGTTTCTGGATTAGTTGCTGAAAGAGTTAAGTTCGGAGAATTTGTCATTTTTGCTATTGTTCTTTCCGGTATTATTTATCCAATATCAGGAAGCTGGCAGTGGAATGGCGGTTGGTTAGCCGAATTAGGATTCATTGATTTTGCTGGATCATCAATTGTGCACTCAGTCGGAGGCTGGGCTGGACTAGTTGGTGCTATGCTTCTTGGACCAAGAATCGGTAAGTATGTTGATGGTAAAGCGCAAGCAATGCCTGGACATAGTATGGCTATCGCCACACTTGGTGCTTTGATCCTTTGGATTGGTTGGTATGGCTTCAACCCAGGTTCCGAGCTTGCCATGGACGAATATGTAGCATTTGTAGCTGTAACAACAACTCTTGCAGCCGCAGGTGGTGCAATTGCAGCCACTGTTCTATCAACATTAACCTCTGGTAAGCCAGACTTAACCATGATTATTAATGGTATTCTTGCTGGATTAGTAAGTATTACTGCTGGTTGTGGAAACATGACTTTTGCAGGGTCTTGGCTTGCAGGTGCCGTTGGTGGAGTCATCGTTGTTTTCGCAGTAGCTGCTTTAGATGCTGCAGAAATTGATGATCCAGTAGGTGCTTTCTCAGTTCACGGAGTATGTGGAGTTTGGGGAACAGTTGTTATTGGTCTCTGGGGTGTTGATGGAATGGATCCAGGTCCAGCAGGTATTGGCTTATTGAATGGAGGAGGGCTTAATCAGTTTCTCGTCCAAGCTTTAGGAGCAGGTGCTTATGCTATCTGGACAGTAGTAACATGCTGGGTTGCATGGTCTATCATTGGAGGATTATTCGGAGGTATCCGTGTATCTGAAGAAGAGGAGACTCAAGGTTTAGATATTGGAGAACATGGAATGGAAGCTTATCCTGACTTTGCATCTGCAAAATAAACTAAACTTTTATCAAATTAAAAACCTGACTTATGTCAGGTTTTTTTTTGTTTTTATATAAATTTAAATTATGTAGTATCTTATTAATATGGACACACAAGCATTTAGAAGGTCACTTCATCATTCTGATAGGTATAACAGAAGAGGTTTTGACTCTCCAACTAAACGTGCTCAAGCCTTAGAAAAGGCTTATCAAAGTAATTTAATATCGTCAATTAGAGATAATGGGTTCAGTTTTAAAAAAGGTAGATTGAATATTAAGCTTGCTCAAGCCTTTGGTTTTTGCTGGGGAGTAGAGAGAGCTGTGGCTATGGCATATGAAACAAGAAGACATTATCCAAAAGAAAATATTTGGATAACTAACGAAATAATTCATAATCCCTCAGTAAATGACCATTTAAGAAAAATGGATGTTAAGTTCATTTCTGCAAAAAATGGGATCAAAGATTTCTCATCAGTTTCTGATGGTGACGTAGTTATTCTTCCTGCTTTTGGTGCAACAGTTCAGGAGATGAAATTACTCCATGAAAAAGGTTGCCACATTATAGATACCACTTGTCCTTGGGTTTCAAAAGTCTGGCATACTGTTGAGAAGCATAAGAAGCATGTTTTTACATCTATTATTCATGGAAAATTTAAACATGAAGAAACATTAGCAACAAGTTCATTTGCGGGAAAGTATCTTGTAATACTCGATCTTGAGGAAGCAAATTACGTAGCTGATTATATTTTAGGAAATGGTAATCGGAATGAATTTCTTACAAAATTTGCAAAAGCATTTTCTAATGGTTTTGATCCTGATTCAGATTTAGAAAGAGTAGGTGTGGCCAATCAGACTACCATGCTAAAAAGTGAGACTGAAGAAATAGGTAAAGTGTTTGAGAAAACTATGTTACAGAAATATGGACCAGAGAATTTGAATGATCATTTTTTAGCATTTAACACTATTTGTGATGCTACTGAAGAAAGACAAGATGCAATGTTCTCCTTAGTAGATGAAGATTTGGACATCTTAGTGGTTATTGGAGGCTTTAATTCATCTAATACGACACATCTCCAGGAAATAGCAATAAGCAAGAAAATTGAGTCTTTCCATATAGATACACCTGACCGAATTTCAGTTGAGAATAACTCAATACTTCATAAACCTCTTGGTGCAGAACTTGAGGAGAAACTAAATTTCTTGCCAAGAGGAAACATTAACGTAGGAATAACTTCAGGGGCCTCAACTCCAGACAAAGTTGTTGCTGATGTTATAGAGAAGTTGATAGAAATTGCAAATTAGATAAATTTTAATATCGTTTTTTGAATATATATTTTAAATTTCCTAAAGATATACTTTTTTATTTAGAATAATGAAAATAAAAAGTAATATGGAAGACAAAACATCCAGTGACCCAAAACAAACAGCTCAAATGAATACTTCTAAAGCTCCCCAGAAAGTTGAAGTGGTAGTAGCCAACCCTTCTTCTAATCCTGATGTGAACATATTGGGAGAATTATCAATTTTTGTTTTAAGAATAGGGTTTAGTCTGTTGATGGTTCATCATGGCCTTGAGAAACTTCAGGATCCACAAGGTTTCGCAGAATTTGTTGTAGGAAAATACTTTCCATTTTTACCTGGAGATCCTGTGATTTGGACATTTGGGGCCGCAATAACACAATTAGTTTGTCCCCTAGGGTTGGCTTTAGGTGTTTTTTCAAGACTATCGGCATTAGGATTATTTTCAACAATGGCGTTTGCTGTTTATTTTCATATTTTGGATACTGGCTTAGAGGGTTTCCCACTCGCTGTGGTAGAAAGTCATAATTATGCATTTGAATTATCATTTATTTATGGTGCGATTTCTTTATATTTCTTATGTGCCGGACCTGGAAGATTAGCTCTACTAAGAAGAACTAATAAAATAACTTATTATCCAAAGTCTAGTTAGTTTAATGTAGAAAGTGCCTTTTTTTAGTTAACATCATTGATATACCTTTCAGGTCGCACATATCAATAGATTCTTGATCTCTTAAACTACCTCCAGGTTGGATTATAGCTTTAATTCCATATTTATTAGCAAGTTCAATTGTATCAGCAAAAGGAAAGAATCCATCACTAGCTAAAACCGCACCCTTACAAGAATCTTTTGCAGCTTCCAAAGCTATTTTTGCAGCACCTACTCTATTCATTTGGCCTGCACCAATCCCTAGAGTTTTTTCCCCTTTAGCAATAACAATTGCATTTGATTTTACATGCTTGCATATTTTCCATGAAAATTTAAGATCCTTAATCTCTTCTTCATTGGGTTTTGATCTTGTGACTATATCCCATTGGTCAGGGTTGTCCTCTTTATTATCATTATCTTGTACTAAAACCCCCCCCATAATGGATTTGCATAGTTCTTTATTACTTGAATCTATTAATTCTTTACTTAGCTTCAAAAGTCTAAGATTCTTCTTTGTCTCAAGTATTTCTAAAGCATCTTTATGAAAAGAAGGCGCAACAACACATTCGAGAAATATATTACAAAGTAACTTAGCAGTGTCAGAATCCACAGCTTTATTGAAAGCTACTATTCCACCGAAAGCACTTAATGAATCACATTTCAAGGCTTTTTGAAAAGCATCAGTAATCGAAGTACCAATTGCAGCTCCACATGGGTTGTTATGTTTTAAAATTATTGCAGCATTAGGGATTTCTTTTGATCCCATGCAATTTTCATATCCAAATTCTAAAACTGTAGATAGAGCAGATTCTAAATCTAGTAAATTGTTATAGCTTAAATCCTTTCCTTGAAGTTGCTTTGCAGCATTCCAGCCAAATACCTTACTCCCATACCATTTAGCTTGTTGGTGGGGATTCTCTCCATACCTCAATGTTTTAATTAATGGAAACGGATCAAAATGAATTCCCCGACTTATATTTTTTTCTTTACTTATCCAATTTGATATTGCTGCATCATAAAGTGCAGTATGCTGAAAAGCCTCTAAAGCCAACTTTGTTTTATAAGCTTTATTCAAACTACCCTCGCTAAGCATCTCAATGAACTGATTATATTGTTTATGATTAACTAATATTGAAACATCATTGTGATTCTTTGCAGCAGATCGAATCATAGAAGGTCCTCCTATATCAATATTTTCAATCCCCTCTTCCCAAGAACAATTTTCTGAGACCTTTTGCTGGAATGGATATAAATTTACAACTACAATGTCTATTAGTTTAATTTTGTTTGTTTCTATATCATTTAGGTGTTTGTGGCTAGATCTTTTAGCAAGTATCCCTCCATGGATTTTAGGATGCAGAGTTTTGACTCGACCTTCAAGGATTTCAGGGAAACCTGTAAAATCGGACACTCGCTTAACAGGAATTCCTGCATCAATTAAATATTTAGCTGTTCCTCCACTTGATAGGATCGTATAGGATAATTTATCAACTAGAAATTTTGCTAATGGAATAATGTTTGTTTTATCTGAAACACTAATTAAGGCTAAAGGAGACATTAAAAATTTTTTAGTTACTTAAGAATATAAACATGAAATTCACTAAGCATCACGAATATGTTTCGATTGGCTCTCAAACAGCTAACTATAGAATTATTTTATTGCATGGTTGGGGAGCAGATTTTCATGATCTTTTACCGCTTGGAGATGCAATAATAAAAGACTTACCTCTAGACTTTCAAGTTATTTCTCTCAGAGCCCCAATAACAAGGTCTGATAATATCGGAAGACAATGGTATGATTTATTTCCGGCGAATTGGCAACAGGCGACAAATGAGGTGGAGAAATTAATAAGTACACTAAATCAATTGTCGAAGAACAGCATAGCTCTTCATCAAACAGTTTTGTTAGGCTTTTCTCAAGGAGCTGCGATGACTCTTGCTATAAGTTCCGAACTAGAATTTGGACTAGTTGTCTCATGTAGCGGTTATGCTCATCCTGATTGGAATCCAAAAGTTAAGGGTCCTGTTTTGCTTGGTCATGGATTAAAAGATAATATTGTTCCAATTGACGCTTCACGTCAAATTCAAAAAAAAATTAACTTAAATTCAAGTTTTGAATGTCGACTTCATGAATTCGATGGATTTCATGAAATTGACAATAAGTTCGTTGATTTAATCAGACAAAATATTAAGAATATTTTTTAAACAAATGCATACTCGTATTCTTCTATTTCTTCCCAGTCATCAGCTGATAGTTCTAACCCTTCAAAGATTTTTTCTTCCCCAATTCCTTCAACAACTATCTTTAGTGATGGAAATAAGAAATGATTTTCTTCGGCATATTGAGCGCTAAATAAACCTTTTTCGCCCCAGAAGAATCTATCTGTTGTATGTTCATTTCTTCTTACATTAAATACTGATGGTGCAGATAATCCGTTCTCAGCTATGAATCTTCTTGCCGCAGTAACAGGTTTATGCTTTCCAGTTTCGATATGATAAATAGGAACATGAGCCATGACTCTCTGTCCGGCAAGTCTTCGCCTACTAATTCTCTTTCTTTTTTTTGACATTGATTTGGACTCCAGTAATTTCTTATGTAACTTTGATTGGCCTGAATTCTCTTATGGTAATTAGAATGATCAGAAAATAAATCATTTTTGTGTTACATAGAGGACCCATCAACCTCTGATGTAGCATATTAATTATGAACATTTGTTCATAAAAAGGGATCACCTTTGTCAGACTCCAATAACAATCTTAATACTTTTTTCAGATTTTACAAGTTTTTTTTCAAATTCTCTCTGAATTTATTGATTCAAAGATCCAACTATGAAGCTTTCTGTTCAATTCCAAGACTTAATCTTAAAGCAATTAGAAAGCTTTGGATGTTTTATGGGAATTAAGCATTTGATAGTTTATTTTGCTTCTGCAAAAGAGGATTCAAAAGCTGGATTTGAGTTAATAAGTCAATGGCCGCAACTTGAAAGATCTTTATTACCAGTAGATGACGATCCCGAATTGAAGGTTTCCTCTCCTAACAGAAGATGGTATCCGATACAAGATAAGAAGTTTTTAATTGGAGTTTTAAGAGTAGAAACTGATTCTGAAAATGAAGAATGGCCATTAATACTTGATTCTCGTTTGAAGGCATTATCAAATTCTTTAGCTAAAAGTTTTGCAATTGAAATAGAAAGGCAAAGAAAAGATGAAGAAATTAATAATTTGCGTAGTCAAGTAAGTGTAGTTATTCATCAATTAAGAAATCCTCTGGCAGCTTTAACTACTTATGCAAAATTATTAATCAAGCGATTTGGTGAGGATGATGATGCTAGAGAAATTGTTGAAAGAATGTTAACTGAGCAAAATCAGATAAATAATTATATTAATTCTTTTGAACAAATAAATAACAATATAAACTTCCCAATTGAACTTAGCGAAGAAAGATTATTGCTACCACCAAATCTGGATAAATCAAAAAGAGTTACTATTAAATCTCTTTTAGAACCTATATTAGATAGGGGGAAAGCTAATGCAAAACTACAAAAGAGAATATGGACTCAAACCAATGATTGGCCTGATTGGACCCTTGAAAATATTTCATTGAAATATATTGTTATATCTGAAATAATTGCAAATCTATTAGAAAATGCGTTTAAATATACAGAGAAAAATGCAGAGGTTGGCTTAGTAATAATCGATTCAGGTTTTTTAATATTTGATAATGGTAAAAAGATTTCTAAATTAGAGCAGGGAAAGATCTTTGAGAAAGGAGTACGAGGCATTGCGTCGAAGAATAAAAAAGGTTCGGGAGTTGGACTTTATTTGGCAAGAAAATTAGCAAGACAGATTGGAGGTGAATTATATTTATGTGATCAAGATGGCAATAATAAAATTAATTCTTTTATCAGAGAATTACAAAAAACAAATATCTTTTATTTAGAATTACCTATAGAAAAATTGAATAAGTAAATAGGATAATTGTTTCTGTTAATACTATGCTTGCCCCGCAAGTATCGCCATTAAATCCTCCAACTTTATTTCCTAATATTTTTGGAACTATTATTGAGAAGAACCCCCCTACTATTAAGAGAATCATATATTTTAAGAAATAAATTTTTGTTGAGGTAGATATTAAATAAATAATAACTATTAAAGGAATCATTAAAAATGATAATGTTGATTCTTTTTTGATTCCTCTCCAGTGTTTTTTATGAGATATTGATTTTGTCTTTTTATTAAGATATTTATATTCATTTATATAGATTAAATTGGAAAACCTACTCCAAAAGAGACATATTGGTAAGACTAAAAAAATATTGTTATTTATTCTTGATAGAGCCGAAAACTGAATTAAAGCTACAATAAAAAATGCTTGAACTCCAAAGGATCCAACTCTACTATCTTTCATAGCGTTAAGCATCTTTCTTTTGCCAGCATATAAACCATCAAAAGTATCCATTAATCCGTCAGTATGTATCCCACCAGTAATTAAAAAACCTGAAACAAGGCATAGGCAAACAGAAGACTGATTTGACCATGAATTATTCTTTAGAAATAAATATATTAAGCTTTGCAGGGAACCTATTATTAGGCCTAAAAAAGGAGCAAATTGAGCAATATTTTTAAATTTAGGATTAATAAATGGTAACTTAGGAAAAATAGTGTAGAAAATCCACGCACCCGCAAAATTACTAAGAAAATTGTTTTTGATAATAATCAAAGGTAAATCTTTTTCAATGATACGTTAGATTAGTAGGAACTTCGAAAAAAGCTTTTGTAAATATTGTGTTTAATTTTGAAATCAACTCTTATTGCAAAAGTACTTTGGCGAGAACTGGTATTTTCAAAACTCCCCATGGAGTTGTAGAAACCCCAAAATTCATGCCTGTGGGTACCTTAGGGACAGTAAAAGGTTTAACTAGTGAACAACTGAAATCAACCGGATCTTCGATGATTTTGTCTAATACTTTTCATCTTCATTTGCAACCAGGAGAAAATATTATTAGAGAATCAGGAGGCCTGCACAAATTTATGAATTGGCAAGACCCAATCCTTACTGATTCTGGGGGATATCAGGTATTTAGTTTGTCAAAATTAAATAATATCTCAGATGATGGAGTTGAATTTAAAAACCCTCGAGATGGAAGTCAGATTTTTCTTTCTCCAGAAAAAGTGATTGAGATACAAATGGATTTAGGATCTGATGTGATAATGGCATTTGATCATTGTCCCTCACACATAGCAAGTGAAAATGATATCAGAGATGCTATGGAAAGAACTCATAAATGGTTTGAGAGATGTATTAAAACAAAAATTTCTTCTAATCAAGCTTTGTTTGGGATTGTTCAAGGTGGAAGTTATCCGAAATTACGAGAAATTAGTTCAAGGTTTATAAGTTCGTTCGATTTACCAGGAATCGCAATTGGTGGGGTTAGTGTTGGTGAAACAGTAGAAGAAATTCATAAAGTCATTAAATTAGTACCCAACTTTCTGCCAAGACATAAACCTAAATATCTAATGGGAATTGGATCTTTGCAAGAAATATCTTTTGCTGTTGCCAATGGATTTGATTTGTTTGATTGCGTAATGCCGACGAGATTAGGAAGACATGGAACTGCTTTGTTTAATGACGAAAGGCTGAATTTGCGTAATTCTCGTTTTAAAAATGACTTTTCACCAATAGATAAGACTTGTAAGTGTGAAACATGTAAAAATTATTCTCGAGCATATTTGCATCACCTTATAAGAAATGATGAATTATTAGGTTTAACATTAATTAGTTTGCATAATATCTACCATTTAACAAGATTTACAAAGGCTATTTCAAAAGCAATTAAAGATAATTGTTTTACAATAGATTTCGCTCCATGGAAAAGATCCTCTATTGCTCATCATACGTGGTAACGTCTTATAGTAATTAATTAATTCATCTATAAGGTGTTGATTCTTCTAAATACATTCGCTGAGCTTCCAGAAGCATATAAGGCTTTTGCTCCAACAGTGGATGTTCTCCCTCTAATTCCTCTATTTTTCTTCCTTCTCGTGTTTGTCTGGCAAGCTGCAGTTGGATTTAAGTAAAAAATATATCCTATCGGATAGTTATTTTTTGTACTAGATAGGTGTTTCAAGTGATATTGCATCACCATAGTTTTCTACTGCATATTCAATAAAATCGGCAATTTTTAATGCTCTTGAGGCTTGCTCCCCATCAACCTCGGGAGTTTCTTTACCTTGAACGCATTTAAGAAAATGTTCTAATTCTGCATAGAGAGGTTCAATCGAGGTGGTGCTTACCTCTTCAACATACCCGTCATTTCTATATACTAATTCACCATGCTCAGCTGTATATGATTCATTAGATTTTCGATGGATTTGTAATGAGTGATTTAAGAAATCTGTCTCAACTAATCCATTTTGGCAGTGAGCACTTAAACTTCTTATTTTTTTATGACTCATTTTGCTTGCAGTTAAGCTTGCAATAACATTATTTTTGAAAACTAAAGTTGCATTTACATAATCTATTAACCCTTCGCTGTTTCTCCCTCCAACAGCTGCTAATTTCTGTATTTTTGAGTTAACAAGTTCTAAAACAAGATCTATATCATGAATCATTAAATCCATAACTACTGATACATCATTAGCTCTATCAGCATTAGGACTATGTCTTCTGGCTTCAATTACTACAATTTTTTCATTATTTACTATTTTATTTAATTCTCTGAAGGCAGGATTAAATCTCTCAATATGTCCGACTTGTAATAAACAATTTCCATCTTTAGAAGCACTAATTAGTGATTCAGCCTCTTTTTCATTAGCTGCGATTGGCTTCTCAATCAGCACATGAACTCCTGCTCTCAGGCAATCTATCCCTACTTTATGATGCAATAGAGTTGGAACTGCAATACAAATTGCGTCCACTTTTTGAAGCAGATCATGGTAATCTCTGTACCAATTACATTGAAATTGCTCTATTGCTAACTTACCTCTATTTTCATTAGGATCAGCTACACCAACTAAATCTGCGTCTTTTAATAAGCTGAGCACCCTTGCATGATGCCAGCCCATATTTCCTATACCTATGACTCCAACCTTAACAGGGTATGAGGCTGGTTTCATTTTTGATAATCCTTTTATTCATTTAATAAACATTATCCTTCACAAAGGACTCATTTTAGTTTATTGGGAGAATTATTTTTACACGATCAATTTTGGGTCCTGACATTGATATGATTTCAAATCTAATATTTTGGAAATTTAAAGTATCTCCAATTTTTGGAACCATTTGGAATTTTTCTAATAGAAAGCCTGCAAGTGTATGATAATCGCTTCCTTCAGGAAGAAAGCAACCTAATTTCTTATTAATTTCTATTATCTCTGATTTACCAGCCATAGACCATTTCTTTGATGAGTTGTCTAATTGTTTCATGTCAGAATATATTTTATTATTTTGAATTTCATCTCCAACTATTTCTCCAGTTAAGTCTGCTGCAGTTATTAATCCTTCAGTACCTCCATGTTCATCTACTACAAGTAAAAAAGGATTGTAATCTCTTACTAAAGGTAATATTTCTGCTAGAGAGCATGTTTCTAAAACTTTTGTTACTGGCAATAGAAAAGGCTCTAATATAGTATTTGCCCCCATTTCACCTTTGGAAATTGGTTTTGCTAGGTAACGAAGATCTAGAACACCTAGAACTTCATCTAGTGATTCTCCAATAACAAAGAATCGAGCATGCCTAGTTTGATAAACCTGCTTCATTAATTCAGCAAATGTTATATTTTTTGATAATGTGACCATTTCTGAGCGAGGTATCATAACTTCTTTTACTTGTGTGTCTTTTAAGGCAAAAACTCCTTCTATGATGTTCTTTTCGTCCGGCTTTAGTCCAGTAACGCTATTGGTTTCAATAAGAGTTTCCAATTCACCAGCAGATAATCCGGAATTTAATGAATCCCATTTATTATTTAACTTAAATAATCTCAAACAAGCACTTGCAAATAGCTCAAATATATAAACTATGGGCTTCATACCTTTTCTAACTGCTTCAAAAATCGTTGTTAATTTTAAAGCAGCTGATTCAGGATTATTTATTACAAGTGCCTTTGGTATTAGGCCTGATATTAAGGTTGATATCGTGACAATTATTAAGAATAAGATTAAGTCATATAATCTATTTTCAAAAGTATTTCCTTGCCATTGATGATTAGCCAAGCCACTACTTAACCATCCAATAGCAATTAATGAAATTGTCACTCCGAATTGAGAAGCTATAAGAGATGATCTAAATCTTTTCTGAATTTTAAGGATAGAATATGCTCCTTCCTTTTTTTCTTCAATGAATCTTAAGACTTTACTTGGCCTTATTAGTAGTACTGATAATTCGCTTGCGGCAAAAAATGCAGGAAATATTAGAAGAATCAAAATAACAGTTATTCTCATTCGGAAACAAATTTGTGATGGGGGTGGCGAGGATCGAACTCGCCTAAAACGAATTATGAGTTCGCCGCATTCACCAGATTGCTACACCCCCGTTTTCAGTAATAATATTACTACTGTATATTTATATAATACCTAAAAATAATATTTCAAAAAGCACCAACTTAATGAGGTTTTGTGAGATTTGTTTTTTTTCTTTTAATCTTAAAATATAACAATTGACGATTTTCATGAATAAGTCCAGCATGTCTTTTGAAGAAAGTAGAGCTATATTGCTAAAACTTTTGAAGGAGAGATCATATAAGAAAGGTGATTTCACGCTTGCCTCTGGGAAAAAAAGTATTCATTACATGAATTGTAAGCCTGTTTCACTTAATGGTTATGGCTTAAAATTAATAAGTCAATTATTTCTAGAAATAATTGATTCAGAATCAAAAGCAGTAGCTGGTTTAACTTTGGGTGCTGACCCATTGGTAAGTGGAGTTGTTGTGACTGCAGCGAATAAAGGTTTAATGCTTGATGCATTAATAATTAGAAAAGAAATAAAAGAGTATGGAACTAAATCTGGTTTAGAAGGTCCAGATTTAGAAACAAATTCATCAGTTACAGTTTTAGAAGATGTAGTCACTACTGCTGGTTCATCTTTGAAAGCTATTAATAAGTTACGTGAGAATAATTTCTTGGTTAAAGAAGTATTAACCATAGTTGATAGAGAGGAGGGAGGTAAGGAAAATTTAAGAAATAATGATATTCACTTAAAAAGCTTGTTTACAATCAAAGATTTTATTTGAAAATGGACAAGGTTAATGCCACGTATTGGTTGGATGAATTCGATTGTTTTTGCCTCAAAGGTAATCACTCAAGAAGATTCCTTAATGGAATAACCACCTCAAACATTCTTTCAAATAGTGAGGATATTATTAGAACTTGCTGGTTAACTCCAACAGGTAATTTAAGAGCATTATTAGAAGTTTATAATAATACTAATGAATTTTACGAACTAATTGTTTTAGTTCTGATAGGAGATATTAATGAGATCAGGAAATATTCTTTAGACCTTATTTTCCCTTCAGATGACTTAGAAGTAGGGGATGTGTTTCATTCATACAGAATTCAAGAAATAGATAATATCAATGAATGGAGGAAATTTAAACCAAAACTTTTAGTTGAACCTAATCAAAAGGATTATTGTATGGATAACTTAAAATTATTGAATCTTGATGATCTGCAAGTCTGGAAAATTAATCAAGCTATTCCTAGTTTCAAAAGTGAACTGAATGGAAAAAATAATCCTCTTGAACTAGGTCTTGCTGATCTTATTGACTTTAATAAGGGCTGTTACCTTGGCCAAGAAACCATGGCAAAATTAAATAAGGCATCGTTCTTAAAACAAGAAATAAGAGTTTGGTCCGCTATCAATAATTCTAAGGATTTGAATTTGAATGATAATAAGATTTTTCTTGATGAGACAAAACAAGAAATTGCTGGATTTATTACTAGTTTTAATCAATCGAAAAATAATAATTATCAAGGACTAGCAATGATAAGAAATAAATACCTCATTAAAAATAGTTTTTTTTCAGAGCAATTAGGTAAGATAAATATCAATAAATCGATTGGGTCGGTTTTTTTATAAATTTTTCTTTTAATTATTTTGGAGCCATTTAACTATTGATAAGGTAGCCAAACAATCATCTTTATTATATTTGATTATTTTCTCTAAAAAAGATTTATTAGATGTATTTTGGTACTGTATCCACCAAAGTAAAGCTTTAGAGCCACTAACATCTTTCTGATTCCAATTGAAACCAATCCAATTTGCAACCGTTTTTAGGCTATAGTTTTTTAAAGGTAATATCCAAGATAACCTTATTAATAAATGTATATCTATAAATCTTGATTGTATTTTTTCTAATTCTAAAGAGTTTATTTTTAATTTCTTAGCTATTTTAATTACAGATACTTTTTCAGTTTCCCCATAGTGAAAGATGGGCCAATCTGGTTGAGAATTAATTTTCTCAAAAAGCTTAAGAAGAATTCGTTTATTATTTTTTGAATCTAAATCTAATATTGGTTCATAAGAGTCTTCTCCTAATGGCTCACGAATATTCTTAATAGTTAAGAATCCATATAGAAAATCATGATTTTCATCTGGATTGGATTCAATATCAAAAACAAAGAATCCTGATTTTATTTTTTCATATATATTTAATAAGTATTTATTATCTGGAATTAATTTTGAAGGTATTCCTGAGATATATGATTTTGATTGATTGATTAATTGATTGGTTTTTTCTGGACTTGTTTCTCTAAAAATGGATAATTTTCTGCACAAATCATCTTTATCACATAATGCTAATTCACTCACATTGTTTATACCTATTTTTTGTAGATGCTCCTCAGTCTTAAAACCAATTCCATCTATATCAGTAAGTAATCCCTTTGATTTTGCTTCTTCATCGCAGTATTTCTGCCAAGAACATATTGAACATTTTTTTCGGTCCTTAGTTATATTGGGTATTGATTTATTGAGAGAATCTAGTAATTCGTCAAAAATCTTGATTGATTTGTTTTTTAATTTTTCATTCAAGAAGACTCTCTCAATCTGAAGATTATTTTGAAAGTTAGAAATTACGAGTCCATAATCTATTCTAGATTCTTGAAATTCTTCAAAATGCACAGCACAAAAGGCTAAATCCAAACGATGCTCATTTGTTGTTTTTCTTCCTAATTTTGAAACAGCAGGAATATATTTATATTCTCCCCATATGCTTTTACCTTTTACTTTAACTAATAGTTGAGGATTGATTTCTAGTCTATGGTTCCCACCTGGATTAATTTTTAAAAATAAACCTCCAACCTCTTTTTTCCCCTCTTTACAGGAACTTAAGCCAAGAAATATTTTCCCATTGGTGTATTTATTAAAATTACTTTTTTGATTAATTAATTGTATTGATGTATGAGGAGCCCAAATGCTTTTAGATTTATCCCCTTGAAAGTCCAGCCAAGCTTTTCTTTTGCATCTTAAAAAACTTTTTAGAAGATTATTGTTCAATTTCCTTGAAAGATTAGTTTTAAATTGAGACTACATAAATTAAGATTAAATATGTAGTTAATACGGGCCATCAAATTTTGGATAAAGATGATTTTCAAACCATTAAATTTGGTACTGATGGCTGGAGAGGAATAATTGGTTATGATTTTAATCATTATAATTTGAAAATCGCAGTTGCAGCTTCATGTCAAGAATTGTTTTATCAGTACTTTGAATATGTTAAAAGCAAAAAGATTTTAATAGGTTATGACCGTCGATTTATGGCGAGTGATTTTGCCAAGTCAATAATACCAGTTGTTTTTGGATGTGGTTTAGAACCTGTGATATCACAAACTTATGTCACTACTCCTGCATGTAGCCTTTATGTTAGGGATTATAATTTCCTTGGAGCACTAATAATTACAGCAAGCCATAATCCATACAATTGGTTAGGTTTGAAAATCAAGAGTTTTAGAGGATGCTCAGTAGATGAAGACTTTACAAAAGAAGTTCAAAATAGAATCAAATTAACGAAAAATATAGAGGAAATAAGTTCTAAATATAAATCAATTGATGTTAAGGCATATCACTTAGAAATAATCAAATCAAAATTCAATATTGAATTCATTACTTCTAATCTTAGAGCAATGAATTTGAGTATTTTCATCGATGCTATGCATGGTGCCACAGCTAAAAGTATAAATACACTTTTTAATTCTAAATCTTCCAATTTGATTAAAGGTATTAGAGAAAACCAAGATCCATATTTTGGAGGTAATCCACCAGAACCTTTGATAGACTATATATATGATTTGCAAAAAACCTTAAAGGAAAACTCCTCAAATAAAATTAAAACACTTGGAATTATTTTTGATGGAGATGGAGATAGAATTGCTTTAATTGACGAAAAAGGAAGATATTGTAGTAGTCAGATGTTGTTGCCTTATTTAGTAAATTATTTAGGTAAAAAAGATAATAATGATTATCCAGTATTAAAAACAGTAAGTGGTTCAGATATTATCAACAAGATCTCTGAGCATCAAAATAGAAGAGTTATTGAGTTACCTGTTGGGTTTAAGCACATAGCAAAGAAGATGATCAATGATAATGTACTTTTGGGAGGAGAAGAATCTGGTGGTATAGGGTTTGGTCAATTTCTACCTGAAAGAGACGCATTGTATTCAGCTATGATGCTACTGCAGGCTATAGCTGAAGAATCAAAGTATTTCTCTGATTCTTTAGATGAGATTCAGAAAAGGTTTGGACCAAGTTATTATGATCGTATAGATATAAAATTATCTAATTTCTCAGATAGGAATATGCTAGAAAGTTTTATTGTGGGAAATTTGCCTGAAGCAATATATGGCTATAAAATAATCAATGTTTCAGAATTGGATGGTATAAAAGTAAGGATGAGAGATAATTATTGGGTTTTATTTAGATTTTCAGGTACAGAACCTTTGCTTAGAATATATTGCGAGGCATTTTCTAAAGAATATTTAAAAGATACTTTGGATTGGAGTAGAAAATTCATAAATAAAAGAATTTGATCCAAATCATGAAACAAATTTTATATTTAGCTAGTAAGAACCAAGGCAAAATAAATGAATATAAGAAATTATTGTCAAATGTTAATTGCCAACTAATATTGCAGCCGGAATCAATAGAAGTAATAGAAAATGGCATTAGTTTTAAGGAGAATTCTTTAAAGAAGGCCTCTGAAGTTGCAAAACAAACTAATAATTATGCAATTGCTGATGATTCCGGTCTATGTATTGATGCCCTGAATGGTAGTCCTGGCATTTATTCATCAAGATATGCAGATAATGATAAACAAAGGATCGACAGAGTTTTAAAAGAGCTTGAAGGCCAAAATAATCGCGAAGCCTTCTTTGTTGCTAATGTTTCAGTCTGCGCACCTAATGGGAATTTGATTCTTGATTCAGAGGGGATATGCTACGGAAATATATTAAATGAAACTAGGGGAAATAATGGATTTGGATATGACCCCATTTTCGAAGAAAAAACTACGCGATTAACTTTCGCGGAAATGAATGAGTTAGAAAAAGATTTATACAGTCACAGAGCTAGGGCTTTAGAAAAAATAATTCCTGAATTAAGTCGTATTTTTTATTAATTTTCTAACCAAGATCCATGCAGGCCATGTGGAATATTTATGGGCAGTTCGTAAACTGCTAGTTCCTTCATATCTTCTGAATTTAATATGACTAGGTCACTACCTTTTCTTTTACCATTCCATACAACTATAAATAAAAATCCTTCATCCTCATTTAAAGAATTTTTCTTTGGGACCATTATTGGTTCACTTACAAATCCTCTTGGAGCAGCAGACCAATATATTTCTTCATTCGTAATTAAATTTATTTTTTTAATTGATTGAAGTGGAGCATTGCCTAATTTTTGTTCTGTTGTTGCCATCCAACTAAATATTGATTTCAATCCTAGAAACTTCGGGTTTACAGTAGCAAATTCGCAACATTGATTGCTTGTTGTTGTTATTTTACTGGTTCTGTTTTTTATATTTATTATTGACCTCTTTAATTTCCCGTCAGGGTAATTATCAAAATCGATTTCTCTGAAGTCTTCATCCGGGCCTACTGAGGGAAAATCATCATAAAAAATACTATCTAAAATTATATTATTGTCCTCTTCAAATGCATTTACATGATGGAATACGAATCCTTTAGGGGCATCTATTATTATTGGTGACTGACCTCTAAATATCCCACTTTCTCGTGGAATTAGAATAAATTTTGCAATTTTCTTAGAATTAGATTTCAAGCACTGAGCAGCCCCTTTTTGTCCCATTATGAAAGGGATGGGATTGAAATCGATTGCATTTTGGAGGAAAATCGCCCAATTCGTTGTAATAGCAAAATCATGAAGGAATGCAAAGCCATCAAATAAGTCTTTCCTATCAAAAAGTAATTCTCCATTATTATCTCCTGAATTTGAAAATTCCATTAGCCTGATAGTACTTTTTGGCCCAGTCTGAACACCAAAAGTGACTAGTATTTCTGAAGAAGATTGAGAGTTTAGGTCTATCTTAGGATGTGCACTGAATGCCTCATCCTTTTTTAAAACCCCATTTAGATTTGATAAACCTATTGTTTCAAGATTATTTGGGTCTAGTGCATGTGGTCCTGCAGCTTCCCATAAGGCGAGTAGTTTGTCACCAAGTCTAACTATATGAGTATTTGCAATATTTTTGAATTTTAAATCAAATGCATTATTTAAGACCCCACCTGTTTTTTGGGTACCAAAAACCCCTCTATAGATGAATTTTTGTTTAGCTTCTTCCTCTATAAATCCTTTTGTTTTAACAAATTTATTAGTAAGTGTTGCTTTACCCGCTTTGAATTTAATCCCTGTAATCATTCCGTCACCATCAAATGGATGATGAACCCATTGCTCTTTTCTCTTTAATATTCCAGGACCATTTCTCAAAAGTGTTCCATTTAATTCATTTAATGAGGTTCCACTAACTAGCTTAATTTCTTCATTTTCAAATTCTTTCTCAACATTTTGATATGCACTAGACCAGTCACTTCTGTTATATGTTTTTTTTTCTTTAATTTGAATTTCTTCTAAACTAGCCACAATTGTAAAATCTCTTGTTTAGTTTATTGTGGCTAAAAACTAGATTATTTGTGGATCTTTTGCCTTCTAAGAAGTAAAATTTTTATTTACTTTCAAGCATACCTTTACTACTAGGGACTGAATTAGATCTCCTAGAATCAATCTCAGTAGCCATTCTAAGTGCACGCGAGAAAGCCTTAAAGCTTGCTTCAACAATGTGATGAGCGTTTACACCTTGTATCTGATTTATGTGTAATGTAATTCCGCTATTATTTACAAATGCAATATAGAACTCCTTAACAAGTTCTGTATCATAAGTTCCTATTCTTGGAGATTGGAGTTGTAAATTATAAGACAAGTGAGGACGTCCTGAACAATCAAGAGAGACTTGAATTAAAGCTTCGTCAAGTGGTGCTACAAAATGACCAAAACGATTAATTCCCTTTTTTTCTCCCAGTGACTTAGCAAAAGCTTTTCCTAAAGCAATGCCCACATCTTCATTTGTGTGGTGATCGTCTATGTGAGTATCACCTATGGCCTGTATTTTTAAATCAAATAGACCATGGCTGGAAATCTGATGAAGCATATGGTCGAGAAATGGAATGCCTGAGTTGATATCCGAAATACCATTTCCGTCAATATTTAGAAGAATACTAATTTCTGTCTCATTTGTTTTTCTTTTAATTTCAGCTTTCCTTAATGATGACATTTTAATTAAGATAGAAATTTGCTACTACATCCCATTAATGCAATAACCTGCATCAACGTAAATAGTTTGACCGGAGATTCCACTTGCAAGATCACTTAGAAGAAAAGATGCAGTATTCCCAACTTCTGTTTGAGTAACAGTTCTTCGTAAGGGAGCTTTTTCTTCGACATTGTGAATCATATCTAAAATGCCACCAATTGCTGAGCTTGCAAGTGTTCTTATTGGACCAGCACTTATAGCATTTACTCTGATCTGTTTTTCTGGACCAAGCTCAGCTGAGAGATATCTTACTGAAGCTTCTAATGCAGCTTTAGCCACACCCATGACATTATAATTTGGAATGGCTCTCTCCGAACCTAAATAAGTAAGCGAAACTATACCTGCTCCATTACTCAATAAAGGCTTAGCTAATTTGCAAAGAGGTGCCAGAGAGTAAGCACTAATATTTAACGCTCTATCAAAACCTTCTGATGAAGTCGCGCTGTAATCTCCAATTAATTCATCCCGACCAGCAAAAGCCAGACAATGAACTAATCCATCAAGCCTGCCCCATTTAGTTTCAATTTCTCTGAAAACTTCCTGCATTTGTTTTGGATCTTGAACATCCAAGGGCAAAAATAATGTTGGATTTAAATCTTTTGTTAGTTCTCTTACTTTGGATTCAAATCTACCTTTTTCATCAGGAAGATATGTTATGCCAAGTTCGGCTCCTGCCTTAGATAATTGCTGTGCAATTCCCCATGCTATTGAACGATTGTTAGCAATGCCTGTGACTAGAATTTTTTTCTCGTTTAAATCAAGTAACATCTTATTATGTTGTTTATTTAATTCTCCTACAGAAAGTACCCTTGTTTGTATATATGTCCAAAATATACAATAATTCTCAATTATCAAATCTAGTTTTTTATTTAAATATGGTAAGAACCAATTCTATATCAATACCTTTAGGTACTAAATTACCCGAGTTTCAGATGCTAAATGTAAATACCAAGACGGTTAAACCTTTCAATATTTCATTTTTAGATGAAAGAGATTTGCTTATAATGTTTATTTGCGCTCATTGCCCTTTTGTTAAATATATTGAGAATGAGATTTCAAGACTTTCTCAAGAAATTGAAGATTATGTACAAATAATTGCAGTTTCAAGCAATGATGCAAAGACTTATCCTGATGATTCTCCTGAAAATTTAAGAAATCAATCAAAAAGAAATAAATGGAAATTCCCTTATCTTTATGATGAAGATCAGAGTTTTGCTAAGCAACTAAGAGCCGCATGTACCCCTGATTTTTATCTCTTTTGTAATTTTGATAAAGATTTTTCTCTTTTTTATCATGGTCAGTTAGACAGTAGTAGACCCTCTAATAATATTCCTCCTACTAGTAGAGATTTATTAATGGCTATTCAGGCAATGCGAAAAGAGGAAATTTATACTTTTCCTATTCAACCCTCATTAGGTTGCAATATTAAATGGAAATTAGGCGCTGAGCCAAGTTGGTTCAAGTAAATAACATAGAAAAGTAAAAGAAATAATAACTACAAGTATGAATTTAAAGTGATCCCAAGAATTCCAATTTAATTTAGATCTCAGCGTAAAGAGATTTAAAAAATCTTTGTTGAATATTATGATCAATTAATGGCTTAGGATATGAAACACTTTCAATGCTGGTGATGTCTCCATTTATGATTTGAGAGTTTGGAATTTTTGATAATTCTGGAACCCAAAACTTAATATATTCGCAAAGAGGATCAAATTTTTTAGTTTGAGTGTAGGGATTAAATATCCTTAGAGGTTTTGGGTCCATTCCACTGCTTGCGCTCCACTGCCAACCACCATTATTGGCAGCTAAATCCCCATCAACTAACAATTCTAAGAATTTCTTTTCACCCATTTGCCAATTGCAGATTAGATCTTTGACCAAAAATGAAGCAACTATCATACGGCACCTATTATGCATCCAACCACTCTGATTTAGTTGACGCATCGCTGCATCGATAATTGGTATGCCAGTATCGCCATTTGACCAACGATTAAACCATTCTGGTTTATTTTGCCAAGGAAATTCTTTCCATTTTTGCCTGTAAGGACCACTCTCTAATTCTGGAAAGTGGAATAAACAATGATGATAGAATTCTCTCCAAAATAGTTCTTTTTGCCAGGTTCTGATAGATAAAAAATGTTTTTTATTTTCGATTTCTAAATTAGTACTTTTATTCCATATTTTTCTAATACTAATTGTCCCAAATCTCAAAGATCCACTTAAGTAGGACGTACCATCTTGGCTAGGAAAATCTCTTGAATTCTCATAATCGTTTATTTTATGTGATTTTAAGAAATTTTCTAATAAATTATTTGCAGCCGCTTCTCCAGGTTTACAAGGACACATTTTTTGACCTGCGAAATTTATTTCATTTATGAACTTTTCTAATTTTTTATTAGATAGTTCTAGCCTTGTATTTTTAAGTGTTTCTTGTTTTAGATCTAATAACTTTATCTTAGTTATGACTTCTGTTTGTACATCTGCATAAGTTAGTTTTGATTCTAGATTTTTATAAAACGGTCCAAAAACTTTGTAAGGGTTTCCATCCCCTGTAGACACTGAATTTGGATGAACCAATAAGTGATCCATGCAATCTATAACATTAATATTGAGTTCATTTAAAATGTTTTTTATTTGGAGATCTCTTTTGATCTCATAAGGTTCAAGGCCTTTATTCCATGCAACAAATTTAGCATTTATTATTTTTGCTATTTCAGGAATTAAATTAATTGGTTCGCCCTCATCAATAATTAATCTACTTCCAAGACCTTCCCAGGTTTTACTTAATTCCTTTAAGCTATTAGAAAGAAACCATGCTCTTGATTTAGCGTTAAAGTCTAACGGATAATTTCTATCAAAAATATATAAAGATGTTATGGCTTTAGAAATTGAGAGGGTCTTTATTAGGGCATTATTGTCTTGAATTCTAAGATCTTTTCTATACCAAAATAAGACTCTAGGGCTTTTCATTGAATTTTCAAGAACTGTTTTGCCCTAAACCATGCAGTTATTGTTTTTGCATCTAGAATTTCGGTGCCACTGGATATTAGTTTATCTAATTCAGAAGGTTCAAGAATAATCACCTCAATATCTTCATCAAGATCTCCACTAGGAGCTTTAACTAATTTAGTTAAACCCCTTGCTAGAAATAAATGAATTTCTTCATCCGCATATCCTGGAGCTGGAACTAATATTCCTAAATTATCCCAATTTCTAGCTTCATAACCTGCCTCTTCCTTAATTTCTCTTTTAATTGAATTTAATGGACTTTCTCCTGGTTCAAGTGTTCCGGCTGGGAATTCTAATAAATATCTTGAAACAGCAAATCGATATTGCCTAAGAATAATTATCTTTCTGTCATTGGTAATTGGAACTGCCAATGCTGCGCCAGGATGTTTGATTGAACCGTACTCTCCTATATGTCCATTTGGAAGTTGAATTTTGTTAATCTCAAAACTAAATTTTTTAGACTTGAGTTCTGATATTTTTTCTTTGAAAACGGCTTTTTTGAATTGATCTTTATGCATTTTCTATTGATTTATAGAAATACACTAGCAGTTATTTATAAATATTGAAAAAGTTTTTAAACCACCCATTTAGGATGGTTTAACTTCTTTACAGTTTGTCTTCTGGACAAGACTTCCGCTAAAGGGCTTATTACAAAATTCCTTTTCATAAACCTAGGGTGAGGCAAGGTTAATTCTTTATCATTAATGTACAGATCATTCCACCAGATAATATCCAAGTCGAGGCATCTAGAAATCCATCTTTGATCTTTTTCTTTTTTATTTCTCCCAAAATTTACTTCTAATTGCTTTAATTTATTAAGAAGTGCCTTTGCTTTCTCAGTAGATGGTTTAGCTAGTAAAGCACTATTTATGACTAATAATGTATTTATATAATTTGGCTGATTGCTTGAGACTTCATATGGATCAGTTTCGTAAAGAGATGACCATTGAAAAATATCTTTAGAAATAAAGGCAACATCATTTTGATAATTTGGAAATTCCTTGATCCAGGATTTAATATTATCTTCTAAAGCTGTTCTGCATAAAATTAAGGTATCAATAGGATTACCAAATTTGCTATCGATATTCGCCCCCAATGATATACATAGATCATTTTTGATATTAAGATTTGATAATTCCACTCTAAAAGATCACTTTTTTGGATAAATTCTATAACAGAGATTTTAAGTGAATTTGGATCAAGAATTACAAATTGAAAGAGAAATAAAACAAGTAATGCAAAAGAATGATTCTTTTAGAGCATTTCCATTGGCTGCAATTACAGGCCATAATCTTTTGAAATTGTCTTTATTACTTTCTGCTGTTGACCCAAGTTTAGGTGGTGTAATAATTGTTGGAGGAAGAGGCACAGGTAAGTCTGTTTTAGCGAGAGGATTACATGCATTAATACCCCCAATAGAAATATTAGATGATAATTCTATATCTAATAAATTGGGAGATAAAAGAAATTCTTATAGGCGTATAAGTAGGAATCTAGATCCTTATAAACCTGAAGAGTGGGATAGTAATACTATGAAAACTTTGCTTGATTTATTAGGTCTGGACATTCAAAATAGTGAAACTTTACCTAAAAAAGTTATTCAGGCTCCTTTTGTACAAGTCCCTGTAGGGATTACTGAGGATAGACTTGTCGGATCTATCGACGTTGCAGCTTCTTTAAATTTGGGAGAGCAAGTTTTTCAGCCAGGTATTTTAGCCGAAGCTCATAGAGGTGTTTTATACGTTGATGATATTAATTTGTTGGATGATGGAATTGTTAATTTAATACTTGAAGCTAATGGTAAAGAACAAAATAATGTTGAAAGAGAAGGTTTAAGTCTGTCTCATCCTTTTAAGAGCCTTTTAATAGCTACTTATAATCCTGAGGAAGGGGTTTTGCGAGATCATGTTCTAGATAGATTTGCGATTGTCCTGTCCGCAGATCAATCTGTTGATACTAATCAACGTGTTCAAATCACGAAATCAGTCTTAAATCATGCTGAAGACAATATGAAGTTTTCACAACAATGGGCCGAAGAAACGGAAAACTTATCAACTCAGTTAATCCTTGCAAGGCAGTGGTTGCCTGATGTGAAGATTTCCTCTGAGCAAATAAATTATTTAGTTAAAGAGGCGATAAGAGGTGGTATTGAGGGTCATCGATCTGAATTATTTGCAGTCAAAGTGGCTAAAGCTAATGCTGCATTGAGAGGCGATGAAAACGTCAATGCTGATGATTTAAAAGTCGCAGTAAGATTAGTTATTCTTCCAAGGGCTCAACAGTTGCCCCCAGACGATGATGAGATTCAACCACCTCCCCCTGAAGATCAATCACCTCCGCCTCAATCAAATCAAGAAGATTCACAGCCTGATCCTGCAGATAATCAACAAGACCAAGACCAAGACCAAGACCAAGACCAAGACCAAGAGGATGATTCTGAGGAACAAGAATCTCCTGAAGTTCCTGAAGAATTTATCTTAGATCCAGAAGCATGTATGGTGGATCCTGACTTGCTACTTTTTTCTTCGGCAAAGTCTAAATCTGGTAATAGCGGCAGTAGATCTGTAATTCTTAGTCAGAGCAGAGGAAGATATGTAAAACCTGTTATTCCAAAAGGTAAAGTACAGAAAATTGCGGTTGATGCTACTTTAAGAGCTGCAGCACCCTATCAAAAAAGTAGAAGGTTAAAGAATCCAAATAAAAATATTATTGTTGAAGAAAATGATTTTAGATCTAAGTTACTCCAGAAAAAAGCTGGAGCATTAGTTATATTTCTTGTTGATGCTAGTGGATCGATGGCTCTTAATCGAATGCAGAGTGCCAAGGGAGCGGTTATTAGGCTTTTGACTGAGGCATATGAAAATAGAGATGAAGTAGCTTTAATCCCTTTCAGGGGGAATCATGCAGAGGTTCTTTTGCCTCCAACTAGATCTATTACTGCAGCAAAGAGAAGATTAGAAACTATGCCTTGTGGAGGAGGATCCCCCTTAGCACATGGTTTAACTCAGGCGGCTAAAGTTGCTAAGAATGCAATTTCAACAGGAGATATTGGCCAAGCAATTGTTGTTGCCATCACAGATGGCCGAGGGAATGTTCCTTTGAGTATTTCATTAGGACAAACAGAGGATGAAAATACTGAGGATATAAATCTTAAAGATGAAGTGCTTAGTGTTGCCTCAAAATATCCTATGCTTGGAATCAAGCTTTTAATTATTGATACTGAAAGAAAGTTTATAGCAAGCGGTTTTGGGAAAGAATTGGCAGAGGCAGCACAAGGGAAATATGTTCAATTACCAAAAGCTACTGATCAAGCGATAGCTTCTATGGCACTTAATGCAATTAATGAAATCTGATGATGATTTATGGATATATTTCATTGAGGAATTTTGAAAGACCAACTGTTAAATCTCTGATAGCACGAGTTAATTCTTTGTCTTTCATTAAACTTTGAAAGTCATCAGTCATATCATCCATTTTTTCCGAAATTGAGCTAGCTGCTTCTAGAGTTACTTTAATATCCTCTAATGCATCTTCATCATTAACTGCGGCTAAAATATCATTTAAATGTTTTGCGGCTACAGTTAGATCCTCAATCAAAGGTTTTATTCTGATTATTTCTTGTTTGGATAAATAAACTAATTCATCAAGATTTTCCTGGGTTCTATCAAATTGCTCCATAGAGTTAACAATATTCTGAATTAAATTTTCTTGATTAGATTCTTTGAGAATTTGATTAATTCTATTAGTGATATTGGATAGACTTGATAGTTGTTTGCCACTTATAGTATCCCCTTCGCAAACAATTAATGAACTTTCACACTCTTCTGAGGTTGGTATGGCAAGGTCCTCCGGTAACAATATTTCGTTAGCTTCTAATGCAACTTCCACATCTCCTCCTAAAAAGGAGTTTGTAGTAACTCTTGCAAATACAGGTTTTGGCAAAATAATATCTGAGTCATTTATAACGATCTTTGCTTCTATGGAGTCGTTAGTAAAGATGATATCTTCAACAGATCCTACAATTATTCCTCTATATGTTACTGGTGATTTTTTTGCTAATCCACTTGCGTTGTTAAACGAAGCGAAAAGATGCCAGTTTTTTGAAGATAATCTAACCCCTCTTATCCAGAAAGTGAAGAATGAGAAAATCAAGATTCCCCCTAAAAGAGAAAAACCTACTATTGAATCGCGAACACTTCTACGCATAATCGCTACGCCTCTCTTGGTTGCATAGGTCCTTTAAGTTTACCGTTTCTAAACTGAAAAACATAAGGATCTTTAGTGGTCTGGAAATCAGTAATTGAACCTTCCCAGCGAAATTTACCTCCATAAAGCATTAAAACCCTATTGGAGGTCCTCTCTATAGTACTCAGAACGTGACTAACTACAATAGATGACCCCTTAACTTTGTCATTTGTTTTGTTTATCAGATCCTCAATTCTTGAAGAGGCGATTGGATCTAGGCCAGCTGTTGGCTCATCAAATAACAATAACGGTTTATTTAGTTCCTTAACTGTATCTTCGCTAATTAGTGCTCTAGCGAAGCTTACTCTTTTCTGCATCCCACCACTGAGTTCGCTAGGTAGCTTTTCAGCTACATCAAAAAGACCTACCTCTTCTAAACATTCTTTTACTATCTCTTTAACTAATTTCTGAGGAATTTTTCTGTTTCTTCGTAAAAGGAAACCAACGTTTTCTTCAATTGTCAAAGACCCCAATAATGCAGGATTCTGAAAAACTAATCTTACATCAGGAGGATCTACTTGATCTAACCTTAAATAATCTTGTTTTATCCCAAATAGTTTTAGTTCACCAGAGGATGGTAGAACCAATCCTGCAAGTATTTTTAAGATTGTAGATTTACCAGTTCCAGAGGGCCCAACTATTGCAATTCTCTCTCCATCTTTTAGGCATAAATTAATTTTATTCAGAACATGATTCGTCCCCCATGTCATAGAGAGATTATTTGTTTCAACTGGGGTGAAGTATTTTTTCAAAGTACTTAAATTAATAGATAATTGAGTTGTTTCTATTTACATATTGACTATATTGAAAAATAAAAAAAGTATGTATTAAATTGATTTATAATTTAATTATAGATTTTTGCTTATTTAAAAAATAAATCAAGAGGGTTTTAATGAAAAGAAGAGGAAATACTAGATTAAATAAAACTTTTTCAAATATCCGTAGATCTAATATCGGTATTATAAAAAAACTTTTTAGGATTCTAGGATGGCTTTTACCGGGCTTGCTAATAAAAAGGTGGATGCTGACTTCTGCTATCGGTTTTTTAACGGCAATGATAGGCATAGTTATATGGACAGAATTAAGACCCATTGTTTGGCTTATTAATCTCGTCAATTGGACATTGACTAGTTTTTCTACCGTCCCACCATTATTAGGTCCATTTATTTTAATTATTGGACTTTTATTGTTGGGTATAGGACAAAACAGAAGTATTAACTCTATTAAAAGAGCATTAGCTCCTGAGAAAGATACTTTTCTAGTAGACGCATTGAGAGTAAAAAGTAAATTAAGTAAGGGGCCTAATATTGTTGCTATCGGTGGGGGTACTGGATTGTCTACACTTTTGAAAGGTTTAAAAAACTACAGCAGTAATATAAGTGCCATAGTAACAGTGTCGGACGATGGAGGAAGTAGTGGAATATTGCGAAAACAATTGGGTGTGCAACCGCCCGGAGACATTAGAAATTGTTTGGCGGCATTATCAAATGAGGAGCCAACCTTAACAAGATTATTTCAGTATAGATTTTCTGGTGGAAGTGGATTAGAGGGACATAGTTTTGGAAATCTCTTTTTGTCAGCATTAACCACTATTACTGGGAGTTTGGAAAAAGCAGTCCAGGCTTCAAGTAAGGTTTTAGCTGTTCAAGGTCAAGTTATACCTGCCACAAGTATCGATGTTATGCTGTGGGCAGAGTTAGAGGATGGTGAGAAGATATTTGGGGAAAGCCTAATAAGTCAATCTGATAAACCAATTGCTAGGATTGGATGTGTCCCGGAAAATCCTACAGCTCTTCCTACTGCAATTGAGGCGATTAAACAATCAGATTTAATTATTCTTGGACCAGGTAGTTTATATACATCTTTACTACCTAATTTGCTTATTCCAGATATTGTTGAAGCACTTATTAATAGTAATGCGCCTAAAATCTATATAAGTAATTTGATGACTCAACCCGGTGAAACAGATGGCCTAGGCGTCTATGAGCATGTTAAATCTATTGAAAAGCAATTATCAATTTTTGGAGTTAATAAAAGAATATTTAATTCAATACTTTCTCAAATCGAATTTGAAGAATCTCCTCTTGTTGACTATTACAGATCTAGAGGAGCTGAACCTGTATTATGTGACAAGAATAAATTAATATCTGAAGGATATTATGTTTTGCAGGCCCCACTTTACGCTAAGAAAATTAGACCTACCTTGCGCCATGACCCAAGAAGACTTTCCAGGGCAGTAATGTATATTTACAGGAAAATAAAGAAATCTAATCAGTAAGCATCTTGTAACTCATAGAAATCAGGCTGAATATAATCTTTTCTCAATGGCCACCCCCTCCAGTCTTCTGGCATTAATAATCTTTTAGGGCAAGGATGATTAGCAAAATTGATTCCAAACATGTCATAAGTTTCTCTTTCTTGCCAATCACTACCTTTAAAAAGAGAGTAGAGGCTAGGAACAGACAAGTCTGAATCTCTTTCTAAAAAAACTTTAACTCTAATTTCTTTAATTTGTTCTAATTTATCCAAATCACCTACTTCAATAAAGTGATAAAAACTTACTAAACGTTTACCAGGGCCTTCATCATAACCACCCTGACACTGTAAATAATTAAATCCAAGTGATTTTAGCTTTGATACTGCAGAATATAAAGAACTTGGCTCTACAGATATTACTTCAACACCTAAGTGATCATTCTCAAGAGATTCATTTTGGATCCCTTCAGAAATAAGTTTTTGGCTTATAATCCCCGTTTTCTGGATAATTTCTTCATTAGAGGAAGGAGTAATATTATTATCCATTATAAGATTTTATCATTTTCTGAAGATTTTTCATCAAGTGTATTTTCAATCTCTTCTAAGTTTTCTTTGTTCGAAGACATAATCATCTTTTCATCTGTGGTATTCAAATATTGACCATTATTTTTAGAAAAAACTAAGTTCATTTTGTGATTTACAGTAAAATATCGATGCGATTGCTTTGACTTACTTCTTTCAAGGATACTCTCATTCCCAACCTTTTTCCTTAATTTAATTACGGCATCGAAAATAGCTTCGGGTCTTGGAGGACATCCAGGGAGGTAAAGATCAACTGGTATTAGTTTATCAACCCCTCTAACTGCGGTGGTTGAATCTGCGCTAAACATACCTCCTGTAATGGTGCATGCACCCATTGCTATAACGTATTTAGGCTCTGGCATTTGTTCATAGAGTCGAACTAGAGCTGGAGCCATTTTCATGGTTACTGTTCCTGCAACAATCAATAAATCTGCTTGTCTAGGTGAACTTCTTGGTACTAAGCCAAATCTATCAAAGTCAAATCTTGAGCCAATCAATGCTGCAAATTCAATAAAACAGCATGCCGTCCCGTAAAGTAATGGCCATAAACTACTCATTCTGGCCCAATTATGTAAGTCATCTAAACTTGTTAATATTATATTCTCACTCAAGTCAGTAGTTATCTGAGGCACTTCTAAAGGATTGCAAGTACCTTGTCTGATTTCCCTTAACGCTTTGGGTGATAATGAGTCGCTCAATTTCTTAACTCCATTCTAAAGCTCCTTTTCTCCAAGCATAAGCTAGTGCAATCACAAGAATGGCAATAAAAATTAGTGCTTCCACAAAAGCAAGCAATCCAAGTTTGTTAAATGCTACTGCCCAAGGATAGAGGAATACAGTTTCTACATCAAATATAACGAAAACTAAAGCGAACATGTAATATCTGATATTAAATTGAATCCATGCTCCTCCAATAGGCTCCATTCCAGATTCATATGTAAGTTCTCTCTCACCTTTTCTTGATTTAGGGGAAACAAAAAAATTAGTTATAAGAGCTAATATTGGTACAGCTGCGGCAATAATCAAAAAGCCTAAGAAATATTCATAACCTGGAAGTGAAAACATTTTTTGGAAAAATTCGCTGAATTAAATAAAATCTTTTAGAGTTCTTAAAGATTAATAATAAATCGTGAGTGAAAACATTCAACCATCATCTGAGGAAAACATCATAGTTGATGACTCTGTGAAAGAAGAACTTCAAGTTATTCAGTCTGAACAACAAAAAGACGAAGACATAACTAATTTAGAACAAAATAGATTCGAATGTAGAAGCTGTGGATACATTTATGATCCGTCCGAAGGCATAAAGAAGTTAAATATACCAAGAAATACTCCTTTTATGGCGATTGATGGTAAAACTTTTGCTTGCCCTGTCTGTAGAGCTGGAAAGAATTTGTATAAGGATATTGGTCCAAGATCTAAACCAAGTGGCTTTGAGGAGAATTTAACTTATGGCTTTGGATTTAACAGCTTGCCTCCGGGTCAAAAAAATATTCTAATTTTTGGTGGCTTGGCATTTGCAGCTGCATGCTTTCTTTCTTTGTACTCTTTACACTAAGATAAAGAAATGAAAAAACTTATTACTAGCATTCCCAATTTACTTTTAGCTGTTTTAATGTGCCTTGTTTTGAGTGGTTGTTCAACAACAGGAGTACAAGTCACAGATGAAAGTCCCTGGCAACCTATTCAGTTTGATACTCAAGTAAATGCTCTCGACATTGATTTTATAGATGATAAAAAAGGATTTCTTGTAGGTTCCAACAGATTAATTATGGAAACTAATGATGGTGGACAAACCTGGGAAGAAAGATCACTAGATATTTCTGGTGAAGAAAATTTTAGATTATTAGATATTGATTTTAATGGCAATGAGGGTTGGTTAATAGGCCAGCCATCCCTTGTAATGCACTCTGTTGATGCAGGTAAAAATTGGATTAGATTATCTTTGGGCAACAAGCTGCCTGGTCAGCCATTTCTAATTACTACTGTAGATGCTAATAAAGCAGAATTGGCTACGACCGCTGGAGCAATCTATGAAACGTCTAATAGCGGTGAATCATGGGAAGCCAAGGTCGTAGATGCTTCTGGCTCAGGGGGTGTTAGGGATTTAAGAAGAACGAAAGAAGGAGATTATGTAAGTGTTAGTAGTCTTGGGAATTTCTTTTCTACACTAGATAAGGATAGTGATACATGGGTCGCCCATCAACGGGCAAGTAGTAAAAGAGTTCAAAGTATAGGTTTTAATCCTGATGGCAATCTATGGATGTTATCCAGAGGAGCTGAAATTAGATTTAATCAGGATAACAATGACTTAGAGAACTGGTCTAAACCAATTATTCCTATTCTTAATGGATATAATTACCTTGATATGGGTTGGGATTCTAACGATGTAATTTGGGCAGGAGGAGGAAATGGAACTTTAATAGCAAGTAATGATGGCGGCAACAGTTGGTACTTAGATCCTGTTGCCTCAAGCTTACCAACTAACTATATAAAGATTCTTTTTTTTAATAATGACCTCTCAGAACAGCCTAAGGGATTTATTCTTGGTGAAAGAGGATATATTCTCAAATGGAATGGATAAATTAGTTTTTTTCTTGTAAAAATCTTAATTTTTAGTTTCAAATAGCAACTGTCTGTAACCAAGCTGTAAGAATCTTCGCAAATTTAGGTTTTTTCCTTGTAAGATCATATGGTAAATATTAGTGATTATGGCCGCAGGTTCTACGGGCGAACGCCCTTTCTTTGAAATAATCACCAGTATCAGATACTGGATTATTCATGCAGTTACATTACCAGCTATCTTTATAGCAGGATTTCTTTTCGTATATACGGGGTTAGCATATGATGCTTTTGGAACACCTCGCCCAGATAGCTATTTCCAAGCTTCTGAATCAAAAGCTCCTGTAGTAACTGAGAGATATGACGCAAAGTCTCAATTAGATCTAAGGACACAATAAATGACAAATTCACAAGCACCAATGCAAGCGGCTGAAGTTCGTGTTTATCCAATATTCACAGTACGTTGGCTAGCAGTTCATGCTCTTGCAATTCCCTCTGTTTTTTTTCTAGGCGCAATAGCCGCAATGCAATTCATTAGACGTTAATTTTCAATCATGCAAGTAAATGAAAACCCTAATAAGGTACCCGTAGAGCTTAACCGTACAAGTTTATATTTAGGCTTGTTATCAGTGTTTGTTCTAGGAATTTTATTTTCCAGTTACTTTTTCAACTAATTAAAAACTATGAGTAAATTAAAAGGTCCCGATGGCAGAATACCAGATAGACTTCCTGATGGAAGACCAGCCGTAGCTTGGGAAAGACGCTGGACAGAAGGTACTTTACCTCTTTGGCTAGTGGCAACTGCTGGCGGTATAGCAGTCATTTTTGTCCTAGGAATATTCTTCTATGGGTCATATAATGGCGTTGGTTCTGCATAAAGTTAAGAATCATCTTTGAAGACGTTAAATATCAAGTCCAATAAGAATCAGTAAAAATGTTCACTTTAGAAAGTGTTTCTAAAGGTACTTGCTCTTTAGGACTCATTAAACCTACTTCAAGTGCTTTGTGAGAATTACTTTTTGGCCTTAAAATATCTATTTGTTTAGCTGTTTCGAAAACTATTTTATTGGCAACTTCAGTATTGATTTTTAAGTTATTAAGTACCATCTCCACAGATACTTCCTGCTGAGTTTGATTCCAGCAATCATAGTCCGTAACCATAGATAAAGATGAATAAGCTATCTCTGCTTCCTTAGCAAGTCGTGCTTCAGTGTGGTTTGTCATTCCAATAATTGAGCAGCCCCATTTTCTATAAAGATTGGATTCAGCTCTCGTTGAGAATGCGGGACCCTCCATTGCAAGATAGGTACCACTCTTGTGAAGTTGTCTCCCGCTTGGAATATATTTTTCTCCAATATCACTTAATATTCTTGACAGGTTAGTACAAAAAGGGTCCCCCATATTTACATGAGCAACAATTCCTTGACTAAAAAAACTTGCTGGTCTGTTGTTGGTTCTATCTATAAACTGATCAGGCACAACTATATCAAGGGGTCTAATTTGTTCTTGAAGTGAGCCTACGGCAGATGGAGCAAGTATCCATCTAACTCCAATCGATCTTAAAGCCCAAATATTTGCTTTATATGGGACTTCTGTTGGATTGAATTGATGTTTATTTCCATGTCTAGCGATAAAAGCCAGTTCGAGATTTCCAACTTTAAAGATCTTTATTGAATCAGAGGGTTTACCATAGGGAGTATTAATTTCTATTTCTTTACAACAATCAATCGATTGAATGGAATAGAAACCACTCCCACCGATTACACCTAATCTTGAGTTCTCAATAGGTAATAAATGTTCTTTATTCATCTTAATTCGAATGACTTTTAATCATCTAGTGCTTGTTGGAGGAGGACATTCCAATGTTTTGTTAATGCGAAAGTGGCTAATGAGACCCGATTTAATCCCTAAATGTCCTATTTCAATTATATCTAGAGATTCTCATTTGGTTTATTCAGCAATGTTCCCTTCATTAATAGCTGGAGAAATTCAATTGGAAAATAATTTAATTGATATTTTGTCTTTAGCAAATAGAGTAAAAATTGCTTTTATAAAAGATGAAGTTCGTGATATTGATTTTAGAAAAAGAAAAATTCTCTTTCATGAAAGATTAAGCATTTCTTACTCTAGAATTATCTTAAATTATGGTGGGGAAACAAAAATTACAGATGAATATATAGACTTATTTAAACAAAACATCGCTTTTCCTATTAAACCATTTTTTAAGGCTTACGATTTAATACAATCAGAAGACTCGCTTAATAATCAAAGTGCACTCCCTTTCGTAATAGTGGGTAGTGGCCTTGCTGCGATTGAAGTAGCATTTGCATTAAGGAAAAGATGGAAAGAAAGAGAGCTAGTTTTAGTGTGTAATAGTAATACTATTAATAAAAAATTAATCCATTATTTGATGATTTCTAATATAAAAATTGCTAAAGAAATTAGGTTTAAATTTCAAAGAATTATTTTATGTACTGGAAACCAACCCCCTTTATGGATTAAAAGAAATATTTTGAATTTAGATAAAAAAGGCCGAATCATTACAACTCACAAATTGAATTTGAGTAACTTTCAAGAAGTATTTGCTGTTGGAGATTGTTCTTCTATAGAATCAAATAAACTTAATTCTTCAGGGTTATATGCAGTAAAAGTAGTTAATATACTTGCAAAGAATATTTATAAGGAATTTAAAGGAAGAAAATTACATAATTGGTTTCCTCAAAAATATGGCTTGCAAATTTTAAATTGTTTTAATGATCAAGTTCCAAAGGCTTTTATAATCTATGGGAATAAGGTTTTTGGACCAAGCCATATCTTTGCGATACTTAAGAAAAAAATTGATAATAATTTTATAAATAAATTAAAACTAGAGATAATGAAATCTAATGTAATGTCTGAATCTCAGTCGAAAGATGATTGTAGAGGTTGTGCCGCAAAAATTTCGCAACAAGTTCTGAATAGTTCTTTGAGATCATCAAATCTAGAACAATTTGCTGATTGTCCTGAAGATGCAAGTGAATTATTTATAAATGAGGAAAAGCTTTTTTTACAAAGTGTGGATGGCTTTCCTGCCTTGTTATCTGATCCTTGGCTTAATGCAAGGATAACAACTTTACATGCATGCTCTGATTTATGGGCTTGTGGAGCTAAAGTTTCTTCTGCTCAAATGATAGTTAACATCCCAAAAATAGAAAAAGAATATCAAAATTATCTTTTTTCTCATATTTTACAGGGTGTGAAATCAACGGTAGAGGACTTAGGTGGAAAAATAATTGGAGGGCATACATTTGAATCAAGAAATATTGTAACAAGACCTTACCCTCTTGGGATTGACCTCTCTTTAGTTGTGCAGGGTATGGTGGAAGGCGACTTTAGAAGTTGGAAAAAATCTGGCATGCAGTTAGGAGATTCACTATTTATGTCTAGACCATTAGGTGTCGGCATTTTTTTTGCAGGCCAGATGAGAAATATTAATTTGTTTAAAAGTTATAGCTCCGTTATTGAAAATATGATTGTGAGTCAACAATTTTTAATAGATGAGATTAATGATTTGCAAAAAAGGTTTAAAGTGAAGTTCATAAATGCTGCAACTGACATAACAGGATATGGTCTAATAGGACATTTATTAGAAATGATAGAAACTACAAATTTATCAAGAATAAATAAAGACTTATCCCCTTTAAAGGTTGCTCTTAAGTTGAATTCTCTTAGAGCTTATCCTGGCGTATTTGAGTTAATCAGAATGGGAGTAAGAAGTTCTCTTTATCATTCAAACAAAATAAAACTTGATGAAATTATGTCTAAGAATAAAAATCATAGAACAATCCTTTTGACTAATTCAGATAACTTTACAGAAGAAATTAATTTATTAATAGACCCCCAGACTTGTGGACCTTTGTTAATCAGTTGTAACGCTAAATATGCAAAATATCTAAGTTCCTCATGGTATAAGATCGGTGAAGTAATTAGTTAGTAATTATTGATTTCATTTATGCTTATCAATTTCCATATATCGAAGTCTTTTTATTTCATTTCCCATGGCCTCTCCTTGAATCCATCCTTCTTCTTTTAATTGTTCTCCATTCTTAATGCTTTTGATAAATCTGTATTTAAATAGCCATTTAAAGAATGGTTTCCAAAACTCACTGCAATCACTAATTATTAACTTCACGGCTTCTTCGTTGAGGTTGTTAGATTCAATAAATTCCGTCCAACAAGAAGGTGAAAAAGTTAGAAATTTGTTTACATTAGAGTTTAGAATTTTTTTTGTATTTCTATATTGATTCAATATCTTTTTATCTTTGCTATTTATTAATAGTCTTTGACATGATATTTCTAAGGAGCTAGCGTCTTTTATTAAGTAAAGTAGAATTTTCCCCTCTAGTTTCTTAATCCAATGTAGTCCCCTTAGAAACTTATTATTTACTTTTATATCTTTATTAATTATTGAGATAAGATCCCAATTATCTAATGCAGAAATGATTTTAGATATGTCATCATATTTTAAAATTTCTGTAAGTTCCATCCTCATTCTTATCCCTATTCCTGGAGGAATATTATTTTTTATATTTGGTTGCCAAGGCCATTTTAAGATTGTTTCTTGTGCCTGAATTAACGATAATCTTGACATCTTAAAATCAAGTCTAGAAGAATATTTAGCACCCCTTAATATTCTTGATGGATCGTCACTTATGCTATTTGGATGCAATAAATGTAGCTCCTTAAGCTTAATGTGACGGATCCCATCAAAGAAGTCATATAATTTCTTTGATGGGATCTCATATGCTAGAGCATTAATACTGAAATCTCTTCTTCTTAAATCATCAATAATAGTTGAGTCATAAACGTTAGGATTTGATCCAGGAGATAGATACCTTTCTGTTCTTGCAGAAGCAATATCAATCTTAAAGTCATTGATATTAATTTCTACTGTTTTATAAATATCAAATTCCTTTATGAGACATAAACGAACATTTGAGATATTTTTTTTAATGTATTTTGCTAAATTTATTGCTGATCCCTCGACTATAATATCTAAGTCAATAGGAGAATATTTATCAGTAGAATGCATTTTATTAATTAAAATATCTCTTATGTAACCACCTACAAAAGCTATCTTTATTTTATGATTAGATTCTGCATAATTAGAGAGGATTTGAAATAAATTAAAAGGTATTTGCTCTAATTCCTTATCTAAGTATGAACTATATGAAGTCATATAAATTTAATTTATTGATCTAATAGGAGCTAAGCGTGGATCTAGTATCTTACTTCCTTTATCTCCAAATTTAACTGCAATCGA
This sequence comes from Prochlorococcus sp. AG-418-C09, assembly GCA_003214355.1. Lineage (GTDB taxonomy): Bacteria > Cyanobacteriota > Cyanobacteriia > PCC-6307 > Cyanobiaceae > Prochlorococcus_A. Next base: position 92,211 of record QCLS01000002.1, on the reverse strand, counting down.
TATCTTTTCATCTCTACCAAAAATGTGAATAATTTCTCCTTTCCCAAACTTCGCATGGATTAGTTTATCTCCAATAGCCCATTTTGCCCCTTTACTAGGTCCAGAATATAATCTTCGCACAGCATTCTTTGAATTATTAATTGTATTGGATTCACCTCTATCAACCCTTGTTAGGCGACCCAGGTGCAAGTCTCTTCTGATGTATGCTCCACTACTTTGAGGTAGTTCCCCATCAATTAATTCTTCAGGAATTTCTGAAAGAAAAATAGAAGGAATAGTAGGCTCTCGCATACCTCCCCATAATCTTCTCTCTCTAGCCTGAGACATGAATATTCTTTCTTTAGCTCTTGTTAAACCTACATAGAATAGTCTCCTTTCCTCTTCAAGAAGTGAAGGATTATCCACCGATCTATAACTTGGGAAAAGACCCTGCTCAAGACCAGTTATAAATACATTCTGAAATTCGAGACCTTTGCTATTATGCAATGTCATTAAAGTCACAGAATTCGGTATATTTTTCTTTGTATCGTTATCTGTTGTAAGTGCAGCATTTGCAAGAAATCCTTCTGTATTTGCATCTTCATTTTCTTCTTCATACTGTGTCGCTGCATTTATTAATTCTTGAAGATTATTTCTTCTCTCATCAGATTCATCTGTCCCACTCATGATTAACTCATTAAGATATCCACTTTTTTCTAGAATTAATTGTAAAAGTTTTGCTGGACCTGAATTTACTAAAAAACAACTTAGCTCATTCATTAACTTAGTAAATTGATCAATCCCTTTTGATGTCCTTCCAATTGTTGCCACCAGACTTTCTTTATCGTTAATTACTTCCCATAAAGGGATATTAAGTCTATTAGATATCTCATTTAGTTTTTGAATGCTGGTTTTCCCAATACCTCTTCTTGGGACATTAATTATTCTTAGGAGGCTTACATTATCTGCTGTATTAACTAGGACTCTAAGATAGGCGATAGCATCTTTAATCTCTCTTCTATCATAGAAGCGTAATCCTCCGAAAATTGTATAAGGGATTCTCCATCTTACAAGTGATTCTTCTATAACCCTTGATTGAGCTCTAGTTCTATATAAGATTGCAAAATTTTTCCACTTAGGATCAATGTTTAAATTGTTTAATGTTTTTAATTTACTTGTTATTGCCTCCGCTTCAGAAATTTCATCATCACAACTAATTAATTTTAAAAGCTCGCCATTATTCTTTGTAGATCTTAGAACTTTTTCAATCCTTTCGGTATTATTTTGAATTAGACAATTGGCGGCATTAAGAATATTGGAAGTAGATCTATAATTATCTTCTAACTTGACAATACTATTGTTGTTATCTTTTAAATTATTTTTAAAATCATCTTTAAATCCAATTAAGATTCTGAAGTCAGCAGCTCTAAAGCTATAAATACTTTGGTCGGCGTCTCCTACAACAAAAATTGATCTATTCTGCCAATTGGAGAATTCATTTGAGTCTGTTTCCCCAGTCGTTATTAATTTTATAAGCTCATATTGAGTTCTATTAGTATCTTGATATTCATCTACAAGAATATGCTTAAATCTATTATGCCAGTAACTTCTTACTTCCTCATTTTGCTTAAGGAGTAGAACAGGAAGTAATAAAAGGTCATCAAAGTCTAAAGCATTATTTTTTGATAGAGCAGTTTTATATCTTTTGTACGCATCAGCAATAATTCTATCCATATTATTTTCTGAATTTTCTTCTAGCTGCTTGAAAGTTAGACATTGATTTTTAGCATTACTAATTGCCCATTTTATTTTCTTGGGAACATATTGCTTAGGATCTAAGTTCATTTCTTGAGTTATTATCTCTTTGATCAAGGTTTGAGAATCTGTCTCGTCATAAATGGAAAATTTATTATTCCAACTAAGTCCCTCTAAATCTTGATATTTTTCAATATCGAATCTTAAAAGTCTTGAGAAGAGAGAATGGAAAGTACCTATCCAAAGATTCTTCAATTTTTCTCTAGAAATTTCAGCTCTTAACTGATTCTGATCGAATTCGCAAAGAGTTGACCAGGGTTGTCCAAATCTATCATCTGAAAGTGCTTTCGCAAGAATTATTTCTAATCTTTCACGCATTTCTCTTGCCGCCTTATTGGTAAAAGTTACAGCTAAAATATTATATGGATTAACTTTATTATTTTCTATAAGGTTGGCTATTCTATGAGTTAGAGCCTTTGTCTTTCCACTGCCTGCGCCGGCAACAACTAAAAGTGGGCCGTTAAAGTGACTGACAGCTATTTGTTGTTCTTTGTTTAAGGATTCAAATAAATAATTGTTAGATTGGGACACTTTTTATAAGCAAAAATGATTTTATTCTTCTATATTTCTAGATGCGTTAGTATTAATATCAATTTTGGCTAATGCTTTTCTTAATCTAATAATATCTTTATTATTATTTATTGTATTTTCGTAGAACTTTTTAGGAATTCTAAGCTTATTGCTTCTATTAATAATCTCTTCTTCTAATCTTTCTTTATAAGTTAAAAGTAACTTTTTAGTTGATAGCAAGTCTTGTTTATCCAAAGATTTATAGTTTGTTTTTTTAATATTAACGCATAATTGAACAATTAACTTTGAAATTGATGCCTAGATCAAAATTGAGAAATCCATTCTATTTCATTAAGAAGAGTTGCTTTATTTTGTAATTAACTATAAATAACTCTATTCTGAATTATTCTTAACAAGGCCTTAATCCAAGGTACAAAAAATAATTTAATGAGAAAGGGATGCAAAATCTAAGCAATAATGAGGTTCAAAAAAATCAACATGAACTATCTACATTTCTTGAAAAGGATATTGAAAATATTAGGGAGTTTGTAGATACAGCCAATTCTAGATTGGATTCGATTGTTTCAATTACTCAAAACTCTCATGCAATAGCTGCTGATGCTGTAACTGCTATGATCTGTGAGAATAGCGATTCTCTTCATTCAGGGCAATCAGGAAATATTACTAATAAAATGTCTGTTTGTTTAAGAGATGGAGAAATAATCCTACGATATGTTTCTTATCTTTTAATTACTAAAGATGAATCAATTCTTAAAGCAAGCTGTTTGAAGGACTTAAAAAGTACATATATTGCATTAGGAGTCCCTTTATCTAATGCAATTAGGGTCGTAGAACTAATAAGAGATTCAACTATTTTAGAAATTAAGACTATTAGCAATTCTTCATTGAAAGAAATTAGTTATTTATCTCAATTAATAGAAGAAACAGAGTTCTATTTTCAAAAGATTATAGGTCTTCTTAAATAAATAATCTTCTTATTTCAGATGTATGTGAAGTTTGAATAATGGAATCATTGTCTTTGCTTCTAATAACCGAATGTCTGGTCCTAACATTATTTGACAAGAACCATAATTTTTCCTCACTCATAGTTGAATTATAAGTAGTTTTAATAGTGAGAAAATTGTTATCAATCCTATAATCAGAATGAGAATGAATTAATTCTACATACCCTTTATTTCTAAGCAGAATTCCAGAGTTCTCATCTTTTGGTAAGAAAACTATAATAGTTCTATCTTTTTTGACTTGTACTTCATCTGTCCAATCGCTTCTTGATTGCCAAGTAATGCTTACTGCAAATGCTGGCTTATTATTAAATTCAAATTTTACTAATAAATCTTCAACTCGCTTATCATTAATTGCTATGAATGAGATTGATATATCACTGTTTGTATTCTCAAATTCATTGAAAGCTAGTGTATGAGTACTCCTTGAAGATTTCCATTCACCAATACTCCTATTAATAAATTCTTTAATTTTTATTGAGTTTTTCTTCAAGTTTTTCTTCTACTGAATGATTCGTTGCTTTCTGTATCATTCTTACCATTGAGTCAATCATTAGGTTCTTAGCAGAGGTGATTTTTATTCCAGAGGGTGTTGTAGATATTTGTTCTCCTGGTCTTTTGTGCGAAGTTGGTCTGAAAGAAGCCATCTATTATTTTGAAATCAAATTATAATTTCTAATTTTTGCATAGATTGATCCCATTAAAAAACAATTTTTGCAAAACGTCATATCTTCGTAATCTTTAGATTTAAGTCATGGAAGAGAATCCTTTTTAGGTTTTATTTTTTTGTTAGTGAGACCAGAAATAACAGCTAGTGCAAATGCTCCCAATAATGCCAAACCTAAATAGATTTTATTTCCACCCCCTAATTCTGCTCCTACGGCCACTAATATTGAGTCCGATATTAAAAGGCTTATTAATAAAGCAGGGGAGAATATTTTCCATTTTGTTCCACCTAGGCCAATTGAATAACTTAAGAAATCGAATAATCCGGTCATTAAAAGACCTGTCATTAAAAAGAAATTTTCTTCTAATTGGTTCTGATTAAAATTTTCTATTCTTTTCATTGCTTTCATCCCTACTAATTTCTTCACTATAGATCTGCCATAAAATCTGGCTATAAAAAAAGCGGCCTGGCAAAAAATAAAGTCCGAACAAACTATAGTAATATAACCATTTTTAAATCCCAATATATTTCCTGCTATTAAAGAAAAGAATGAACTTGGCATTGCTGGGAAAATAATACTTACACCTCTCATTGTGAAAATCGCAAGAGGTGCCCAAATACCCATCCTCTCTACAATTAAGATTATTGGTTCTTTATAGTAATTCAATAATGAGCTAACAACTCCAGCAAAAGCTGCAATTAAAATGATGATTAAGAATACTTTTATATAAATAGATTTTATCCGTAATTTTTTTCTAAATTTATTCATAGTTTTTATCAAATATTAGTCAAAGTTTCATATAAGATTAGCAGATCTTTTTCTTTGAAGCTCAGTGTTAATTATGTACTAGATTAAAGTTCTGGAAATAATTAAACCCTATTCGTAGATTAGGTTTAAAGGTGCCAGGACCCAGATTTGAATAAGGCTTTTTTGGGTACTAACCATCTGAAAAATTGTTATAACTATCTTTTACTTAAATTAAGAGTGTAACTTACATACCACTTAAAAACGTTAAAACCCTATCTGAGAAAGGGTTTAAAGGTGCCAGGACCCAGATTTGAACTGGGGACACGGCGATTTTCAGTCGCCTGCTCTACCAACTGAGCTATCCCGGCTCGTTTAACTACTTTAAAATAGTATGCGCAGTTTGTGAAATCCTTTTATTAAATACATGTTGTTAATTAACTAAATTCAGATAAGAATCCTGATCTGGGATTATTTAATTTTGAATTAAGTGCGAGTAAGGCGGTTCCGTAAGAAGTTGTTTTTTTTGACGTAATTATTGGTATTCTTATTATTTTTTGTCTTATATATCTCCATTGTGGATTCTTTGCACCGCCTCCTATAGTAACTATCTTACTTGGGAGTGTACCCGTTAATTCCTTTAATTTTTCCCAGCCTTTTAATTCGATTTTTGCAAGGCCTTCTAATAAAGCATGAAGATAGAGGGAATCGCTAACTGGCCTTGGCGTTAGGATTGGCTTCAGCTTGGGATCATTGATCGGGAAACGCTCTCCATTGCTATTTAAAGGTAAATAACTAAGATTAGTTGTTTTGCTTGGATTAATTTGCCTGCTTAATTCTTCAATATCTGAATCTGAAAAGAATTCAGAGAGAATTTTGCAACCTGCATTTGATGAGCCTCCAATTATCCAATCCCCGTTTAATTTGTGATTTGTAACTCCAGTAATATATGCTGGTTTTTTTGTATATTTCTTTAGAACTATTGTAGAGCCAAGAACAGTTAGACCCTCATCTTTAGCAACCTCGGCTGCAATATAAGAAGCGTTAGAGTCAGTTGTGCCTGAAATAATTAATAGTTCTCTACTTAAATCTAATTTATTTACTATTGATTCATCTACCTTTCCAAGTATTTCTCCACTTTTTACTATGAATGGTAGAGATTTCTTCCAGGAAAGTGAGTTATAAGATTTAGGCCAGCATCCTTTTGCAATATTCCATCCTAGTTTTATATTATTTCCTTCTTCACCAAATGCCCAATTATTTAATAACCACCCTGTTATCCAATCAGACTGATGTCTTAAGAGAATATTTTCACCATAAATACTTATCAACTCTAAGGCTTTAGATAATCCACTATATGGACTTTTAAGAGAATTAATATTTTCTGAAATTGTATGAAGAGTTTCTTTGTCAACCTTACATATTTGATTATAAGGAATTGAATTTCCTAACTCTTTACCTTGAAATGAACAAGCAAGTAAAGTCCCTGATGTTCCTGAAATTGAAATCTTTGATAAATCTTTCTTTATGTATTCTGGAGTATCTTTTAACAATTTCGCGCATGAAATAACCCAGGATTTTGGATCTTTAAATCCATATTTATAAGCAGTCACATCTGAATGAATTAATTTCTTTTGACAATTTATAATTGAAATTCTTGCTCCGCTAGTTCCAAAGTCTAGACCTCCAAAATATTTCGGTTTCATTCAATAATAATTAATATTTTTTTGCAATAGATGCTAATTGTTTTGCTTTTTCATCGACATCTTCCCATGGGAGTGATAAGTCTTCTCTACCGAAATGACCATAAGATGCTATTTTTCTATAGAAACTACCACCCATTTTTTTGGGTAAGTTTTTTAAATTAAATGTTTCAAGAATTGCTGAAGGTCTAAGATCAAAGTTGTTTTTAATGATTTCTATCAGATGTTGCTGGTCTAATGATTCCGTTCCAAATGTTTCAACAAGAATTGAAATTGGATTGGCGATTCCAATTGCATAACTTAACTGAACTTCTGCTTTTTTAGCTAATTTTGCTTTTACTATCGATTTAGCAACATACCTGGCTGCATATGCTGCCGATCGATCAACTTTAGTAGGATCTTTGCCTGAGAAGGCTCCTCCACCATGCCTGGCATAGCCTCCATAGGTATCGACTATAATTTTTCTACCTGTCAGTCCTGCATCGCCTTGAGGACCTCCAATAACAAATTTCCCTGTAGGATTAATTAGGAACCTTGTTTCATTTTTAATTGGCTTAATTTTTAAGTCGGCTGTGCAAGGTAGTACTACCTTTTCCCAAAGATCTTTTTTTATCCTTTTTATTATTTCTTCTTCTTTAGTAATTCCATCGATAATTGCGTTGTGCTGGGTGGATATTAAAATGGTATGAATTGATATGGGTGCTCCATTTTTGTAATTTACACTGACTTGTGTTTTTCCGTCGGGGAGAAGATACTCTAGTATCTTCTCATGCCTAACTTTGGCTAATTGCCTGGCTAATCTATGAGCTAAGCTAATTGGTAGTGGCATTAGTTCAGGGGTCTCATCACAAGCATATCCAAACATTATTCCTTGGTCACCTGCTCCAAGATCATCTTTTGCTCCCCCACTTGTATCTTTTGCTTCGTCTACTCCCTGAGCTATGTCTGGTGACTGATCATCTAGGGCAACTAAAACGGAACAACTACTTGCATCAAATCCACCAGCCTTAGCCCCTTCATAACCTATTTCTTGAATAACTTTTCTTGCGATCTTGATATAATCAACCTTTGCTTTAGTAGTTATTTCACCTGTCAACAAGCAAAGACCTGTATTTACAACTGTTTCACAAGCCACTCTGCTATTAGGATCTTGAATTAACAAAGCATCCAAGATGGCATCACTTATCTGATCACATATTTTGTCTGGATGACCCTCAGTTACTGATTCTGAGGTAAAAACGTACTCATTCATTAGATATTGTAGATGTGATAATTAAAGATCCTAATTTATATTAAGAATAGTTTTACTGATTCTGATGCAATATTTAAATATTATAAAGGTTTTTAAATTATAGAAATTAAGTCTTTTGATAGAGGGAACAAATTTCTTTAGTTTATAGATTTCATTAATACCTTTACTAAAGCATCAATTGGTTTAAATTAATTTTCTGTAGTCGCAACTGATGTCACTTGTTCTACTATCTCATCAGTTTGTTCAAAAAGCATTTGTTTATATTTTGCGGCCATTTCTTCAGCTTTGTTAAATACTTTTTGAGGGTCAGTGAGCATATCTCCTGGTTCAGGCTCTAAAGCCTTAGTAGATAATGATATTCGCCCTCTTTCTGAATCTAAGTCAATAATCATTACTTTCATTTGATCATTGACATTTAAAACATTATGAGGTGTCTCAATATGTTCATGACTGATTTCAGATATGTGCAGAAGACCACTAACCCCTCCGATGTCTATAAACGCACCATAAGGTTTTATTCCTTTTACTGATCCAATCACTACTTCTCCAACTTCTAGTCTGTTCATCTTCTTCTCTACTAAAGCTCTCCTATGACTTAAAACCAGTCTGTTTCTCTCCTCATCAACTTCTAGAAACTTTAGAGGTAAGTATTCACCTTCAAGATCCTCTTTGATTTTTCGAGCACTAATATGTGAGCCAGGAATAAATCCCCTTAATCCTTCAACTCGAACAAGTGCACCCCCTCTATTTGTAGCAAAAACTTCTGAATAGATTGTGGCATCTTCTTTCTGTAATTGTCTAACTCTTTCCCAAGCTCTCTGATATTCGATCCTTCTGATGGATAAGGCTAATTGACCATCTTCATTCTCTTCACTCATTATGAAGAATTCTCGAGATTCTGAAGGCTGTAATACATCGCTGAGACCCTCTACTCTATTGATGGATACCTCTTGTACTGGCATGAATGCAGCAGTTTTAGCACCTATGTCTATCATTGCTCCTTTTGGCTCAAGTGCGAAGACCGTACCTTTTACAAGATCCCCTGGCTTAAAGTTGTAATCATATTTCCCGAGCAGTGATGCAAATTCTTCTTGTGTAAAACCAGCATTTTCTAAGTCGTTATTTTTTCTGCTAGAAGATGAATCCGCTGATGGAATATCTTTTTCTTCATAAGCAGAATCAACAACTTTGGATTCATCAGGCTGATTATTTGGTAATGAGGATTCAGCTGAAATATCACCCTTTGGATCTTTTATGGTTTGAGAAGAATTTTCTGTCATTGTTTAGTAGCAGTCTACCTTTGGTAGTTTGATAGGCAGCACTCTTAGCCTGCACACTAAGAATACTTTAAAAATTGCTTTAATATTCTACACTTTAAAACGCTGAAATTTACAAAATTGAAGCTAATTCGTTTTTGGAACTGTTTTTTAATGACTGGAGAGTAGCAATAAAATCCTTAACTCCATTGAATTTTCTGTAAACTGATGCGAATCTTATGTATGCAACTTCATTTTCTTTTCTAAGATTCTCAAGTATTAATTCTCCGATCTGAGATGAACAAATATCTTTATTTGAATCTTGAAGTATCTTAGATTCTATTGAATCAACAAAATTTATTATTGACTCACTGGAGAAAGTTGTTTTTTCGCAAGCTCTAGATATACCTGTAATTAACTTATCTTTATTAAATAATTCTCTACTGCCGTCTTTTTTGATAACTGATAAAGGCATACTTTCTATCCTTTCATAAGTTGTAAATCTGAAAGTACAATTTAAACACTCTCTTCTTCTACGAACACTTTTGCCTGCATCAGCAGATCTTGATTCAAGTACTCTGCTATCAGTATTTTGACAGGCTGGACACTGCATATAGCTTTATTAGAGTGTTGCAACTCTAATAGTAGTAAAAATTTGACATAATGAAAACCCCTTCTTTTTAAGGAAGGGGTTTTCTAAATCTATTTTCTGTCAAATTTAGGCGGATCTCTAAATGCGACTGCAAAAAATAGAGTAACAACTGCAAGAGTTAAGATTAAAACGTATGCAAAGGCTTCCATAAGAAAATAATAATAAAGTTAAATTAAACCCTACCTGGGATTCTTCTTGTAGATTCATCACCAAGCTTTTTGAATAGACCAAATTCGACCTGATCCCCAATCTCTGCATCGATTCCTGCAAAGGAACCTTTGTAGAGAGTTCTTGATGCGTGCCACCAGTGTCCAAATAGGAAAAGTAAACCAAAGCATAAATGGGCATAAGTAAACCAAGCTCTTGGAGAACTTCTGAAAACACCATCTGACTTGTATGTTTCCCTGTCAAATTTGAAGGCTTCTCCTAACTGAGCTTTTCTAGCAAGTCTCTTAACGACTGCAGGATCAGTAAAGGTTTGACCATTCAAATCACCACCATAAACAGTAGCTGTTATGCCGGTTTGTTCAAAAGAGTACTTTGCTTCAGCTCTTCTGAAGGGAATATCAGCTCTGACATTACCTTCTTGATCTTCAAGGATGACTGGGAAGTTTTCAAAGAAGTTTGGAATCCTTCTTACTTCAAGCTCATTCCCTTCCTTATCTTGGAATGAAACATGACCTTGCCAACCAGTTGGTAGGCCATCTCCATTCACCAAGGCTCCAACACGGAACAAACCTCCTTTTGCTGGGCTATTGCCAACGTAGTCGTAGAAAGCAAGTTTCTCAGGAATAGCTGCATAAGCCTCAGCCTTAGTTGCACCTTCATCAATGGCAGCCTGAACCCTTCTATTGATTTCTGTTTTGAAATATCCTGAATCCCATTGGTACCTAGTTGGTCCAAATAATTCAACAGGCGTTGTTGCTGATCCGTACCACATAGTTCCAGATACTACAAAGGAGATAAATAGTACAGCTGCAAGAGCACTAGCTAGTACACCCTCAAGGCTGCCTAATTTAAGAGCTTTGTATAGCCTTTCTCCAGGCCTATTTGTGATATGAAAAATACCACCAATAATGCCCATCAAACCTGCTGCAATATGGTTAGCAACAATTCCTCCAGGATTGAAAGGATTAAATCCTTCTGCACCCCAGGAGGGAGACACCGGTTCTACATGTCCAGTTAAGCCATAAGGATCAGAAACCCAAATTCCAACATTTGCACAGTGGAATGCTCCAAAACCGAAGCAGGTAAGTCCAGCAAGAAGTAGATGGATTCCAAAAATCCTAGGTAGATCTAATGCTGGTTCCCCAGTTCTAGAATCTTCCCAAAGCTCTAGGTCCCAATAGGTCCAATGCCAGATTGAAGCTAACATCAGCAGTCCACTGAAAACAATGTGAGCAGCAGCTACACCTTCAAAGCTCCAAAAACCAGGATCAACTCCTGTCGCACCGGTAATATCCCATCCGTTCCAACTACTAGTGATACCCAATCTTGCCATAAAAGGCATAACGTACATTCCCTGTCTCCACATTGGATTAAGTACAGGGTCTGAAGGGTCAAAAATGGCCAATTCGTAAAGGGCCATTGAGCCGGCCCAGCCGGCTAATAATGCTGTATGCATGAGATGCACAGCTAGTAATCGACCTGGGTCGTTAATTACTACAGTGTGCACTCGATACCAAGGCAATCCCATCGATCAAATCTTGTAACGATGCTGTATAAACAGCTAAACATCATGATAGTAAGGGTTTTTTTACAAGTTCAGTGGATTTTGTAATTTATTAATTTTTCCTATAAAATCACTCAAAACATAATGGTACCAGTGTTTATGAACGATTTTAAGCAAGAAATTTGTTAATATTTTGGTCACAATTCTCAAAGTTAGGCGCCAAAATAGAAGAAAAATTACAAAAAATGACAACAATCAGATTTATTCGTGAAGGGATTGAGATCCAATGCCGACCTGGTGAAAATCTCAGGGACGTTGTAATTCGTGAGAAATTACAATTGTATGGAATTAAAGGCATGCTCGGCAATTGCGGAGGTGCAGGTCAATGTAGTACTTGCTTCGTTTCAATTGAAGGAGGTTCAGCTAATTCATTAAGTCCTTTGACGGAAGTAGAGCGTCAGAAATTAAAATCAAGACCAGATAATTGGAGATTGGCCTGCCAAACTCTGGTTAAGTCATCTACAGTTGTTTTGACTAAACCACAATCTCCGCCTTCTAACTTAAAAGATTTAATTGAATCTTCCAAAAATAAAAAATTATCTAAGTGAATTGTTTAAGACTGTTAATGAGTTGACTTACTTTATTGATTTTTCCACTGGACTTCCATTTAACTGTCTATAGTGAATAAATTAATGAAATTTTTAAATGGAAACAACTAATTTTGGCTTCGTTGCTAGTCTTCTCTTTGTCGGGGTTCCCACAATTTTTTTAATAGGTCTATTTATCTCAACAAGTGATGGAGAAAAATCTAGCTTCTTCTCAGATTCTAGTAAAGGTAAGCTTGGACCAAAGCGTTAATTTCGTTAATGTTTACAGTTTCCGTTCAGGAACTACTCATATGGCTTAAAAAACAAGTCGACTTTGGTTGCGATGAAGAATCTCTTTTTTTGTTGCTTGATATTTTAGGTGGATTATCAAAAAGAGATCTTATTGCTTTAAAGATTAATCCCCATCAGGAAGTTAAATTAAAAGTAAGTTTCAATAATATTACTAACAGCTGGATTGAGCATATTACTACCTCTAGACCTATTCAACAGATATGTGAGTCAACATATTGGAGGGAATTAAAAATTAAAGTAAATTCTGATGTTTTGATTCCCAGGGTTGAGACTGAAATAATAGTGGATATTGTTAATAATTTATTCCCATTTCCCCAAGAAAGTATATATTTTGCAGATTTGGGGACAGGGTCAGGAGCTATAGCAATAGCTCTGGCTCTTTCAAATCCTAGCTGGGTTGGTTTTGCTACGGATTGCGATAATAAAGCTTTAGCTATTGCAAGACATAATTTTTTAAATCTTTCTGATTGTTCAAACCTTTCTTTTTATCTAGGAGATTGGTGGGGTGCTTTTAATGGATTTTCAGGTAAATTTGATTTTATTGTTTCTAATCCACCTTATATCCCCAAAGAAGTTTATGAAAACTTATCCATTGAAGTGAAAAACTATGAGCCAAAACTGGCCTTATATGGAGGCAGCGATGGTTTAAAGCATATCAGGAATATAATAAAGGGTGCTCCTAATTTCATCAAGGAGAATGGTTGGGTAATAATAGAAAATCATTTTGATCAGGGGGAAAAGGTAAAAAGCCTTTTTAATAATTACGGTTTTAATTCAGTAAAAGTAATTAATGATTTATCGGGAATTGGAAGATTTACAATAGGAAGATATAACTAGAATATACGTTTATAGTTTTGCATTCTCAATGAAGGCTTTAAGTAAAGAAGAAGCTATAGAAAAATTAAATATGGGTTTGCCAATAATTTTTCAAACTGACACATTACCAGCAATAGGTTGCTTGCCAAAATTCTCTGAAATTATTTATCAAACTAAGCACAGAGATAAAAATAAAGCCTTAATCCTAATGGGCGCTAAATTGTCTCAGATTCTTCATTATGTAAATGAAGTAGCAGTAGAAGACGTAATAGAAATTGGTAGGAAATATTGGCCAGGAGCTTTAACTCTGGTTATACCAAAAGCTAATAATAAAAAATTAAATTTTATTGCTAAAGATAATACTTTAGGAATTAGAATCCCTAATTCATCATCAGCTCAAGGGTTGATTAATGAAATTGGGCCATTAGCTACCTCTAGTGCAAATATTTCAGGCTTGTCTACATCGTTTAATGCAAATTCAGTTTCAAAAGATTTACCAGAGGTTGATATCTTAGGACCTGTACCTTGGGAAATATGCAGTGGTAAGGCAAGCACAATAGTTGCTTGGGTTGAGAAAGGAAGGTGGAGATTGATTAGAAAGGGTCAAATACCAATTGGGGATTCTATTTAAATGGGATTATTGATTTTCTTCGTTTTTCTAATCCAATTTTCATCTTTCTGGATTTTAAAATACTCAACAACATTATTAACTAGCATTTTTGAGTTTAAATTCTTTCCATTTGTTTTTGTTGCTATTTTCTTAATAATATTTTCTGTTGATTCAAATAATCACTAATAAAAAATGAATATGCCGGCTAACAGATTTGAACTGATGGCCTTCGCTTTACAAAAGCGCTGCTCTACCACTGAGCTAAGCCGGCGTATGGACTATTTTACATAAATAAAGGATCTTATAAAAGCTTTCTTTAAATTCCTAATAAATTTAATTATTTTTTATTTTCGGAATCCTTAAACTTTATTTCTCCGCTTAGAGTTCTTTTGATTGGAAGATTGGCAACCAAAGCAGTCATTCTATCCTCTGTCTCTAAACTCACTGCGACTTCTTCGAAATCGATTTCTACATATTTTGCTACAACGTCTAATATTTCTCTCCTCATTTTGTCGAGAAGATCAGTAGTTAGAGTACTCATGTCAACCCTATCATGGGCTAAAACAAGCTGTAATCTTTCTCTTGCAGTGTTTGCACTAGCAGGTTGTCTGCCTAGAAGTTTGTTAATAAGATCTCTTAGTGTCATTTTTTTAGAAAATCTTTGTTTGCATTAATCTCATGAATTTATCTCTAAAATTTTTCCCTTCTTTATTAGGGTCAATAACAGGAACATCCTCACCAGAAAGTCTTTGAGAAACATTGATATAGCATTTAGAAGCCGGAGATTTCTTTCCAGATAATGTTAATGGCTCCCCTCTATTAGTACTAATAATAACCTGCTCATCTTCCAAAACTATTCCTAGCAATGGTAATGAGAGTATACCAGTGACATCTTCAATTGAGAGCATTTCTTGATTGGCCATCATATTAGGTCTTACTCTGTTTATGACAAGTTGGATAGGTTCTACGTCGCATGTGTTCAATATACCCACAACTCTATCTGCATCTCTAACAGCAGATAATTCTGGATTAGTTACGACAATAGCTTCTTTGCAACCAGCAAGTGCATTTTTGAAGCCATCTTCGACTCCAGCAGGGCAATCTATTAGGACATAATCAAATTTTTCACTTAGTAAATCACTAATTCTTTTCATGTCTTCTGGTTTCATCCAGTCCAGCATCCTTGGGTCGCCTGCTGGCAATAAAGCCAAATTTGGCTCTTGTTTATGCCGTACTAAGGCTTGTTCGAGACGACAATTATTGTCAAGAACATCTTGGGCTGTATAGATAATACGATTTTCAAGACCTAGAAGAAGATCAAGATTCCTTAAACCAAAGTCAGCATCAAGTACTGCAGTGGTAGCTCCACTATGAGCAAGGGCGATTCCGAGGTTAGCAGTTAGAGTTGTTTTCCCAACTCCACCCTTACCAGAACAAATTAAAATAGTGCGACTTTTATTCGCCACAAAAAAAACTCGATATTTACAGATAATAAGTGAGTTTTTAAACTAGACAAATGCAAAAAATTAAGGAATTCTTAAATTATTAATACTCGAATAATTTATTTCAAATTATTGAATTATTTTTCATTTAATTAGTAGAGGTTTGATAACAATTTCTCCCCCTTCTAAAAGTGCGATTTCCGGATAAAAATCATTAGGTTTTTCTTTTGGACCAATCGCCAAAGAGGTATTTATCCTTAATTGCAAAGGGTTTAAGTAAAGTGACGAGATTGTGGATTTATCATCACCGTCTTTTCCTGCAATTGCAATACCACACAATTTACCCCATACGTAAATGTTTTTTTTAGCTGATATTTGAGCTCCTGGGTTTACATCTCCAATAATAAAAAGATTTCCGTTTGAAGATATTTTATTACCAGATCTTATTGTCCCTTTGTGATAATAGTCAGTATTGCTTTTTGTTTGCTTAAAGTTTATATGGTTATATTTGTTTGACGGTAGTTCATAATAGGCCTTTATTTTTAAAGCGTTAGCGCATATGGATGTTTCTCTTGAATGTGTATAAATAGCTATCAAATTTATATTTCTTGAATTAAATATAGTTTTAAGTTCTTTTAGTTTTGAGCAGCTGAGAATTATCTCGAAGGTAAATAGATATGCACGTAAGGGTATTAAAGATGAAGGTTTATTTATGATTGTACTTTTGCATTCTTCAAAAGACCTGAAAAAAGTTGTATCAATGGTTTCAGTATTTTCATTTTCAAAAACTATTTTCATTATTTCAGTGTTTTCAAAAGTGATATTTTTTCTTTAATCTGTGTTCTTATTACTTCGGGATATATGATGAGAGAGCTTCTTTGAGAATTCATAAGTGCTTTTATTAAAATTGAAGAATCTTCTAAATTAATAAATAAATTGCCGTTCCAAACTTTTAAGGAATTATTGGACTCAAATCCTTTGAATTTTTTTTCTTTTAGTCCACAAAATAAATTGGAATCAAAGCTGTTTTCATCACATTTCTTTTTGGCAAAAGCCAAAAGTTCAAGTTTCTTTATATTGTCAAGAGTACTTATATCTGAAGCTTTTAGAAGTTTTCTATTGAGAAACATTCTACATAGTGTGGATATAGGTTCTGGAGCTTGTTCTTTCCATACGTTTAGGTGATAGCCAAGTGATATATCATCAATAGCTAAGAACTCTTCAAAATCTAGTTTTTCTGGAGTATGAATCCATTTATATAAATATTTATCTATCCAGATTTTCTTATTAAATTTACTTCTAATTGTACTTATGATTTTCTCTAAGATCCAAGTGCATATCTCATTAATTCTATGATTATAAATTGTTCTATACATAATATTTCTCAGAACTAAAAAATGCTCTATTGCCATTACACCTTTGGGCTTTATAGCTATGCTTGAGTCAGGTCCAAAGGTTAGAGCAGAAATGATTCGTTCTAAATCAACTAATCCATATTTCGTTCCAGTATTATAGCTATCACGTAATAAGTAGTCCAATCTATCACAATCAATTTCGCTACTTATTAGTGTTTTGATTGGATTTGTGAATAGGGTTTTGGAAGTGAATAAGTCTGCGATTTGTTCTACGGTATTTTCCCCATACTTTCTCAGGATTGATTGAATAGGAGAATATTCTTGGATAAGTCTTTTGGACCATGATTCATGCCTATGTAAAAAAATTTCCTCACTAGTATGACTAAATGGCCCATGCCCAAGATCGTGTAACAAAGCTGCGCCATATAGGACAAATTTATAGTCTTTAAAATTAGTTCTTTCATCAGCAAGTTTGTTATAAATCTTTCGTGCGACATTAAAAACTCCTAAAGAATGAGTAAATCTACTGGCTTCTGCTCCATGAAAAACTAATGAAGCTGTACCTAGTTGTTTAATTCTTCTGAGGCGCTGAAATGCAAAGGTTTCAATTAACTCAAGAATCATCAATTCTTCGTCTTTGCTTTTGTTTAAAACAATTGCCTTGTGAATTGGGTCATGGAAGATTATTTTTTTATTCATTTAATCCATATCAGTCAGTCAACATCAGTTGTAATTATCTCTAAATCTAAGTTCAATTTATTATTTGATTCTTCATCGATATCCAAGATAGATGTTAGATAAATTTCTGCATTTTTTAACCAGGTGTCTTCAGAATTGCCGAAATCTTGAGCTTCAGGTAAATCTAAAATAACATCAGGTGTGATTCCTCTATCTTGAATATTGTTCCCATTCGGCGTTAGATAGCTTGCTACCGTAATTGCTATTCCACTTGTTTCATTAAGGCTTTTTAAGGACTGAATTACACCCTTACCATAAGTTTGCTTCCCTATTAATACTGATCTTTCATTGTCTTGCAAAGCACCCGCAAGTATTTCGCTAGCGCTGGCTGTACCTTTGTTAACCAAGGTAACCATTGGTCCTTCAAATAAAGAAGCCGTTTGAGAGACTATAGAATCCTTAATCCCGTTTCTATTCTGAGTCTCAACAATGAGACTCTCATCAAGAAATGAATCTGCTACAGCAATGCCCGAGCTAACTAATCCTCCAGAATTATTCCTCAGATCAAGAATAATT
This sequence comes from Prochlorococcus sp. AG-418-C09, assembly GCA_003214355.1. Taxonomy (GTDB): domain Bacteria; phylum Cyanobacteriota; class Cyanobacteriia; order PCC-6307; family Cyanobiaceae; genus Prochlorococcus_A. The sequence goes on along the minus strand of QCLS01000002.1, from coordinate 74,562 downwards.
GCTTCAACCTCTTTCTCCTGAAGTTCAACTAGAGCTTCTTCTATTCTTTTGGGAACACTCTCACTAAATTGTGTGATTCTTAAATAACCAATTGTATGAGCTTCTTCTCTTAACCTTTTTGTCCTTACCGGTCTAAGGTCTACAGATCTTCTTTCTAAGTCAATTTCTTTAGTTACTCCATCTGAGGATATCATTACTAGTACTTTAGTCCCCTTTTCTCCTCTTAATTTTGAAGCTGTATTGGCCAGGCCTAATTCTGATGTCAATTGTCCATTCACTGCCTCAATAAGATCACCTGATAAAATCCCTGCTTCTTCGGCAGGAGAGCCGCCTAAAGTTGATATAACTTTTATTGCACCAGTAGTTTCGTCTGTCCCTAATTGAATACCTACTCCATTTATTTCACTACCAAGATTACTAGATTTTAATAATTCATAATCTTTAGGCCTTAATAATCTTGTATAAGGATCATCTAAAGGCTTTAACATGTCTTCAATTGCTAAATAAGCCTCCTCAGTTGATTCAATTTGTTTTTGTAGTGTTTTTTGCCTTATTTTCTTCCACCCAATCTCATTAAACTTTTCAGGATCATAAAAGCCCTCGTTAACAAGAGTCCAGGCATCAAGCACTATTTGCTTGCTATCACTTAGTGCCTGAACGTCGGTAATAATAAGATTCGTAGTCGTTAAAATTATGATCATGAAGCCCATGATCAATTTTTTAAATAATAAAATTTTGTTAAAAGTTGAAGGCATTGGGTTAAGTGTTAACACCAAATTAGTGATTTGTTAAGTAAGCTCCTAGTATCAAAGCTTTTTTTTTTAAGGATGGCGAATTCTTCATCAGTTTACGACTGGTTTCAAGAAAGACTTGAAATTCAGGACATAACTGACGACGTAACTTCAAAGTACGTTCCCCCCCATGTCAATATATTTTATTGCTTAGGAGGCATAACTTTAGTATGCTTCCTAATTCAATTTGCAACAGGTTTTGCAATGACTTTTTACTATAAGCCAACCGTAACGCAAGCTTATAGTTCAGTAAGTTACCTGATGACTGATGTGAGTTTTGGATGGTTGATTAGGTCAGTTCATAGATGGAGCGCTTCTATGATGGTGTTAATGCTAATACTTCACGTTTTTAGGGTTTATTTAACAGGAGGCTTTAAGAGGCCAAGAGAACTTACTTGGGTAACAGGAGTTGTAATGGCAGTAATAACCGTAGCTTTTGGTGTTACTGGATATTCACTGCCTTGGGATCAGGTAGGTTACTGGGCAGTTAAGATTGTCTCTGGAGTTCCTGCCGCAATTCCAGTAATTGGCGATTTCATGGTTGAACTTCTAAGAGGAGGTGAAAGCGTCGGTCAATCAACTTTAACCAGATTTTATAGCCTCCATACTTTTGTTCTTCCATGGTCTCTAGCTGTATTTATGTTGATGCATTTTCTTATGATTCGTAAACAAGGCATTTCAGGACCCTTATAACCCATTAAAATAAAATTAACTTTAAAAGATTATGTCTACACTCAAAAAGCCAGACTTGTCAGATCCTAAGCTGAGAGCAAAATTAGCAAAAGGTATGGGTCATAATTATTATGGAGAACCTGCTTGGCCAAATGATCTGCTTTATATATTTCCAGTAGTAATTTTAGGAACGATTGCATGCGTGGTAGGTCTTGCTGTTCTAGACCCTGCAATGCTAGGTGACAAAGCTAATCCTTTTGCAACTCCCCTCGAAATATTACCTGAGTGGTACCTTTACCCAGTGTTCCAAATTCTAAGAGTTGTACCAAACAAATTACTTGGTATAGCCCTTCAGACTTTAATTCCTTTAGGCCTTATGATATTACCTTTTATTGAAAATGTTAATAAGTTTTCCAACCCTTTCAGAAGACCAATAGCAATGTCAGTATTTTTATTTGGGACTTTTCTAACAATATACTTAGGTATAGGTGCTTGTTTACCTATTGATAAATCATTGACCTTAGGACTCTTTTAATTTAAATATTCAACATATCAATATCATCAGCCCCTTCTCTTAAGAAATAATTCATAAGTAAAAAACCTACAATTGTCCATGTTTGATACGTTCTGGATTGTTGCCCCACCCAAGTCCCTGTTGGACCGTCAAAATACTCTGCCCATTCTTGTTTAGGGAGTTGATTTAACTGGCACCAGTAAGATTCTTCAATTAATGATCGCATTTCCTCCATTAATATGACGTCTTCAGATGGATATCTTTTTTGATGTAATAGGACTGATGATGCAAAAAACCAAAGAAGGCTTGGCCAGTGACCTCCATTGTGATAACTCCATGGCCAATTTTTTGGATCCGATCCAGTTTTGTTTTGCCATTCTTCCACATCCATATGTGGGTGACAAATCCTCATTGGCATTTGTGCCATTAAATGTTGCCTATTATGCAAAACTAATCTGAATAAGGCCCTTTGTTCCGCTGCGGGTAAAACACTAAACATGCAAGCTAGCGAATTACCTAAACTATAAAATCTAAAATCAGGTCTCCCTGTTCTTATGTTCCCAATTAAATATCCACCTCTATTCTCAAGCCAGTCTTGAAGCCATGAAGGCACTACTTGGGGCTGAACATTGAATTCATTGTAGTGCTGATCATCGCCATATTGTTCTGTGGGTCTTCTTCTCAAAATTTGCATGGTTTTACTTGTTACCCAATAGTGCTTCAAAAGGAAGTTTCTTAAATCTTCTACCCATTGCCTTGTGAGGATTAATCTTTGATCTAGTAGTCTGCTCACGTGATCTTCGCGGCTTAATTCCATTAATTTTATACAACTCTTCAAACAACCATGGAGTAAAACTTCAACTTCCAAAGGTGCCCCCCAGACATCCATGGGTCTGTCGATCATAAATGCACAATCTGGAACAAATAAAACAGGGGTACCCTCTAAAGTTGGATGTAACACAAGATCAAGTAGAAGCTGAATAGCTCTTTGAACTCCTTGACTTTTGCCAAAAGATTTATCTCCACTCTTTTTTACATAAAGCCAACATAAGATTGGCCACCAGAGACTTGCGTCTGCAGAAGTTATTCTCCCAATGGATCTTTGACCATAATCTCCTATTAATTCACCTTTTTCTTCAACAAAACTTGTTGGAAATACTCCTCTGGTCTGATAGCTTGTGCTTTGTAAATCTAAGCAAACACTCAGAAACTTTCTAACTATTTCATATCTTTTCTGTGTTAAAAGGTAAATCATCACAGGAACATTATCCCTTAAAAATATTTCGCCGTAATTTAGTTTTTTGTTTTTTGTAGGATGTTCTAATGCTGCTACACTTCCAACAATTTCACCTGAAATCTCGACTAAAGTCTTTTCAAAATGTTCTTTTGCATTTGTTACAATTTTGTCTTCATCTGAACTAGGACGGACTCTTAAATTTTTTTGACTAAATCTTTCGGCCATTTTTTATGTAAATTCCCTCTATTTACAGCCTACTTCGTGAACTGAGAATTGAAAGCAAAAAGAAATTAATAAAAAAAATATGTATTAATGGTTGCACAATCATATATTGATGGTCTAAAATTTTCTTCTGGGCACAAATATTTTTTTTGCACCGCTCAAAATTTATCTAGATGAATATCTTTGATAAATTTTATGAGTAGTTTGAAGATCTTGATTAAATCATAATCTTTAACCAGCAGAGGGATTCTCCCTCAAAATAGTTTGATTTATTTTTAAGTCAAACTTTGCACCTAGAAAATTTAAACTTAGGAACTGACGCTTTTATTGTGTCCATAACGAAATTAATTTTTTTAATTTCTGAATGGATGTAATTTCAATAAAGGTGTGAGGTCCCGTCAAGAATATAAAAATGTTATCAATTCCTAACTTGGGATTTTTCTCAATAAAGTTTTGATGACCAACGGATCTGAGATCCTGGAAAGTCACAAAAAAACTTTTTGTGCACTCTTAATTCCTTAGATTTACTTTTAAGGAAGCTAATACTAAATTTTGTGAATCAATTTACATATTTGGGATAAGCAAATCAAATTGAGTAATTTTAATTAATTACAAAAGGATTTGAAACACAACGGAGAGTTTGATCCTGGCTCAGGATGAACGCTGGCGGCGTGCTTAACACATGCAAGTCGAACGAACCTTCGGGTTAGTGGCGGACGGGTGAGTAACGCGTGGGAATCTGCCCTCAGGAGGGGGATAACGGTTGGAAACGACCGCTAATACCCCATATGCCGAAAGGTGAAATGAATTTCGCCTGAGGATGAGCCCGCGTCTGATTAGCTAGTTGGTAAGGTAATGGCTTACCAAGGCTTCGATCAGTAGCTGGTCTGAGAGGATGATCAGCCACACTGGGACTGAGACACGGCCCAGACTCCTACGGGAGGCAGCAGTGGGGAATTTTCCGCAATGGGCGAAAGCCTGACGGAGCAACGCCGCGTGAGGGATGAAGGCCTCTGGGCTGTAAACCTCTTTTCTCAAGGAAGAAGATATGACGGTACTTGAGGAATAAGCCACGGCTAATTCCGTGCCAGCAGCCGCGGTAATACGGGAGTGGCAAGCGTTATCCGGAATTATTGGGCGTAAAGCGTCCGCAGGCGGCCTTTCAAGTCTGCTGTTAAAACGTGGAGCTTAACTCCATCATGGCAGTGGAAACTGTTGGGCTTGAGTATGGTAGGGGCAGAGGGAATTCCCGGTGTAGCGGTGAAATGCGTAGATATCGGGAAGAACACCAGTGGCGAAGGCGCTCTGCTGGGCCATTACTGACGCTCATGGACGAAAGCCAGGGGAGCGAAAGGGATTAGATACCCCTGTAGTCCTGGCCGTAAACGATGAACACTAGGTGTCGGGGGAATCGACCCCTTCGGTGTCGTAGCTAACGCGTTAAGTGTTCCGCCTGGGGAGTACGCACGCAAGTGTGAAACTCAAAGGAATTGACGGGGGCCCGCACAAGCGGTGGAGTATGTGGTTTAATTCGATGCAACGCGAAGAACCTTACCAGGGTTTGACATCCTGCGAACCTCTTAGAAATTTGAGGGTGCCTTCGGGAATGCAGTGACAGGTGGTGCATGGCTGTCGTCAGCTCGTGTCGTGAGATGTTGGGTTAAGTCCCGCAACGAGCGCAACCCACGTTTTTAGTTGCCAGCATTTAGTTGGGCACTCTAGAAAGACCGCCGGTGATAAACCGGAGGAAGGTGTGGATGACGTCAAGTCATCATGCCCCTTACACCCTGGGCTACACACGTACTACAATGCTACGGACAAAGGGCAGCAAACTCGCGAGAGCTAGCAAATCCCATAAACCGTGGCTCAGTTCAGATCGTAGGCTGCAACTCGCCTACGTGAAGTAGGAATCGCTAGTAATCGCAGGTCAGCATACTGCGGTGAATACGTTCCCGGGCCTTGTACACACCGCCCGTCACACCATGGAAGTTGGCCATGCCCGAAGTCGTTACTCCAACCCTTGTGGAGGAGGACGCCGAAGGTGGGGCTAATGACTGGGGTGAAGTCGTAACAAGGTAGCCGTACCGGAAGGTGCGGCTGGATCACCTCCTAACAGGGAGACAACAAAATGTTTAATTTATAATTTTGTCACCTTAGGTCGATCGGTATCTCAGGTCTTCTATATTTTGAAGATTTCAGTTTCTAAGTTTTCTAGGTCACACCCATTACTTTTCCTGGGCCATTAGCTCAGGTGGTTAGAGCGCACCCCTGATAAGGGTGAGGTCCCTGGTTCAAGTCCAGGATGGCCCATATCTCTATGTTGGGGGTATAGCTCAGTTGGTAGAGCGCCTGCTTTGCAAGCAGGATGTCAGCGGTTCGAGTCCGCTTACCTCCACTGAATACCACCTCTTTCAATAAAGTAGGAAATTTTATGGTTGTGTGCCCCTTAATTTATCTGAACGTATCTAGCCTCCTATTACCTTAATTAATAAGATGCTGGACTCATAGAATTTCTTTAATTCTTTGTTTTCAGAGAACCTTGACAACTGCATAGATTATTTTTTAAAGACAATAAGCATCTAAATGATGCAGATTTATTATTGGTGCAAATGCATTAATAACAATTCTATTGAGCTGATGCTTCAATTTTTTGAAGTTATTGGTCAAGCTACAAAGGGCTCACGGAGGATACCTAGGCACATAGAGGCGATGAAGGACGTGGTTACCTGCGATAAGTCTCGGGGAGTTGGAAGCACACTTTGATCCGGGAATTTCCGAATGGGGCAACCCCTTGAACGACCAACTGAATATATAGGTTGGTGCGAGCTAACCCAGCGAACTGAAACATCTTAGTAGCTGGAGGAAGAGAAAGTAAATAACGACTCCCTCAGTAGCGGCGAGCGAACGGGGAATAGCCCAAACCGATAGTCTTGACTATCGGGGTTGTGGGACAGCAACATGGATCAATAAGTCTAGAAGAAACGTTTGAATGGCGTGCCATAGAGGGTGAAAGCCCCGTAATCGAAAGGCAAGTTGACCTAGCTGGATCCCGAGTAGCACGGAGCACGTGGAATTCCGTGTGAATCTGCGAGGACCACCTCGTAAGGCTAAGTACTACTATGTGACCGATAGTGCAACAGTACCGCGAGGGAAAGGTGAAAAGAACCCCGGGAGGGGAGTGAAATAGAACATGAAACCGTGAGCTTACAAGCAATGGGAGCCCGACTAATCGGGTGACCGTGTGCCTGTTGAAGAATGAGCCGGCGACTTATAGGCACTGGCGGGTTAAACCGGAAATGGTGGAGCCACAGCGAAAGCGAGTCTTAATAGGGCGTTTGTCAGTGTTTATAGACCCGAACCCTGGTGATCTAACCATGGCCAGGATGAAGCTTGGGTGATACCAAGTGGAGGTCCGAACCGACTGAAGTTGAAAATTCAGCGGATGAGCTGTGGTTAGGGGTGAAATGCCAATCGAACCAGGAGCTAGCTGGTTCTCCCCGAAATACGTTGAGGCGTAGCGTCTAGTGCTCCAGCAGGGGGGTAAAGCAACCATTTCGGTGCGGGCTGCGAAAGCGGTACCAAATCGATATGAACTCTGAATACCCTGTGTGTAACTAGGCAGTCAGACTGTGGGGGATAAGCTCCATAGTCAAGAGGGAAACAGCCCAGACCGCCAGCTAAGGTCCCAAAATTAACACTAAGTGATAAAGGAGGTGGGATTGCCCAGACAACCAGGAGGTTTGCCTAGAAGCAGCCATCCTCAAAGGAGTGCGTAATAGCTCACTGGTCGAGCGATCCTGCGCCGAAAATGAATGGGGCTAAGTGTTATACCGAAGCTGCGGATAAATTTATTTATGGTAGGGGAGCGTTCTATGTTGGGTGAAGCGTTAGCGTAAGCGGACGTGGACGGCATAGAAGTGAGAATGTCGGCTTGAGTAGCGAAAACATGGGTGAGAATCCCATGCCCCGAAACCCTAAGGGTTCCTCCGGCAGGCTCGTCCGCGGAGGGTTAGTCTGGACCTAAGGCGAGGCCGAAAGGCGTAGTCGATGGATAACAGGTCAATATTCCTGTACCAGATGTGTTTTGGGAAGGGGGACGGAGAAGGCTAGCCAATCCAGATGTTGGTTACTGGTTCAAGCGTCCGAGGCTTTGAGAGGTGGCGAAAACACCTTGAGCTGAGGCGTGAGTACGAGCTGCTACGGCAGCGAAGTTGGTGATGTCATGCTTCCAAGAAAAGCCCTATACCCGTTAAGGCACAAATGCCAGTACCCGAAACCGACACAGGTGGGGTGGTAGAGAATACCGAGGGGCGCGAGATAACTCTCTCTAAGGAACTCGGCAAAATGGCCCCGTAACTTCGGGAGAAGGGGTGCCAGCGAGAGCTGGTCGCAGTGAAGAGGCGCAAGCGACTGTTTACCAAAAACACAGGTCTCCGCTAAGTCGCAAGACGATGTATGGGGGCTGACACCTGCCCAGTGCCGGAAGGTTAAGGAAGCTGGTTAGCTTTTAGCAAAGCTGGCGACTGAAGCCCCGGTGAACGGCGGCCGTAACTATAACGGTCCTAAGGTAGCGAAATTCCTTGTCGGGTAAGTTCCGACCCGCACGAAAGGTGTAACGATTTGCGCGCTGTCTCGGAGAGAGGCTCGGCGAAATAGAATTGTCTGTGAAGATGCGGACTACATACACCCGGACAGAAAGACCCTATGAAGCTTTACTGTAGTTTGATATTGTGCTCGGGCTCTGAATGCGCAGAATAGGTGGGAGACGTTGAAATAGTGCTTGTGGGTACTATTGAGTCATCCGTGAGATACCACTCTTTCAGAGCTAGGGTTCTAACGCTTACCCGTTATCCGGGAAGCGGACAGTATCTGATGGGCAGTTTGACTGGGGCGGTCGCCTCCTAAAAGGTAACGGAGGCGCACAAAGGTTCCCTCAGGCTGGTTGGAAATCAGTCGTTGAGTGCAAAAGCAGAAGGGAGCTTGACTGTGAGACCTACAAGTCGAACAGGGACGAAAGTCGGTTTTAGTGATCCGACGGTTCTGCGTGGAAGGGCCGTCGCTCAACGGATAAAAGTTACTCTAGGGATAACAGGCTGATCTCCCCCAAGAGTTCACATCGACGGGGAGGTTTGGCACCTCGATGTCGGCTCATCGCAACCTGGGGCTGAAGTCGGTCCCAAGGGTTGGGCTGTTCGCCCATTAAAGCGGTACGCGAGCTGGGTTCAGAACGTCGTGAGACAGTTCGGTCCATATCCGGTGTATGCGCAGGAATATTGAGAGGATTTCTCCCTAGTACGAGAGGACCGGGAGGAACGCACCTCTGGTGTGCCAGTTATCGTGCCAACGGTAAACGCTGGGTAGCCATGTGCGGAGTGGATAACCGCTGAAAGCATCTAAGTGGGAAGCCCACCTCAAGATGAGTATTCCCATGGCATAAGCCAGTAAGGTCACGGGAAGAACACCCGTTGATAGGCTCTACGTGGAAGCTTGGTAACAAGTGCAGCGGAGGAGTACTAATAGACCGAGGGCTTGACCTAATAAACTCTTTTTATTGACTTTATAATTTATTTCTATGCAGTTCTCAAGGTTCTACTATCCTGGTGTTCATGGCGATGTGGAACCACTCCGATCCATCTCGAACTCGGTTGTGAAACGCATAAGCGGCGAAAATATTTAGGGGGTAGCCCCTTGAGAAAATAGCTCAATGCCAGGTAAAAAATTTTAAGGGATTAGTATTAATGCTAATCCCTTTTTATTTTTGGCAATTACGACACCAATGAGTACTCCTTCCAGCTATTTTATTTCTTTCTATCAAATTAGAACATCTATGACATTTTTCTCCTGTTCTTCTGTAGACATTCGCTTGCATTGAATAATTTCCATTTGAACCTTCAATATCTCTGAAATCACTAAAGGTAGTTCCGCCAGATCCAATACTTTTTTTTAAGACTTCAATTACCGAGCTTCTTAATTTAATCAATTCTTCATTCTTAATTTTTTTTGCTTGTCGGAAAGGAGATATTCCAGCTTCATAAAGACTTTCATCAGCATAAATATTTCCAATACCAGCAATAATTGTTTGATCAAGCAAAACTGATTTTATAGACTTTTTTCTTTTTGAGAATTGTTCTTTTAAGTAATTGAAATTAAACTCCTTAGAAAAAGGTTCGGGGCCTAAAGAACCTAGTCCTTTAATGATTTTCCCAGGGACTAGTTTGTTATTTATCCACCAAACTTTTCCAAAACTTCTCATATCAATAAACCTGAGTTCATTATCGTTTTGATCGAAAAATCTTATTCTGGTATGTTTACATGGAGGATTAGGTTTCTCAAACCAATTAAAGTATCCTGTCATTCTAAGGTGTACAACTAAATAACCATTATTTTGAGTGAATCGCTCATTTTCTAAAGAATAATGATTTTTTTTATTAGACTTTTTTAATTCAGCTATTAAATATTTACCTCTTCTGTGCCATTTAAAAACTAATGAGTTTAATAAACCGTCTATGAAGTTCTCTTGTTCTTTTGGAAAAGATACAGTTGACGATCTAAGAATATCTATTCGCTTGATGACAAAAAAATTAAGTTTTTTTTCTAACCCTTTTCTTACTGTCTCAACTTCAGGAAGTTCTGGCAAATCTTTATGCTAATTCTAATTCGCTTTCTGCAAAATTATTTGTATTTTGCCCCCCATCAGTACCACTGATACCGTTATAGTTTACTTTCTCAAATCTAACAACACAGTTGTATTTAATACCTGAGGTATCAACTGATGCAACTTTACCAATCTCATTGTACCAATAGGATTCTGGCCTTTTAATACGAACTAGGTCTCCTCTAGAAATTGTCATTAGATTAATCTTTATCTAGTAAGACAATAACTCATAAAAGTATATTTACAGCAGTATTATTCACAGATGTTAATTAAAAAAATTCTTTAACAGTAATCTTTTAATAGCCGTATTTCGAAATCCTTCTCTGCTTCTTCCCAACCTTGCCACTTTTGACCTTTCTTTCTTACATCAATTTGATTATTTTCGCATTGAAGAGCGATTATAAGTTCTTTTCCATTTGAATGAATAGCATTTAATAATCGTTTATTTTTTTTGATTATTAATGAATCTGGATTAATTTGAAGTGGACCATAGATAAGACTTTCTAAATCGTTTAATATTTCTATCTCATTTATTTCGGAATAATTTTTGTTTAAAATTAGTTTTGAACCAACCTTAAGTGAGTTTGGATTATCTAGGTTATTAATTTCTATTAGGTCTTTAATAGATATGCCATATATTATTGAAATTTCAGTCAAACTATCACCTTTCTTCACTTCGTGAAAATTTTGCTGAATTACGGTTTCATTATGATCTGTAATTTTTAGATTCTGGCCAATGTATATATAATTTTCATTTTCTAGATTATTAGCTTCTATGATAAATTGTTTATCTATTGAATAAAGTTCTGAGATACTTGAGAGAGTGTCTCCCTCTTTTACTATATGAACTTTAACTCTATTCATATCATTAGTAATTAAATCCAGATTTCCATTTGACTCCTTGATTTCGGAGGTTATAAGCTGGGCTCCTACAAGCCGGAAATCCGAGAAGCATATAAAAAATAAGATTATTATGTTTTTAAGTCTCATAAAGGCTTTAGAAGATACTATTTATTTGTTAAAACCCTGCACTAGAAAAATCAAATTAATGAATTAAATCTTAAAAATAAAATTCATAATATTAGTTATCCTTGCATATGGAGGATATCTAAGTACTACATCAAGAAAAGTCCCTCTGCGAGTTATTGATTTTTGATTGGAGAAATTCTTAAATCCTTCTTCTCCATGGAATTTACCAATACCACTTTTTCCTACCCCTCCAAATGGCAAATTAGATGTAATTACAGGAATAATTACATCGTTTATACAAATTGACCCTGAACTTGTCATTTCGGAAATCCTTTTATGTAAGATTTTATTACCTCCAAATATATAAATTGCTAGAGGTTTAGGGGATTTTTGAATTAATTTCAAAATAGATTCCACATCATTAAATACTAGAATGGGCAAGATTGAACTAAATAACTCTTCTTTAATTAGGGAGTCTTTCCCTTTTTCAATTTCCAAAATAGTTGGGGAAATTTTAAATTGTTTTTCATTAAAATCTCCGCCATAAATAATCTGATCTTTATTTTTAGCTTTCTTGAGAATTGATAGACTTCTTATGAAATTCTTTTCTTCTAGCTTTGATAAATCTTTTGATTTGAGAGGATCTTTACCATAAAATTCTATTATTGAATTTTTTATTTCTCTAATAAGGTCGTCTTTTATACTTTCATCTACAAAAATGTGATTAGGTGCCATACATGATTGTCCAGAGTTTAAGAACTTGCCCCAAACTAATCGCTTAGCAGTAATTTTTAAATTTGTATTTTTGAAAACAATTACTGGGTTAGTTCCACTTAGTTCAAGAGTAACTGGCGTTAAGTTTTTAGCGGCGGATTTCATAATTGATTTACCAGTTTTGCTGCTACCAGTAAAGAAGATGTGATCAAAGTCTTGATTTGCAAGCGTTACAGCCTCTTCATATCCCCCTTCAACAGTAATAAGTGTGTCACTCTCAAAGTATTTTTTTGTTAAATCTTTGATTAACTTCGAAGTTTGGATACATTTTTCAGAAGGTTTTATAATTGCCGTATTACCAGCTGCAAAAATATTTACTAAAGGTTTCAATATGTATAAAAGAGGATAATTGTAGGGACCTAGAATTAGTACACATCCAAGAGGTTCATAAATTATGCTTGAGGAAGAAGGGAAAAGATAAATAGGTGTATTAATTAATCTTGGCTTCATCCATTTTTGTAATTCCCTTCTGAATAAATTAATTTCTTCTTTAACCAGAAGTATTTCAGATAAGGCTTCAACCTTTGATTTGCCAAGATCGCTAAAAAGAGCGTTTATAATTCTTGATTTATTTTCTTCCAGTAACAGATCAATTCTTTTTATTTGCTCAATTCGCCATTCATAGCTGGTCGTATTCCCAGAAGCAACTTTTTCCTTTAAAGAATTTATTCTTTCAATTAACTCATATTTATTATTATTCATTATGAAAATGAGTTGTTCAATTTATTAATATATCAGATATTAGTTTTTGTTATAAAGAAAATGGATCATGCTTGCTAATTAGTTTATACTTATTTGAGGTATTTATTAATTATTTAAATAAGAATAGAATGTCTAATTATAAATCTCTAGGAAGAGAAATACAATTTATTTTACCTATATTATTCTCACTAATTTTATTTTTTATTACTAATATCATCGGATTATTTGATATTCATGATTTAGCTTATTGGTCAGGTAAGATATATAGAGAACCATTGCGAATATTCTTATATAGCTTTGTTCATGTTGACTTGAACCATTTATTATCTAATCTTTTTGGTATCGTAATACTGAGATATTCTCTTATAAAGTTAAACTCACAAAACAATAAACTGTTTATCTTATTATTATTATTCATAATACCTTTGCAGACTATTTATTTGTATATATTAGATAATTATTTTTTTTATGAATATAATAATCTTTTAGTTGGCCTAAGTGGTGTTATTTATGGCTCATTTTCATTCCTTATGATGTCTTCTTATTTTGGGAAAGAAAGTCTTTTGCATATTTATATAGGCTTAAAAAGGAACTTAGAGATATTTAAATTATTATCTTTTTTATTGTCTTTTGGAATTATTTTTTCTTTGTTGCCAGGTGTCAGCTTTAATGGACATTTAGGTGGAATTATTAGTGGCATAATTATTTTTTACATAAGCGGTAAATAATTTCCTTTAATTATTGAATAGTTAATTAATTTCGCAACTTGATTCAAACAAAAAATCATTTAGTTTTATTCATTTAGATTAAAATAATTAAATATGGATGAAAACTTTACTATTAGGATTATTGATAATAATGAATTTAGGAAAGTAACTGATTGGGCCAAATTAGAGGGGTTCGCTCCTGGTTATGATGATATATCAATCTTCAAGAATACTGATAATCAGGGGATATGGGTAGGATGTTTAAAAGGAGAACCTATTGGGAGTATTGCTTGCGTAAGATATAATTCTTCTTATGCGTTTATTGGTTTATTTATTGTAAAAAAAGAATTTAGAAACAAAGGATATGGCATTAGTTTATGGAAGCATGCTCTGAATTATCTCAAAGGAGTTGATTGTATTGGTCTCGAGGCTGCTCCAAATAGATTGCAAGATTACCAATCTTGGGGGTTCAAAAAATCTTCACAAACCAATCGATGGAAATTAACTGGTTATAAAACTCTCCTCAAGGAAAACTTTTATAAAGATATTCAACATGAATTCAATGTAGTGCCTGGAGATCAGATTTCATCTGAAGCAGTTCTAAACTATGATTCACAGAGGGAACCAAGCCCTAGGCCACATTTTTTGAATGATTGGTTGAGTAATTCATTTGGAATAGTAAATGCCCTGGTTGATAAGAATGGGATGTGTCATGGTTTTGGGAGGATTAGGCCTTGCATTTTAGAGGATAATAAAAAAGGTTGGCGAATTGGTCCACTTTTAGCAGATACTCCTCCATTAGCTGAATTGCTTATCCGGAGATTGGTTAGGGATCTAGATTGTGACATTTTATTGGATTGTTCTAGTCTTAATCCATATGCCAATTACTTGCTCTCGAATTTAGGATTTGTCGAGGTTTCTAGAACATATAGAATGTATAAGGGTATGCAACCTCCTTTTCCTATGAACCAAGTTTATGGACTTGCATGTTTAGAACTCGGTTGACACTTCAAATCTATTAGCTAAGTCAGAGACTTATTTCAATATTATGCTTTATGATTTTTCAATATTTCTTCAACAGTATCTGCATTAATAATTGAAATCTCACCATTATTAATATTTATAACTTGAAATAATGTCCATGCATTAGGATCCCTTGCTCCACTAATGCAATTTATTACTTGCCCGGTCCATAAATCAGACACTGCACTTGGCGGGCCTTTTATTTTTACATAATCTCCACATTGAACAGAGAGGAATTGAGGGCAATCTTCATGAATCATGATTTATAGTATATTTGTACTATAATAGCATTGACTTTAGCAGCTCTGCGAGGTTAGTAGCTTCTTTTAATCTTTTTTAGGATATAGCTTAAGACTGAAATATGATAATAGCTTTTACAGGCTTAAATTATCCAGTAATAAGTTGATTTATGCTCTTTTAAATGAACTAAAGTGTTGAGGATTGGAACCCATTGAAAATGTTAATATGACCAGTAATTATTTTTGTAAGAAATAAATAAATTAATCCACTCATTGCGATTCGCCCGTTAATTTTCTCTATTTGTTTTAGTTTTTTAAACAAACTGATAAATAATCTAGATTAAACATAGGTGGATTTAAAGAAAATAATGTAGCAATTGATTCCAAAAAAGAATCTCATCTGTTCACTTATTGATAAAACTTTATTAATTAAATAATTTAGAAATTAAAAACTAATTTATAGCCAATCTTCTTTTATTTTCAAATAAAGTCTCTCTATCTCAGAGGCATTAATTTTAGCTTCCGAGTAAGACTGCTGCTGCTGCTGCTGCTGCTGCGAAACAGGTTCATTAAAGTTATCGTTTGATGATTCGTTCATTAAATCAACATATAAATTTGTGTTTATTCTCTCACATTTAATCTATTTTTGGATCATGTAAAATATTAAATCTTTTTTAATTTATTTTTGCTACGAAATGAAGCAATCAATTACTTCGCTATATTCGTCTTTGAATAAAGAAATATGACCTCAATATATATTAAGGCTAGGAACATAGCACTTGCTAGGACAATTTCGGAAATAGCTAACATGAGATTAATCAATTATTATAATTTTGGTATTAATTTACACAAAAAACAATAGGTATATATTCTTTAAAAGTATGCTTAATTTATATGATTTCTTGGAATTAATTTTCTAATATAAATTTAGTATTTCTTATATTAATTAAGAGTTTATATGGACAATCCAATTAGTCTATCTATTTTAATTCCATTAATACCATTTGGAATGACGTTTTTAATATTCATTTTGTTGACAAGCTTTAATAAAACAATGAATAGATTAACTAAACCAGTAAGTTATTTAATTATTTTATCAATATTAATTTCTTCTCTTTTTAGCTTGTTTTTCTTTCTTAATCACATTGAAGGGACAATATTAATTTCCAAATACTTTTCTTTTCTAAGGGATTCAGGAGTTCAATTACATTTGAATCAACTTAATGAAGAAATCATAATATTTATGGGACTATTCGCATCCAGTATTCTCGCTTACTCATTGTTTAAATTGCCAAGAAAAAAAGGATATGTTTTATATGTAGTTTTTATTGGCTTACTAACTTCACTAGTTGAGGCTACTCTTTTAATAGTAGATTTTTAGTCTCAACATCTAATTCATCAACTAAGAATAATCAATATCAATTCAATGATAATAACGGGGCTTGAATTTTTTGATAAATAGTGCATATTTCATATAGAGTTGAAATTCTAAATGACTTTAAATGAAAAAATTGCAAATGCTAAAAAGAGGATTAATGAGCTTGAATCTTTAATTGAATATTGGGATAGTTCGGAAAGAAAAGAAAAAAATACTCAAATTAATACACCTGATTAAGGATTAGAATCTAATATCGAATAGTTTAAGAGCATATTAACCTATTCTCAATTTGGAAATAATCATATATCTTTGTCTATTATAAATAGACTTATATTTATGAATAGTGCTTCAAATAAGTATTTAATTCCTATAAAGATTATTCCATGGTTTTTTTGGACATCAATGCTAATCATTGGCCTCAAAATGTATGCTATTGCTTGGCAATACTAATCAAATTAAACAATCTCTAACTTCTTCTAACCCAATCAGGTGACCCGCTAAACCAATCAGCGATATCATCACATTTTGGATCAAAATGATTCTCTTGGTCTAAACCATTTAAGCCCAGCGATTGCATCAATCCATTAATGCTTTGTTGGTTTTGTGTGCCATATCTTCTCATACTGTTAGCTTTTTTTAACCAAGTCCATATAGTGGAACTATGATAGGCATGTTTTTCAACCAATATTCTTTCCTCTAAAGAGATTTCTTCGTCTAATGAAATCCTTTTAACTATTGAATGAATTTTGAGCCTTGTTGCATTACTTAAGAACATAAAACTATAGAGGTGATTTAATGTTTTATAGAAGCTTTTCAAATAAATGTCTTGTCAATATTTATTTCAAGAAAAAAATGGTTTTAAAGGGGGTTTCGGGGTATAAAATTTTGCTTTCAATATACAAATAAAGAATTGGTCTTTTTTGATACTAAAAGGGATTTAAAAAACTTATAGTTCCTTTTTTATTGATAAAGAATTAATGAATTATCTAATGACTTTTTTGGGAATTGTTTAAAAAATTTAATTAAAGAGATAAATAAAAGTTGCAAAGTAGTAAATCTGTACTATAGTTAGTACAGATGTATTAAGAAACAAGATGAGAACTATAGCCTCTTCCCCTTACGCTACTTTTAAAGCAAAAGAATGGAATTCTATTATTACGGCTAAAAATTTAGCCAGCCCTCTAAGCAAAGTAATTATCAATAAAAAACACTTTGGTAAATCCTTGAAATTTCAATCTAAAGAATGTCCTCTAGAGTTGGATAAACCTAAGTTAATACAGCTTGCTTTTGCTTAGTATAATTTTACTCTTGTATTGATTTTCTGTTTAAGATCTATTATTAATACCAATTTTTTGATAGATTAAAGATAATAAATGAGGTGTTAACTTGACAGTAGATCGTGATCTTTTGAAGGAAGTAACTACGGAGCTTTGGAGTACAGTCAAAAAACTAAGACCTGAAATAGATAGACAAACTAGGCTTCAACTGGTTCTTAAAGCTTTAATCACTATTGGTGATTTGCCTGACCATGTTGAAGCTGCCATGGTCGTAGGCATTTGTTCTGAGCTGGATAAAAGTGATATCAGTGATAAAACCGGGAAATCTAGCTCAACCCAAGATTCTCAAAGTATAGATTCTTCAGGTGGAAGGAAAGTAGTAAGGAGAAGTTCTGCTAGGTAAAAGCAAAAAAGTAATATAATTAGCCCTTTGATTTATTTAAAGCTTTTTTAGGCATTTTATTAAATAAGTAAAAGCAAATAAAAAATAAAATTGGTATGAATATTGAATGCAGAGTCATCATCAATGTTTCCAAGCTCATGCCTATAAGATTTGAGTTATCAGGTAATTGTTCTGACCATGTACCTGCCAGGTGCCATGCCTGGGGAATAGATAAGAAAAACATATAAGATCTATTAGAAAAAATAATATTTAAACTAAGATTATCACTTGTAAAAAATAAATCTTAAAATATTTGTATTTCTTAATTGAAGTAGTATATTTTGCTTTCTGGATTTTTGGTAGGACAAATATAACTAAATCTAGTTATTAAAGTTGATCATTTATTTAAGCGTCAAAATTAAGGGAAAAACAGAAAAACTTCAATGTTTTTAATTTAAATCCGAAATTCAACTATAGATATACTAAGGTTTACACAAAAGTTGAAGTAGAAGTTGTAATACTCAAAACAATTGCTAGAAAAAAGATGTAAGGAATTGCCTTTAAAGGAACATATCCCTGCTTTTTAGTAATGAAATCCATTTCTCAAAAAATTACGTTATGTAAAGATCTTAGCAACTAATTGTCACAATTGTGTGTATTGATTAGAAATAATCTGAAATATTATGAAATAAAGAAAAACTCAATATGTTAAAACCATTTCTTAAGTAACCTTTCAGTAATGACCAAGGGGGCCTGGCCCAGAGCCAATTTGATAAGAATTATCTAGTGATTTCTCAACAAATACTTTTGATTGTTTTATTGAATCCATTGTTTTAAACTCCAATGCTCGATACCCACAAATAGCAGCACTTAATGTACATCCACTCCCATGAGTATTCTGAGTTTGAATAAACTTATGACATAACCATTTCTTGTTACCTTTGTTGTCAATAAAGAAGTCTTTTCCACTCAGATCTCTAATTCCACCCCCTTTTATTAATACTGATTTTACTCCTAGATCAAGAATAACTTCTCCCGCATGTTCTATATCCTCTTTGTTCTTGATATCTATATTTGTTAGTAAGTTTGCTTCATAAATATTAGGAGTTATAATTTCTGCCTGAGGGAAAAGTAATTCTACATAGGCATCAATAGCATCATTTTCCAGAAGTTTAGATCCTGATCTTGAGACCATAACTGGATCGATAATTTTTGGGATAGTATATTTTCTTATGTTTTCAGCAATGGTTTCAATAATACATTTGTTTAATAACATACCAGTTTTGAGTGCATTAATTTGAAAATCATTAAATAGGCATTGAATTTGACTGGATATTAGGTCTGCTTTTATATCTTGAATGCCATCCACTCCCAGACTATTCTGTGCTGTAACGCAGGTTATAACTGAACACCCATGTAATTTAAGAGCCATAAATGTTTTTAAGTCTGCTTGTACTCCTGCTCCACCCCCAGAATCACTACCACCAATGGTTACAACGACTTTGGAATACATAATATCAACATGTAATTCTATTCAATATAATCAAAAATCAGAATAACTTTGAAAAAATTCAAATTCTAAAGTCATTGCCTCTTTATAAATATTATTTGCTTTTTGTATATTAAGCTTGCCGTTAGTATCTATCAAATTTTCAAGAGAGTTTGCTAGTTTCTCAAAATCATAATTAGAATAAGTATTTATCCATTCTTTATAAGGATTATCTTTCACGTCTCTTTTCAATTTCTTACCAAGCCACGCATATAAGCGCATGCAAGGAGTCATTGCACAAAGTATATAAATATAACTACAGTTTAAAGAGATATCCTCTAAGAAATCTGTATATTTTTTTGTCGAGATTTTAATTTTGTGTTCTTGTAAATTTATACCCCAATTTTCTGAATATGTTTCATGAAGAACTAATTCATCTTTAACACCTTGTAAAAGTTTTAATAATATTTCTTTAGACCTCTCACTTGAGGATTTATCAATAGCTAATTTATATGCTTTCGCAAAGCTATCTAAAAAGAAACTATCTTGTGCCACATACTCTTGAAATTCTTTCTTAGGTAATTTACCCGTCTTTATACCTTGGACAAATTTTGTTTTTAAGCTGAGTAAAGCAATATCCGAATTATTTTCCCAAAGTTTTTTAGTGATAAGCATAACTTTCTTTAAATTAATTAAAAGTTTCCTATTATTTTAATTGCATTAACTAAATATATATATGTTAGTTATTCTAATTCGTCTAGTCTTTTGACATGTACCAAGATATCAAATTACCTAGTTACGATGATATTAGGAATTATGAAATAATTGCTAATAAAGCTGGGAGCGGCATAAATCTCTCTGATTTATGTGGTATTTGGAAATTTAAATACGTCTGGGGAAATGGTCAAAGTGATATTAATTATATTTCTAGTTCTATACTCCAAGTACTATCAGCAAATTTAGAACTATATCAATCAGAATTAACAGACGACAGGTCTGATTTGATAATTAGAAATTCGATTAAATTTGGAATATTTTCAATTGTTTTTGTTGGGAGTGCTTTTTTAAGAGGTAAAAGACCATTATTAAATTTTAATTTTGATTCCTTTTATCTCAAAATGGGAAGTCTTAATTTACTAGAAAAAAAGTTTCAGAAAAATGAAACTTTGAAGTCCCCTTTTTTCTCTTTAATAGCAATTGATAAAAATAAAAAGTGGATGTGTGCAAGAGGTAAAGGAGGAGGACTTGCAATTTGGATCAAAGATCAATAATAAGTATTAATGGTACTCTCCAGGATGATTTACTTTTCTGACTGTCACTTTATCCACTTTCTGACCATTAAATCTTAGTAGATCATCACCTGAAAATTTATACCCAAGATTTTGAGCGATTAAAGCAATATCATCAGCAGTTGAAGATGCAACAACATTTTCTTTTAGAGATTTATCTTCTTGCATGTGAATTAGGAATTTCTTTATTTCTTTGAAGCTCATAAATTTTTTACTTATGGTAACTTAAATTTGTATTTATTGAATATAGTTAAATTTCCTTCTTTAACAAATTAATCATTTCCAGATTATATTGTTATTATGATTTATCTGTTTTTATATACAATTGGATTAATTGCAATCTGGTATATTTACAGAGTTGGTTGGATTGTCGCTGTAAAAACAATAATCAGTATAATTATACCTTCTTTATTAATAGTTTTATTTAATTTAAAAGCAGGACGATTTATTTTTAGAAATCCTGTTCTTGGGATAATCAGCTCTCTCCCTACTGCAATTTTAATATTTAGGGGATCCAAACCTCTTGTGACCTTTATAAACGCTTATATAGATGAAAATACCCAGGGTAATATTGACTTAGAAGATGTAATTGAAACCGAATCAGTCCCCATAGATGAATAAGATTTTAGAGTTTCTTGCCTTGCATAATTATTTTCCTTCGGATGTAAAAAAATAATAAAGTTGTAATTATCATTACTGGTGGATGATAACTTAAAGATTCAAAATATTCATTTATCATTTGACTATTCATAAGCCTAAGAGGTATGTACTCCATTGAGAATATTCTAAATTAATAATCCATAGTTGTTTATTTGAAACTAAGTTGGGTATATTTTGATAATTATTTAATTTATGAGTGATCCTAAATTCTCTTATTCATTAGTATTTTTGTTTATGTCTTTTGTTTCAGTTTCTTTTTCTAAATTTTCTTGATCATTAGTATTTTGGGTTAAATCTTTTATTTTAGTTTCTTTTTCTAAAGTTTCTTCAGGTTCATGCATGACTTTATCAACCTCAGTTTGGAACTCATTTGAAGCTTTCTTTAGACTTTTTAAAGTTTTTCCTAGTTGGCGACCAAATTCAGGTAACTTTTTAGGGCCAAATATTAAAAGTGCCAATATTAAAATTACTGTGACTTCCGGAAGTCCAACTCCAAAAATATTCATGCCTGAGTTTTTTTTAAATTATAGATAGTTCTTCTTTGATAATCAATCTTTATAAGAAAAAATATTGGATAACAATCGTTACAATAATTCCTTTAAAGAATACTAACCAAAGAAGCTGGTAGTCACTAAGTTTTAATTTGGTTTGGTACCAAAAAATTAGTTTCTTATGTGATTGGATAATACTTTTCATTATTTTTTAGTATCTTAATTTTATGCACATAAAGTTATTTAACCCTTTGAACCTTAAATTTGCCATGATTATTAATTTCTATAGTTAATTCTAAATTCTTATTTGTACTATGCTTTTCTCTAAAACTAAATTTTTCTTATTATTAAACTTTGCAATAGTTTTTTTTAATCCTTCATATGCAGTAACTACAAAAATGTTTAAAGTTTTAGATACTTGTGCTAGATATAGGTTGAATGAATTAAATGCCTTCGATGCCATAGAAAAATTAAACTTAGAATATATGGGGCAAGATGAGAGCGAAGCTAAGATTATTGTAAAGAAATACTGTTCAGTTTTTACCCCTAATCAAAATATAGAATTTTAATTCTTCCTAAATGAGGTTAATTTCAAAATTATTTTATAGATATCCACTAAAACAGCAAATAAATAATTATCATATAATTTTGGGTAATTAAATTGAAAATAGGTGAGAAAGTTCCTGAGTTCTTACTACTTGATCAGAATGGAATTAAAAGAACTAATAAAAACTTAAAGTCACCTTTGGTTTTATTCTTTTATCCGAAAGATGATACTCCTGGATGCACGATTGAAGTCTGTGGCTTTAGAGATAAGTATGATCTTTTCAAAGTTCTCGGAGCAGAAGTATGGGGAGTTAGTAATGGAGATAGTGCAAGCCACTTAGCGTTTGCTAATAAGAATAGACTTCAATATCCATTACTATGTGACTCTGATGATTCATTAAGAAAGATATTTGGGGTTCCCAAAGTTATGGGTTTATTGGATGGCAGAGTTACTTACATAATTGATAGAAGGGGAATTGTTAAACACATATATAGAGATTTATTAAATGGACCTGCCCATATTAAAGAAGCTATAAAAGTCTTAAAGCAAATACAGTATCAGTAAACAAATCCTTCAAATTAATAAAATAAAAAAATTAATAATCTATTATCTTTCAAGATTTGAAAAATTATTATGGAAAAATCAGGCATACAAGCTGTAGATGAGGCAATTTCTAATGGGATTGATCTGGATGGTACCCGAATACCTGAAAAAATGTTGAAGCTTTACAATTTAATTATGGATGAAGAAAATAAACGAGTTAGAAGCGGCGTTAAAAAATCCATGAGAAATAGATGCGTAAAAACAGGATCTAAACATTTCGATAAAGAAACCTTGGATAAACTATTAGTTGATGCTGGCTGGGAAGGTCTAAAAGAAAAAGAGATAGTTTTCTTTTATAATTGATTTTATGAGATCGACTTTAAAAAAGAGATTCACTAAGTTATTTTAATTAAATGTGTATATGCAAGCTTGTCCTGAACTTTAATCTATTTTTAGCGTTTCAAAAATGTTTGAAATATAAAACATTTTCTTTTATGCAAAATTTTTCTTGCTACTAATAAATTAATAGTGGGTATTTAAAAATGTCTTTAAAGTCATATTTAATCCAGTTGTTTGATAATCAATACTCAGAAATGAATAGTGATATTTTTCTTGTGGTCATCCCAGTTATAATTTTAACTGTTTTGATGTTTGGCTTAAGAGCAATTCTTTTGGATGCCAACCTATCTAAATTAAATAAACAGATATAGCAAAAGTTTAGAAAGATGTTTTAAGTAAAATAGAAGTGTTCATTTACTAAACCAGCTTTTCTTCTTTTTATCTTTAATATTAGAATTATTAGATTCTTCCTTAATGATTTTTAATGCTCTTTTATGAGCTAATAGACTTTCCATTGAAGTTATTATAGAAATCAATAGGAAACCTAATAACCCAATAATTCTTTGATTATTAGTAGGTTCATTTCCTCTTAGAACGTAAATCCCTAAAAAGAACCAAATAGTAGAAGCACCAATATTTAGAAAATATGGGAACCATCGCCTTTGATAAATATATCCTGTTCCAACCCCAGGAAAGGAATTCAGTAAAAAGGCTAACCAGCCACTTGAAGATGCTAGTATTTCTGTTTTTCCAATTTCTTTTCTCATTTAATTAAATAACATATTTTCAGATTTAGAATGGGTAAATGGAATTTATGTATTTACAAGATGAGCATTAATATAGGCAAATGAAATCATACCAAAAATTATCCAGCTAAAAGGCAAAAACATCCGTATTTTTTCTATGTTTCTATTCATAAACCTATTATGAGAAATTAAATCGATTTTTGTGGATTCTAAGCTTAAAAAGCTTTGAAAAATATTTAATATATTAATTCATTTGGATCCGTTAATTTCTTCAGATTGATTTATGAATGAATGAATGTATTTTTGGGATACAATTCTTTAATTCTTTTTAATTGTAATTTCTTTTTATTTGTTTGGTCGTTTTCATATCTATTTAACATCATTACATAATTGAAAGCTCCAAACAAAATTAGAAAAACTATTAGTTGAAATCCGGCCTCTAGATTCATGATTTATATGTTTCTATTTACACTTTTACAAATTTTATATATTAAGTCATCAGTATTAATATCTAAATCAGAAACGTTTGAGAGCATAAGATATATTAATAATATAAATCTTTTTATTTAATTCCCAGATTCCTCTAGAATTGATTGCAATTGCTCAACATCTAATTGGTCTAAATAGCTTCTCATTTTGAAGTAAGAAGTTCTTGATTCAATTTTACTTTTCTCTCGAAAGATTTTGGTTAAGATGTTATCTATTAGGTTGTTTTTTACCATAGCTAATATTTTGACTCAATACAAATGACTTCACCATTAAAAAAATCTGCAAGAATTTTAGATTTCCTATAAAGATTAATTTCTGAACTCTTCTTTATAATTTCTTTTTTCTTAATTTCTGTAATTTTCATGCTCTTTTACTAAATTCAGGACTTTCATTCATCAAACTAATGTTTGTATTCTTTTCATAAAGCTCACAAGCATGAGTTAAGTGCTCTCCATGATAAATTAGCTTCTTATGCAATTTGCAACATAAGATTGAACCACAAAGTGCATTACTTGAATATGTAAACTTCCTGCATGTTATGCAAACTTTACTCCCGCAGGAAGTTTGATAGTTTGGCTCCTCAAGATATTCCCACTCTTCTTCGGGCATGAAATATCTTTCGCTTTGATATGGAGCTATGAATAATTTCTTTAATACCATATGATAATACAAATGTACTATCTTTATAGCAACTTATTGATTGGCAAGTCAAGTTTTAATTTAATTTTCCTTTAATTTGAATTATCTAATCTGCTATTGTTGATAAAAGTAATTAATCCAATCATAAGAATAATTCCATAAAAGCCCCCTAAAGGATTTATATTCGTTTTATCTAATCCCACTATCCATGATGGTGCGTTTTCATTGATTGATAGCATTGAAGTTATTAGGAACCATATTCCAACTAGTCCTCCATGAATACCTACACAACCCCATATTGACCCTTTATCTTTAATTTTATTTGTAGATAGTAGTATTCCTAATAAGAATAAACCAATTGTTAGGCCTATATTCTGGAATCCATGAACTAAGCTAAAAATTAAGGACTGTATAATTACTGCTAGCTTTATACCTAATTGTATTTTTAATTCTTCTTGAAGCCATCCTCTAAAAAATATTTCTTCCCCTAATCCATAAGTTAAACTAAGTAATATGGCATTCAATACTGCAAATATTGATAATCTGTTTTGCCATTCATACCAATCATTAATTAAAATTGGCATTATTATTAACGTTACTAGAATAGATCCTTGCAAAACTCCTTTAAGAAAATAAGTTATTGATTTAACTTTTTTATTATTTGTTTTTATTCCTATTAAATACCATCCTTTTCTAATCCCCCAGCGTGTGTGGAACCATTTTGAAATTAGGATGAAAAATAAAATAATTGTAAGAATTTCAATGATATTAGATAAATATTCTTTATTAATGTTTGTAATTCTTAAAGGTTGAATTATGATCCAAGAAGTTAGGTATAAAAAAGGTACATAAATGAACGTAGTAAATATTTTGTATTTTGATGTTAATAAGTAAAAAAATAAAAATTTAAATAAATTTATACAGCTATTCAATATTTTGATTATTAGGTTCAATTTTAAGATCTATCTTTAAATAAATCTAACACCATAGAAGATGCGTGCCAGATATGTTAGAAGTAATGAGAAAAGAAATTGAATTTTATTATAATCACCTATTTTCAATTAAATTATTTTCTAACTTTATTAATTATATTAATAATATGGAAAGTGAAATTTTGTTCCCACAGATTGAATTAAGAGAAAAAGGGTTTCTGCAAGTTAGTAATCTTCATAAAATTTATTGGGAAAGATCAGGGAATCCAGAAGGTATAAAAATACTTGTAGTTCATGGAGGGCCTGGTGGAGGAAGTCAGCCAAAGTACAGGAGGTATTTTGATCCAGTGATATTTGATATTATTCAGTTTGATCAAAGAGGCTGTGGGTATTCAGAACCTTTTTCAGAATTAAAAGAAAATACGACTCTAGATTTAGTTAGAGATATTGAAAAACTAAGAGAAACTTTTAAAATTGAAAAATGGCATTTATTTGGCGGTTCTTGGGGGTCAACTTTATCTCTTGTATATGCGATTAATTATCCATCAAGAGTGCTTAGCTTAACTTTAAGAGGTATCTTTTTATGCAGATCTTTTGAATTGTCTTGGTTTTACCAACATGGTGCAAGTGAAATTTTTCCTGATGAATTCGATAGATACATTTCAGTTATCCCCTTGAATGAAAGGGATGATTTGATTAGTTCCTTCTATAAATATCTAACTGGATCTGATAATAATCTCAGGAAAAAAGCGGCTAATGCATGGACTGCCTGGGAACTAGCTACTAGCCATCTGATTACAAGGAATATAAATTTAGAGAAAATCCAATCTAATAGTTTTGCAGATGCATTTGCACGAATAGAGTGTCACTATTTTATAAACAAAATTTTTCTAGAAGAAGACTATATTTTGCGAAATATAAGAATAATTGAATCAATCCCTACTAAGATTATTCAAGGCAGATATGATGTCGTTTGCCCTGTAAGGAGTGCATGGGACCTTAGTAAAAAACTTAAGAATTCTGAGTTATTTATTATTAATGATGCAGGCCACTCTGTTAGTGAAAAAGGAATCGCAAAAAAGTTAGTTGAAGTAGTAAAGACTCTTTATGATAAAGAAGAGTCTTAATAATAGGGGCCATTAAGCAAACTTTTGGTGTCCTTTAAAATGTCTCATTAGGAATATGAAAAGAAATAAGAAAATTGGGTGCGAAGTCAAAAGAATTAGAGCAGATGTAATATTTTTGGAATATGTCCAGATACCCATAGCCAATAATTGATTTTATAGTATTTCTCGTAACTTTATTTGCAGCAATGCTTTTGGGTATGCCCTCGTCGGGACTTGAACCCGAGACCTCTCCCTTACCAAGGGAGTGCTCTACCGCTGAGCTACAAGGGCGAATTTAAAGTGGGCCGGGTTGGATTTGAACCAACGTAGGCAGAGCCAGCGGATTTACAGTCCGCCCCCTTTAACCACTCGGGCACCGACCCCCACTATTAGAACTTATCAGTTAATGGTCACTTTGTGCTAATTTTTTGTTTTTTTTTTCTTTATAGATACGATTTTAAAAGATCATCATTTACTACTAATGAATATTTTATTAATAAATGGACCAAATCTTAATCTTTTGGGCACTAGGGAGCCTGAAATATATGGTAACAAAACCTTAGAACAAATTGAATCTGATTTGACCAAGATTGCAAAAGATAAAAGAATTGACTTGGATTGTTTCCAAAGCAATCACGAGGGAGAGATAGTTGATAAGATTCAGGAATCTGTTAAGTATTACCAAGGTATTTTAATAAATGCTGGGGGTTTTACTCATACATCAGTTTCTATTAGAGATGCTTTAGTAGGATCAAAGATTCCATTTGTTGAGCTTCATATTTCTAATATTTTTAAAAGAGAAGAATTTCGCAAGGAATCTTATTTAACTGATAAGGCAGTCGGTATAATTAGTGGATTTGGAATCACAAGTTATTTTCTGGCTCTTGATGGGATCATTAGCTATCTAGAGAAATAGATTAAAGTGACAGAATACAAAAGACCTCAATTTCAAATTAAATATCTAAAGGAATTAACATCTTTAGATTGGCTGGAATTAGCATTGGCTAACCCAATAGAGATTCTTATTGATCACGCCCATTGCGAGAGAAAGGCTGCGGGCTTTGCAATCCAAATAATGTTCAGATATCCCTCAGAAAATAAGGTAGCTGAGGTTCTAAGTCCCATTGCGAGAGAGGAATTAGAACATTTTGAGAAAATATTTTATTTCTTAAGATCCAAAGGGTATGGACTAAAAGCATTAAAACCACCTCCTTATGGAAATGAACTATCAAAAAATATTAGAAAAGAAGAACCTATGAGAATGTTAGATAGTTTTCTAGTTGCTAGTTTAATAGAAGCAAGAAGTCATGAGAGATTATCTTTATTGGCACTTAACTCTCAAGATGATCAATTTAAAGAACTTTATCAATCTCTAATTCAAAGTGAGGCGAGACATTTTGGAGTTTATTGGAATTTAGCTCAAAGTAAATTTGATCCAATTGAAACTTCTTATAGATTAGATCAGTTATCCAAAATCGAGTCGGAAATCCTATCAAATACTTTTACTTTGCCTCGAGTACATAGTTAGCAAGGAATATTTAAGTCTTTTATGAAACCATCAATCGGCAATCTACAAAAAATTCTCTTTAAGAAATGCACATATGGCAATTTTACTATTGTCGGAGTTGGACCTGGTGATTCTTCTCTATTAACAAAAGCGGCAATACAAGCTATTAAAACTTCAAATATCATTTTTTATCCTACATCAGGAGACTATCATAAAAGTTATTCAGCTGAAATAGTCAAAAAGTATACGAGATTTAAGAAAAAAATCCCTATTATTTTTCCTATGGCTAGAAGAGAATTTAATGCAGAGGCAATATGGGAAGAATCATCAAAGTTAATAACTGAATATATTTTTAAAGGAAAATCGGTTGTATTACTCTGCCTTGGAGATCCTACAATTTATGGAAGTTCATCTCATATAGCAAAGGTAATAAGAAATAAATATCCAGAGGTTTTTATTAGAATCTTGCCCGGTATTTCTTCTATATCAGCAGCAGCAGCAATATATAATTTTGATTTATTAAAAAAGGGAGAAATTCTTAAAATCTTAGAGTGTCCCAACGATAAAAATTCATTCTATGATTTAATCGAAAAAGAATTAAATGTAAAAACAGTTTTAGTTCTTATGAAGATAGGTAAACGATGGCCATTTATTAAAGATCTATTAAAGCAAAAAGGGATGCTTGGTAAATGTTTTGTGGCAGTTAACATTGGAATGAAGGATCAGTTAGTAGAGGAGGCTAATAAAATTGAATCTGATAACCTGCCATATTTCTCATTACTTCTATTACGTAATTGAAATTTAAATTATTTGAGCTTATTCAAAAAATGTTTTCTTGGGAAATTAGCAAGCAATTATTATTTTCTATTCTTGAAGATAAAGTTTCTGATAGATTTGTTTGTGAATTAATTTGGGAAAGACTTTTTTATAAGAAAGAAAATGATACAGATCATTGGTATGCAAGTTATAAAACGCCTGTTTATTGGTCTTCTTTATTCCGTCAGGCCCCTTTAGTTATTTCTGAGAGAAAAGCCTCTGTATACTTGACACGGTCAATTGATAAAATTAACAAGCAAGGATTAAAAGATGTTCTTGGATTTAGTGGATATAAGATCTCTGAACTTTATCCACGAAGAACTAGAAGAGCTACTGCAGTCAACTGGCTTATCTATTGGGCTAGAAGCTCTGGTTATGTAATTAGTGAATTTGGTGAATCGCCAGCACTTCTGGAACCTCCATTACACCCTGCTGTAGGTCATCCGAATGATCTCCCTATTAACTGAATTTATAATTATTTATCAATTCAAACAATCAGATTGCTTGTATAGTTGTAATAGAGTTGGAATGTGGCTAGTTAATTGACATTACCCACAATAGCTATTATTGGTAGGCCTAATGTAGGTAAATCTACTTTAGTTAACCGTATTTGTCAGAGCAATGATGCTATTGTTTATGACACCCCAGGGGTTACTAGAGATCGGACTTATCAAAACGCAGAATGGGGTGGAAGAGAATTCCAGGTGGTGGATACAGGAGGATTGATTTTTGAAGATGATTCAGAATTTATAAATGAGATTAAGGCTCAAACATTCTTAGCCTTGGAAGAATCATGTCTGGCAATCTTTTTGGTGGATGGTACAAATGGAGTTACAGATGGTGATCTTTCAATCGCAAAGTGGTTAAGAAATGCACGGTGCAAGGTATTGCTCGCAGTCAATAAATGCGAGTCTCCTTCTTTAGGCGCATCTTATGCCTCTGAATTTTGGAAATTAGGACTGGGAGAGCCATTGCCAGTATCATCTATTCATGGTTCAGGTACAGGTGACCTCCTGGATCTTGTTATTGATCAACTGCCCTCAATTAATGAGGTGGATTCTGAAGAAAAGATTCTTATGTCAATAATAGGAAGACCAAATGTGGGTAAGTCTAGTCTTCTTAATTCTATTTGTGGTAGTAAACGGGCAATAGTTAGTGCAGTTAGTGGTACTACTACTGATTCTATTGATACTACATACAAAAAAGATGGCGTTACTTGGAAAATTGTTGATACTGCAGGCATAAGAAGAAAGAAGAATGTAAAATATGGTACAGAGTTTTTTGGAATCAATAGATCCTTCAAGTCAATCGATAGGAGTGATGTTTGTGTTTTAGTATTGGATGCGTTAGATGGAGTAACCGAACAAGATCAAAAATTAGCAGGAAGAATTGAGGAACAGGGAAGAGCCTGCCTTATTGTTGTTAATAAATGGGACTTAATAGAAAAAAATAGTTCTACAATTTATGCAACTGAGAAATTAATTAGGGCAAAGTTATACTTTCTTGATTGGTCAAAAATGATTTTCATTTCGGCATTAAATGGTCAAAGAGTACAAAATATTTTTGAGCATGCAATTAATGCGGTCAACCAGCATAGGAGGAGAGTAACAACATCAGTTGTTAATGAGGTTCTTAAAGAAGCAATGACCTGGAGAAGTCCACCTACTAAGAGAAGTGGAAAACAAGGGAAAATTTATTATGGTACACAAGTACGCAATAAGCCACCAACCTTTACCCTTTTTGTCAATGATCCTAAATTATTTGGGATAACTTATAGGCGATATATTGAAAAACAAATAAGAATTAATCTAGGTTTCGAGGGTACACCTTTAATTTTACTTTGGAGAGGAAAACAGCAAAGGACTATTGATAAAGAGGCCTCTAGAAATGATATTCAGCTAATTAATAAAGATTAATGAATTTATTAACAAAATTCCCCATTGGGCAGTACGTTCATGGAGATAAAAGTTGGCTTAGATTAATTGACAGTCGATTAAAAATTATACTTCTTTCAATTTTCTTGATTTCTCCAATATTGGCAGGACCTTTCTGGAGATTATTTTTGGTAGTTTGTTTGATCTTTATTACTTTTTCTAGTCTTCTTCCAATTAGGGTCTGGTGGAGATCTTTCGTTTTAGTGAGTATCCTGTCTTTGTTTGTTGGGATACTTTCTACTTTTGTTGCAGCTAATATTCCTTCCCTGGATATCCCAATTAGAGATCCATATGAATTAGATGTTTTACTGAATAATAAAAATAATTGGAATCTAATAGAATTAAATTCATTTCAAATTGGACTTTTAAAGCTTGGTTCATATAGTCTTTCTTTCAAAGCTTTTGAATTAGGAATAAAAACCTCAACTTTAATATTTACTGTCATTCATAGTGTGAATTTGATTTTAATAACAACATTAAAAGAAGATTTAGTTTGGGCATTAAGTTGGTATTTGAAACCCCTAAGAAGATTAAATCTACCAATTGATAGATGGTTATTTCAATTGTTACTTTCCTTACGCTTTATTCCACTAGTCCAAGAAGAACTTCAGAATATACTGAAATCAGCATCTGTAAGATCTATAAATTTTCGTAAGCTGGGTTTTAAGAAGTCAATTAATACTTTGTTTGATATTATCGAAAGATTGTTTTTAAATATTTTACTTAGGACAGATCAAGGAGCTGATTCTCTTTTAGCTAAAGGATCTTTTAGCTTAAAAATAAGTCGATATAATTCAATAAAAAGGCCAAGAATACTCTCTATCATTTTTAATACAATATCTATATGTTTTATTTTCGTAGCAATTTTTCTTAGAAAACAGTATGGTGCATTATGAATATTATTTAATTTCAGTTGAGTTCAGAGCGTTATTTAAACCACCCGACATTTGGAATGTTGTATGAAGTGTCTCCTGGAAATGAGGGGAGAGATATCTATGCAACTTTATACGCACAAAAAATGTTTTTTTTAGTGACTGTTCATCAGAGAGAAGTCCTTTTTGAAGTGATTCCTTATTTGGATGCTAGAAACCAAGCTGAGTTTAACCTTCAAAAAGCGAGACGAAGTGGTTCTGTTGATTTGCCAAAATGGGAAAATTTATTTAAACAAACATTCCTTTAAAGATTTGCATACTTTAAATTTCTTGAAAATTAAAGAAAAATTACCTGAGAATGTTAATCTCTTGGCAGTTAGCAAAGGATTCAAGTCGGAAGACATTAAGAATATATATGACCTTGGTCAAAAGCATTTTGGTGAAAGTAAATTACAGGAGGCCTTAAATAAACAGGAATTCTTAGAAGATAATAGGGACATTATCTGGCATTTTATTGGGCGGATTCAAGGTAATAAAATAAAAAAGATTGTTCAGAATTTTGATTATATTCATTCAGTTGATTCATTTGAAAAGTTGTTGAAGATTTCTAATGTGTCTTATGAATTAGATAAAATTCCAAATTTAATGATACAAGTAAAATTTGCAGATGATCCTAACAAAGGGGGAATAAAGACTAGTGAATTAATAGATAATTGGAATGATATTAAGAATTTAAGAAATACTAGGATAAAAGGATTAATGACAATAAATCCGAAAGGTCTGGATTCAAATCAGAACTTTAATTTGTTTAGCAAATGCAAACAACTGGCGGATTACCTTAAATTAAAGGATTGCTCAATGGGGATGAGTCAAGATTGGCAGGAGGCTGTTAAAGCAGGATCTACATGGATAAGAATTGGATCATTCATTTTTGGAGAGCGTATATATTAGTTAGTAATTAACAATATTAAATAAGAAATTCGATTATAAACTTGCAGTTATAAGTAACTAGCGTTATTTAAGTATAGGTGGTTTTACCTTTTAACCTATCTGGGAGGATTTCTTAAAGGGTGATTACTCGTTTTTAAATTCATGGGGATTCAAAGGTGTCACTTATTTCAAGATTAAAAGCTGTTGTAGCTGGAGAAGATTACTTGGATGATGATTTTGATGAATTAGATTATGCGACTGAGGATGAATTAAACTCCTTGCATTTACAAAAGCAAAATAACAAGAACTTAAATGCTTTATCCAATGGTAATCCTTT
The DNA here is from genome assembly GCA_003214355.1 of Prochlorococcus sp. AG-418-C09. Classification (GTDB taxonomy): domain Bacteria; phylum Cyanobacteriota; class Cyanobacteriia; order PCC-6307; family Cyanobiaceae; genus Prochlorococcus_A. The sequence goes on along the minus strand of QCLS01000002.1, from coordinate 41,354 downwards.
TGATTTCATTAATAATAGAAACTCGAAAGTAGTTGGCATGCCAGGAATATCTCATACCTCATCTGAGGTTACTCTAATTGAGCCTAGGAGTTTTGATGAGATGCCACAAGCTATTCAATGCTTAAGAGAGAGAAAGACAGTTATCCTTAACTTGACAATGATGGATCCTGATCAAGCTCAAAGGGCAGTAGATTTTGTTGCTGGGGGTACTTATGCTATTGATGGCCATCAAGAAAGAATAGGTGAGAGTATTTTCTTATTTGCACCAAGTTGCGTAAATGTTAGAAGCTATTTTCAGGAAGAAGCATCACCAGCTAATATTCCCAATAAAGAAGAATTAAATGGACAATTTAGTTCTAATGCAGCTCCTCGGCCAGCCTGGGGAGATTCAAAATTATCTGCTTATTCATAATATATTGTGTCTCAGAAGCTTGGAGTTGTAGGCTTTGGAAATATTGCAAAGGCTATAATTACTCCATTATTAGATAAAAAGTTAGTTAAGCCTGAACGAGTTTATTGTTTAGTAAAAACTAAAAAGAGCTACGAAGATATTAAAGAAAATTACAAATACAATGTGAATGTTTATTATCAAAACTCTGAAGATGCTTCTTTGGTTTGGCAATGTCCAATAAAGATTTTATCAGTCAAGCCCCAGCAACTTAATTCAATTAAGGAATTAAGTCCTTTGGCTAATAATAAAAATCAAACAATTGTTTCAATTTTGGCTGGTGTTTCTTTGAATAAATTACAAACTATTTTCCCTAATCATCATTGTGTAAGAGCAGTAACAAATATTCCGATTGTTATTGGTAAAGGTTTATCTGGTATTGCTTTTAGTAAGCATGTTGAGGAACAGGAGAAATCATTTATTAAGATGATCTTTGCTAGTTCAGGTAAGATTTACGAGTTTGATGAGGATTATCTAGATATTTTTCTAGCATTGACCTCTTCTGCTCCTGCAATTATTAGTTTAATAGTTGAAGCTTTGAGTGATGGCGGTTTAAGTGGAGGTTTGCAAAAGAATCTTTCTGAAGAACTAGTCCTTGAAATGATTTTAGGCACAATCTTATTGTTAAGAGACTCAACTATTTCAACAACAGATTTAAAGAATATGGTTACCTCACCAGGAGGGACAACAATATCAGCTTTGAGAGTTCTTGAAAAAAGAAGTTTTAGGTCCGCATTAATAGAAGCTATAATGGCAGCAAATAATAGGAGCAAGGAATTCAGCTAGTTCTTACAAATCTTTTAGATCTTTATAAACTTTTTCAATCTGATCAATATTGTTATCGATAGTATATTTTTCAAGAATTCTTTGTCTTGCTTTTTTACCGAGAATTTTTGTTAATGATGGTTGATCTAAAAGTATAGGGATTATAGATTTTAATTGCATTGAGACATTCTCTGTAGAGATTGTAATTCCAGCACCATTCTCTAAAACTTCACCATCAGCTCCTGCATCAGTTGCTACGCAAGCAATTCCAGTAGACATTGCCTCTAATAGTGATAGCGACAAACCTTCTATAAGACTTGGTAAGAAAAATACTTCTGAGATTTGCATGATTGCAACTCTAGTTTCTAAATCAACCTCTTCTCCCCACCATATAATGTCATTGTTCTTAGGATCAGAGAAATTATTCTCTAAAATAGGTTTCATTGGTCCATCTCCAACTATTAGCAATTTACAGTTTGTTTTTTTTACTTGTTTCCATGCTTTTAGAAGTGTTTCTATATTCTTTTCACTAACAATTCTTCCCATATATAAAAAGACTCTTGCTTGACCAATCTTCTTTTTAATTAAATTATGTTTATTTGAAAATGAAGCCAATGGTTTCCATATATTCTGGTCGACTCCATTGGGAATAATTACTAATTTGTTTTCATCAATGCCCAATTTTTGAAGTAATTGTTTTTGTGAACTTGAAAAAACAATTACTTTGCCATAGTTAGCTAATGCTGGAGCATAAAGTTGATATGTGACTTGTTGAGTGCTTGCAGTAAGGTTTCTTAGCTTGGAGTCAAATGCTGGATGAAATGTAGCTACTAAAGGTACGTTTAATTCTTTGCAAATTTCAGGTAATCTAAAGTCCAATGGGGATAAAGTTAGACTTGCATGGACTATATCTGGTTTAAGTAGTGCGAGTGATTCTCTCAAGTCTCTCTCTGCCCTTGGAGAAGGGATTGTATAAACCTGAGACTTAATTAGATATGGAAGGCTAACTTCTGGATTATTTCCTAAAAAGTGAGACGGTGAAAAGTCCTTATTTGTCGGATTATCAAAATGTATAAAACTTACTTTATATCCTCTTCCTTTAAGTTTTTTAGTAGTTGTATTTCCATAACTTACGTTCCCACAAAATGGAGATTTTTTTCCGAGCCAGGCTATATGAATCAAAATAAAAGTCTAATCTGTAATTAAATTTATTTTATTATGGGTTCCTAAAAAAATAATTATTTCATTGTTATCTGTAAATATCTTCAAGAATTTTCAATGATGATAATTCCTTTCCTAGTTGTGAAAAAATCCAGTATTGAACGATTGATAATATTTTAACCCAGGCTTCTTTAGGGCCCAGGAGTTCCCCATTTGATTTGATTGGTAATTCTTTGAAAAGTAGTCTTTGTAAGAGCGCCATTTCAGAGGCATTAATTTTAATAACTGTTCTATTATCTTTAAGTAAAGAAAAGCCATCCTCTGGTACAAAATAACAATTCCATTCCCAGTTTCCTATTGGAGGTTGTATTCTTTTCCCAGTGATAAAACAGAAATGAACGGGAAGACTTAAGCCTCCAATCGTTAAAAGATGTATTAATGATTGAAGACATATAGAAAGTATCTTTAGATCATTTTCCGAAGTAATCTTGTATTCATAAACTCTATCAAGGTGAATTAATACAGTAGAGAGATAGTTGTTTTGAGCATCATTATTGCCAACTAGTAGAAAAGTTAATTCTGTAATTGCTTGAGCCGTTGCAAGGCATTCAATATTTTTTCCTAGACCACAATAGCTTTTTATTATTTTAAGTTGTCGAACAGTTTTCAAATCCTTTCTTCCAAAGATCTGAAGATCCAAATAAGTCAGTGGAGATGCACTAGATAAACTACTCTTAGGCCTTCTTGCCCCAGGAACTGCAAATCGACTAATTCCTTGCTCTTCAGAAAGAATTGTTATTAAACGATCATTTTCTCCTAGTGGACTTGTTTTAATACATAGTCCTCTTAATCTATTTTCATTAGACATTTAATTGGATTTAATTTCCCGAAAGATTTCATAGAAATTTGATGAACCTATACAATCTACACCTGCATTAAATAATTGATCTACTTGACTTAAATTATTTATACCTCCAACTATCTTTATCGAGTTAGTTTGATTTAATAGATCCATTAATTCTTTTATGTTTATAAAAGAAATTTGAGAACTAAACCCGTCTCCAAATTGAAAATTTTTAATACCTAGTTCTAAAGAAATATCAAGAGCTCTTCTAAAATATTTATTTTTCAACCTCTCTTTATTAAAAATTAAAGTGATAGGTAAATTCGATAAGGAAACCTTTTCTATATCATTGGCAAAACCCTCTTCATCTTTTTTGGATAATAAAAAGAATTTTGGAATGTATTCAATTTCGTTTGCTCCATGATCCTTTGCGAAGATTATTAAATCACTTATGCAATTACTTGGCAAATCAGAAAGCGGATAAGAAATATAGGTTTTAATATTAACTTTGAAGTTAAAAAGAGATTCTTTTAAGTCTTTCAAATACAAAAGACTTGTTGATATGTTTCTAATATTATATTTTTTTATTAAATCACAATTTACATCAAATTGATCTTTTGAAAGATATGGATTGATTATGGTTGCATGAATCTTTTCGCTATATTCATATTCTTTGTTTGACATAGGTCGATTTATTTTGATTGGATTAAACCGTAGCCACCGCTATTCCTTTTGTATATTACCTGCAATTGATTATTATTTTTATCTTTAAATACATAAAAATCATGATCAATAAGATCTAATTGAGCTCTTGCCTCATTTATTGAAATAGGTAACATTTCGAAATACTTTTTTTTAATTAATGGTTCAGGTAAATTTCCTTTAAGACCGGCTTTTAAAAAACTATCTATTTTTAAGTCTGTATTTTCTTTATCAGAGAGAGAGATGGATCTTTTAATGGTTTTTGAATGATCAATAGAGGATTTATTTTTTTCCTTGTATTTTCTTAGTTGTCTGCAAAGTTTATTACAAACAAGATCAATACTGGAATAAAGATTATTTGTTTTTTCTTGGGCTCTAATAACAGTTCCATTTGCAAAAATTGTAACTTCTGCACATTGAAAAGCCACCCTAGGATTCTTTTGAATTGAAAGATGTATATCAGCCTCTTTAACTATCTCTTTGAAGTGATGAATAGCTTTTGTTATTTTAGAATGAGTATATTCTTTTAAAGAATCTGTTAATTCAATATTCCTTCCATGAATTAGAATCTTCATAATTAACCTCCAATACATTGCTTACGCTCTTTTTTAAATTTACATAAATATGGATAAGAGAACATCAATAATTAATGAACCTCATAAAATTTCACATTTTGAAGATATTTTTAGATTGCAGGAAGAATATCAAAGGAATTTAATAGATCATAAGTCAGATCTTCAATTTACTTGGATAGGGGAACATAATCTCTGTTACACAATTGGCAAAGGAGGCAATAGGAAAAATTTATTAAATCTTTCTAAAAACAATGTTTTTACTATAAATCGTGGAGGCGAGGTGACATGCCATATGCCTGGTCAATTAGTAATCTATTTAATATTAGATTTAAACAGTTATAAAAAGGATTTAGATTGGTATCTAAGAAAACTTGAAAAAGTAATTATTAGTATTCTTTCTCATTTTGATATTAAGGGCAAAACTATACCTGGATTAACTGGAGTTTGGTGTGGAGATAAAAAAATTGCATCAATTGGAATTGGCTGCAAAAGATGGATTACTTTACATGGGTTCGCAATTAATGTTGATTGTGATCTAGAGAATTTTAATCAAATTATTCCTTGCGGTATTAAAGAATGCCAAATGACAAGAATATCTGATTTCAATAAGAATATAAATATTAATGAAGTAAAGAAGATTGTAAAAAAAATTATTCAGAAAGAATTTAATTTAAAATTTGTTTCAAAATGAAATTAATTAAAAATTTTTTAGATTCTGATTTCAAAATTTAAGTATGAAAAATCTTGCTTACTGGAGTTCTAAAAGAAATTATTCATCTAAGAATAAATTTCTTAATAGAAGAAAATTTATTGAAAACCTTTCGCATATAGATCAAATATGGGATTATCTCAAAAAAGAACATCCTCAGTTGTTGGCAGTTAACGATCTTAGAGGAAGATCTAAGGTTAAATTATCTTACTTAGAATTAGCAAATAACATTGAAAAAGCATCAAGAGCATTTTTTGCTCTGGGACTAAAGAAAGGTGATGTAGTTACATTGATCTCGGAAAATTCTCCTAGATGGCTAATAGTTGATCAAGCATTAATGAGGATTGGAGCAGTAGATGCCGTTAGAGGATGTAATTCTCCATCTGTAGAATTAAAATATATAATTGATCATTCTAAGTCTGTAGGTTTATTAGTTCAGTCAAAAGAAATATGGCTTAAATTGGCTCAAAGAAATGAACTTAAGAATAATCTTAAATTTATTATTAGTTTGGAGGATGAAACTGATGACAATTTAATTGGGTGGAATCAATTCTTAAAATTATCCAGAAATATTCAGGAGGTTGAGTATGAAACTCAGGTTAATGATAGAAATATTAATGACTTAGCAACTATTCTTTATACATCAGGAACTACAGGAAAACCAAAAGGTGTCCCATTAACTCATTCGAATTTATTTCATCAAATAATTAATTTAGCTTTTATTGCTGATCCTAAGCCAGGAACATCTGTTTTGAGCGTTTTACCAATTTGGCATTCTTATGAAAGAAGCGCAGAATATTTTTTCTTTTCTTGTGGTTGCTCTCAATATTACACTTCTACAAAATTTTTGAAAGATGATATCAAGATAATAAAACCGGTTGTTATGGCCACTGTTCCAAGGTTATGGGAAGCAATACATGATGGATTTCATCTTGCATTACAAAAAATGCCAAATAAGAAACGAAAAATAATAAGTTTTCTGTTAAGAAATAGTGCTGCCTATAAAAGAGACTTACGTACTATTAGAGATTTGCAAATTAATAAAATCTCCTTTGCCAATAAGATATTTTCATTCTGTTCTATTATTTCCAGATTCCCATTACATAAAGTTTCTTCTTTGATTTTATGGCCAAAGATTTTAAGTCAATTATGTGGCGAGAGACTTAAATTTCCAATTAATGGGGGAGGTGCATTGCCAGAGCATGTAGATTTATTCTTTGAATCTTTGGGGGTTAATGTTTTAGTTGGTTATGGATTAACTGAAACAAGCCCTGTCTTAACTTGTAGAAGAACTTGGTCAAATGTTAGAGGTACATCTGGACAACCTTTGCCTTTTACTGAGGTAAAGATAGTAGATGATGAAAAAGAAAGAATAATTAAATTTCACGAAATTGGAAAAATCTTAGTTCGAGGACCACAAGTCATGTCAGGTTATCTTTATGACGAATCAGCAACTAATGATGTTCTTTCTAAAGAAGGTTGGTTTAATACAGGCGATCTTGGGTTTCTAATTCCTAATGGATCTTTAGTTATAACAGGTAGAGCAAAAGATACTATCGTTTTATCAAGTGGAGAAAATATTGAGCCAAATCCATTAGAAGCAGAAATATTGAGTTCAGCTTTCATTAATCAAGTTCAGTTAATTGGACAAGATAAAAAGAATTTAGCAGCTTTAATAGTACCTAATTTTGAAATCATTAAAACTAAATATTCAGTAAAAGATCTTGTTTCAATGAATCAAAATAAAGAAATCAAAAATTTCTTAAAGTCTAATGTGAATTTATTACTTAAAAATAGAATAGGTTCCAGAAAAGAAGAACAAATTATTGATTGTTATTTTGTAGATAACTTTACGATTCAAAATGGATTACTTACTCAAACTCTCAAGCAGAAACGAAGAGATATTGAAGAACTTTATAAAAAAGAGATAAATGAAATATATAAAAAACAAATTAAAAAAGAAAATTTGTTTTGATGGCTCTATTATTATAAAAAGTTTAAATTTTCTATGACAAAAAAAGAAACTGTTTCTATTAAGAGAAATATTGCAATAAAAGCTATAGTGACTCCATTGTGGAAACAAGATGCTGAAGCTGAATTAAGTAAGGCAATATCTGCAACGGATAAACAATTAGCAAAACTTGAGCAGGAAGGACAGCAAGTAGTTAGTAATATTAGAGCTCAATCTGCAAACCCTTTAGATCCAAGGGTTCAGGAACAGGTTGCTAAGATTCAACAGCAAGTTGCAGGTAAAAGAAATGAATTAGAGGAACAAAAAAGAAATCTCTTACAACAAGAAATACAAGTAAGAGATTTAAAGATGGATCAGATAGTAGATCAAGGACAAGTAGATAGTATTTGTGATGTATCTGTTGGAGATAATTTGATAAAGAAAATGCAAGTATCAATTACAGTTAAAGATGGAATAATACAAACTATTGATAATCTTTAAGAAAACTTAATTTCCCTTATGTAATACATATTTTGTTTTACCCTTTTTTTTTGTAAAATAGAATATGTTAAAAACTAAGTTCCTATTAAGCTTACAAACTTAGTCTATTTCCCTTTTATCACTGATGTCTCACGAAATATTTATGCCTGCCTTAAGTTCTACTATGACTGAGGGAAAGATCGTTGAATGGTTAAAAAATCCAGGAGATAAAGTTGAAAGGGGTGAATCAGTTTTAGTCGTCGAATCAGATAAAGCTGACATGGATGTTGAATCATTCCAAGATGGCTATCTTGCTGCAGTATTAATGCCAGCCGGAAGTACCGCTCCAGTAGGTGAAACAATTGGATTGATAGTAGAGAACCAAGAAGAAATGGCTGAAATACAAGAACAAAATAAGATCGTCCTTAATCCAGATGAAAGGGAATCTCAGGATGAGAAGTCACAAAAAAATGAAATAAGTAAAATAAAAGTTAGTGAGAATTCAGAGAAAACTAATAAGCCTGTAGAGACTTCAAAAGCTAAAAAAGAAGTCCAAGTTCATAGGAAATCTGAAACAATCGCCCCATTAACTAATCAGTCTTCAAGAGTTGTAGCTTCGCCAAGAGCAAGAAAGATTGCCTCTCAGATGGGCGTTGATTTATCTAAATTAAACGGTTCCGGTCCAAATGGCAGAATACAAGCTGAGGATGTTTTACTTGTTAAGGGGCAACCTACCTCTATCCCTTGGATCGGAGAAGGCGACAAGGCAGTAGGGTTGTCAAATAATCAAATAATTCCTGAAAATAATTCATCTCCAACGGGTAATAGCTTTGGGAGCCCTGGAGAAACAGTGCAGTTTAATACTTTGCAAAAAGCGGTAAATAAAAATATGGAGTCAAGTTTGAATATTCCATGTTTTAGAGTTGGTTATTCTATTGAAACAGATAAATTGGATTCTTTTTATAAAACAGTGAAACAGAATGGAGTAACTATGACTGCATTGTTAGTTAAAGCAGTTGCAAAAACTTTAAAGAATCATCCCCAAGTTAATTCTTTCTTTACTCCAGATGGTATTTCTTATCCAGAGAAGATAAATGTTGCAGTTGCAGTTGCCATGGAGGACGGAGGCTTGATAACTCCAGTATTAAGAGATCCCTGCAAAACAGATTTGTTTGAATTGTCTAGAGAGTGGAAGGATTTGGTTAAAAGATCTAGATTAAAACAATTAGATCCTGAAGAATATTCGACAGGAACCTTTACCTTATCAAACCTAGGTATGTTTGGTGTAGACCGTTTTGATGCAATACTACCTCCAGGAACTGGTGCAATTCTTGCAATAGCAGCATCTCAACCAACTGTAGTAGCTAATAAAAATGGATCAATTTCGGTAAAAAAAGTTATGCAAGTTAATTTAACTGCGGATCATAGAGTTATTTACGGAGCTGATGGAGCATCTTTCCTCAAGGAATTAGCAAATTTAATAGAAAATGCCCCGGAATCTCTGATCTCTTAAATAATTTATTGAATTCTAGAAAACATACAGATGAATTGGATTTTTATTTGAATTCATATGACTATCAACTTGATACTTCCCTTATAGCAACTAGGCCTAAAGAAGTTCGTCATAAGTCAAGAATGATGATAGTTAGAAATTCTTTGTCTTCACAAGATTGTTCTACAAACAAATTAACTTTAGATATTGTTGATGAGATTAATAGTGGTGATTTAGTTATTGTAAATGACACCAAAGTAATGAAGGCTAGATTAAGAATCGAATTAGATAACGGAAGTCAGTTGGAATTATTGGTCTTAGAAAGAAAAGAGAATTCAATTTGGTTATGCCTAGCTAAACCAGCGAAGAAATTGAAGCTTAATAAGTCAATATATATAAACTCGATTAAAGGTGATTTGTTGGAACTAAAAGTTGTTGGTATTGATAAAGAAACAGGTGGAAGATTTATAAAATTTCCTTCAAGTATTACAACTGTTGTATTAATGAACAAGTTACTTGATGATTACGGAGAAATTCCATTGCCTCCATATATAAAAAGCAATGAGGAGAATACTTTTCATGAAAGTGTTTATCAAACTAAATATGCAAAGAACCCAGGAGCGGTTGCTGCGCCTACAGCAGGATTGCATCTGAGTGATGAAGTTATTTCATCATTAAAGAGGAAAGGTGTAAAAATATTGCCAATAACACTTCATGTCGGTTATGGAACTTTTAAACCAATAGATCAGGAAAATCTTAAAGATCTGGAATTACATAAAGAGTTTGTTAATGTATCCCATAAAGTGATTAAGGAAATAAAGAAAGTCAAGAAAAAAGGTAATAAAGTTATAGCAATTGGGACAACAAGTGTAAGAGCTTTAGAAAGCTGTTTCTGTCCAATAAGGAAGGATATTATTCCCATAGAGAGGAATGTAGATTTGGTTATTAAACCAGGTTATAAGTTTAAAGTTGTAGACGCTTTACTTACTAATTTCCACTTACCAAAAAGTTCTCTTTTGTTATTAGTTAGTGCCATTATTGGGAGAAAAAGATTACTAACTTTATATGAAAAAGCCATAAGAGAAAAGTTTAGGTTTTTCTCTTATGGCGATGCTATGTTTATTACCCCTGAGGCTTTTTCAGAGTATTATTGATCAGGCTTTAACTGGTTCTTGAATAATTCCTGTAGGAACTTCTGTAAACATTACCGATGATAAGTATCTTTCAGCTAGATCTGGTAATACCACAACAATAGTTTTCCCTTTATACTCATCTTTTTCTGCTAAACGTATAGCAGCAGCAGCAGCAGCACCGCATGATATACCTACTAACAAGCCCTCTTCTTTAGCAAGCCTTAAAGCCATTTCTATTGATTCTTCATTTGTGACTTGTTCAACCTTATCCACAATTGATAAGTCAAGGTTTTTGGGGATAAATCCTGCTCCAATTCCTTGTATCTTATGAGGTCCAGATTTCACTGCTTCTCCATTGATAGTTTGAGTGATTACAGGACTATTAGAAGGTTCTACAGCTACAGAAGTAATATTCTTCCCTTTTTCATTTTTGATAAATCTTGAGACTCCCGTAATTGTTCCACCAGTACCTACTCCTGCAACTAAAACATCAATTGCTCCATCACAGTCTTCCCAGATCTCTGGCCCAGTTGTTTTAAAGTGGATTTCAGGATTTGCGGGATTATCAAATTGCCCAGGCATGAAATATTTATTTGTGTCACTGTCAGCAATCTCTTTCGCTTTAGCAATTGCGCCAGGCATACCTTTGGAGGCCTCCGTAAGAATAATTTCTGCTCCTAGAACAGCCATTACTCGTCTTCTTTCAATAGACATGGATTCCGGCATTGTGAGAATTAATTTATATCCCCTGGCTGATGCCGTAAATGCAAGAGCTATTCCAGTATTGCCAGAAGTTGGTTCCACAATGATTTTATCTTTTGTTAACTTCCCACTTTTTTCTGCATCCCAAATCATGTTTGCACCTATGCGGCACTTCACACTGTATGCGGGATTTCTACCTTCTATTTTTGCTAATACAGTTGCTTTGGCATTCTTAGTAACTGATTTCAATTTCACTAGTGGTGTATTACCAATAGCGAAACTGTTGTCTTCATAAATTTTTGCCATTATTTAAGTAAAAGAATATATTTTAATATTAACTATTATTCCAAAAAAAAGTAAACTTATTTCTTAAAATATTTAACTAAAGGTTTACCATCTTAAGGGCTTTATCAAAGATATTCCACAAGATTTCTTTATCTTCTAAACCAACTGATACTCTGATTAGGTGCGAAGGAATTCCAAAGCTCTCAGCCCAATTCAATTCATTATAGTGAGCTAGTTGAACATAAGGACAAACAAGGGTGAATTGTGTACCAAGGCTTGGTCCTTTTGAGATTTTTATGGAATCATAGAATTTTATGGCTTTTTTTAGACCTCCAGCTAATTCGAATGATAATAAACAACCATAACCTCCATCCTCTTTTAGTATCGAGTTAAAATTAGGACAATTTTCAGGATGAAATACTTGTTTGATATGTTCATGATTTTCTAATCTCCTTTTAAGTTCTAAGCAAGCAATGTTTTGATTGAAGACTCTTAAATCTACATCTCTGCTCGATTTTTCTAATGCAATTATGTCCCCATCAGATAATTTTGGAATATTTATTTCTTTTAAAGCATTCTTGAATTTATCAATCCATTGGCTCTTAGGATTCAAAATAAAAGATCCTGCGAGAATATCACCACTCCCCGAAAATATTTTGGTAAGAGAAGTAAAGACCATATCAGAATTTAAAAGTGAATTTATATTGAGATTTGATCCAATAGTGTCATCAGTAATAATTGGGATATTCAATTTCTTGGCGACCTTTTTAATTTTATTTATATTTGCACACTTCAGCATAGGATTACTTGGTAGCTCTATTATCAGAGCAGCAGGATCAATTTTCATTATTTTAGTTTCAATATCATCGCAATTCTCTTCAGTTATCAAATTTGCACCATGAAAAATGTTTTTAGGTAATTTCAGTACATCAACATAAGGAAACCCAATTTGTAAAGTAGGTTTTTTAGGAAATACTTTGTATATTATTTCTAAAGCCGTATAAAAAGCAGACATACCTGAAGAAGTTAAATTTATAAATTGAGGACTTGTCTCTGTAAATCTTGAAATTCTATTAACTATTTTAGAATATGATTCTTTTACTAATGTTTTGGGTGGTGCATTTTCAATTCCTAAACTAATTGCGGCTTCTCTTGAAGAAGCTCCTAGGCCGGTATGCTGCCAAAAGATTCGAGCATAATCATAGGCCTCATTATTTGTTATTAAGAAGTACATATTATTTCTTTTGGCCAAGAAAGAATTTTTCAAGTTAGTCTTTGTATCACAAAAATTTTTAGCTTTCAATGCTAAATATTCATTTGAGTAAGGCCAAGCGCTACAATCTGTAGAATTATTCTCAGAGATTATTTCTTTTGCAATGGTTTTTAATAAGGGGTTTAATCCAAAGCGAGGGTATATTGATTGCAATGTGTTTATACAATGAGGCTCTTTTTCCTCATAATCGATAACATCTTTCCAAGTTGGTAAAGCAACCGATACAGCATGTTTGCTATCTGGTAAAGGCAGCCCTAATTCTGATTCCTTCCAAATAGGCTTCTTGATTATATTCCTCACTTTAAATATCTTTGAGGGCTATTAAAATATCGGTTATGAGATCATCGTAATCTTCACATCCAATGGATAATCTCACTAGTGAATCATCGATCCCTAATTTTGTTTTTGTAGTTTTATCAATAGATGCGTGAGTCATAGTAGCTGGATGACAAATTAAACTCTCTATACCTCCAAGACTCTCTGCTAGAGAAAAATATTTAAGATTCTTGCAGAATCTGAAAGTCTTCTCTTTATTTAAGTCTAATTGCATAGTTATAATTGATCCGCCCATTTTCATTTGAGCTTTAGCTAAATCATATTGAGGGTGAGAAGTGTTATATGGATAAATCAATTTTAGAATTAATGAATTCGAACTTAGCTCTTCGACAATATTCTCTGCATTTTGAGTTTGTTCTTTTATTCTTAATGGAAGAGTCTTTAATCCTCTGGTGATTAACCAAGAATCGAAAGGAGATGGATTTAATCCTAAGGACTTTTGGGCGAAAATCATTTTTTGATTCCATTCTTTATTATTTGTAAGTACTGCTCCTCCTAAGGCATCACTATGACCGTTAATAAATTTTGTTGTACTCATCATAGAAATAGTTGCTCCAAGTTCAAGTGGCTTTTGAATTAGAGCGGTGCTGAAGGTATTATCAACGACTACATCAATTTTATTATCATTAGCAATTTTGCATATTTCACTGATATTTAATATTTTTAAAAGTGGATTAGTTGGACTTTCTATCCATATTAAATTTGGATTTATTTTTAAAATTGCTTCTTTATATCCCTTACTAGTGAAATCTATGTAGAAAATATTAATACCAAATTTCTTAAAAACTTCTTCAAATAATCGAACTGTACATCCATATAAGTTTGACTCGCATAAAATTTTATCTCCACTTTTTAAACTTGAGGCAATTGCTGTTACTGCGCTTATTCCAGAATTAAAAGCTGTGCAAAATTTAGCATCTTCAATTCTTTTTAGTATCCTTTCTAAAATCTGAAAATTTGGATTACCTGATCTCGTATAGTCAAATTCACCTTTATTCCCATGTACAAATGTTGAAGTTGCAAATATGGGGGGCATAACACACCCAGTCTCTTCAGAAAAAGACTTTCCATGGTGAATAGAAATGGTTTTTGGACCAGGGAGTTTTTGTTGTTTTTGTTTATCTTTCATCCTTTCTTAAGACACAAATTGTTAATAACCCCCAACTTAAGTGAGGGCTATTTATATGCCTCAGAGAAAAGCTCATTAAACTTTCCTTGAGTAGTATTCAACAACTAATAATTCATTTATTTCAAGAGCAACCCACTCGCGATCACACTTCCCGCTTATTTTACCGGATAATTTTGGCTTATCTAAATCTAAATGAGGCGGTACATTTGCCAAGCCAGGAAACTCTATATTCGCTTCAACAAGTTTTTTACTTGCTTTGTTATCTTTAATGCCAATAACATCTCCCGACTTGCATTGATAACCTGCAATATCCAGTACCTTCCCATTGACAGTAACATGTCCATGATTTACAAGTTGGCGAGAACCTGGAATTGTGCCGCCAAAACCTAATCTAAAACAAACATTATCAAGTCTGTTTTCTAATAGTTTTAAAAGATTCGTTCCTGTGGAGCCTTCTTGCGCCCGAGCCTTTTTGACATAACGTACAAGTTGTCTTTCAGAGACCCCGTAATTAAATCTGAGTTTTTGTTTCTCTTCTAGGCGAATTGCATATTCTGATCGCTTGCGACGGGCTTGGCCGTGCTGACCTGGAGGATTTGACTTTTTTGAAGCCTTCCTGGTGAGACCTGGTAGTTCTCCCAAGCGACGCGTAACCCTTAACCTTGGGCCGCGGTATCTTGACATAATTTAAAATAAGTTTTGATTTTGCAATAAATAATTAATTGATACAATTGAATTAATCTATTTATTGATGAATTACTATTTTACAACATCAAAGTGATGAAATTCTTTAACAAATTATTAGTTTCTATTTTTCTCTTTCTTATTTCTTTTTATAGAAAAATAATATCCCCTTTTTTTGGGCCAAAATGTAGATTCATCCCAACATGTAGTGAGTATGGATATATCGCAATCTCAAGGCATGGCCCATGGAAGGGGGGGTGGCTTACAGTTAAAAGGGTATGTAAATGTCATCCGTTTACTCCCTGTGGATGTGACCCTGTTCCAGACTAAGAATAAATATTATGAAGTTATTAATTTTTGTGCGAAAAGGATGTTGTATTTGTGATTCACTTAAAAACAATCTGAAGAAAATAGATTTGATTAAGTTATTTAATGATTTAGAAATTGAAGAAATTGATATTGATAGATTTGATCTTTATGATGATAGGTTTAGAAAATATGATTATTTAGTGCCAGTATTGGGTTTGAAGATGAAGAATTCCCAAGAAATTATTCAATTGCCCTCTGTTTCTCCAAGGTTAAAAGAAATACAACTTAGAAATTGGTTACAAAAAAATATTAATGAAATCCTAAAAGGATAATTTAGAAAGATGAGATCTATTCCTTTACACAAGTTATTGGATTCTGTTGGGATAGTTTATCAATCAGCTTTAGTTAATCCAGAAATAACAGATATAAGCTTTAGCTCGAAAGATGTGTCAAAAGGATATTTATTTTTAGGCTTACCTGGATCAAAAGTGGATGGAGGAGTTTATTGGCAAGATGCTCTTAAGAATGGCGCGGATGCAGTTATAATTAGCGAAGAAGCTTACGAGACTATTGGAATAACTGATACATCACAAGTGTTAGTATTGCCAAAGCCATTACATAATATATTTGGTCAAATAATATCAGAATTTTGGAATAGACCTTCATGTAAATTGAAATTAATAGGAGTAACAGGAACTAATGGAAAAACAACCATAACTTTTTTGTTGGAACATATATTAAAGAAATTAGGAAAAGATGTAGCATTATTTGGAACTTTATTTAATAGATGGCCAGGCTATTCTGAAGTCTCCTCCCATACAACAGACTTTGCCGACAAGCTTCAACCTAAATTAAATGAAGCAATCCAAGCTAATGTGGATTACGCAGTTATGGAAGTAAGTTCTCATGCTATCTCACAGAAAAGGATATCTGGATGTGAATTTAATGCCGCTATTTTTACAAATCTTTCTCAGGATCATCTCGATTACCATAAAGATATGAAATCATATTTTCAAACTAAGATGGAATTATTTAAACCGCCTTTTCTTGATAAAAGAAAAGGCGTTGTTGTTATTAACATTGATGATAAATGGGGAAGAAGTTTATACGATGAATTAGCTAAGAATTCAGTAATTGTATCAATAGAAAAGGTAAAGAATGATTCCGAAAATGAGAAACTATTTTATGTAACGGGTAAGAAATTTACAAAGGAAGGGTCATATTGTATTTTGAATTCAAATTTAGAGAGAATTGAGTTGTTTGTACCATTGGTTGGGCAATTTAATTTGATGAATGCGATTCAGGCCATCACTTTAATTCATAAATTAGGCTTCCCACTGAAAGATGTTTGTGCAGCCGTTAGAACTTTCCCAGGAGTTCCTGGTAGGATGGAAAAAATATGTCCTTATAATAAAGCTCTTAAGATTGAAATACCAGAAGTTATAGTTGATTATGCACATACTCCTGATGGTTTAAGAAAGGTTCTAGAGACTATTAAGGAAATTACTGAAGGCAAAATAATTACAGTTTTTGGTTGCGGAGGAAATAGAGATGTAGAAAAAAGGCCACTAATGGGATCAATTGCAGAAAGTCTATCTGATTTTATTTTTATTACTTCAGATAACCCTAGGATGGAAGAACCAGTCAAAATCATTGAGGATGTTTTAAATGGAATAACTAATAGAAAAAAAATCAAAACGTATATAAATAGATACAATGCGATTAAAGAGGCTATTAATATTGCAAATTTTGGAGATATTGTTTTGATTGCTGGCAAAGGGCATGAGGATTATCAGATCATAAAAGATAAAAAGATCTTTTTTGATGACAGAAAAATTGTTTATGATTTACTGAGAGAGAAATATAATTAGAAGAATCTTTTTAGTATTTCACGATTGTTTAAAAAATGTTTTAAAAATATAACAACAACTTTATATATTTAAAGATGAAGGGATTAGCTTTAATTATTGGTGCTGGAGGTATAGGTAACCAATTGGCTGCAGATCTATCTAACTCAGAGAATGATTTGGAAGTTGTATTATGTGGGAGAAAGAAAAATCATTTCGATCCTTTCTGGCAATTGGATATTGAAAATGAGAATTCTCTACAGTTTTTGAAAAGTAATATTAGAAAGTGTCAGTTAGATTTGAGATTAGTTATTAATGCAACTGGTAGATTGCATAATTCAAAACTTAAACCTGAAAAAAGGTTACAGCATATTAAAAAAGATAATTTAATAGATAGTTTTTCAATAAATGCTTTTGCTCCAATTTTACTTGCAAAAACCATTGAGGAATTTATCCCAAAAGATTTAGCGTTTAACTTTGCAACTATTAGCGCGCGAGTTGGAAGTATTGGAGATAATAAAACTGGAGGCTGGTATGCCTATAGAGCGGCTAAAGCTGCTCAGAATCAATTATTTAAATCACTTAGTATTGAATGGGCTCGAAAATTTCCTAAAGCTACAATAACTTTGTTGCATCCTGGTACTGTAGATACTCCTTTATCAAAACCATTTCATAAATTCATACCTGAAGATAAGTTATTTGATGTGGAAGCTGCATCCAAATATTTAATTGAGGTCATTCGTCATCAGGACCCCTCAAAAAGTGGCAGTTTTTTTGCATGGGATGGATCTGAGATTCCATGGTAATCACTCCCTATGTAATTAGTTTTCTAATCTCATCGATTAACAAACCAACTTCTTCTTGAGTAGTTATTTGATGAATACAAACCCTAAACCATTTTGGATCTTCAACAAGTCTAATCCAAATGTTTTTTTCCCCTAATGCATGTACTATTTTATTTTTGTCAGAAATGTTTTCTATATCAAAACTTACAATCCCATTCGAAAGTTTGTCCTTTAGAATCAAATTTATATTCTTAAATTGCTTTAATTCAAACCATAAATAATTACTAAGCTTAATTATTTTTAAGTGCTTTTCATATTCAGTAATATCATTTTCTAATAATGAAATAGATTGTCTTAATCCAGCGAGTAAGGGTATACATGAAGTAGCGATTTCAAATTTTCTTGCATCTTCATGTAGTAGATCTTGATAAGGTTCATAAATACCTTGTTCTCTTTTCAGTGATTTCCAACCAATTATTGTAGGATTTGTAATACTTAAGAACCTATCAGAAGCATAAATAGCACCTAATCCTTCTGGTCCACATGCCCATTTATGTGAAGTAATAGCATACAAGTCTGAATACTTAACCTCTTCAGAAATTTTTATATGCCCAAAACTTTGGGCCCCATCAACAAGTAAATAATTCTCATTTTTGTATTGTTTTAACTCTTGAGATAATTCCTTCAAAGGTACCTTAAATCCAAAGTTCCATAATATGTGTGAAATTATAAGGGCTTTTGTATTAATGTTTATATATTTTTTTATCTCATTAATGAATGTCTCATTATTTAAAGGGGTTATTTTTTGGATGGGAAATATTTTTAAAACTATATCATTTCTTATGCAAAATTCTCTTGCAGCAGCAACTATTCCTGGATGTTCACAATCACTAATCAATAATTCATCATTAATATCAAATTTCATACCCCAAAGAGGTAATACCATTCCTGAAGTTGTATTTTCAGTTAAAGCAATATTTTTAACTGAAACACCTAAATGTCTTGATAGTATTTGTTTGGTCTTAATAACTTCTTGGGAGATATAAGGCCAGACTTTTTCTGTGAAAGGACCTAATTCTTGAATCCTATTCCAACTTTCTAAGATTGCATTCAAAGACGGACTAGGCATTGGGCCTTGTCCACCATAATTAAAATAAAATTTATTTTCTAAACTTGGAAATAATGATCTTATCTTTTCACTCATAAATTTATAAGGAACTTAATCTGATTTAAAGATTTCCAGTTAAAGTAACTGTTCGAAATTCGATGTCTTCGATAACACGCCAAGGTTCAGAGCTCCTCTCCGCAAATTTCAGATTTTTAAAGCCTAGGCATTTAAAGTCACTTATTAATTCTGGTTCATACCAAGCCCCACTAATACAGCCACTCCACAAATCAGGATCATTTTGCATATGAAGAGGAACTCTTTTGTTGGATACAATGTCACTTATTGCAATTCTTCCATTAATTTTCAGTACTCTTTTGATATTCTTTAAAAGATTTACTCTCGAATCAGGATTAACTAGATTTAGTACACAATTGCTTAGAATAATATCTATGGATGAATCCTTGATTATGAAGTTTGAGTTTTTATCTAGTGCATCAAGTTCTTCTATTGATCCATGAACGAATTCGGTGTTTTGAAAACCTATTTGCTTTGATACATAATGTTTTGATCTGTTTGCAAGAGAGAGCATATCTATGTTCTGATCAACTCCAATTACCCATCCATCTCTTCCAACTATTTGTGAACAAATGAAGGCATTCTTCCCGCTTCCGCTGCCAAGGTCCAGGACGTAATCATTTTTTTTAACCCATTTTGTAGGGTCACCACAGCCATAGTCTTTTTCAATAATTTCAGGAGGAATAGCTTTTAAATATCTAGTATCAAATTGAACAGGATTACATAGACAACTTTCTTTCTCTATTGCTGCAGATCCATATCTATTTTGTATCACCTCTTTGTGATCTATCGTTTTTTTATTATTGTCTTGGGTAGAAAGATTACAGCATGAATTAATCATATTTATAAGTGGATTTTGTATCTATAAATATAGCCAAAAAAAACACCCCCTAAAAGGAGGTGGTGAGGTTTTGTAAAACTTACTTCTGGTAATTAATACCTCTGTAGTTTAATTCAGCTTTCTCATCGTTTGAAGAAGCACTGTTCTGCCTTGATTTGTAAACGTTTCTTCTGTAGGTTAGTTCAACTAGTTTCTTATTAGAAACTTCTTTGTTTTGAACGTAGGCTTTTCCTCTGTAAGTAAGTGTTGTCATGATTAGGTTAACAAAACGGCTATCCCCCGTTCCCTGGTATAGCTCGAACTGCGCCCAAAAAGGGTGAACGAAAATGTAGCTGTTGCTACATAATTATTATAAACATAGTCACTCTGGAATGTCCAGATACTTGCACTAGTTAAGAGAAAATTTAATTTTTGCTTAATTATATTTTAAAGTAAATTTTTTTTTATTACTTTTCTTAAGTATTCCTCTTAATTCTAGAATTTAGATGATAATTTTTTTATATATGACTGGTTTTTTGTACTTTTTAGGCAATACATTAAGATGGCCTGCTCTTAAGCCAAGAGAATTCTTATCTTTGCATGCTTACTTATCAATTATTTATATAATTACATTTATTCTGAGCAAGAATAATGTGAATCAGTCTAATCTCGTATTCACACTTGGAATCCTTGCACCACTTCTTATATCAATAGGTCAAGGTCTCCCTATCGACTGTTTGGATTATAAAACTGCAATGATTAAAGAAAGGGAGAAAGAATAGGTAAAACCGATAATTTTGGAGATTTTTTATAATACTTGAACAACTTCGCTAATTTCAGGGATCATCTCCTTTAATTTTCTTTCAATTCCCATCTTTAAAGTCATAGTACTACTTGGGCAACTTCCACATGCACCCTGTAATCTTACCTTGACTATGGGACCATCAATTTCAGCAATTTCAACATTCCCTCCGTCGGATATCAGAAATGGTCTAAGCTCGTCAAGTACCTTTTCTACATTTTCATTAGTTAAAGCTAAAGTTTCTGTGCTCATAATTTTTAAATTAACTTATAATTAGACTAGAGAATAATTTGATTCTTTGCAAAAAGAAAAATGTTTTATTAAAAGTGAGCACCAGAAAACTATCAATAGAAAAAGTTAATTATGATGCGGTTTTAGTGGGTGCTGGCATAATGAGTACTACTCTTGCTTTATTACTTAAAGAGGCTTTACCTGAAATTAATATTTTGATAATCGAAAAGTTAGACTCGTCTGGAAAAGAAAGTACTGGAGTTTTAAATAATGCTGGTACAGGTCATGCCGCTAATTGTGAATTAAACTATACTCCTCTTAATGAAGATCGTAGTTTTGATTTAAGCAAAGCGCTATCAATAAATAAAGCCTTTGAAACATCTCTAGAATTATGGGCATCGCTTTATGAAAAGGGAAAAATAAATGTTAGTAAGTTCTTGAAATTTGTTCCACATTTAAGTTTTGTAAGTGGTGAAAGAAATTGTTCATTCTTATATGAAAGGTACAGGTCAATGACTCAATTTAGAGAATTTAGTGAAATGATATATACATCCTCCTTTAGAGATATTTCAGAATGGGCCCCACTTATTACAGAAGGGAGGCCAAGAAATGAAATTATTGCCGCTACAAAGATTGCAAGAGGAACAGATATTAATTTCGAAGCATTAACTAAAGAATATTTAGCATATTTAGCAACTCAAAGAAATTTTAATATTGAATATCTTACTGAGCTTACCAACCTAAAAAAAATACATAATAACTCTTGGGAATTAGAGATAAATAATTCTGGTAAGAATCTATCTTTATTTTCTAAATATGTTTTTCTGGGCGCTGGTGGAAAAACTATTAATTTGTTGCAAAAGTCCGGAATTTCTAAAGCCAAAGATTATGGAGGTTTCCCAGTTAGCGGTAAATGGCTAATCTGCGATAATTCTGAATTAGCTGAAAGACATAGTGCAAAGGTATATGGAAAAGCAAGTATAGGATCACCACCTATGTCAGTGCCTCATTTAGATACAAGATGGATTAATGGTAAAAAATCTTTGTTATTCGGACCATTTGCAGGATTTACTACAAAGTTTCTAAAAAAAGGATCTTATTTTGATCTTTTTAATTCTTTTAGAAGAGAGAACCTATTACCAATTCTTGATGTTGGATTTAGAAATGTTAACTTAATTAATTATCTTCTTTCCCAATCTTTGCAAAGTCATTCTGAAAGAATTTGTAATTTGCAGAATATGATGCCATCAGCAAAAGCAAGTGATTGGGTTTTAGAAAAGGCAGGGCAGAGAGTTCAAATCATAAAGAAGACAAAAAGCGGAGGCGTTCTGAAGTTTGGAACTGAGGTAGTTAATTCATCTGATGGATCTTTATCTGCCTTGCTAGGAGCTTCACCAGGAGCCAGTACTGCAGTCAAAATAATGATTGAGGTTTTAAGCAAATCTTGTTTCTTCATGCAAGATGTTTCTTTATTAGAAAGAAAATTAAAACATCTAATTTCTTTTGAGTATTTTCTGAATAATAATTATTCCAAAAACGTTGTTGATAGAAATAATGAGATATTAGGTTTCCACAAATAATGACGATTAGTTATCATGAAAAAAGAGTGTTACTTAGAATTATATGACTGATATTGCAGTTTCAAAAATAAGAAATTTTTGCATAATTGCACATATTGATCATGGAAAGTCAACACTGGCAGATAGGTTACTTCAAGATACTGGTACTGTCTCAAATAGAGATATGCAGGAACAATTCCTGGATAATATGGAACTTGAAAGAGAGAGGGGGATAACCATTAAGCTTCAAGCTGCAAGAATGAAATATGTAGCAAAGAATTCTGAGGAATATATATTAAATTTAATTGATACCCCTGGCCATGTCGATTTCTCATATGAGGTTAGTCGTTCATTACAAGCATGTGAAGGTGCTCTTTTGGTTGTTGATGCAAGTCAAGGGGTTGAAGCACAAACTTTGGCAAATGTTTATTTAGCAATTGAGAATAATTTAGAGATAATTCCTGTTTTAAATAAAGTAGATCTTCCTG
Source organism: Prochlorococcus sp. AG-418-C09 (assembly GCA_003214355.1). Lineage (GTDB taxonomy): Bacteria > Cyanobacteriota > Cyanobacteriia > PCC-6307 > Cyanobiaceae > Prochlorococcus_A. The sequence goes on along the minus strand of QCLS01000002.1, from coordinate 18,661 downwards.
GCTCAGATCCAGAAAAAATAAAAAAAGAAATTGAAGAAATAATTGGTTTGGATACTTCAAATGCTATTTATTGTTCAGCAAAAACAGGGGAAGGAATTAATCAGATTTTAGAGAAGATTGTTGAGAATATACCATCACCTGAAGATAGAACTAAGGATCAAACAAAAGCCTTGATATTCGATTCTTATTATGATCCTTATAGAGGAGTTATTGTTTACTTTAGGGTCATTTCTGGTGAAATAAATTCAAAGGATAAGATCTTACTAATGGCAAGTAATAAATATTATGAATTAGATGAGATAGGAATTATGGCACCTGATGAGAAAGAAGTGGATTACTTGCATGCAGGGGAAGTCGGTTATTTATCTGCATCAATAAAATCAGTTGCAGATGCAAGAGTTGGAGATACAATCACACTTTTTAATTCACCAGCTAAAGAAGCCTTGCCTGGGTATAAGGAAGCTAATCCAATGGTTTTTTGCGGCTTATTTCCTACTGATGCTGATCAATATCCTGATTTAAGGGAGTCTCTCCAGAAATTACAACTTTCTGATGCAGCACTCAAATATGAACCTGAAACTAGTAGTGCAATGGGCTTTGGTTTTAGATGTGGGTTTTTAGGTCTACTACATATGGAAATTGTGCAAGAAAGGTTAGAAAGAGAATATGACCTAGATTTAATAGTTACAGCACCTTCAGTTATTTATAAGGTAAACCTTAATGATGGCCAAGAGATCTTAATTGATAATCCTTCTACAATTCCAGATCCGCAATTAAGAGAATCTATAGAGGAGCCTTATGTAAAGATGGAGATATATGCTCCTAATGAGTTTAATGGAACTTTAATGGGATTATGCCAAGAAAGGAGGGGTGTTTTTATAGATATGAAGTACATAACAACAGATAGGGTCACATTGATATATGAAATCCCTTTAGCAGAAGTAGTCACAGATTTTTTTGATCAAATGAAAAGCCGAACCCAGGGGTATGCATCTATGGAGTATCAACTTATAGGCTATAAAAAAAATGATTTGGTTCGTTTAGATGTTCTTATTAATTCTGAACGGGCTGATCCTTTAACATCGATTGTACATAAAGATAAAGCATATGCTATTGGCAGGAGTCTAGTAGAAAAATTAAAAGAATTAATTCCAAAACAACAATTTAGAATTCCTATTCAGGCTTCTATCGGGAGCAGAGTTATAGCAAGCGAAAGTATTAGCGCACTTAGAAAAGATGTTTTATCTAAATGTTATGGAGGTGATATTTCTAGGAAAAAGAAATTGTTAAAGAAGCAGGCTAAAGGGAAAAAAAGGATGAAAGCCATGGGCAAAGTTGATGTTCCTCAAGAAGCTTTTATGGCAGTGTTGAAATTAAATCAGTAATGGTTTCAGATTTCAAACAAGTACCTATTTAGTTATTTAAAGAAAGGTTATATTTTAAATAATTAATTTAGATTGATTTGATTCATATGAACCCATCTATTCAAGTATCAAGAAATATCAGGAAGATTGGATTCCTAATTTTAATACTTTATATTTTTGTGGTTATATTAATGCAAACTGTTGAATTCTTTAATCTGGTTGATTTTTCTAGCTCAGCTATAAATAATCAGATTTCTGCACCTCCTTCTCTAGAGCATTTATGTGGCACTGATCGTTTAGGTAGAGATGTTTGTATAAGAACTTTGAAAGGATCTTCCATTGCTCTTGAAATAGTATTCTTATCGATGTTCTTTTCCATCATTATAGGACTCCCATTAGGTCTAATAAGTGGATATTTTGGTGGGATTTTGGATAAGTCATTATCTCTAATAATGGATACTATTTTTGCAATACCGGTAATTCTTTTATCAGTCGTAATGGCATTTGTTTTAGGTAAAGGAATTTTAAATGCAGCGTTTGCTTTGTGTATTGTTTACTCTCCTCAATATTTCAGAGTAATTAGAAATCAGACATTTTTAATTAAATATGAAACTTTTGTTGAAGCAGCCAATATCTCTGGGGCAAATTTTGTCAGAATTATTTTTAAATATATTTTACCTAATGTGTTAACGCCTTTGCCTATTCTGTTGACTCTTAATGCTGCTGATGCTGTTTTAGTATTAGGAAGTTTAGGCTTTTTAGGTTTAGGAGTTCCTGCAGATGTGCCTGAATGGGGAGGGGATCTTAATCTTGCCTTAAAAGTTTTACCCACAGGAATTTGGTGGACTGCTTTGTTTCCAGGATTAGCAATGTTTATGCTTGTTTTAGGATTATCATTTATTGGAGAGGGACTTGAAATAAAAAAATAATTAATCTTTATTGAAATCTGATTTACAGATTTCTCCATTTTCTTTTAATTCTGGGTAACTTAAAGCAGAACTTTTATAGTGATTTATTAATTCTGGGTAACACCATTCAAATAAAGTTTTTTTATATAAATTTTTTTCTAGGCCTTCTCCCTTAAGTGGAATTAGTCCTTGATGGTATCTTTGCCTAACAGCTTCAAATAATAGAACTGATGCCGCGACAGAAACATTTAAGGATTGAACCATTCCATTCATTGGGATAAATATACACTCGTCTACTTGTGAAATCAGCTCTTCACTAAGGCCCCATTTCTCAGCACCTAGAACAAAACATGTGCTATCAGAATAGTCTAATTCACGATAGTCAATTGAATTCTTATTTAAGGTCGTTCCAAATAATTTAAAACCTTTTTCTTTTAGTGAATTTACTGCTGATTTTGAATCTTGATGGTTTTTAAGTTTTAACCATTTCTGACTTCCTTGCGCCGTAGAATTATATGTTTTAACGTTTTGTTTATTTGATATGAAGTTTGCCTCAAAAACACCAGCAGCATCGCATGTTCTTAAAATGGCAGAAAGATTATGAGGCTTATTAACAGCTTCAACCAAAACAGATAGATTCTGCATCCTCGAATCTAAAACCTTTTTTATTTTATTAAATCTCCTAGGCAGTACTGACATTAAAAAACAATTTTCTCTATTATTTATAATAATATCTTCAAATTAAACCATAAAAATATTTCCTTTTAACTTATTATCATTATCTCTTTTTGATTCAAGCTAACTAAATACAATAAATCTTTTCTTAAGTGATTATAGTTTATAATTGTTAGTCAGTTACGTGTTTTAAATGGCTTACATAGAATGGGACTATACCTTAATAACAAGTATGGTAGAGACACAAGGTTGGTCATTACCAGAACAAAGCTCTGATGACTGGATAAAATTTAATGATGAATTAGGCGAATCAATGAGAAAAGTAGGATTAGTTTTTGAAAAATATTGCGACTTTAAATCAGATATTGGAGAAGGTGTACATCTTTTAGATGAATAACAAAGATTTATTCAAACCATTGATGTATCCCTTTATCAATGGTTATTACTAATAAGATAATTCAATTTAATAAAAAAATGGATTGGATAATATTAAGGCTTTATAAAGTTTGTTTTATTTAGATTTAAGAATAAAATTATTTTTTATAGAGACACTCAAATCAAATAGTTAATTAGATTATAAAAAAGATCCACATTTTTTTGAATAAGTTTTTAGGCTATTAAAAAAATGAAAAATAAGCTTACCTTCTTATATGATGGTCAATGTCCTTTATGCTTAAGAGAGGTAAACTTTCTAAAGGAAAAAGATAAATCAAAATTTATTAAATTTGTAGACATAAGTAATTCTGATTATTCATCAATAAAATTTGGAAAGATTAGTTACGAAGACGCAATGTCAAACCTTCATGGAATCCTAAGTAATGGGAATGTAATTAAAGGCTTAGATGTACTTATTTTAGCTTATGAATTAATTGATATGTCATGGTTATATGCCCCCGCAAAGATTCCTTATATTTCAGTCATCATCAGAGCTTTTTACAGGTTTTGGGCTAGAAATAGATTAAAAATAACAGGAAGAGGTAATACACTGAAATCATGTAATTCTGATTTTTCAAAGGTGAATTAAAAAATGGACATAAAAGAAATAGATAGAATTATAGAAATGTGCTGGGAAGACCGAACTCCATTTGAAGCTATCGAATTTCAATTCGGATTAAAGGAAAAAGATGCTATCAAATTGATGAGACAACATCTTAAAGAAAAATCTTTTAAAATTTGGAGAGAGCGTGTTTCTGGTCGTAAAACAAAGCATAGGTCTCTTAAGTCTTCAGATCGTTTTAAGTCAATTCACAAAAAATAGATTTTAATTTGAAAAACTTATCAAGTAAAATTTGCCCAGTTTGTAATAGAACTTTTGAATGGAGAAAAAAATGGAAATATTGTTGGGATGATGTAATTTATTGTTCAAATAGATGCAAGATAAGAAGATCTAAGAAATGAAAGAAATTTCAATTATTTTTCCTAATCAGCTTTTTAAGGAAAATCCCTTGCTTTCCTGCGATTGCGATATTCTTTTATTAGAGGATTCTTTGTTTTTTGGGAATGATAAAAATCATAAATATGTTTTTCATAAAAATAAATTAATTTTTTTAAAAGCATCAATGCATTCTTATAGGGAATATTTAAAAGAGCAAGGTAGGAAAGTTTTATACATAGAAAATAAATCTTCATATTCCACAACTGATTACTTATCCAAATATTTAGAAAATAAGTGTCGAGTCCTCAATATTGTTAATCCTCATGATTATTTAATAATGAGACGTTTAAAGAAATTTTGTGAGAAATTGAAAATAAAAATTAATGTCTTTGAATCTCCAATGTTTATAACTAATTATCAAATGAGAAATTCATTTCTTGCGAACTCAAAGAAACCTTTGATGAGTAGATTCTATGAGAATCAAAGAAAAGACCATAAAATTTTGATAAATTCTGATCAATCACCAATTGGAGGAAAGTGGAGTTTTGACGAACAGAATCGAAAGAAAATACCTAAAAATGTATTTGTACCAGAAATCAAAAGATTAGCCAAAAATCGGTTTGTTCTTGCTGCCGAAAAGATTATTCATGAAAAAGGATTCAAGTACAGGGGTAAAGGTGATTGCTTTCTTTATCCTTCTACTTTTAAAGAAGCTAATGAATGGTTAAATGAATTTCTTGAGCAAAGATTTCTTCTATTCGGCGATTATGAAGATGCTATTAGTAAGGATAGTCAGTTCTTATGGCACAGTCTGTTATCACCCATTTTAAATGTTGGTCTTTTAACTCCAATGGAGATAGTTAGAAAAGCAATATTATTTAGTGAGAAAAACAATATTCCAATCAATTCTTTGGAAGGATTTATAAGACAAGTAATTGGATGGAGAGAATTTATTTCTTTAGTTTATGAAAAATATGGGACACAAATGCGTACTACAAACTTCTGGAATTTTGAATATAAATCAATGCCTGAATCTTTTTATGATGCGACTACAGGAATTGAGCCAGTTGATAATGTCATTAAAAATGTTCTTCAATTCGGATATTGCCATCACATAGAAAGATTAATGATTATTGGAAACTTCATGCTTTTATGTCGAATACATCCCGATGAAGTATATAAGTGGTTTATGGAAATGTTTATTGATTCTTATGATTGGGTAATGGTGCCTAATGTTTATGGAATGAGTCAATTTAGTGATGGAGGTATTTTCTCTACAAAGCCATATATTTCTAGTTCTAATTATATAAAAAAGATGTCTGACTATAAGAATGGGGATTGGGTTAATATATGGGATGGATTATTTTGGAAATTTATAAAAGATCATGAGAACTTTTTTAGGAATCAATACAGATTATCTATGATGGCAAGAAATATGGATAAAATGAATCCTCATAAGTTAGAAATACATATCAAAGTCGCAACAGAGTTTTTAAATAAATTGAATTGATATCTTATTTAAAGTGACAAGTATTTGAAAAATTAAAAGATTATTAGATTATTACGTAATGTAAATTTTAATGTTAGTTTAGTTTCTAAATGAGATCTGAAAAATGAATCTAGGAATACTTTCTTTGAAGATAAGATTAACCAAAATGATAATTCTATCTGAATTGTCCAGCTTAGCTAATCATCAATTTCAGTTTTATAAATTAGAAGAACTTTTTCCTATAAAGTTGACTAGATCAATTAATTATGGAATGTCAAAATTGTTTGCCCTTGGCCTTTTTAGATAGAATTTACTATGAAAAAAGATATATTTAAATTTCTTAATCTAGAAATTTCCAGAAAAAATTTAAACAATTTGAATGTTTATTTGTTTTTAGGATTTAATCTTACTTTAGTTTCTGTTTTAGGATTCTTTTGGATTAATTCAGCTCTAAAGAGTTTAGTTTAAATTTAAAAAAATTTGTATATTTATATTGTTGATAGTCTTTTAAAGATAATTTTGGCTAAAGGATACTTAACAAGGAAAGCATCATGGGAGATCTTATTAAGAGTAAATGCAGGTTCTTTTTCAGATCATGCATTGGAAAAAGTAATAGCTAATTACGAATTTAAGACAGTTGACATCGCTTTTATTACGGAATTGTCTTTTGGTTGTATTAGATATAGAAAATTACTTGATTTATGGATAGATCATACTTCGAAATTATCTCATATTAAACAACCTCCTAAGTTAAGGTGGCTTCTCCATATTGGTCTTTATCAAATTCTAAAGATGGATAAAATCCCTCATCCTGCGTCAATCTCTACTACTGTTGAGATTGCAAAGAATTCAGAATTACAAGGATTATCCGGAGTGGTTAATGCAATCTTAAGAAATGCAATAAAGAAATTAGATCTTGATAATTTACCTTATGTGCCAAACAATAATCTTGATAGGATTTCTTATTTTGAATCCTTACCAACTTGGTTAGTAAAAGAAATGATTAATTGGTTTGGTGATTTTAAAGCAGAAAGAATTGCAAAAGCATTTAATAAAAAACCAGTAATTGATCTAAGAATTAATATTCTTAAAACTGACATTAGTTCATGTCTTAAGGACTTTAAGGTAAATAATATAAAAGCTGAACCTATAGAGAATTTAAATAATGCAATTACAATTAAGGGTAAAGTTGGATCAATTAAGGAATTGCCAGGATATAAAGAAGGTCATTGGGTTGTTCAAAATAGATCTTCTCAATGGATTGCACCACTCTTAAATCCTAAGAAGGGAGAAAAGATCCTCGATACTTGTGCTGCCCCAGGTATTAAAACTACTCATCTTGCGGAACTAATAAATGACCAAGGAGAAATTTGGGCAATTGATAGATCTGAAAAAAGGTTGCGAATCTTGGCGCAGAACTTAAAAAGACTAAATTTAAAAAGTATAAAATTTTTAACTGCAGATTCAACAAATTTAGTTAATTTAAAGCCAGAATTTGAAAGTTACTTTGACAAGATATTGATTGATGCCCCTTGCTCAGGAATTGGCACTTTATCAAGAAATCCAGATGCTAGATGGACATTAAATAAGAAGAAAATTGATGAGCTTAGATCCATACAAGAAGAATTATTATTAAGTAATTTATCTCTATTAAAAAAGAGTGGAACATTACTTTATTCGACTTGTACAATTTGTCCTTCAGAAAATAATCTATTAATTAAAAAATTTATAGAAGACAATAAACAACTTCTCCTAATTGAAGAGAAGCAAATATTACCAGATTTAGATAATGAGAAAGATGGGTTTTATGCTGCAATAATTAAATTTAGATGAAAATCCGTTTTTTATAAATTGTCCTTTATCTTATTTATGAATGTTTTCCAAAGGTAAGCTGCATCTCCACTGGAGAAAATCGAGGAATCATTATTATCATGCCCTAACCATATACCTGTTGTTAAGTTCTTAATCGATCCTATAAACCACAAGTCTCTATTATTATCTGATGTTCCTGTTTTACCGTATATCTTTTCTCCAATTATTGAAGCAGCAATTCCGCTGCCTTCAGAGACTGTTTGCTCAAGCATTTGATTAATTGCAATTACTATATTACTGTCAATTATTTTTTGGGAATTTAATTTGTGATCCCATATTAATTCTCCATTATTAAATTCTATGCTTTCAATAATGCTAGGACTTAATAAATAACCATCATTATTAATTGCAGAATATACATTCGTAATATTTATAAGACTATCTCCATAAGCTCCTATAGCTAAAGGATAGATCTCCTCTAGCTGTTGATAATTACCTAACCCCAAGGAATTTGCGAGATTTATGATTTGTTTTAATCCCACTTCTTCAGCAATTTTTATGGGCACAATATTTGAAGAAAATTTAAAAGAATCAACCATTGATATCTCCCCTCTATAAATTCTTTCAAAATTATTTGGACAATAATCATCCCAGCATGTAGGGTCATCGATAAATATATGTTCAATAGTTTTCCCTTCTTTTAAGGCTGCTAAATAAGGGATAATTTTAAATGTTGAACCCAATGGTCTGATAGCAGAAGTAACTCTATTAAACTCATTTATATTTGATGGAGTTCCGGTGATCATAACTCTAATTAAACCAGTATTAGATTCAATTGATATCAATCCTATTTCTGTATTTGTATGATCTAAAAAACCAGATAGCTCTTGAGCCTCTAAATACCATTCTTTGTTTATACTGGTTTTTATTATTATGTGCCTATCATAGTGCAATATTTCATTAATGTTTATCTTCTCATTAGCCTCTTCAAGAATAAAACTAATCAATAACTTATCATTTATTTTATCTACAGCATCATTTAGTATTATTTTCTCTGATAGAGCTTCCTCAAGCTTATCTAAAGATATATATTGATTTTTATACATAGAAATCAAAACCTCATCTCTTTGCTTTATGGCTAATTCATAATTTTCAAAAGGGGAGTAAAAAGATGGTGCTGGTGCCAGGCCTGCTAATAAAGCAACTTCTGACAAAGTTAGTTCACTAATTAGTTTGCCAAAATATATTTGTGCAGCTTCATTTACTCCATTAGCCCCTGAACCTAAATGAATATTATTTAAATAAATTTTTAAAATTTCTTCTTTGCTATATTTCAAGTCAATTATTAAAGATATAATTATTTCTTGTAGTTTTCTTTTGAAACTAAGTTCATTATTTAGGAATATTATTCTTGATACTTGTTGGGTAATTGTGCTTCCACCCTCTTTTATATAACCACTTCGTAAATTAATCAGAACTGCTCTAGATAATCCAAATAGATCAATCCCATTATGAAAATAAAACCTTCTATCCTCTGAAGAAATGAATGCTAGTTTTAAAAAATATGGTATTTCTTCTTTATTGTCAAAGACATCAAATTTCTTGCTTAATTTTTTAATCACTTCATTATCGGTTGAGTGAATCTCATATGTATAGTTATTTTGAGGACTATATTGATTAAGAAAATCAAAAGTCAAAGTTATTCTGATTAAATTTGCTATTGGGATAATTATCCAAAGAAATAAAATAAAAAGTGGTGCAAAGAATATTAATCTGTACTTAAATTTAAGCACTACTAAATAACTAAAAAACTGTGTCCAATTGCTAGAGCTGTAATAAGCATGCCTGTAATAAGAAATGGCTGAGCACTAGCCTGATATTTTACATCAAATTTTAATGGGTCCCTAAGTAACCACATTTCCTGAAAAGTAATTTGAGGAATTATTAGAAGAACTAAAATAACAGAAGCTAAATGTTGGCCAATTATAATTAATACAACAACCATAACAAGTTGAAATATGTCGATAAGTCCTGCACTTATACGACTTGCATTTCTAATTCCAAATATTACGGGCAAAGAGTTTAAGCCTAATTTTGCATCTCCCTCGACACTCTTAAAATCATTTATGACGGCAATTCCTAGACCTGAAAGGCTATATGCAAGTGTTAGCATTGCAGTTATAAATGTAAGCTTGCCAAATAAAGCTTGACCTGCCCACCAGGGTAAAGCTATATAAGATGCACCTAAAGCATAATTCCCTAGCCAGCCATTCTGTTTTAACTTAAGTGGTGGTGCAGAATATATATAACTGACTAATGATCCTCCCAAAGCCAATAAAAAGACAGAGGGAAAATTATGATTTGCATATATATCTAACAGATATGCAACAATTAATCCCAAAGCAAGAAGAACCCAAATTTGAATCTTAACTTGTGCTAAAGAAATAGCACCAGAGGGAATTGGCCTATTGGGTTCATTAATAGCATCAATATCTTTATCAAAGAAATCATTTATTGTTTGAGTATAACCTGCTAACAAAGGTCCACTCATAAGCATGCAAGCTAATGACGCTAAGAAATTATTAAACGTCCATGTAAAGTTACCACTTGCCGCAGCACCACAAATAACCCCCCATATTAAAGGGATCCAAGTTATGGGCTTCATCAATTGTATGCGGAGTTTCCAAATGTTTTTAGTTTCAGAAGCTCCTTTAATTCCTAATAATTGTTTTGGATCATTCACTAATAGTTAACCTCGCTCAGTTTCTTCTGGAAAGAACCAATTTATATCCCCAGATTCAAATCTTACTATTAAGCCAATACCTCCTCCATCTGTCATTTTGTAACCTTTTATAATTGCCTTTGGATTTAAGCTGATTTGGTCAAGCAGTTTTGTTGGAAGTCTATCGTTTACTTTATCAATATTTATTTTTATTTTACTTCCGATTTTTGGTAATAAATTTGTGTTTGCCATGACGGTTTAGAATAGAAGCTATTATGCAAGATTAACAGTAATTGGACAATTTGGTTTAAAATGGTTGCTCTTCGTTTAATTCCTTGTTTAGATGTTGCAAATGGCCGCGTCGTTAAAGGTGTAAATTTCGTTAATTTAAGAGATGCTGGGGACCCGGTTGAATTAGCATGCAGATATTCTGATGAGGGTGCAGATGAATTAGTTTTCCTTGACATAAAAGCTACGTTTGAAAATCGTAAAACTTTAATTGATTTAGTTTCTAGAACAGCCAAAACAGTAAAAATCCCTTTTACTGTGGGAGGTGGAATAAATTCACTTGAATCGATAAATGAACTGCTAAGGGCAGGGGCAGATAAGGTAAGCCTTAATTCTGCAGCAGTAAAAAATCCAAAAATAATTTCTTTAAGTTCTCAGGAATATGGCAGTCAATGTATTGTTGTTGCTATAGATGCTAGAAGAAAAAGTTCTAACCCAAATAGATGGGAAGTTTATGTTCAAGGAGGAAGAATAAACACTAAATTAGATGTACTTGATTGGGCTAAGTCAGTTGAAGAATTTGGAGCTGGTGAAATTCTTCTTACTTCAATGGATGGGGATGGGACTCAAAAGGGATATGATTTAGAATTGACAAACCAAGTAGCGAGAGCTGTAAATATTCCTGTAATTGCTTCAGGAGGGGCTGGATGCGTAGAAGATATATATGAGGTTTTAACTAAGGGGAGAGCTTCTGCGGCGCTTTTGGCATCTTTGCTCCACGACCAAAAATTGACAATTAGAGAAATTAAGTCTTTTCTTATTAATAAAGAACTTTTAATAAGACCTGATTATTAATGTAAATATTATGATAACTAAAAGAGTTTTATAAGAAAATGGCAAATGAGAAATCATATTACGTGCGAAATATTTTTAATAATATTTCAAAGAAGTATGATTTTCTAAATAATCTGTTGAGTTTAGGCTTCCATAATCTATGGAAAAGAAAGTTATTAAATCTACTAAGACCAATTAATGGAGAAGATTGGGCGGATTTATGCTGTGGAACTGGTGATATGTCAATTCTGATAAGTAAAAGAATTTCTCCACATGGGAGTATTGTTGGAATAGATAGTGCATATGAAATACTGGAGATAGCAAGGCGAAGGTCAGGAAAGATTGGCCATAAAGCAATTAAGTGGGAAAATAAAGATGTTTTTGAATTGGACCTATCAGAGAATTCTTTTGATGGTATTTGTATGTCATATGGTTTGAGGAACCTCACAAATGTTGAGGAAGGTTTAGAAAAGGTATTTAATTTATTAAAAGATAAAGGAAGGGCTGGATTTCTAGACTTTAATCATTCAAAGGATAAATCTTTATCTTGCTTGTTTCAAAAAATATATCTGAGATTAATCGTTGTACCCATATCACGAATTTTTAATTTAGGAGAAGAGTATTCATATATTGAGAATAGTATTAAAGCGTTTCCTGATGGTGATACCTTAATCAAACTTTCTAAAAAAATAGGGTTTATTTCAGTTCAATATAAAACTTTGTTTGGAGGACAAATGGGTATTTTATTGCTTAGGAAATAATAGTTTAATTCAGATCTCTTTTCTCCAACAAAAGGTACATTTGCCCCATCTTTCAATTTCTCTTTTAGGCGTTGGGCAATTGCATAAATTACAAAAAACAAGTTGAGATTCTTTTATTCTACTTGGATGATTTTCCCATTCCAATTTGAAATTATTTATTTTTCTCTTCTCTTCATTGTTATAATTTTGTACTATTCGGATGTTCTTCAAGTGTATACCATTTTTAGTTATTGATTCCTTTAACTTATGTTTGTAGTAAATTAATTCCTGCCTCCATTGTGGGTGATTGGCAACTATTGTAAGAATATTTTTTTCTATTTTTAGTGGTCTGCATTCTTGAGCCAGGTCTTTACCTACAATCTTCTCCCAGTTTGTCTCTAATTGGATAAGATTATCAAGTTCAGACCAGGAGACCTGAAAAGTTTTTAGACAATTATTTATTGTTTCGAGATTACTTTTTTTCAATTCCTATAAATTTTTTTATTCATATTATTATCTAAAGCATACCCCCGCAATATATATTTAAATAAAAAACTAATTAATTATCTATTTTTTGTTTGTGAAAGTTATTGGACAGTCATCAAAAACGGCCTTTTTTTACAAAAAGGAAAAAAATGACTTGCCAGATTGGCAACTTTTCTACAAAAAGAAATGTAATAGTACAGAGTTTCAGCTGGATGATTATCTTAAAGAAAAGGATAAATTAACTACTCCAGTTGCAATAATTTCAAAAGAACAGACAGCCGGTTTTGGCCAGCATAAGAGAAATTGGATTTCCCCTAAAGGAGGTATATGGTTAAGTGCAGCTTATCCAATTTATTCTTCAGAATTTCTAATAGATGTTTTCTCACTGTCAATTGCGTGTAAGTTTTGTGAGCTTTTGCCGCCTAATAGTGATTCAAGATCTCTCAAATTAAAATGGCCAAATGATATCCTTTATGGTTCTAAAAAGTTGATTGGTTTCTTACCCAAGGTTGTCACTAGAGGTGAAGAGATTCTCTACGTAAGAATTGGTATTGGATTTAATTTGAATAACAAGACTCCAGATGAAGGAATTCCATTATCTAAAGTTCTAAAAAAAAATAGATTATCTGAACACTACTGGACATCAAAAATTTTGACTGGAATTGGGCAAGCAATTAAATACAATTATCAAAGAAAGAGGATTATTTCAGATGCAAATACATTCATTGATAAACAATATCTTCCAAGAGGATATAGAAATAATAATTTTCAAATTAAAGATATAGATTCTTTTGGTAATTTAAGACTATTATCTAAAAACCAAATTAAAGTAATTAAGGTCTAGATCTAATTTGATTTAAATTCTATAATTCTGCCATCCTTAAATCTTGCTATTTTCTTTGCCCTACTAGCAACTTCATTCTCATGAGTAACTAAAACAATTGTTATTCCAGAATTATGTAACCTATCGAATAAATCTAATACGTCCTCTGTAGTCTGCGAATCAAGTGCCCCAGTTGGCTCATCAGCTAATAAAAGTGCAGGATTGTTAATAATTGCCCTAGCTATTGCAACTCTTTGCTGCTGTCCCCCAGACAATTGATTTGGTCTGTTATGCATTCTTTCTTTTAATCCAACTTTATAAAGAGCTTCCTTGGCTTTATCCTCTCTCACTGATTGATTAACACCAGCATAAATCATTGGAAGAATGACATTTTCAAGGGCTGTGGCATCACCTAATAAATGAAATTGTTGGAATACAAAACCTAATTCCTGATTCCTTAAGGTAGCTAGTTCATCATCTGATAAGTTTTCTATCGAAGAACCATTTAATTTATATTGTCCCGATGAGGGTCGATCTAAGCATCCAAGGATATTCATTGCTGTACTTTTACCTGATCCACTTGCCCCCATTACAGCTAAATAATCACCACGCGAGATCTCCAAATTAATATTATCAAGTGCTTTTACTATAAGATTATCTTTCCCGTAGGTTTTTGACACTTTATCTAAGCAAGCAACTACAGTCATAATTATTCTAGTTTAATAAATTAACACTACTACTAGCTAAAATGTCCTGTAAAAAAGGGGTTTCAGAAACAGCTGTATTAGCTAATTTAAAGAGTGGATTTGATAGAATTCCTCCTAAAGCTGTTACTGCAAGGCAAGTATAAAGTGCAAAACGAAGTGGTGGTAAGCCGACAATATTCCAATTTGTTTCTGGATAAGATTTAACTATTTCAGATGCTTCTTGTGGCTCTTTCACAACCATCATCTTAATAACGGAAATATAGTAGTAAATAGAAATTACGGAGGTTACTAGACCTATAATTACTAGCAAGTATTGATGATTGGCCCATCCTGCAAAGAATAAATAAATCTTTCCAAAGAAACCTAGCATGGGTGGAATCCCTCCAAGAGAAAGTAGGCAAAGGCTAAGACCAAGGGTTACTAAGGGATCTTTCTGGTAAAGACCTGAATAGTCAGAAATGTTGTCAGAACCTGTTCTGAGAGAAAATAAAATAACACATGAAAAGGCTCCTAAATTCATAAATAAATAGGCTGCTAAATAAAGAACTGCCGCCGATAGGCCATCTTGTGTCCCTGATACGATCCCTATCATCACAAATCCTGCCTGTCCGATTGAACTATATGCAAGCATTCTCTTCATTGAAGTCTGAGCTAAAGCCACTATATTGCCAAGAGCCATGCTCAGAATCGCAAGAACTGTAAAGAGTAATTTCCATTGTTCGTCAAAAGAAGCAAAAGAAGTTACCAATATTCTTATAGCAAAAGCGAAACCTGCAGTTTTGGAACCTACAGATAAAAATGCTACGACTGGAGTAGGTGAACCCTCATAAACATCAGGTGTCCATTGGTGGAATGGAACAGCTGCAATTTTAAATGCCACTGTAGAGAGGACGAATACAAGTGCTATTGATGTTATAAATGATGGTTTATTAATTAACTCCGTACCAATTGACGATAAATTAGTTGAGCCACTTAATCCGTAAAGTAAGGATGAGCCATAAAGATAAACAGCTGCAGCAGCAGAACCAACAAGTAGATATTTTAATGCTGCTTCTGAACTTCTTGGATCTCTTTTTAAGTAACCAGACAATAAATAACTTGCGACCGATAAAGTTTCCAAAGAAATAAATACACTTATTAGGTCAGTGGATCCACACAAAAGCATTGCTCCAAGGGTGGCTGATAAAACTATTGCTGCAAATTCACCTATTGGACTACCACTCTGCTCCGTATAGCGCCAGCTAATTAAAAGAGAAATGAGTGTTGAGAGAGCGATTATTCCTCTGAATGCCAAAGAGAGATTATCTGAAATGAATGAGCCGAGGAAAGCAACTTCAGCTGGATTATTCCATTGAATTGCAAGCGCTCCTATTGCACTGCTTAATGATAGGTAACATATTAGTGGAGTCCATCTAGACGCAGTCTTCTCTCCTGCTAAGTCAACAATTAGAGTACCAATAATTCCAAATAAGATGAAAGCCTCTGGAATAATTGCCTGAGCATTTAGATTAAATGTAAAGATTTCGTTTGGCACTTATTTAAAATGAAGTTTTGGTTGTAAGGATGTAATAGTTAATATTAACTTGATTATAATTTGTGGGTAGGTTAATTGATATTCTCAAGAAACAATCCTTGAGAAATATTCAATTAATCATAATATGCCCTTATGAAAAAAAACTGAATTTCTTGAAACTTCCTTGGAACACACACTAGTTATTGTTGAAAGCCCCACAAAAGCAAAAACTATTAGAAAGTTTTTGCCTTCTAATTATGAAGTTTTGGCTTCGATGGGTCATGTTAGGGATCTTCCGAAAGGTGCAGGTGAAATTCCCGCATCTTTAAAAAAAGAAAAATGGTCCAGGATCGGTGTGAATACTACTGAGGATTTTGAACCGCTTTATGTTGTCCCTAAAGATAAGAAAAAGATAGTTAAGGATCTTAAGAATGCACTCAAAGGTGCTAAGAAATTATTATTAGCTACTGATGAGGATAGAGAGGGTGAAAGTATAAGCTGGCATTTATTGCAAATTCTCAAGCCGACAGTTCCAACAAGAAGGATGGTTTTTCACGAAATAACAAAACAAGCTATCAACAAAGCATTAGATGAAACCAGAGAAATTGATATGGAATTAGTTCAAGCGCAAGAAACAAGAAGAATCTTGGATAGGCTTTTTGGTTATGAATTGTCACCATTACTATGGAAGAAGGTTGCACCAAGACTTTCAGCAGGGCGTGTCCAGTCAGTTTCTGTAAGATTATTAGTAAGGAGAGAGAGAGAAAGAAGAGCTTTTAAAAAGGCTGCATATTGGGATTTAAAGGCTGTTTTGTCCTGCGATGATATAACCTTCGAGTCAAAGTTATTTAGTTTTGAGGGTAATAGGATTGCATCAGGCTCAGATTTTGATGAAAAGACTGGCTCCTTAAAGAAAGGTAATCAATCTCTAGTTTTAGATGAAAAGCAAACAAATTTTTTACTTGAATCTATTGCAAATAAAAAATGGATTGTACAAAAGGTTGAACGGAAACCTGCGATTAGAAAACCTGTGCCACCATTTACTACCAGCACATTACAACAAGAGGCTAATAGGAAACTACGTCTTTCTGCAAGGGAAACAATGAGATGTGCTCAAGGACTGTATGAGAGAGGATACATAACTTATATGAGAACAGATTCTGTACATTTGTCGCAGCAAGCAATAAATGCGGCAAGAGATTGTGTTCTTTCCAAATATGGTAGTGAATTCCTTTCTGGAACTTCACGTCAATTTAGCTCTAAATCAGTTAACGCCCAGGAAGCACATGAAGCGATTAGGCCTGCTGGAGAGAAATTTAAGACTCCTTCGGAAACTGACTTACAAGGACGTGATTTATCTTTATATGAGCTTATTTGGAAAAGAACAGTTGCGAGTCAAATGGCTGAGGCAAAGCTAACAATGATTAATTCTGAAATAGTTGTTGGAGATGCTGTATTCAAAGCTAGCGGCAAAAGCATAGATTTCCCTGGATTCTTCAGGGCTTATGTCGAAGGGAGTGATGACCCGAGTGCCGCCTTAGAGCAAAAAGAAGTTGTTTTACCAAATATGTCTATTGGAATGCAATTAAATGTCAAAAGTAATGAGCCTATTTGTCATGAGACAAAGCCTCCCGCGAGATTTACCGAAGCTGCATTGGTAAAGATTTTAGAAAAGGAAGGTATCGGGAGACCTTCTACTTATGCAAGTATTATTGGCACTATTATTGATAGAGGGTACGCTCAAATTTCTGCTAATTCTTTGGCTCCAACCTTTACAGCATTTGCAGTTACAGCGCTTTTGGAAGAACATTTTCCTGATTTAGTCGATACTACTTTTACTGCAAAGATGGAATCTTCCCTTGATGAGATCTCTTCAGGTAATTTAGAGTGGCTTCCTTATTTAGAAACTTTTTACAAAGGTAAAAATGGATTGGAAGTTAAGGTTCAACAGACTGAAGGAGATATTGATGGGAAAGCATATAGGCAAGTTGATTTTGATGATTTACCATGTGTGGTCAGGATTGGATCTAATGGACCATGGATTGAAGGTATCAAAATTGATGAAGAAGGTAATGAGATTCAAGCAAAAGGTAATCTTCCAATGGATATAACTCCAGGAGATTTAGATAGAAAGAAAGTTGATCAGATTCTGAGTGGCCCTTCAGATTTAGGAGAGGATCCAATCACCGGTGAAAAAGTCTTTTTAAGATTTGGTCCATATGGACCATATGTGCAACTTGGTATAACTGAAAATACTGAGGCTAAGCCTAGACGAGCTTCTCTGCCAAAGGAATTAAGAACTGATGATTTAACTCTAGGACAGGCCCTCAAATTATTAAGTTTACCAAGACTATTAGGGGAACATCCAGATGGGGGAATAATTGAAGCAGACAGAGGAAGATTTGGACCTTATGTAAGATGGATTAAAAATAAGAATGAATCTGAAAATAGGTCTTTAAAGAAAGATGATGATGTTTTTGAGATTAATTTAAATAGGGCTCTTGAAATTCTTGCTATGCCAAAATTAGCTAGAGGTGGTAGAGAAGTTTTAAAAGAATTAGGAAAACCAAAAGGAGCAAAGGATAAGATTCAAGTCCTAAATGGTCCATATGGTATTTATGCTAAGTACGGAAAAGTGAATATTTCTTTACCAAAAGATGTAAACCTTGAGAAATTGAAAATAGAAGATGTACTTAATTTATTGGAAGAAAAAAAAGACTTTACTAAAAACAAAAAAAGTAAATTAAAAAAAAATAAATCCAAGCTTGATAATCTTGAAAACTAAAAATTAAGATGATTAAATTTTATAAGAGGTTTATTCTTTTTGCTGTTTTAGTTTTTCTACAATCATGTTCAGGAAGTAAGATTGGAAATTTTCTTGAATTAAGTTTTGAAGATATCGAACAAGAAGAACAATTAGAGAGATATTTATTGGATATAGATAATACTTCTTCTACAAGTGAGATCGATATGATAAATCAGGTT
>QCLS01000001.1 GCA_003214355.1 Prochlorococcus sp. AG-418-C09 | reverse complement strand
TTTTTAACTAAATCATCACTAGGTTTTGTTTCTATATTTTTGACTAAATCATCACTAGGTTTTGTTTCTATATTAATCTCGAGAAGACTTGATAAATTTATTTCTAACCATAATCTTGGCTGACTACTTGTTTTGATTTGGTATTCTGTATTTTTTAATTTATTATGCCAATTAATTATTCTTTCTTTCTTAATTTGATTTGATAAGTTATTTAATTCAGGGTAGAAATCTTTGGAAGTATAAAAAAGACTTGAGTATTCTTCCGTACCAAATTTAAGTAGTAAATCTCTAGTTATATTTAATAAACCTTCCAAAATTGCTATGGGTTCGTTGCCGGAATTATATAATTTAGAGCAATTAGTTATTAATGATTCTGCATTGTTTGAAATTAATGCATTGAGTAAATCTACTAAATCATATTCAGCGACCTCTCCGAGTATTGTCGCAACATTCTTTTTGGTTATACCATTCGGTAAAAGACTCAGTTGATCTAATAAACTTTGGGCATCTCTCATTCCTCCGTTAGCTCTTTTTGCAATTAGTTCAATTCCAGCTTCTTCATAAAGTATTGATTCTTTTTGGCATATATCTAAAAGCTGTTTGAAAATATTGTTAATGCTAATTCTATGGAAATCATATTTCTGGCATCTACTTTGAATGGTATCTAGAACTCGTTCAGGATTGGTTGTTGCAAGAATAAAAACAACATTTTCAGGAGGCTCTTCAATTGTTTTTAGTAATGCGTTGGAAGCCGCTGTTGAAAGCATATGACATTCGTCAATAACATAGACTTTCCATCTGGCTTGAGTAGGTGCGAACCTAGCTCTTTCAATAATATCGCGAATATTTTCGACTCCGGTATTAGATGCCGCATCAATCTCAATAATGTCTAAGGCATTGCCCTGAGTTATTTCCTTGCAAAGTGAACATTTACCACATGGTTTTGGATTAGGTTCATTAAAGCTAAGACAATTTAGAGATTTTGCCAATATTCTTGCGCTTGAGGTTTTACCAGTTCCTCTTGGACCACTGAAAAGGTATGCAGGGGCAATTTTATTAGTTAATATGGCTTGTTTTAATGTAATTGATACAACTTCTTGTCCTACTAGTTCATCAAGATTAGTAGGTCTATATTTTTGGTGAAAAGGAATATGAGAACTTACCATCAATGACTATGGACTATTTTTTTTTATTTTTTATTATTATAACTAAATTTTTTAAGCAGATTCTTTTCTTATTCTATTTTTCTTATGAGGCAGCTTTACAATCTTTGAAGAGAATAGATTATCAACCATCTGCTTAGTTATGTTGTATTCTTTTATATCTTTTTGTGATGGTAATGAATACATTAAGTCGAGCATAAGTTCTTCGATGATTGATCTCAAAGCCCTTGCACCTGTTTTTCTAGAATAAGCTTCTTTGGCTATAGCTGAAACGCATTCCGGCTCAAAATTGATCTTGACGTTATCCATACTCAATAGAGCCTTAAATTGTTTTACTAAAGCATCTCTTGGTTCAGTGAGAATAGATTTAAGAGTCGCTTCATTCAGTGGATCTAAGACTGCGCATACAGGAATTCTGCCTATAAATTCAGGTATTAGTCCATATCTAACTAAATCATCCAGTTCTAGGCTTTTTAGCGATTCTCTAGAATCTAATTTCTTTTTAGTATCAATTATCTGTGCTTCTTCAGTGGTTGTAAAACCTATTGAATGCTTTCCTAATCTTTTTTGGACTATATCTTCTAAACCAATAAATGCACCTCCACAAATAAATAAAATTTGACTGGTGTCAATCTGAATACAATCATGATAGGGATGCTTTCTTCCTCCTTGTGGGGGCACATTAGCAATCGTACCCTCGAGCATTTTTAATAAAGCTTGTTGAACACCTTCACCAGACACATCTCTTGTAATTGATGGATTTTCACTTTTTCGAGCTATTTTATCAATTTCATCAATATATATAATCCCCCTCTGAGCTAGGTCAACATTCATTTCTGATTTTTGTAAAAGTCTTAAAAGAATATTTTCCACATCTTCTCCTACATAACCTGCTTCTGTGAGAGTTGTTGCATCAGCAACTGCAAAAGGTACATCTAAAAATTCAGCTAAGGTCTGTGCTAAAAGTGTTTTGCCACTGCCAGTTGGTCCAATCAAAAGAATGTTTGATTTTTGCAACTTTGTTGCTTGAAGGTCATCATCTTTCAAATTGTGATTATCTACACTAGTTCTCCAGGCAAGTCTTTTGTAGTGGTTATAAACAGCAACAGATAAGATTTTCTTTGCGGAGTCTTGACCAACAACTTGATTATCAAGGAATTCTTTAATTTCAACAGGTTTAGGTATTGATGTTATTTGTAAAGGTGCTTTTGCTGGGCTATTTGTTTCACTTAATTTCTTTTGGACTGCTGGGTTACCTTGATTTATTTTTGTTTGTGTATCTATTAATTCTTCGTCAAGTATTTCATTGCAAAGATCAATACATTCATCACAAATGTATACTCCAGGACCTGCGATAAGTTTGCGAACTTGATCTTGTGACTTGCCGCAGAAAGAGCACTTAAGATGGGCGTCAAATTTAGCCATCGAATTTTTATTTTAGAAACAGTAGGGTTATGTCCCCTTTATACAAGGATTGCTTATAAAGATCAATTCGTCATCAGAATCTTAAACTAAATCTTTCAGTTGTCATTTTTAATAACTTTATCAATTAATCCATACTCAACAGCTTCTTCTGGAGATAGAAAATAATCTCTTTCTGTATCTTCAACTATTTTTTCTAATGATTGGCCAGTATGTTCGGCGAGTAGAGAGTTTAGAGTCTTTTTAAGGTAAAGAATCTCTTTGGCTTGTATTTCAATTTCTACCGCTTGTCCTTGAGCCCCTCCAAGAGGTTGGTGAATCATAATTCTTGAGTTAGGTAAAGCTAATCTTTTTCCTTTATTTCCTCCAGACAGCAAGAATGCTCCCATGCTTGCAGCTACTCCAAAACAAATAGTTACTACATCTGGAGATATTTGTTGCATAGTATCGTAAATTGCTAATCCAGCTGTAACTGATCCTCCTGGCGAATTGATATAAACTTGTATATCTTTTCCTGGATCTTCAGCTTCAAGAAACAATAATTGCGCGACGATTGAGTCAGATACTTGGTCATTTATTGGTGTTCCAAGAAAAATGATTCTTTCTCTTAAAAGTCTGGAATAAATATCAAAAGCTCTTTCTCCTCTACCTGATTGTTCGATTACAGTAGGAAGAGCTGATTTTGATTGGTTTTTAAAGTTTTTAACATCATAAGTATTTGATATTAGATGCCTTTTTTCTGAGTTAATCAAAATTTTTAAGAGTTAATTCATACAATCTAAAGTTTTTTTTAAAAATTAGTTAAATATTTCATAAATTATTCTTTTTCTTTGGATTTCGGAGCACTTTTTGCTTTTTTAGCCTTATTTGAAGAAGATTTAGTGCGAGTTTTTTTTGTTTCCTTTTCTTTTTCTGATTTCTTTGTGATTTCACAATTCGCTTCTAACCATAATAAGGCTTTCTCTTTTATGAGGTCATTTTTGATAACTTCTCTTAATTTAGATAAATCAATTTTATTAGGTGAATTTTTAATCTCTTCTTTGTAGGAGTCCATTTTTAAGTCTATTTCTTTATCTTCAACAATAATTTTTTCTTCCTCAGATAAAGCCTTTATAGCCAGATTTTTTTTGAGATTTTTTTCTGCTTCAGGTCGGCTAGACTCAGCAAGAGATTTTATTAATTCAGGGGTAAAGGTTGATTTAATATCCATGCCTTGTTGTGCAAATTTTTGAGCTGTTTGTTCTATGGAGCTTCTAACTTCAAAATCAATCATTGATTTTGGTAGATCTACTTCCAATTCATTAGCTAGGGCATCAATAATGGCTTCTTCTCTTATATTTTTTTGTGTATTGTCAAAATTTAGCTTTAGTTGATCTTCAATTTCTTTTTTTAAATCTTTTAAAGTATTTTTATTACCTGATTTTTTAGCAAAATCATCATCTAATGCTGGGAGTTCTTTTGCTTTAAGATCTTTTAGCTTTACTTCAAATATTGCTTTCTTACCTTTTGAATCTTCGTGGGGATAATCATCCGGAAATTTAAGATTTAGTTTTTTAGATTGATTAATTTTCATTCCAACTATTCCCTCAACAAATCCAGGTATCATTTTATTTTCTTCTAATTCAAGGTCCATAGAATCGCTAGATCCACCATCTATGGGCTCTTTTGAATCCTTATATATTCCATTAAAACCAATTACGGCTATATCCCCCATTTGTGCAGGACGGTTTTCTACAGGAACTATGTTGGCCATTTGATTTCTTGATTTTTCCAAAGCTTCGTCAACACTTTTGGGATTAAATTTTGATTGCTTTAATAGAACTTTTATGCCTTTTGTTTGCTTTAGTTTTAAAGTTGGCGGTACATCAGTTTCCAGGACGAGTTTGAGATTGCTTTCAGGATTGAAGTTCTTTAAAAGGCTGTCAAATCCATCAACTAGATCTGGTTCACAAAGAGGTTCTATGGACTTTACTTTAAGTGCTTCATTCCATGCCTTATCAATTATTTTTTCTAATGCAGATGCATATAATTGTGTGATGCCTATTCTTTGTATAAGAACCTGCTTTGGTATCTTACCAACTCTAAATCCTGGAATCTTGGCAGAACGACTTATTGACTTTAATGATTCATCAAAATTTTCTTTGCAGGAACTCGATGGTATTTCTAATTCGATTGAAATTCTACTTTTTGGAAGTGACTTTGTTTTGATTTTTAAAGAATCTTTAGACATGTTTTAATCTATGTGAAATGCACATAACACAAACTTTAATTATTTCACATTAAGTGATTTAGTTGAAATCAAGATTTTTTGATAAAGTAATATTCAGGGTTGTTTGTTAAGTTAATTGTTTTAATTAGTGTGAAAAATTCTTCGTTTTTACCAAATAGGCCATTAAAGGTAGCAATTTTAGGGTCCTCAGGAGCAGTTGGACATGAACTATTAAAAATACTTGCTGATAGAGATTTTCCTATTAGCGAATTAGTTTTACTATCTTCGTCAAGATCAGCTGGGAAGAAAATTATTTGGAATGAAGAAGAATTGATAACTCAAGAAGTAAATAAAAACTCATTCATAAATGTTGATCTGGTTTTTGCTTCAGCGGGTAGTTCTGTTTCAAAACAGTGGCTACCTGTAATTAGAGATCAAAATGCTTTGTTAATTGATAATTCAAGTGCATTTAGGATGCGTGATGAAGTCCCTCTAATAGTCCCAGAGGTTAATCCTGAAAGTGCCTTCAATCATCAAGGAGTAATAGCAAATCCAAATTGCACAACAATATTATTAACGCTTGTTTTAGCTCCTTTAAATCAAATCTCTACCATTAAAAGAATTATAGTGTCAACCTATCAATCGGCTAGTGGTGCCGGTCAATTAGCTATGGAAGAATTAAAATTCCTCACAGGTCAATACCTTGATGGTACACCCCGACAAAGCTCAATATTACCTCATTCATTAGCTTTTAATCTTTTCTTGCATAATTCTTCTATGCTTTCAAATAATTATTGCGAAGAAGAAATGAAAATGGTTAATGAAACAAGAAAAATTCTTAATAATCAAGATCTTAGAATATCTGCTACTTGTGTAAGAGTACCAGTCTTAAGAGCTCACTCTGAGTCCGTCAATATAGAGTTTGGAGAAAGCATAGATCTTCTTCTGGCTAAAAAAAGTTTAGAAGAATCTAATGGTTTAAGGATAATAGAGGATTATGATGCAAATAGATTTCCAATGCCAATTGACGTAATGGGTAGGGATGAAATAGCCGTTGGTAGGTTGAGGAAAGATTTAAGCAATCCTAATGCATTAGAATTGTGGTTATGTGGTGATCAAATCAGAAAAGGAGCCGCACTAAATGCTGTTCAAATAGCTGAAATATTATTACCTGAGAATCATGAATAAGCCTAGAGAATCTATTAAACCACCTTTCGGGAGGATTTTAACAGCAATGGTTACCCCTTTTAATACTTCAGGGGAGGTGGACTATAAATTGGCAATCAAATTAGCTAATTATCTTGTTGATCATGGCTCTGATGGAATAGTGTTATGCGGAACGACAGGAGAATCACCAACGTTAAGTTGGGACGAGCAGCATGAATTATTTATCGCTATTAAAAGTTCTTTAAATAGAAAATCAAAAATCCTTATCGGTACTGGAAGTAATTGTACTTCTGAAGCTGTAGAAGCCACTAAAAAAGCTTATAAATATGGAGCTGATGGAGCTCTTGTTGTTGTCCCCTATTATAATAAACCTCCTCAAGAAGGACTTCTGGAACATTTTAGTTTAATAGCTAATTCGACCCCCGACTTGCCCTTAATGCTCTACAACATTCCTGGAAGGACAGGATGCAATATTCTTCCAGCAACTGTAAATAAACTTATGAAATTTTCAAATATTTTCAGTATTAAAGCTGCAAGCGGTAGAATAGAAGAAGTTACAGAGTTAAGGACTCTTTGTAGTCCTACACTTTCTATATATAGTGGTGATGATTCATTGCTATTGCCGATGTTATCAGTAGGCGCGGTTGGTGTAGTAAGTGTTGCAAGTCACATAGTGGGTTTGCAATTAAAAGAAATGATTGATTGTTTTTTTACTAGAGATGTCAATAGAGCTCTCAATATCCACGAAAAACTTCAACCACTATTTAAAGCACTTTTTATGACAACTAATCCAATACCAGTTAAGGCTGCCCTTCAACTTAAAGGATGGGAAGTAGGTTCACCAAGGAGTCCTTTAACTTCACTAAATTTAGAAATGAGGGAAAAACTTTCTGTTGTCCTCAAATCCTTACAATAGGAATTTTCTAAAATCTGAGAGTTAAATTAATTAAAAATCTTTAATTCTCAATAAGTTTCTTTATAAAAATTAAAAACATGCAATCAAGATTAAATTCAGTAAAAGGTGATTCTAATCATCGCATTTCATCATCTCATGAAAATACAAATACTCTTAGAGTTATTCCATTGGGAGGATTACACGAAATTGGAAAGAATACTTGTGTATTTGAGTATCAAGATGAATTGATGCTTGTTGATGCTGGTTTAGCATTTCCATCTGATGGGATGCATGGAGTAAATGTAGTAATGCCAGATACCACTTTTTTAAAAGAAAATCAGCGGAGAATAAAGGGCATGATAGTTACTCATGGCCACGAAGATCATATTGGAGGTATCTCACATCACTTAAAACATTTCAATATTCCTATTATTCATGGACCAAGATTAGCTATGTCTATGCTGCGAGGAAAAATGGAGGAAGCAGGCGTTGCTGATAGAACCACAATACAGACAGTTAATCCAAGAGATGTTGTAAAAGTGGGACAACATTTTTCAGTCGAATTTATTCGTAACACTCATTCAATATGTGATAGTTTTTCATTGGCAATTACCACTCCTGTTGGAACAGTAATATTTACTGGTGATTTTAAATTTGATCATACTCCAATAGATGGAGAACAGTTTGATATAGAAAGGATGGCCCAATATGGCGAGAAGGGCATTTTGTGTATGTTTAGTGATTCTACTAATGCAGAAGTACCAGGTTTCTGTCCTTCCGAAAAAACTATATTTCCCTATTTAGATAAACATGTAGAAGAAGCAAAAGGCAGGGTCATAATAACCACTTTTGCGAGCTCAGTACACAGAGTGACAATGTGCCTTGAACTTGCAATGAAACATGGAAGAAAGGTTGGCTTATTGGGTAGATCTATGATCAATGTTATTGCCAAAGCTAGAGAGATAGGATATATGAAATGTCCTGATGACCTTTTTGTTCCAATCAAGCAAATAAGAGATTTACCTGACAGAGAAACTTTATTATTGATGACTGGTA
Organism: Prochlorococcus sp. AG-418-C09; assembly: GCA_003214355.1. Taxonomy (GTDB): domain Bacteria; phylum Cyanobacteriota; class Cyanobacteriia; order PCC-6307; family Cyanobiaceae; genus Prochlorococcus_A. Next base: position 347,672 of record QCLS01000001.1, on the reverse strand, counting down.
GTCAGGGCGAACCACTAGCTGCTTTAAGCAGAATATCTCGAGGAGAACATCAACATGTACAACTAAAAACCACAGATACAGTCATTTTCTCAGCTAGTCCAATACCTGGTAATACTATTTCTGTAGTTAATACCATAGATAGATTAATGAAAATGGGTGCAAAAGTTGTATATGGAAAAGGGGAAAATATTCATGTTTCAGGTCATGGATTTCAGATGGATCAGAAATTAATGTTGGCTCTTGCCAAGCCGAAGTTTTTTGTTCCTGTGCATGGAGAGCATAGAATGTTGGTTTGTCATAGCAAGAGTGCTCAAACAATGGGAGTACCTAAAGAAAATATTTTGATTATTGAAAATGGAGATGTTGTTGAATTAACTTCAAATTCTATTAAAAAAGGTGATCCTGTTAAAGCTGGAATTGAATTGTTAGATGCGTCTAGAAATGGTATTGTAGATGCTCGCGTTTTAAAGGAAAGACAGCAGTTAGCTGATGATGGAGTTGTCACAGTTCTTACTCCCATAAGTACTGATGGGAAAATGGTAGCTCCTCCGAGAGTTAATTTAAGGGGAGTTGTAACTACTGCCGATCCTCGAAAAATGTCAATGTGGACTGAAAGAGAAATTAATTGGGTTTTAGAAAATAGATGGAAACAATTATCTAGGCAAACTGGTCCTAAAAATTTTGAAGTTGATTGGATAGGTGTCCAAAGAGAGATTGAGTCTGGATTAAGCAGAAGAATGAGACGTGAATTACAGGTTGAGCCATTAATTCTATGTTTGGTTCAACCTGCACCGAGTGGAACTCCTGCTTATAAACCAAGGGCTCTTGAAGATAAATCTCCTCAAAACAATAATAATAAACAAAATAATAATTTTAATAAGCAAATTGCTGCAAAAAATAATAGTAAAAATCAAATTAATTCTGAAACCTCTAATAATAATGATTCTTTATCAGGTCGAACTCGTAGAAGAAGATCTGCCTTAGCAAATTAGTTCTCAAATGATATTAAATGATTTGTCCAGGTTAGTTTTAAACCATCTGGTAAATCTATTGATCCTATTTTTTTCTGGTAAATCTTTTGGCAAATAATTTTTAGATTTATTGAACTAATTTGTTTAATGCAATTTTCCTTGATTGCTTGGTTTAAAATAGTTGACCTTGCTTCTTCACATAATCTGTTGAAAATAGTTCGATTAATATGATTCTTCTCTTTGCATGCAAGTAAAGCCAATTTTGATAAATCTGATTGTTCATTGCTGAATTTGTTCATCTTTTCAATAAAGTTGTTGATCCTACATGTACAACCTGGATAGATTGTTTCTAACTTAGGTATGATTTCATGCCTGATAAGATTTCTTTTTATTGTTGTATCCGAATTGGTTGGGTCTTCCCAAATAGGAACACCTAAAGATCTGCATATAGCAGACGTATCTTCTCTATTAAAAATTAAAAATGGTCTAATTAATGAATAATTATTATTTAAAAAACTTTTTTTCTTAATACCTCCTAAACCATTATAACTGCTTCCTCGGGCTAAATTTAAGAAAAATGTTTCTGCGTTATCTGTGCTGGTATGTGCTGTGAGTATGGAAAGATTATTTTCTAATTTTCTTTTTAATTTTAATTCTTTAGCTTTTTGTTCTAATTTTAAATATCTCCATTGACGTGATTTATCTTCTGAAGAAACATCTATTGAGTTTGCGATATCCAGATGAAAATGTATTTGACTTGCTTCACAGAAATCCTTTAATTCTTGTGCATAAATACTTGATTTTTTATGCCAATTATGATTTCCATGCCAAACATCTATTTCCCAACTATGGAGAGCTCTAAGATCGTTAAATATAGCCAATAATGCCATGGAGTCTTGACCGCCAGATACTGCAATCAACAAATTACTTTCATTTGGAATTAATTCTTTGTTATTTAATAAGTCCTTGTGCAATTTATGATGCCAATTTGTCCAATGTGTTTTTGATTTCTCTTTTGACATTTGTTTAACTCAAATAATATTTTTGAAAAAATGCACTCTTTTAATAAAACAATGTCACAATCAATTAGTAAATACACTAATTAAATGAGTCTGATTAATCAATTGCCACAAACAATTCAAAAAGAATTGAAAGCTCAATCATTTCTAAAAGTAATATCTGGTTTAAATAACTTCAATATTAATTCTGTAAGAATGATTTCTAAAGCTGCAAGTCTTGGAGGAGCGGATCTGATTGATTTAGCAGCTGACCCATATTTAGTTGAGCAAGTTAAGCAAATTTCTAATATTCCTATTTGCGTAAGTGCTGTGGAGCCTAGCTTATTTATTGATTGTGTGAAGGCAGGAGCAACAATCATAGAGATTGGAAACTTTGATTCATTTTATACTAAGGGAATTACCTTTTCTCCTGAGAAAGTACTGCAAATTACCAGGGATACTAAACAACTCTTACCTAATGTTCCTATTTCGGTAACAGTCCCACATAATATTTCACTAGATCTTCAGGTCAATCTTGCGCTTCATCTTGTTGAAGAGGGAGCAGATATTATTCAAACTGAGGGAGGTACTAGTGCTAAACCATATACTGCAGGTATTCAAGGATATTTAGAGAAATCTGTACCAACACTCTCTGCAACATATGCAATAAAGCAAGAGTTCGAAAAGAATAATATAGAAAATCCAATAATGTCTGCTTCAGGTCTAAGTCAAGTTACTTGTCCATTAGCTATCACTTGTGGAGCATCGGGTGTGGGTGTTGGATCAGTTATCAATAAATTAGATAATTTAGTATCTATGGTTGCTGTGATAAGAGCTTTAAAGGAATCTTTAGTTAATTCAGTAAATCCTCAAAAAATCACTTAAGATAAAATTTATTTTCAATTGGTATTAAATGAAAGATTACCAGCTAGACGCACCTTATGAGCCTAGGGGTGATCAACCAAGTGCAATTAAAAGCTTAGTACGAGGAGTAAATCAAGGTAAAAAATTTCAAACGTTATTGGGAGCTACTGGCACTGGTAAGACCTTTACTATTGCTAATGTTATTGCCCAGACGGGCAGACCAGCTTTAGTCCTTGCGCATAATAAAACTCTCGCAGCACAATTATGTAATGAATTAAGGCAATTCTTTCCAAAAAATGCTGTTGAATATTTCATCTCATATTATGACTACTATCAACCAGAAGCATATGTTCCAGTAAGTGACACTTATATTGCAAAGACTGCCTCTATTAACGAGGAAATTGACATGTTAAGACATTCTGCAACAAGATCATTATTTGAAAGAAGAGATGTAATAGTTGTCGCATCTATTAGTTGTATATATGGTTTAGGTATACCGAGTGAATATTTAAAGGCTGCGGTAAAATTTAAAGTTGGCGAGAATATTAATTTAAGATTGGCTTTAAGGGAATTAGTAAATAATCAATATACTCGAAACGATGTGGAAATTAATAGAGGCAGATTCAGAATTAAAGGCGATGTTTTGGAAATTGGCCCAGCCTATGAAGATAGAATTATAAGAGTGGAATTCTTTGGAGATGAAATAGAATCTATTAGGTATATAGATCCAATTACGGGAGAAATTTTAGAAATCCTGGAGCAAATAAGTGTATATCCAGCAAAACATTTTGTTACTCCAAAAGATAGATTAGACAGCGCTATTTCTGCGATAAAAAATGAGTTAAAAAGTCAACTGGATAAGTTCACAAATGAGGGCAAATTACTCGAGGCTCAAAGGCTTGAACAGAGAACAAAGTATGATCTGGAAATGTTGAAGGAGGTAGGCTATTGTAATGGGGTAGAGAATTATGCGAGACATCTAGCAGGCAGAGAAGAAGGAACCCCTCCAGAATGTTTAATAGATTATTTCCCTGATGATTGGTTGTTACTGGTTGATGAAAGTCATGTCACTTGTCCTCAACTTCATGCAATGTATAACGGAGATCAATCAAGAAAAAAAGTTTTAATTGACCATGGCTTTAGATTACCTAGTGCAGCTGATAATAGACCTCTTAAATGTGAGGAATTCTGGGAAAAATCAGGGCAAACTCTATTTATTAGTGCAACTCCTGGGAATTGGGAATTAGATCAGTGTGATGGAGAATTTGTTGAGCAAGTAATAAGGCCAACAGGTGTCCTCGATCCTATTATTGATGTTCGTCCAAGTGAAGGCCAAATTGATGATCTTTTGTCTGAAATAAGATTGCGAGCAGACAAAAATCAAAGGGTTTTAGTAACCACTTTAACTAAAAGAATGGCAGAAGATTTAACAGACTTCTTATCAGAAAATAAAGTTAGAGTGAGATATCTCCATTCCGAAATTCATTCGATAGAAAGGATAGAAATTATTCAGGATCTAAGATTAGGAGAATATGATGTATTAGTAGGAGTAAACTTATTAAGAGAAGGACTTGATCTGCCTGAAGTATCTTTAGTCGCAATTTTAGATGCTGATAAAGAAGGTTTTTTAAGGGCAGAGCGTTCTTTGATTCAAACTATTGGCAGAGCTGCCAGGCATATTGAGGGCGTTGCCTTGTTGTATGCAGATAATTATACAGATTCGATGAAACGTGCAATATATGAAACTGAAAGAAGAAGAGAAATTCAAAAGGAATTTAATCTTAACAACGGGATTACACCACAGCCAGCTGGAAAGAGAACTGAAAACTCCATATTATCTTTTCTTGAGTTATCAAGAAAATTAGAGAGTGGTGGTTTTTCAAAGGATCTAATCAATATTGTAAATAATAAAACTGATGAAATATTAAGCTCCAATGATGATCAATTATTATTTGAAGAAATGCCCGAATTGATTGAACGATTAGAAACGAAAATGAAAGATGCTGCATCAGAACTAAATTTTGAAGAGGCTGCAAATCTTAGAGATAGAATAAAGAAATTAAGACAAAAGTTATCAAGAAATACTTAAATCATTTATATAATTCAAAATGATCGTGAATTGCTTTAACTGCTTTGTCACAGTCTTTTTCCAAAACAATGCATGAAGTTCTTATTTCACTGGTAGCAATCATCTCGATGTTAATCTGTTGATTTGCAAGTGCTCTAAATATTTTGCCTGCAGTTCCTACTTTAAATGCCATGCCTGCCCCTACTGCACTTACTTTGGCAATGGAAGGACCATCCTCTACTTTAGATCCAGGCAATTTTTTGATGATTGATTCGAATACACAATCTGCATTTATTCTGTCATCTTTGCTCATTGTGAAACTAATATCTTTTTTATTTATTTTTGTAGTTCTTTCAGATTGTACAATTGTATCAAAAATTAAATTTGCTTCTGCTAATGATAGACAAATTGAGGCTGCTACACCTGGTTTGTCTGGCAGATTAAGAAAACTAACTTGAACTTGATTTTTATCCAGTGCAATCCCTCTAACTTCTGGCTCTTCTTTTTTGACCTTTGATGATGGATTTATATAGATTTGAGTTGAATTTAATTTGAATTTTTCTCCAACACATCTAATGGCTTTATTAACATCTTTAATATCTATTACACAACTAACTTTAATCTCGCTAGTAGCTATTAAGTTAACATTTATATTTGCTTTTGATAGAGTCTCAAATAATTCTGCCGAGACGCTTGGTCTCCCCATGATGCCAGCACCTTGAATACTCAATTTGCTCATATCATTAGTAAAACTATAAGCACCTCCTAGTTCAGAAATAATTAGCTCACATTGTTTTATAGTTTCTTGTAATTTGTCCTTTGAAATTGTAAAAGTTATGTCATTTCTTTTGCCTTCATGTGTGGCTTGAATAATTAAATCTACATTGATTTCTGCTTCCGATAGTTTCTCAAAAATTTTTGCGGCGATTCCAGGTTTGTCAGGTAGATTTGATAAAGCAACCACAACTTGTTGCTCAACTATTTCTAGACTATTAACTGTTTTTGTTAGTTCCAAACTACCTCGGGTTAATTTAAGTGGCTCAATTTTGCTCTGAAGCAAAGTACCTGATTTATCATTATCACTTGACTTTACATATAATTTGATTCCATAATTTCTCGCTATTTCGACTGCCCTAGGATGTAGTACTGATGCTCCTACGCTAGCCAGCTCAAGCATTTCTTCACAACTTATAAGGTCAAGTAATTTTGCATTTTTTACAATTCTTGGATCCGTAGTGAGTACTCCACAAACATCAGTGTATATTTCGCAGGATTCTGCAGATAAGGCTGTTGCTAAAGCTACAGCTGAAGTATCTGATCCACCTCTTCCTAAAGTGGTAATTTCCATCGATCCATTATGACTGAGGCTTGCTCCTTGAAAACCTGCTACAACGACAACATATCCCTGATCAATATAGTCTTTAATTCTCTCTGTTTTTATATCAAGAATTCTAGCTTTACCATGTACGGATTCTGTAATTATTCCTACTTGACTTCCTGTCATTGATACAGCAGCTACTCCATATTCGTTTAATGCCATTGATAATAAAGCAATAGTAACTTGCTCTCCAGTAGACAAAAGCATATCTAAATCTCTTTTAGAAGGATTAATGCTGATTGATTTAGCTAATGAACTAAGTTGATCAGTTGAGTCACCCATCGCTGAAACAACGATGACTATGTCATTTCCAACTTCTTTGCTAATACTTATTTGCCGCGCTATATTTTTTATTTTATCTATATCACCAACGGAAGTTCCTCCAAATTTTTTGATTAATAAAGACATGATTAAAATGATTAAATAATTTGATTGAATTTGGAATTAAGAAGATAGGGTAATGAAGTTTTCTGTAAAAACGTTTTTAGGATTATTACCTTTTTTTATTAATGACTCAATATTTAATAATTTAATCATTACATTAATTAAGTATTTGGGTGAGCAATATCTAACTTTCTTCTTAATAAAGAAAATTCTTTTTGGATTGGATATATTTGCAAGAGAACATATTTTTGCAGTATCTTTTTCTTTTTCTAATAACAAAACTATAGTGTACATTCTAATTTGACTTATTAAACCAGCTGTTAACCTTAATGGTGGTTCCCCTTGGTTTATTATTGTATGAATTTCAAATAGACTTTCAGCAATCTTCATTTCTAATATAAAGTCCAAAATCTTAAAAATATTTGAATTATTGTCATGAAATATATTTTTTATGTCCTTTTCCGTTAAGAGTAATTCAGAATCAGATGTTTTGTTTTTAGCATTTAAGTAAAGCTTTGCTTTTTTTAATCCATTTCTTAATTTAGAACTATCTAAGCCTAACGAATCGATTAATTTCATAATTCCATTTTTATCTATTTTTATATTTATTTCTTTTGCGATTTCTTCTACGTAACGGGTTTGTTCTTCTTTGTTCCAAATGTCTGGAATATTATGGCTTGATTCAATTGCTTTACCTTCACTTAATAGCTTCTTTAAAATTTTGCTAGATTTTATTCTTGAATCAGGTCGAGTAGAATTCTGTAATATAAAATAAGAAGACTCAGGCATTGAATGGGTAATAAATTCAAATTTGGTTGTTAATTCCTCATTCTTGACGTTGAAAATTGGATTGTTTTTGAGAATAATAACTCTAGATCCATCTCCCATAGGAGGCGATTGAGCTTCTTCTAGGGCATAAAGTACCTGATTATGATCTTCACCGGTAAATCTTGATATATTTAAAGATTTCCATATCTCAGAAACATTGATATCAATTATTTTTTCTATTTCTTTGTTGCATGTGTCTATATCATTGCCCCATATAATGTGTATTGGCATATTATTAAAAAAAGTAAGCATTACTTAATTATGACCTTTTTTTCTATAAATAAAAAATTCCATGATTAAAGATCATCCTATTTTTATAGAAAGTATTAATTTTATAAAATCTCAATTACCTACTCATAATTTAAATCAACTAGAAACGAATGTTTTAGAAAGATTAGTTCATACTTCTGGTGATTTCTCTATACAAAGCTTGCTGAAATTCAGCAAATTTGCTTGTGAGGATGCAATAAAAGCTATTGTATCTGGTGCACCAGTTTTAACAGATACTGATATGGCAGCGGTAGCTATTAAATCTATGGCAAAAAATGCACATGGTAATCTTGTTTTTTCAGCTAAAAATTGGGTAAATGATAAAAAGGAATATATCCCTACAAAAACTGCATATGGTATAGAAAAAGCTTGGTTAGAGTTATCAAAAAAATATTATGGATATTCATCACCTATTGTAATTTTTGGAAGTTCTCCAACTGCTTTAGAGAAACTTTTAGAAATTTTGGATGATGGTAAGCTTGAACCATCATTAATTATTGGGATGCCAGTAGGATTTATTGGCGTTGAGAGATCTAAACGCAAATTAATGGAAAGTCGATACTCATATATAGTTTTAGAATCCACTAGAGGAGGCGCAGCCATGGCGGCAGCAACAATGAATGCATTATTAAGAGCTTCAATTTAGAGGAATCTTAGACAGCTTTATCTTCTAAAGATTCATAGCTTATTTGATTGTAGAAATTATTACTTTCTTCAAGATGATTTAGAATTATTGTTGCTTTGTTCACTACTTCTTTAGGAACACCTGCCAATTTAGCAACTTCTATTCCATAACTCTTATTCGAACCACCTTCTTTGATTTGATGACAGAAATCCAAAGCATCTTTTGACTTTTTTACAGTAACTTGGAAGTTAGCTACGTTATTTAATGATTTCTTTAAAAAATTTAATTCATGATAATGGGTAGCAAAAATTGTATTGCATTTAATTTCTTTAGCAAGATACTCGCTTACTGACCATGCTATTGATAATCCATCAAAAGTTGAGGTACCCCTTCCTATCTCATCTAGTAATACCAACGAATTACGAGTGGCTTGATTAAGAATTAGTGCGGTTTCAGACATTTCTACCATAAAAGTAGATTGACCAGTCGATTGATCATCTACTGCACCAACTCTTGTGAAGACGCGATCTACTAACCTAATAACAGCTTTAGTTGCAGGTACATAGGACCCTATTTGTGCGAGTATTTGTATTAAACCAATTTGTCTGATATAGCAGCTTTTGCCACTTGCATTTGGACCCGTAAGTATTATGAGTTTTTGATTATCGTTGAATTCAATATCATTTGGGATAAAATCTTTATCATCTAAAAGTTGTTCAACAATAGGGTGCCGCCCGGCGATAATCGTTGTATGGTCATTAGAGGATGATTCATTAAGTGGAATTATATTTGGTTTAATAAAAGTATTTTCTAAGGAAGCTAAAGATAGACCTAGTAATGCATCAAGACTTGCAATAGCTTTTGCTATTGCTCTAATTTCTTCTGTCTTTTGGGCTACTATATTTCTAATCTCAACAAAAAGTTCATATTCTCTAGCTGCCAGACGATTTTTTACTTGGAATATTTTATTTTCTTGAGATTTAATTGAGCTAGTAATATATCTTTCTTCATTAGTTAGAGTTTGTCTTTTTGTCCAATGATTTGGAGCTAGGTTTATTTTTGATTTATTAATTGAGATGTAATAACCGAAAGTTCTATGAAATTGAATTTTAAGGTTAGAGATTTTACTAATCTTTCTTTCTTTTGTTTCTTCTGTTTTCAACCAACTATGATAGTCATCAATTATATTTCTTAACCCATCTAAAATAGTATCAACACCATCATGAATTAGTCCTCCTTCACTTACATTAAGAGGGGGGTTTTCTATAATTGTGTCGCTAATAATGTCCGCTAAATCTAATAATTCAGTATTTTTGTTTTTTAATTTATTAATCCAATCAGGGAGATCATAATTCAATGAATCAACGATGATTTGTAACTTTGGTAGTTTTTTTAAACCTTCGGAAATTGCAATTAGATCTCTTGCACTTGCTTGTCCTGCGCATGCTCTTCCTGCAAGTCTCTCAAGATCCCCCATAGCTCTGAGTAAATTTTGTGCATTAATTCTTAATTCTTTAGATTCCACAAAATTTTGTATTAAATTCTGCCTTTTACGGATTTCATTAATTTTGATTAATGGGGATTCAATCCACCTTCTTAAACATCTTGCACCCATGCTGGTGAAAGTTCTATCTATACTCCAAAGAAGTGAACCAACATAATTATTTTCCCTTTGTGTTTGTGTAATTTCTAAATTCTTTTTTGTTTGGTAGTCAATTATTAGACTTTCATAAGGAAACTTAATTTGGGGTATGCTTAAAGAAAGCTTAACTGATGAATCATTATCAAATTCAGAAGGATTGATTTGTTTTATATAAGCTAGTAGGCCTCCACATGATTGAGTTGAGTATTGATAGTTTTTTAAACCCAAGCCTTCAAGTGTGCCAATTTTATAATATTCTTTGATAGCTTTAGTTGCCTCTGCTAGAGCAAAAAATGTCTTTCTTGTGACTGTGCATTTAATTTGTTTGTTATGTTTAATCAATAAACTTTCTTCTTCTTCTGATCCAATAATTAACTCCGAGGCATCAAGTCTAATAAGTTCCTCACATAGTTGTGTAATAGATATTCCTTCTAAGGTTATTAATTCGCCAGTACTTACATCAGCTCTAGAAATTCCCCAAGCATATTCATTTTTGGATTGATTCTCTTCAATATAAATTGCTGTTATCCAGTTGTTCTTTTTTGCTACTAACATTCCTTCCTCTATTACAGTACCTGGAGTTATTATTCTTGTTATTCCTCTTTTTATTGGAGTGCCATATTTACCTGAACTTTTTTCTAATTGATCACAAATGACAATCGAGTAATTTTGTTTTATTAATTCTGCAGAATATCTTTCTAAAGCGTGGTATGGAATACCAGCCATTGGAACTCTTCCTATTTCTTTGCCTCCTTCTTTGCTCGTTAGAGCTATTTCAAGTGCTTGGGATATAAGTATAGCGTCCTCAAAGAAGCACTCAAAGAAATCTCCTAATCTATAAAGGAGCAAATGATTAGGATGTTCCTCTTTCAGTTGTACATAATGGAGAAGCACAGGAGATAACTTATTTTTTTCAACCTTTCTGAAACTATATGATTCATCATTAACATTTTTTCCGCAATTTGATGTATTAATATTGTTTGTATTTTTAGCTGATTTTTGCCTTGTTCTGGGTCTTTCTCTTGCACTCTTTTCTAAATCATCGTCATTTAATATTGGATTTTCAATTTGCTTACTTTTCAGTATTTCAGTATCACTATCATTACCAAATAAATTCTTTTGGATTAAATCGTCAGACGACATATTTTTTTGAATACTTATTAGATATTAGGGAATAATTTTTTTTTTGCATCTTACAACTCACTACGACTATGTAACGTTTTCACATAAAAAGCATTTTTATGGGAATATAATAGTTCGTACCAGTTAAAAATCATTTAAATCATGCAGGCTGTAAACTTCTTCTTCATTAATGCTCTTTTATTTTCTTCTTTAATTGCTGTTGTAGGTGTTCCATATTTTTATATGACTCAATCTGATCCATCTGATAGACGTAATCCCGAGATTAAAAAAGTTGAAATAATTGGAGGTGTCTGGTTCCATTTAGTATTAATTGAGGGAGTTATTGCTAATTTGATTTGAAAAAAATACCCTTAACGTGCGAGTCTATATATACATATATAAAAATTAGATGATTAACTATGAAGGTTCTTTTACTGATGCTTCATCCTTAAAAGTTGGTATAGTGATTGCAAGATTTAATGATTTAATTACTACAAAGATTTTATCTGGATGTCTAGATTGCCTGAAAAGGCATGGAATAGATGTCTCAGAAAATAGTAAAAATCTTGATATAGTTTGGGTGCCGGGATCGTTTGAACTGCCAATAGCTGCTAAAGCCTTACTAAATAAGTCTCGTTATGATGTTTTGATTGCTTTGGGTGCAGTTATAAGAGGAGAAACAACACACTATGATGTAGTTATTTCTGAAGCAAGCAAAGGTATTTCAAACGTTGCTAATAAAAGTGAAATTCCTATAATTTTCGGAGTTTTAACTACTGACAATATGCAACAAGCTTTGGAAAGAGCAGGCATCAAGAATAATCTAGGTTGGAATTACGGATTGCAAGCTATTGAAATGGGAAACTTGATGAAAAAACTAAAATAAATGATTACTTTTAAGTCATTTTATGCCCAATGTTAATATAAGATAACAATATGCGGATGTAGCTCAGTGGTAGAGCATCTCCTTGCCAAGGAGAATGTCGAGAGTTCGAATCTCTTCATCCGCTTTTTAATTGCTACTTTGAAAGATAGGATTCAATTTACTCACTTTTAAAAAATTATTCTTAAATTTAAATAACTACCTCAAACATTTCGCTTAGTAACTATATGTCAATTAAAATTTCCCAAAAGGATTTAGAAACCTTGTTCACAAAAAATTATGGGGAGGAACCACCTTCTGAACAAAACTGGTCAGAATTTTATGATGAGAATGTTATTTTTATTGACCCAACACAAAAACGCATAGGATTGAAATCTTATATTCAAGCTCAAAATAATTTAGTGAGGAGATGTGATGATATTTCTTTAGAAACACATTCATCATCAATAAACGATGATGTGGGGTTTGTTGAGTGGACCATGGTTTTAAAAATTATGGGTCAAGAATTTATATATCCAGGCACAACAAGATTGATTTTTAGTAGTAAAGGTAAAATCAAAGAACATAGAGATTATTTTGACTTTTGTGGACCTACTTTTGCCCCCATTCCAATATTAGGGGGGTTTATAAAATGGGTTTATAAACTTTTTGTATCTTAAAAATCAGAGAGTTTTTTCATTAATTAGTAAATCTTGAGAATTGACATCTTTAAAATCTAATTGGGAGTAAAAATCTTTTTTATTTGTGGTCATTAAGTAAATTTTTTGAACTCTTTTCATCTCTTCTGAATTTAAAATTGAGTTTACCACTACTTTTCCATAACCTTTCCCTTGAAATCTTTTATCAATAACAATATCCCAAAGTACTCCTCGATATACATTATCTGATAATGCTCTCCCAAACCCTACCATCTCTTTATCAAGCCAAAGACTTACTATGACATCACTATTAGCAAGACATTCTTTTAAATCATTTATTTTTCTATTACTAGCCCAGAAAGCATTCTTATTGAGAAAGAGTTGTAGCTTTCTCAATCCTCCACAGGGTAATAAATTAGGCCCAAGTCCAAATAATCTTAGGCCTGGAGCACCTTGTAAATGTTTGATCAGTTTAAGTTCGGCCATGTTTGAATAAATGATCAATAAGCGAGAAATTGTTAGTGAAAAATTAAATATTTATTTTAGTCTATTTCCTCTACATAAATTTACTTTATTTAAATCAACTAGTTTTTACTCATTAATTTATAATGGGATGATAGTTGTAATCTATTGAGGTAAAAAAAATTATGCTCAAGCTTTTATTGGGTGATCCTAATGCAAGAAAGTTAAAGAGATATCAGCCATTGGTTGAAGAGATAAATCTTTTGGAGGAAGAAGTATCAAAACTTACTGATCAAGGATTGAGGGATGAAACTAATAAACTTAAACAAATAATCTCAGCAGAGAAAGATGTTGTGATAGAGAAAGATTTGTTAAATGAATCTTTGCCAAAAGCATTCTCGATTGTAAGAGAAGCTAGTAAGCGAGTTCTTGGAATGAGACATTTTGATGTTCAGTTAATTGGCGGCATGGTATTGCATGAAGGCCAAATTGCAGAAATGAAGACTGGTGAAGGGAAGACTCTCGTAGCAACATTACCTTGTTATTTAAATGCATTGTCTGGTAAAGGAGTTCATGTTGTTACTGTCAATGATTATTTAGCTCGTCGTGATGCTGAATGGATGGGTCAAGTACATAAATTTCTTGGCTTGTCAGTTGGCCTCATTCAACAAGATATGAGTCCATCTGAAAGGAAGAAGAATTATGCTTGTGATATTACTTATGCTACAAATTCTGAGTTGGGTTTTGATTATTTAAGAGATAATATGGCAACAAGTATTGAAGAAGTCGTACAACGAAATTTTAATTATTGTGTTATTGATGAAGTCGACTCAATATTAATAGATGAAGCGAGAACACCTTTAATAATTTCTGGTCAAATTGAGCGTCCCCAAGAAAAATATCAAAAGGCAGCGGAATTATCTCTAACACTTGAGCGAGCAAAAGAAATGAGTAAAGACGGAATTGACCCTGAAGGTGACTATGAGGTTGATGAGAAACAAAGAAGTTGTATTTTGACAGACCAAGGATTTGCAAAATGCGAAGAATATTTAAAAGTGAATGATTTGTATGATCCTCAAAATCCCTGGGCACATTTCGTGACAAATGGATTAAAAGCTAAGGAGTTGTTTGTTAAGGATGTTAACTACATCATAAGAAATGGAGAAGCTGTCATAGTAGATGAATTTACAGGTAGAGTCATGCCAGGAAGAAGGTGGAGTGATGGACAACATCAAGCAATTGAAGCTAAAGAAGGTTTAAAAATACAACCAGAAACACAAACCTTGGCATCAATAACTTATCAGAATTTCTTTCTTTTATATCCTGGTTTAGCAGGAATGACTGGAACTGCTAAGACTGAAGAAGTTGAATTTGAGAAAACATATAAATTACAGGCTACTGTCGTTCCAACTAACAAAATAAGAAAAAGGAAAGATTGGCCTGACCAGGTTTTTAAAACTGAAGCAGGAAAATGGAAAGCAGTGGCTAATGAAACAGCACAAATACATAAAGAAGGTAGACCTGTGTTAGTAGGTACTACGAGTGTAGAAAAAAGTGAATTACTTAGTTCTTTATTGTCGGAGCAGCAAATCCCTCATAATTTATTAAATGCTAAACCAGAAAATGTTGAACGTGAAGCTGAAATTGTTGCTCAAGCTGGTAGATCAGGAGCAGTTACAATAGCCACTAACATGGCTGGACGAGGCACCGACATAATCCTTGGAGGGAATAGTGATTATATGGCCAGGCTTAAACTGAAAGAGACTTTGATGCCTTTGCTAGTTAAGCCTGATAATGAGCATAAACCGCCAATACCTCAACAAAGGAATTCAAAATCTGGCGGTGGTTTTTCTAAAATAAAAACTGATTCGAAAAATCTTTATAGCATTGAAAATAGTGGTATCAAAAGTCTTTTTCCATGTAATCTTGATGAGCAAACTGAGTCTGAATTAATAGATTTATCTAAAAAACTTGTAGATGTTTGGGGGGAGAGGAATATAAGTGTTATTCAACTAGAGGATTTAATAGCGACAGCTGCCGAAAAGGCACCTACTGATGATGTTTCAATTCAATCTCTCCGAAAGTCTTTAGCTTCGGTTAAGCAAGAATACGAGCAAGTACTAATCAAAGAGGAAGAGAATGTTAGATTAGCAGGTGGTTTGCATGTAATCGGTACAGAAAGACATGAGTCCAGAAGAGTTGATAACCAGCTTAGGGGAAGATCTGGAAGACAGGGTGATCTTGGAAGTACAAGATTTTTCTTATCCTTAGAGGATAATTTATTGAGAATATTTGGTGGTGAAAGGGTTGCTAATCTGATGAATGCTTTCAGAGTAGATGAAGATATGCCAATAGAATCAGGAATGTTAACTAGGTCTCTAGAGGGCGCTCAGAAGAAAGTTGAGACATATTATTATGATATTCGTAAGCAAGTATTTGAATATGATGAAGTTATGAATAACCAAAGAAAGGCTGTTTATACTGAAAGGTTGAGAGTTTTAAGAGGAGTTGACCTAAAAAGACAAGTTATTGGGTATGGAGAAATTACAATGGAAGAAATTGTAGAAGCTTATGTAAATCCCGATTTACCCCCTGAAGAATGGGATTTAGATCAATTAATTTCAAAAGTTAAAGAGTTTATCTATCTCTTGGCTGATTTAAAAACCGAAGATATATTTTCGTTGACAGTAACAGAATTAAAGAATTATCTTCAAGAGCAACTCCGAAATGCATATGATCTTAAGGAATCTCAAATTGAGAAGTATAAACCTGGTTTGATGAGAGATGCTGAAAGGTTTTTTATACTTCAACAAATTGATAATTTATGGAGAGAACATTTGCAGGCGATGGATTCTTTGCGAGAATCTGTTGGATTAAGAGGTTATGGTCAGAAAGATCCTCTAATTGAATACAAAAATGAAGGTTATGATATGTTTCTTGAAATGATGACGAATATGAGAAGAAATGTTATTTATTCAATGTTTATGTTCCAACCTAAAATTGAAAAAGAAACTCAAAAGACAACTTAAGATTCATCATCACCAAGAAATTCAATAATTTCTTTATCTCGTAGGTTTTGTGCATCTCCAAGTTTTGAAACGTCAATAACCTCATCTTTAGCGATACTTCGCACAATATTTTGCAATTTAGAGATTTGATTTTCCAGCTGATCTATTCTATCCATTAGATTTCTTATTACATTGGCTTCGGCATCAGGTAAGGCGGAATGAGCAAGAGGATTAATTTTTACCCCACTCTGATGTACTACTCTTCCTGGAACACCTACCACAGTACTATTCCCCGCAACACTTCTAACTACAACAGACCCAGCCCCTATTCTAGTATTAGCTCCAACTGTGATTGATCCTAAAACCTTTGCACCTGCTCCAACTACAACATTTTCTTTTAATGTAGGATGCCTTTTGCCATGACTTTTCCCAGTACCACCTAATGTCACTCCTTGGTAAAGAAGACAATTATTGCCTATTTCTGCAGTTTCTCCAATAACTACTCCCATCCCGTGATCGATAAAAACTTTCTTTCCAATTTTTGCACCAGGATGAATCTCTATACCTGTGAGTGCTCTATTAATCTGGCTTATTACTCGTGGAATAAGAGGTAATTTTAGTCTCCAAAGTTTGTGAGTAATTCTGTGAATAAAAATTGCTTGAAATCCTGGATAACATAACCAAATTTCAAGTAATCCTCTTGCTGCAGGATCTCTTTCTTTTATTATTTCTATGTCAGATTTGATGAAATTTAACATAATTATGAGTCTGATATTCCAATTTCTTTTTTGAGTTGATCAATAGTTTCTTTACTTAAATAATTTGCCGCACAATGTAAGGATGGAAGTCTCATTAATTGTGATCTGTGATTGGTTAATGTACTTTCAACTACTGATAAACTTGGTCCATCACACAGTACATGATTCGATGCTCTAAGAAGAGCGACTAAGCGACTATTGTTTTCTGTATTAGCTGTCATAAGAAGTATATCATTACCTCTAATGCTATGGAGGATTACTTCTGCCGCTCTAAGTAATCCAGGACTTATACTCACAATTCCTACGCAACTGCCAGGTCTTAATTCTTTGAGCATTTTTAACTCTTTTTGAAAGTCACTGAGATCTACTGCAATTGCTCTCACTCCATATTTTTTTGCTAGTTCTTCTAAAGGCTGTAAAAAATATCTACTTGTTACTATTGTTCCATTACGTGAATTACGTAAGACTTTATCAAGTTCTTCCATTGGTACAACTTCAACTGGGATGTT
This sequence comes from Prochlorococcus sp. AG-418-C09, assembly GCA_003214355.1. Lineage (GTDB taxonomy): Bacteria > Cyanobacteriota > Cyanobacteriia > PCC-6307 > Cyanobiaceae > Prochlorococcus_A. Next base: position 330,264 of record QCLS01000001.1, on the reverse strand, counting down.
TAGCCTTGGTGATAAGTCTTCTGCGATTAACATTGAAGCTCCAATATCTTCTCTTGGAGTGCTGACAAGTACTCTTGAACCACACTTTATCCGCCAATCAATTTCATTAGTGAATATATCTCTAGCCTCCTGAAGGGTTGATCCTAATTTAATAAGTTGATCAATAGCTTTTTTAGCTTCCTGTGAAGGATCATTAGAAAGCCGAATCTTTCTCTGGAAGGAATCATTGAATTCGCGTTTCTTAACTTGATCTCTTACGTAAATCCCAGATCCTGCTATTGCCTCTACTACTCCGTCAGTTTCTAGTTGTCTATATACTTTACTTATTGTATTACGGTGAAGACCAGTTTGCATGGCAAGTTGTCTTGTGCTGGGAAGCCTGTGGCCGGGTGGATAGTATCTGGCTGCGATTGCAAAACAAATTTGGTTATAGAGTTGCGTTGAAGCGGATATATCGCTTTCTTGCTGTATATGGAATTTCACGCTTTTCGAAACCTTATTGACTAAGTTGATTTTCTAGTGCCACTTTAACATTCGGCATAAACTTAATATGATATTTTTTTCAAAAATTAAAAATTCTGTTTTAGACATCTTCTTTTTTGATTAACGGAGTCTTTCTGGGACTAAGGAACATAATCATATTTCTACCTTCTCTTTTAGGGGACTGTTGAACTTCTGATTGCTCTTCCAAATCATTTGCCATTTTATGAAGAAGTGTCTCAGCTAGGTTGGAATGTTGAATTTCCCTTCCTCTGAAAATAACAGTGCATTTTACTTTATCCCCTGCTTTAAGGAATCTGAGTGCTTGTCCGATACGGACATCATAATCATGTTTGTCAATTTTGTAGCGCATCTTAACCTCTTTAACTTCAGTTTGATGTGATTTCTTTCGAGCCTCTTTCGCTTTTTTTTCTTGTTCAAATTTATATTTTCCATAATCCATGATTCTACAAACGGGGGGTTTAGCTTTTTCGCTAACAAGTACTAAATCTAATTCTCTTTTAGCGGCAATTTCTAATGCTTGTACTCGATCAATAACACCAAGTTGTTGTCCGTCTGAGTCAACCACCCTTAGTTCTGGATACTTGATTCTTTCATTAATATTTGGAAGCTCTCTTACAGGAGCGCGACGATCAAAGCGTGGACGTGGTGGCATTCAGATTTGTTTAATGGAATTGGTTCGAGAAAAGTCTTCATAGACAAAATTTAGCTTAATTCAGACTCTATTCTAATTATTGCATCTTTTAGAGGGTTTTTGGGATCAAGCCATATTGGATTATTTTTATTACGAAACCATGTTCGTTGTCTTTTAGCAAAGTTTTTTGTTTTCTTTGCTGTCAGTTGAATAGCATTTTCAATATCTAATTTGTTTGTTAGTATTTCACAAGTTTGTTGATATCCAATAGTTTTTAATAATGGAAGATCAATACCATATTGATCAATAAGATTTTGTGTTTCATCAATTATTCCTTCTTTAAACATTTTTTTTGTTCTGAAAAGAATTCTTTCACTAAGATTTTCTCTATCTAATCCTAATTCCAAAACTTTCCAAGGAGGCGGATCTTTATATTGCTGAGATGATATGGGTACACCAGTTGAATAAAATACTTCAAGAGCTCTTATTGTTCTGATACTGTCAGCAAAATTAATTTTTTGTGTAGCCTTAGGATCACATAATTTTAGTAAACCCCAGCATTCTTCTTGTCCTAGTTTATTCAATTGCTTTCTAAGTGCTCCTACAGGTGATGCTTCAGGAGTGACGAATCCTTTTGTGATTGAGTTCATATATAAACCACTACCTCCAACAAGAAATGGAGTTTTGTGCTGCTTTAGTTCATTATTTATTGATTCTTTAGCGATCTCTTGAAATTCTTTAACATTAATTTGCATATTTGGTTTTTCTATATCAATTAGAAAATGTTGAATCTCTTTTTGTTGTAATCGCGTTGGTTTTGCTGTTCCAATATCCATTTCTCTATAAATTTGTCTTGAGTCAATGTTATGAATATTGATTCCAAAATATTTTGCAATTTTGATTGATAAATCTGTTTTCCCCGATGCTGTGGGTCCAATCAAAGATATTACTAATGGTTTTGATGGAGACATATTTAAACTTTATAAAAAGATTTTCTCAGTATTGTTAGTAAGAAGTTAAATTATGCATGTATTTGAAGCCTTTACAGAATACCAGTGTTAGATTAAATCTGAAACCTTCAATAATTAATAGTTTAAAGGTTTGTTTGTATTATTTTTAGCCTAAATGAGTGAGGAAAAAAGAACTAATAAAGTCTCTAACGAATACGGTGCAGAGCAGATACAGGTTTTAGAAGGTTTAGAACCTGTAAGAAAGAGACCTGGGATGTACATAGGATCCACAGGGCCCAGAGGATTGCATCATTTGGTGTATGAAGTAGTAGATAATTCAGTCGATGAAGCCCTAGCAGGTCATTGTGATCACATAGAAATAGTTCTTAAAGAAGATGGATCAGCTTTGATTTCAGATAATGGAAGAGGCATCCCAACTGATATTCATCCAAGAACTGGGAAAAGTGCCTTAGAAACAGTATTAACTGTCCTTCATGCGGGAGGTAAATTCGGCAGTGGTGGATATAAAGTTTCAGGTGGTTTGCATGGAGTTGGAATCTCAGTTGTTAATGCGCTTAGCGAATGGGTTCAGGTAACTGTTTTAAGAGACGGTAAAGAATTTAATCAGAGATTCGAAAAAGGAATCTCAAAAGGTGAACTAATTTCAAAAAAGCAGGAATCATCAAAAAAAGAGACTGGTACTACAATTAGTTTTAAACCTGACTCATCAATATTTACTACAGGTATTGAATTTGAGTATTCTATTTTATCTTCGAGATTAAGAGAATTGGCATATCTTAATGGCGGGGTAAAAATTATTTTTAGAGATGAGAGAATTAAATTAAAAGATGATACTTTTAAGGAAGAGATTTACTTGTATGAGGGAGGAATAAAAGAATACGTTCAATACATGAATTCCGAAAAAGAATCTATTCATCCAGAGATAATTTATGTTGACTCTCAAAAAGATAATGTATATGTTGAAGCCGCCTTACAATGGTGCTCAGATGTTTATTCTGACAATATACTTGGCTTTGCTAACAATATTAGAACAATAGATGGTGGAACTCATATAGAGGGATTAAAGACAGTATTAACAAGAACATTTAATAACTTTGCAAAAAAAAGATCTAAGAGAAAAGATGGCGAGAAGAATTTAGCGGGAGAAAATATTCGTGAAGGCTTGACTGTGGTTTTGTCTGTAAAGGTACCTGATCCTGAATTTGAAGGACAGACTAAAACAAAATTAGGCAATACAGAAGTTCGTGGAATTGTTGATTCTTTGATTGGGGAGTCATTATCAAAATATATGGAATTTAATCCAGCAATCCTTGATTTAATTTTAGAAAAAGCTATCCAATCATTTAATGCAGCCGAGGCAGCTAGAAGAGCAAGAGAATTAGTTAGACGAAAAAGTGTTCTTGAAAGTTCAACATTACCAGGAAAGTTAGCTGATTGTAGCTCAAGAGATCCATCGGAATCTGAAATATATATAGTCGAAGGTGATTCCGCGGGAGGTTCTGCAAAGCAAGGAAGAGATAGGAAGTTTCAAGCCATTTTGCCTTTGAGAGGAAAGATCTTAAATATTGAAAAAACTGATGATACCAAAATTTATAAAAATACTGAAATTCAATCTTTAATTACCGCACTTGGTTTGGGCATTAAAGGTGAAGAGTTTGATGTCAATTCACTTAGATATCATAGAGTTGTAATTATGACAGATGCTGACGTAGATGGAGCGCATATAAGAACATTATTATTAACATTTTTCTATAGATATCAAAAAGAATTAGTAGAGAAGGGTTATATATACATAGCTTGCCCCCCTTTATACAAAGTTGAGAGGGGTAAAACTCATAAATATTGTTATAACGAAAACGAATTAAAACAAACCATAGAAGAATTTGGTGAAAAGGCAAACTTTAACATTCAGAGATTTAAAGGTTTAGGAGAAATGATGCCTAAACAATTATGGGACACTACAATGAATCCTCAAACAAGAATGATGAAAAGGGTTGAGATAGAGGACGCATTAGAGGCTGATAGAATATTCAATATATTGATGGGTGATAAAGTAGCTCCTAGAAGGGAATTCATTGAAACCCATAGTGTTGATCTTGATCTTGCTACCTTGGATATATGATTAAAAATTGTATAAAAAATTTTTGTTTAATTACATTTGCTCTTGTTGGTCCAATTACTTTGCCAGCCGGAGGAATTCAGAAGAACTTGAATGATTACTCAATCTTTGATAGTTCTGAAGAAATCATCTTAAATAAAGATTTATTTATACATTGTTTTCCTCAGGTTGATTCTAAGAAATTGAGAAAAGTTAATGTAGGAGACTCAGTTTCTGTTTTAAGATATTGGCATGTTTCAGAATCAGAAAGATGGATAAGAGTTCAATTATCTAATAACTTATTAATTGATACTCACAATACAGCGAGACGAGGCTGGCTAAAGATTTAATTTTGAATTTAGATCTTTTTCTGCTTGTATTATGTGGAAGTTTATTTGGATTAAGTCTCAGATTATTTATACTTAAGAAATTTAAAACAAAAATATGCTTGACTGTAAATAATATTGCATTAATTAATATAATCTCATCATTAATCACAGGAATATTATTAGCATTAGATATTAAGCAAGGGAATTTATATTTCCTTTTATCAATTGGTTTCTTGGGATGTTTTAGTACTTTTTCATCATTTATATATCAATTATTTAATTACTTACAAGAAAAAAAATATGTCATATTTATTCAACACTATGCTGAGGTTATTTTATTTTCTATTTTAATTTTTATTTTTGGTTTTTGGACTACTAATTTATTTTTAAAATGAATTTTTTAAGAATTTGTTTATTAATTATAGTCAGTTATTCTTCTGCTTTATTAAGATTATATTTTAATAATATTCTTTTAGTTTCATTAATAGCCTCATTCATATATGGGTTTTGTTTATCTCTCAAAATAAAAAACAGTTTTTTGGAAAATCTAATATTCATTTATTTTTTATCATCATTTACTACATTTAGTGGTTTCATACCATATTTGGCTGAACTTGTTATTGAAGGTAATTATTTAACTTTCTTTGTTTATTTGAATTTGATAATAATTTTGAATATTTTTTTCATATATTGCGGATTTATATTTGGAAAAAATAAAACTTAATAAATATAATGGAACTATAAAGAATCTCTGAAGAAGAATTAATTATGATTGATCAACAAAATGCTCATAATAATTTTTCTTCATCGTCTGTTGAACTTACATCAAGTGAGGCAATAGCTTTCGAATTGGAGGAGCTTTTAGTAGCAGGTAATTACGATTCTGCAAAGCTTATTCTTGAACCCTCTCAGCCAGTTGATATTGCTGAGGCTATTGGAAGTTTACCTCAGATATTACAGGCTCTTGCATTTAGACTACTCAAGAAAAACGAAGCTATTGAAGTTTATGAATATCTTGATCCATTAGTTCAACAGACACTTTTAGATCGATTGAGATCAGGTGAGGTTTTGGAAATAGTAGAGAAAATGTCGCCAGATGATCGGGTTCAATTATTTGATGAGTTACCAGCAAAAGTAGTTCGTAAATTTTTATCAGCACTTAGCCCTGGTGAACGCAAAGTTACTGCAGAATTATTGGGATATGAACCAGAAACAGCTGGTAGGTTAATGACTACAGAATTCATTGATCTTAAGGAAATGCAAACCGCAGAAGAAGCTTTATCTCTTGTGCGTAAAAGAGCCCCTTTTACAGAGACAATTTACAGTTTGTACGTTACAGATAAAGAAAGACATTTGACAGGTATTTTGTCCCTAAGAGATTTAGTGACTGCTGAACCTCAAAAGCCAATAGGAGAGGTAATGACAAGAGACGTGGTAAATATTTCCACTAATACCAATCAAGAAGAAGTGGCTCGAGCTATTCAAAGGTATGATTTTTTGGCGTTACCAGTTGTTGATAAGGAAAAGAGGCTTGTTGGGATAGTAACTGTTGATGATCTGATAGATGTTATTGAACAAGAAGCTACAAGGGATATTTATGCTGCAGGGGCAGTTCAACCAGGAGATGAAGATGATTATTTCCAAAGTGGCCTTTTTACAATAGCTAGAAGACGTATTGTATGGCTTCTAATTTTAGTTTTGGCTAATGGAATCACAACTAAGGTCATCGCAATGAATGATGAAATATTGAGTAAAGTTGTTATTTTGGCAGCGTTTATTCCGTTACTTATCGGCACAGGAGGTAATGTTGGTGCTCAAAGTTCAACAGTAGTTATTCGTGGTTTGAGTACTCAAAAAATAAAAACTATAGGTCCTTTAAAGGCAATATTGAAAGAATCATTAGCAGGAGCAATGCTGGGAATACTAATGTTAATTGTTGTAATACCATTTGCCTGGTGGCAGGGGGAGAGCCCTTTGATTGGATTAGCAGTAGGTATAAGCCTGATATCAATAACAACTTTAGCTTCCACTGCTGGGGCTTCTCTGCCATTGCTTTTCGATAAGATGGGATTGGATCCTGCTTTAATGTCCTCTCCTTTTATTACAACTGCTACAGATATAGCGGGAGTATACATTTATCTAAGTACTGCATCGTGGCTACTCCGTTAATCTGATTTTAAGATTAGTGAATGAGTAAATATACTCAAAAATGTAAATTTGTGGATTTTAAGGTTTAACTTTACAATTCTTAATGGTATTGTTTACAAAAGAATATTTTTGATTTATGTCTCCTGACTCTTTGACCGCTAATAAAATTACATCCATTTCTACTCTCAAACCAGGAAATGAAGTTGATCTAGTCAGATCATATTTGAGGGATATTGGGAGGGTTCCACTTTTAACCCATGAACAAGAAATTACATTAGGTAGGCAAGTTCAGGAATTAATGCAGGTTGAAAGGCTTGAACTTGAAATTATAGAAATGACAGGCGAAAAACCTTCTTTTGAAGAATTGGCAGAAAAATTAAATCTATCTGTATCCCAAATTAAAAAAAGATTTAGAGCTGGACAGAGAGCAAAAGAAAGAATGGTTGCAGCCAATTTAAGATTAGTTGTTAGTGTTGCAAAAAAATATACAAAGAGAAACATGGAATTGTTAGATTTAATTCAAGAGGGGACTATCGGCTTAGTTCGAGGTGTTGAGAAATTTGATCCGGCCAGAGGTTATAAATTTTCAACTTATGCATATTGGTGGATTAGGCAGGGAATTACTAGAGCAATAGCTGAAAAAAGTAGAGCGATCAGGCTTCCTATTCATATTACAGAAATGTTAAATAAACTAAAAAAAGGACAAAGAGAACTTAGTCAAGAAATGTCAAGAACGCCATCAGTGAGTGAATTGGCAAAATATGTAGACTTACCAGAAGAAGATGTTAAAGATTTAATGTGTAAAGCTGGCCAACCAGTAAGTCTTGAAACCAAAGTTGGGGACGGTGAGGATACAGTTTTATTGGATTTACTTGCTGGTGGAGAAGATCTACCAGATGAGCAAATTGAAATGGATTGCATGAGAGGAGATTTACATTCTCTTTTGCATCAGCTTCCTGATTTGCAATGTAGGGTTTTGAGGATGAGATATGGAATGGACGGAGATGAACCAATGTCTTTAACTGGTATTGGTAGAGTCTTGGGGATTAGTAGAGATAGAGTAAGAAATCTAGAGAGAGATGGCCTAAGAGGTCTTAGGAGACTAAGTGAAAATGTAGAGGCTTATTTTGTTTCTTGAATTATTTTTAATATAAAATTATTTGTTTCCTCAGGATTCTCATCATGAGGGCAATGTCCTGCTTCTTTAATTACGTCCAGCGATTTAATATTGCTATATTTCTTTTCCCATTCTTTAGCTTCATTTAAAGATTCCCATGGATCTTTTTCTCCCCATATTAAATGAATATTGCATTGCACTTGATCAAAAAGATCTGTAGCTAAATAATCATCAAAAAGATTAATAAAACCTCTAAAAGCTTCTGCAGAATTTCTTCTTTGAGATGGTTTATATAGAATCTCTATTAATTCTTCATCAATATTTTTTCCTGATGGGTATGCTTTTTTAAGAATTTGTTCAATAATCTTTCTATTTGCAGCTCTTTTGAAAAGAGAATTACTAATGATTCTTTGCCTCACAAGGGTCTTTAAAATAGGTCTTATAAAATTCATGAGCACATCATTACTTTTTAATCGTTTGTCGTCCATTTTTCTCTGAGCACAATCAAGTAATATCAATCCTTGACAATTTCCCTTTAAGATTTGAGCTGCTTTGAGAGCAACAATACCTCCTATTGAATTACCAATTAAGAAAATAGGCCCATTAATTTTTTGCGTACAAAAATCTGCAATTTGCTCACCCCACAGGTCGAAGCAATATTTCACCCTATAATTCCCGCCTTTTTCGTAGTCTAACTTTGCATAAGGTTGACTACTCTCGCCAAAACCAAGTAAATCAATCGCAAAGCAATTGAATGAATGACCTAGTATGTTTTGATTGTTTCTCCAATGTCTCTTGGATGCCCCAAATCCATGTATTAGTAAGATATTTATATTTGATGTGCAACTAGAATTTTTGCTGATACTCCATGAAATATCCCATTCTTTCCATTTCCAAAAACTGCTGTTTATGCTCAAGATTTAGTAATTATTAATAATTTATTTTAAATGCAAAATTTTATTTTTGTTTAGCCAATTTTATTGTAGTTTTTATTTATTACCCACTATATAAATATTCCAAATATGTCTAAATCTAAAGTTATTTGTATTGGCGAGGCTTTAATAGACCAAATTATTCATCAATCAACAGGCCATTATACTAACTATCTAGGTGGTGCACCAGCAAACGTTGCATGTATGTTAGGCAAATTACATGTAGATACTAATTTCATAGGTTGTATTGGCCAAGACAAATATGGTGAATCTTTTATAGAGCAATTTACAAAGCTAAAAATTAATCTTAATTTTCTTCAATTTAACAAAAACTTTCCGACAAGAATTGTAAAGGTTGAAAAGAATAAAGAAGGAGATCGTGTTTTTGTGGGATTTCAGGATGATATTAATATTAGTTTTGCTGATGAAATGTTAGATTTACATGAATTAAGAAATAATATCCATAATTTAGAAGAAATTTATCGTCAAACAAAATATATAGTAACTGGAACATTATGCTTGTCTGCAATTAAAACTTCAGAATCAATGTCTTTTTTATTGAATTATGCAAAGCAATTTAATATTCAAATAATAATTGATTTAAATTGGCGTGATATTTTTTGGGATCACTCATTATCAACGAAACATAAAACAAGAACAGAGCAAAAGCATATTATTCTTGATTTCTTGTTTTATGCAGATATCTTAAAACTTTCAAAAGAAGAGGCATTACTTTTTTTTCAAACCAGTGATCCTCTCATTATTTCAAAAGTTTTACCTAAGCAACCATCTGTGATTATTACAGATGGAGCTCAACCAATATTGTGGTATTTTGCTGGACATATTGGAACAACAAATATATCTACTGCGGGTCAAATAGTGGATACTACAGGTGCTGGAGATGCTTTCTTAGGAGGTTTAATTTCTCAATTACTTAATTTTAATGAGGTAGTTAGCAAAGAGAAAATAGAGAAAGCCATTACCTATGCTAGTGCTTGCGGTTTTTTGAATTGTTTAGGTCAAGGTGCAATAGAAAATTTACCAGATAATGAAAAGATTCAAACTTTTTTAAAATCTAATGGTTTGTGAAGTTTATATTCCCTTCCAAAATCTTTGGCATATTCTATTTCAATTAGCCAAAAAGACTTAACGGTAGACAGAATTAATTCAGGCCACTCAATAATCAAAATAGCTCCATTCTCTTTCGCTTCCTCTTCTTCTTCCAAAAAAAGTTCTTTAGCTGATATTTCTGCTTCAAGTCTATATAAATCCATATGGATTATTGGAATTAAACCTGAGTAATAATGATGGGATAGTGCAAAAGTTGGGCTAGTAATATTTTCTTTAACACAAAGACCTTCTGCAATTCCTTTAACAATAGAAGTTTTTCCAGAACCAATAGGTCCTTTTAAAAGAAGCAGTGAATTCGGTATCAACTCTTTTGCAATATTTTTACCTAGGCATTTGGTTTCTTCTTCACTTTTCAAAAACACAAATATACACAAAATAACTTATAATAAATGATAATCACTAAACGATATGGTTGTTACCAATTCTAATAATACTAAGACAAGTAATTACGAAATCGCTGACATTTCTTTAGCTGAATTCGGTAGAAAAGAAATAAATATTGCTGAAACTGAGATGCCAGGACTTATGGCATTAAGAGAAAGATTTTGTAAAACAAAACCTCTTAAAGGGGCTAAAATAGCTGGGAGTTTGCATATGACAATTCAAACTGCAGTTTTAATAGAAACTTTAATTGATCTTGGAGCTGAAGTGAAGTGGGCATCATGTAATATTTTTTCTACACAAGATCATGCAGCAGCAGCCATAGCACTAAAAGGTATTTCAGTTTATGCAAAGAAAGGTGAGACCCTTGATGAATATTGGCAATTTACTCATAATATTTTGGATTGGGGAAATGATAATCCAAATATGATTCTTGATGATGGAGGAGATGCTACCGGATTATTGATTTTGGGAAGTAAAGCAGAAGAGGATATCTCAGTATTAGATTCTCCGAACAATGAAGAAGAAATAGCTCTGTTTAATTCTATTAAAAATAAATTAAACACAAATTCTACGTTTTATTCAGATATTAAAACTAGTATTAAAGGAGTAACTGAAGAAACCACAACCGGTGTTGCTCGATTATACCAATTACAAAAAGACGGTGAATTACCATTCCCTGCAATAAATGTTAATGATTCGGTAACCAAAAGTAAGTTTGATAATCTTTATGGATGTAGAGAATCTTTAGTTGATAGTATCAAGCGCGCAACAGACGTTATGATTGCTGGAAAAGTTGCTTTAGTAATAGGTTTTGGCGATGTAGGTAAAGGCTCCGCCCAATCTCTTAGAGGTTTAGGAGCTATTGTAAAAATTGCAGAAGTAGATCCTATCTGTGCTTTACAGGCAGCTATGGAAGGTTTTAGTGTAGTAACACTAGATGATGTAGTTCGAGATATTGATATTTTTGTAACTGCTACAGGTAACTTTAGAGTTATTAAGCATGATCATCTTTTAAAAATGAAAGACGAGGCAATCGTATGTAATATCGGACATTTTGATAATGAAATAGATGTTGCATCTTTAAAACAATACCAATGGGATAATATTAAACCGCAAGTAGATCATATTACTCTTTCAAATGGGAATAAAATAATTCTTTTAGCGGAAGGAAGATTAGTTAACTTAGGTTGTGCGACTGGTCATCCAAGTTTTGTAATGAGTAATTCTTTTACAAATCAAGTCTTAGCCCAAATCGAACTTTTTAGTAAAGGTGCTGGTTACCTCAACGAAGTTTATGTTCTGCCTAAGCATTTAGATGAGATGGTAGCTAGATTGCATCTTGATAAAATTGGTGCAAAGCTGACTTTATTAACTAAAGAGCAGGCTAAATACATCAATGTACCTGTTGAAGGACCTTACAAATCAGAATTATATAGATACTAAACTTTAGCCTTTTGTTAATAATTACTTTTAACTCCATACCTGAATTAATTTCCAATGCTGTCGAGGAAAATACCAATCTTGCTTATCTTTTAATATGTTTTGCAATGTTTTTGGAAAACATTATTCCACCAATACCTTCTGAAATTATTATGCCTCTTGGGGGGTTTTTTGTTTATCAGGGAAATTTAAATTTTGTTGTTGTTACCTTTGCTGGTCTTTTAGGTACAGTAGCAGGGGCAATACCTTGGTACTATCTTGGTAAATTATTGAATCAAAAAAAAATTTCACATTTTATTCAAAAAAAAGGCAGATTCCTGGGGATTAATAAAAGGGATATAGAAAAAAGTAGTTTTTGGTTTGATAAATATGGCACATCACTGGTTTTTTGGGGAAGGTTAGTACCTGGTATAAGGACTCTAATTTCAATACCAGCCGGTATTGAATTAATGCCATTTGGTAAATTCTTTGTTTGGACCAGTTTAGGCAGTCTTATATGGGTATTTTTATTGACTTTTGCAGGCTACTTATTCGGAGAGAATTACCAGGAAATAGTTATATATTTAGATAAATTTGAGATTTTCTTCAAACCTTTTTTAATACTTTGTGCATTATTTCTTTTTGTAAAATTAATGAACAATATTAAAAAGAAAAATTAATTAGAAAGGTATTTCGTTGGAGTTGTTAGTGTTAGAGAAATTATTGTCTGAGTCCTTTTTTGAGCCCAGTAAGTTTAATCTATCTACTCTAATAACTGGTTTGTATCTGTCTTCCCCTGAACTTTTATCTTTCCAAGTATCAACTTTAAAGCTACCAGTAATTCCAATCAAAGAACCTTTTCTTACATAATCAGCTGCGATTTGAGCTTGTTTACCCCAGATTTCTAGGTTAAACCAGTCAGGTTCTTCATCTCTACTTCTTCTGTTTACTGCCATAGTAAAGTTAGCAACAATACTACCTGACTCAAAATATCTGACATCAGGTTCCCTTCCTGCTCGTCCTACTAAATTAATTGTGTTAATTTCCATAAGTAATTTTTTTTTATAATACACATTTTTATCGTTTTTGCTTGATGTTTTGCTAGCTATTCATGACTAAATAAGAATTTTTGCTAGCAAGTCTCAAAAAACATCTATTATTTGGAAAACTGTAGAATTATTGTGTTTTTCTTCAATCGATTAAAATTTTCCCGTGATATCGGAATTGATTTGGGTACTGCTAACACGCTTATCCATGTTTCTGGGAAGGGAGTTGTTCTTCAAGAACCATCTGTTGTAGCAATGGACCTTGAAGAGGGAGTCCCTTTAGCTGTTGGTCAAGATGCAAAATTAATGCTTGGTAGGACACCAGGTAATATTCGAGCAGTCAGACCTCTGAAAGATGGAGTGATAGCAGATTTTGATGCTGCTGAACAAATGTTAAAAATGTTCATACAAAAGTCTAATGAAGGCAGAGGAATCCTCGCACCTAGATTAATCATAGGAATACCTAGTGGGGTAACAAGTGTTGAACGAAGAGCTGTACGTGAAGCAGGCTTAGCTGGAGCAAGAGAAGTTTATTTGATAGATGAACCTGTTGCTGCTGCAATAGGAGCGTCACTTCCTGTTACGGAGCCAATTGGGACAATGATTGTTGATATTGGAGGCGGAACAACAGAAGTTGCAGTTCTAAGTTTAGGAGGAACAGTATTAAGCGAATCAGTCAGGGTGGCAGGGGATGAAATTAATGATTCCATCACTATGTATCTCAAGAAAATTCACAATTTAGCAGTTGGAGAAAGAACTGCAGAAGAAATAAAAATAAAAATTGGATCAGCTTTCCCAAATGATGAATTTGATCAAACAACTATGGAAGTAAGGGGCTTACATTTATTGTCAGGATTACCACGTTGTATTAATTTGAGCTCTGGAGAAATAAGAGAGGCTATGGCTGACCCCTTAAACAAAATTGTTGATGCAGTCAAAAGAACTCTTGAAAGAACTCCACCAGAACTTGCTGCTGATATTGTTGATCGAGGAATTATGCTTGCTGGTGGTGGAGCACTAGTTCGAGGCATAAGCGATTTACTTAGCCACGAGACAGGTATATTCACACATATTGCTGAGGATCCCTTATTTTGTGTTGTAAACGGCTGTGGAGAAGTGTTAGATGATTTTAAAAAATTAAAAAGAGTTGTTGATACACCAGATTTTGCAAGAAATGCTGTGAGAGACTAGTTTATGCTCGGTAAAAGACGAATATATTCTGAACGTTGGTGGAATAAAAAAAAATTATGGATATTATTATCTTTTTCAATTTTTCTTATCCTCGTTCGAATCTCAAAAGGTTCTTTTTACAGAGATATTTATTATTTTTTATCAACACCTTTTTGGCCAGGTCAATCTCAAAAGGAGATTTTATTAAAAAGTTATGAGCAAGAACTATTTGCAACACTTAGTCAATTAGAAAAGGATAATCAAAGGCTTAGAGAACTTTTATCTCTCCAACGAGTATCTCAGGAGGATAAAATCAATGCTTCTGTAATCTCCAGACAAACAGGCAGCTGGTGGAGAATATTAATTTTAAACAAAGGTTCAAGAGATGGAGTTGAAATTGGCGATGTTGTTGTAGGGCCTGGAGGATTGTTAGGAGTGATAGATAATATTTCTTTTTTAACATCCTCGGTTAAATTAATCACATCTACTGATAGTAAGTTAGGAGTATGGACTCAGAGAGAGAATATTCATGGATTATTAATTGGACAAGGTAATGATTCTCCACTCTTGACATTTTATCTCAAGGAAATTGATGTAAAAGTAGGTGATTTTGTATTCTCTTCACCAGCCAGTACTTTGCTACCTGCGAATTTGCCTATAGGCATTATTGAAACAATTGATAAAGAATCCAGTCCCTCAGTAATTGCATCTGTAAAGTTGTTAGCTAACCCGCATGCTATTGACTGGGTACAAATCTTAAAAATGAGAATTTAATGAGATTACGTTCGAAACTGAACTTTTCGGTATTATCTTTTTTGATAATTCCAATAATGATTTTCTGGAACCCCCAATTTTTATCATTAATGGGAGTGCAACCCTATTGGCCATTATTTTGGTTATTGCCTTGGGCTATTATTTATGGCCCTATGAATGGACTTTTTTCGGGAATTTTTTTAGGTTTGGTTTTAGATGCATTAAATAATGATTATCACTCTCAAATTCCAGGTTTAGTAATTTGTGGAATTTGGTTTGGGAGATTAAGTGTATCTAGGGATTCGATCAATAAATTTAAATTTGGACTATTAACATCTATGGGTACATTAATTTGCGGATTAGTTTATTTTTCTCAAATTATTTTATTCAGTTCAAATCTTAAAAGTTTTTATTTATTTTCATTTGCAATAAAGAATATCTTTTCTCAAGTCTTTTTAACTGGTATATTAGCCCCAATATTTTGTTCTTGGCTGTTCTTACTATTTGATAACAGAAAATTAGAGGTGAATAAATTTAGAAACCCAACATCAACTTAGTGGAGAAAAATCAGAATTTGCTGATGTTTTTGAATAATAAAAAAAATTTGTAGATATGAAAAATATATCTTTGAGGGTTCTTAATGTTATATTTTTACTTGTTAGATTAATAAACAAGTAAACATTCAAGACAAATTTGCCTTGTTTTAATCAAGTAATCTTTTTTTATCGATGTCAAAAGCAAGTATTTTAGTAGTTGATGATGAACCAGCTGTATTAAAAGTTTTAGTTACAAGACTTCAATTAGCAGGTTATGATGTTTTTTCTGCGACCAACGGTGAAGAAGCTATAGAGGTTTTTCATAAGGAATCTCCTGATTTGATAGTTCTTGACGTTATGCTTCCAAAAATGGATGGATTTGCAGTTTGTAGAAGAATTAGAGCTGAATCAGTTGTGCCAATAATATTTCTAACAGCTTTAGAAGCTATTTCAGAGAGAGTTGCTGGTCTCGATCTTGGTGCTGATGATTACTTATCTAAACCATTTAGCCCTAAAGAATTGGAAGCCCGCATTGCAACAATTTTAAGACGAATGGGTCCAACCATTACTGTTGCTGAGACAAAGGAAGTGCCTTCTGGTAAAGGGGTAATGAAGTTTGGTAATTTAGTGGTGGATACAAACAGAAGACAGGTTTCTAGAGCAGGAGATAGAATTAGTCTCACTTATACTGAATTTAGCCTTCTTGAGCTTTTATTTGATGAGCCAGGCAAAGTTGTTCCTAGAGCAGAAATACTAGAGCAGCTGTGGGGCTATCCTCCTCGTAGAGCTGCTGACTTAAGAGTTGTTGATGTCTATGTCGCAAGATTGAGAGGTAAATTAGAACCTGACCCAAGAAATCCCGAATTGATTCTTACTGTTAGGGGAATTGGGTATGCTTCTCAAAGGGTTGGCGAAACCGCAACTTCTTTGGCAAGTTGAGACTTATTCTGATAACTTAATTAAATAAAACCACTGATTTTTTTAATTTTGTCTGAATTTAGAGAAGCTCGATTAAATAAGGCTAAAGCATTAATCGATAAGGGATTTGAACCCTATAATGAGAGTTTTAAAGTAACTCATACATCAAAGTTTTTACTTGAAAAATATAGTTATTTGGATAATGGAGAAGAATGTGATTTTCATGTTTCAATTGCAGGAAGAGTCCTAGCTAAGAGAATAATGGGTAAGATCGCTTTTTTTAGTATTTGTGATCAGGAAGGATTAATTCAACTGTATTTAGATAAGTTAATGATTGATAATCACCAGCCTTCTGACAAATTTCTTTCTTTTGTGGATTTAAAAGAGTTGGTAGATATTGGAGATTGGATAGGAGTTAGTGGGACTATAAAGAAAACTAATAAAGGAGAATTATCTATTAAGGTTATAAGCTGGGAGATGCTATCTAAATCATTACAACCTTTACCTGATAAATGGCATGGTTTAACTGATATAGAAAAGAGATATAGGCAAAGATATCTTGATTTAATAGTTAATCCGCAATCAAAAAATGTGTTTAAAATCAGAGCTGCTTGTATAAGTTTTATAAGAAGATGGTTGGACGATAGGAAGTTTCTAGAAATAGAGACACCAATTCTCCAATCAGATGCAGGTGGTGCCGAAGCTAGACCATTTATAACTCACCATAATACTTTAGACATTCCGCTTTACTTACGGATTGCTACTGAATTACATCTTAAAAGAATGGTGGTTGGTGGTTTTGAAAGAGTTTATGAATTAGGAAGAATTTTTCGTAACGAAGGTATTAGCACAAAACATAATCCAGAATTTACTTCTGTTGAAATTTATAAAGCTTACTCAAATCATATTGATATGATGAACTTAACTGAAGAATTGATTAATGATATTCTTTTAAGTATTTGTAAAACTTTAGATATTCAATATCAAGGACAAAATATTCATTTTTCTAAGCCTTGGCAAAGAATTACAATGAAAAATGTAGTTAAAAAATATACTGGTATAGATTTTGATTCTTTTAATGGAGATTTGATTTATGCTAAATCTATGGCTGAATCAAATGATATTGAAGTGCCACCTTCAATTGATTCTTTTGGTAAATTGTTGAATGAAGTTTTTGAACAAAAAGTTGAATCCCAGCTGATACAGCCAACTTTCGTCATAGATTATCCAGTTGAAGTATCTCCTTTGGCAAGGCGAAACCCAATAGATAAGAATTTTGTTCAGCGTTTTGAATTGTTCATAGCTGGACGTGAAATTGCAAACGCTTTTAGTGAATTGATAGACCCTATTGATCAAAGGGAGAGATTAGAGTTGCAGCAATCCCTTAGAGATGCTGGTGACCTTGAAGCTCATTGTGTTGATGAGGATTTCTTGACGGCATTAGAGATAGGAATGCCTCCGACTGGAGGATTGGGAATCGGAATTGATAGATTAATTATGTTAATTACTGATAGCGGATCAATTAGAGACGTTATTCCATTCCCTTTATTGAAACCAGAATTTACTTTGAATAAATCTTAAAATATTACCTTGAATGAAGTAAAATAGTAAATAACCCAATACGGAATTTTTTAAATGAGTGGTGAACGTGTTGGCTTCCGCTTCAAGCACACAGATGCAATTGTTAAAAGAAATCCTCAAGGCCGATCAAGAAGGGGGTGGGTCATGGAACCTGTCGAGCAAACTACTAGTAGGGGTACTAAAATGCCTGCCTATAAAATTCGATGGAGAGATAGCGAGAGACCTGAGATAGTTTTGCAACATATGTTAATTGCCGATCCAGACCCCTCTCCTCCACCCGAAGATGTGAGCTTGGTAGATTAATATTTTTGGATGGTTATCTAACAAGAGCAGAGCGTATTTCTTTATTTATGTCATTCTTTTTCTCTGTTTGACGCTTATCGTGTAATCTTTTACCTTTCCCGACACCTATTTTTAGTTTTATCCAAGATCCTTTAAGATAAATTGATAGAGGAACTATAGTCAGTCCTTTTTTTTCAATTCTAGACTTTAGTTTGATAATCTCTTTCTTGTGGATTAGTAATCTTCTCTCTCGTAAAGGTTCGTGATTAAAGAAGGCTCCTACATTTGTATGTGGTGAAATGTGAACATTCTTCAGTAAGATTTCATAATTGTTAAATGAGCAATAACCATCTCTAAGGTTTACTTTTCCATTTCTAATTGACTTAACTTCAGTGCCTAAAAGCTCAATACCTGCTTCAATTGTATCCATTATTTCATATTGAAATCTTGCATATTTATTTTGTGCAAGCATCTTGATTTGAATATTACTGGATGATTTTTTTTGCATTTTCTTTTTAAAGAAAGTTTCTCCTATGGAGAAATACTATTAATGTTGCATTATGGCAATTATATCCTCAAGTTTAAATGAATCTGATTCTTCTCGCCCTAAAAAAGGGCTTAGAATTGTAGGATCGGAAATTCTTCCAGAAGATACAGAAAATAAAAAGGGTAGATTTAACCGTCCAGAAACTCTAACAGAATTTATTGGTCATGAGGAATTAAAGCAATCAATAAGATTAGCTATAGATGCATCACTTTATAGGGAAGAATGTCTTGAGCATATTCTTTTGTATGGTCAGCCTGGTTTAGGTAAGACAACTTTGGCTCTACTAATCGCTAATGAAATGAAGACTACATGCAAGGTCACTAATGCATCACTGATAGAAAGGCCTCGAGACATAGTTGGATTACTTTTGGGTTTAAAATCTAATGAAATTCTGTTTATCGATGAAATCCATAGATTAAATAATTTAACGCAAGAAATTTTGTATTCTGCTATGGAAGACTTTAAATTGGATTTAACTGTTGGAGCGAATAGAGGTACTAGGTTGAGAAGTATCAATATTAAAAAATTTACATTAATCGGGGCTACAACCAAACTCGCTTCTATTAGTAATCCGATGAGAGATAGATTTGGTATTTGTCAAAAGATTGAATTATATTCGGTTACTGATTTGGAATCAATTATTTCATATTACGCAAATTGTTTAGGCTTAAAAATAGAAAAAGAAGCAAACTCTATTTTGGCAAATAGTTCAAGAGGTACCCCAAGAATTGCACTTCGACTATTAAAAAGATCAAGAGATTTTGCCCAAGTAATGAAAAATAGCAATACTATCTCTAAAGATGTAGTCAAATCTGCATTGAATTATCAAAGAATAGATAACAAAGGTTTGGATCAAACCGACAGAAGGTTTATAAATTTTTTATTTGAAAATAATAGTGGTCCAATTGGATTGGATGCTATTGCAGCAGCTTTAGGAGAAGATTCATCAATGTTAGAATTTGTTGTAGAACCATATTTACTTCAACTGGGATTTATTGTCAGAACGCCCAGGGGAAGGAAACTTTCTTCACTAGGAGAGCAATACTGCAATGAATTGCAAAAAGATATTTAAATTTATAAGTTTGAAAAAAATTTACTTTATATCTTTTGTGATAGTTTATTGCTTGAATATATTACCAATATATTCTTTGGAAAATAGAGAAGAATTCTTCAGAGAAGCTTTGGATATGAGTTCAAAAGGTGAATTTATTATTGCTATCGAGAAATGGAATAGATATTTGGAGATTTATCCTAATGACCCTGCAGCTTTAAGTAACAGAGGTAACGTTAGACTGATTTTAGGTGATCCTAGAGGTTCAATAGAAGATCAAAACTTTTCTATCAAGATAAATCCTGATGAATTAGATCCATATATTAATAGAGGAATAGCATTTGAAGCACTTAGTCTATGGGAAGAGGCAAGAACTGACTACTCATATGTTATTTCAAAAGATCATGAGAACTTTTCAGCTTTATATAACCTGGCTAATGTAGAAGGATCCTTATCTAATTGGGAAGAAGCAAAAGAATTATTCAATAGGGCTTCCGAAAATAATACAGCATTTCCAATTGCACGATCTAGCTTAGCTTTGGCTGATTATCAATTAGGAAATTTAGACAATGCTGAAGATGAATTGAGGAAATTAATTAGAAAATATCCAACGTTTGCAGATGCGAGGGCTGCTCTAACTGCTTTGCAATGGTCAAAAGGTAAATCTGGCGAAGCTGAAAGTAATTGGATCGCTGCTATAGAATTGGATGCCAGGTATTCTCAAGAGGATTGGCTTTTAAATATTAGAAGATGGCCTCCCAGCCCTACAAGTGACCTAATGAAATTTCTTTCTTTAAAATAAATAATGCAGCATTTAATCTTTGATGAAAAAATTGACTCTTTCATAGAGGAAATTCTTGAATTAAGAAGACATATACATTCCCATCCTGAACTGAGTGGTTTAGAACATCAAACAGCAGTTTTAATAGCAGGTTATTTGAAAGAAATTGGTTGGACTGTTTCAGAATCTATTGGTAGAACAGGAGTTACTGCAGAATTTGGTCCAAGTCAGAATGGTTTTATAGGATTAAGAGTAGATATGGATGCATTGCCAATTGATGAAAAAACAAATTTAACTTTTTCTTCTAAAATTGATGGAATAATGCATGCTTGTGGGCACGATATTCATACTTGCATAGGTTTAGGTGTGGCTAAATTAATCAAGACTTTAAATTTAAATATTGGTACAAGAATTATTTTTCAACCTGCTGAAGAAATCGCGTCTGGTGCTAAATGGATGATTGATGATGGAGTGACACAAGGATTAAATCAGATTATTGGTGTCCATGTATATCCTGATTTACCATTAGGAAAAATAGGTATTAAAGAAGGAGGTATGACAGCAGCAGCTGCAGAAATCTCTGTAGAAATTATTGGTAAATCAGGCCATGGAGCAAGACCACATCAGGGAGTTGATGCGATTTGGGTTGCGGCAAAAGTAATTTCAGGCGTGCAAGAATCCATAACACGAAAATTAGATTCTTTAAATCCAGTGGTCATTACATTTGGAAAGATTAACGGAGGTAAGGCTTATAATATAATTTCTGAAAAAGTTAATATTTTAGGAACTGCTAGATGTACAGATTTAACTACCTTCGATTTTCTGGGAGAATGGTTAAAAAAAACAATATCAGAAATAGCGACAAGTTGTGGTGCTGAAGCAATAGTCAAATTTAGACCAATTACACCTCCAGTTAATAATGATCTTGAAGTGAATAAAGCTATAAGAGATAGTGCAATTGAATTATTTGGTTATGAAAACATTGTGGAATTACAGAAACCCTCTATGGGTGCTGAAGATTTCGCTGAATTTTTAAATTATGTTCCTGGTGCAATGTTTAGATTAGGTGTAGCTAATAAAAGGGGATGCGCCCCATTACATACTGCTGAGTTTAATCCAGATGAAGGAGCGATAAAATTGGCTGTTAAATTAATTACTCAAACTATTATAAAATTAGGTAGTTGATTAACTAATATATACAAATGAAATTACGCATCATAAATCAATATAGTTTAGTAGCTCCTTTGATGTTGATTATTGCAATATTGGGGGCTTCATTTGAAAGTGAAAGAAAAAAAATCTTCTATTTACCTATTGGTTCAATTGGTTTATATTCAATAATTAGCAGAGATCTTAAGAGAAGAAATTCAAGACAATCAATTTTAAAAAAGATTCAATCCATTCAAAAAGATAAATAAAATCTTTTTTTATTGATTTTATTAATAATTTTGATGACTTAACTTTTAAAAAGAGCTATTTTTTAGTTATTACTTTGGGTATTAAGTTAAAAATTCTCTATGAGAACATAATCTTTCACCTGATTCAGTTAACTCTGATTTAGGAAGGCAGGTTTTAATTTAACTCTAGTAAAAATAAATTATTAAAATTTTCAGTTATGAGAACTTCTTGGATAAAACCTCGTTTGGGTCAGAAAAATATTACGCAAATGAATTTTGCAAGAAACGGACATATTACTGAAGAGATGGATTTTGTTGCTAAAAGGGAAAATCTACCATCTTCATTGATAATGGAGGAGGTTGCCAGGGGTAGATTGATAATTCCTGCAAATATCAATCATCGGAATTTAGAACCAATGTGTATTGGTATCGCTTCTAAATGTAAGGTAAATGCAAATATTGGTGCGTCTCCTAATGCAAGCAATATTAATGAGGAGGTAGAAAAACTTAATTTAGCAGTAAAATATGGAGCTGATACTGTGATGGATTTATCCACAGGCGGAGTGAATTTGGATGAAGTTAGAACAGCAATAATTCAAGCTTCTCCAGTACCAATAGGTACTGTTCCTGTTTATCAGGCACTTGAAAGTGTTCATGGTTCAATAGATAGATTAACCGAAGATGATTTTTTACATATTATTGAAAAGCAATGCCAACAAGGAGTTGATTATCAGACTATTCATGCTGGTTTGTTGATTGAACATTTACCAAAAGTAAAAGGAAGAATAACAGGAATAGTGAGTCGAGGGGGAGGCATACTTGCCCAATGGATGTTGCATCATTTTAAGCAAAACCCGCTTTACACAAGATTTGATGATATTTGCGAAATCTTTAAAAAGTATGATTGTACATTTTCTTTAGGAGATTCATTGCGACCTGGCTGCTTACATGATGCCTCAGACGAAGCGCAACTAGCAGAGTTAAAGACATTGGGAGAACTTACTAAAAAAGCATGGTCACATAATGTTCAGGTTATGGTGGAGGGACCTGGTCATGTTCCAATGGACCAAATTGAGTTTAATGTTAGAAAACAAATGGAAGAATGTGCAGAAGCTCCATTTTATGTTTTAGGACCTCTAGTTACAGATATATCTCCTGGATATGATCATATCTCAAGTGCTATTGGAGCTGCGATGGCAGGTTGGTATGGTACATCAATGTTGTGTTATGTCACACCTAAAGAGCATTTGGGATTGCCTAATGCTAATGATGTGAGAGAAGGTCTAATAGCCTACAAAATAGCAGCTCATGCCGCAGATATCGCCAGGCATAGAGCTGGCGCTAGAGATCGAGATGATGAATTGAGTCATGCAAGATATAATTTTGACTGGAATAAGCAATTTGAACTTTCTCTTGATCCTGAAAGGGCAAAACAATATCATGATGAAACATTACCCGATGAAATATTCAAGAAAGCAGAATTTTGTTCGATGTGTGGACCAAAGCACTGTCCAATGAATTCTAAAATTTCTGATAAATCACTCGATGAACTTCAGAATAAACTCAAAGAGTGTAATAGTTCAGTATAGGCTTAAGAAAGAATTTTATAATATTTCTTTTGTTCTTTTAACTACATTTTCAACTGTAAATCCAAAATTAGTCATACATTTGCCTCCAGGGGCAGAAGCTCCAAATCTGTCCATAGTAATACAAATCCCATCAAGGCCAATATATTTGTGCCATCCAAATGAATGTGCAGCCTCAACTACAACTCTTTTTCGGACTGTACTAGGTAAAATACTTTCTCTGTATGATTCATCTTGCTCCTCAAAAAGTTCTACGCAGGGCATAGAGATTACTCTAGTTTTCTTGCCTAATTTTGAGATTTCTTTACTAGCTTCAATGCAGAGATTTAGTTCACTGCCTGTACCAATAAATATTAAATCAGGAGTACCTTCGCAATCTGAAACTATATAACCACCTAATGCAACTTTTTCAATGGAAGTATTCTCTTGATTGGGCATTCCTTGCCTACTTAAACAAAGTGCAGAAGGTCTTTTCCGATTTTCAATAGCAAGCTTATAAGCTCCGCTTGTCTCATTTCCATCTCCAGGTCGAAAAACGAGCATATTTGGCATTGCGCGAAGAGAAGGAATAGTTTCAATAGGTTGATGAGTTGGACCGTCTTCTCCTACACCAATTGAATCATGAGTTAATACATAAATGACACCTAGCTCGCTTAGAGCTGATAGTCTCATAGAACCCCTCATATAATCTGCAAAAACGAGAAAAGTTCCTCCATATGGGATTAGCCCGCTATCGTGATAAGCAATCCCATTTAATATCGCAGCCATAGCATGTTCTCTTACTCCAAAATGCAAGTACCTTTTTTCTGGGGAATGTGCTTGAAATGATCCACTTTCTCCTTTTATATCTGTGTAATTAGAGTGAGTTAAATCAGCAGATCCTCCAATTAATTCAGGTAAATTAGGTCCAAGAGCACCTAGGCATATTTGAGAATGTTTTCTCGTTGCTAAACCATTATCATTTGGAGTATATGTAGGAAGATCTGAGGACCAGTTCTTTGGTAATTCACCTTCCATCATTCTTTTAAATTCTTCGCCTTCAGCAGGATATGCTCTTCGATATTCTTCAAATTTTAAATTCCACTTTTTCTCAGATTCTTCACCTTTCGTAATAGCTTTTCTAAATTGACCATATACTTCATTTGGTATTTCAAATGGCGGATATTCCCAATTTAAAAACTCTCTTGTTAACTTAGCTTCTTCTTCTCCTACTGCAGCTCCGTGAATACCTGCGGTATCAGACTTATTGGGAGAACCATAACCTATTGTTGTAGAAATTTTTATTATTGATGGTTTGTCTTTTACGGATTTTGCATTTTCAATTGCTTTGGTAATCCCATTCACATCATGATTACCATCTGCAACATGTTGTATGTGCCATCCATAAGCTTCATATCTTTTTAAAACATCTTCAGTAAAGGAAACATCTGTTCTTCCATCAATTGTAATTTGATTGTCATCATAAAGTGCAATTAATTTTCCTAGTTTTAGATGTCCTGCAAGTGAACAGGCTTCAGAAGCTATCCCCTCTTGATTGCAACCATCACCCATAATTACATATGTATAATGATCAACTATTTCATGGCTTGGTTTATTAAATTTAGCTGCTAAATGAGACTCTGCTATTGCTAACCCGACAGCATTAGAAATTCCTGCTCCAAGGGGACCAGCGGTAACTTCTACCCCTTCAGTTTCAAAAGTTTCAGGATGGCCTGGTGTCTTTGATCCCCATTGACGAAATTCTTTAATGTCTTCAATAGAAACTGATTTATAACCAGTTAAATGCAGCAATGAATATAACAACATGCATCCATGGCCAGCAGATAATACAAATCTATCTCTGTTGAACCATTTTGGGTTGCTAGGATTATGGTTGAGTATATTTTGCCATAATGCATAACCCATGGGTGCACATCCCATAGGAAGGCCTGGATGTCCACTGTTAGATTTATTGACGGCATCTACAGCTAACATTCTTATACTATTTACACAGAGTGATTCCAAAGAAACGGTTGCAGCGACCATTGTATTAAAAAAGATAGGTTGGATATTTAGAATTGAGTGTCATTATAAAAGTTTGCTAAATGCTAAACAAACATTATGACCCCCAAAGCCGAAGGAGTTTGATAGAGCTACTTTGATTTGAGTGTCTCTAGCAGTATTTGGTACATAATCAAGATCACATTCAGGATCAGGATTGACGTAGTTGATTGTAGGTGGAAGGAAATTATGTGTCAAAGATAGTATACAAGCCACAGCTTCTATACCTCCAGAACCTCCCAGAAGATGACCAGTCATCGACTTAGTTGAGCTTACAGGAATGAGGTAAGATCTGTCTTTAAAAATTGACTTTATTGCAGCAGTTTCATTACTGTCATTTGCCGATGTACTTGTACCATGGGCGTTTATGTAATCAATTTCATTGAGACTCAATGATGCATCCTCTATGGCGAGCTTAATTGCCTCAGCTCCACCTTTGCCCCCAGGTGCTGGTGAAGTTATGTGATGAGCATCGCATGTCGATCCATATCCAATAATTTCAGCATAGATTCGTGCGTCTCTTTGCTTAGCACTTTCAAGAGTTTCTAAAACTAAAATTCCTGATCCTTCTCCAATTACAAATCCATCTCTTTCGGCATCAAAAGGCCTGCTGGCTGTTGAGGGACTGTCATTTCGAAAGGAAAGGGCCTTGGCACTTGCAAAACCGGCTACTCCCAGAGGAGTTATGCTCGCTTCTGCACCTCCACAAACCATTGCATCTGCTTTGCCTAATTGTAACAATCTGAATGCATCTCCAATGGCATTTGACCCTGCTGCACAAGCTGTTGATACCGATGAACTTGGCCCTTTTGCACCTAATGCAATCGCCGCTAGGCCAGTAGCCATATTGGGGATCATCATTGGTACGGTAAAGGGACTTACTCGTTTAGGTCCCTTTAGATTTAAAGTTTGAGCTTGACTTTCCATAGTTAACAAGCCTCCTACCCCGGAGCCAATAATTACACCAATTCTTGATGCATTTTTTTCAGTGATCTCTATTCCGGAATCTTTAAATGCCTGTTTTGCTGCTATAACGCCAAGCTGAGAAAATCTATCCCATCTTTTTGATTCTTTTGGTTCGATAAATTCTTCTGGATGAAGATTTTTAACTTCTGCAGCAAATTTGCAAGGATGTTGTTCAGGGTTAAAGAGAGTGATCCCTGATACACCATTAGATCCTTTTTGAAGGCCGATTAAATATTCATCAACATTATTACCGATTGGAGTTACAGCTCCAATTCCTGTAATAACAACTCGATGGAAATTTGCCATCACTTAACTAACCTTTTTTTTCTTCGATAAATTTTACAGCATCTCCTACTGTTGTAATACCTTCAGCAGCTTCATCAGGTATTTCAATATCGAATGCCTCTTCAAGAGCCATTACTAATTCAACAGTATCCAGAGAATCTGCACCTAAATCATTCTGGAAGTTTGAGTCAGTTTTTACTTCTTCAGACTCGACGCTCAATTGCTCTGAAACTATTGAGCGGACTTTTTGGAAGGTTTCTTCTTGTGACATAGTTATGAAAATTACTAATTATCTATAAGATTTTATGCCCTAGAGTTAACAAGAGTGAAGCATATCTTAATTTTTTTAATTTCTTTGTAAGACAATAGTATTATATAACGAGGTTCTCAAAGACAATTTTTTAATGTCACACGCAGTAAAAATTTACGACACATGCATTGGTTGCACTCAATGTGTAAGAGCATGTCCACTAGATGTTCTAGAAATGGTTCCATGGGATGGCTGTAAAGCCGGCCAGATTGCATCTTCACCAAGAACAGAAGATTGTGTAGGATGTAAAAGATGTGAAACAGCTTGTCCAACTGACTTTTTGAGTATAAGAGTTTATCTCGGTGATGAAACTTCAAGAAGTATGGGACTGGCTTATTAATTGATATAGGGCAGTTTTATTAGAGTCCACGTTTAGAATTATATTTCAATTTTTCTATTAACTTAGGAAAAAATAGAAAAATATGTGTGGAATAGTTGCTGTTACAGGTTATAGAAATGCTCTGCCTCTTCTTATAAATGGGTTAGAGAAACTCGAATATAGGGGTTATGATTCAGCTGGAATTGCAATCGTAAATCCTGAAGAAAATAATTTAATTTGTAACAAATCTGAGGGTAAATTAATTAAATTAAAAAATAATTTAAGTCAACAAGAAATCATAGGGACTGTTGGAATTGGTCATACTAGATGGGCTACTCATGGGAAACCTGAAGTAAAAAACGCACATCCTCATTTGGATAGTACCGGCAAAGTAGCAGTTGTTCAAAACGGGATAATTGAAAACTTTTTAGATTTAAGAAATAAATTAGAACAAGAAGGGGTATCTTTTCAGTCTGATACGGATACTGAAGTTATCCCTCATCTCATAAAAAAAGAGTTGAATAATTTAAAGAAGCTTAACCTTGAAGATAATGGTTCTACACTTTTAGTAGCCGTGAGGAATGTAATTGCAGACCTAGAGGGAACGTATGCCCTTGCCGTATTGTGGGCGGATGCTCCAGATTCTCTAGTAGTAGCAAGACGACAAGCACCGTTAATCATTGGACTAGGAGAAGGAGAATTTATTTGTGCCAGTGACACTCCAGCAATTGCTAATCTGACTCAAACTATTTTACCTATGGAAGATGAAGAGATTGGTTTATTAACACCACTTGGTATTGAACTCTATGATTCGAATAATGAGAGACAATACCGAAATCCTACTTCTTTAAAATGTTCTGAACAAGTCGTTGATAAGATGAATTTTAGACACTATATGCATAAAGAGATTTATGAGCAACCTAGTCTTACTAAGAACTGGATAGAAAAATATTTGACTAGAAATAATGATTCAAATAATATTAGAGTAAATTACAGTTTTGATACAAATTTCCTTGAGGATATAGAAAGAATTCAAATACTTGCATGTGGAACAAGTAGGCATGCTTCCATGGTTGGGAGTTATTTATTAGAACAATTTTCTGGTGTACCTACAGATGTTTTTTATGCGAGTGAATTTCGATATTCACCTCCACCTGTACTTCCAAATACCTTAACTATTGGTGTTACTCAGTCTGGTGAAACAGCTGATACTCTTGCAGCATTAAGTATGGAGATTAAGAGAAGGGAATCATTAGAAAATAAATTGTGTAAGCCAAATTTAATTGCCATTACAAATAGACTTGATAGTTCAATAGGTAGACAAATTCCAAACATTATTGATATTTCAGCGGGTATAGAGATTGGAGTGGCTGCTACTAAGACATTTTTTGGTCAATTATTGTCTTTTTATGGGTTGGCAATTACTTTTGCTCAAATCAAGCAAAGTAAAACTGATAATGAAATTAATAAATTAATTTCTAGCCTTGAAAACTTGCCATCACTACTAGAAGATCTCGTTATTCAACATAATGAAATATCTGAGAAACTTGCCCATGAATTCTCAGAGATAAAAGATGTAATTTTTCTTGGAAGAGGGATAAACTACCCAATTGCACTTGAGGGAGCACTGAAATTAAAAGAAATAAGTTACATTCATGCCGCTGGTTACCCAGCTGGCGAGATGAAGCATGGTCCAATAGCTTTGTTAGAAAAGAAAGTGCCAGTCATATCTATAGCAACTCCAGGAAAGGTATTTGAAAAAGTTATTAGTAATGCGCAAGAGGCCAAGGCAAGGGATTCTTATTTAATAGGAATTGCTCCAAAATGTGAAGGCACTGAAATTTTTGATTATTTGATGCCTTTACCCACAGCGGATGAATGGCTTTCACCATTATTAGCAGTTATTCCACTGCAATTACTTAGTTATCATATTGCAGCTCATAGAGGTTTAGATGTTGACCAACCAAGGAATCTTGCAAAGAGTGTAACTGTTGAATAAAGTTTTTTAGAGATCAAATAATCCCTTTGGGGGATCTATTATTAGAAAACCTTTTTTAAGATCTATACAAGTAATAATTTCTTCTACAAAAGGAACAAGAACTTTTTTATTGCTTGAGTATAGCTTTATCAACAGTAAATTATTTCTTTCATTTAATAGATCGCAGACTTCACCTATTATATTCTCCTTTTTATTTACTATTTCTTTTACCTTTAATTTTTTAAGTTCATTTATATGGAATTCTCCTGGTTTGAGATCTGGCATATCGTTACTTTGAACTAATAATTTATGCTTTCTCAAGCCTTCGGCTTTATTTCTATTGTCTATGTTTCTTAAGGATATAATAAAAGTGTTTGTGCCTGGTTTTTGTATCCCTGATACTAATTCATAGGATATTGGCTCTTCCATGTTTACTTGCAGCCATCTTTGACCCGGTTTAGTAAATCTTTCTGGAAAGTCACTAAGTGATTTTACTTTTAATTTACCATCTATTCCATGTGGTGATGTTATTTCTCCAATAATTAGCCACTCATTGTTGTTTACCATTGTATTGTTAACTTATCTTTTAAGGATATTATGAAAAACCCAGCAAAGCCAATTCTTCCTGGTTCTGTAGTTTGTGTTAGGGATAATAACTCTATTTATAAAGGATATAAAGGTTTTGTTCAACGTGTCACAGCTAACAAAGCAGCTGTGCTTTTTGAAGGTGGTAATTGGGATAAGCTAGTTACTTTCTCTTTGAGTGATTTATATTTGGTTTAAAAAATGTTTTCCTCCCTTTGTCATCTTTTCTAGCGCCAAATAAGCGGCATTTTTTTCTGCTTTTTTATGTGACTTTCCAAAAGATGTAGATACTAATTGTTCAAGTATGAAAAGTTCACATAAGAATCTTTTGGGGTCACCATGATTCGTTGACACCTCTTTGATTTTATATTGTGGAAGATCGATTTTCTTTTCTTGACACCATTCTTGTAGGGAGGACTTGGCGTTATATAAATGAGGTGATGCTAAAATTAATTGCGAATCAATTACCCAGTACTTATCAAGCCATAAATTAATTTCCCAAATTGAATTAAAGCTTTTATATAATGCTCCAATTAAAGCTTCCGTAGTTTCGGCAATTATTGTATCTCTAGAATAATCATCTCTTAGAGCTTTCGAACCAACAAGTATTATTTTTTCTAGATTGATATCTTTACCTAATTTTGTTAACCATTCATCGCTTACTATCTGTGCACGCAGTTCGGACCTCTGCCCTACATCTATCTGGCTATAGTTCTGATCTATGAATTCAGATGCTGCTAATCGGAGAACTGCGTCTCCAAAGAATTCCAGTTTTTCGTGATTTTTATTTTTATCTGCTGATGAATGCGTTAATGATTCATTAACGTAAATGAGCATTTCTTCATCTTTGTTCCTTATGGCTTTATCGAATCTTTCGGATTTAATATCTAGATTTTTTAAGAAACAAATTAATGATGAAATTCTTTGATTATCTATTGCTGATTTCATTGATATTAATGAATGGACTGTAAAAGGAAGCAGGGCATAAGCCGGGTTCTGTTCACCTTATAAAATAAGATGGGTAATCATCTATCTGGGACTGGAATTACTTCACAGCCTCGAGCGGCGCATATTAAAGTAGATTATCTAATGGCATTAATCTACCTAGCCTTGCTCCCAGCTGGGGTTTACCTAGCCAATACCTCTCGATATTGCTGGTGCGCTCTTACCGCACCTTTGCACCCTTGCCATACTTCAAAAGTATTAGGCGGTATGTTTCTGTGGCACTGTCCTCACGGTTTCCCGCACTGGGAATTACCCAGCAAGCCTGGCCATATGGGAGCCCGGACTTTCCTCAAAAAAGTTTTATTTCGTTTCCAAAATAAAACTTTTTTGCGATTACCTCTCCTGCTTCACTTAGCATAATGCTTATCATTAAAAAAAAAAAGTGTGTGGGGCTGTAGCTCAGCAGGATAGAGCAACGGTTTCCTAAACCGTAGGCCGTGGGTTCAAATCCCTCCAGTCCCGTAAAAAATTACTAAACTATATTTAGTATGCGTGCAAACTTGCTACTCTGTAGCTAGCGTGTAAATAGAGTAATAAGGCTTTTATGGCAAAGCTACATGACATGCGTTTAAAACTCTTGGTACAGCAAGAACATGAACGTATTGCAAAGTCCCAACCTGGCGATTTGGATCTATCAATAGTTCAAGCAAGATGCCTATGTTGGTTGGCTTTGTTAGCAGAAGCTCATGAAGACCAAGCGAATGATGCAGAAAAAAGGGGGGATGCTGAACAAGCCATGGGTTGGTTTGCTGATTCAATGCGTTTGAGAGATGTTATTCATTTAGTAACTAGTATTGAAATACCTTTGCCTGATAGTCCAGATGCAACTGATGAAAATGACGATTTATATAATGACCCAACTATTAATGCCTAATTAATGTAATTATATTAATAGCAACAAGTTATTAAATTGACGGAAGAACCTTGTCAATGCTCTGATTGCCAGAGATTTTATCGTGAACATGATCGACTAATTCGGGAGTTTCCTACTTTAAAAGAACAACAAGAACTGAATTGGGCCTCTTTACAATCTTTTAGAACTCTTTGTGGAAAGGTGTCTGAAGAATTACAAAAGAAGATTACAGAATTAGAGACAGACAATAAAGATTCAGAAATTAATAATCATGTAAATCACTCACAAATTACAGAAGCTTTATCTGAAATAGAGAACATAAATGCATATTTATATTCAATAGAAGCTCTGATGGAGAGAATATTTGAAGTTAAGGTCTCTGAACAGATAGAATCAAAATTCAGAGAAGTTGCAGGAGAAATTGCCCCAGATCCTCTAAATATAGATAGATTAATTTTGAATAGATTATTTCATCAAGCTTCAGATAAGCCAGATAAAGAGACAAATTCTAACTAGAAACCTCTTCAATATCACAAGTTATTTCCACTGGCATTGGTGAAACCTTCCAGATAGAGTCACAATATTCTCTTATTGATCTATCTGAAGAGAAATATCCTGATCTCGCAATGTTTAATAAAGCCATTTTATTCCATTTCTTTTTATCATTCCATGCTTCACTAACAATATCTTGCTTATTTAAATAATCTTCAAAATCAGCCATCACAAAAAAAGGATCACTGCCGGTAAGACTATTTAAAAGTGGTTTGAATAAATCTTTATCACCGTTACTGAAATGACCTATTTCAATTAAATGTATTACCTCAGATAATTCTTCTGAATTCTTAATATATGTTTTGGGAGAATATCCTTGATTCTTTAAATTCATTATCTCGCTTTCTGTTTTTCCAAAAAGAAAGAAATTTTCTGGTTTAACTAAATCTCTTAATTCGACATTAGCTCCATCTAAAGTCCCTATTGTCAGTGCTCCATTCATGGCAAATTTCATATTTCCTGTCCCAGATGCTTCTTTTCCTGCAGTTGATATTTGTTCTGATAAATCAGTTGCAGGATAAACAATCTCACCTAATTTGACATTATAATCGGGCAAAAATACTACTCTTAAAAGTCCATCCATATCAGGATCAGAGTTCACAACATCAGCGATACCGTTGATAAACCTAATCATTAATTTTGCCATAAAGTATCCAGGAGCTGCTTTTCCTCCAAAGATTATTGTCCTAGGAGCCGTATTTTTATTAATATTATTTTTTATTCTTAGATATTGGGCAATTATCTGAAGAGCATTTAAATGCTGTCTTTTATATTGATGAATTCTTTTTACCTGGACATCAAATAAGCTTGATGGATCAACTAAAATTCCAGTTTTTGAGTGAATATAGTTGGATAATTTTCTCTTACCTAATAGTTTTGTGTTTTCTAACTTCTCTAAGAAAGAAGAGTCATTTTGTTTCTTTTCTAGATTTCTTAAAAGCTTCATATCTGTTATCCAATGAGACCCAAGTTCTTTTTCCAGTAAATCTGCTAGCCCAGGATTAGCTAAAGCTACCCATCTTCTGGGAGTAACTCCATTCGTCACATTTGTAAATTTTTCAGGCCATAACTCTGCAAATTCTGGTAAAAGTTGTCTTTTTATTAGATCTGAATGGAGTGCAGCAACTCCATTGATGTGATGAGCACCAATTGTGGCTAAATGAGCCATTCTTACTGACTTTGATCCATCTTCATCAATGATAGATAACTTTCTGAGTATTTTATCGTCACCTGGATAGCGAAGTCGTAGTTGCTGTAAAAATCTCCAATTGATTTCATATATAATTTCAAGATGACGAGGTAATAGATCATTGAACAAATGAAGATCCCATTTTTCAAGAGCCTCAGGTAAAAGTGTGTGATTCGTATAAGCTACTGATTGAGTTGTTATGCTCCATGCAGTGTCCCAATCAATATGGTATTGGTCAATTAATAAACGCATTAATTCAGCTACGGCAATTGCTGGATGGGTATCATTAAGTTGAACAGTCCAATGTTTAGCAAATTCAGTAATAGGAATAGATCTTTTTTCTAAACTTCTCAACATATCTTGAAGTGAACAACTTACAAAGAAATGTTGTTGTTTTAATCTCAATCTCCTCCCTTCATCAGTACCATCATTGGGGTATAAGACTTTAGATAATGTTTCAGATGCAACTTTTTCTTCTACTGCACCATAATAATCGCCAATATTAAAGGCATAAAAGTCAAAACTTTCGGTAGCATCTGCGCGCCATAGTCTTAATCTATCGCAAGTATTAACTCTATAACCCAGTACTGGTACATCATGTGGTACACCAATGGCATGTTCATAAGGTATCCATCTGGATCTGTAGTTACCTTTGTCGTCTCTATAACTCTCTGTTCGCCCTCCAAAGCCAACAAAACAAGATTCATCAGGCTGTGGTAATTCCCAAGGCCATCCTCCCTTTAACCATTTATCAGTAACTTCTACTTGCCAACCATCTCTAATTAATTGATTAAAGATACCAAATTCATATCTTATTCCATAACCAACAGCAGGAACTTGTAATGAGGCTAAAGATTCCATATAACAAGCAGCTAATCTACCTAGACCTCCATTCCCAAGTCCAGGCTCTTCTTCTACTTCGAGTATCTGATTTAATGATTCAATACCAAATCTCTTAAGAGCTTTTTCGGCTTCATGTGTAATTCCAAGATTTAAAAGATTATTACTTAATTGAGGCCCAATTAAGAACTCTGCTGATAAATATGCAACTGTCTTTTGAGGTTTTTTTCTTATTAATTCTTGACTAGCTAAATATCTTGTCATTAACCTATCTTTAACTGCGTAACTCAACGCCATGTAAAGATCATGAGGACTAGCTGAAGTGGCTAGTTTGCCAAGGGTAAAGAACAAATGAGATGTCATGCCTTTGAAAACAGCATCTGAATCCATACCAGCCTTTTCTGAATCTAAGTAACATCCAGGAGTTGGAAGTCTTAAATCGAAAGGTTCTTTACTGTTCATTTCCTTGGCCATATAACTGACAATAGCGATATTTACCAATTATTCTGTTTTTAACTGCAGATCCACACTTGTTTATATTTTTTTTATTTTTTGACATATTGAAGAAAGAGGGCATGTAATCAACTATGTTCCAATAAGGATTATTAATTTTTAAGCAAAAAAGATGTATTATTTGCTCGCTGAACTTAGTACACATGACTTAGAAGTAGCGGAGACTCTAATAGGAGTTATAAGATTCCTATTAATATTTTTAGCTGCTAGGGCACTTGCTGAGGTACTGGTCAGATTAAGTTTGCCTACTATTGTTGGAGAGCTTTTAGCAGGGGTTGTTATTGGTGCATCTGGCTTCCATTTACTAATACCACCTTCGGCTCATACAGAATTAAATCAAGGATTAGTGAATGTAATAAGTTCGTTAGCATCAATCCCTCCCGAAGCTGTTCCTGACGTTTATTTTGAAAGTTTTCCTTCTCTTCAAGCAGTTGCAACACTTGGATTGTATGCACTTCTTTTCTTGACAGGTTTAGAAAGTGAACTAGAAGAATTAGTTGCAGTTGGTGCTCAAGCTTTTACAGTTGCTATGGCAGGAGTAATTTTGCCTTTTGCTTTTGGAACTTTTGGGTTAATGTTTATTTTCCAGGTAGATCTAATTCCTGCAGTATTTGCTGGAGCATCTATGACTGCCACAAGCATAGGTATTACAGCAAGTGTGTTTGGCGAATTGGGATATTTGAAAACGAGAGAGGGTCAAATTGTTATCGGTGCAGCAGTTTTAGATGATATCTTAGGCATTGTTATTCTTGCAGTAGTTGTGGCTCTTGCTGCAGGAGGTTCTTTAGAAATCGCTCCAATAGTCAAATTAGTTGCTGCAGCAGTTGTATTTGTAATTGCTGCTATTGCATTAAGCCGAACAGCAGCTCCTGGATTTGATTGGCTTCTTGATAGGTTGAAAGCTCCTGGAGCAGTTGTTGTAGCATCTTTTGTGATACTAGTTTTATGCTGTTTTGTGGCGACAGCGATAGGACTAGAAGCAGCTTTAGGTGCTTTTGCAGCTGGATTAATTCTTAGTAGTTCCAAAAACAACCATGCAATTCAACAATCAGTTTTACCATTGGTTTCATTATTTGCGACTATCTTCTTTGTATTAGTAGGGGCAGGTATGGATTTATCAGTAATAAATCCATTGGATCCAGCAAGTAGATCTGCACTTATCGTTGCAGGATTTTTATTAGTTGTGGCAATTATTGGAAAGATTGCTGCTGGATGGGTTTTTTCCAGTGATAAGCCTACAAATAGGCTAGTTGTAGGTCTGGGGATGATGCCTAGAGGAGAAGTGGGGTTGATTTTTCTTGGTTTAGGTACCAGTGCTGGCCTTTTAACTCCCTCTTTAGAGGCGGCCATTCTTTTAATGGTTATCGGCACAACATTCCTTGCTCCAGTTCTTTTGAGAATTGTTTTGAAGGATAAGCCTCCTGGAGGTGATAATAAAATTTCAGATGATGTTGCAGCAGATCCTGTTGGTCTTCTTTAAGAAATAATTTTATTAGAATAATTGATATATATAATCATTCGATGAAATGGAAAAATCCGTATTAATAAAAAATGAAGCGAACTACTCCTGGAATTTTTTAAATTATCCAATTCATAGTGTTTCTGCTAAGCCAAAGGAAAAATCTTCACATAAAGATTTTGCGATTTTATTAATACATGGTTTTGGAGCGTCCACTGATCATTGGCGTTTTAATATTCCTGTTTTGAGTAATAAATACGAAGTTCATGCAATAGATCTTTTGGGCTTTGGGAAAAGCCCTAAGCCGGAAGATGTGAATTACTCAGGATCTCTATGGAAAGATCAAGTTATTGCTTATGTAAAAGAAGAAATTAACAAACCTACAATTATTGTTGGCAACTCATTAGGTGGATATGCAGCTTTGGCTGCTGGAGCCGAATTAAATGAATTGAGTGCAGGAGTAATTTTATTAAATGCGGCAGGTTATTTTAGTGAAGAAAAAACAATTAAAAAGAATATGATCCAGACCTCAATTGAGACTTTTGTCGGAATCTTTTTGAAGAATATTGTTCTACAACGTATAATTTTCGAAAATATGAGAAATCCACGAAATATAAAAAAAACCTTGAATCAAGTTTATTTAGATAAAAAGAATGTCGATGATTTTTTAGTGGATTCAATAAGAAATCCATCTTTAGAGTATGGTGCTTTTAATGTTTTTAGAAGTGTATTTAACCCATCAGGTCCCCAGGGACTACCTTTAGATAAGTTATTTGCAGAACTTGATTCACCTTTATTATTGCTTTGGGGAGGTAAAGATCCATGGATGAATACTCCAAAAAAACGAAATCTATATAAAAAATTTACACCAAAAAATACAACAGAAATTATTTTAGAAGCTGGACACTGCCCTCATGATGAAATACCGGAATTAGTTAATCAGCATATATTGGACTGGGTTGATTCTCTGTAAATATTTCTTGTGGAAATTAATTTAGACAATAAAAGTGAAGATACTTATATTTTTTATCTAGATAAAAAAAACTATATTAAATTTTGCCCTAAAAGAGGTGGTTTAATAACTGATTGGGTTTGCGATTCTGAGCCTATTTTATATTTTGATAAAAACAGATTTTTAGATAAGACAAAAAGTGTAAGAGGAGGAATACCAATTTTATTCCCTATTTGCGGAAACCTTAATACAAATGAATCAATATTTGGAAAAGATTTAGAATCATTGCCTCAGCATGGATTTGCTAGAAACCTAAGATGGGAATATGAACATAATAAGAATAGAGATTGCTTAACTTTTTTGCTTGAAGAAAATTTAACTACTAAGAAATATTATCCATATGAGTTTGCAGTGAAAATTGATGTGATTTTAGGAATCCATAATTTAGATTTAGAAATAACAATTAAAAATAAAAGCAATAAATTTATGCCAATTAATTTTGGATTGCATCCATACTTTAATATTTCAGATTTTAAGAATATTAGCTTCTCTGATTATCCCTTGATTTGCCAAAATCAAACTAATAATACTTTGGAGAAAACATTAGGTTTATTAGATAATCTTGATAAAGGAATAGATATGTTGGTGTATTCTTCTGGTCAAAGTTCATTTAGGGATTATGGATTAAATAGAGAAATTACAGTATCTCATCCCTTCCCATTTGATATTAATGTTATTTGGAGTGATCCCCCAAGGAAAATGGTTTGTATGGAACCATGGACAAGTCCAAGAAATTCGTTGAAAGATGGATTTAGAAGAATAGAGATTCCACCATGCGCTTTACAAAGATTGTTTACTTCAATAAACATAAAAAAATTTGATTGAAGAAAAATTTATGAAAATTATAGTTTTTGATGATGACCCAACAGGCTCGCAAACCCTAAATAATTGCTTATTGTTATTGAAATGGGATTATGAAACTTTACTTAAAGGATTGCAAAGTAGATC
The DNA here is from genome assembly GCA_003214355.1 of Prochlorococcus sp. AG-418-C09. Taxonomy (GTDB): domain Bacteria; phylum Cyanobacteriota; class Cyanobacteriia; order PCC-6307; family Cyanobiaceae; genus Prochlorococcus_A. The sequence continues at coordinate 292,098 of QCLS01000001.1, read as the reverse complement.
GAATATTTTCTTTATTCTTGCAAATACAAGATCGCTTTCAGAAATTGAAGTAAAGGCAAGATTAAAAGAGATTTGTGAATCTCTATTAAATGTATTTTCTAAAGAAGGATATAATAAGGAAGATTTTATTTTTGTAAGTAGAGGCGACTCTACATTAAGAGGACATAATTACTTAGAGGCTAATTTACTTAACGATATGCTTGGGCCATTTGATGCAACTTTTCATATTCCTGCCTTTATAGAGGCAAACAGAGTAACAATAGATGGCAAACATTTTGTTGATAATGTCCCTGCTCATGAGACTATATATGCGAGAGATAAAATCTTCGGATATGAAACTAGTGATATAAAAACAATTTTATATAAAAAGAGTAATTCTATGATTCTTTTCAAAGAAATTCAAAATTTATTGCTTTCTGATTTAAATGATCTCGAGATGACGGAAAGTAATAAGGTTTTCAAAAGAATTTATAGTCTTAAAAATAATATTCAAGTAATTGTGGATGCAAAAGAATATAAACATTTAGAGAAAATCTCTTCTCTTGTTAAATCTGCTATGGGAAAGAAACGATTTCTTTTTAGGACTGCAGCAAGCTTTTTAACCGCAATCTCTGCAGTTAAAGTTAATACGATAAATAATGAACTTTTATTAAATATGAAAAGTATGAATAGCAAGAATCAATTAATAAAAGGATTAATTGTTGTTGGATCATTTGTATCTACTACAAATGATCAATTATATCAACTTTTAAAGATTAATTCATGTAAGGCTATCGAACTAAACGTCTCAGAATTTTATAGAATTATTTCTTTAAAAGAAAGTAATAAAGATCTGAAAATATTTAAGAGTTTAATTATTAAAGAAATTAGGAAGTCTTTAAAAGTTTCTATAACACCAGTATTATTCACTTCTAGAAATGAATTATTATTGGATAATGATACTGATCAGATCTGTTTTTATAATTCCCTTTCAAAATTTATTGCAGAAATAGTTGGGGACATATGCTATGAGATTAACTATCTAATTTCTAAAGGAGGAATTACTTCAAACAATATTTTAAGCCATGGTCTAAAATTAGATTCAGTTTATTTAAAAGGACAAATACTGAAAGGGATTTCATTGGTGGAGGCTAGGATCAGAGATACTGAGAAAATTATATCGATAGTAACTTTCCCAGGAAATATTGGAAATAAAGATAGCCTAATAAAGGTTTGGCAACTATTAGAGGAAATAAACTAAATTATTTAAAAATTAGATATTATTTCTTCGGCAAATCCACTACAAGATAAGGGATCAACTTTAGGTTCCATCAATCTAGCTAAATCATATGTTACTTTTTTATCTTCAATAGATTTACTTATGCCTTTTGTTATTAAATTAGCTGCTTCCGTCCAACCAAAATATTCGAGCATCATAACTCCGCTTAATATTACGGAACCTGGATTTATTTTGTTAAGACCTGCATGTTTTGGAGCTGTGCCATGAGTTGCTTCGAAGATGGCAGCATTATCACCAATATTTGCTCCAGGCGCCATTCCTAAACCGCCAACAATTGCAGCAGCAGCGTCGGAGACATAATCGCCATTAAGATTTAGCGTTGCAAGAATAGAGTATTCTTGGGGCCTCGTTTGTATTTGTTGGAAAATACTATCAGCAATTCGATCATCAATCAGAACTAAGTTCTTCCATTTATTACTTCCATGCGATTGGGCAATAGATTTAATTACTTCTTTTATTTCTTCACAAATAAATGCTCTTTTATTTGGTGTTAACTTATCAAAACCTGGTTCAATGAGTCTTGCATTATTCTCAACATTGATATCGGGGTTGTTCTCAATATTATCTAAAATCCAACTTTCTCTTTCAGTTATACAATCTTTTCTGAATTCATTAATTGCTAATTCATAACCCCAATCTCTAAAGGCCCCCTCAGTGTATTTCATGATATTACCTTTGTGTACGAGAGTTACATGTTTCTTATTTCCTTCTAGTCTTTTGGCATGTTCTATAGCTTTACGAATATGCCTTTGGCTTCCTTTCTTGCTTACTGGTTTAATGCCAATACCTGATCCATCTGGGATGATTCTATTTTTAATTTTTTCACTTATAGGAATAACATTTTTATTTAAATGATCAATTAAATTAATACAATTTTTATCTTCAGCCTCCCATTCTATGCCCATGTAAATATCTTCTGTATTTTCTCTATAAACAATAATGTCAAGCTTTTGAGGATTCTTATGAGGACTTGGGGTTCCAGAATAGTACTTACAGGGTCTTACGCAGCTATATAGATCAAATATCTGTCTTAAAGCAACATTTAGTGATCTTATACCCCCGCCAATTGGAGTGGTTAATGGACCCTTTATTGCAACACCGAAGTGTCTGATAGCTTCGATTGTATCGTTTGGAAGGTAATTGTAAGTCCCATATATCTCACATGCTTCATCGCCAGCATACACTTTAAACCAATTAATCTTTCTTTGATTACCATAGCTTTTTTGTATTGCTGCATCAATAACGTTTTGAGTTGCAGGCCAAATATCTACTCCCGTGCCATCTCCCCTAATAAAAGGAACTATAGGATCGTTTGGAACTGATGGAATCCCATTATTAAATGTTATTAAAGAACCTTCTTTAGGTAGGCTAAGTTTTTCAAAATTAGGCATCAATTTAATTTATTAAGAGTAATTCTTATGGAAATTTTAAAATTTAACTTAAAGTCTAATTTATTTATTAGATTTAAACAAATTCATAGCAATTATTTTTTAAATTAGTACTTAAGCAATGATGTTCATTTCAACATTTTTGTTAAAAGAAAATGTAGATTGTTTAGCAAGTATCCTTAAGGTATGTCATTTTTCAATCAAACAATTGTTGAATTATGAATGCGAGTTCAAAGGTCAGGAATATTTTAGTAGCGAATAAAGTTGCATCAACAGCATCTTTATTTCGCAAATACTTTCCCGATGCGATAGTCAATTTTAGCCCTTGGGATAGTAATAACGAGCAAGAATGGTTTGATACTATCGATTTCTCGTTTCATTTTCCAGGATGGAGTCCCAGTATTGAGTGTAGAGCAATTTTGCTACAGTTAAGAATTGAGAATAATAATGAAGGAGGAGTGCCTAGATTAATAGGCATTGTTATGAGAGGAATGATTATTCCTAAAGAGAGATGGAGAGTTGCCACAATTGGGGAATGGGAAATGACTGGTACTCATTTACCTCAAAAGGCACAAAAGGATAATCTCTTTTTAGTTTGCAAAGAACTTTACAAGTTATTCTCTACAACATCTTCAAGTAACAAAAATTAGCTGTTTTTTGTATTTTGTTAGTAGATTAAATATATATTTAATATAAATTGAAATTTATTAATGGCAGTTGCTCTAGCGGGACAATTAAGAGAAGGGACAAAGAAATCCCATACAATGGCAGAAAATACAGGTTTTGTGGCCTGTTTTCTTAAAGGTGTTGTAGAGAAGAAATCTTATAGAAAATTAATAAGTGATTTGTATTTTGTCTATTCTGCTATGGAAGAAGAGATAGAAAGATTAGTTTTAGATAATCACCCCGTTGTTAAGTTTATTGGATTCAAAGAGTTATTTAGGAAAGAAACTCTTGAGAATGATCTCAAATACTACTATGGCGATAATTGGATAAAACAAATTCAGATTTCAGATTCTGCTCAATCTTATGTAGATAGAATCAGATATGTTGCTAAAGAATCACCGGAACTATTAGTTGGTCATCATTACACTCGATATATAGGGGATCTTTCAGGTGGACAGATTTTAAAAAAAATTGCTAAAAAGGCTTTAAATATAGATGGTAATCAGGGTCTAGACTTTTATGAATTTTCAATGATTGACGATGAAAAGAAATTTAAGAAGTCTTATTCGGATATATTAAATAATCTGCCAATCAATCAGGATATTGCTAATAAAATCATTGATGAGGCTAATCAAGCATTTATCTATAATATGAAAATGTTTAAAGAATTAGAAGGTAATTTAATTGCTGTGTTAGGCAAGATTGTTTTCAATTACCTTACTAGGAAAGTTAGAAAAGGGAGTACCGAAACTTAATTATTATGTTTGATTCATTATTCGATATCTTAGTTACTAATTTAGAAAAGATAAAAAGTAAAAGAGTCAAATTATCAAATGATTTAGAGGAACACCATAACGAAAATTCATCTTATACTATCAAAAATTGGCTTTTTACATCTCCACAATATCGAAAATGGAGAATTACTAAATTAGATGGAGGAGATAAAATCCAGGTTTTTAATACAGTTGGTTATCCATCATTTAATTCAGAGTTGCCTATTTTTGGAGTAGACATTTTATGGTTTGGTACCTCAAAAAAACTTTTAGCTGTTTTAGATTATCAACCCTTAATACAAGATAAAGATTATCTTGATAAGTATTGTAAGAGCATTAATTTAATAAAAAAAAAATACAGTGAATTTGATAATACAAAAATGAAAAAGGTTTATGAGTCAAATCGTTTTTTTTCTCCTTGGGTAATCATTTGCAGAGGAGATAATAATCATTTAGACAAGTATCTAAATACAGTATTTGATTTATTTTTGAATAAATATTTAAACATGTATGAATCTAATTCCGATAATATTTTTTTAAATTCACAGGATATAGAAGAAAAACATATTGAATATGATATTTATAGTTCTGAGAAAGATCCTGCTGGCAAATTATTTAAATCCTTTTTTGGCGAAAAATGGACAAATCAATTTATTAAGAATTACCTTTTCACACTGAGTTCAGGTTAAATTAATACAATGCAAATTGAAGAAACTGTTTTTTTTCAGGAGTCATGGAGATGGTCACCTTTTCTTAAATATGCTCTTGATAAATTGGAAAAATATAATTGTTCTGAATATTTCATTCCCTCGAAATATTCATATAAAGAATCCACCTTTGGTTCAAAGAAAAATAAACATAATGTCTCTCTTTTGACATGGGCTGTATATCATCACAGAATTAAACTCGCTCGAGCAGTATGTATTAATAGCCCAAATTATTCTGTTCTTAATTTTCTAATAATACCTAATCAAATTTACAATTTTCCTTTTTTGGGAGTAGATTTTGTTACTCTTCCAAAAATGCATTTATTGGTTTTAGATTTTCAGCCTTCTTTAAAAATAGAAAAACAATTTGATAAAAAATTGTTAGAAAGACTTTTGACTCTAAGAAGTAATTGTCATAGAAAAATTCCCATAGCAGAAGAATTTTCTAGCCAACTATCTTCATTTTTCTCTCCTGGTTTGATTTGGTCTAAATTACCCAAAGAGGATTCCAGTGATTTTTTGATTTCTACCCAACTCTTCTCTTCCTTTAAATCTTATTTGGATTTATATTTAGAAGTTCTTTTTCAAAGTAATCCTGTTGAAGTGAATTTAGAAAGAGAGATAATTAATGGTCAGAATGCTTATTTGCAATTTAGAAAGGATAATGATCCAGCAAGACCAATGTTAAGGAGTTTATTTGGCGATGAGTTTTGTGAGTCCTTAATTAATAATGTTTTATTTACAATAAAGTAGTTTTATAATCAAAAAGATTATAAATAAAATAATGGCAAGAATCAAAGTTCTTTTTGTATGTTTAGGTAATATATGCAGGTCTCCTGCAGCAGAGGCAATATTCTTAAAACTTATTTCTAAAAGGGGTCTTCAAGATGAATTCATTGTAGATTCTGCAGGCACAGGGAGCTGGCATGTGGGTAAGAAAGCTGATCAAAGAATGCGAATTGCTGCAAAACACAGAGGAATTAATATAGAAAGTATTGCGAGACAAATTAATAAAAAGGATTTTGAAGAATTTGATTTTATAATAACTATGGATAATTCCAATTTTAATAATGTTTCTAGTTTAAGAAATAGAGAATCTTCAAAAGGTAATTCTAAAATAATAAAAATGCAATCATTCACATCTCGTTTTAAATTTCATAAGGAAGTTCCAGATCCTTACTTTGGAGGAGAAGATGGATTTGATAATGTTCTTGATATTTTGGAGGATTCTGTAGAAGGGTTTTTAAAAAGTATTCATTCAGTTTGAAGCTCTTGGGGTATTTTTTCATTATAAATATCAATTATATTTTCAACTATTTTTTCAACTGACAATCCGTCAGATTCAATTAAGATTGCATCTTTTGCCTTTATGAGAGGAGAGTGAGATCTATTCATGTCATTTTGGTCTCTTTGTTTAATTTGTTCTTTGATGATTGAAAGTTCAATGCTTCCATATTCATTATCTTCTAATTCTAATTTTCTTCGCTTTGCTCGTTCATCAATGCTTGCTGTTAAATATATTTTTAATGTCGCGTTAGGAAAGACTTTTGTTCCAATATCTCTACCCTCAGCGACTAATCCTCCTGAAGCTCCGATTTGTCTTTGTTCATTGACTAAGAACTCTCTTACTGCAGGAATAGAAGCTATTTTAGAAACAATGGAGTTAATTTCTTGTGTACGAATTAATTTAGTCACACAAATATCATTTATTAGAATATCTTGATTACTATTAACATCAGTTTTAAAAACTATAGATAAGCCTTTTAAACTTTTTTTCAATTGATCATTATTAGAATAATCTATATTTTCGTTGATTAAAAACCAGCTAAGAGCTCTATACATAGCTCCTGTATCCAAGTATAAAAGTTTTAATTTTTTAGCCAATACTTTAGTTACAGTACTTTTGCCAGACCCAGCTGGGCCATCAATAGCAATAATTGGTTGAGTCTTCATTAGAAAAACGTGGTCAATTAATCTTGTATTCCCACATTTTATAGCACCTGCAAGCATTGAAATCTTTTCTGAAGGGATTGCTTCTTTAAGAGAAAATGCATCTACTACTTTTAGATATTCAATGTTTATGTTTTTACCTTCAATTTCCTTGGTTAACTCAACTAAATCTAATCTATCTTCTTTTAAAAAAGTATTTTTGGCTTCATTAAGTTTTTGTGAGAAGAATATCAATTTTTCTCTGTCTTTTGTTTTTAAAAGTTTATTTCTAGAACTATAAGGTATTCCATCTTGATCTCTTTGAGTGGGAATTGATTTTATTTTTATATTCAATTTCATTTCTTTGAGCATATTTTTTATAATTAATAATTGCTGCCAATCCTTCTCTCCCAAAAACAATAATTGAGGCTGGACAAGCTTTAGTAATCTATAAACTACTGTACAAACTCCATCAAAATGTCCAATTCTATTTAAACCACATAATGTTGAATTCAATTCTTTTGATGCTCTTATGAAGTTTAAGTCTTGGCAGTTTTTATCAAGAAGTTCTTCTTCTCTTGGGATGAAAATTACGTCTGCCCCAGATTGAAATGCTATCTCATGGTCTTTTATACTTTTTGGGGGATAACTTTTTAGATCTTCTTTATTATTGAATTGTAATGGATTCACAAAAATACTTACTAAAGTGCTTCCAAAATAAGAATTCTTAGCTGATTGAATTAATTTCTCATGCCCACTATGAAGATCCCCCATAGTGGGAACAAAATTTATATCATCATTATGATGATTTCTCCATTTTGAAAGCTCTTCAATTGTTTCTAATATGATTTTAGGCACTTTGAGTTTTACAAAAAAATCTATTTAACTTAAAATTACTGGACAAAATCAATCTTAAGAGGAAGATCTATATAGAGGAAGTTTATCATTTTTTGATTATGGATTACAAAACATCAGGAGTAGATATTGAAGCTGGTAGGAAATTCGTTTCACAGATTAAGAAAACTGTGGAGGCTACTCATAGTAAGAATGTTATTGGAGGTCTAGGGGGATTTGGTGGTTTGTTTAAATTACCTGTTGGAGAGTATTCAAATCCAATATTAGTCTCAGGTACTGATGGAGTAGGTACCAAATTAGAAATAGCACAAGAAAAGCGATTTCATTTCGAGGTAGGAATAGATCTAGTAGCTATGTGCATAAATGACATAGTTACTACTGGTGCAGTACCTCTTTTTTTTCTTGACTATATAGCAACAGGTAAGTTGGAAGAGAATCAATTAATGGAAGTTGTAAACGGGATTTCAACAGCATGTAAAGATAATAATTGTTCACTTTTAGGTGGTGAAACAGCAGAAATGCCAGGTTTTTATGCAATAAATAAGTATGATTTGGCTGGCTTTTGTGTTGGAATTGTTGAGGAATCGAAATTAATAAATGGTCAAAATATATGTGAAGATAATTCTATTATTGCCCTAAAAAGTAATGGTATGCATAGCAATGGATTTAGTTTAGTAAGAAAAATTATAGAGAAAAATGAAGATATAGAGCAAAGATTTAAATCAATTACAAATTTAAACTTTTATGATGAGTTGATGAAACCTACTCGGATTTATGCTGAATTAGTAAGAAAGATTTGTTTAGCCAATATTGAAATAAAAGGCATGGCTCACATAACTGGTGGAGGCTTACCTGAGAATCTACCTAGAGCTATTCCTTCTGGCTTAATACCCTATATTGATAAGAAATCTTGGGAGATACCTTTTATGTTTAAATTCTTAAAGGATATTGGAAAAATTCCAGATAAAGACTATTGGAATACATTTAATTTAGGAGTAGGTTTTTGTCTGATATGCGACAAAGAAAATGTAAGTAATATTATAAAAATCTGCAGTAATGAAGATATGTCTGCTTGGGAAATAGGACATGTTATTTCGAAGAATGATTTAAATCAGAGCCAAATCATTGCAGGTTTATAGTAAATAGATTATTAATTCTTTTGTAATTAGGTAATAACAAATAGATTTTATATACCCAAATTAAAAACTTACATGTAAAATAGTAAGACTATGCTCCGCTTAATATCGGGAAGCTTGATTAAATAGATTTAATTATTCTTATGCCTTCTGAAAATAATCAAAGAATTACTCGTAGACGCAGCTCAGCTGGACCTACTCCTCCTAGAAGACCATCTTCGAACGCTTCAGATTTTAATAGTCGTCAGAATCAAGGTCCAAGGCCGACTTTCTTAACTTTAAGAGATCATGGCAAAGTATTTGTTGCAGATCTGCCTAATTTATCTGATGGCCAACTAGCTCATATAAGTAAAGAGGCCAATGAGGTTTTAAGTAGTCTTGAGAAAAGATTATTTGATCTTGAAAATGATTCAAATAATGATAATCAGGAAAGTGATACGTTAATAAAAGCTTCAACAAAGCGCGATGTGACTTTAAGATTTATTAAGTCAATTGAAGAAGAACAAGAACATAGAAGAAATAATCCTGCATTACGAGATGCAGCCTCTGAATCATTGCCAAGAACTTTTCTAGAGGTAGCAAGGCATAGATTACCAGGGGCAACATTTGATTCATTATTAAGAGAGGCATTAGAAGCATGCTCTGTAGAAGAAACAGAGGAAGATAATATAGTAAGAGAGAAAACTCAAGAAACAGTTAAAATAATGGATATACCTTCATCAAACACAAATACATCATTAGTTGTTAATATCAGTTCAGAAAGTCATCAAAATAATGGAAATCTGTGATAATAATCTTGATTTAGATCAATATGAAAAAGAAAAGATAAATTTACTGCAAAATAAAAAAGATCGAATACTTTGTATCCATTGTAAACGAACTGCATCAAATGGTGTTAGATGTATGGGTATTTGTGTAGCAGATAATGAATATTAGAAATAATCATCTTTCCTTCTTAACTAAATTCCATGGAGAAAAAGTCTTTGATTGGTTTATAATTTTCAGCTGATTTTCATCTATAATTTCTTCTTTGCTTATAGTTGTCCATGCATATTCTTTCAGATCTAAATCATTTAATGATGAAATTCCGTCGCCTAATCTAGGCATGAGGGCAAGAATTTTAATAATTTTTGACTGTGCTAATTCATTATCAATGTCTGTGATTACTGTATGGATTGCGATATTATTAAGTTTTTCTGATCTTATGATATCTTCAGTAGCTATTCTTAGATCCTTTGATCTATCAGTAATTAATCCTGATTGTAAGACTGTAGAAAATAAAAAATATGGACCTAATATGATGCATAGTAGTTTTGCTTTATTTGTTTTTAAAAAATTGTAAGATAACCAACAAATAGAGAATAATAATACTCCAATAGTTATGTATTGTTTTTCGCTTAATTCAATATCAATAGGTAAATAGTTGAAATTCACTAATATTAATAATGTTAATAAAGTAATTGGAACAAAAATAAAATTAATAAATCTTACAATATTGATCAAACTACTTTTGTGCTTGATTATTAATGAAATGCCTAGATAGCAATTCACAGAAAATATTGCAGTAATTTGCAATGGATAATATTGGGTCTTAGTAGAAAAAATACTTAACAAACCAATTACTATTAGTGGATAAATAAATAAGAAATACTTTGATGTTTGATTCCTAAGTTTTGAAGATTCAGCTAAGCCCATCAATAAAAACAATGACCATGGAAATGTATTAATTGGAATATTCCACAAATAATAATAAAAAGGATTAGTAAAGGTATTATTTTTTGATAAAGATAATAATTTTGAAAATAAATCATCATAAGTAGAATAACCATAATTTTTTATGATCAGAAAACTCCATACCAGAAATGGTATTAAACCAATGAATAAACCCAACAAAAAGGATCTCTTTTGGGCGATTTTTTTGTAAATTAAAAAAGGTAATATTCCTAATATTGGAATGATCGTTAAAAAAGTTTTGAACATTATTGCTAATCCTATCCATATGCCTGAAAATATTAAAAAAATATTTTCAGAAGACTTACTTGCCTTAATCGTTGAATAAATCCCTAAAGTGACAATAGTTGAAAAAACAATGTCTTGAGTTGCCATATTCGCATGATTTATCCACAAAAGGGTTGTTGATAAGATTAGAGGCGAAATTAATGCATAGGACTCACCTATCAGTTCTTTATGGATTTGATAGGTTAAATAAGCCATATATATTGCACAAATTGTTGTCGGTATATAAATTACAAAATCGCTACTCCCAAGAAATTTTTGTGATAAGGCAATTAGAAATTGAATTCCAATAGTTCTATCAAGAGAAATATTATCAAACCACATAGGCGCTATCCAATTGCCTTTCGCTAAAATCCATTTTGCCTGGAGTATATAAAATCCTTCGTCATAAGCAATAAAGCTTCTTTCTCCCAAATAGCTAAAAAGAGGAAGAAAAATTACTATTCTAAATATATTAGATAACTTTTTATGCAAAAATTATTAGGTTATTTTTTTTTATATTAAAAGAAGAATTTCATTAAATCAATTTAATTTTATGGAATTAAATGCAAAATAGCATCAGGTAATTCATTAGGACAATTATTAAGAGGCACTAAATCACGCTGTACTTTTAGGTTTGAACCGTCTATAGAAGTTTCCCTACCATCTATTTCATATGAAAAATCATCTCCAAAAAAATTAACTGTTACTATTTCTGATTCTTAATCAATTATTTAACTAACTGGACTTTCGTATAATTCGTATCCCTCACAAGAGGTCACTTTAAGTTTACCTCCACAAGCGACTCATTTCAGACCCGCGAATCAAATTAAAGAAAGCTTAAAGAAGGCATTAATATTCATAATAATTTTTATTTATTTTCTTGAAAATAATCATATTTTGATCAATATTATTATTTATATGTTGAAATTAACTTGAAAACAGTTACTTCTTTCCTGTTTTTACAATTAGTGAGATGATGAAATAATATAAAAAAATCTGGTAACTTATCAGTCAACTTACCGATAACCTACCGCCCATTACTGAACATCTTGAGTATTAAGAATCGCTATAATAAAATCCTTTTTTTGGAACGCTTTACAGCGAAATTATTTACTAATTTGAAAAAGGCGGCACCCAGATTCGAACTAGGTTTTGTATTCTAAAAATCAATCTATAACTGCAGTTTTTGAGATCAAAATCTAAACTTTCCTACCACTTTCCTACCATTAAAAGTGTGGAATATTTACTTTCAATCTATTTATTTATTTTTAAGGTAGGAAATTAAATTACTTTTAGAATCAATTTATTTGATTAATTAAATAATTTTTTTAGTTAAACCAACTTCGTTCTGTTTTCCAATACTGATGTCCACACTTTGAACATCTATAGGTATTTTTATAAATATTTCTTGTTTCACGTTGTGTACCCATTTCAAATGTTCCATGCCATTGTTGGTCTACAAGTTCAGAACTGTTAGGTGTACCGCATCGCGGACATTTAGAAAATTCATCCAGAACTTTTCTTAATAAGAAGAAAAATGCGCTAACTACAAGAATTACTAAAAATAATGTAAACAACATCTGTAAATTTTCATAAATCAGCGCCAATCTATACAGTACAAACATGTAAGAAATTATTCCGATTGATATATAAGTTATTTTTTTATTCTTTTTAGATAATCCATCGAAAACTTTTTTTAATAAGAAGAAACATGCGCTAAATAAAAGAACACTTAATAAAATATTAAACAGTATCTGTAAATTCTCATAAATCAGCGCCAATCTATACAGTACAAACATGAAAGAAGTTATTCCGATTGATATATAAGTAATTTTTTTACTCTTTTTAGATACTCCATCGAACTCCTTTTTTATTAGGAACAAAAAGGGGGTACATAAAAGAAAAATAATTAAAACTTTAAGCAAAATCTGTAAATTCTCACTATGTAGGTATTCTTTTTATTTTATAAAAGAGGTACTAAAGAACAAAGAAATTTAACTATTGTTATTAAGGGCAAGATCTAGAAATATTATTATTCACTAAGTCGTTGAGATATTTAATTTAAATTATCTAAATGCGTGCTTTACCTTTCAATAATGTGCTTTTTATAAAAGTAAGATTTTCAATTAAACGAGTCGGAATTGCAATTAATTTAAAGTTATTTAATAATTTGTTCCTTGGTTTTTATTTTGCGATAATAGTTTCGTGTGGGTTAAAGAAAGTTTTGTCTTGACTTTCCTACCACTTTCCTACCACTTTCCTACCATTAATAACTCCTTGAAATCTTCGAACCGTTACTCAAAACTCCTTTTCTTGGAACGGTTTACAGCGAATATTGTCACTAATATAAAGAAGGCGGCACCCAGATTCGAACTGGGGATAAAGGATTTGCAATCCTCTGCCTTACCGCTTGGCCATGCCGCCATGAATGAAGTTAATCAATCAATTACTAATCTTAACAGTAAAACGATTCAATCTCTATTAATTATATGCAATGGTCATGGAGAAGATATTATTGCTTTAGAAATTATAAAAAGAATTTCAGTTATCCGAAAATCATTAAAAATAGAAGTATTACCTTTAGTAGGAAATGGATATATCTTTGATTCAGTCAAAGGGGATAATGTGACTCTTGTGGGAAATCCTAAAGTCCTACCAAGTGGTGGCTTTAGCAATCAAAGTTTAAAAGGTTTAGTTTTAGATATTTGCGCAGGAATGCCTCTAAACTTATTAAAAAATTGGTTATTTGTTTTAAAAAAATCAAATAAAGGATTTAGGATTCTTGCTATTGGGGATTTACTCCCATTGTTTTTTGCTTGGACTTCTAGATGTCAATTTGCTTTTATTGGGACTCCTAAAAGTGATCATACTTGGACTAGTGGACCAGGCTGGAATATTAGCGATTTCTATCATAAATTCAAAGGTTCTGAATGGGACCCCTGGGAAATAAATCTTATGCGACACTCAAACTGTAAAACAGTAATTGTTAGAGATGAAATCACTGCAAATAATCTTATGAAAAAGAGAGTCAATGCAAGTTTTCTTGGTAATCCAATGATGGATTTTGTTGAGTCTAATCTTGAAAAGAATTATGTCTTAGATGATTATATGAAAGTTATTCTTTTAATAGGAAGTCGCTATCCAGAGGCTTTTAACAATCTCACAAATTTTTTGTCATGTTTAAATCCTTTCAATCCAGAAAAAAAAGTTTTAATCCTTTTCCCTTTAAGTCGTAATTCTGAATTAGATCAAATAGAGGCGATATTAATGAAATATGATTACAAGCTTGATAATTTTGAACTCTTAATTGGTGAGGAGTCAATTTGGAGAAAAAATAATCAATTTATTGTAGTTGGATTAGGAACTTTTAACAATTGGGCCAATCTTGCCGAGGTGGGATTATCAAATGCAGGAACAGCAACAGAGCAGATTTCAGGATTAGGTATACCTTCTTTGTCTATTCCTGGAGTAGGACCACAATTCACAAAATCTTTTGCGCAAAGACAACAAAGATTATTAGGAGGTTCCGTAAATGTTTGTGATAGAGAGGAAGATGTTTTAAAAAGATTAAATAAATTATTAAATAATAAATCTTTAAGAAAGGAACAGTCTAAATTGGGAGTGAAAAGAATGGGTCCAAAAGGAGGAAGTGAGAGAATTGTTAATCATTTAAATTTAAAATTGTTATTCGAGTAAAGTAAAGTGTCATATGAAGAAGAGGTATTATGTATCCCATTAATGATCGAGATTACTTGAAGATATGCTCGGAAATAGCGAGTTTGATGAGTATTAGTTTATCTGCCGCAAAGAAAAAAGTAGAGATACAAATTGCAAAAAAAGGATCAAAAACAATATTAGAGAAAAAAGCAGTTGCTGCTAAGGTTTTGGAATTTTGCAAAAATGAAAAGAATAGTGGTGTTGATTCGGTCGAGATTTTTAATGAATTAATGGAATCTCTAGGCACTGATGATAATTTTATGGTTGAGGATTAAAGATTAATGCTCAAATATATTGGTAAACTTTTGAATATCTAATTCTGCATGAATTGGAATTGCATTAAAGCATTTCTCAGCCAATTCATACCTACCCTCTCTTTTTAATATGATTACTAATTCTCTCATTGCACTAATTAAATATTTAACATCATTTGCAGCATAATTTATTTGTTCTGCAGAGAAATCCTCTTTTTTACCCCAATCACTGCTTTGAGAAGTTTTATCTAATTCAACACCAACTAGTTCATTGATTAGATCTTTTAGGCCATGCTTATTAGTATATGTTCTTGCTAATTTACTAGCAATCTTTGTGCAAAAAATGTTTTGTGTATTAATTCCTAAATTGCATTTTAGAGCTGCTATATCAAACCTTGCAAAATGAAAGACTTTAGTTATTCTTTTATCCTCAAATAATTTTTGAATTTGTTTTGACGATGTTTGTTCTTTATTAATTCTAATACAAGTTGTAATATTATTTTCATTACATATTTGGATTAGGCATAATCTATCTCTTCCATGTATTAACCCCATCGCTTCTGTATCTACAGCTAATAGTGAGGATTGGTCGTAAATCTTAAATAAATTATTATTTAAATCATTAGTAAAATAATTGACCTCTTTATTGATTTTATTAGATCCCATAAGTATTTAGATGAAGATTGTTTTATTTTTACTTTACATTATTCTGTAAATTTAGAGAGAATCTCAGTAAATTTAATTTTATTAGATTAAAATTTTTCAATTATGATAATTTTAACTCTAATTTATCAATCAATATTTTTATGGAATATTATTTAAATTCAACTTTACTTTTAACCATACTTTTATCTATAGGTTTATTTTTTTTCCTGCGAGCATCAAGTAAGGATAGAACCACAACAATAGATATTAAATCCTCTAAGATGCCTATAGAAGTGCTAGATCTTATATGTAATTGGCTTACAGTGAGAGGGTGGAAACAGGTTGGAGGAGATTTAAATGAGAAGAAATTAGAGTTTAAAGGGGAAGTTATTTCAAGTAAATTTTTGACAGTCTTTTTATCCATTCTAGGGGGATTAGGATCTTGCTGCCTTGGTTTGGTGATAGTTCAGCTTTATCCTGCATTTGGTTGGTGGCCTATATTACTTGGACTTATCGGTGGACCTCTTTCAGGCTGGATTTATTTTAAAAAATCTAGTAGGGAGGAATCATTTGAAATGAGGTTAATTGATCCAAGCAAAGAAAATCCTACGTCTTTAAGAATAAGAGCACACCGCGATGAGTTAATATCTCTAGAAGCAGAACTTAAAGATAAATTAGACTTAGTAAGTGACGGTTCTCTATATAAAACACCTATTTAAAATATTTATATTATTTAATCGAAAATACCATTTTCAATGCAGAACCTCTCTAAATTCTTGTCATTCTGCCAATCTTGTGGTTTGGTAAAAATTTGGGTGAGATAATGTTCTCTAGAGTTTTCTTCTGGAGCGTAGCCATATTCCCAACGCGCCATTGGTGGTAGTGACATTAAAATGGACTCTGTTCTTCCATTCGTTTGTAGTCCAAATATTGTGCCTCTATCCCATACAAGATTAAATTCAACATATCTACCTCTTCTATAAAGTTGAAAATCACGCTCCTTGTTAGAGTATTCGTGGCTGCTTCTTTTTTTTACTATTAGTTCATATGCTGGTAAAAAAGCATTTCCACAATTCTCAGCAAGTGAATATAAATTATCCCAACTGAATTCTAATTCACCTATTTCATTGGAAATCTTATGAGCTAACCCTTTTTGGTTTTTACCTTTATAAAGAAAACCAGATCCATCTTGATAATCATAAAATATTCCTCCTATCCCTCTGGATTCTTTTCTATGTTTTAGATAAAAATATTCATCACACCATGGTTTGAAAACTTTATGTAAATTGGGGTTAATCTTTTCGCAAGCTTGGAGGTGAGATTTATGAAAATGCCTTACATCACTCAGATAAGGATAATAAGGGGTAAGATCCGCTCCGCCTCCAAACCACCAAACAGGGCCTGCTTCAAAATATCGATAATTTAAGTGAACTGTTGGAATAAAGGGATTTCTTGGGTGTAATACTAAAGATGTTCCTGTCGCAAACCATTTATGTCCTTTTGCTTCAGGTCGTTGAGAAATAATTGATTGCGGTAGTTCACTGCCATAAACTTCAGAAAAATTAACACCTGCTTGTTCGAATATTTGACCATTTTTGAGAACTCTTGATCTCCCTCCACCTCCTTCTGGTCTGATCCAAGATTCTTCCTTGAAGAGTTCTTTGCCATCTAAAATTT
This sequence comes from Prochlorococcus sp. AG-418-C09, assembly GCA_003214355.1. GTDB lineage: Bacteria > Cyanobacteriota > Cyanobacteriia > PCC-6307 > Cyanobiaceae > Prochlorococcus_A. The sequence continues at coordinate 275,074 of QCLS01000001.1, read as the reverse complement.
CTAACTTATTACAAATCTTCTCTTGCAAATTCATTAAGAGACTTTTTGCTTTAGATCTAGATTCTTTTGGGGGTGCATTTAACATTTATAAAGCTTGATGATTTAAAACCAATTTTTTGAACAATGAAGACTTTGCCTTTATAATTTCCTTTAAGGGGGTATTTTTTCTAATTATTTGATGGTTCGACATAATTTTTAATTTTTAAAAGTCGGCTAGCTTATAAAAGTATTTAAAAATTTTAATGACTACAGTTGAAGAAGCATCTGATGCTTTATCAAAAATAATAGATGCTGGATCCAAAAAAGACTTAATCGAGTTGGGGTGGATTAAAAATGTAAGAGTGTCATCTCCAAGATCAATTATTACTTTAGCTATACCATCATATGCCAATACTCAGAGGGACAGAATAGTTAAAGAAATAAGAAATACATTACTTAACTTTTCTGATATAGAAGATATTCAAATTGAGTTAGATAATACTCCAAACCAATCTAATAATGTAAATGAAGAGAGCGTACCCAAACTCCAAGCAATTCAAGGTATTAAAAAGATTATTGCTGTCAGTAGCGGTAAAGGTGGTGTTGGAAAAAGTACAGTAGCAGTTAATATTGCATGCTCATTATCAAAGGTTGGACTTAAGACAGGTTTGCTGGATGCTGATATTTATGGTCCCAACACACCCTCTATGTTGGGAGTATCTGAGCAAACTCCAAAAGTTTATGGAAGTGGCAATGATCAAAGACTAATTCCAATTTCTCAACATGGAATATCTATTGTTTCAATGGGTTTTCTGATTGAGGAAGGTCAGCCTGTTATATGGCGAGGTCCAATGTTAAATACTATTATCAGGCAATTCTTGTATCAAGTTGAATGGAATGATTTGGATGTTCTGGTTATTGATTTACCTCCAGGTACTGGAGATGCACAGATTTCCTTGGCTCAATCTGTTCCAATTGCTGGAGCAATTATTGTAACAACCCCTCAAAAAGTTTCATTGCAAGATTCTAGAAGAGGATTAGCTATGTTTAAACAGTTAGGTGTACCTCTGTTGGGTGTAGTTGAGAATATGTCAGCTTTTATCCCTCCGGATCAACCTGAAAAGAAATATGAGATATTTGGAAAAGGAGGAGGTAAAACTTTAGCAGATGAAAATCAAATTCCTCTTTTAGCCCAAATACCACTAGAAATCCCAGTTGTTTTTGATAATAATAAAGGAGTACCTATTTCAATTAGTGATCCAGATACTATTAGTTCAGTTCTTTTTAAAGAATTAGCAATTTTAATTAAGAATAAATATCAGATTTAATGATTGAAAAAATATCTTTTTTAAACAATAGAAAGTTTTTTCGCACACAATCTAAATTTGTTAATGATCTCTTTTTATCCCCAGTATTGTTAATACCTTTAGTATTGGTATTGATTTCAAGTGTTTTAATTCATAGTGTTCAGAGACAATCTCTTGGATCAGATTCAATAAATCATTTGATGACTGGTTTGATTGGCTATTGTCTTGCAATAATAGTTTCTTATATCCCTCTTGAAAGAATAAAGAACTTAGTCATACCATTATATTTGATATCAATTATTACCTTAATAGCCCTTTTTTTCTTTGGCATTTCTATATCAGGAGCTCAAAGGTGGCTCAGCCTTGGCTTGATAACTTTTCAACCATCAGAAGTTGCAAAATTAGCAACTCTTTTGGCTATGGCCTTTGTACTAGATAGAAAAACTATTACTTCTATTAAGGATTTATTAATTCCTTTATTTGTGGTAAGTATTCCGTGGACATTGATATTTTTTCAGCCTGACTTGGGGACTTCTTTAGTTTTAATTTTTTTGTTCTTTATCATGCTTTATTGGGCTCAGATGCCAGTTGAGTGGATACTAATAATTGTTTTATCTCTTCTGACATCTTTAATTTCCTTTGTTTCCCCTGGAATTCTTTATTTATGGATTCCCTTGATGGGTTTCTTGGCTTACAAATCTTTTAATCAGAAAGTATTTTTTTCTTCTTTAACAATATTATTTCATACTTCTATTGCAAAGTTAACTCCTTATTTATGGAATATAGGTTTAAAAGATTATCAAAAGGATAGATTAATATTATTTTTAGATCCAGGACAAGACCCTCTTGGAGGAGGCTATCATTTATTACAGAGTAAGATTGCAATAGGTTCAGGTGGAATATTTGGCACAGGTTTATTAAATGGCAAATTGACTAAGTTACAATTCATACCTGAACAACATACGGATTTCGTATTTAGTGCGCTTGGGGAGGAACTTGGCTTATTAGGGTCATTTTTTGTAACTATCATTTTATTGATATTAATTATCAAATTAATTAGAATTTCTAAGAAAGCTAGAACTGATTTTGAATCTTTAGTTGTAATTGGAGTAGTATCTATTTTCTTATTTCAAATAATAATTAATATATATATGACTATAGGATTAGGACCAGTAACAGGAATTCCATTGCCATTTATGAGTTATGGAAGAACAGCATTATTAATTAATTTTGTATTTATTGGCTTTGCTTTATCAACCTTAAAAAGATGTAGATCATTAAAGAAAATATGAATGAAAATATAACGATTAAATTAATCCAAGATTTCCTTACAGAAGAATACTCGGATTCATTTGTAGATGATCAAACATCAAGAAGAATGTGGTGGTGTGCTTTAGAAGTAATTCAAAAAGATTTTTTATTAAGTCATTATCAAGAGGGAGGTGTGTGGGCCGCTTCGCCACTGCCCGCAATTAACGAAAAAAAATATTTAAATAAGTTCAAAGGGTGGTTATGGGCTCCAAAAGGTTTCCCAGATTTTAAAAATGAATATGCTGGCTATCTACCTGTTAAAAGTGAAAAGTATGAGGATGAAAGAGCTCAATATTTCAATCATTATAAAATATTGAGTATTAATGAAGAAGATGGTTTTGAACCATTTCTCATGATTATCTCACCAACTTTCCAATGTGTCTTAAGTATTGCAGGTGCAAAAGATAAAAAGAATTTAATAATGAGAAGCGATGAAAAAAGTATTCAAAAGGTTATTGAATTATTAAATATTAAATTAATGCAAGAAGATCAAGAAGAGGCCTCAAAATTCGTCGATAGTATAAGAAGTTTAGGTAAATTACAAATTAATGAGAGCTTTGTAAGAAATTTTTGGCCAGCACTATCAATTAAATTAGCCAGCCTAATTCCAAGCTTTAATTTACAATCATCTTTTGCTGCTGATAATCATAAGAGTGAACAAATAACAGAGGCAAAGCTTTTAGAAGCCATTTCTCATGAGGTAAGAACTCCTTTGGCTACTATAAAAACTCTAATTAGCTCAACCCTTAAAAAATATAAAATGGATGAATCCATGAGAAGTAGGTTAATTCAAATTGATAATGAATGTACTGAGCAAATAGATAGATTTGGTTTAATATTTAATGCCGCTGAGTTAGTAAGCGGGCAAATACCTTCTGCAGAAATTTTAACTAGTATAAATTTAGGAGAGATATTAAATAAATTATCTCCTTACTGGATTAGTCAATTAGATAGAAGAGGTATTTCGTTGAAACTTGATGTACCAGAGGGATTACCAGAGGTTTTAAGTGACTCGGCAAAATTAGAATTAATGTTAGGGGGATTAATTGATAAAAATACTAGAGGTTTAAAAGAAGGCAGTACACTAATTTTAGAACTAAGACCGGCCGGTCAAAAATTAAAGCTTCAGCTAATTGTTCATAAAAAAGGAATTCAAAAGGAAAATAAAGAAATTAATTTAAAGCAAAAAGGTTCAGATATTAGTCCCGTTCTTAATTGGAATCCGCAAACTGGAAGTCTTCAAATAAGCCAATCCGCTACTCAAAAGTTATTAGCCAGTCTTGGTGGCCATGTTACAAATAGAAGAGATACAGGATTAACAGTTTTCTTTCCTATTTCAGAGAATCGTTAGTAAAAATCAATTTAATTCTTGTTCATAATATTAAATAATGTAGAAAATCTTTTAAAAAAATTAAAATAATAAAATCTTAGTGCTAATTTTTTATATATAAAATAACTTTTTAATTAGGATGACTGAAACTTTAGTGGGTCAATTTCCAAAGCATATAGGCAGTACTGGGGGATTATTAAACTCTGCAGAAACTGAGGAAAAATATGCAATATCCTGGAATAGCTCCAAGGAACAGGCCTTCGAACTGCCAACAGGTGGAGCTGCGTTGATGAATGAGGGAGATAACTTAATGTATTTCGCTCGCAAAGAACAATGTTTAGCTCTGGGAACTCAATTAAGAGGATTTAAACCAAGAATTGAAAATTTCAAAATTTATAGAATTTTCCCAGGAGGGGATATTGAGTTTTTACATCCAAAAGATGGAGTTTTTCCTGAAAAAGTTAACGAAGGCAGAGAAAAAGTTGGACATAATCCAAGAAGGATAGGTGAGAATCCTAACCCTGCTGGATTAAAATTTACCAATCAGAATACTTTTGATTGAATCTGAGAAGTTGATATAAAACAGAATTAAAACTATAATTTGGACTGACTTTATGAATATGATCAGTTCAAAAAAAAATAGCTTTTTTCAGGCATATAAAGAAGGTAAGAATTTTATACCTATTTATGAAACTTGGCCTGCTGATCTAGAAACCCCGCTAACAACTTGGCTGAAATTATCAAATGAAAATACACATGGTGTGTTTTTAGAATCAGTAGAGGGTGGAGAGAATGTTGGGAGATGGAGCGTAGTTGCTAATAAACCTTTATGGGAAGCAGTCTGTACAGGTAGAGAAACAACAAGAAAATTTAGGAATGGCAAAAAGGAAGTTGAAGATGGAGATATATTTAATCTTTTAAGAAATTGGACAAATCAGTATAAGTCTCACAGTTTAAAGGAATTTCCATTTTTAGGGCAACTCTATGGCTCTTGGGGTTATGAATTAATAAATTGCATAGAGCCTACTGTACCAGTTCATAAATTAAATCACAATCAAATACCATATGGTGCCTGGATGTTTTTTGATCAGATCATAATTTATGATCAAATGAAAAGATGTATTACGGCTATTGTATATGCAGATTTAACACAATTGGCTGATTTATCAATAGAAGAAATTTACAGTGAATCTCTTGAAAAAATAGATCAAATTAAAACCATGATGAGGATCCCATTAAAAGAAGTCGATATTCTTAATTGGAAAGAAAAAAAAGATTTGAATATTAATATGAAAAGTAATTGGTTAAAGGAAGATTTCCAGGAGGCAGTTGTTCAAGCAAAGGAATTTATTAAAAAGGGCGATATCTTTCAAATTGTTATCAGTCAAAGGTTTCAAACCGAGATAAATAGTAAACCTTTTGATTTGTACAGAAGTTTACGCATGATCAATCCTTCTCCATACATGTCTTTTTTTGATTTTGGATCTTGGTATTTAATTGGCTCCAGTCCTGAAGTAATGGTTAAAGCAGAAAAAATACAAAATAAGCACATTGTGGCTAGTTTAAGACCAATAGCTGGTACAAGACCTCGTGGACAAAATGTTGAAGAGGATTCTCAATTAGAAAAAGATCTCTTAAATGATCCTAAAGAAATTTCCGAACATGTAATGCTTGTTGATTTAGGTAGAAATGATTTGGGTAAAGTATGCGAAGTTGGATCAGTTAATGTTAAAGACTTAATGATAATTGAGAAATACTCTCATGTAATGCACATAGTGAGTGATGTGGAAGGAATATTAAAAAAGGATAATGATATTTGGGATTTACTTAAAGCCTCATTCCCTGCAGGCACAGTGACGGGAGCTCCAAAGATAAGAGCGATGCAATTAATAAATTCCTTCGAAAAGGAAGCACGAGGTCCTTATGCAGGAGTATATGGCTCGATTGATATAAATGGCTCGTTAAATACAGCGATAACAATAAGATCTATGATTGTTACTCCGACAACAGATGGAAAATTCAATGTATCTGTGCAGGCTGGTGCAGGAGTCGTTGCAGATTCATCGCCCCTTAATGAATATCAAGAAACAATTAATAAGGCAAAAGGTATATTGATGGCAATATCCTCATTAACTTAGATAAATGGATAAAAGAAAATTATTAAAAGGTTTTGAGGTTGAGCTTTTCACTGGAACTAATCATACTCATATTGGGATTTCGCATGAAATTGAACAAGTGTTTTCTGATTTTGTAAAAGAACCAGATAATAGAAACGTTGAATATATTACAAAGCCCAGTAAAGATTATGAAATTTTATCTAAGTCCTTATTAAATCCTAGAATAAGATTACGTAAATGGCTAAAAGAAAGAGGTTTAACAATAATCCCATCATCTACGCTTTGTTTTGAGTATGACAATAACTTTCAGAGATCTGATCTAGAAAACAGTTACCACGAATTCATAGAGGAAAGTTATGGCACATCAATAGCTACTTCTAGTGTTCACATTAATTTAGGGATTGATAATCTTGAGAGACTTTTTGCGGCAATTAGATTAGTCCGATGCGAAGCCAGCTTGTACCTGGCTTTGAGTGCGAGTTCTCCATTTATAAATGGTAAATTTTCAGGTAATCACTCTCAGAGATGGGTCCAGTTTCCAAAGACCCCTCTTTCGGTCCCTTTTTTTGAAAATCATACTGAATATATAGATTGGATAGAGGATAAAATTAATATTGGGATAATGCAAAATGTAAGACATTTCTGGTCTTCAATAAGACCCAATGGTCCTCAAAGACCATACAAATTAGATCGTCTGGAATTGAGGATTTGTGATTTTGTCCCAGATATAAAATTGTTGCTAGCTATTACTGCATTATTAGAACTAAGAGTGATCTTTCTTTTTGAGAATATTTTAGAAACTGATCCAATGATTTCTAGTAAATTTAAAATGAATGAACTCAGTGAAATATGTGATCTCAATGAAATGAAAGTAGCAAAAAGTAGTTTAAATGCGGAGTTGATAGATTGGAAAAATGGAAAAAAAATAATTTGTGCAGATTGGATAAAAAATATGTTAAATCAATTATCTCCACTGGCTGAAGAGTTGGGTATGAAAGACCAATTACAGCCTATTCAAAAGGTACTCATAGAAGGTAATCAATCTATGCAATGGATAAAAAAATATAATGGAGGAGATACCATTGAAGAGATAATGAACGAACAGATCAATAATATGCAGAAAATTGAACAAGATATTCTTAAGGGCTGAAATCAATACAAAATATGATCCACGCTTTCTTTGTGTGTAAGATATTAAATATATGGAATCTTTTCAGAAGCTAACAAATAATAAAATGGATCTTATTAGTAACAATGATCCTAAAAAGATGAATCGTGTCTTGATAGAAGAATTATGGGAATCAGTATTAAAACAGGAATGTCCTCAGGAACAAGCTAATCGACTCATAAAGTTAAAGCATTTAAGTCACGCCAACCAAGAGATTGACGATAAATCAAGGACTATTAAAGACCAGATTGTAGAAATTATTAATGATATGGATTTAGCTGAATCAATATCTGCAGCGAGAGCATTCTCCCTTTATTTTCAATTAGTAAATATATTAGAACAAAGAGTAGAAGAAGATCGATATATTGAAAGTTTCTCTAATCAAGATGATAAAACCCATAATAACTTAGATCCATTTGCACCCCCTCTAGCTCGCCAAAATGCCCCTGTAACTTTTAAAGAGCTTTTTTCTAGGCTTAGAAAGCTTAATGTTCCTCCTGGTAAATTAGAGGAGTTATTGCAGGAGATGGATATTAGACTGGTTTTTACCGCTCATCCTACAGAAATAGTCAGACAAACAATAAGACATAAGCAACGCACAGTAGCTAATTTATTACAAAAAATACAATCAAATAAACAATTTACAAAAGAAGAGGAGAATTCTTTGAAAATTCAATTAAAAGAAGAAATTAGATTATGGTGGAGGACTGATGAACTCCATCAATTTAAGCCATCAGTTTTAGATGAAGTTGATTATGCATTGCATTACTTTCAGCAAGTACTTTTTAATGCAATGCCTCAACTTAGAGGGAGAATTTCTTCTGCTTTAAATGAGAATTATCCTGATGTGCAGATACCAACAGAGTCATTCTGTACATTTGGTTCTTGGGTTGGCTCAGATAGAGATGGTAATCCCTCTGTTACTCCTGAAATAACATGGAGAACTGCCTGCTATCAAAGACAATTAATGTTGGAAAGGTACATAATAGCTACCTCAAATCTGCGTGATCAGTTAAGTGTTTCAATGCAGTGGAGTCAAGTGAGTTCATCATTATTAGAATCATTAGAAACAGATAGAGTTAAGTTTCCTGCAATTTATGAATTGAGAGCGACTCGCTATAGATCTGAACCGTATAGATTGAAATTAAGTTATATTTTGGAGAAACTTAGACTCACTCAGGAGAGAAATAATCTTTTGTCTGAGGCTGGTTGGAAAGTCTCTTTAGAACCTGATCCGGCAATCCAGGATAAAGACTTGCATGATGACAAATATTATAGATCAGTTGATGAGTTTACAACTGATCTTGAACTCATTAAAAATAGTTTAAATAATACTGATTTAAGTTCTGAGCCATTAAATAAACTTTTGACTCAAGTTCATATCTTCGGATTTTCTTTAGCAAGTCTTGATATTCGTCAAGAAAGTACAAGACATAGTGATGCACTAGAAGAACTTACAAATTATCTTGCTTTACCTACTTCTTATGAAAATATGACTGAATCTCAAAAGACTGATTGGTTAATTAATGAATTGAATACTAAAAGGCCCCTTATTCCTAGCTCCAGTAATTGGACTCACAGCACTAATGAAACATTTGCTGTTTTTAAAATGGTTAAAAGATTACAAGAAGAATTTGGAAGTCGGATATGTCATTCATATGTTATTTCTATGAGTCATAGTGTTTCAGATTTATTAGAGGTATTACTTTTAGCAAAAGAGATGGGACTTATTGATCAGGGTTCTAATAAATCTCAACTTTTAGTTGTTCCTCTTTTTGAAACTGTTGAAGATTTAAAAAGAGCTCCAAAAGTAATGAATGAGTTGTTTAAGTTGGATTTTTATAGATCATATTTACCAAAGGTAGGGGAGAATGGTAAACCTCTTCAAGAATTAATGCTTGGCTACTCAGATAGTAATAAAGACTCTGGTTTTCTCTCCAGTAATTGGGAGATTCACAGAGCACAAATTGCTCTTCAGAATCTCTCAAGTAAAAATGGGATAGTTCTGAGATTATTTCATGGTAGAGGGGGTTCAGTAGGAAGAGGAGGAGGACCTGCCTATCAAGCCATACTTGCTCAACCAAGTGGCACTTTGCTTGGGAGGATAAAGATAACCGAACAAGGAGAAGTATTAGCTTCTAAATATAGTTTGCCAGAACTTGCTTTATACAATTTGGAGACCGTTACGACTGCCGTTATACAAAATAGCTTGGTAAACAACAGGTTGGATGCAACACCCGAATGGAATTCTCTTATGACTAGATTAGCTGAGACATCTAGAACTCATTACAGAGCATTAGTGCATGAGAATCCTAATTTATTAACTTTTTTTCAGGAGGTTACTCCAATAGAGGAAATAAGCAAACTGCAAATTTCTAGTAGGCCTGCCAGGAGAAAAAAAGGAGCAAAAGATTTATCTAGTTTGAGAGCCATCCCATGGGTTTTTGGTTGGACTCAAAGCAGATTTCTTCTGCCAAGTTGGTTTGGCGTGGGGACTGCTTTGTCCACTGAATTAGAATCCGATCCTCAGCAAATAGATTTGTTGAGAGTGCTTCATCAAAGATGGCCTTTTTTCCGTATGTTGATATCAAAAGTTGAAATGACTTTGTCTAAAGTGGATCTAGAAGTTGCTAAATATTATGTAGATACTTTGGGAAGTAATGAGAATAGTCAATCTTTTAATGAAATCTTTAATACAATTGCTGAAGAATATAAATTAACTAAAAAATTAATACTTGATATTACTGGAAAAAATAAACTTCTTGAAACTGATAAAGATTTGAGGGATTCAGTAGAAATGAGAAATAAAACAATTATTCCTTTAGGTTTTTTACAAGTATCTCTTCTTAGAAGATTAAGAGATGAAAAAAGACAACCTCCAATCAGTGAGTTTTTTCAGGAGAATGCGATTTCTAAGAGAACTTATAGCCGTAGTGAATTACTAAGAGGAGCATTATTAACCATCAATGGTATTGCTGCAGGAATGAGGAATACGGGTTAATAATTGATATACTTTCCCAAAAAGAAATTAGTTTTACCAGAAGGGTTTTTTCTTAATTCTTCAGAAATACCTTCTGCAAAATTTGTAAATAGGTTATTGATAAATTGTGGAAGTGATTCTTTCCCTATGCAAAAGTTATCCATAGCAATTCAAGCAAGCAACTTTTTTTTTAGTATTTCTAGTCAAATTAAGAGTAAAACTCATGGTTTTGTGAGGGTTACATCAGATAGGGGTTTAAATGCAAATTTATGGAATCTATGTGCTGAACCTGGAGAGAACCAATCATTATTCTATTTGGTTTTACTTCAAGCAACATTAGAAAGAATTAATAGGGAGATGCCTGGTTGCAGCATTTCAGTTCAAGCCCCACCTTCATCTTTTAAGTCTTTAGAGGAAAGCGGATTTATTTTAGATCCTAATGGAATTAGGGTTATGGGATACAAGCTGTAAATTTACGAGCATGGAGGGACTTGAACCCCCGACTATCAGAACCGGAATCTGATGCTCTATCCAACTGAGCTACATGCCCTTGATTTTTTAAATTCTTATATTAAGAATAATCTAAAGCTTGATAATCAAGCTAATTTAATTATGTAACTAGTCAGAAAAATTTTCCTCAATCATTTAACAATTAAAGATTTTCGGAATCATAAAACCTTTGATCTTAATATTCAAGATCAGAGGACTATTATCCTTGGATCAAATGGAATTGGTAAATCCAATCTACTTGAGTCTGTTGAATTCTTAAGTCAACTTAGATCAAGTAGAGCTGTTAATGAAAAGGATTTAATTAATTATGATTCTGAACTAGCAATTATTAAGGCACAAGTTGACTTTAAAGAAAATCTGCAGATTAACTTACTGCGAAAATCTGGTAAGAAAATATTTGTTAATGATTCATTATTAAAAAAGCAGAGCGATATAAAAAAATATATAAGAAGTGTTGCTTTTAGTTCTAATGATATAAATATTGTCAAAGGTGAACCTGGTTTACGAAGAATATGGTTGGATAAAGTTGTTACTCAAATGGAACCAGTATATATTGAACTTTTAGCAAGATTTACTAAATTACTTAAACAAAGAAGCTATTTTTGGAGAACGGGTCTATCTAATAAGCAAGGATCAGATGCGTTGATAGATAGTTTTGATGCTCAAATTGCTTTGATCGGAACTAGAATCTTTCGAAGAAGAAGAAGAGCAATTACTAGATTAAAACCATTTGTCCAGTATTGGCATAAATACCTTAGTAAAGATAGAGAAATTGTGGATATCGACTATTGCTCTTCTATTCCTGTAGAGGAAGATGAAGAGAAGATAATAAATAATAACTTTCTTGAAAAATTACAAAATCAAAGGAATATAGAGTCAATAACAGGAAAGTGTTCTGTAGGTCCTCATAGAGATGATATTAACTTCCTCATAAATAAAAATTTAGTTAGGAAATTTGGTTCTTCAGGCCAACAACGAACTATGATTTTAGCCCTCAAAATGGCTGAACTGGACTTATTAAGGAAATTAATAGCTGTTGAACCTATACTGATTTTGGATGATGTGTTAGCCGAACTTGATATTGTTAGGCAAAATCTTTTACTCGAAGCTGTTGGAAGTGATGGTCAATGCTTAATAAGTGCAACACATCTGGATAAATTTAATAAAAGTTTTCTAATTAACTCTCAAATCATTCATCTTTAAAATTTCAAAAATGACTCATATTTAGCTAATGTAGTATTCAGATTATTGTTTACCTAAAATCAATGAAAGTATCTAATCAAAATGAAGAAATAAACATAGTCTCCAATAATGAAATAATAGAATTTGAAGGAAAGCACTTATTACTTGAGCTATATAATTGTGATTCTCTTAAGTTGAACGATGAATCTTATATTAGATGTGTAATAGATCATGCCTCAAAATTCGCAAATGCTACCGTAATCAACTTGGTTAGTCATAAATTTCAACCTCAGGGATTAACAGCTATTGCCCTCCTAGCAGAATCTCACCTATCAATTCATACATGGCCTGAATCAGGCTATGCTGCAGTAGATATTTTTACATGTGGAAAGAATATGAAACCAGAATTAGCTTGTGAATATCTGATTGATAGTTTAGATTCGGCAAAGCATTATTTGAGAATCTTAAGAAGAAAATCTCCTCTTGAAATTCAAGATCATGTAAAGAATTCTTATTAGATTTTATCTGTTTAGTTTGCCACTAACTAAACCTTCAAGATCTAAACTTGTACTTTTGAATCCAAGTTTTAAAAAGAATTTAATAAATTCATCTCTTCTGTAAGAATTTATGAATCTATGAATTTGATCTGATGGGATCTCAATTCTAGCTGAATTACCCTGACATCTTACTCTCACTTCTTTAAATCCTAGTTTTCTAATGTAATCTTCGGCTTGTTCTACCATTTTTAATCTCTTACTAGTAATTTCATAACCGTATGGGAATCTTGATGATAAACAAGGCTGAGCTGGCTTATCCCACCAAGGCAAGCCAATTGCTTTAGAGATGTCTCTAATATCTTGTTTAGAGAACTTTAAGATCGCTAAGGGGGAAAGAACACCGGCTTCTTTTGATGCCTTAATACCAGGTCTATAATCTTTAAGGTCATCAATATTCACTCCATCAAGAACATTGGGTATATTGAGTTTCTTTGAAATATCTTTGGTATGTTTATGTAATTCTTTCTTACACGCAAAACATCTGTTTAGGGGATTCTTACTATATTCTTCATTATTAATTTCTGAGGTATTTACTTCAATATGTTTGATTCCTATCCACTTAGCCTGATATCTTGCTTCTTTAAGAAGTTGATTGGCCAAAGCATCTGATACGCCAGTTACTGCTAGCGAATTTTTACCCAGCTGTTCATACGCTAGTGAGGCTAATAATGCGCTATCCACCCCACCAGAGTAAGCAATGCAAGCATGATGCAGACTTCTTAAATACTCTCTTAGCCCTATTAGCTTTTCCGATTGTTCATTTGAAATATCCTCAATTTGCTGAAACATATTTAATAAATTTTTAACTCGCTAGGTTGAATTTATTATTAAATTTTTTAATAATTTGTTCAACTATAGCTTAAATTAAAATCAACTAGTAAATTTTAATTGTCAAATTCTAATAGAAATTCTGGAATAGGTATTGTTACCGCTAGTGGTAGTCAAGAAAGATCAAAGGGTCAATTACATATTTATGATGGAGATGGTAAAGGTAAAAGTCAGGCTGCTTTAGGCGTTGTACTGAGAACTATAGGTTTGGGTATTTGCGAAAGAAAACCCACTAGAGTTTTATTATTGCGTTTTCTTAAAGGACCTGGAAGAGATTATGATGAAGATTCGGCAATTGAGGCTTTGCAACGAGGTTTTCCACATTTAATCGATCACGTAAGGACTGGACGTTCTGAATTCTTTAATGAGAAAGAAGTGACGAAATTCGATAAGTCTGAGGCTGAAAGAGGATGGAATATAGCTAAGGGTGCTATTGCTAGCTCTCTTTATTCTGTTGTAGTACTTGATGAATTAAGTCCAGTTTTAGCCTTGGGATTGCTTAATATTGATGAAGTTGTCAAAACTATAGAAGCTCGACCTAATGGTTTAGAGATTATTGTAACTGGAAGGGGTGCACCATCATCTTTAATAAGAATTTCTCAACTGCATTCGGAAATGCGCCCCCGTGCTCGATTGGAAATTAAAACTGATAGTAATAAAGATAACTTTGGAGGTATCGAAGTTTATACAGGAGAGGGTAAAGGTAAGTCAACTAGCGCTTTAGGTAAAGCGTTACAAGCTATTGGTAAAGGTATTTCTCAAGATAAAAGCCATAGGGTCCTTATATTGCAATGGCTTAAAGGAGGTTCGGGTTATACTGAGGATGCAGCAATAGAAGCATTAAGAGAAAGTTATCCTCACTTAGTTGATCATTTAAGATCTGGACGTGATGCAATAGTTTGGAGAGGTCAGCAGCAGCCAATTGATTATGTTGAAGCTGAAAGAGCATGGGAAATAGCCAAAGCAGCAATACTTAGTGGTTTATACAAAACTATTATTTTGGATGAAGTTAATCCCACTGTTGATCTAGAATTATTACCTGTTGAATCCATACACGAAACACTTTTAAAGAAACCAAAAGAAACAGAAGTGATTTTGACAGGTAGATGTAAAAATGAGCCATCATATTTCCAATTGGCTAATGTGTATTCAGAAATGGTTTGTCATAAACATTATGCAAATGTTGGAGTTGACTTAAAGAGAGGTGTTGATTACTGACTTTACTGATCATTGAAGTACGGATCTTTGGATAGATTTTGTATACCTCCTTCTATTGAAAATGATTTAATTCTTTCTTTTAAAAGCAGTTCTGATGCATTGTTTGAGCTGATTCCTTTTTTACAGAGAGTAAAGATTATTTTCCCATTTGAAAGATTATGAATTAATTTAAGAGAAGATTTTTTGACAATAATATTTAGTGGAATTGAAATTGATCCTTTAATTGAGAAATTTGCAAATTCCTCATCTGTCCTGACATCAATAATGAGAATCTTAGTCGGATTCTTTTTGTATAGTTTCTTAAATTTCTCGACAGAAATTGTCTCTATATCTTGATGGATTTTTTCACAATCAAATTGTTCATAGAAATCTTTAAATTTTTGAAGATTATGTACCTTTTTATATTTATTGCTTGCTTTTAAATTTAATTTCTTCATCGATATTGAAAGGAGATTAAAAATTAAAATTTTTCCATCAAGAATAGTTCCTTTTTTTGTAATGATTTTTATAATCTCATTTGCTTGTAGAATCCCAATTAATCCTGTCGAAACTCCCATTACGCCAAATTGTTCACAACTTGGAATATTATTTCTTTGAGGCGATTCTGGCAGTAAATCCCTTAGATTTGGACTGTCTGGATTTAGATTAAAAACACTAACTTGACCTTCAAAGCCTTGAACTGATCCGAAAATCATTGGCTTCTGGAGGATTAGGCAAGAATCATTAATTAAGTATCTAGTAGGAAAATTATCAGAACAGTCACATACAATGTCAAAATCTTGAATAATTTCTAAAGCATTTTTTTGGCATATTCTTTTTTTGAAAGTTTTTATTTGACAATTTGGATTGAGTTTATGAATTTTTTTATTTGCAGAGTCTATTTTGTAATTACCTATTTCTGAAGTGTCATGAATTATTTGTCTTTGCAGGTTTGATTTTTCAACTTTGTCATTATCAACTATTCCTATTTCGCCCACCCCTGCAGCAGCGATATAAAGTATTGCAGAGGATCCTAGACCTCCAGCTCCAATGAAAAGGACAGAGCTTTTTTTTAATCTTTGTTGTCCTTTGAAATCAATATCTGCTAATGAGAAATGCCTTTTATATCTTTCTAGTTCGTCTGGACTGAAAGAATTGTTGAACTCATTACTAAATATTTCCATGCCTTTGAAAATTTATTAAGTTTTAGAATTATCTTAGTTAGATAATTAAATCAAGAACCTTTTCTTAACAGTAACCATGTTGAGAGATATGTTAAATATTTAATTTAAGAAGGTTTTCATAATTCTTAAGGATATATGTTTAATTTAAGGACTTTTATTTTGAAAAGATGATGGAAATGTGAAGTTTTTGTAAATCATTTTTATTAGTTAAATCTCTAATAAACCAGTTATATTAATCGTTTACAAATATTTCAAATGTTTCGGTTCGGATTTACATACAACAAATAGGTAGTCAACAGACACTTTTTCCGATACTGTCTGGTTCATATAACATGATCAACTGAATTCATGAGTGATAACGCTCCTGAGCCAAATCAAGACTCTGGCTCCGATATTAATTCTGAAAATAAAAGTTTTTCAGAGAAGTACTCAGACGTTATGGGGAAAGTTAATGAGACGCTAGGAAACGTTGATTGGACCCAAATGGGTAAATACGGAAAAGCTGCAGGCATCATTGCTGTAGTGGTACTTGCTCAAATTATTATTAAAGTTGTGATTGACACTATTAACTTTTTCCCTATTCTCCCAGGTCTTCTTGAGCTTTTAGGCGTAATAGTTGTTGGTCAATGGAGCTGGCAAAATCTTCGTACCAGTGAAAATCGTGATGCGGTTTTGGATAAGTTGCAGAATCTGAAAAAAACATATTTAGGTTAGTTATTATTTAAAAATCCATTATTCTTTGAATATATTCATTGACTTGATTTAAATATAATCCACCAAACATATTTGCATGATTAACTACGTGGTAAAGGTTGTAAATAGTACATCTCTCTTCAAAACCTTCTTTTATGGGTAAGACTTTATAATATTCTTCGTAAAATTCATCATTAAAACCACCAAATAATCTTGTCATAGCAATGTCGACTTCGCAGTCTGCCCACCAACATGCAGGATCGAAAATGACCCCTTTGCCTAGATCTCCTGTTGCCACATTGCCAGCCCATAAATCACCATGAACAAGCGAATTCATAGGTTGATGATCTAATAGTACTTTTTCGATCTTTTTTTTCAATTTGTTGAAATCAATATAATTAATTTTCAAACTATTCAGCTGAGGTTCTAATCTCAATTTTATATAACAATTAGACCATTTGGAATCCCACCCATTGATTTGATTTGATTCACCAATGAAACCTTGAATGGAATATCCGTACCTTGTTGGATTGTCTTTGTGCGATCTTAAATGCATTTCTGCTAATCCTTGACCTAACTTTTTCTGATTATTATTTTTAAAATCAATCCATTCGAGTAATAGGAGTTCATTATTATTAATTAATAGATAGCCTAAGACTTTTGGTGAAATAAGATTTTTGGGATTTATGAATTTGATTAAATTATTTAAACAATGTGCTTCAAATTCCAGTAATCTTTTTTGCCTCATATTTTTTTTTACAAAGATAGAATACTCAAGAAAATCTATTTTCCATGCAGTATGAATATTACCTCCATATATTCTGGTAATATTCTTAGGAAATTCTTCTCTTAAATGATTGCAAATTTCGCTAAGTTCAGTTTGAGATAAATCAACCATTGTTATGAAGAAAAGAGAAATTGTTGTTGTTGGTGCTGGTATAGCAGGTTTAACATCAGCAGCAATTTTATCAAAACTTGGATTTTCCGTAACGATAATTGAATCACATTATCAATCTGGAGGATGTGCAGGAACTTTTAAAAGGCAGAAATATATTTTTGATGTAGGTGCGACACAAGTCGCAGGACTAGAGGTGGAAGGGATTCATCGTAAGATTTTTGATTTTCTTGAAATTCCTGTTCCAGATGCATCAATACTTGATCCTGCTTGTGTTGTTGATCTAAACGATGGCTCAAGAGCAATACATATTTGGTATGAAGAAGAAAGTTGGATTAAAGAAAGAGATTTGCAGTTCCCAGGAAGTCAGAAATTCTGGCAATTATGCGCATTTATTCATAAAAGTAATTGGAAATTTGCCAACAATAATCCTGTGATGCCAATCAGAAATCTTTGGGATTTTTCGCAATTAGTCAAGGCATTAACCCCTATCAATTTTTTATCAGGTTTATTAATCAAATCGAGTATGTTTGATCTTTTAAAATTATGTGGGTGTCATAAGGATAAAAGATTAATAAAATTTCTTAATTTGCAATTAAAACTTTATTCGCAAGAAGATATTTATAATACGGCAGCGCTATATGGCAGCACTGTATTACATATGGGCCAGCATCCTAGAGGACTTTTCCATTTGCAACACTCTATGCAAGCATTAAGTAATGCATTGGAAGATTCATTAAAACAGACAGAAGCAGAAATAGTGTTTGGACAAAAAGTTCAATCTATAAAATTTGATAATTTAAAAAAGTATTGGAAAGTATCTGCATCCTCAAATAAAAAGACAAATGAATACCTTACTAAAGAGATTGTTTATACACTTCCTCCCCAAAGTCTATTGCAACATTTAGATGAGAATTCTGAGACCATAAAACAATATAAATCTCAAATAAAGAGTCTTCCTAAGCCCAATGGAGCATTGGTATTATATTCTGCTATTGAAAGGAAAAAGATTAACCAATTCACAGCAAATCATTATCAGTTCTCACACCAAGAATTAGGCTCGCTTTTTATATCAATAAGCAATAATGGCGATGGAAGAGCCCCTCTAGGACAAGTTACTTTAATTGCTAGCATTTTTACACAGACCAATGATTGGATTGATCTAGATAAAAGTAGTTATCTTAAGAAAAAGGAAGAATTTCTTCTAAAGATTTCCAAAGCAATAGAAATTCAATTTGCAATTTCATCGGATGATTGGCTTCATAGAGAACTTGCTACTCCACTAGGGTTTCAGCGGTGGACTAATCGACCTAATGGAATAGTTGGGGGATTAGGACAAAATCCGAAGATATTTGGGTTATTTGGCATAGCTAGTAGAACCCCAATGCAAGGATTATGGTTGTGTGGCGACTCAATATATCCTGGAGAAGGTACAGCCGGAGTAAGTCAATCTGCTTTGATGGTATCTCGACAGATAGCCTCTGCAAATGGTTTGAATAATTTCACAATATAGGAAATTAATTACAGAAATCTATTCTAGATTCTTTGCTATTGTTTAGTTTCTTCAGAAGGCCATCCCAATCTTTTTTAATGATTAGATTTTCTATAGAAGTTATATTTTGTCTAAAGGATTGTATTGCTTGTAGTAAATATATTTGATTGTTTATTGCTAAATCCAAGCCTAACTGGGGGTTACCTCCGCCTACCCTTGATGTATCGGCAAATCCAGATGAGGCTAATTGATGAGCTAAATTTAATAAAGACGGATTCTCTTTTATATCAGCTGTTTCAATTAAACAGGCGGCTAGAAAAATCGGTAAGTGCGAAATTAATGATAATACCTGGTCATGTTCTTTGGGAGATGTAATGCATACCTCGCAGCCAATTGAATTAATTAATTTAGATAATTCTGAAATTGCATTTTTGTTAGTTTTAGCAGTTGGTGTGATTATCCACTTTGCATCTTTAAGTAGTTCTTCATACCCTGCATTCACTCCTTTTTCTTCCGTACCAGCCATTGGATGCGATCCAATGAATAAAGGATGTAATTTCTCCCAAATACTAATTATAGGTTCTTTAATGGATCCCACATCAGTTAAAATAGAATCTTTAGGAATTGCTTTAATTATTTCCTCAGATGGATTTGTTAAGTCCCTAATTGGTAAAGCAAGTATTATTAAATTACATTCATTCAAGATACCTGGATCGCAACTTACATGATTTGCTAATTTTCTCTCTAGAGCTTTTTGCTTATTTGTTTCATTATTAGCAAGTCCATAAACTATATGATTATATTTTTGTAGTTTTAAACCAATAGAGCCTCCAATTAGTCCTAGTCCAACTATGCCAATATTCATTTGAGTTATAAATTGAGGTTTTTTCTATTCATAACAATTTTTTGTATACTTAGAATCATATTTTGTAAAATTAGAATTGAAAATTTATAAATGCTTGAGATAGTCAGTCATAAATATCTAAAAAAACTTGTTAAATCTCAAGATCTAAACTGGGAACATATTTATTCCTTTGGGCGAATATTATCAAAATGCCTGCAATCAAAAGATAATTATTTAATTAATTCTGAAATATTTTCTACTTCAGAATGGTATCCGGCATTGTTAGTTTCTCTTTTTTTATATGATCAAGATTCGATATTTATTTTATCTAGAAATCAATTTGAGCTATTAGTAAAAAATAATTTACCTTTTTTAAAAGATCTGGGATTTAGTTTTCAATTAAATAATGACAAAATAATCTTTCCTAGTCATGAGATTCGTTTTTTAACGTTGGATAAACTCATTCATGAATATCGCGATTTAGAGTTTCTTAATCAAAGAATTATCTTTACTGAAAGTCAAAATATAAAAGAAAATCTCAAAGAATTCTTTAAAATTTCTTTGTTAAAGGAAGATTGGTTTGGTACATCTTATCTTGCAGCGATTAGAACAGATCAATTGATTAAAATTTATAATAACCTAAAACAAAAGTTTTTCTCGAGAGCAATTCCAGATAAGAATTATATATATCTAGAAGAGAATGAGATAAAATTCTTGAAAAATTTTTTTAGTACAAACTCATTCTTTTCTGAAAAATTCTCTAAAGTTAATAATGCCTTAAGTTCAGACTGGGCTTGTTGGGTAAGTTTGGATTATGAAAATTTTGAGTGGATTCTTAATCTTGAACCCATAGATGAATTGACTGAAATAATAGATTTATTTAGGAGAAACCATTTTATTTTTTTATCGTGCTCAAGGAAAGATCATTTTCTAATGAAATATTTTAAAGCCCATAGTGTTGAAGTTGATTTATCACTTAATTTCAAGAGTAACTACTTAGAAAAAAATATTTTAATTTATGTACCTTCAAGGCAAATCTTGCCAAATAATCCAATTTTTCCAAGTTTAATATTGAAGAAGTGTAAAAAATTGATTTTTCTTAGAAAAGGTTTAAATGTTGTTTTGACTAATGACAATCATTTGAAAAGAGATTTAGCAACTAGATTGGCTTCTTATTATGGTCAGAAAGTTTTGTTAGAGAGTCTCCCAGAACATGATGAAAATATTATTTGTGCTAGTTTCTCTTGGTGGATAAAGAACATGAATCTGATTTCATATCCTCAACAAATTATTGTTCCATTACTTCCAATTCCAAGTATATCTAAACCAATTAATGCAATAACTGTTTCACACATAAAGAGGCAATCTAGAGATTGGTTCCGCGAATTTTTGTTAGTTGAAGCTTTTCAATTTTTGGATAGGTCTGTTGCGCCTCTCAGAAGGAATTCTGGTAAGCTTGTCATTCTTGATGGAAGAATTAATAATAGGCAGTGGGGTAGAGAATTATTGCAAATGATAAAACCTTCTAAGGTCATTCACTATAAGTTTCCTTTTGAGTAAACTATTATAAATCCATCATAATTTTAACTATGGGTGAAGCAAAAAGAAGAAAAGATTTAGGACTGAAGCCTAAGAAAAGTGATCTAAATAAGATTGTTGATAATTCCCCAAGATTGATAAACTGGCTTCCAATTACAGAAAAACAAAAAGATAAATTTATTCAGTTAAGTATTAAGACTAGTTGGGTAGGTATAGGTTTATTAGTTTTTTTATGGATTATTGTAAGGTTCATAGGCCCATCATTAGGTTGGTGGACTCCGGCAGATAGCTTATAATTAAGCCACATCTTTTATGTTATTGGAGGCTGATATATTAGTTTCTCTAGGATTTAGTTGCTTCATCGAATTCGAGCTAACTTCTGTACCTTCAGTAAGTTTTTGTTTGACAAGTGATTCTATAGTTTTCCTTATTTCTGGATTCTGATCTAACCAAATAATAGTATTATCTCTTCCTTGGCCAATATTCTCACCTTCGTAACTATACCAGGCTCCTCGTCGAATGACTATATTCGTTTCTTCTGCTAAATCTAATAAGCATCCTGTAGTGCTAATCCCTTGACCAAATAGAATATCAAATTCAGCGATTCTGAAAGGAGGTGCAACTTTATTCTTCGCAACTTTTACTTTTGCTCTTATACCATATTCTTCGGTACCTCTTTTGAGGGTTTGGATTCTTCGGATATCTAATCTAACTGATGCATAAAATTTTAAAGCATTTCCTCCAGTGGTAGTTTCAGGATTTCCGTATGTAACTCCTATTTTCAGTCTTAATTGATTGAGGAAAATAACAGTACATCCTGACTTACCGATATTCCCTGTGATTTTTCTCATGGCTTGGCTCATAAGCCTTGCTTGGCTACCGACAACATGGTCCCCCATTTCACCTTCGATTTCCGATCTAGGTGTTAGTGCAGCCACTGAATCAACGACAACTAAGTCTACTGCGGCAGATCTGATTAGTTGATCAACTATTTCTAAAGCCATTTCACCTGTATCCGGTTGAGAAACAAGTAAATTCTCAACATCTACTCCAAGAGAAGCAGCGTATACAGGATCTAAAGCATGTTCCGCATCTACAAATGCAGCAACTCCTCCATTTTTTTGTACCTCAGCAATTGCATGAAGTGTTAATGTAGTTTTACCAGAACTTTCAGGTCCATAAACCTCTACGACTCTACCCTTGGGATACCCACCTCCTAAAGCTAAGTCTAAAGTTAATGCCCCTGTAGAGATTGTCTCTACTCTCATTCTTGAAGCATCTCCTAGACGCATTATTGAGCCTTTACCAAAGTTTCTTTCGATTTGACCTAATACAAGACTTAAGGCTTTATCTTTCTCTTTTGATTGCAAATCATTGTTTGCTCCGTTTCTCTTTACTTCAGATGTCATAATCTCTTAATTTATAAATAGTTTTTTATAATTAATTTTAGAAATCAAAAAGATTAAGTAATTAATCTTGATTTATAAATAATTAATAGTACAGACGTACCCTAGCCGATTAAATCGAATTAGCAAGTAAATTTCTTAAATCCTTTAATTTTATAAGTTTTACTTTTTTAGGTAGCTCTAATCTGTCAGTATCTTTTAGGTAACCCCAATCTGCGAGAAAGCATTTAATATCTTTAGTCTGGGGATTTCTTACTATTTCAATTAATGTTTTCCTTCTATCTTCTATAAAACATTTGATTTCATATTTAGTCACAAGATTCGTAAGAATTTCAACTTTTGTTCCCGATTCATATCCATAAATCAATTCAGGAAAGATATGAAATTTTTCTAGTATTTTTGATGTGAATATTTTCTTTTTGGTTGTGATGATTCCTATTTTAAAACCAGATCTTTCCGCTTTTCTTATGAAATTAATGACATCTGTATATGGGCGATGAAGATTGATCCATTTATCAAAGTCATTAGATATTTGATATTGTCTTGCATTATCAAGACATGTTTGTAAATTAGTCGACTCCCAAGAATTTTTCTCTAAGATCTTTTGACAAGAAATAGTGTAGTTTTTAAGAAAGTTTTTTTTATTTTTATTATTTAATGGATTAGTTTTTTTTATTATTTCATGAGTTATTAAAACCATTTCCCAACCATATTTTACCCATGGTCTTATGTATGAGAAGATTTCAGATACATCTAGATTATAATCTTGGTTACTCGATAATTCTTTAGACAGCAGATATCCTTTGCATGCTAAAACCGAGCTATGCCAATATTCATCAATTCCATCAACTATCACACCGTCAAAATCAAATAAAATTATTTTTTGCTTCTGCACTATCTATGGTGAAAATTAAACTGGGCCGCTAGGATTCGAACCTAGGAATGGCGAGACCAAAACCCGCTGCCTTACCACTTGGCGACGGCCCATCAAGAATTCCATATTAATACATTGATAGATATTTTTCTATATAAAAATTGTTGAATTTGTTAATTAATCTTCCAAGGCTTTATCAAACTCTTTGCCTTGTTTACGGCTAAAGTCATTTTCTCAGGAATTTCATAAATTTTTTTATTTAATTTGTAAGCATCATCAATAAAAGGTTTCACTAGTTTTCTGGCCACACTTCCAAATGCAATTCCATCGGGAATATTTTGATCTTTGATCAATTTGTAGGTATTTTCATTAGTACCTCCTGCTACTTGAATTAAACCTGGAGGAAGTAATCCACTCATTTTTTCTAGTAAATTTATGGCTGCTTTTGCTGTTGTTGATGCCAGATCTCCAGACATAGGTCTCCCATCTAGCTGCCATATCAGCTTTGCTCTATGTTCTTCTAAGATTTCGTATCGCTTCCAGAAGACTTTTGCTAGATCAATAGGTTGCGCATTAGATTGTGTTAATCCACAACTTACTGAAATCTTTTGTAATTCAACATCTGAATCTTTAATGATTTTACAAATTTCTTTGAAGCTATCTTGTCGGTCAATCTCAGTATGTATTTCAACTGCGTCTGGCTTTATCTCAACCAGAATATCTTTTAAAAATTTATTTGGTATTCCATATTCATATTCAGTGATTAAATTTAAGGGACAGCCAGTTAAACATCTCCCGCAACCGTAGCATCTACTTTCATTAACACCATTTATATCAATAGCAGAAGTTGGACATATTTTTTCGCATGGTCTAGAGCAATCTGCAGGACATTTGTTGGGATCAAATTTTGCCTTACGGAAATGAATATCTTTCCCATCACTAATGCTTATCATTAATCCGGGTCGATTCCCAAAAAATTTTCTTGACCAATTAATACCATTTCTGGCGGCTCTGGCTACAGAGGGATCGGCAGCAATGTCAATATAATCAACACCTGCAGCAGCATAGATAGCGCATAAATCTTCAATGGATGCAATGTCTTCGTTACTGGCTCCGCAGATTAGTTTTACCCATTTATTTTGTACGGTCTTCCTCTCAGTTAGATTCTTCAATTTTATAAATCATTATTGATATGGGTTTTTAATGGTTTCCATGTAAGTTTTCTAGATCCACCCATCTCAATTGCTATATAAAGACTCTCTTCAGATTTAGATATTTCTAATAGTCTTTCTAACTCTGATTGAGATAATACTTGTCCTTCTAGTATCCAAATTAATTTTTTTTGATTTTTATCATTAAAAATTTCAGCAGCTTGAGGAATGACTTGTTGAACCTCACCAAGTGCGCCGTTTCTCCCAATATCTTGGTGACCAAGGTGAGGAGGCCTTATCCCATGAAGTTTGAATAAAAAAACTTCAGGATCACCTAGGCCTCTCGCAGAGATAATTAATGTTTGATATCCTTTCGATCTCATCCTTCTCAATAGGCGAGTTTCGAAACCACCTTCTAATGGAGCAAGAACAGCTAGAGATCCATGGTTATTTAGATCTTGATCAAATTTTTGTCCAGATAGGATTATTGGCATAAATGTGTTTCAAATATATTTATATGATATTTCATTTTCTGTAACTTGATGATGTACAATAAAAAATTGGTGGTTTTGATAAGCTCGCACACTAGCCGAGCCTCTTTTAAAAGTTACCTTTTTAGCGTTTGCGTTAAAAAACTTGGTCAGTCTTATCTGATGAGAAACTTTCTAAATTTTTAGAAAAGTCTCAGCCATAAATATTAGTTTTTATCCTTTGCTAGTTCCTTTGTAAAAAGGCATTACATACTTAAAAATTAAGAATATAGCTAGTAACACTAAATCAAATGTCTATTGGAATTTTAGGAAAGAAATTGGGAATGTCCCAATTATTTGATGAAAAAGGAAATGCTGTCCCAGTAACTCTAATTCAGGCAGGACCCTGTAGAGTTACCCAGCTTAAAACCCCAGCTTTGGATGGTTATTCTGCTGTGCAAATTGGATTTGGATTGTCAAAAGATAAACTTGTCAACAAACCTTCGAAGGGACATTTATCTAAATCTGGCGAGGAGCTACTAAAATATTTGAAGGAATATAGAGTGGATGAAACTTCTAGCTATCAAGTAGGCTCTCAAATTACCGTCAACAATTTTGAGGTAGGTCAAAAAGTTGATATTAGTGGAAAATCAATGGGTCGTGGTTTCGCAGGCTACCAGAAAAGGCACGGTTTTAGTAGAGGACCTATGAGTCATGGTTCCAAGAATCATCGTCAGCCGGGTTCAACTGGAGCAGGAACAACACCTGGAAGAATTTATCCAGGTAAAAGAATGGCTGGAAGATATGGAGGGAAGAAAATAACAACTAAAGGTTTACTCGTATTAAAAGTGGATGATCAAAAGAATCTTATTGTTGTTAAAGGTTCAGTACCTGGTAAACCAGGATCTTTAGTGAATATTAGGCCTAATAATATTGTTGGCAATAAAGGAGGTGATAAGTCATGAAATCAATCGAATCATTAAAATGGGACGGTAAAAAAGGAAGTAAAGTTTCATTAGATTTAAAAGTTGCTAAAGAATCCTCGGCCTCTGATTTGATTCACAGGGCTGTGTTAAGGCAGCTGGCGAATAAAAGACAAGGAACTGCATCAACTCTTACTCGTTCAGAAGTAAGAGGTGGAGGAAGGAAGCCTTATAAGCAGAAAGGGACAGGTAGAGCAAGGCAGGGTTCCATAAGAACACCTTTGAGGCCTGGTGGTGGAATTATCTTTGGCCCTAAACCACGTTCCTATAATCTCGAAATGAATCGTAAAGAAAGAAGATTAGCTTTGAGAACTGCTTTAATGTCTAGGATATCTGATTTAACCCCTGTTGAAGACTTTGCATCCAATCTAAATGCACCAAAAACCAAAGAGATTATTGAAGGACTTCTTCGACTAGGTATAGAGAAGAATCAAAAAGTGCTTGTAATTTTGGAGGACCCATCAATTAATATAAAGAAATCAATCAATAACATACAAAACGTAAAGCTAATCAAGGCAGATCAATTGAATGTGTTTGATATTTTAAATGCAAATAAATTAGTGATTGGTAATTCTGCTATTCAGAAAATTCAGGAGGTATATGGATCATGAGTAGACTTTTTAATTCACGTTTGGCAGATGTTATTAGAAAGCCAATTATTACAGAAAAAGCAACAAATTCACTTGAACTGAATCAATATACTTTTGAAGTTGACCCGAGAGCAGAAAAACCAGATATTAAATCTGCAATTGAGTCATTGTTTGATGTTAAAGTAATTAGTGTTAATACTATGAATCCTCCGCGTAGAACTAGAAGGGTCGGCAAGTTTTCAGGTAAGCGCTCGCAGGTAAAGAAGGCAATAGTCCGTCTTGCTGAAGGGGACAAAATTCAGTTATTCCCTGAATCTTAAGGAGTTTTATTATGGCAATTCGTAAATTTAGACCTTATACACCAGGCACACGTCAAAGAGTCGTAACTGATTTCAGTGAGATCACAGGCAATAAGCCTGAGAAATCATTAATAATTACAAAGCATAGGCTTAAAGGCAGAAATAATAGAGGAGTAATAACATGTAGGCATCGTGGAGGAGGCCATAAGAGACAATATAGAATTGTTGACTTTAGAAGGGACAAAAGAAATATTAAAGCTAAGGTAGCTGCCATTCATTACGATCCTCATAGAAATGCAAGACTTGCTTTATTGTTTTATGAAGATGGAGAAAAAAAATATATCATTGCTCCTGCTGGTATCAAAGTTGGCCAAAATTTAATTGCTGGTGACTCAGTCCCTATTGAAATAGGTAATGCTATGCCACTAGCAGTTATGCCATTAGGTTCTAGTGTTCATTGTGTCGAGCTTTATGCAGGAAGAGGCGCGCAGATGGTTAGATCTGCAGGTGCAAGTGCACAGGTTATGGCAAAAGAGGGTGATTATGTGGCTTTAAAACTTCCATCCACAGAGGTTAGATTAGTTAGGAAGGAATGTTATGCAACTCTTGGTGAAGTTGGAAATTCGGAAATTCGCAATACTAGTCTTGGTAAAGCAGGAAGAAGACGATGGCTTGGAAGAAGACCCCAAGTAAGAGGAAGTGTAATGAATCCATGTGATCATCCACATGGTGGAGGTGAAGGTAAAGCCCCTATTGGAAGAGCTGGACCAGTTACACCTTGGGGTAAACCCGCCTTAGGACTAAAGACACGCAAAAAGAACAAACCAAGTAATAAATTAGTTCTTCGTAAAAGACGTAAGGTTTCTAAGAGAAGTAGAGGAGGAAGAGATTCATGATTACTTTTCTATTAATTTTCATTTTTTAATTATGGGACGTTCACTTAAAAAAGGACCTTTTATCGCTGATAGCTTGCTCAAAAAGGTTGAAAAACAGAATAATGATAATGACAAATCAGTCATTAAAACATGGTCTAGGTCATCAACGATTTTACCTCTTATGATTGGACATACTATTGCAGTGCACAATGGTAAGTCTCATATTCCTGTGTTCATTACTGAACAAATGGTAGGGCACAAACTTGGTGAATTTGCTCCAACCAGGATCTACAGAGGTCATGTGCGCGATAAGAAAGGAGGTAAGTAATGACACAAGCACCTGAAATCATCAAAACAGCCACTGCTCACGGTAATTTTGTACGTGGTTCAGCATCAAAAGTAAGAAGAGTTCTGGATCAAATTCGTGGTCAATCTTACAGGGATGCTCTGATAATGCTTGAATTTATGCCATACAGATCAACAGAACCAATCACAAAAGTATTACGATCAGCGGTTGCAAATGCTGAACATAATTTAGGTATGGATCCTTCAACCTTGATTATTTCATCTGCATCAGCTAATAGTGGCCCAGTCATGAAAAGATATAGACCCAGGGCTCAAGGTAGGGCTTTCGCAATCAAAAAACAAACATGTCATATCAGTATTGCAGTTAGATCTAACATTTCAAATATCACCTCGGAGGTAAAAAGCTAATGGGACATAAAATAAATCCAACAGGATTAAGATTAGGTATCACACAAGAACATCGCTCTAAATGGTACGCATCATCTAGAACTTATCCAACTCTTCTTCAAGAGGATCATAAAATTAGAACTTTTATTCAAAAGAAATATAGTGCTGCTGGAATTAGTGATGTATTAATAGCAAGAAAGGCTGATCAATTGGAACTTGAATTAAAAACTGCCAGGCCAGGCGTTATTGTTGGTAGACAAGGAAGTGGAATTGAAGAGTTAAGATCCGGCATTCAGAAAACGATAGGTGATAGAACAAGACAAGTCAGAATTAATGTTGTTGAAGTAGAAAGAGTTGATGCGGATGCTTTTTTACTCGCTGAATATATTGCGCAGCAACTCGAAAAAAGAGTTGCATTTAGAAGAACAATCCGCATGGCTTTACAAAGAGCACAACGAGCTGGAGTTTTAGGACTGAAAATTCAAGTTGGAGGAAGATTGAATGGAGCAGAAATTGCTAGAACTGAATGGACTAGAGAGGGTAGAGTGCCGCTCCATACCCTTAGAGCAGAAATTGATTATGCCACCAAAGAAGCTAATACCACTTATGGTGTTTTAGGAATCAAAGTCTGGGTCTTTAAAGGCGAAGTCCTTTCTAAGGAAGAACAATCTATTCCAGTTGGGACAAACCCAAAGAGAAAAGGTGGAAGAATGCCTCAGCAATTTGAGGATCGTTCTAATGAGAATTCATAGGAGGTTTAACAATGCTAAGTCCTAAAAGAACTAAATTTCGTAAACAGCATAGAGGCAGAATGAAGGGTATTGCTTCTAGAGGTAATACTATTGCTTTTGGTCAATTTGCTCTTCAAGCCCAAGAATGTGGTTGGATCACCTCTCGCCAGATTGAGGCTAGTAGAAGAGCAATGACAAGATATGTAAAAAGAGGTGGACAAATTTGGATAAGAATTTTTCCAGATAAACCAGTCACTATGAGACCTGCCGAAACCAGAATGGGTTCCGGTAAAGGTAATCCTGAATTTTGGGTTGCAGTTGTTAAACCAGGAAGAATATTATTTGAAATGGGTGGAGATGAAATTACAGAAGATATTGCGAAGGAAGCTATGCGACTCGCTCAATATAAACTTCCAGTTAAGACCAAATTTATTATTAGCGATTCAAAAAACTCTTCATCCAATTTAAGTAAATCAAACCCTGCAGGAGTTGAATCTAAGGAGGTAAAAGCATGAAAACTGCAGAAGCAATTAAAGAGTTTAAAAAACTAAATTCTTCCCAACTTCAAGCAAAGATTGAAGAATTAAGGAAAGAACTATTCGATTTAAGATTTAAACAAGCCACAAGGCAGCTTAATGATACGCATAGATTTAAACTCATTAAGAAACAAATCGCACAATTATTGACTATCTCAAAAAGTCAATCTAATACTCAAAAATTAACTGATTAAGTAAAATTATGGCATTAAAAGAAAGAGTCGGTATTGTAGTAAGTGACAAAATGGATAAAACAGTTGTAGTCGCTGTTGTTAATAGATATCCACACCCAACTTACAAGAAAATTGTAAGTAGAACTACACGATATAAAGCACATGATCCAGAAAATACGTGTGTAACTGGTGATAGAGTTCGTATTAAGGAAACAAGACCTTTAAGTGCTCACAAAAGATGGGCAATCGAAGAAATTCTGAATAAGTCAAATAACGAAAAGGAGGTGGTGAAATGATTCAACAAGAAACTTATTTAACAGTGGCTGATAACAGTGGAGCTAAAAGACTCCAATGTATAAGAGTATTAGGGTCAAACAGAAGATACGCTCATGTTGGCGATGTAGTTGTTGCATCGGTTAAAGATGCTCTACCAAATATGGGTGTAAAGAAATCTGATGTCGTAAAGGCAGTAATAGTAAGAACTAAAGCAACATTGAGACGCAATACAGGTAATTCAATTAGATTTGATGATAATGCAGCTGTCCTTATAAATGAAGATAAAAATCCAAAAGGAACAAGGGTATTTGGTCCTGTTGCACGAGAATTAAGAGATAAAAACTTTACAAAAATTGTTTCACTTGCACCGGAGGTAATTTAAATGATGGATTCTATGAAAAAAAGTCCAAATACAAAAAGGATTAAAATGAGACTCAAAATCGGTGATTTAGTTAAAGTAATTAATGGTAAAGAGAAGGGGAAGACAGGTGAAATCTTAAAAACTATGCCTTTAGAGAATCGTGTAATTGTTAAAGGTATAAATTTTAGGACAAAACATGTAAAGCCAACTCAAGAAGGAGAAAATGGAAGAATAGTTACTGAAGAAGCCTCAATTCATGCCTCCAACGTAATGTTCTTCTCAAAAGATAAAGAGATCACAAGTAAAATTGAATATTTTGTTGATAAAGAAGGAATGAAAAAAAGGAGATTGAAGAAAACTGGTGAATTAATTGATTGATTAATCATCAAAATGAGATTTAAATTTTTCTTAATTTCACAATTCTGACAAAGACCAGAATTATTACCCCAAAAAAATTATGACTCTTAAAAATCGCTACAAAGAAGCAATAAGGCCAAAACTCCTAAGTGATCTTGGTCTGAAGAATATTCATCAAGTCCCCAAGGTTGTTAAAGTAAACATTAATCGAGGACTTGGAGAAGCTGCTCAAAATTCAAAGGCTCTTGAGGCCTCCTTAAACGAAATGGCAACTATCACTGGACAAAAAGCCTTAGTAACAAGAGCAAAAAAAGCAATCGCTGGTTTCAAGATCAGGGAAGGGATGCCAATAGGTTGTTCTGTTACTCTTAGAGGAGATAGAATGTATTCATTCCTAGAAAGATTTATTAATCTTGCATTGCCAAGAATACGTGATTTCAGAGGAGTTAATCCAAAAAGCTTTGATGGTAGAGGTAACTATACTATTGGAGTTAAGGAACAATTAATATTTCCAGAAATCTCATTTGATAAAATTGATTCAATAAGAGGGATGGACATAACAATAGTCACAAGCGCAGAAACTGATGGAGAGGGTAAAGCTCTTCTAAAAGAGTTAGGAATGCCTTTTAGTAGTAATTAAACTTAAGTATTATGTCAAATCACGATCCAATCTCAGATATGCTTACTCGTATAAGAAATGCGAGTCAAAAAAAGCACTCAACAACATCTATTCCTGCTTCTAACATGTCTAGAAGTATAGCTAAAGTCCTTCAGAAGGAAGGATTTATTAGTGACATAAATGAAGAAGGAGAGGGTTATACATCTCAAATAATTCTTGGCCTAAAATATAGTGGTAAAAATAGATTTCCTACTATAAGATCAATGCAACGTGTCAGTAAGCCTGGTTTAAGGATCTATAAAAATACTAAAGGCCTGCCTAAAGTATTAGGAGGTTTAGGAGTTGCGATAATATCAACTTCTAAAGGAGTTATGAGTGACCGCGATGCCAGGAAACAGGGAATTGGCGGGGAAGTTCTTTGTTATGTTTATTAAGGAGAATTAATTATGTCAAGAATTGGAAAGGCACCTGTATTAATCCCCGAAAAGGTAACTATCGTAATTGAAGGCTCAACAATTACAGTTACTGGTCCAAAAGGTGAACTCAAACGTTTAATGCCTGAAGGGGTAAAGTTTGATAAAAAAGATAACGAGGTTTTAGTAAGCCCATCAACAACTAAAAGGTACTCCAGGCAAAGGCACGGATTATGTAGAACATTAATAGCAAATATGGTTGAGGGAGTAAGTCAAGGATTTACCAAGAAACTTGAAATTGTTGGAGTCGGTTCTCGTGCTCAAGTTAAGGGTAAAAATCTCGTTGTTAGTGCTGGTTATAGTCACCCTGTAGAAATGATCCCCCCTGATGGTATAACATACAAAGTTGAAAGTAATACAAACGTCATTGTATCTGGAATTGACAAAGAAGTTGTTGGTAATGAGGCAGCTAAAATCAGGTCAATTCGCCCCCCCGAGCCTTATAAAGGAAAGGGAATAAAGTACACTGATGAAAGAATAATCAGAAAAGCTGGTAAGTCCGGCAAAAAATAAGTCCCTTTAAATTCATTATGACTTCTATTTCAAGAAAAAAACAAACTCAAAAGCGCCACAAAAGACTCAGGAGATTTTTAAGTGGCACAAACTCTAGGCCAAGACTATCCGTGTTTCGTTCTAATAATCATATTTATGCGCAAGTTATTGATGATCAAGCTCAAACAACTATTTGTTCTGCATCTACAATTGATAAAGAATTAAAAGATAATCCAAATAAATCAACGGCCAATTGTGATTCTTCCATTTCTGTTGGAGCTTTAGTTGCTAAAAGAGCAATAAACAAAGGAATTACAGAAGTAATTTTTGATCGAGGAGGTAATATATATCATGGACGAGTTAAAGCTTTAGCCGAAGCTGCTAGAGAAGCTGGCTTAAAATTTTAATATTAATTTTTTTTATCATGACAAACACACCAACTAAACAAGACAATCAACCTAAACCTGAAAATATCACTTCAGTAAATCAAGATGAACCAAGAAAAAATAATCGTAAGCGAAGTAGAAGGGGGGATTCCAAGAATATGGAAAGAGATTCTGATTGGCAAGAAAGGGTGGTGCAAATTAGAAGAGTTTCAAAAACTGTAAAAGGTGGAAAAAAAATGAGTTTTAGGGCAATTGTTGTAGTGGGTAATGAGAAAGGACAAGTTGGTGTTGGAGTCGGAAAAGCAGGTGATGTTATTGGGGCAGTAAGAAAGGGCGTTGCTGATGGTAAAAAGAACTTAGTTCGAGTCCCTTTAACACCAAATAATTCAATTCCGACTTTATCTCTTGGTAGAAATGGTGCTGCTAATGTTCTAATTAGGCCTGCCGCTCCAGGAACTGGAGTTATTGCTGGAGGTTCTATAAGGACTGTATTGGAATTGGCAGGTATAAAGAATGTTTTAGCCAAAAGGCTCGGAAGTAAAACGCCTTTAAACAATGCTCGGGCAGCAATGGTTGCTTTGTCTCAATTGAGGACTCATAAATCTGTCTCTCGAGAAAGGGGCATATCACTAGAACAGCTTTATTCTTAAAATCATGACTACTTTATTAAATTCACTTAAACCAAATTCTGGTTCTCGTAAGAAAAAAATGAGAAAAGGCAGAGGGATTGCTGCTGGTCAAGGAGCTTCCTGCGGTTTTGGTATGCGGGGGCAGAAATCACGTTCTGGTAGACCTACAAGACCAGGCTTTGAAGGTGGACAAATGCCTTTATATAGAAGAGTTCCCAAATTGAAGCATTTTGAAATTATTAATAAAAGGTCTTTTTCTGTCATTAACTTGGATGCTTTAAATAAGTTCAAAGAAGGTGAAACAGTTAATTTGGATTCTTTAGTAAAAAAAGGCTTGCTGTTTAAGCCAAAATTCCCTTTGAAGATTTTAGGCAAGGGAGATATCAAAGTAAAATTAAAAGTTGAGGCTCAGGCTTTTACGAACACAGCAAAGGATAAGATTGAAGCAGCAGGTGGATCATGCGAAATCATTACTTAAAAATGTTTATTCAACAGGGTTAAATCAATATTATGCTAGTCAAAAAAAGTAGAAATCCAAGTGCATCTGAAATACTTACTCAGTTATTTACTAACAAGGAATTAAGAAATAGAGTCTTAACTACTTTGGGTTTATTACTTTTAGTAAGATTAGGTATTTACATTCCGGTCCCTGGAATTGACAGAGAGGCGTTTAAAAGTTTTATAGATCAAGGAGGACAATTAATAGGTTTCTTAGATATCTTTACAGGCGGAGGAATTTCAACCTTAGGAATTTTTGCCTTAGGAATTTTACCGTTTATTAATGCGTCAATAATCATTCAACTCTTAACAGCTGCACTACCAGTCCTAGAAGACCTTCAGAAGAATGAGGGTGAAGCAGGTAGAAGAAAGATAGCGCAAATAACAAGATATGTTTCTCTTGGTTGGGGGCTGCTTCAAAGCGTTATATTTTCTTTGATTCTCCGACAATATGCAATAGAGGGGATAAGTGAAACAGTTTTTGTTTTTCAAACTGCGATTGCCCTTGTGACTGGATCAATGATAGTGATGTGGTTCAGTGAGATAATTACTGAGAAAGGAATTGGTCAAGGAGCTTCTTTAGTGATCTTCTTGAATATTGTAGCCACTTTACCCAAAGCTCTTACTTCTACTATTGAAAAAGCCCAAACTGGAGATAGAGGAGATGTGTTGGGTATTCTTGTATTACTAGCTGTATTTTTGTTTACTATCGTAGGAATAATTTTTGTTCAAGAAGGAGCAAGACGTATTCCGATAGTAAGTGCAAAAAGGCAAATTGGCAGTTCTACTTTATTACCCACGAGGCAAAGTTATTTACCATTGAAATTAAATGCAGGTGGTGTCATGCCAATAATATTTGCTTCTGCTTTAATTTTTCTACCCATCACAATTGCTAATGTTACTGGTAATTCAATATTAATTAATTTTGCTAATGCGCTAAATCCTAGTGCTACTAATCCTTGGCCTTATGCGTTAACTTTCTTTGCCTTAATTCTAGGATTTTCTTATTTCTATGCATCTCTAACAATCAATCCTATCGATGTCGCCTCAAATCTAAAAAAGGGAGGTGTCGCCATACCAGGTGTGAGGCCCGGTTCAAGAACTGCTAACTACTTATCAGGAATTCAAAATAGATTGACTTTATTAGGAGGACTTTTTTTGGGATCTGTTGCAATCATCCCTGCTGCAGTGGAGAGAGCAACAAATGTGCAAACTTTTCAAGGCTTAGGTGCTACATCTTTGTTAATACTTGTCGGAGTGGCAATAGATACTGCAAAACAAATTCAAACTTATGTTATTTCTCAAAGGTATGAGGGTTTAGTTAATAACTAATGAAGAAAAATATTCTCTTTTTAGGACCTCCTGGAGCGGGTAAGGGGACACAAGCATCAATTATTAGTGAGTGTTTTTCTTATCTGCACTTATCTACTGGTGAATTATTAAGACAAGAAGTTGAAAATAAAACAAATTTAGGAGCTCAAGTAGTAGATATTATGAATAGTGGTCAACTTGTTAACGACGCACTTGTTCTCGAAATTGTTAAGAAGAATTTATCTTTGACCAATAATGGCTGGATATTAGATGGTTATCCTAGAAATCTATCGCAAGCTAATTCCTTAGATGAAGTCCTCCAAAGTATTAATCAACCCTTGGAAATAGTTTTCAATTTAAGTGTAGAAGACGATATTTTAGTCAGTAGATTACTCAATAGAGGTAGAAAAGATGATAATGAGCAAACTATTCGAACAAGATTAAAAATTTATAAAGAAACAACTGCACCTTTAATAAATTATTTTAAAGGTATGAATATTTTGGATGATATTCAGGGTGATAGGGATTTAAAAACAATTTCTAAGGAAATAAAACAAAAAATGGCTAGTTGATGATGTACAATATAGAATTAATATTTTAGTGAGAAAACCTAATGAAGGTTAGAGCCTCAGTAAAAAAAATGTGTGACAAGTGCCGGGTGATTCGTCGTCATGGCAGGGTAATGGTAATTTGTACCGCAAGCCCTAGGCACAAACAACGTCAAGGTTGAAATCCTTGACAATATTAATTAAAATTAAATTTTTAATTTCATAAGAAACTTTTATTCATTGAAAACAAGTGGCTAGGATTGCAGGCATTGACATACCACGCGAAAAGCGAGTTGAGATTGCCCTTACTTACATCTATGGTATAGGTCTAACTAGATCTCAAGCTATATTAGCTAATACAGGAGTTAATCCTGATACTAGGGTTAAAGATCTTGCAGATGCTGACGTTCAAAAATTACGTGGAGCAACAGAAGGTTTTACTGTTGAAGGCGACCTACGAAGACAAGAAGGAATGGCCTTAAAAAGATTGCAAGACATTGGCTGTTTGAGAGGAAGAAGGCACAGAATGAGCCTTCCTGTTAGAGGTCAGAGAACTAGAACCAATGCTAGAACAAGACGTGGTGCCCGAAAGACTGTTGCTGGAAGGAAGAAATAATGTTTAAATTCTACTTCTCAATTCATTTCTAAAATAGTATGG
Organism: Prochlorococcus sp. AG-418-C09; assembly: GCA_003214355.1. Classification (GTDB taxonomy): domain Bacteria; phylum Cyanobacteriota; class Cyanobacteriia; order PCC-6307; family Cyanobiaceae; genus Prochlorococcus_A. The sequence continues at coordinate 238,572 of QCLS01000001.1, read as the reverse complement.
CAGCTCAAGTAAAAAAAACTGGTTCTAAGAAATCCAAAAAAAATGTACCTAATGGAGTCGTTCACATCCAAAGTACTTTCAATAATACAATTGTTTCGATTACTGATACCTCAGGACAAGTAATTTCCTGGTCCTCTGCAGGCGCTAGTGGCTTTAAGGGTGCTCGTAAAGGTACTCCATTTGCGGCTCAGACAGCTGCAGAGGCTGCAGCTAGAAGAGCTTTAGATCAGGGGATGAGACAGATAGAAGTTCTAGTGAGAGGGCCAGGCTCAGGTAGGGAAACCGCCATAAGAGCTTTACAAGTGGCCGGATTAGAAATAACTCTAATAAGAGATGTAACTCCATTGCCTCATAATGGATGTAGAAGACCTAAACGCAGACGCGTTTAGACCTTAATATCTATTTATCCTATTCCTTTATTTTTTATTTCCGTGTTGCAATACCAGATCGATAGAATTGACCATCAAATTTCCGATGATCATTCACAAACAGGAACCTTTCTCATAGGACCCTTAGAGAGGGGGCAAGCTACTACCTTGGGGAATTCATTGAGACGAGTCTTGATGGGAGGCCTTGAAGGAAGTGCTGTAACTGCTGTAAGAATAGCCGGCGTTAATCATGAATATGCCACTATCCCTGGTGTAAGAGAAGATGTTCTGGATATTTTATTGAACTGTAAACAGCTATCAATTAATTCCAGTAGCAATGAAGTTGAAATTGGAAGATTAGTAGCTAATGGTCCAATGGAGGTTAAAGCTAACGATATTCAATTTTCTTCCCAAGTGGAAGTTGTAGATGGCGATAAACCCATAGCTACAATACAAGACGGACATAATTTAGAATTAGAAATTCATGTTGAGCGTGGAACAGGTTACAGGCCAGTTGATCGCAGGAATGAGGAAACAACATCAATTGACTTGCTTCAAATTGATGCCGTTTTCATGCCAGTAAAGAGAGTTAATTTCACGATAGATGAGACTGCAGTAGCAGAGGGAGCCACTGGCAGAGAGAGATTAAAGATGGAGGTTGTGACAGATGGCTCTACAAGCCCTGATGATGCAATTGCTGAAGCTGCTAACCAATTAATTGAACTCTTCCAGCCTTTAGCTACAGTTACGATGGTTGAAGAAATACCTGAAGAACCAGAACCATCTCCAGAAGCTCAAATCCCCCTTGAGGAACTAAACTTGTCCGTTAGAGCCTATAATTGTTTAAAGAGAGCACAAGTTAATTCTGTTTCTGATTTGATGGGCTTTAGTTATGAAGACCTTTTAGAAATCAAGAATTTTGGTTCTAAATCAGCTGATGAAGTTATTGAAGCTCTTGAACGTATAGGAATTTCGATTCCACAAAGTAGAACTTCTGTTTAACATTTTAGATTATGAGACATCAATTAAGGATTCCATTATTAAGTAAACCTGCTGATCAAAGAAAAGCACTACTTAGGGGTTTAACGACTCAATTAATTAGGGAAGGCAGGGTAACGACTACCAAAGCTCGTGCTAAAGCTTTAAGGAATGAAGCTGAAAGAATGATTACTTTGGCTAAAGAAGGCTCATTATCTTCAAGGAGAAGAGCCTTGGGATATATTTATGATAAGAAATTAGTGCACTCTCTATTTGAAAAAGCAAAAGAAAGATATGGAGATAGAGAAGGGGGATATACAAGAATCGTTCGTACAGTAGCTAGAAAAGGCGATAATGCTCAAATGGCAATTATTGAATTAGTTTGATTTGTATATTTTGGATTGACTAGGGTAGCTCTAATTATCCAGTATGATGGTTCTTTGTATTCCGGTTGGCAAAGACAACCGAAAGTAATAAGCGTGCAGGAGACTTTGGAGAATGCTATTTATGAACTCTCTTCAAAGAAAACTAAAACTTATGCTGCTGGAAGAACTGATGCTGGAGTACATGCAGCTGGGCAAGTAGTACATTTTGATATTGATTTCGTGATTCCAGATGTTAAGTGGGCTGCAGCTTTAAATGGTAAATTACCAGAATCAATAAGAGTATTGGAATCGGTTCGAGTTTCAAGTGAATGGCATGCATGTCACTCGGCAATTTATAGACACTATAGATATCTTATAAATAATAATAAAATGCCAAATTTATTTATGAACAAGTGGTCTTGGCATAGATATCAAAAATCACTTGATGATTCGAATATGCGAAGAGCATTAAATGGTATTAAAGGTGAACATGATTTTTTTGCTTTTCAAAAAAGTGGAAGCAAAAGGCTTTCATCTATCACAACAATTAAAGATATTGAAATTATTAGAACGAATGATTTGATTTCTGTAGATATTAAAGCAACCGGTTTTTTATATGGAATGGTTCGTTCCATAGTAGGTCAATTAGTTTTAGTTGGGGAAAATAAAATAACTCCTGATATTTTTTATGAGAGATGGACTAAAAAGAAGAAAAATGAAGTATTAGAATCAGCTCCGGCCAAAGGGCTTTGTTTTGTTAATGCCATTTATAAAGAAAATGTGTTTACAAAATTTGATAACAATGATCTTTTTCCGAAATTTAAAATATTTGGCTTTTCTTAAGATAAAACTTACTTATTACTTTGAAGATAAGACTTTTGGATAATTTAAGATTGTTTAAATATACTTTTGTAATGTAGAATAAATATCTATTTGATCTTAAGTAGAAATTCAATTAATGAATAAAACAACTACACCTTCAATTACTTCTATAGACCGAAATTGGTTTGTGGTTGATGCAAAGCAAAAAACTCTTGGAAGACTTGCGACTCAAATTGCCAATATATTAAGAGGTAAAAATAAACCAACTTTTACTCCTCACATGGATACTGGAGATTTTGTTATTGTTGTGAACGCTGAAAAGGTTGAAGTTTCAGGTAAGAAAGCATCACAAAAATTATATAGGAGACACTCTGGTAGACCCGGAGGTATGAAAGTAGAAAAATTTGAAACTTTACAAGATAGAATTCCAGAAAGAATAATCGAACAAGCTGTAAAGGGTATGCTTCCTCATAATTCATTAGGAAGACAGCAATTTACGAAGCTAAAAGTTTATAAAGGTGCCGATCATCCTCATGCTGCACAAAATCCTGTATTATTAAAGAGTTAATTTTTAAAAATGAATAGTCAAATAAAAAACAAAGCCGTTTATTGGGGAACAGGGAGAAGAAAAACTTCCGTAGCTAGAGTAAGATTAATTCCTGGTAATGGTCAAATTAAAATTAATGGTAGAAAAGGTGATGATTATCTAAATTTCAATCCTTTACATCTCAATTCAGTAAAGGCACCGCTTCAAACATTAGGTTTGGAGAATTCATATGATATATTCGTCAATGTATATGGAGGAGGTTTAACAGGTCAGGCTGATGCAATTAAGCAAGGCGCTGCTCGAGCTCTTTGTGAGCTATCTCCGGACAATAGAAAGCCCTTAAAGACTGAGGGTCACTTAAGCAGGGATCCACGTGCCAAGGAGCGAAGAAAGTATGGTCTCAAAAAGGCTAGAAAGGCTCCTCAATTCTCAAAACGTTAATTTACTATGCCTAAATCAGAAATTCATCCTAAATGGTATCCAGATGCAAAAGTAATTTGCAATGGTGAAGTTGTTATGACCACAGGATCTACCCAACCTGAATTACATGTGGATGTATGGAGTGGAAATCATCCTTTCTTTACAGGCACCCAGAAAATACTTGATACTGAAGGAAGAGTTGATAGATTCATGAAGAAATATGGAATGGGTTCTGCAAATCCTACTGAAGATTCAGACAACAAGAAAGAATCTAAGAAATAATAAATCATTCAAGTTAATCAAAATTTAATTGGAATACACCATATTACTTTCACGATTGAGAACCGTATCTGAAAGTTTTACAAATTTAGAAGTTCAACTTGCAGATCCTGACATATCGAATAATCCTAAAAAATTGGAATCCATAGCAAGGGAGAGATCTAAGCTAGAACCTTTGGTAACTGATTATCATCAATTGCTTAACATTGATAGGGAAATTGAAGAGTCTAAAAAGCTTCTAAAGGATACTAAAGATGATAAAGAAATGGAATTATTAATAAATGAGGAATTAGCATCTTTACAAGAAAATAGGGAAAATCTTATTCATAAAATAGAAATTGCATTATTACCTAAAGATCCACGTGATGAAAGAAGTGTAATGCTTGAGATAAGAGCAGGTGCTGGAGGAAATGAGGCTTGTATCTGGGCGGGTGATTTAGCAAGAATGTATGAAAGATATGGTCAAAGAGTCGGTTGGTCAGTTAAACCGATAAGTGCATCAGAATCAGATTTAGGCGGATTCAAAGAATTAGTTATATCAGTTAGAGGTGAATCTGTTTATAGTCAATTGAAATTTGAAGCCGGGGTTCATAGAGTGCAGAGAGTCCCAGCGACGGAATCCCAAGGAAGAGTACATACCTCTACTGCAACTGTTGCAGTTATGCCAGAGGTTGATCCTGTTGAAGTTAAAATTGATCCTTCCGATTTAGAAGTTGGTACAGCACGCTCAGGAGGTGCTGGAGGACAAAATGTTAATAAAGTAGAAACTGCAATTGATCTCTTACACAAACCAACAGGAATCAGAGTATTTTGTACACAGGAAAGGTCACAATTGCAGAATAGAGAGAGAGCTATGGAGATTTTACGCGCAAAACTTTATGAGATTCAACTTGAAGAGGCTAATGAAGAGGAGAGATCTAAAAGACTTTTGCAAGTAGGAACTGGTGATCGAAGTGAAAAGATTAGAACTTATAATTTTAAAGATAATAGGACAACTGATCATAGATTAGGATGTAACTTTTCTTTAGAGCCCGTGCTAGCTGGTCAATTAGATGAGGTAATTGATGCATGCATAGCTCAAGAACAAAAAAGACAGATGGAGGCATTTAATAGTGAAGATTAGGTTTTGACATTAAGCTGCCATTCCTATTACATATTTCCCCCATTCTTTATGTTTACCTGAATCTATTTGCTTCGTGGCTTCAAAGTTAAGATTACTCAATGGCCTATAAGGTTTTCTTTTTAATGGCATTTTCGCTTCTTCTGGAGTTCTATTGCTTTTTTGAATATTGCACGTCAAACAAGCTGTGGTGACATTTTCCCAATTATCAGTTCCTCCTCTACTTCTTGGTAGAACATGATCAATTGATAAATCACTCCCTTTATGATTACAGTACTGGCACGTATTATTATCTCTTAAAAGGATATTTTTTCTTGTTAAAGCAACTTCTCTATAGGGGACTTTGACATAGTAACGAAGTCTAATGACTGTAGGTAATTTCTTTCCTGAATGTATAGTGTGAGAATTATCTTCTTCTACACTTTCAGCTTTACCTTTTAACATCAAAATAATAGCTCTTCGCCAGCTCGTAATGTTTAGAGGTTCATAAGATGCGTTTAAAACAAGAGTCTGGCCCATGCCAATTCCCAAATTACATGTCATGCTAACTGTATATTTATATAAAAGCATCTAAATTGCTATTTTTTAATGCAAATAGATTTACAAAACATAAAAGAATCGTCTAATCAGTTCTCAGATTATGGAATTATGCTAGATCCAACTCAAAGAGCTTGGATAGAGATTAGTGGCTCTTCAATAAAGAATAATGTTTCTCGGATTAAAGAGTCTTTGAAAGAAGGGTGCAAATTCATGGCAGTTGTTAAGGCAGACGGATACGGGCATGATGCAAAGCTTGTTTCCAAATATGCACTAAAAGGTGGGGCTGATGAACTAGGAGTGGCCACACTGCAGGAAGGGATTAATTTACGTAAATCAGGAATCAAAGTCCCTATTCTTGTTTTAGGGAATATCTATAATAATGATGACTTGATTGTTTGTTTTAAACATGATTTGATGCCTACTATTAGTACTATCAGAGATTGTTTGCTTTGTAATAACATAGGAAAAAAGTTTCATAAAAAATTTCGTTTACATTTAAAAGTAGATACTGGAATGTCAAGACTAGGTTTTGAACTTAATGATTTTGTTGACAAATTTGATCAGATTATTTCCTGTGAATATGTTTTAGTTGAGGGTATTTATAGCCATTTTGCTTCAGCTGATGAGGCTAATGCGCTTGATATAAATAGCTTTACCCAGGTTCAGAAAAGAAAATTTCAATCAGTTTTGAAGCGCATTAATGTAGATAAGTATCCCTTTATCCGCAATCATATTGCAAATTCTGCGGCAACTCTTCTATCAAAAGAAATGCACTTCGATATGGTCAGAGTTGGTCTTTCCATGTATGGATATAAACCAACTTCTAGATCAGAAGCAAATATAGTTTTGCAGCCTGCGTTATTGCTAAAATCAAAGATTTCTTTCATACGATCAATAGATAAGAATGTAGGAGTAAGTTATGGAAGTAAATTTATAAGTGATAAGAAAACAAAATTAGCTGTTGTAAGTATTGGGTATGCTGACGGAATTAGTAGACAACTCTCAAATAAAATTTCTTTAATATGCAATAAGAAATTTTATCCTCAAGTTGGTTCTATAACTATGGATCAATTGATGATTGATATTAAGAATGATCAAGATATAAAAGTGGGAGATCCAGTATTATTACTTGGTTCTGATGGAGATCTTTCAGTCTCACCAATGGATTGGGCAGAAAAGTCTTCAAGTATTGCCTGGGAGGTTCTCTGTGGGTTTAAAAACAGATTACCAAGGGTTCAAGTGCAGTAGACATTTCGAAAAAATAAAAACTTTTGTAGGTTTGCACAAAACTTGATAATCTATATTTACTGGAGAGGTGGCTGAGTGGTTGAAAGCGGCTCCCTGCTAAGGAGTTACAGGAGGTAACTTTTGTCGAGGGTTCGAATCCCTCCCTCTCCGTTGAATTGATATTTTTAGATTATGAACATTTTAATTTTATCAACTTTTATTTTCATCTTAGGTTTTTTTAATCCATTAGCTTCTTATTCTTCTCATATAGATCTCACACCCTGTAAAGTATCTTCTCATTGCGCTTTAGAGAAGTGGGATGTCAAAAATATTAAAGAGCCTTTATTAGATATCCAATCAATAATAGAAAACAATCCAAGAACTAATATCGTTGAAATGGATGGTGATTATATTCATGCTGAGGTAGAGAGCAGGCTTCTAAAATTTATTGATGATTTAGAAGTTACTTATTTGGAAGATCAAAATAAAATCATAATAAGATCTGAGTCCAGAGTTGGTGATGGTGATTTTGGAGTAAATCAAAAAAGATTAAATTTGCTTAGAAATCAATTCTTCGGTCTTGATTCTTGATTTTATAAATTTGGTATCGTTAGAGAATTTTAAGATATCTAGTAATGTATTTATTTATCTATCTCTACAAACCTGATAAATTACGCCATTTATTAATTTATCTCCTTTAGGATTATTCCATTTGGAATTTTTGTTTTTCAATTCGTATAATTTCTTTGATCCTGTAGAAATATCTCGATATGTATTCTCTTTACAATTTATTTCCATAGTATAAAGAATTTCTTGAATTTCAACATCTCCGCTATTAGCAATAAATTTACTCTGAATCCTTATTGACCCATCTACATTATTTTGAATGCTGTTCTTATCCCAAAACTGTTGTCCAAATTCACTTCTTGGCACTTCAATCCATTTAGTATTGGTCATTGCATTAATATCGAAAGTATATAAATTTATTAGTAAAATAAATAATATACAAAATAAATTTTTCCAGATATTGATCATTACAATGAGTTCTTCGCCTTATTTATAAAATAGCAATAATAAAATTTGATTATGATAGTAATTTTTTGTATTGTAATTTCAGATCGTTAATTGATTGGATAATATAATCGGCTCCGGCCTCTTTGAGGTTTGATTCATATAAATCTCGCTCATTAGATCTTGAATTTAAGTGTAGGTGGGGTGGGGCAATTCCAAGACTAAGAAATCTTTGATCCTTAATCTTTTTGCGTGCATTTACAATTGTATTTACATCTGCAACTGTATCGCCAATGTATGCAATGGTTGGAGTATTTGGACCTAACTTCTCTTGTAGGATTCTTTCAGATAATATTATCAAGCCTTCTGGATCAGGTTTGTCTGGAGCGTCACCCATTGCTATCAGCGGGGGTTTATGGAGATTTAATCTCTTCTCTAAGACAAATCTTGCAGATGGAAGTTCTGCTCCACTCACAAATCCCCATCCAATTTGATTAGAGCTTAATTCTTTAAAAAGGTCACTATCTACTAATAGTTCCTCATTATTAATAAAACCCGACCAATTTGAACAATCCTCATCTGATGGGCATCCAAAATATAGACTTTCGAATAGTTCTACTATTTCAAGCTTTTTAGGTACTTTAAAGTCATTAGTGTTTGAATTTATTTTTCTTTTTATTAGTTCAAGACTTAAATCCCAATCATTATTCCATATCCCTTCATTTTTTAGGTTATCAATTTCTTGATAGGAAGGTTCTTCTCCACAAAAATGCAACACTGTTTTCTTGACTGCAAGTCTATAACTATTCCCAACGTCCCTTATGACTCCATCAATATCAAACAAAATTAATCCTAAGAAGTGCATTGTCTTATTTGCGGTATTAAATAATTATATTAGTGATGAAAAGAAAAGAAAAAAACTTCTATTAAATAAAGTCTTTTGTATAAACGATATTCATATTAAAGTTCGTCAAACTATGAGCGTATTATTAGTGTTCTTATAATTAAATAAGAACACTTAAACTAACGTTATTAAAATATAAGTAATTAGAACTAGTTAAAATTTTAAGAAATAACTTATTACTTGTATTTATTGTTTCATTAACTGTACTTTTTTTATATCTTTGATACAGTTAAAAACATATAGAAAAAATAATGAAGAGAAAAATAAAAAGAAAATTATTACTTTCTGAAAAAGTATCTAAAGGTATAATCATTGGCTATGCAAGATCAATAAAAACAGAGATTGATGAATTAAATACCCAGATTCAAGCCTTGAAACATTATGGATGTAAAATGATCTTTTCTGAAACTTTAAGTATTAATGAGGAAATTAAACCGGAATTAAATAAGGCGTTGAATGCTTTATCTGCAGGAGATCAATTTGTAATCAGTTCATTAGATATTGTATTTCGTTCAAGAAATGAATTTATTACTAAAATGAACGAATTTTTGAAAAAGGGTATTTCTATCAAAACATTATCGGGTTTTTTCTCAATCTCTAGTTCATCAGAAATTATCAGTTGTGTTCTTAATATTCTTAATGAGATAGATTGTTTAGAAAGAAAGAATTCTGATGAAAAAAGAAAAATAATTAATATCAATCGATTTATTAGCGGTGATAATTTGGGCGGCCGTCCAAAAATTAGTGATCTTAAGGAGAAACTAGTACTTCGTCTCAGAAATGAGGGTTATTCATATAGATCCATTAGATCTCAGACAGGACTTGCTTTGTCAACCATTAGGAGAGTTATTTTAGATTCTGAAGTTAAATAAATTATGGAACATAACAATATAAAGATATTAATAAAAGAGACTCTAAAAGATATTGCTTTACGTATTTATGAGATGAATCACAAGGATAGAAATAGTCTTTTAGCAGAATACAAAGAGTGGATCATCAAAGAACCAATTTCAAATGAGATAATGATGCTACCTTACGAGGCATATACTAACGATTCAATAGAAGAAACAAATCAAGAAGAATTAAATTAAAATTTGTTTAAATATTTTGAGTATATTCATATATAGTTTTTGAAATAATTGGGAATATTGAGTTGTCGTGAACGAATTCTGTATTATTTCCAAAAACAATTAACAAGGTTTGGCTAGAGTCATTATTAGTCCACCATGCTGCGTCATGTCTAACCTTAGACATTAATCCAGCTTTACTCCAAAAAGGTACATAATCTGGCAGGCCTGCCCCTAGAAAACCTTCCACTTGATTATTTGGATCTGAGGTATAAAATTCTTTTTTTAAATTTCTTGATAAATGCTTTTTTAAATTAACGTTTTCTTTAACGTAATTTATATTTTTCATAATTTCTTCAAATAATCTCCCGGTCCCCTCAGTTGTCATGATATTTCTATTCTCATTCCCATTACCATAAAAGTCCTTTTCTCTTCCATATGGCTCATCCTCCCAAGTCTTTTGACAGCAGTTGAATCCTTTTAATTCATTCCAATTAGTACTTCTTAGCCAATCATTAATTATTTGTCTTTGATATTTCCAGTTCTCCCAGATTCCTCCTTCAAGTGATGTTCCGCTTGATGTCCCAGTTAAAATATCTACAACGAAACTAGTCGCATCGTTGCTTGAATGCTGTAACATTTTATATACCGCATTATCTATTTGCTGATTAAAAATTAATTTATCTTGAGCTATCCATTTATAGATAGCTAAGCCGTAAACTAATTTAACTATGCTGGCAGGATAGATAGATTTATTTTTGTTGAAGCCACATCCAAATCCTTTTTGATAGAACCCATTACTTTGATAATTAACCCAAGTAACTGATATGTCTTGCAATAAAGATTCCCGTTTGTTATTTATTAATCTATGTAGAGTATTTTCCAAGAATATCCCCATATTTTCTTGAAAATAATAGAAAGACATCTAAGGAGAACAATTATTGTGAATTCTATTATATTGTCTAGTAACAATAATGTTTTGTGTAATTCTTGGTGGAAGTTAAAAAAAAGGATTAAAGGCTTTCAACAAGAGTTTGGTAACAATTTAATTACTGAAGTTGATAAAGAAAGAATCTTTAGAGTTATAGAGAGACCCTATCAGAAAAAGAATTGGTTGGATAAATCAAGAGTTTTAGTTCAACTTTTTGAGGATGGTTATATTTGCTGGTTTAATACATATGATTTAGATGTTGTAGAATTTGATATTGCTAGCGAAAAATTATTCGTTTGTAATGAAGAATATATCTACCATCAAATACCCTTGATCTTAGACTGGATTAGAAATCAATCAATGAATAGAAATAGATATTTGTGGGGAGGTACTCTAGGACCTGATTATGACTGTTCTGGTTTAATACAGACTGCCTTTCTTAGACATAAAATCTTCATACCAAGAGATTCTTATCAGATGAAGAATTTTTGCAAGCATTTATTTGACTTCCCTGGAAATATCAAAAATTTAAAAATGGGTGACTTATTGTTCTTTGGCACTCACTCGAAATGTAATCACGTGGCAATCTATTTTAAGGATGGATTATATTTCCATTCTTCAGGTAAGGATTATGGTAGAAATGGAATTGCTCTGGATAGCTTAAATGATATAAATGATCCAATATCATCTCACTATTCTTCTCAATTAATTTCTGCAGGAAGAGTAACTAGGTCATACAAATGGAATAAAACCATAAGATAATTAATTATCCTATGGTTTTTATATTTTTAACCTGCAGTCCAGATATTCTTGATTATTGGCATTATAGTATCAAGATGCAAAGTACCACACAGTAGCCAAGCGAATACAGCTCCTCCGCAACCACCTAGCCAAAATCCGCTAGTAAAATCAGCCCATCCTGATCTAGTAAATAGATCTGATGGAGGATTATTTACTGTGCAGTCTGGAGGTTGAACATTTGGCGACTTTCCAGGTGCATTATATAAAACCAAAAGGGCTGTTAATATATGTACTGCTCCAATAGCAGCAAGCAGTCCAGCAGTTAGAGCAAAATCAGAATTACGTAAAGGCCCAGTCATTGTAAAAGGACCATAAAGAAGATAACCAAATGCTGCTCCAGTTTCAAGACCTCTGAAATTTGGCGATATTCCCTCTCTATAGAAAGGGAGGTTGTTAATGAATGCTTTAGTAAAGTATCCACTATTGACTGGGGTCATTAAATTACCTACACAAGGATCTGAAACTGTTTTAACGGCCCATTGCTCTGCGATACCAATATCTGTTGGTTGCACAGATTGGTCTATATATTTCTCTGAGAATTTTGGAGAAGCTCCAAGTAATTCTGTAGAATCTGATGTTGGGTTTTGAGAGTCGCTCATTTTAAATATTGGATGTAAGTTTTAATTGTTTTTATTCAGTAGCTGTAATAAATCTACCTACTAGTACAATAAATACAGCGGGTGTAGCAATACCTATTAAAGGTACGAAGACGGAAGGTATCCAGGTTGAAGCAAATTCAGATGACATAGTTCAATAAACATCTTTAAACACTTTAGTTAAAATTGTACAAATAATGTTAATTTTATTACTGGATGATATAAAAATTATCAACTCTTTATATGTTAAATTTTTTCAGCATAATTCTAATAGCCATAATTCTAATTTTTGTATTGATTTTTAAAAGAAAATCAATAATTAGAAAATTTATAAATACAAGAAATGATCTATTAATAGAATCTCAGAATGTTCATGATAAAACTAATTCAAGCATAAATCTAATCAGTAAAAACAAATATAAGAATCATTCTCAGATTGATCAATCTTTTAACAAACTTAACTTAAGAAAAGAAATGTTTACTCTTTTCAAAGGTAATAAAAAAGATAAAATAAGGTCTTTACAAATAGCAGCAGAATTATCCGACAAATCTACATTAAAACTTTTGAAAATAGGTTTAAAAGATATGGATTCCGATATTGTAAAAATATCAGCAAAACTAATAAGTAAGTTCAAATAAATCAATTCTATAAGTCGTAATTTCTATTTTTTACTCTGACTAACTTTTCTTATTCTATATATTGGTCTATTTTGGCTTTCATGATATGTTCTCATTAATAGTTCACCTAATAAACCAAAACTAAATAATTGAACCCCTGCAATTCCCAGTATTAAAGCAAAAATTAATAATGGTCTGGCACCAATATCTTCACCTAGAAATTTTATGACAATTAAGTATGAGCTAATTAAGAAACTACTTAAAATACTTACAATCCCAATAAATCCGAAAACATACATTGGCCTAGTCAGGAATTTATTCATGAACCAAACGGTTAGCAAATCCATTAATACACGAAACGTTCTATCTATTCCATATTTGCTTGAGCCGTACTTTCTACTTCTATGATTAACTTTAATCTCTTTAATTTTTGCGCCTTCAATATTTGCAAGAACAGGGAGGAATCTGTGAAGTTCTCCATATAGTTTTATGTCATCAATAATTTCTTTTTTAAAGGCTTTAAGAGAACATCCATAATCATGTAATTTTATCCCCGTTACTAAACCAATTAATTGATTTGCTATTTTTGAAGGTATTTTTCTATTGATTAATTTATCTTTTCTTTCATACCTCCAACCGCATATCAAATCAAAGCCTTCATTTATATTTGATATTAACTTTGGTATATCTCTTGGATCATTTTGTAAGTCTCCATCTAAACAGATGATGATTTCGCCAGATGTATTGTCAAATCCTGCTGACATAGCAGCTGTTTGGCCATAGTTCTTTCGAAGATGTATTGCTAATAATTCATCAATTTCTAAAGATAAATCCTCTAATGTCTGAAATGTTAAGTCATTAGAACCATCATTAACAACAATTACTTCAAAAAGATAATTATTGGAATGCATAACTCCAATTATTTCCTCTATTAAAAACCTAATACTTTCACTTTCGTTATAGACAGGAATAACAATAGATATTTTACGATTTATATCAAACATTTAGATACCTGACATTGATTTATTTAATTTTAACCTATTCACATTGATCAAATAAGCAAAAAAAAATCACCACATTAATGGTGATTTTTTTTATTTCAGGAAGTTTTATCCAAATTTTCCTGATGTTGATGCAATAACGAATGCACCAAAGGTCAGTATGTTTCCAATAGTGAAGTGAGCTAATCCTACTAATCTAGCTTGAACAATTGAGAGAGCAACAGGTTTGTCTCTCCAACCGACAAGATTAGCTATGGGTGTTCTTTGATGAGCCCAAACTAGAGTTTCTATTAACTCTTGCCAGTAACCTCTCCAAGAAATAAGGAACATAAATCCTGTGGCCCATACTAAATGACCAAATAAGAACATCCAGGCCCATGGAGATAAGGAATTGACACCAAATGGATTATATCCATTGATAAGTTGGGCAGAATTTAACCATAGATAGTCTCTAAACCAACCCATTAAATAGGTTCCTGACTCATTGAATTGAGCAACATTACCTTGCCAAATTGCAAGATGCTTCCAGTGCCAGTAGAAAGTTACCCATGCTATTAAGTTAAGTGCCCAGAACATTGCTAGATACATTGCATCCCATGATGAACTATCACAGGTACCGCCTCTTCCAGGACCATCACAGGGGAATGCATAACCTAGATCTTTTTTATCAGGAATTAACTTAGTTCCTCTTGCATCTAAAGCACCTTTAATAAGAATTAGGGCTGTTGTATGTAAACCTAACGCAATAGCATGGTGCACTAAGAAGTCGGCAGGTCCAATAGGCAGAAACGCACTTAAAGCATCTTGTCTATTGATGAGATCCATCCAATAATGATTACCTGGAAGCGAATTAGCTGCTATTGAGGCAGAACTTGCTGGGTCTGATAGTAAGGCATTAAAGCCATACATCATTTTTCCTTGTGCTGCTTGTACAAATTGTGCAAAAACAGGTTCTATTAGAATTTGTTTTTCTGGATTACCAAAAGCAACAACAACGTCGTTATGAACATAAATACCCAATGTATGGAATCCTAAAAGCATTGTTACCCAACTTAAATGGCTAATAAGTGCTTCTTTAGTTCCTAGTACTCGTGCTAAAACATTATCTTTATTTAGTTCAGGATCATAATCTCTAACAAAGAATATTGCACCATGAGCAAATGCCCCAACCATCAAAAACATCGCAATGTACTGATGATGAGTATAAAGTGCAGATTGAGTAGTGTAATCTCTGGCTATAAAGGCATATGAGGGTAATGCTCCCATATGTTGAGCAACCAAAGAAGTTGCAACTCCCAAGGAGGCAAGGGCTAATCCAAGTTGGAAATGAAGTGAGTTGTTAACAGTTTCATAAATACCATCATGATTTATGCCAAAACTACCTTTGTGAGGATCGTTAGGATGTCTAGTGTTATGAGCTTCTGTAATTTCTTTTAAACTATGTCCTATGCCAAAAGTATTTCTATACATGTGGCCAGCGATTATAAACACTGTTCCTATTGCAATATGGTGATGAGCAATATCAGTTAACCATATAGCTTCACTTTGTGGATGAAGACCCCCCAAGAATGTAAAAATAGCTGTTCCAGCTCCTTGAGTAGTTCCAAAAACTGCATCTAGTGAATCAGGGTTTTGGGCATAAGCACCCCAATTGAGTGTAAAGAAAGGTGCTAAACCAGCAGGATGAGGGAGGACAGTTAACCAGTTATCCCAGCCTACATGCTGACCCCTTGATTCAGGAATAGCAACATGAACGAGATGACCAGTCCATGCAATGCTACTAAACCCAAAAAGAACAGCTAGGTGATGATTTAATCTTGCTTCAGCATTTTTAAACCATGCTAGAGAAGGTCTGAATTTTGGTTGCAAATGTAGCCAACCCGCAAATAAACTCCAACAAGCAAGAATGCTCATAAATATTGAAGATTGGAATAATTGTTCATTTGTTCTCATTCCTATGGTGTACCACCAATGATACAAGCCGGAATAAGCTATGTTAACTGGTCCGGTAGCCCCAGCTTGTGTCATGGCTTCAGTTATACCAGTGCCAAAATGAGGATCCCATATTGCGTGTGCTATTGGACGCACATGAAGTGGGTCAAGAACCCATTGCTCAAAATTACCTTGCCAAGCGATATGAAACAGATTGCCTGCAACCCATAAAGCGATTATCGCTAAGTGTCCGAAATGTGTTGAAAATAGCTTTTGATAAAGTTTTTCTTCAGTCATACCATCATGACTTTCAAAATCATGAGCGGTAGCTATTCCGTACCATATTCTTCTAGTTGTTGGGTCCTGAGCTAGACCCTGGTTAAATGATGGAAATTTAGTTGCCATTAGATTATTAAGGAAAAGTTCAGGTTGATTAGCCTAGGCCAAAAAGACGAGCATGGAAGAATGCCCAGGTTGTTGCAATCCCACCTACTAGGAAGTGAGTAACACCAACTGCTCTACCTTGAGTAATAGATAGGGCTCTTGGTTGTATGGTGGGAGCAACTTTTAATTTATTGTGTGCCCAAACAATTGATTCAAAAAGTTCTTGCCAATAACCTCTACCACTAAATAAGAACATTAGACTAAATGCCCAAATAAAGTGTGCTCCCAAGAACATGAGGCCATACATACTTATGGATTGACCATAACTTGTAAGAACTTGTGCTGCTTGTGCCCACAAGAAGTCTCTGAGCCAACCATTTATTGTGATTGCACTTTGTGCAAAGTTACCTCCTGTTAAACCCCAAACATCACTTTGCATTTTCCATGAGAAGTGGAAGATAACAATTGATAAACAGTTATACATCCAAAATAGTGCAAGGAATACATGGTCCCATGAAGATACCTGACATGTACCACCTCTACCAGGTCCATCACAAGGAAATCTGAAACCAAGAGATGCTTTATCAGGAATTAGCCTGGAACTTCTTGCGTAAAGAACACCCTTCAATAGTATTAAAACGGTTACATGAATCTGGAAAGCATGAATATGATGAATCATTAAATCTGCAGTTCCAAGCTGAATAGGTGCTATTGCAACTTTTCCTCCAACTTCAACTAAATTCCCATTGAAGACTTCACTTAAAGCCTTATGAGGTAATGCTTCACTGGTTCCTGCCAATATTGAAGTACCAACAGCTGATGCTTGAATATTCTGAACCCATTGAGCGAAAAATGGCTGCAGTTGTATTGCTGTATCACTAAACATATCTTGAGGTCTTCCTAAGGCTCTCATAGTATCGTTGTGAATATACAATCCAAAACTATGAAATCCTAACCACATACAAACCCAATTAAGGTGACTTATGATTGCATCTCTTGCTTTTAATATTCTGTCTAAAACATTATCTATATGCTTAGCAGGATCATAATCTCTGACCATCGCTATTCCTGCATGGGCCCCAGCTCCAACTATAAATAGTCCTCCTATCCACATGTGGTGAGTAAATAATCCGAGTACAGTCATATAATCTGTAGCAATATATGGGTACGGTGGCATCGCATACATATGGTGAGCTATCAGAATGCTTAATGATCCTAGTGCGGCTAAATTGACAGAAAGTTGAGCATGTCTGCTCTCAGCCATAAATTCAAATAAACCTTGATGGCCTTTAGGCGCTGGGAACAAAATAGGGTCACCTTGATGAGCTTCTAGGATTTGCTTCATACTATGACCAATTCCGTAGTTTGTTCTGTACATATGACCGCCAATAATAGCAATAACACCAAAAGCTAAATGATGGTGAGATACATCAGTCATCCATAGGCTTCCTGTTGTAGGATTAAGCCCTCCATTAAAGGTAAGGAAATCAGAAAAAGCCAACCAATTTAAGCTAAAGAAATTACCTACACCACCTGCTAAACCAGGATAAATTTGACTTATTACCTCAGGATCACACAATTGATGAGGCATAGGCATATCAGCTATAGTTGCAATCTCTTTGCCACTAATAATTAGCGGCTTACCGGCATCAATACCATCCAAAAGAGCAGCTGTTGGAGCACCTATATGAATACAATGACCTGCCCATGCAAGTGACCCAAGGCCAACTAAACCAGCTATGTGATGATTTAGCATTGACTCTATATTTTGGAACCACTCCATTTTTGGAGCAGCTTTATGGTAATGAAAAATACCCGCATGAAGCATTAGAGCAGCCATTACGACTGCTCCTATGGCTAGAGCCATTAATTCACTTTCATTGGTAATTCCCCATGCTCTCCACATGTGGAATATTCCTGAGCTTATTTGAATACCATGGTAATTCGCTCCAAGGTCAGCATTTAGCATCTCTTGACCAACAATTGGCCAAACTACTTGAGCTCCTGGCTTTACATGAGTAGGATCTGCTAACCAACCTGAATAATTGGAAAACCTTGCTCCATGAAAAAATGCAGCACTCATCCATATGAAAATCACCGCAAGGTGACCAAAATGAGCTGAGAAGATTTTTCTAGTTGCTTCCTCAGCATCTCCTGTATGAGTATCAAAATCATGCGCATCTGCATGTAGATTCCAAATCCATGTGGTGGTCTTTGGACCTTTTGATAATTTGGAAGACCAGAAACCTGGTTTATCCAATTTTGCAAAATCGATTGGTCTTGGATCGGCCTTTACTGGCTCTTCCAAAATCTTTTCGTTTTTTTCGCCACTTTCTGGTGGGCTGATGGTCATCTAGCACCTCGAAAATAATAGATCTTGAAGCAGATAATGAAATCTTGAAAGCTTACCATTAATGATAATCTCTCTAAAAACCATGAAGTCAAAACTTAAGATCTTCGTTTAAAAAATAATAAGCCAAAGATTCTTTGATCATGTTGTAAAGTAACAAATGTTTCACCGATTGTTACTTAACACATAATTTGTTAAAAGTATTAATATAACTGGCCTCTAAGTAATAATACTTATATATAGGCTGTTATATCTTAAATATTTTTTTATATTTTAAAGGTATCTGGTTGTGCTTTTAATGACACTAACAAGAATTACTTTTAAATTAAAAATATATATATTCAAAAATTGAAAGGAATAGCGATTGGTCTCTCTTCAAATTCAAAAGATTTACTAGAAAGACTTCTTAAAACTGAATTTGTGCATAAGGCTTATAAAGTATCTATGAAAAGTCATACAAGTAAAGAGATGGTGATTGATATTTCTTCTGATGAATTAAAGCAAATCCTCAAAGACTCTTGGCGAGAATTAGATTTAATCATTTTCGTCGGTTCTTTGTCAGCATCTTTAAGATTGATTAATCCACTTTTGACTAGAAAAGATAAAGATCCAGGTGTGATCGTTACGGATAAGAATTGTTCAAAATTAATTCCCTTAATTGGTTTACATCAATCTAATTCAGAAAATATTGCTTATCAAATTTCAAATTTGTTTGATTCAGAGGTAATTACTACTAATAATCCTAATTTAAATGATTTTTTGAGTATTGACGAGTTTGGTACTTATTGGGGATGGAAGAGATCTGGATCAATAAAAGATTGGTCAAAACTAGTTATTTCTCAATCAAGATCTCATGAAATTTATTTTTTACAGTCATCAGGAAACACAATATGGAGAAACTCTGAATCAAGTTCCAAAATTTTTCAAGTTAATGGAGGAGATTTATCGGTTATGCCAGAAACAACTTTTCATATTAGTGTAAGTAATCAATTTAAAAATACTTGGCATCCTCCAACTTTATGGATTGGTATAGGCTGTGAGAGAAATACTTCAAAGATATTAATTCAAAATGCATTAAATGATTGCTTTTCATCTAGTAATCTATCCCAACTCTCAATAGCGGGTTTTGCAACAGTTGATTTAAAATCAGATGAGAAATCAATATTAGAAATTGTTGAAGAAAATAATTGGCCAATAAAGTTTTTTAGCCCTAAAGAACTTTCATCAATAGAGGTTCCTAATCCATCCGATATCGTTTCCAATGAGATTGGCACTCCTTCTGTGGCAGAAGCCGCATGTATAATTGCTGCAGGCAAAGGAGGGAAATTATTAAAAAAGAAAGAAATTTATAAAAAAGAAGGCTATGGTGCAGTAACACTTTCAATCGCAGAATCTCTTAAACAATATGCTCCTAATAAAGGAGAAATTCATATTATTGGGAGCGGACCCGGAGATCTTTCATATTTGACTGCAGATGCTAAAAAAGCATTATCAAAATGTTCTGTTTGGATTGGGTATAAATTTTATTTAGATTTACTTGAACCTATTAAAAGGAAAGATCAGGTTAGAATTGATAGTCAACTGACGGAAGAGCAATTAAGATGTGAAAAAGCTATACAAATTGCTGAAGAGGGAATCAAAGTTGCAATTATCTCTTCTGGTGATGCAGGTATTTATGGAATGGCTGGATTGATTTTAGAAATTATTCAAAATATTAAAAAGAAATTCAGACCATTTGTAGAGGTTCATCCAGGAATAAGTAGTTTTCAGCTTGCATCAGCCATTGCTGGCGCTCCATTAATGAATGATTTTTGCGTAATCAGCTTAAGTGATAAGTTGACACCTTGGACAATAATAGAAAAAAGAATTGAAGGAGCCTTGAAAGGGGATTTTGTTGTAGCAATCTTTAATCCCAAATCAATCGAAAGAAATTGGCAGTTACAAAAAACAATCAATTTATTTTTAAATTTTAGAGAAGGAAACACTCCTGTTTTGATAGCAAGACAAGTTGGTAGAAAAAATCAATCAAAACAATTAACGACATTATCCTCAATCCCTTTTGATACTATTGATATGTTTACATTATTGATAATAGGTAATTCTCAAACAAAAATATTAGGAGAGAGTCTAATAACGCAAAGAGGATATTTGTAAATTACTTGGATAATCAATTTTAAGGAGCAATTTATGATTAGAATTAGGATAAATAAAATTTTTAATGATACATAACACTAATGATGTATTAAAAAAACCAGATTGGTTAAGAGTTAAGGCACCTCAATTAGAAAGAATTGGTAAAACAGCTAATTTATTGGATGACTTGAAACTGAACACAGTTTGCCAAGAAGCAAGTTGCCCAAATATCGGGGAATGTTTTTCAAGCGGAACAGCAACTTTCTTAATAATGGGCCCGGGATGTACTAGAGCTTGTCCATACTGTGATATTGATTTTGACAGATCAAAAAGGGAATTAGATCCAACTGAGCCATTTCGATTGGCAGAAGCAGTTCTAAGAATGAAATTAAAACACGTAGTAATTACTTCAGTTAATAGAGATGATATATCTGATGGAGGAGCCTCACAGTTTTTTGAATGTGTAACAGAAATCAGAAGAGTGTCTCCAAAAACAACAATAGAATTACTTATCCCAGATCTATGCGGTAATTGGGATGCTCTTGAAATAGTTTTAAGCGCCAAACCAAATGTTTTGAATCATAATATTGAAACTGTTCCTTCACTTTATAAGAAAGTCAGGCCTCAAGGGAATTATGAAAGATCATTGGATTTACTAAAAAGAACTAAAGAGTTTTTGCCTAGTGTTTATACAAAATCTGGCTTTATGCTTGGTCTTGGAGAGAAAGATGATGAAGTTATCAATTTGTTGATAGATCTAAGAAATAATGATGTAGATATCGTTACGATTGGGCAATATTTATCTCCAGGACCTAATCATTTACCTGTAAAAAGATTTGTAGAACCATCTGTCTTTAATTATTTAAAGGTATTAGGAGAAAATGAATTAAATTTTCTTCAAATAGTAAGTTCACCCTTAACACGTAGTAGTTATCATGCTGAAGAAATTCAGAAATTAATGAAAAAGTTTCCAAGATAATTAATTCAATTATTATTTTTTAATATGTCAACCCACTCATGTAATTTCCAATTAACTATGTCATTTTTTATCATTGGATCACTTTTTATTATTTTTTCCGCTTCTCGGTATGTTTTGCATTCAATAATTAAACAACCACCTCCTCCAGGTTTTTTATGTTGATCTATAAGAAATCCACTTTTAACATTAATGCCCTCTGCCTTAAGTTTTTTTAACCAATTAATATGATTTTTTATCATTTCTTTTTTAATCTTGATATTTGATAAATATTCTTTCTTAATAAACTCAGTCTTCACAAAAATAGCCATTTATACTTTCTCAATGGAAATCATGTCTTCCTCAC
This sequence comes from Prochlorococcus sp. AG-418-C09, assembly GCA_003214355.1. Lineage (GTDB taxonomy): Bacteria > Cyanobacteriota > Cyanobacteriia > PCC-6307 > Cyanobiaceae > Prochlorococcus_A. The sequence continues at coordinate 216,856 of QCLS01000001.1, read as the reverse complement.
TTGGAGGAACGATTATTTTAAATTTCTTTTTGAAATATTCGAAATTTTTTAAAATTTCACAAGCTTTTATGCTCTGAGTATGCTCATAGTAATCTGAAAGAATTTCAAAAAGGATTTGTTCTTGATGTTTATTTTGAATGTTGTATGTACTGACAATCTCTTTATTGACTTTTTTTTCTAATGAGCCTAATTCATCAAGTATGAAAGCAATTCCACCAGTCATGCCAGCTCCAATATTTCTTCCAGTGGATCCAAGAATTACAATTTTTCCACCTGTCATATACTCGCAACAATGATCTCCCGCGCCTTCAGTTACTGCTATTGCCCCACTATTCCTAACTGCAAATCTTTCACCTGATTTACCAACAGCATATAATTTTCCTCCAGTTGCGCCATAAAGACAAGTATTTCCAAGAATTACTTGTTTTGAAGAGTTTTTATCAATCATTTCAGGTATTACACATAATAGTCCTCCGTTCATTCCCTTCCCAACATAATCATTCGCTTCTCCTATTAGTTTAATATTCATTCCTTGTATAAGAAAGGCTCCAAAACTCTGTCCAGCTGCACCATTGAAAGTAATTTTCAATTCACCTTTAAAACCTTTATTCCCATGCAAAGCAGCAATTTCTCCAGAGATTTTTGCGCAAACACTTCTATCAGTATTAGCAATTAACACATTTCTTGAGATTCTCTCATGGTTATTTATTGCATTAATAAATTCAGTATCACTAAAAAATTGATCCTCTAAGACTTTTCCATTGTCATGAGCCTTATAAGAATGATTAATCCATGATCTATCTTGATGTATATCTTTCTCTGCTACCAGAGAAGTTAAATCAATATTACTGGTCTTGGGTAAGTTAATATCTCTTGTGCTTAAGAATTCTTTGTTTCCAATTAAGTCTTCCATCTTTGCAACACCTATTTCACTCATTATTTGTCTTACTTCTTCAGCTATGTACATGAAGAAATTAACTACATTTTCTGGAATTCCTTTGAATCTTTTTCTTAATTCTTCTTTTTGGGTCGCTACGCCTACTGGGCAAGTGTTCTTATGACAGACACGAGCCATTATGCAACCTTCAGCAATCATTGCAACAGAGCCAAAGCCATATTCTTCAGCACCTAAAAGAGCAGCAATGACAACATCCCAGCCTGTTTTTAATCCTCCATCAGTTCTTAGTAAAACTCTATCTCTTAAATTATTTTCTAAAAGTGATTTATGAACCTCAGCTAATCCTAATTCCCAAGGCAAGCCTGCATGTTTTATCGAGCTAAGTGGAGATGCCCCCGTACCTCCATCATGACCAGATATTTGTATCACATCTGCATTGGCTTTACTAACTCCAGCAGCAACAGTTCCAATACCAATCTCTGAAACTAGTTTTACACTTACTTTTGCTTGGGGATGAATTTGATGTAAATCATGGATTAGTTGTGCAAGGTCCTCGATCGAATAAATATCATGATGTGGTGGAGGTGAAATTAGCGCAACACCTGGCTTACTATTTCTTAACTTGGCTATATAATTATCCACTTTTGGCCCAGGCAACTGTCCTCCCTCTCCAGGTTTAGCACCTTGAGCCATCTTTATTTCTAATTGCTTACCACTTCTTAGATACTCAGGAGTTACCCCAAATCTGCCGGATGCTATTTGTTTAATTGCAGAACAGGCTGTATCTCCATTTTCAAGTCCTTTAATAAATGGTAAGGTGGGTGATTTAGTATTTTCATCAATATCATTAAGTACATTAAATCGTGCTGGATCTTCGCCTCCTTCACCGCTATTACTTTTCCCCCCAATTCTATTCATAGCAACAGCAAGCACTTCATGTGCCTCTCTTGATAATGCTCCCAAGCTCATACCACCTGTACAGAATCTTTTGCATATGGATGAAGTACTTTCAACTTGTTCTATAGGAATACTTTTTCTATTAGAATTAATTGTTAATAAATCTCTAAGGGCTGTAATAGGTCTATTTCTGATTAATTTCTGATAAGTATCAAAATGATCATATCCTGGGCCTTGTTTTAGAGCTGAATGCAGTATTTTTGACATTTCAGGATTGTTGGAATGATATTCACCATAATTTCTGAACTGTACAAATCCTAAAAACTCAAGTTTTTTAAGATCAATTTCTGGAAAAGCCTTTGTATGGATTGATATTGTTTCAATAGCTAATTCTTTTAATGAAATGCCAGCAATTCTACTTGTTGTACCATCAAAAGCCATTCTTATTAAATCTGCGCCTATCCCAACGGCTTCAAAAATTTGTGCTCCATGATAACTAGATAGTAATGAAATCCCAATTTTTGAAAGTATTTTTCTTAATCCGTCTTCTAACGCTTTTTTAACGTTTTTTTGTACATCTTCAACGGAAAAAGGTTCCATTTTGCAATTTTCTATAAGTTTCTGGGTTTTGGGATGCTGTAACCAATGCCTTGCAGATTCCCAAATAAGCCATGGGCAAACTGCACTTGCGCCAAAACCTATTAAACATGCCAAGTGATGAGTGCTCCAACATTGACCAGTTTCTACAATGATTGATGCTTTTAATCTGATTTCTTTTTTTAATAGGTAGTGATGAACCCGCCCAACAGCTAGTAAGGGGGGAATATATATATTCTTTGGATCTACTCCTTTATCGGAAAGTATTATAATTGAACAACCATCTTTTATACTTTTTTCACTTTCTTCACAAATTGCTTGGAGTCTTTCTTCAAGACCTTTTACCCCAGATTCAATATTAAATAGAGTAGAAATTGTTTGTGATTTAATCTTTTCAAGTTTTATATCTGTTAATTGAATTTCATTAATTACAGGGCTATCAAGATGAATAAAAGGTTTAATATCCTGAATGTTAAATGGTGAACATCTTTCTCCTAAATGCATCTCAAGGCTCATTACTAGTTTTTCTCTCAAAGGATCTATTGGAGGATTAGTAACTTGAGCAAATCTTTGTTTGAAATAATCATAAAGAATATGTGGTTTTGATGAAAGCACTGCTAAAGGGATATCGTCGCCCATGCAATAAGTCGGCTCTTTAGATTGAGATGCCATTGAGTCAAGTATTAAATCATAATCCTCTGCAGAAAAACCATAAGCTGTTTGCTGCTGCAATAGATCCAGATCTTTTAAGCAAAGATTCTTTTCCCAAGAATTATTTTTTAAATTAATAATTCTTCTATTTAGTAATTGCTTGTAGTCAAATCTTGTAGCGGCCTCTTTTTTGACATCCCAATTTCTTAAGATTCTTGATTTCTCGAAATCTACTGCAAGCATTTGGCCAGGACCTAACCTTCCTTTTTCAATTATTTTTGACTGGTCCAGTGCAACCACTCCGGTTTCAGAACCCATAACTACAAAGCCATCATTTGTTATTGAATATCTAGCTGGTCTCAGTCCGTTTCGATCAAGAGTGGCTCCTACAAAATCTCCATCGGAAAAGACCAAAAGAGCTGGACCGTCCCAAGCTTCTTGGATGGTTGCTGAATATTCATAGAATGATTTAATTATTTCTCTTCCTTCAAGTTCAGGCTGGTTGCGAAAGGCTTCAGGGACTAATTTTAATAAAGACTCAATAATTGTTTGACCAGAACGAATATTAATTTCTAAGGTTGCATCCAGATTTGATGAGTCACTTCTTGATTTATCTACAATTGGTTTAATATCAGCCGAGAGATCCCCCCAGTAATTATTGATATGAGTTTCAGCTGCTTTGGCCCAGTTTATATTTCCTAAAAGAGTATTTATTTCTCCATTATGCCCAAGGAATCTCATAGGTTGGGCCAATGGCCATTTTGGCAATGTATTGGTACTAAACCTTCTGTGATAAACAGAGAAAAAAACTTTAAAATCTTTGCTTTGAAGATCTTCATAGAACTTTGATAAAACCTCAGATCTAACCATTCCTTTATAAACAACAGTTTTAGAACTTAAGGAGGTAAAATAAAACTCATCAGATTTTGATAGTTTTTCAATAATTATTTTTTCGATTCTTTTTCTTAATTGGAATAATTTCAATTCAATATCTGTTTTAGTTTCAACATCCTGATAAACAATCCACTGAGCTATATAAGGTGCATTCGCTTTTGCTAAAGGTCCTAATGCTAAATTATTAACAGGAACTTTTCTCCATATTGTTTTAGAAAAGTTTAATTTTTTGGCTTCTTGCTCACATATTCCTTTAGCTTTTTCTACTAGATTGATGTCGTTGGGCATGAAAATCATTCCAAGTCCTTTACTGCTATGAGGATCGGCTTGCAATCCTAATTTTTGGTAGATGAAATTCCAAGGAATAGAGCATAAGATACCTGCTCCATCTCCTGAATCGCTGTCACCGCCGCAACCACCTCTATGTTCCATACAATGGAGACCTCTTAAAGATTGTTCAAGAATCCAGTTGCTTTCCTTACCTTCTATATTGGCCACAAAACCAACACCACAAGCATCTTTCTCACCTGATAAACATTCAGGAGACAAGGAATCTGAATATGGATTGATATTTTCTTTGAATTTCTTTGGCATAGAAATTATCTAATTATTTAATTTTTTGATTCATATTAATATTATTATAAAAATATTTTGCGAAATAAAAACTAAAAATGATGAAGAATTACTAAACTTCTTTGAAAAGTTTGTTTGATGTAAAAAAAAATTGTGGTAGTGGCTCGTTAAAGGTTATGATTGATGGATATGAAAAATTTTTTATAAAATTTAATGCCGACCATTCAACAATTAATTAGTTCTGAAAGAAAGCGACTATCAAGAAAGACAAAATCCCCTGCATTAAAGGCATGTCCGGAAAGAAGAGGAGTTTGCACAAGAGTTTATACCTCCACACCTAAAAAACCCAACTCTGCTTTGAGAAAAGTTGCAAGAGTAAGACTTACTTCAGGCTTCGAAGTAACTGCTTACATTCCTGGTATTGGTCATAATTTGCAAGAACATTCTGTTGTGCTACTCAGAGGAGGTCGTGTAAAAGATTTACCAGGAGTAAGGTACCATATAATCAGAGGTACGTTAGATACTGCTGGTGTTAAAGATAGACGCCAAGCAAGATCGAAGTATGGTGCTAAAGCTCCTAAAAACAATTAATTTAAAACTTAAAAATGTCACGACGTAACGCTGCAGTAAAGAGACCAGTTCTTCCAGACCCACAATTTAATAGCCGTCTTGCATCAATGATGATTTCTAGGCTGATGAAACATGGAAAAAAATCAACAGCTCAGAAAATACTATCTGATGCATTTTCTCTGATAAGTGAGAGATCTGGTGGAGATCCTGTGGACTTATTTGAGACTGCGGTTAAAAATGCTACTCCTTTAGTCGAAGTTAGGGCAAGAAGAGTTGGAGGGGCTACTTATCAAGTGCCTATGGAAGTACGACAAGAAAGAGGGATAGCAATGGCACTAAGATGGCTTGTTACCTTTTCGAGAGCAAGAAATGGTAAAAGTATGGCTCAAAAATTAGCGGGTGAATTAATGGATGCAGCTAATGAAACTGGTAGTGCTGTGAAAAAAAGAGAGGATACCCATAAAATGGCCGAGGCAAATAAAGCTTTTGCTCATTATCGTTATTAACTGACGACCAAAATGGTATAAAATTAGTTTATTATGTACCAATAGTTTGGTTTATTTTTTATTAAATAAACGAACTTAAATTTTGAATTATTCTAATTGGAGCTTTAACATTGGCACGCGATTTTCCCCTGGAACGAGTAAGGAACATAGGTATAGCAGCTCATATTGATGCAGGAAAAACAACTACAACTGAGAGAATATTATTTTATTCAGGGGTTGTTCATAAAATTGGTGAGGTTCATGATGGAGCTGCTGTTACAGACTGGATGGCTCAAGAAAGAGAAAGAGGGATAACTATAACTGCTGCAGCAATTTCAACAAGTTGGCAAGATCACCGAATAAATATTATTGATACTCCGGGTCACGTTGATTTTACTATCGAAGTTGAGAGGTCTATGCGTGTTCTTGACGGAGTTATCGCTGTTTTTTGTGCCGTCGGGGGAGTGCAGCCTCAATCTGAGACAGTTTGGCGTCAAGCTGATAGATATTCAGTTCCTAGAATGGTTTTTGTAAATAAAATGGATAGAACTGGTGCGGATTTCTTAAAAGTGCATAATCAAATTAAAGATCGTTTAAAAGCTAATGCTGTTCCAATTCAGTTACCTATTGGTGCCGAGGGAGATTTGTCAGGCATTATTGATCTAGTCGCTAACAAAGCATATCTCTACAAAAATGATTTAGGCACCGATATTGAAGAAGCACCGATTCCAGAGAATATGAAAGATCAAACTGAAGAATGGCGTAATAAATTAATGGAAAGTATTGCCGAAAATGATGAAGAATTAATTGAGGTTTTTTTAGATAAAGGTGAACTAACTGAGGAACAATTAAAAAAAGGTATTAGAGAAGGGGTTCTCAATCACGGTTTAGTACCAATGTTATGTGGTTCGGCCTTCAAAAATAAAGGGGTTCAATTAGTTCTAGACGCAGTTGTTGACTATTTGCCTGCTCCAATAGATGTAAAGCCAATACAAGGAGTTTTGCCTAATGGTAAAGAGGATGTAAGGCCTTCAGATGATAATGCGCCTTTTAGTGCTTTGGCCTTTAAAGTTATGGCTGACCCATATGGAAAACTTACTTTTGTCAGAATGTATTCAGGAATTCTCTCTAAAGGAAGTTATGTAATGAATTCAACTAAAGATGCTAAAGAGAGAATATCTAGGCTTGTAGTTCTTAAAGCAGATGAAAGAGAAGAAGTTGATGAATTACGTGCGGGAGACTTAGGTGCAGTTTTAGGATTAAAAAATACTACAACTGGAGATACTCTATGTAATACTGATGACCCAATTGTTCTGGAAACTTTATTCATTCCTGAGCCAGTAATATCAGTTGCTGTAGAACCTAAGACAAAAGGAGATATGGAGAAGCTCTCAAAAGCTTTACAAGCATTATCAGAAGAAGATCCAACATTTCGAGTTAGTACAGATCAAGAAACAAATCAAACTGTGATAGCCGGAATGGGTGAATTACATCTTGAGATTTTGGTTGATAGAATGTTAAGAGAATTTAAGGTTGAAGCAAATATTGGAGCACCACAAGTTTCTTACAGGGAAACAATTAGGTCAAGCTCTAAAGGTGAAGGGAAATATGCCAGACAAACTGGTGGTAAAGGTCAATATGGGCATGTGATTATTGAAATGGAGCCTGCAGATGCAGGAGCTGGGTTTGAATTTGTTAACAAAATTGTTGGAGGATCAGTTCCAAAAGAGTATATTGGACCAGCAGAAAGTGGCATGAAAGAAACATGTGAATCCGGCGTTTTAGCGGGTTATCCTTTGATTGATGTAAAAGTCACACTAGTCGATGGTTCATTCCACGATGTAGACTCTTCTGAAATGGCTTTCAAAATTGCAGGTTCAATGGCTTTTAAAGATGGGGTTAAAAAATGCAATCCTGTCCTATTAGAGCCTATGATGAAAGTTGAGGTCGAAAGTCCTGATGACTTTCTTGGATCTGTAATTGGTGATCTCTCCTCCAGAAGAGGGCAGGTTGAAGGACAGTCTGTAGATGACGGGCTGTCCAAGGTTCAGGCCAAAGTGCCTCTAGCCGAAATGTTCGGTTATGCAACTCAGCTCCGATCAATGACTCAAGGTCGGGGTATATTCTCAATGGAGTTCGCCAACTATGAGGAAGTTCCTCGTAATGTTGCCGAAGCTATCATCTCCAAGAATCAGGGCAATTCCTGATCTCTAAATAAACAACACATCCTTATCCCTCGATTCTTTATTAAAAATGGCTCGCGAGAAGTTCGAAAGAAACAAACCCCACGTCAACATAGGCACAATTGGTCATGTTGATCATGGTAAAACCACATTGACTGCTGCTATTACTAATGTTCTAGCTAAAAAAGGTCAAGCAAAAGCTCAAGACTATGGAGACATTGACGGTGCTCCAGAAGAAAGAGAACGTGGCATCACTATTAATACTGCCCACGTTGAATACGAAACTGAAGGTAGACACTACGCCCATGTAGACTGCCCTGGTCACGCTGACTATGTCAAAAACATGATCACCGGAGCTGCTCAGATGGATGGCGCAATTCTTGTTTGTGCCGCAACTGATGGACCTATGGCCCAAACTAAAGAACATATCCTTTTAGCTAAACAAGTTGGAGTACCTGCATTGGTCGTAGCATTAAACAAATGTGATATGGTCGACGATGAAGAAATCATCGAATTAGTGGAAATGGAAATCAGAGAATTACTTGATAGTTATGATTTTCCAGGTGATGATATACCAATTGTTCAAGTCTCTGGATTAAAGGCTCTTGAAGGAGATTCAACATGGGAATCTAAAATAGAGGAATTAATGAAAGCTGTTGATAATAGTATTCCTGAACCTGAAAGAGAAGTAGATAAACCATTTCTGATGGCGATTGAAGATGTTTTCTCTATTACAGGTAGGGGAACTGTAGCAACTGGAAGAATTGAGAGAGGAAAAGTTACGGTAGGTGAAGAAGTTGAAATTGTTGGAATCAGAGATACTCGTCTCACAACTGTTACAGGTGTTGAGATGTTTCGCAAATTGCTAGATGAAGGTATGGCGGGTGACAACGTTGGACTTCTTTTACGAGGTATTCAGAAAGAAGATATTGAGAGAGGTATGGTACTTGTTAAAAAAGGATCAATTACTCCACACACTCAATTTGAAGGTGAAGTTTATGTCCTAAAGAAAGAAGAGGGTGGAAGACATACCCCCTTCTTTACGGGATATAGACCACAATTCTACATAAGAACAACTGATGTAACTGGACAAATTACAGCCTTTACTTCAGATGATGGCTCTAATGTAGAAATGGTTATGCCTGGAGATAGAATCAAAATGACTGGTGAATTGATATGTCCAGTTGCGATTGAACAAGGGATGCGATTTGCTATCAGAGAAGGTGGGCGTACTATCGGAGCTGGTGTAGTATCTAAAATACTTAAATAGTTTTTAGTTTTAAAAGCGACACATCATACATTAGAATAATTAAAGTTAGGTGGGTTTTTTAATTAATAGCCCATCTATTTAAAGTTTATTGAACATTTATGACTGCCTCAATTGCCCAACAAAAAATTCGTATAAGATTAAAGGCTTTTGATAGAAGAATGCTGGATTTATCTTGTGACAAAATTATACAAACAGCAGATACAACATCTGCCTCTGCAATTGGTCCAATACCGCTTCCAACAAAGAGAAAGATTTATTGTGTTCTTAGATCACCTCATGTAGACAAAGACTCAAGAGAACATTTTGAAACTAGAACACATAGAAGAATTATTGATATTTATAGTCCATCAGCTAAAACAATAGATGCATTAATGAAATTAGATTTACCAAGTGGAGTAGATATTGAAGTCAAGCTTTAAATCAACCCGAATACTAATAATCTCTATTAAAATAAATAATAATAATTCTTGAATTAAGAAATGGGAGAACTGTCAGTTAGGGAATTACCATTATTTCCTCTGCCAGAGGTAGTTCTATTTCCTAATGAAGTTTTACCATTGCATATTTTTGAATCAAGATACAGAATTATGCTTAAATCAGTTCTTGAAACTGATTCATTATTTGGGGTCGTCAAATGGGATCCTAATACTAAAGAAATGGCAAACGTAGGCTGTTGCGCACATATACTAAAGCATCAAACCTCAGAGGATGGAAGAAGCAACATAATTACTATTGGTCAACAAAGATTTCAAATATTAGAAATCATTCGTTCCACTCCTTATTATTCTGCAATGGTAAGTTGGATTGATGATGAAAACATTAAAAGTATTCAAACTCTAGATTCTTTAAGAGATTCTGTAATTCAAGCATTAAATGATGTTGTTAACTTAACAGGTAAATTGACTAATTCCCAAAAACTGCTCCCAGATAAACTACCAAATAATCCTATGGAATTATCATTTTGGATTGGAGCTCATTTAGGTGGACCAGTTTGGGAAGAACAACAAAGACTGTTAGAGGAAAGAGATACATTCGTTAGATTGCAAAGAGAATTTGAGATGCTTGATCATACGAGGAAACAACTTGCTGCAAGAACTGCTTTAAAAGAGAGTTTTCCTGACGTTAAAGAAAATTAATAATGCAAGTTAATTTAATTATTGTCGTTTTAAGCTTATTAAGTATTTTTATTTTTAGCTTGATTCTATGGATAACAAACAATCGTAAATTCATTACATCTAAAAATGTAGCATCTGCATATGATTCATGGACGAATGATAAGTTGCTAGAAAGATTATGGGGTGAACATATTCATTTGGGTTTTTATCATCCAAGAAATAAACATATGGATTTTAGAAAAGCAAAAATAGAATTTGTTCATCAACTTGTAAAATGGAGTGGATTAGATAATCTTCCAAAGGGGGCTAGAGTTCTTGATGTTGGATGTGGTATTGGTGGAAGTTCGAGAATATTAGCAGATTATTATGGTTTTAATGTAGTTGGTATAACATTAAGCTCTGAGCAGGTCAAAAGAGCGAGGCAACTAACAGGAAAAAACTGTAACTGTACTTTTAAAGTCATGGATGCGTTAGATATGGATTTCCTGGATGGAGAATTTGATGGTATTTGGAGCGTAGAGGCAGGGGCTCATATTTTTGATAAGAAAAAATTTGCTGATGAGATACTTCGTCTTTTAAGACCAGGAGGATATCTAGCTTTAGCAGATTGGAATTCAAGAGATTTAATAAAATATCCTCCTTCCATTATTGAAAAAATTGTACTAAAACAACTTCTAGAACAGTGGGTTCATCCAGCTTTTATCAGTATAAAAGGGTTTAGCAGTCTTTTATCAAGTAATAACAATAGCGCTGGTCTAGTTAAATCAGAAAATTGGAATTGTTACACAAACCCTTCATGGATAGATTCAATTATTGAAGGCATACGTAGACCAAATGCGATTATGAGCTTAGGACCAATTGCAATTCTAAAGTCCATTAGAGAGATTCCTACAATCCTTTTGATGAATTGGGCTTTTGGATCTGGATTAATGCAATTTGGTGTATACAAATGTAGAGGTTGATTAATCAAGCTTTATATTTTGAGACTGATAACATCCGAAGTCGATTAAATTTTCACATAAAGGTTTGAGCTTTTCTTTAAGTAATGAGAAAGTCTCGACTGTCGTTTTTTTATTGATTTCAACATCAATATAGATTACGTATTCTCCTAAATCTCTCTTCGATGGTCTGGATTCAATCTTACTCATATTAAATCCTAATTCTGCTATGGAATTCAAAGCTTTTAATAGAGATCCAGGGGTGTTTGAAAGTAAAGAAAAAGCAAAACTTGCTATGTTCGCTTCTTCTGTAAATGATTCGTCAGTTAATAAAACAAATCTTGTGCAATTTCCAGGGACATCATTAATTGGAAAAGCTAATTCTTTAAGGCCCTCAATTCTAATAAGAGACTTTGACCCTATTGCTGCCCTAAATCTGCTACCTTTTATCATATTTACAGCTTCTGATGTTGAATTAGTTGGAAGCATAATCGCTTCAGGCAAGTTGTTTGAAAGCCATTCTGAACATTGAGCTAATGCCTGCGGGTGAGATAAAACCTCAGATATTTTGGAAATCTCTCCACTACTTATCAAGGCATGTTTAATTGGTAAAACAATTGCTTTACTAATATTTAATTTTGGAAATTTCCATAGAGCATCTAACGTTGTTGTAACTCCTCCTTCTACAGAGTTCTCAATAGGGACAACAGCTGCATCACAATTTTTGTACGCTATAGATTTAATCACTGAATAAAGCCCTTTACATGGTACAAATATAGGTGAGTCAAAATTAGCAAGCTTTGATAAAATTTCGGCCGCTTTTTCTGCGTATGTTCCTTGAGGACCTAAATATGCAACTTGTTTGCGCATGATTAATAAAGTTGAGAAGATAGTTAAGAATAAAGCATTGGGGGTTTGAGAAAATGCTTTTATCTTTTGATGCTAAACAGAAACTTAAACTTTCTGTAACTAAGAAAAAAGAATACCTTTCTAAGTACCTTTTAGAGGAGGAGAGGGTAGTTGGAGCAATGCTTGACCCCAATAAATTAATACCTGAAGGAGAAGGTAAGTATAAGTATAATGTTACAAGCTTCAGAGTTTTTCAACTAGATGTTAATCCAGTAGTTTCAATTGCTGTAGAGAATAAGGAGGGTGTTCTTAAAATGAGTGCACTGGATAGTAAGCTTGATGGCTTAGGTATTGTAGATGACTTTGATTTAATTCTAAAGGCAAATTTAGAAGCTACAGATATTGGGCTTGAAGGTGAGGCCCTTCTTGGAGTGACAGTAAGTCAACCACCTCTTCTTAAGCTAATCCCAAGAAGAATTCTAGAATCAACTGGACATTCGGTTTTGAATGGTATTTTATTGGGAATTAAGTCCAGAGTTCAACAGCAACTGATCAACGACTTTAATGATTGGTGTTTAGTAAATAAGATTTAAATTATTGAGAAAACTATTTCTATGTAAATTAGTTGGGCCAATTTTTTTAATATTGGAGAAATGCTCTTTTGTTCCATAACCTTTATTCCTTGAGAGATTATATCCCGCATATCTTTCAGATAAACTTTCTATAAGAGCATCTCGAGTTACTTTGGCAACTATACTTGATGCGGCTATTGAGACGAATTTTGATTCGCCTTGGATTATATTTTCTTGTTCACCCCCCCACAATCTTAATGGTAAGGAGCCATCAACATATATCTTAGTTGGTCTGAAATCAAGTTTATCAATCGCTCGGATCATTGCAATTTCAGTTGCTTTTCTGATATTAAGATTTTCTATCTCTCTAACCGAACTTTGGCCAATTCCCCAATCACTTGATAACTTTATTATTTGCGGCAGAAGACTTTGTCTTTGTTTTTTTGATAATTTCTTACTGTCTTTTACTCCTAATTTCTTTAATAATAAAGAATTCTTTTTTGTCAAAACAACAGCAGCAGCAAAAACAGGTCCAAAGATACAGCCTCTTCCTACTTCATCTAGGCCTACTTCCAGGCCAGTATTAATTACTTGCTGAAGATCTTCTCCTTTTCCTACGCAACGCTTCTGGTTCATCATTGTTGTCATTATTTTCAACTATAGGCTGAAGAACTGCAGTTTCTTCTGAACTATAGTCAATATTTCTATCTGATGAATCTGCTGAATTTGCATTTTCTATTTCCATTGTATTAATCTTTTCTTGAACGGGGCTAATTATACTCTCCTTTTTCTCAAGAGGTCTGATTTTGTTTTCTTTTTCGGGAATACTAGACTCGATTTGAGCTATATAATTAGGCTTAAGATGATCTTTACCGTATTTAATCAGTGGATTAATACCAAGCTGACTATAAACTATCTTCTCATTTTCAGTTAGATTTATTGAAATCAGTTCTTTTTCATTTGAATTATTCGTATTAAGACTTTCTTCATGTAAGTCTTTTTTCTTGCTTGTTTTTATCTCAACTTCTTGAAAATCATTTGTTTCAACTCTCTCGTTACTTGAAATATTGATTTTGTTTTCATTGACTTCATTTTGTATTACTTCTTTTGAGAGTTCGTTGATGATTTTTTTTTGTTTTTTAGAAGACTTTTTATTTCCTGGTAACTCTATCTGAAGGTTGGGTAATTTTTGTGTATGTCCTAATCCATTGCAGCTATCGCAAGGCTGACTAAATAATTCATAAATATTTTGACCTTGTCTCTTCCTAGTTAACTCTACTAATCCTAATTCCGTTAATTGAGCAATTTGTGGTCTAGCAGAGTCATCTTTAATGGCATTGGTAAAGTGCTCTAATAATTGAAATTGATCTCTTCTTGATTCCATATCAATAAAATCGATTACAAGAACTCCTCCAATATTTCTCAACTTCATTTGTCGGGCAATTTCTATGGCTGCCTCACAATTTGTCCATAAGACTGTTTGTCTCGAATTGGCCGACCTTGTAAACGAACCTGAATTGACATCTATAACAGTCAATGCCTCAGTAGGTTCAATAATTATATAACCACCAGATGGTAAGTCTACGCGGGGTTCAAGAGCTTTTTGAATAGTATGATTTATTTTGAATTTTTCTAGTATGTGCTCATTTTTAGAGTTGTTGTGCAATTCTACGATTAAATTTGATTCGTTATCTATTAAAAAACTCTTTGCACGATCAGTAGCATTCTTGCTATCAATTATTACTTTGCTTGTCGAACTCGTCATATGATCTCTCAAAATTTTTAATGAGAAATCTTCATCTCTTTTGATTAGGTTTGGTGGGTGAGAGGATTCGGAGATCATTAGAATATTTTCCCATTTATGGATTAAATTTTCCAAATCTTCTATTAAAAACTCTTCAGAAATCCTCTCGGACTCCGTCCTAAATAAAAGACCAGTAGATGGTGGTTTAATTAGTATGCCAATTGCTTTCAGGCGACTTCTTTCCTTTTCAAGATTGATTTTTCTTGAGATGTTGACACCCTCGCCAAAAGGTTGAAGAACAAGATATTTTCCAGGTAATGAAATATTGCCTGTGAGTCTTGGCCCTTTAGAACCAGTAGGTTCTTTCATGACTTGAACCAGGACTTTTTGTTTAGGCTCTAAAAGTTCCGTTATGCCAGCAGATCCTTGTTTTAGTTTTAATGGACCAAGATCTGATACATGTATGAATCCGTTTTTATCACTCTCGCCTATATCTATAAAGGCGGCATCAATTCCTGGAAGGACATTTTCTACTGTTCCTAGAAAAATGTCTCCTATTTGATATTGACCTTGTGCGACGATTAACTCATCAACACGGTCATCTGTGAGAATAGCTGCAATGCGTGCTTGCTCAGCTATTACAATCTGCTGAGACATATTTAATTTAGTATGTTTTGTATTTGGAAAATTTAATAAAGAATAGAACTTTTTTTAATAGTTATTTGTCAAGGAAATCCCTATTAAATAATTTTTTAGGCTCACTAAAGCTGATTTAATATGCTTGATAAAAAGTTTTTGATTACTTTCAAACAGTTTAAATTTTTTAAAGATCATGATTGATTTTCTTGAAATCATGAATCAAATTAATATTACCATTATTTTACGCTTAAGTCACATTTATCATTTATTCTGATAAAAGTAAGATTTGAATTAAAAAGTGGTAAAAGTCAACGAAAACTATTTGAAGCTAAAAGCAGGCTATCTATTCCCTGAGATTGCAAAAAGAGTTAGATTACATTCTCAAAAAATTAATCCTTTAGATTTAATCAAATTAGGTATTGGAGATGTTACTGAACCATTGCCAAAAATTTGTATAGAAGCCATGTCTAATGCTCTAAAAGAAATGTCTACTAGTGAAGGTTTTAAAGGCTATGGGCCAGAACAAGGTTATAAATGGTTAAGAGAAAAGATTGCAAAAAACGACTTTTCTGCGAGAGGCTGCGAAATTGATGCAGATGAGATTTTTATATCTGATGGTTCAAAGTGTGATACAAGTAATATTTTGGATATTTTAGGAAATGATAATCAGATAGCTGTTACTGATCCTGTTTATCCTGTTTATGTAGATAGTAATGTAATGACTGGAAGAACTGGCAATGCATTAGATAAAGGAGGATACGAGGGATTGACTTATCTTCCGATTAGTGAAGAAAATGACTTTAAACCTGAGATTCCTTCAACAAAATTAGACATAATTTACCTTTGTTTTCCAAATAATCCTACAGGTGCGACAATATCGAAAGATGAAATAAAAAAATGGGTTAACTATGCTAACGATAATAATTCGCTGATTTTCTTTGATGCTGCATACGAAGCTTTTATTAAAGATGTTAATATTCCTCATTCAATATACGAAATAGAGGGAGCAAAAAATTGTGCTATTGAATTTAGATCATTCTCTAAGAATGCAGGATTTACTGGTGTCAGGTGCGCCTATACAGTTATTCCTAAATCATTAAAAGGTATATGTTCTTATGGGGATGAAATTGATTTATGGTCACTATGGAATAGACGCCAAAGTACAAAATTTAATGGAGTTAGTTATATAGTTCAAAGAGGAGCTGAGGCAGTATATTCCCAGGAAGGCAAAATCGAAGTTCAGAATCTTGTTGACTTCTACATGAATAATGCAGAAATAATGAGGAATCGTTTAATCAATGCAGGATTTAAAGTTTACGGGGGTGTTAATGCCCCATATGTTTGGTTGAAAGTGCCCGATAAGATGTCTTCTTGGGATTTCTTTGATTATTTACTTGAAAAATCGAATGTGGTTGGTACCCCAGGTAGTGGTTTTGGATTAGCAGGAGAAGGTTACTTTAGGTTGTCAGCATTTAATTCACTAGAAAATGTTACTAGTGCAATGGAGCGAATAATTAATATATAATAAAGTAAAATCTTGGTAGAATTTGAGATGTATACTGCAAATTCAGATAGTAATAGTTCAGTTATTCTTGAAAAGAAGACATCTGAATTAAGAAAGGGATCTCCAAAATATAAAGTCCTATTACATAATGATCCAGTTAATTCAATGGAATATGTAGCCAATGCTTTGAGAGAGGTATTACCGCAATTAAGTGAACAAGATGCGATTGCAATTATGCTTGAAGCTCATAATACCGGCGTTGGACTAGTTATAGTTTGTGACTTAGAGCCGGCTGAATTTTATGCTGAATCTTTAAGGTCTAAGGGCCTAACAGCTTCAATAGAACTAGAAGACTAGAATTAAATAACATTTCAAATATCTAGACTTTCGTTAGAGATCTTTCTGATAATGGTCGCACCTTTAGAGATTCCTTTAAAGATGATCTTCCATAATCTCTTTCCAAGATATTTATTACCGTTTTACCGAATTCATCTTCTTTATTGTCAAAAGCCTCTAAACAGATTAGTCCAAGTTTCTTGCCTAAAGTTCCAGGATTCCATAAAAGCTTCCTTGCAGTCCAAGGCATCATACTCATTGGATTGTAGTTAGCATTTAAGATTTTCTTCTTTAACGCGTATTGCTCTAAATAAGTATGAGGTTGAAGGCCTATAAAAAAGATAGCAGGATCAACACAATTTTTACCAAATATTTTCTCTAATTCTCTGTGATAAGCAATTGTTTGTCTAATTGTATTTGGTGTCTCATCAAAAACGTTAAAAGAATAATTCACAGATACATTATTTTTAAAACCTGCTTTAACAAGCATTCTGCAATTGTCTAATACGGTTTTTAGATCATAAGCTAATCTCATTTTTCGAACTAATTCTTGCGATCCTGATGTAATTCCTATTTCAAAATAACTCATTCCAGTATCGACCATTAATTGAGCTAATTCTGCATCTAAGTTATCCGCTCTAATGTATGCAGCCCAATGAATATCATTCCATCCTTCATCTTTTATTGCTTGAAGTAATAATTTTGCATCGTCTATATGCTTTTTAGATGGGATAAATTGCGCATCGGTGAACCAAAATCCTCTAACACCTAATTTGTATAATTGTTTCATTTCTTTTATGACCTCTTCTGTGGGATTGACTCTAACTTGCTTACCTTCCACAACTGTATAGACGCAAAAACAACAATTATGAGGACATCCTCTTTTCGTTTGTACGCCTACATAATAATCTCCATTTTCTATATACCAATTAAAATCTGGCCAAATAGATTTAATATATTTATAGTTACAGGCTGTTTTTATTGTCCCTTCAGGTTGCTCATGAATTAGTTTGCTTCTTGGTTGGTCGCCTGCAAAATAACATCTTTCACTTTTAATTGAATCACCCTTTATAATTTTTTCAATTAAGTTTTCACCCTCTCCAACAGAAATAATAGTTCCTTTCGGAAGTAATTTTCCTAGCTGTTCGTAGAAAACACTTACTGCACCTCCACCAAGTACCACTTGGACGAATTTATTATATTTCCTTGCTCTATTTAGTCCCAGCTTAACAAGACCAGTATTTCTCTTTATTTCTCCATAATGAGATTTTATTAATTTAAGGCCTCCCCATGCACCTCTGATTTTTTTAAAGATATTATTAGAGTAGAAAACTTCAAATGAGTTCTGAAGAGGGTTGCCACTCCTTCCATCTACAGGTGCATATATTTGAATGTCTCTCCATGAAAAAATTATTAGTTGAGGTCTAAATTGATCGATTTTTCTAAATAAAAATTTCTTTACCGCGTGGGGTGGAACGATTGCTAAATCAATTAGTTCTTGAGATATTTTTGGAAAACATTTATGTATATGATCTGCTAGATATATTGGTCCGATTGGAAATATAGGATTACATGGTAATCTAACTATCAGAACTTTTGTGAAATTCTCTTTAGTTAAAATATTATTGGATTTCTTGGCAGGGATAGATAGCATGAAAAAGATAATTTCAACTTTAATATTCCAATATTAAATTTAACTAATCTAATATATTTTGGTGGATTTTATTTTGTTTATCCATAAATTTAACTAGGAAAATTTATCTTACTAGAATATTACTATTGAATTTGAAGAATATTTCTTTATAAAATGCCGATAATTGGGATTGAACCAACGACCTACTGTTTACGAAACAGTTGCTCTACCACTGAGCTACATCGGCAACATAAAAAGACTTCTTTTTCATATAGAATCAAGTTTACAATTTAAAGTTTGAATGTCAAAAATTGATCCAGAATTAAAAAAGAAATTACTAAGAGAAACTCAGGCTCCATTTCAAGGGTTAAGAAGAATACTTTGGATTGCTTTCTCAGGTTCGGCATTACTAGGATTAGTTATTATGGTTTCAAAAATTATTGCTGGCGATGAATTCCAACAAGGTAGTCTTTTAATACAATTAATAGCATCTATTTTGTTTCCAGCACTATTGTTTTTTGATAGAGATAAGAAAAATTAATTTGTTATTTACTTAAAGATCTTTTTTTGGTAACCAGCTTGAAAGCTTCAATTATGTCTCCTTCATTCCAATTAGAGAACTTGTCACAGCCGACGCCGCACTCAAATCCTGTATTTACATCTTTTACATCATCCTTAGATCTCTTTAGTGAGTCTAAGTTTCCTTCATAGATAATCTGATCTCCTCTTCTAACGCGTAGAGAGCAGTTGCGTTGTAGTTTGCCATTAGTAACATAACAGCCAGCGATAGAGCCTTTGCCAACTGCAAAGATTGCCCGAACTTGAGCTTCTCCTAAGTCTTCTTCTACCAAGTCAGGTTCAAGTAAACCCTCCATTGCTGATTGAATATCTTCGAGTAATTTATAAATAACTTCGTATTCTCTAATGTCTACATCATTTGCCTCTGCTGCTCTTTTTGCACCCGATGCTAATGAAGTGTTAAAACCAATAATAACTGAACCTGAGGCTGCAGCTAAATCAATATCAGTCTCAGTAATTTCTCCAGGAGCTGATAGAAGAACTCTTACTTGCACCTCATTCTTGGGTAATTGTTCTAACGAGCCTAAGATTGCCTCCACACTGCCTTGAACATCCGCTTTTAAAATTAAATTTAATTCTTTAAGTTCCCCCTCATTTACCTTACTAGATAATGAAGATAGGCTAACCCTTCTTGAGGCCATTTGTTGTGCTAATTTTGTAGCTCTTGCATCAGTCGCTCTTTCTCCAACAATCATTCGGGCAGTTTTTTCATCAGGGTAGACCTCAAATTCGTCACCTGCTGTAGGGACTTCACTAAATCCCAATGCCTCAACAGGAAATGAGGGAGATGCTTCTTTAATTCTGTTACCGTGCTCGTCAACCATTGCTCTGATTCTTCCTAGGACTGAGCCTGCTGCAAGTACATCGCCAGATCTAAGAGTCCCATTTTGAATTAAAAGTGTTGCAACAGGACCTTTTGCCTTGTCTAGATGGGCTTCAATGACAGTACCTTTAGCTGATCTTGAGGGATTAGCTTGAAGATCTTCTACTTCTGAAACAAGTAGAATCATTTCTAGTAACTTATCAATATTTTTTCCCTTAATTGCGCTTACAGGAACCATTACAACATCTCCACCCCAGTCTTCAGCGATTAAGTCTTTTTCTGATAATTCTTGTTTAACTCTATCAGCCGAGGCACCTTCTTTATCAATTTTATTGATTGCTACCACTATCGGAACCTTTGCAGCTCTTGCATGACTGATTGCTTCTAAAGTCTGAGGTCGTACTCCATCATCAGCTGCAACAACTAAAACAGCTATGTCAGTTACTTTTGTTCCGCGAGCTCTCATTGCAGTGAAAGCTTCATGGCCAGGTGTGTCTAAGAAAGTAAGTTTTCTATTTTTGGATTCATGTTGAACTTCAACTTGATATGCTCCTATGTGCTGAGTTATTCCTCCAGCCTCTCCTGAAGCTATCCTAGATTTCCGTATTGAATCAAGCAGACTTGTTTTACCATGATCAACATGCCCCATAACAGTAACTACTGGTGGCCTATTAATTAAACTCTCTGTATCTGTTTTTTCAATCATATCAACTGTCTTTTTGGCAGCTTCTTCAACATCATCCTGCAAGACCGGAACGCCAAACTCTTCTGCAACAGTCTCGATAGTCGTTAAATCGAGAGACTGAGTCACTGTCGCTGTAATGCCCTTGAAGAATAAAGATTTGATTATTTCTGAGCTTTCTAAACTTAATTTATCAGCCAGTTCTTGAACTGTTAGATTGTCTTCTGGAACAATAATCATCTCTGGTCGGACCTGCTGGGCTTCTCGTGAAGCACGTAGTTCCATTGCCCTTCTTTTTTGCCTCTGTCTTGTGGTTTCTTTTTTCTTTTTCTTTAATGGCTTACTAGGTTTTGAGTTTGAGGTACTGTTCTCTTTAGCTTTTTTAGGTCTAGCTAAACTTGCTGATAGAATCGAAGTTTTTTGATCACCAGCATATCCACTGGTTTCTGTAGCAAGAGAGTCATCATTCTCCCCAATAATGTGAACTTTTTGCCTTTGCTTTTGAGGGCTTTTATTTCTAAGAGCCTCAAGCTTTGCAGAGTCATCCCAGTCAGATTTTCCAGTTTTCTTTCCTGGATTCGAACCTCTATTTTGGGGTTTTTTTGAGGGTGAAAGCGAATTAGGACGATTAATCGGAGATTTAGGTTTTTGTTTTGGAGCATCAGTAACAGGTTTGGAGAATCCACTCTTATTAGCTTTAGGGTCTTGAGAATTATTTGTTTTCTGTAATTGCATTAACTCATTAGGTGCAACAGGTTTTCTTACCCCAGAAGCATTTTGCCTATTGAATTTATTATTGCTTTTATTAAATCCACCAGGTCTATTAGGAGATCCTCCTTGCCTATTAAAGGATCCAGGTCTATTAGGAGGAGATCCAGGTCTATTAGGAGATCCTCCTTGACTATTGAAGGATCCAGTTCTATTGGGAGAGTTATTTCTATTAGAGACCGCAGGTCTATTGGTATTTGATAAGTCGTTTCTGTTAGAAGTATTAGACTTAATTGATGCTCCTGGTCTTACAGGAGGAACCGTTTGATTTGTGGAATTTTTTCTAATAAAATTACTATCATTTTTCTTAAATGATTGATTCTTCAGAGAAGGATCCCTCCTGATTGGTGCGCCTACCAGTTCAGGAGTATTAGGAGAAGAAGCTCTAGGGTTTTTTGTATTTTTATCAAAATTATTACTAGAATTAGTTGATTTTTTTCCGAATTTATTGGGTTTAACTGAATTGATTCGCTGTATATTTTGTTGGTTATTTATTGGTTTATCAATTAGCTGGATAGGACGCTTTGGGGACTGATTGGATTCTACTTTAGATTGATCTTTTTGATCATGTCTAGGAGATTTATAATTGGGTTGGTCGAAATTGTTGCCTGGTTTATTTTTTGTGGAGTTTGATGGTTTGGTTTTTGAAATGATTTGAGGTGGATTTAATTTATTACCATTTATTGAATTTTTCTGATTTGAGAGGTTGTTTGACGAAGCAGGTTTATTAATCGGTTTGTTAAGAAGAGACTTTTTATTTAGATTTTCTTTTGCATCCTCATTGGTATTTGTAGATTTATTTATAGGTTTTTTTACTTGATTTTCTGATTGGTTATAAATTGATGCTGGTTTATTAACGGAAATTATATTTTTAGTTGGATTCTCTTTCTTGTTTACTAGGTTTGTGATTCTCTTTGCATCTGAAATACTAATAGAACTGCTGTGACTTTTAACTGTTATTGAAAGCTTTTTCGCAGCATCCAATATATCTTTGTTTTCCAGGTTTAGGTCTCTGGAAAGTTCATAAATTCTGATTTTATCGCTGATAGTCATGTAGTTTTGAATTTACTCTTAAATCTTTGCAAATTAAAAGAGACTTAATTTAATTATATTCCCTTTTGGGTTAGTTAATTGTAGTTTTCAATTTCCATTTCAAAAATCTTATAAAAAGTTGTATCAATAGATCTTTTTAATGCTTTTTGTAATTTCTTTTTAATTTTAGAGTCTCCTGCACATGATTTGGTCTTACAAATGTAAGCAGATCTCCCTATTCCAGAATTTATTAAAATACCTTTTTGATGATCATTAGTTAATCTCAAGAGACTTTCTCTATCTAAAATTGCTCTGCAGGAAATGCACCTACGCATAACAGTTTTACTTTTTCTCACCGTGCTCTCTCCTCAGAAGATACAATTTCCTCTTCATATTCTTCATCAATTTCTTCCTCATCTTCTGGTAATGGATACAGCTCTCGTAAACGAGCATCTTCTTCTGCTCTGGCAGTTTGTTCGGCAGCTAATCTTTGTTCCGCCTCTTTTTGAAGTGTTTCTTCCTCTTCTCTTTGCGATATTAAATCAGCTACTGCAGAATCTTCTGTTTCTTGATCATATTCATGAGAGTTTTTTACATCTATTTTCCACCCAGTTAACCGAGCAGCCAGTCTAACATTCTGGCCTTCTCTACCTATCGCGAGACTTAATTGATCAGGTGGTACTAAAACGTGTGCATGCTGCCCTTCTGGATCGACCAATCTTACTAGGTCGACTTTTGCGGGGCTTAGGGAATTAAGAATGTACTGAATTGGGTCGGATGACCATTTAATGACATCAATCTTTTCGCCTCTAAGTTCATTTACAACTTGTTGAATTCTTGCACCTCTTGCGCCAATACATGCACCAACAGGATCGACCTCTCGCTCTATGCTGTCAACAGCTACCTTTGTTCTAGGGCCAACTGCTCTGGAGGGAGGGTTTGCTTCTCTAGATACGGCAACAATTTTAACTGCACCCTCTTGAATCTCAGGAACTTCATTTTCAAATAAATATACTACAAGGCCTGCATTAGCTCTACTTACAAATAATTGAGGCCCCTTTCGAGCTATTTCACTTACTTCTTTAAGAAAGACCTTGAAAGTTGCGTTAGCTCGATAATTATCATTTGGTAGTTGATCTCGTTTAGGTAATTCAGCCTCTACTTCAGGTCTTCCTATTCCTGAACTTACTGCCATAATGACTGATTGGCGCTCGAATCTAATTACTCTTGCTGTTAAAACTGGATCATCGAGGTCTGCAAATTCCTCTTGGATCATTTTTCGTTGCTGGTCTCTTAACTTTTGGGCTAGTACTTGCTTCGTCGTTGATGCAGCCATTCTACCAAAATCTTCTTTGTCTGGAGTGACATCAAGTACCACAGTATCTCCTATTTGAGCATCATCTGCTACCTGTTGGACTTCTGTTAGAGATATTTGATGGTCCTCACTTTCTACTTCCTCTACAATTATTTTACTTGCAAGAATTCTATATCCTTCTTCATCTAGGTCTAAGCCTACATCAAAATTAGAAAAATATTCTTCATCAAAAGGATCATCTTGAGTGCCTATATAAAATGTACGCCTATACTTTTCATAGCCCTTAAGTAAGGCTTCACGAAGAGCAGATTCGACGACTTGTGGAGGTAATTTTTTTTCCTCACTTATATCATCTATAAGATTGTTTAGACCTGGGAGAATTACTAAAGCCATCTATGATGGGGTAAATTGGATAGAGTTTTTAATTGGTTAGTCCTTTATTGTAGCAAGGCTAACCTTCAATACTTCCTTAAAAGGTATTTTTTTTATTTTACCTTTAATGTTAATTGCTAAATAATCTTTAGACTTTTCATAAAGCAAACCATATAAATTCTTGATTTTAGAATCTTTATGGCTTAATTCAACATTAATTGGAAAACCTTTAAAAGTTATGAAGTCTCTATTAGAGGTTAATTCATCACTGACACCTTGACTACCAATTTCTAATACATATGAACAATTAACCAATTTTGATGACTCAATTGCGTTTTCTACTGGTTCGTTAAAATTGGAGCAATCATCTAGAGAAATATCAGTACCATCAGTTTTTTTGATAGTTACTTTAATTGTCATAGGTTGATTATTAGTCAGTAAATTTAAATCATACAATTCAAATTTAAACTCTTTTGCAAGTTTTCTAATGATTAATTCTAGTTTTTTTCTAGTTTCTGATTCCAATTTTTGTTTTATTCGTAAACGTTAGATTTAGCTTATCAAGTATACAAATCAATTCTATTTAAAAAAATTAAGAAAAGAATTTATTTTTGATTTAAGAAATATTGATTTAGTTTACTAACTGTTAGATAAAAAACATCTATATTATAGGAAAAATAATCAGCTAGAAATGAAATTCAAGTTAAGTAAGGTTTTGAAATTGAAAGAAATAATTTTTTCAACTATCTGTATTTCTGTAGTTTTGTTGTTTTCTAATCAAGTTTTTTCACTAACTACAATTGATACTCATAATTTTGTATCAGATGCCGTAAGGGATGTAGCACCTGCAGTAGTTAGAATTGATACAGAAAGGTCAGTTGAGAGGCAGCAATTCGATCCAACTTTACTTGACCCCTTGTTGAGAGATCTTTTGGGAGAACCCAGTTTAACTCCCGATAAAGAAAGGGGACAGGGTTCAGGTGTAATTATTGATCAGAAAGGCTTAGTTCTTACAAATGCACATGTAGTTGAAAGAGTAGATCAAGTAACCATAACGCTTGCAGATGGAACAAATTGTGAGGGAAGTGTCTTGGGAATTGATCCCATTACAGATTTAGCCTTGGTTAGAATAAAAGAGAATATAGTCTCTGATTATGCACCTTTAGGAGACTCTGAAAAACTTGAGGTTGGAGATTGGGCAATAGCACTTGGTACGCCTTATGGTTTAGAAAAGACAGTGACTTTAGGGATTATCAGCAGCCTTCATAGAGATATTAATAGTTTAGGATTTTCGGATAAGAGATTAGATTTAATCCAAACAGATGCAGCAATAAATCCTGGAAATTCTGGAGGCCCTTTAATAAATGCAGACGGTAGAGTAATAGGTATTAATACATTGGTGAGGAGTGGTCCTGGAGCTGGACTAGGATTTGCTATTCCAATCAATCTTGCTAGGAAAGTGTCGGATCAACTTCTCATGAAAGGAGAAGTTATTCATCCATATTTAGGGATCCAGCTAATATCTTTAAACCCTAAGATTGCTAAGGCTCATAATGATGATCCGAATGTTTTATTTCAATTACCAGAAAGATCCGGAGCTTTAGTTCAGTCTGTCGTTCCAAACAGTCCAGCTGAAAAAGCGGGTTTGAGAAGAGGGGATTTAGTAATTGCTGCTGAAGATATAAAGATTGACGAGCCAAAGACTCTTCTTGACCAAGTTGAGAATGCTCAAATTGGTAAGGTATTTCTTCTAAGTGTTCTCAGAAATAATAAAGAAATTCAAGTAAATATTAAACCTGAGGCCTTACCCGGTTTGACATAAAGCCCTTCCTGAAATTTAATATTCTAAATATAGAAACATCACTAAAAAATTTTGGACTTACAGAATCAAATGAAAGAGGCAGTTGCTAAAGCTGCTGTTAGAGAAATTAAAGACGATATGATTGTTGGGCTTGGTTCTGGATCAACTGCTGCATTGATGATCAAGAATCTTGCCTCTTTAATTCAAGCAGGAAATTTAAAAAATGTTAGAGGAGTCCCTACTTCTTTTCAGTCAGAAGTTCTTGCTTCAGAATATGGGATACCACTGATTGATTTGGCGTCTGTTTCTGAAATCGACCTAGCTATTGATGGAGCTGATGAAGTTGATCCTAACTTTCAACTAATCAAGGGCGGTGGTGCATGCCATGTTAGAGAGAAATTAGTTGCTTACAAGGCGACTAAATTGTTTATCGTCGTCGATGAAACAAAATTAGTTGACAATCTAAATAAAGTCTTCCCTTTGCCAGTTGAGGTTCTTCCTTCAGCTTGGAAGCAGGTAAAAGAGTCTATTGAGAGCATGAATGCTTCTTCAATCTTGCGAATGGCTAAGAAAAAGGCTGGACCAGTCGTTACCGATCAAGGGAATTTAATTCTAGATGTATTGTTTAAAGAGGGCATAAAAAATCCAAAATCTGTTGAAAGTTCAATTAATAATATTCCTGGAGTTCTGGAAAATGGTTTGTTTATAGATTTAACTGATAAAGTTCTCGTTGGTAAAATTGAAGGACAATTGACCAAAGTAATTTCACTTGAAAAGAAAGTTAATCGATAAGTCTCTCTTTTACTGATTCGGCATGACTGAATAGTCCTTCACTGATAGCAAGATTAATTATATCTGAACTATTTTTTTGTAAGCTTTTTTTATTAAATTCGATAACTGAGGAGTTTTTCATAAATGTCTCAACTCCCAAAGCTCCGCTAAATCTGGCATTACCTGATGTGGGGAGAGTATGATTTGGGCCAGCCAAGTAATCACCAACAGCTTCAGGTGTCCACTGGCCCATAAAAATTGCTCCTGCATTTTCAATTTTTTTTAAAATTTTCTTTGGATCAGCAGTAATTATTTCGAGATGCTCAGGAGCAAATTCATTACTCATATTTATACAAGTGTTTAAGTCTTTAAGAACTCCTATTAATCCCCAATCTCGAATTGATTTAACGCATATCTCTTTTCTTGGATGAGTATCCAATTGATCGTCAATAAGACTACAAACCTCTTGAGCCCTAATCTCACTATTAGTTAAAAGTATTGCTGCTGCGAATGGATCATGCTCTGCTTGAGCTAATAGGTCAGAAGCTATTTGTCTCGGTTTGGCAGTATTATCTGCGATAATTAGTATTTCACTGGGACCTGCTAAAGAATCTATTCCAGTAGATCCAAAAATTAATCTTTTAGCTGTTGTTACAAATATATTTCCAGGGCCAGAAATTACATCTACCTTCTTTATTTGTTTTGTGCCAAATGCTAAAGCTCCAATAGCTTGTGCTCCACCAATTCTGTATACATCTTTAACACCAGTGAGAAATGCTGCAGCTAAAACTGTATTACTAATTTTACCTTTATTATTAGCCGGTGAAGTAATTACTATTTCTTTCACTCCTGCAACCTGAGCAGGTATGACATTCATTAAGACTGTACTAGGATATGCTGCTCTTCCTCCTGGAATATATAATCCTGCTCTTTTAACTGGTAGCCATCTTCTTTGCATCAAATCTCCATCAACTCCTTTTATTTCAAAAGATCTAGGCAGTTGTTTTTCATGAAAAGTTTCAATTCTTTCCTTGGCATTTTTTAAAGCTGATTGTAAATTAGGATCTAGATTTATCCATGCATCTTTGAGGTCTTTCTCACTAATTTGCATTGGGGCAGGTAAAAATCCGTCATATTTTTCTGTATATTTTTCAACTGCTTTATCTCCATAATCTTTTACCTCATTAAGAATTTTCTTTACAACAGAATTAATCTCGTCATTATGATCAAGATTTGTCCGATCAGCAATTCTTTTCAACTCTTTTAGGACATCAAGTGAGGTTCTTAAAATTTTCATATTTTTTGTGTAGAGAAATTGATAAATAGATTCTTTGAAAATATATGATTGATTACATGACTAATCTTTTGTTATAGTAGCAAATATTCAGTAAAGCAATTTCATTGTGGCAAATACCAAATCAGCAAAAAAAAGAATTTTAATCGCTGAAAGAAACCGTTTAGTTAACAAAACTTATAAATCTACTGTTCGGACATTAATCAAGAAAACTATTGTTAATTGTGATAATTATTCAAAAACTCCAAATGATGAAAACAAGTCATCTGTTATTTCAAGTTTAAATCAGACTTATAGTCTAATAGATAAAGCTGTCAAGAAAAATGTTCTCCATAAAAATAATGGCGCAAATAAAAAGTCAAGATTAAATAACATAGTTAAAGCATCGTTAGATAGCAAAAGTTAGATATTGAAAAAATATAATGGGTGAAATTAACCTGATAGATTCACATTGTCATCTAATTTTTGAGAATTTTGAAACAGACATTGAAGATGTTGCATTGAGATGGCGTTCGATTGGAGTTAAAAGACTTCTACATGCATGTGTAGATCTTTCTGAAATACCTAAATTGAAAAAAATCTCTCATAGATATAAGGAACTTTTTTATGCTGTGGGTTTACATCCTCTTGATGCAGACAAATGGGATGATGATTCAATAGATATTATGAAAAGTGCAATCAGGCATGATAATAAAATTGTTGCCATTGGTGAACTCGGCTTAGATTTATTTAAAAGTGCAAATTATGAAGTTCAAGTTGCGGCTCTTATTCCTCAGATGGAATTAGCATTTGAATTGGATTTGCCGGTTATTATTCATTGTAGAGATGCTGCCCTAGAGTTGATTTCAATATGTAAGCAACTCAAGAAAGATAAAAAATGTCCAAGAGGAGTACTTCATTGCTGGGGAGGCTCTCCTGAAGAGATGCAAGAGTTTCTAGATCTTGGTTTTTACATAAGCTTTAGTGGGATTGTTACTTTCCCAAAAGCCTTTAAAACTCAAGAATGTGCAAAATTGGTACCAAGTAATAAGTACTTAATTGAGACTGACTCTCCCTTCCTCGCCCCTGTGCCATTTAGGGGGAAAAGAAATGAACCTGCTTTTATAGAAAATGTAGCAAAGTCTATTGCTTTGCTAAGAGAATCAGACTTGTCAACAATTGCAACCCAGTCAACCAAGAATGCTGAAGATTTGTTTAAATTTAGGTTGGTAAATTGACCTTTCATCTGCTAGTATGAAAAATTACTGGCAATTTTACTTAATTTTTGATTGGATTTAATTATCTATTTATTATTCGGACTATTTGTTTTTAAATTCTGATTCAGATTTTCCTTAGTTTAGTAATTAAACATCTTTTTTAATTTAAGTAATTTATTAGTAAAAATTCATACAAAACCACGGATTTTTTGGATGAGCAGTAGCGCTTTACAAGTAGCTAAAACAGTTACTTATTTACCAGATTTAGTAGAGGTACAGAGAGCAAGTTTTAAATGGTTTTTGGAAAAGGGATTAATTGAGGAACTCCAAAATTTCTCTCCAATTACTGATTATACCGGTAAATTAGAATTACATTTCATTGGTGAAGAATACAGGCTCAAAAGACCTAGGCATGATGTAGAAGAGGCTAAGAGAAGAGACGCAACTTTTGCATCTCAAATGTACGTAACTTGTAGATTGATTAATAAAGAAACAGGAGAAATTAAAGAACAAGAGGTATTTATTGGTGAATTGCCATTAATGACAGAAAGAGGAACTTTTATTATTAATGGAGCTGAAAGGGTTATTGTTAACCAAATTGTTAGAAGTCCAGGAGTCTATTTTAAAGACGAGCAAGATAAGAATGGAAGAAGAACTTATAATGCAAGTGTTATTCCTAATAGAGGAGCTTGGTTAAAGTTTGAAACCGATAAAAATAATTTGTTGTATGTAAGAGTTGATAAAACAAGAAAGATTAATGCCCACGTTCTAATGAGAGCTATGGGATTATCAGATAATGATGTAATTGATAAACTACGACACCCTGAATTTTACAGAAATTCTATTGATGCTGCAAATGAAGAGGGTATAAATTCTGAAGATCAAGCTCTATTAGAGCTGTATAAGAAATTAAGACCAGGTGAACCGCCTTCAGTATCAGGAGGCCAGCAACTTCTCCATAGCAGATTCTTTGATCCTAAAAGATATGATTTAGGAAGAGTTGGAAGATATAAAATCAACAAGAAGTTAAGATTAACAGTACCTGATAATGTTAGGACTCTGACGCATGAAGATGTTCTTTCATCAATCGATTACTTAATTAATCTTGAGCTTGATATTGGAGGGGCAAGTTTAGATGACATAGATCATTTAGGGAATAGACGAGTACGTTCTGTTGGGGAGTTATTACAAAATCAAGTGAGAGTTGGTCTAAACAGATTAGAGAGAATTATTAAAGAAAGAATGACAGTTGGTGAGACGGATTCGTTAACCCCAGCTCAGTTAGTGAATCCAAAACCATTAGTTGCAGCAATAAAAGAATTCTTTGGCTCAAGTCAACTAAGTCAATTCATGGATCAAACGAACCCATTGGCCGAATTAACGCACAAAAGAAGAATTTCTGCTTTAGGACCAGGAGGTCTAACTAGAGAAAGAGCTGGATTCGCTGTTAGGGACATCCATCCATCACACTACGGAAGACTATGCCCAATTGAAACACCAGAAGGACCAAATGCTGGGTTAATTAACTCATTGGCTACTCATGCCAGAGTTAATGAATATGGTTTTATTGAAACCCCTTTCTGGAAGGTTGATAAAGGAAGAGTTATTAAAAGTGGAGATCCTATTTATCTCTCTGCAGATTTAGAAGACGAGTGTAGAGTCGCTCCTGGGGATGTAGCAACAGATGATGATGGACTGATTCTCGCAGACTTAATTCCAGTAAGGTATCGGCAAGATTTTGAGAAGGTACCTCCCTTGCAAGTTGATTATGTTCAACTATCTCCAGTTCAAGTTATTTCAGTAGCAACATCTTTAATCCCTTTCCTTGAACATGATGATGCTAATAGAGCTTTAATGGGATCAAACATGCAACGACAAGCCGTTCCTCTATTAAGACCTGAAAGACCACTAGTAGGGACAGGTTTAGAATCTCAAGTTGCACGAGATTCCGGCATGGTTCCAATTACAAAAGTAAATGGCACAGTAACTTATGTAGATGCAAATGAGATAATTGTAAAAGATGAAGAGGGAATTGAACATACACATTTCCTGCAGAAATATCAAAGGTCTAATCAAGATACCTGCTTGAATCAAAGACCAATAGTAAAAAATGGAGATAAAGTTATTTCCGGCCAAGTCATTGCTGATGGTTCAGCATGTGAAGGAGGCGAGATAGCTTTAGGTCAAAATGTTTTAATAGCTTATATGCCATGGGAGGGTTATAACTATGAAGATGCGATACTTGTTAGTGAAAGACTTGTAACTGATGATCTATATACTTCTGTACATATTGAAAAATATGAAATAGAAGCAAGGCAAACAAAATTAGGGCCCGAAGAAATAACTAGAGAGATACCAAATGTATCTGAAGATAGTTTAGGGAATCTGGATGAAATGGGGATAATTAGGACAGGTGCTTTTGTAGAGAGTGGTGATATTTTAGTAGGAAAAGTAACTCCGAAAGGAGAGTCAGATCAGCCGCCTGAGGAAAAACTATTAAGGGCAATTTTTGGAGAAAAAGCACGCGATGTGAGAGATAATTCTTTAAGAGTCCCAAATACTGAAAGGGGAAGGGTTGTTGATGTAAGGATTTACACAAGGGAACAAGGCGACGAGCTACCTCCAGGTGCAAATATGGTGGTCAGAGTTTATGTCGCACAAAGACGCAAAATTCAAGTTGGAGATAAGATGGCAGGAAGACATGGTAATAAAGGTATTATAAGTAGAATTCTTCCAAGGGAAGATATGCCTTATCTTCCTGATGGGACCCCTGTTGACATAGTCTTAAATCCTCTTGGAGTTCCAAGTAGAATGAATGTAGGCCAAGTTTTTGAATTATTAATGGGTTGGGCTGCTTCAAATTTAAATTGTAGGGTGAAAGTTGTTCCTTTTGATGAAATGTATGGACCTGAGAAGTCACATCAGACTGTTCAAGCTTTTCTAGAAGAAGCATCCATTCAAAAAGGTAAGGACTGGGTATATAACAGAAAAGATCCAGGAAAACTCCTACTTACTGATGGGAGAACGGGTGAACCCTTTGATCAGCCAGTGGCCGTTGGATATTCTCATTTCTTGAAATTAGTCCATTTGGTAGATGATAAAATCCATGCAAGATCTACTGGCCCTTATTCTTTAGTTACTCAACAACCTCTTGGCGGTAAAGCTCAACAAGGAGGTCAGAGGCTAGGGGAGATGGAAGTTTGGGCTTTAGAGGCCTACGGTGCTGCATACACTTTACAAGAACTATTAACTGTGAAGTCAGACGATATGCAAGGTAGAAACGAAGCTCTGAACGCAATAGTTAAAGGAAAGCCTATTCCTAGGCCAGGAACTCCTGAGTCATTCAAAGTGCTTATGAGGGAATTGCAGTCTCTAGGCCTTGATATAGCAGTATATACAGATGAAGGTAAAGAGGTTGATTTAATGCAGGATGTCAATCCCAGAAGAAACACTCCTTCAAGACCAACCTATGAATCATTAGGAACGTCTGAATATGAAGAAGATTAAGCGCTCTAACAATTATCTAACCTAAATATCCAATCATGACTAACAGCAATCTAAGAACAGAAAATCATTTTGATTACGTAAAAATTTCTCTTGCATCTCCTCAAAGAATTATGGATTGGGGACAAAGAACCTTGCCTAACGGTCAAGTTGTAGGAGAAGTTACTAAGCCAGAAACAATAAACTACAGAACTCTTAAGCCTGAAATGGATGGTTTATTTTGCGAAAAAATATTTGGCCCTTCAAAAGATTGGGAATGTCATTGTGGGAAATACAAGAGGGTAAGACATAGAGGTATAGTTTGTGAGAGATGCGGAGTGGAAGTTACAGAGAGCAGAGTAAGACGACATAGAATGGGATATATAAAACTTGCAGCACCTGTATCTCATGTTTGGTATCTAAAGGGTATACCAAGCTATGTAGCAATACTTTTAGACATGCCTCTGAGAGATGTAGAGCAGATTGTCTATTTTAATTGTTATGTTGTTCTAGATATAGGAGATCATAAAGATCTTAAATACAAGCAACTTCTTACAGAAGATGAATGGTTAGAAATTGAAGATGAAATTTATGCTGAAGATTCAACCATCGAGAATGAACCTTATGTAGGCATAGGTGCCGAAGCTTTAAAACAATTGCTCGAGGATCTTAATTTAAACGAAATAGCTGAGGAACTTCGTGAAGAGATCACACAAAGTAAAGGCCAAAAAAGGGCTAAGCTTATTAAAAGATTAAGAGTGATTGATAACTTTATAGCTACTAATGCCAGGCCAGAGTGGATGGTTCTAGACGCCATACCTGTTATACCTCCAGATTTAAGACCTATGGTTCAGTTAGATGGAGGTAGATTTGCTACATCAGATTTGAATGATTTATACAGACGCGTAATTAATAGGAATAATAGATTAGCAAGGTTACAAGAAATCTTAGCCCCTGAGATAATAGTAAGAAACGAGAAGAGAATGCTTCAAGAAGCAGTTGATGCTCTAGTAGATAATGGGAGAAGAGGTAGAACTGTTGTTGGTGCAAATAATAGAGCTCTAAAGTCTCTCAGTGATATTATTGAAGGTAAACAGGGTAGATTTAGACAGAATCTCTTGGGTAAACGTGTAGATTATTCCGGTAGATCTGTAATTGTAGTTGGCCCTAAATTAAAAATGCATCAATGTGGCTTACCCAAAGAGATGGCCATTGAATTATTTCAACCTTTTGTAATTCATAGATTGATTCGACAAAATATTGTTAATAACATAAAGGCTGCAAAGAAATTAATACAAAAAGCTGATGATGAAGTAATGCAAGTATTACAAGAAGTAATTGAAGGCCATCCAATATTACTCAATAGGGCACCGACTCTTCACCGACTAGGGATACAAGCTTTTGAACCTAAATTAGTTGGAGGCAGGGCTATTCAACTTCATCCGCTGGTATGTCCTGCATTTAACGCTGACTTTGATGGCGACCAAATGGCAGTCCATGTCCCATTAGCATTAGAGGCACAGACTGAAGCGAGAATGTTGATGTTAGCAAGTAATAATATACTTTCACCCGCAACCGGAGAACCTATTGTCACCCCTTCTCAGGACATGGTCCTTGGATCTTATTATTTAACTGCCTTGCAGCCAAATTATAAAAAACCTAAGTTTGGTGAAAACACCTCTACTTATGCTTCTTTAGAAGATGTTATTTTTGCATATGAAGATAAGAGACTCACACTCCATGATTGGGTATGGGTAAGGTTTAATGGTGATGTAGAAGATGAAGACGAATCTAAGAAACCAATTGATGTTAAAGAATCTGAAGATGGATCAAAGCTTGAAATATGGTCATTAAGAAGAGATAGGCTGGATTCACAAAATAATCTTATTACTAGATATATCCTTACAACAGTTGGAAGGGTGGTTATGAATCATACGATTATTGATTCAGTTTCCCAAACTTAATCTCCAAGAAAAATTTATCAACTATACTTAAAATCATGACATCATCTAAGCAAAGAAAAAGTTCAAGGGTTCGCAAAAACTCAAAAAATACAAAGAAGAATAGCCCAGTTACAATGGCTCCTTTAGCAAAGACAGCTCCGTCTTTCAAAAATAAGGTTATTGATAAAAAAGCTTTGAAGAATTTAGTTGCATGGTCTTACAAGACTCATGGAACTGCTGTTACAGCAGCAATGGCTGATAATTTAAAAGATCTTGGTTTTAAATATGCAACACAAGCAGCCGTTTCTATTTCAGTGGATGATTTAAAAGTTCCTGAGGCAAAACAAGATTTAATTGGACAGGCAGAAGCTCAAATCACTGCAACAGAGGAATGTTATAGATTGGGAGAAATAACTGAGGTTGAAAGACATACAAAAGTTATAGATACGTGGACTGAGACTAATGAAAGATTAGTTGATGCTGTAAAAAACAATTTCAATAAAAATGATCCTTTAAATTCTGTTTGGATGATGGCTAACTCTGGAGCTAGAGGGAATATGTCTCAGGTTAGACAGCTTGTAGGTATGAGAGGACTGATGGCTAATCCACAAGGAGAGATTATTGATTTACCAATAAGAACAAATTTTAGAGAGGGACTTACTGTAACTGAATATGTTATTTCTTCATATGGTGCTCGAAAGGGTCTTGTTGATACCGCATTAAGAACAGCTGATTCAGGTTATTTAACTAGAAGATTAGTTGATGTAGCGCAAGACGTAATTGTTCGTGAAGAAGATTGCGGTACAGAAAGAAAAATTGATATTGAATCTGAAGATGGTAAGTACGGAAATAGATTAATTGGGAGACTTACTGCAAGAGACATACTTAACAATGATGGAGAATTGTTAGTTGCCAAAGATACTCCTATTGATCCCTCTATTTCGAGACAAATCGAAGAATCTAATATTCAGAATGTACCGATTAGATCTCCTCTGACATGTGAAGCAAATAGATCCGTATGTAGAAAATGCTATGGGTGGGCATTAGCTCATAATCATCTAGTTGATTTAGGTGAAGCTGTTGGAATTATTGCTGCGCAATCAATAGGAGAGCCAGGAACACAATTAACTATGAGAACTTTTCATACTGGAGGAGTCTCTACTGCTGAGAGTGGTGTTGTTAGGTCAAAAATAGCTGGAACTGTAGAGTTCAGTTCTAAGGCAAAGATTAGAGGCTATAGAACACCTCATGGCGTAGAAGCAAAGCAAGCAGAAGTAGATTTCATTTTAAAAATATCACCTAAATCCGGTAGTTCAAATAAATCTCAAAAGATTGAAGTCTCAAGTGGATCACTATTATTTGTAGAAAACGGACAAGATGTTAAATCTGATGTTACTATTGCTCAAATAGCAACTGGAGCCGTTAAAAAGAGTGTTGAAAAGGCAACTAAAGATGTTATTTGTGATTTAGCAGGTCAAGTCAAATATGAAAAAGTTATTCAACCTAAAGAAGTTACTGATAGGCAAGGAAATATTACTCTCAAAGCTCAAAGATTAGGAAGAATATGGGTATTAGCCGGTGATGTTTATAATCTTCCACCTAATGCAAAGCCTGTTATATCCTCTGATGTAAAAGTCAATAAAGGCGATGTTTTAGCAGAGGCTAGTCAATTTAGTGAATTTGGGGGACAGGTTCGTCTAAGAGATTCTATTGGTGATTCAAGAGAGGTTCAAATAGTAACAACATCAATGTGTCTTAAAGATTGTAAATTGATTGAAGAATCGACTCATTCTGGAGAGATATGGCATTTAGAATCTAGTGAAGGTACTTCATATAGATTAAATGCAATACCTGGGAGCAAAATCAGTAGTGGGGAAGTAATCGCTGATTTAGCAGATGATAAATTTAAAACAAAAACAGGTGGCCTAATTAAATATGCACCAGGGCTAAGTATAAAAAAAGCAAGATCAGCAAAAAACGGTTTTGAGGTTAATCAGGGTGGAACATTATTATGGATACCACAGGAAACTCATGAGATAAACAAAGATATTTCTCTTCTGATGATAGAAGACATGCAATGGATAGAGGCTGGAACTGAAGTGGTGAAAGATATATTTAGTCAAACTTCCGGAATTGTTACAGTAACTCAGAAAAATGATATTTTACGAGAGATTACTGTGAGAAATGGAACTTTCCATGAATGTGACGATGAGGAAGTACTTAGTCGATTCGATGACGAAGGAATGTTAGTTAATCCTGGAGAGAAAATAATTGATGGAGTTGATAATAAAGAAATTCTTTTTGTACAGAGATTAGAAACACCGAAATGTAAGGGATTGCTTCTAAGAACGGTTGAGGAATTTACAATACCTGATAATGCAGAATTACCCTCACTAGACCATATTAAACAGGATACAGGACCTCATTTAGGGTTAAAAGCTATACAAAGGCTCACTTACAAAGATGGAGAATTAATTAAATCTGTTGAAGGTATTGAGCTTCTAAGAACTCAATTAAGTCTTGAAACATTTAATGCGACCCCTCAAATGACTGTAGATGTTGAAATAATTCCAGATAAAAAGGATAAGAGTATCAATAGATTAAATTTAGTTATTTTAGAGTCTATATTAGTTAGAAGAGATACCGTATCTGACTCTAGTCATGGATCTACTCATACTGAATTGCAAGTAAAAAATAATCAAGCTGTAAATTCAGGTGATGTAATAGCTACCACTCAGATACTTTGTAAAGAAGAGGGACTTGTCCAGATGCCATCAGTTATTGACGATGAACCCATAAGAAGACTGATCGTTGAAAGAGAAGAAGATAAAATTAAGATCTCAGCAAAAGGAAAACCCACTGTTAAGGTTGGCGACAGAGTAGTGGATGGTGACTTTATAAGCAAAACAGGGAAAGCTACTTCTTGCGGGGAAATTGAGCAAGTATCAAGTGATAGTGTGACTTTAAGACTTGGTAGGCCTTATATGGTTTCACCGGATTCGGTACTCCATGTTAGAGATGGTGATCTTGTTCAAAGAGGTGATGGGTTGGCTCTCCTTGTGTTTGAAAGACAAAAGACTGGAGATATCGTTCAGGGACTTCCTCGTATTGAAGAATTATTGGAAGCGAGGAGGCCTAGAGATGCCGCCGTCCTATGTAGAAAGTCCGGAGTAGTGCAGATAAAGCAAGGAACTGATGATGAAACTATTTCCTTATCTGTTATTGAGAGGAATGATGCAATTAATGAATATCAAATTCTTATCGGGCAGAATATAATGGTTAGTGATGGTCAGCAAGTTAGTGCTGGAGAACTTCTAACAGATGGACCTATAAATCCACATGAATTATTAGAATGCTTCTTCGTAGATCTAAAAGATAGTAAGCCATTGATGGAAGCTGCACAAGAATCTATCGCGAAACTTCAACGTAGATTAGTTAATGAAGTTCAGAATGTTTATAAATCTCAAGGAGTTGCTATTGATGATAAGCATATTGAAGTTATTGTTAGACAAATGACTAGTAAAGTTCGCGTTGAAGATGCCGGAGACTCGACTCTTCTTCCTGGAGAACTGGTTGAATTACGTCAGGTTGAAGATACTAATCAGGCAATGTCTATAACAGGGGGAGCACCAGCTGAATTTACACCTGTCTTGTTAGGAATAACAAAAGCATCATTAAATACTGATAGCTTTATATCTGCCGCCTCATTCCAAGAAACTACTCGCGTATTAACCGAAGCTGCTATTGAAGGCAAGTCGGATTGGCTTAGAGGATTAAAAGAAAACGTAATTATTGGTAGGCTAATTCCTGCAGGGACTGGATTTAGTGGATTTGTAGAGGAATTAGCTTCAGAAGCAGGTCCTCATCCTGATATTCTTGCAGAAGAATCAGGAGGTTATAGAAGAGTTCAAAACTTAAGACCGGATTACACAGTTGATATGCCTTCATCAACTACGGTTAGTTCTTCTGCGATATTAGATGATCCAAGTGATGAAGATTTAGAAACCACTAGGAATAGGCATGGAATTGATCCTTCTTCTAGTAACTTTGCAGCCTTTGCAAGACCAAATGCTGAGAATCAGTTTTCTGAAGATCAGCTCCCTGACCCTGCTGCATTAGAAGGGTTACAGGAAGAAGGATTACTTTCAGATGAATAAAAACCATTATCAATTCCAATTACTAGAATATTTTTTTTATAAGAAAAATGATTAAGCCTGAAATAGTCCCAAAAAGGAAGTTACCTCGATACGGGTTTCATTCTTACAATGAGAAGTTAAACGGCAGACTAGCTATGATTGGATTTATTGCTTTAATTCTTTCTGAATTTCTTTTAAAGCACGGCTTGCTTTTGTGGTGAAGTGATTCTTACTTTCTGAGAAATTTGAAAAATCTGATTGGCTACACTATTCAAGATTTAGAGCGAATTGCTGTTAATTATGGTGAATCATCATTTAGAGGTCGTCAGATACATTCTTTTATTTACAATTCTAATTTCAAATTAAGAAAAATAGATGAAATAAAGGTATTGCCTTTAGATTTTAGAAATAAATTAAATAAGGATGGTTTCTTTATTGGCGATTTAACATTGCAACAAAGAAATGTCTCAAATGATGGGACGCTGAAATTACTATTAAGAACAAAAGATAATCATTACATTGAGTCTGTTGGAATTCCTTCTGATAAAAGATTGACTGTTTGCGTTTCGAGTCAAGTTGGATGTCCAATGGATTGTAAGTTTTGTGCCACGGGTAAAGAAGGTTTGAGAAGATCATTAAATGCAAGCGAGATAATCAATCAAGTGTTATTAATTCAGAATGAAATGAATCAGAAAGTGACCAATATAGTATTCATGGGTATGGGGGAGCCATTATTAAATATTGATCAATTACTAATATCAATCAAATCATTGAATGAGGATCTAAAAATAAGTCAAAGAAAAATAACTGTTAGCACAGTCGGTATCCCTAAGAAAATTAAACAATTAATTAACTATTCTTTTGATCGTTTAGGTAAATGCCAATACACATTGGCAATAAGTCTGCATGCTCCTAATCAAGTAATAAGAGAGTTGATTATTCCAAGTGCTAAAACATATGATATCGTTGAAATGGTAAGTGATTGCAAGGAATTTGTTAACAAAACAGGAAGAAGAGTAAGTTTTGAGTATATTCTATTGAATGGAATAAATGATCAAATTAGTCATGCTGATCAGTTAAGTAAGTTGTTAAAAGGATTTCAGTGCCATGTTAATTTGATTCAATATAATCAAATTAAGGAGATGCCATTTCGTAAGACATCTGATAGAACTATTAGTCAATTCCAACAAAGGCTAATGCATAATGGGACTAATGTAAGTTTTAGAATAAGTAGAGGTTCGGATCAAAATGCTGCTTGTGGTCAATTAAGGCAAAATGCAGAAAAAAATAATCAATTTTAAGAATTCATGCTTAAAACTTTCATTAACAGGTTAATATAACTTTAAATTGATTTGATAAATTGAACTTCTTTAGGACAAAAGCTCTGCCTTTGGCAATCGTTCTTCTTTTTGGAGTTGCTTTTTTAGCAGTTAGTGCGAGAATTTGGTTGCCAGGAGATATGATGTCACCTGCACCAATGAACTGAAATGAAAATCGATGAGTAATAAAAATAACAATTTAAGAGATGATGGCTTAGCAGATATCACAATAGATCCAGATGTTTTAGCAAAGGAATTAGCAGTTGAACTTGAAATTGATCCACTTGAAGAGATCGATCAAGATGGGTTTTCGAATGATGATTTGGACGTTATATCTGAATGCGATAAGGCTTTAA
This sequence comes from Prochlorococcus sp. AG-418-C09, assembly GCA_003214355.1. Lineage (GTDB taxonomy): Bacteria > Cyanobacteriota > Cyanobacteriia > PCC-6307 > Cyanobiaceae > Prochlorococcus_A. Next base: position 176,638 of record QCLS01000001.1, on the reverse strand, counting down.
AATATTTAAATGGCAATAGAGAGGAAAGGATTCAAGGATTGAGGATTTTTTGTGAGTATAGAGACAAAAGATCATTCCCTTTACTGCTCCCACTATTAGAGCAACCATGTCCGGTAGAAAGAATGAGTGCTGTATATGCTTTAGGAAGGAATCCTTGTCCTGATGCAGTCTCTAAATTGGTGTATTTATTAGAGTCAGATGATAATGCTTACGTTAGAAGGGCAACGGCCTGGAGTTTGGCTAACTATGATAACCAAATAGTTTTAAAGCCTTTAATAAATGCATTAAAAAATGATGTAGCTTCAGTGAGACTATGGGCCTCAAGTTCTTTATCCGAAATAGGAAGTATCTCTGAAGATAATGCGCAATTAGCCGCAGATCAATTAATTATTAGTCTCAGAATAGATAATGAACCCGTTGTAAGAAGTAATTGTATTTGGTCTTTATGTAGGTTGTATCAAGATTTGAATAATCAATTACAGGAAACTTTTGTTGATGAGTGCGCTAAAATAGCTCTTTTTGATAATGAACCTTCTGTTATGGAAGAGGCTAAGACGGCATTAGATTCAATGGGAATGAAAGGTTTTTATAATTAGAAATTAAAACTTTTGGAAGATTTTATATCTAAAAATGAAAAAAAAGTTACTTGTATCAACTGAATCAAAAAAAATTCGTTATTTTATATAAAGTAACAAAAAGTTCTAGGATTTAATGCCTCAAAGAACACTTAGATTTAAAATCCATCAAAATGGCCGAGTTGAAGAATTCGTTGAAGGTTTTGACGGAATTTTATGTGATCAGGCGACTAAAAGTTTGGAAGATTCTCTTGGTGAAGTGAAAATCAAGAAAAAAACATCTGAAGCTTTTATCTCTAATCAAAATGACGAAGTAATCCCATTAAACAATCAATCAAATGTCACATTTTAGTACTATCAAAACTCAGTTAAGAGAAATTGAGCCATTAATTAAGGCTCTTGATCATTTAGGCTATGATCCTGATACAACTAACAAGTATGTCAAAGGCTTTAATGGTAAGTCAACTGGTGTAGATTTAAGTCTGGATTTACCTAAGGATACAAAAGTTGGTTTTAAATGGGATTCCCATTCAAATTCTTATGAACTGGTAACCGATCTGGATTTGTGGAAATATCAGTTACCTGTGGAAAGATTTGTATCTAAAGTAACCCAAATGTATGCTTATCACACAATAATTTCGAAAACGAAAGAGGATGGTTATCAAATAGTTGAACAAAAAAATGAGAATGATGGCTCTATCGAACTTGTTTTAACTAAATGGGAATCTTAGCAATTGGATACTGATCCCTCTAGTGCATATATTCAATTTGAAGATAAAGATAAAATATCAGGTTTTGAACCAGTTCTTGGTGGAGAACTAACTGAAAAAGCTGTTTGGGTTGATGAGTCGGTTTGTATAGGCTGTAAATATTGTGTTCATGTTGCATCTAATACTTTCATTGTTGATGAAGAATATGGAAGAAGCAGAGCAGTAAGACAAAATGGGGACTCTCTTGATACTATTCAGGAGGCTATTGATACATGTCCAGTAGATTGCATTCATTGGACTAAATTTGAAGATCTGGAGAGACTAGATGGAAGTTTAAATAGAGATAGTTTTCAATCACTTGGAAAATTACCAAAAATGTCCAAGCATTAATTAATAATGAGTATTCCCACAAGAAGATTTGGAAGAACAGAAATTCAAATACCTATACTTTCACTGGGAGGAATGAGATTTCAGAAGAGTTGGAAAGAACTAGATGAAACTGAAATAACATTTTCGGAACAAAATAAATTTAATAACTTAATAAATTCCGCAATTGGTTATGGATTTCAACATGTAGAGACTGCAAGACATTATGGCACTTCTGAATTGCAGTTAGGAAATGCAATAAGAAATATGGAAACACCCTTTCAAATTATTCAAACTAAAATACCTCCTAACAATGATGTAAAGATTTTTGAGGAAGAATTAAAAACTAGTTTTGAAAAGCTAGGAGTAAAGAAGATTGATTTGTTATCCATCCATGGCATTAATACTGAGGAGCATCTTAAACAATCACTTAGAGATAATGGTTGTGTGGATATTTTGAACAAGTGGCAGAGGGATAATCTTATTGGGAATATAGGGTTTTCAACTCATGGAAAGTCTTCTCTTATTCAAAAGGCAATACGCTCTAATAAATTTGATTATGTTAACTTGCATTGGTATTTTATTAATCAAAATAATTCGATCGCAATTCAGTCAGCAAAGAAATATGATCTGGGGGTTTTTATAATTAGTCCTACAGACAAGGGTGGACATCTCTATTCCCCCTCAGAAAAGTTACTGAATCTATGCAAACCGCTCCATCCAATAGTATTTAATGATCTTTTTTGTTTAGCTAATCAAAATGTTCATACTATTAGCGTTGGCGTAGCAAAAGAGTCTGATTTTGATCATCATCTTGATGCAGTAGCTTTATTATCAGAAGCAAAAGATTATATTCCTCAAATTACAAACAACTTAGAAAAAGAGTCTCTAAATTCTCTAGGACATAACTGGTATTACAACTGCTACAAGAATTTACCTGGTTGGCAAAGTACCCCTGGTAATATCAATATACCTGTTTTAATATGGCTATCCAATTTACTAGAAGCTTGGGATATGAAAGGTTTTGTAAAGTCCAGATATCAATTATTGGGCAATGCTAGTCATTGGTTCCCAGGAAATAATTCTAATGAATTAGATAATACTGTTTCTGAAAGGGAAATACTTGATTCAATAAAGAATCATATAGATCCTGAAAATGTAATAATTAAATTGAGATCTTTAAAGGAAGATTTTGGTAGTCAAACTATTAATAGACAATCAAAAAGTTAATTTCCGAGTGGGTACTTAGATGGTTTACCTGCCTTTCTAGGATATATATCTGGACATTTACTATTGGGTTGAATAAAGACAACGTTTCTTTCTCCCTTATTAGCAGGTAATAATTTTGAAACGATTTTTTTTATTGATCCATTTAATATATTTAGAGAATTATCTAACTTTTCTTGCTCTTTCATATTCCATTTTCCGCAATATAAAATTCCTATCCCCCCTTTATTTAATATTGGTAATAGATATTCTGCCAGGGTCGGTGTTTTAGCAACCGCTCGAGCTGTTGCAATATCAAATTTGTGCCTATATTGACCATTCCTCGCTAAGTTTTCAATACGATCATTGATTATATAAATTGTATTCTTCAGATCCATTTCATTAATAATCTTTTTGAGAGCATCTGTTTTTTTTCTAGATGAATCAACTAAGTAAACCTCAGAATTGGGATGGGTTATCGCATATGCCAATCCAGGGAAGCCACATCCCGAACCAATATCTATGTATTTTTTTTTATGGAAATCATCACTTTTGTCCTCGAAATATGGCCAAATACTATCGTAAATCTGAGACACCCAATAATCTTTTCCATTTATTAGTCTTGTCAAATTGGAGGATTTATTTAATACAGAAATAATCTCTTGCAATCTCATGAACATCTTTATTTCTTCTTGATTAAGAATAGAATTTAATTCTTGAATTATATTTTTTGTATCCATTGGCTTAGAGGTTTCAGTGTCTATTTTTATAAAGGGATTCAATTTCAATAGAATTGATTAAGATAGTGAATATTATGAAATGATTTTGAAAGCTGAACATAACTATTATAGGATTCTTGGCGTTCATGAAAAAGCTAATTCTCATGAATTAAGAAAGGCTTTCTGCAAATTGACAAAAGAACTTCATCCAGATACAACATCTCTTAATCATGATGATGCAAGTTTGAAATTGCAAATAGTATTAGAAGCTTATGAGAATTTACATAATCCAAATCTTAGAAATTTGCATGATATTAAATTAAAGAATATTGAAAATCATCAAATAGACTCCAATAATTATCTTGAAATTGATAAAAAAAATACAGAATCATCTTACAAAGTTGGACATAGAAGGCCTTTTTCAAATGGCGAGATGTTTTCTTTGCTATTACTAATAATTACTATTTCCTTAAGCTTAGTTTTTTTCTTGTTGTTTGCTAATTTTACTGGCAGAGAAGTGAACTCAATACCAGTTTGGCTTGTCAAATAAAAACCAAAATTAATTTTAAAATATGTATTCAGAGGAAAAACCAATTAATCAATACTCATTGCAAGCTTTAGAGTTGTGGTTGGTAAATCTGGGAGCTAGAAAAGATATTGATAATCCTTCTAAATGGTATCTAGCTGGTTCTGATTGGAATGCTATTATCTTCTTTGAACAAGAAGATTTGAGTGTCTCCTGGGATTCTAATGGAAAGTTTATTAAGAGATCATTTTCGTACTGTATAAACAGAGATGATGTAGAAAATGCAATCATGCAAGGACCCTAATATCTATGAATCCTCAATGATCTCTTTAATGATTTCATAACTTTTTAGTAATTGATTATCTGTTATGCAAAGTGGTGGCATCAAATAAATAACATTACCTAACGGTCTAATAAATAAACCTTTTTCTATTGCATTGGATTTAATTTTCTTACCAATATTATTCATATAGCCAGAGCCTTCCCCTACCTGCAAATCAAATGCAGAAATAGTGCCGCAAACCCTAAATTTATTTATATGTGAAGATTTCTGGAGAATATTTATTAGAGATAAATGTTTTTCCTCAAAAGAGAGATACTTTGATGGTTCTTTTTCTAAGAGATCTAAACTAGCATTAGCTGCTGCGCATCCAAGAGGGTTGGCGGTAAAGCTATGACCATGCCAAAAAGTTTTTTCAGGATTATCGCTAATAAAAGATTGGAAAATTTCCTCTTTAGATAAAGTTAGTCCCATTGGGAGAAAACCACCTGTCAAGCCTTTAGATAATGCAACTATATCTGGCTGTATCTTGGCCTTCTGAAAAGCAAATAAGCTCCCACATCTACCAAAGCCAGTTAAGACTTCATCTGCTATTAATAAACTATTGTTCTTCCTCACGACTTCAGAAACTTTATTAATAAATTCTGGTCTTACCATATTCATTCCTCCTGCACCTTGCAGGATTGGTTCTACAATAACTGCAGCAGTTGGTGTTTGTAGTAAATCAACAAGTTTGTTAATGGCAATTTCTTCTTTCTGTTCAACCTGATCGTCATCAATCCAAGTCGATGGCCATGGTGCACGCTTTACAGGAAACATCAGACGATCAAAACTTGCATTAAAAATATTTCTTTCTCCTAAAGCCATTGCCCCAAAAGTATCACCATGATAAGCACCATCAAATGCAATTATTTGATATCTTTCTTTGCCTTGATTTTGCCACCACTGGTAAGCAATCTTTAAAGCCACTTCTACTGCTGTAGAGCCATTGTCTGAGAAGAATACTCTATCTAATCTTGTAATACTAGTTATCCTTTCTGATAAATCCTTAGCTTGTGGGTGTAGAAAATCAGCAAAGATAATTTGTTCTAACCTCTTTGCCTGCTGAGCTATAGAAAGTGCTATGTATTCATTACTATGGCCATGCAATGTTACCCACCAACTACTGATGGCATCAATTAATTCTCTCTTTGGATTCTTTGTATAAATCAGGGCATCTTTTCCATGGCTAACTTCTATTTGTGGTCTATTATTTTTAATTTGTGTAAAAGGTGGCCAAATATTGGGATGCCATTCATTCTTGAATTTGCTGGAAAATTGATTATTCATCTATAGTCTTTTATGGTTAATAATGGAATCCAGTTTGGTTTTTATATTTAATTCTTTCCATAGTATATCCAAATCCTTTGTATTCAGATTATCTAACAATGGAAATTCAGCGATTATAGGTAGGCCTGAGAATTCAGTCAAAGTTCTAGGATTATCTAAATGTTTTTTACCATTTATCACAATTCCTAAAATTTTAATATTACGTTTTTTTAAAGCCTCGATACTTAATAGTGTGTGATTAAGAGTCCCAAGAGAACTCCTACAAACTAAAATTACAGGTAAGTCCCAAGTTTTAATCTGGTCAATTTGCAGGTAATCTCGGGTTAATGGAACCATTAGTCCTCCAGCAGTCTCTAAAACAAGTGAATCATTAATAATTGGTAATTTTAAAGATGATATTTTGACTTGTTTATTGTCTATTTCTGATGCCCAATGCGGAGAAACAGGCTCATTAAATAAATATGCTTCAGGGATTATTTTTTCTTTACTTATTTTACTCAATCTGGAAACAGTTTGGCTATCAGTTTCATCTTCTAAACCACTTTGAATTGGCTTCCAATAATATGAATTTAACCCTCTAACGAAAAAAGCGCTTATTATCGTTTTGCCAATATCTGTGTCGGTTCCGCATACTATGAATTGAAAGGAAGTATAAATTGATCTCATTATTTTCTTAAAACTAATATACAAATTTCCCATGTTAGATTAACAGAATTCCGCTTATGCTTTGGCCATAAATCTTGCATAGCTCTCAATTCTGAAATTGATTTTCTTTTGCTTTTTGTAGAATGAGCCCCCATATTTATTATATTCCTAAAGAGTTTGTAGACATTCTTAAAATTTTCCTGATAATTATATGTTTTTATAGAGTAAATTTGATTGGGTTTAAAATCTTTTATTAAACTATTCGAATCTGGAAAAGTGAGTCCACTATATTCGAAGTCATTTTCTTTACATGTAAATTTCCACTCTGGAAAACTATTACTTGTGGGTAAACAAACAATCAAAAAACCCCCTTCGTCTAATTTAAAAAACCAATCTTTTAAAGCTAATTCAGGCTCTATCAACCAATGTAAGCAGAAATTTGATATCAGAAGAGTAGATCTTGATGCTTCAATAGGAAGACCTTTGTTTAAATCCCATAAAATCGTTTTACTATTCTTTTTATTGTTACTAAGCATCTTTTCACTGAAATCAATTCTGCAAACATTCTTTTGAGGGAATTGTTTTTCAATTTCATCAGCTAAAAATCCAATGCCTGATCCAAGATCAAACCATTCGCCATTTCTGATAGAAAGTTTTTCAATTAATAAAATTATTTCATAACAAAAATGCTTTTGGATCGAAGAGTGATAATAATAATGATTCGCAGCATTATCGAAATTTGTTTTTATTTCTTTATTCCAATTCTTATTGTTATTCATGTAATTCATTTAGCCAATTCTGAACGATTTCATATAATTCTATTTTGGTTGTTATGTGACCTTGATGTTCTAATTTAATTATTTTAATTTTACTAATTTCATTTTGCGCAAGCATCTTGATAAAGTCATTTGAAGCTTCTTTTTGGAGGATCATATCTTTTTCTGATTTCAGAATTAATAAATTGATATTATCTGAGAATAGTTTCTTAGGTTTATAATTAATAAAAAGTTTATCAAAGTCATTTAACAAGACTGATCGGTTAATTAAGTTCAGATTAATATTTAATAAATTATTAAAAGTAAAATCCAAACAATTAGGAGAGTATGATTTCCTGATGAATTCCTCAATCATTGTCTGACAGTCATCATTTTGTATTTTCTTTCTCATTCTATTAAGTGCTTTTATGGTCAATTTTTTGGTCTGCGGATTCTTAGGTATGAAGTTAAAAAAAGTATTTATCAAAACAGCATGCGTCGCTTCCAATAAAGTATCACTTCCAATTAAATGAGTACCTAAAGAATGGCAAATAGCCATTCTTATATTTTGCTTGCTATTTCCCTTAAACCATTTAGAGGATTTTGAGCTTTTGTTGAAATAACCTCTTTCATTATCTTGCCATAACCAACCGTTCTTATTGAATTGATTTTTACTCTCACACCAAATCTGACTATCAAATCCCCATCCATGTTGTGTAATAATTTGATTCATTTATATGATCGAAGTGCCTCAATGAATTTCTTAAGTATTTTTCCTGTTAAGGTCTTTCGTATAGTGATTCTTATTCTGGATTTGCCAATTTGTACAGTTGGGGGCCTAATCGCAATAGCTAAAAATCCTTTTTCTTCTAGATGTTGTTGTAAGCGCATAGTTTCATTTTCATCTCCAATCATAATTGATAAAATGTGATACTCACCTTGAATCTTATACTTTCCAATCTTCTTAATTTCTTCTCTCCATTTCTTTGATAAGTCCAATATTTCTTTGCCCCAGTTATTATGCTCAATTTTATCAAGAGCTTTAAGTGCGCCCGCAGTTAGGGAGGGAGATAAAGCAGTTGTATATCTGAAAGGATTACTGGTTTGTATTAATTTTTCCCCAATTACTTTTTTGCAAGCCAGAAAAGCTCCGCCACTGCCAAATGATTTCCCAAATGTACCACTAATCATTGTGATATTTTCTGAAAATTGATGACATAAGCCTTTTCCACTGGGACCTAATATTCCTAATGCATGTGCTTCATCAACTAATAATCTTGCATTATGTTTTTTGCAAATTTCTATAATTTCTTTTAAAGGAGCAAGAGTCCCCTCCATGCTGTAAATTGATTCAATTATAACTAGTATGGATTTCTTACTATCAGAAAACTTAGCTAATTTATATTCAAGGTCTATTGGGTCATTATGCAAAAATCTTATTAGTTTTGCCCCTGATGCGCTCACACCTGTTAAAAGAGAATTGTGTATCAGTTTATCGGCAATAACTAGACTATTTCTATCAACCAACCCCTGAACTGCTGCAATATTTGCCTGGAAACCACTTGGGAATAAGAGAACATAATCATACCCAAGCCACTCGCATAGTCTTTTCTCTAGTGATTTATGTACTGGCCTTGTTCCACTAATGAATCTTGAGCTTCCTGATCCTAAACCTTCTAATATACTTGTTTCATAAGCCGCATTGATAATATCTATATCTCTACTTAATCCGAAATAATCATTGCTGCATAAATCTATCAGATTTTTATGATTCTCAATAGTAAATTCACATTCCCCTTTGCCAAGGGCAAAAGTACGTAACCTTCTTATTCTGTTTTTAGGTATTTTCATATTAGACATCTTTTGTTTTTCTTGATTGCTTTTTATTTGAAAGGTCTAGATTTAAAAGAAAAGTTTGCAAGATAATTATGCGGTTTATTAATATCTAATTAGATCATATCTCAAGAAGTCAACTCATCCTCATCTCACTCAGAACTATTGCTTGATCCGGAGTCCCTTTTTCCATTTCCTCTGGATGAATTTCAATTGGAAGCAATTAAAGCTATAAATAGCGGTAATTCTATTGTACTTACTGCTCCAACAGGTTCTGGCAAAACCCTTTTAGGAGAGTTTGCTATTTATAGAGCTTTATTACATGAAAGTAGAGTATTTTATACAACTCCCTTAAAAGCTCTATCTAATCAGAAATTTAGAGACTTCTCTCTTCATTTTGGTACAGAAAAGGTTGGATTACTGACCGGGGATGTAACTATTAATAGAGAGGCACCTATCTTAGTTATGACAACTGAGATTTTTAGAAATATGCTTTATGGTGAATTCGATGAATCTGACGATCCCTTACTGAATCTAGAATCAGTTGTTCTCGATGAGTGCCATTATATGAATGACCCACAAAGAGGAACAGTATGGGAAGAAACAATTATCCATTGCCCTAGTAGGACGCAAATTATAGCTTTATCAGCAACAATATCAAATTCTGTTCAGTTAAGAAATTGGATTAATACTGTTCATGGACCAACAGAATTAATTACCAGTGAAGAGAGGCCTGTACCTCTTGAATTTCTATTTTGTAGTGCAAAAGGATTGCATCCTTTACTCAATGATAAAGGGAATGGGATCCATCCTAACTGTAAAGTCTGGAGAGCTCCAAAAGGTCAAAATAGAAAAAATAGAAATGGAAAGATTCAGCAACCTAAAGCACCTTCGATTTCTTTTGTTGTATCTAAACTTGCGGAAAGAAAAATGTTGCCGGCAATATATTTTATTTTTAGTAGAAAAGGTTGTGAAAGGGCTATTGAAAATATCAAAGACTTATCTCTAGTCACTTATTATGAGTCAAATTTAATTCAGAAAAGACTGGAAAGATATATTAAGAATAATAAGGAAGGTGTAAAAGATAAACAACATTTCGATGCACTTAAGAGAGGCATAGCTTCTCATCATGCAGGATTACTTCCTGCATGGAAAGAAGTTATAGAAGACTTATTCCAGGAAGGATTGATAAAAGTTGTTTTTGCAACAGAAACACTAGCTGCAGGAATTAATATGCCAGCGCGAACAACTGTTATTTCCTCACTTTCTAAAAGGTCTGAGGAAGGACATAGATTATTATTTAGTAGTGAATTCTTACAAATGTCAGGAAGGGCAGGTAGGAGAGGAAAAGATATACAAGGTTTTGTTGTTGCGGTGCAGAATAGATTTGAAGGAGCAAATGAAGCCAGTTTATTAGCTATAAGTAAGCCAAATCCGCTAATAAGTCAATTCACTCCAAGTTATGGCATGGTTCTTAATCTGCTACAAAACTACGATATAGAAAAGTCAAAGGAATTGATAAAAAGAAGTTTTGGTAGTTTTATTTATTCAGAAGAATCTTCTACAGAAAATGTAAATATTGGTGGTCTCCAAAAAGAATTGATTAGACTAAATGAACTTACGCATAATATTGCATGGAAAGATTTTGAATCATATGAGAAATTAACTGGACGTTTAAAAGAGGAGAGAAGATTACTAAGAATTTTAGAAAAACAAGCTTCTATAAAGCTTGCAGAAGAAATTAGTCATGCATTGCAGTTTCTAAAAAATGGCAGCTTTATATCTATTAAAGCCCCTCAAATTAACAGAAGGATAATTCCTGCAATAATTTATAAAAAAACATATATTGCTGAAAAGTTGACAGGGTTAATTTGCCTGACTATAGATAATTTATTTATTTTAATTAAACCTAATCTTGTGGTTAATATTTTTCCTGATATTGAAGTTTTGGATATTTCAGAATTAGTAGAGCCTGAGATGAGATTTTTGGGAGAAGTCTTTCGTGGTGAAATAAGCTCCAAAGTTACTTCTAACAAAATAGCAGAAATATCGAAGATTAATGATTTAAGTACTCCTCAATATGATTTAGCTAGCGAAGTAGTTACTCAAAAAGAAATTATAAATAATCTAGAAATAGAAATTAATAAGCACCCTGCTCATCATTTTGGTGACTTTAAGAAATTAAAGAAGTGCAGAAAAAAAATAATTGAAATTGAAAAAGAAATAAATGAGAGGAATAGATTATTAATTTTAAAAGAAAATTATAATTGGAAGAAATTTACTGATTTAATAAAGATTCTTAATCATTTTGGCTGCTTAAATAATCTTGAATTAACAGAAATGGGCAATTCTTTGATGTCATTAAGGACTGAAAATAATTTGTGGGTTGGTATGGTTATTCTTAGTGGCTATTTGGATGACTTGGAGGGGCATGAAATAGCATCTATTATTCAAGCTATTTCTGTCGAAACCCGCAGACCTGATTTATGGTGTAATTATTTACCGTCCGTAAAAATTAATGAAACCTTTTTAGAGTTAGATGTTTTGAGGAAATTAATAACCTCCCAACAGAATAAATATTTAGTCGATTGCCCAGTTTATTTAGAAAAAGAATTAACAGGTCTAGTTTCAGAATGGTCAAAAGGTAAGAAGTGGAGAGAATTAGTTTTCAATACATCTTTAGATGAAGGGGATATTGTAAGGATTTTCAGGCGAACAATTGATATTTTATCTCAAGTGCAATATTGTCCAGGAGTAAGTAATAAACTTAAAAAGAAAATTCAAAAAGTATTGAAATCTATAAATAGATTTCCTGTTTCTGAATCTTATGATTTATTAAGTAAGAATGAAAACGATGAAATAAATCCTGCTACAAAAAGGGTTGATAATCAGAGTTAGATCATATTCTCAGTTCTTATTAATTGATTAAATTTTTCCTCGCTAAGGAAACCTAATTTTAAATTGGCTTCTTTTAAGCTAATTGATTCTTTGAAGGCATATTTTGCAATTTCAGCCGATTTTTCATAACCAATTTCTGGCACTAAAGCAGTAATTAACATTAATGAGTTTTCTAAGTTCGATTTTATGTTTTTGTAATTTGGTTCCATACCTTCAACTAATTTTAATCTAAAATTATTTATTGCCTCATTTAATAAATTCACGGTATTTATGAGATTAAATCCTATAAGAGGTTTGTATTCATTCATTTGTAATGTACCACTAGAATTAGCAATAGACACTGCGCATTCAAATCCCATGACTTGAGCACATATCATTGATAATGCTTCACATTGAGTAGGATTTACTTTGCCTGGCATAATAGAACTTCCAGGCTCATTTGAAGGAATTATTAATTCATAAATACCTGATCTAGGTCCAGAAGATAATATTTTAATATCATTTGAAATCTTAAATAATGAACAAGCTAAAATCTTTAATGAACTCATTAAATTTGCTAAACGATCATGAGAAGCCATTAAAGCAAAATTATTTTTTGATTCTATGAAAGGTAGCTTTGTTTCATTCGCAATTATTTTTGATACTTCATGGTTAAAGTTTTTTGGACAGTTAATCCCATTACCAACAGCAGTACCACCTATTGGTAGAAAATATAATTCATTTAGATTTGATTTGATAGATTTCTTGGCATCTTCAATTTGCTTCGCCCATGCAGATATTTCTTGACCTAATGATATTGGTACAGCATCTTGAAAATGTGTTCTTCCTATCTTAATTATCTTATCCCATTTATACATTTTCTCCTCAAATGCTTTACTTAGTTTTTCTATTGATGGGATTAGTTTTTTATTAATATCACTAACTACACTAATTTGGATAGCGGCTGGAAAGGTATCATTTGTTGATTGAGATTTATTAACATCATCATTAGGATGTAATGGCTTCTGGTCACCAAGTTTTGAATTTGATTTTAAGCATGCGATATTAGAAATTACTTCATTGACATTCATATTTGTTTGAGTCCCACTGCCAGTTTGCCAAACTTTTAAAGGAAATTGATTGTCATGGTAACCATTGAGAATTTCTTCACAACTAAAGATAATAAGCTCTTTTTTATCTTTAGGAATTATCCCTAAATTATAGTTTGCTATAGCAGCCGCTTTTTTTATTAATGTAATTGAATAGATTAAATTTAAAGGTATTAATTCTTGCCCTACACTGAAGTTCTCGATAGATCTTTGTGTTTGCGCCCCCCATAAGGCAGTGCCTGGCACTTCAACAGTACCTAAACTATCTTTTTCTAATCTAGATTTTTGTTTCATTATTTTATATTAATCTAAATTTGAGTCTCCAAAATAGAAGTAATTAAGTAATTAGATTTTAAATACTTAACCTATCCCATATTACATTTAAATTGGAAAGATGGATTGAGGGGTTAAAGCATTCATCTAGTTCTAGAGTGGTAATTTTGTCCATTATTTGAGGATCATTTTCTATGTTTTTTCTGAAGTCTCCATTTTTTGTATTCCATGCTTGATGGGCATTCTTCTGGACAAGTTTATATGCATCTTCCCTAGACATCCCTTTTTCTACAAGAATTAATAAAACTTTCTGACTAAAAATTACACCTCCATATATGTTCATATTATCTAGCATATTGTCTGGATAAACTTGTAAATTTGACATTATTTCAGTCATTTCTCTGAGCATAAAATGGAGACATATAGATACATCAGGTAACATAATCCTCTCATTGGAGCTGTGGCTTATGTCTCTTTCATGCCAAAGAGAAACATTATCTAATGCGGTATTGACATAGCTTTTTAAGACTCTTGATAAACCACTGACTCTTTCACTCCTTATTGGATTCCTTTTGTGCGGCATTGCAGAACTACCTTTCTGACCTTTCGAAAAACCCTCTTCTACTTCTAAAACATCAGTCCTTTGTAAATTTCTTATCTCAGTTGCAAACCTATCTAAAGATGAACCAACTAAAGCTAGCGTTTGTACATATTCTGCATGCCTGTCTCTTGAAATAATCTGGGTACTAACTGTATCTGGATTTAATCCTAATAAAGCGCAAGTTATAGCCTCAACTTCAGGATTGGTATTAGCGTAAGTTCCCATGGCACCACTTATTTGTCCTGTTGAGATTTCTTCTTTAAGTGAGACTAATCTTTTTTTATTTCTAATGATTTCCGCTAACCAACCTGCTAATTTAAATCCAAATGAGATTGGTTCTCCATGGATAGCATGAGATCGGCCAACCATTATTGTGAATTTATGAATACCAGCAAGTTTCCTCACTTGAGCTTCTAGATTCTTTATTTCTTTTATTAATAAATTACAAGAATTTTTGAGTTGAATAGATAATCCAGTATCTAATACATCGCTACTAGTCATACCTACATGAATATATCTGCCGGCATCTCCTACATATTCGTTAAGATTTGTCAGGAATGCAATTACATCATGCTTTACTTCTTTTTCAATATCTTTAATTCTTTCAGGGCTGAATTTTGCATGCGAAATAATATGTTCTAGGTGCTCTTTTGGCAAGTTACCTAATTCATAATTTGCTTTGCAAGCAGCTATTTCAACATCAAGCCAACTTTGGAACTTTGCATTTTCTTCCCAGATCTCTCCCATCTCGGGAAGGGTGTAACGTTCAATCATTATTTTTATAATTTACATCTTAAACTTTATAACTAAAATTACATAATGGCTCGTTAGTTTGAAGTTCTAATTGCCATTGAACATATTTTAAATATGCTTCTTTGGCTATATTAAAAGAAAACATTATACATAAGATTTAAAAGTTATTCCTAAATAGAGAAATTATTTCTATCTAAAACATAATATAAAGTCTGCTTTGACTTGGAAAATTCTATTAAAATAGCAATTTTGAATCTTGTATGAGAAAATAATCATAATAATCTTTTTCCTAAATTTTATAGTTATTAATCTTATTTAAAGCCTTTTATGCAGTTAAGTATGAAATATCCTGAATTGAAATAAATGGGACAAAAAGTACGTCTAGATATTCATTTAATAAATCAAGGATTATTTGATACCAGGCAAAAGGCGCAAAGTATTATTTTGTCAGGAAAAGTAAAAGATAAAAATGGAAAGGTATTAGATAAGCCTGGACTTTTAGTATCAGTAGATATTGACCTAGATGTTCCATCAGAACCTAGATTCGTTTCTAGAGGTGGTGAAAAATTATCTAAGGCATTTGATAGATTCCCTATTAATGTAAATGATAGGGTTTGCATTGATGCAGGAATTTCCACTGGAGGATTCACTGATTGCTTACTGCAAAAAGGAGCTAAATTAATTTATGGAATTGATGTTGGATATGGGCAGACTTCCTGGAAGATTAGGAATAATCCGAAAGTTAAATTGTATGAAAGAACAAATATCAGGTATGTAGAGGCTAGTGATTTATACAATGCAGATAGCAAACTGGCAAGTTTTGTAGTAGTGGATTTATCTTTTATATCTTTAAATCTGGTTTTTAAGCCAATATGTAATTTGTTAAACAATAATTTTTGGGAAGGGATTTTCTTAATCAAACCACAATTCGAAGTTGGCAAAGAAAAAGTAAGCAAAGGGGGAGTAGTGAGAAAAGTAATTGATCATATTGATGTAATAGATTCTATCAGTAAATTAATAACCAAAAACAACTGCTTTATAAACGGTTTAATCGCCTCTCCCTTGAAAGGTCCAGCTGGTAATCATGAATATCTAATATGGATAAGTAATAAAAAATTAGTAAATTTTTCGGTAAATAATCGGTATATTAATCAACTTGTAAAGGAAACAATTGATTAGAGAGCAGTTTCGTCTAAATCGCCAGTTCTTATCCTAATAACTGAGTCAACTGGAGATACAAATATTTTGCCATCTCCTATTTCCCCTGTTTTTGCTGCTTCAGCAATTGCTTCAATCACAGAACTTACTTTTTCATCGTCTACTACTACCTCAACTTTAAGTTTCTGTAGAAATTCAACTGTAAATTCAGAACCTCTATATCTTTCAACCTGTCCTTTTTGTCTGCCAAAACCTCGAACTTCGCTGACAGTCATGCCGACTATCCCAGCATTAACTAACGCTACTTTTACATCCTCTAATTTAAATGGACGTATGATAGCCTCAATTTTTTTCATAATTTATTAGTTGACTCTTTAAATATTAATTTGTTTTTGGTAAAACATCCAAAATTGATATATCAGATATATATTCTATTTTTACCCCAGCTAATTCAGCGTCGTTTTTAAGTGATATTGCATCTTCTTTAGAAAGCATCACCCTACCATCTGATAATGCTTCCCATTGAAGTTCTTCAAAATGAGTTTGCAACCATAACATGCCATGAACACTTTTAGGTGTTAAAGATTTGTTGAGATTATTATCAACATTAGTTAAACAAACGTCCATAGAATCAAAAACTTTTTACTTTATTTACACTTTAATAGCACCTAAATAATGTGCTTGTTGATACAGAATTCTATTTATATCAAGAATGCCTTATTGATTTGTAATACTTAAGTGAATTAAGTAATATTTTGGCGTTATTTTATTTTTTAATTTATTTTTAAAGAATAATTAAAAAAAATGAATGAGCAAAGAAATTAAAGAAACTAATACGCCTTTTTATGGAGAAAGGAAAATTATAGAATCTGAAATAATTTGTTTTGATAATCCAAATAAATTTAGGATTTATGAAATAACAATAGATTTGCCAGAATTTACCTGTAAATGTCCTTTTTCTGGATACCCTGATTTTGCAAAATTGCAAATTAAATATCAGCCTAACCAGAAAGTATATGAACTCAAATCTTTGAAGCTTTATATTAATTCGTTTAGAGATGAAAAGATATCTCATGAAGAGGTAGTTAATAGAATCATGGATGACTTAGTGAAAGCCTCCTCCCCTCATTGGATGCATTTATGTGCTGATTTTAATCCTCGCGGTAATGTCGCTATGAAACTTGATATTTACTTTGGTCAAAACAAACTTCAATAATCTTTAATTGCAGATTTTATATTTAAAAACTCACTTCTGAAACCTGATAAGTTTTTATTACTCAATCCTCCAAAATATATTTTTTTTGAATCTTCGCTTATAAAAATCCAAATCTGCTTTGTTGGCATAAGACTTAAAATCGTACCAATAATTATTAAAATAAAAGAAAAATAAATAAATGGGATTGAAGGATCATTTTTTATGATTAATCCGCTGCTAGGTATTATTTTAATTAACTCAATTATTGAGGAATTGATCTCTGACTTTTCATTATCTAAATAAAGGTCTGTTTCTGAAAAGTCATCAGTTTTGTAAATCCTAACCGGGCCATTTTCATTGTCTACTGTGAGTAAATAATTATTTTTAATTTCCTTTCCTAATTCAATCAATATTCCCCAAATCTGCTCGCCAATCTCAGGAATTTCTCTTACTTCAAGTTGGTAAATAATATCATCTATTTTCAAAACCAGATTTGAAATTGCCCAATCTGCCTGGTAAATAGTTAGCCCCTTGTACCTTATGGGATGATTTACCTTTAACAATTTTAATTCTGAATCTTGGGAATCAAAATCAGTGAATTCTAAGTTTGAAATAAACTGTATTGGCTTGCCATCGATCTCTCTCTCAATTCTGAAATCTTTTAATTGAATGGTTAATTTTTTGTTCGAATTATCATTGATGAGATCCAGTTTCTGTTTGGGAAATAAATATTGTTCTTGTGTCTTGTGAGTTATATTGCCGTAACAGGAACCAATTAATAGAATAATTAAGCCAATATGAACTACTAGGGGCCCAATTTTTCCTATCAAGCCCTTCCTAGCTGAAATTCTATTTTTATTAATTAAAGTCAACCAACCCTTTTGATTTAATAAAATTTTTATGTTGGATATTCTTTCTTTATTAGTACTAATTCTCCACTCGCTAGCTAGTTCAAGATTTCTAAATTTTTTTTCATTGTCGTAATCCTTCCACATTAGAGATGATTTTAGTGAAGGGATTTGTCTTCTAAAGCTACATGCTGCAAGTGAAATGCATAAAATAACCAAGGATAGTAAAAACCAATCGCTTGTGTAAATATGATCCAATTCAAGAAATAAAATTCTTTTACCATCTAAAAATCCAAATATCGGGTTTGAATTATATGAAGATAAATATTCAGAAGAAGAACCACCTTGTGGAATTAATGTTCCTATGCCACTTGAAATGGCAATAAAAATTATTAAAAAAATGGCAAACTTCAAACTAGATATATAGAGAATAATTTTTCTCAAATAACTCATCAAATCCAATTTGAAAGAATATTCAATATTCCTAATGTTAAAAGTATGATACCGCTAAAAGTAGGTATAAGTTGACTGTATTTTTTAAATTCCAATATTTTCTTTAAGCTTTCTGTAGTGATTCCTGCAATTATTAGAGGAGTGACTTGTCCTAAGCCAAAAACGAAAAGAAATAAGATCGATATCATTGGATTCTTTGCTTGCGAGACCCAGGCTAAAAGAGTTGCTAATACAGGTGTAATGCAAGGAGAAGATGCTAATCCAAATGCCGCACCAGTAACAAAAGGAGCTAGAAAAGAGGGGGTATTATTTTTTATGAAATCTAAGCTAGGTCCATTTGGAAGCTGAAATCTTACAAATCCCAAAAGATTCAGCCCCATTACGATTGCAAATAATGAAATTATTACCGTGAACGAACCTGGCAATTGTCCATATACTTTCCCAAAGAAACCACTTAGGGCTCCTAACACAACAAGAGATGATATTACACCTCCACAAAAAATTAGAATCTTAGAATTTTTGTTATTTTCTGTTCCACCTATATAAGCAATTGTAACTGGAATTAAAGAAAGCGAGCAGGGACCCAAGCTTGTTAAAAGGCCTGCCGCAAAGATTAAGAATATAGTAAAGGGACCTGGACTACTTATGCCTTGTTCCATAAGAAGGTTGCCTCTCTGGGCCAATTCAGAAATAATTAAGTTGATTGAAGTAATATTCTTAATTTTCTATACTTCATAAAGTTTAACTAATTTTTGTCTTTCTTGTATTGAGAACTCCTATAAGACCTGTTGATTCTAGTGAACAACGAATTAAAAGTGATGCAATAAATAAAGATGATATTAGGGAGTTCCCGCCATAACTAACGAAAGGTAGAGGTAGTCCAGTAGTAGGCATTGAACCTGTTGTAACAGCAATATGAATTAATGATTGCCCTACAAGCAATGTTCCACAGCCTGTGGCAACTAATTTGGTATAGTTATTTCTGCATTTTATAGCAATTCTTAAACTTATATAAGAGAAGAAGGACAAAAATCCTAATAAAAATATTGAACCTAATAATCCAAATTCCTCTGCAAAAATAGCAAAAATAAAGTCTGTACTTTGAATGGGCAGATATTGTAATTTTTGCATAGATAGGCCAAAACCCTGTCCGAATAGCCCTCCCGATCCGATAGCGAGCAAACTTTGAATCAACTGGTAGCCTAGCCCTTCTGGATCCCGCCATGGATCAAGAAAAGAAATGATCCTAAGCCTTTGGTATTCGTTATTTAAAACACTTAAATACGCGCTTAGCAGACCAATTGAAGCAACTAAAGTCAAAGAAGGTAATCTAACACCGCCACATAAACCCATAACCCAAAATAAAATACCTGTTAATCCAGCAGTACTTAAATTCGGTTGGAGCATAATCAATAAAATTAATAAACCGAATGTACAAAGTGAAAAGATCTTTTTTTCTTCATTAACTAAATGCCAATGAGCAAATAAGTTTGCTGCCTCTAAAATTGCAAAAGGCTTGACTAGTTCAGATGGCTGAATTTGCAATGGACCTAAGATTATCCATCTTGATGAGCCATTGATAGGTGTTCCAAATAAAATTGTTATGCCAATTAAAATAATGAGTACAAATAAAGTAAATTTTGATATTTTTAAAAGGTCTCTAATATTCGATTTAAAAATTAAAAAAGATATAGTCAGCCCAGGAATGTACCAAATAAGTTGTCTTTTTAAATAGTAAGCCCAATCTCCCATCTCTTTGCTTGCTACCCAAGAACTTGCAGAACCTAAAATTAGAATTCCAAAAACAATCCATATTCCAATCAAAATCATAAGTATTTTGCCCTCATAAGGCCATAGTTTCCACTGCAAAGGCATTAGAGAGTTACTATTTTGATGTTCTGCTAATTGAAAGGTATTAATATTTCTAATATTTAGATTTTTATAGTTTTTTGAAGAAATAGGTCTTTCCTGCAATTTTCAATTAATATCGATGCTCCATTGAGACGTTAAATTTATAATTTGCCAAGTATTGTTTAACTAAAATTATATTTTTTAAATTTAATTAAAATTTGGGTATTCAAATTTCCTGAATTGCGCAAAAAATATCTTTAAGAATTTAAAAAAATATCTCCAAATCTTAAGAATTAGAACTTTAAATAAAAAACTCTAGCTAAAAGGGACCTATTCATGATAGATTCCGTGGGTTTATATACTTATTTAGATTTAAGGGGTTTTCTTAATTATGTTCACAACTGTGAACTCAGAAAGGAATAAAAATAAGCAATCTTTAAATAAAGATGCTTCAATTACCCCTTTAAACAATCTTGGACCAGAATCTCATTTCTCTTTGGATAATCACATTGGAAATTTCTTTTCAATAAAGGATGATTATTTAAAAATGCAAGTGGTTATTTTTGTAATAACTTTTGTTATTTCAATATTTCTGTCCATTCTCGCAATAATAAGTATCAACTTATCCTTTGGATTAAGTTTTTTTATAGGCTCTGTTGTCGGAATTTTTTACTTACGTTTGCTTTCTAAGAGTATTGGAAATCTGGGTAAATCATCAACTGGGGTTTCAAAAATACAATTGCTATTACCAGTGTTTTTATTCATTGCTTCTAGTAAAAGTGAATTTCTTGAGATTCTCCCGGCGATAATTGGCTTTTTTTTATATAAGCCTGCTCTTATTTTTTATTTTTCACGTTCCTAGATAAATTTTAATAAAAATTTATTTAATTTTTTCATACTTAAAATGAGTTTTAATTCTTTAATAACAAATTTTGCAGAACTAGAAGTTGGCCAACATCTTTATTGGCAAATAGGCAATATAAGAATTCATGGACAAGTTTTTCTTACATCTTGGATTTTACTTGGAGCTCTTTTGGTTTTTATTTCTTTAGGAACTAAGAAAATGGAAAATGATCCTAAAGGACTACAAAATCTGCTTGAGTTTTTATGGGATTATATAAGAGATTTATCCAGGACACAGATTGGTGAAAAAGTTTATAGAGACTGGATGCCATTTATTGGAACTTTATTTCTTTTCGTATTTGTTAGTAACTGGGGAGGAGCTCTTATCCCTTGGAGATTAATTAAGCTACCAAGTGGTGAGCTTGGTGCACCAACTGCTGATATTAATACAACTATTGCATTAGCTTTATTAGTTTCCTTGTCATATTTTTATGCGGGTTTAAGTAATAAAGGCTGGAGATATTTTGAATACTATGTTCATCCAACACCAATAATGCTGCCTTTTAAAATATTAGAGGACTTCACAAAACCATTGTCATTATCTTTCAGGCTTTTTGGAAATATTCTTGCGGATGAACTTGTCGTTTCAGTTTTAGTGTTTTTGGTACCACTTGTCCTGCCAATCCCTGTTATGTTTTTAGGATTGTTTACGAGTGCCATCCAAGCTTTGATTTTTGCAACTCTTGCAGCATATTACATAGGTGAGGCAGTGGAAGAACATCATTAACTTCTTTTTTTTACTTAAAGACCCTTTTACAAAGCGCATATAATCTGCCAAAATACCTAATCGCGTAGGTCTGATTACTTCAGGCCCATTCTTCAAAAAAGAATGTCCAAGCGTGTTTGACAAAAGATTTTCACAAGCTTAAAGCTTTTTATTTCAAAATTATGGATTCCATTACTTCCGCAGCATCAGTTGTAGCTGCAGGCTTAGCAGTTGGCTTAGGTGCTATTGGCCCTGGCCTTGGACAAGGTAACGCTGCTCAAGGAGCTGTTGAGGGTATTGCTCGTCAACCCGAAGCAGAAGGTAAAATCAGAGGAACTTTACTTTTATCTTTCGCTTTTATGGAGTCATTAACAATCTATGGATTAGTTGTGGCTCTTGTATTGCTCTTCGCTAACCCTTTTTCTTAAGTAAATAACAAATTTTGCTTTTGTAGCTTTCTTATTTACTAAATTTTAATTTCAACTAAAACATATGTTGGCCTTTTCTATTTTTGCAACTGAAGGTGGTTTATTTGATATAAATGCCACGCTGCCACTTATGGCTATTCAAGTTGTAGCACTTACTTATCTATTAAATTCTCTTTTCTTTAAGCCTGTTGGCAATGTTGTTGAGAAAAGAGAAAGGTATGTTAGTTCTAATTTAAAAGAGGCTAAAAATAAACTCGTTGAAGTTGAAAAGCTTGAAGCTGATTTACTCAGTCAACTTCAATCAGCTCGCACTGAGGCTCTAAAAATTGTTAATGAAGCTGAAAAAGATTCTGATAAGCTTTATCAGGAAGCTGTAGAACTTGCAAATAATGAAGCAAATGCTTCTAAAGAAAAGTCAAGACTCGAAATAGAGAGTCAGACTTCTTCAGCACGTAAGCAACTTTCCGATCAGGCTGATGAGATAAGCGAACTTATTGTAAATAAATTAATTCAATCGAAATGAATCTTTCATATTTAGCTACCGAAGGTTTCGGATTAAACCTCAATCTTTTTGAGACTAATGTACTTAATTGGGCTGTAGTTGTTTTTGGACTCTATAAATTCCTACCAGGGTTTCTTGGTAAAATGCTTCAGAAAAGGAGGGAAGGTATCCTTCTCGAATTGAAAGAAGCCGATGAAAGACTTCAAAGTGCAACAAAAGCACTAGAAAAGGCTAAAGCTGATCTCTCACTTGCCGAAGAAAAAGCTTCTCAAATTAAATCTGATTCAATTAAAAGAGTTGAAGCTATTAAGATGGAAAGCGAAAAAAATGCAATTGAAGAAATGGCAAGAATCAAACAAAGTGCAATTTCTGATGAAAGTTCTGAAGCTTCAAGAGCTATGTCTCAACTTCGTAAAGAAGCTGTTGAATTAGCGATAATAAAAGCTTTGGATTCTTTACCAAATAAACTGGATCAAAATACCCAGGAAGATTTGGTTACTCAATCAATTAATGATATTGAGATAAACTAATGCCCCTTTTAAATTCTGTCACTACACCATATGCTGAGGCATTTCTCCAAGTTGCTAATGATTTAAATCAAATTGATGAAATCGTTTCACAAGCAAAAGAGATTGTTGCTCTAGTTGATCAATCTCCAGAGCTAAATAAAGCTTTATCTTCTCCAATTCTTGAGAAAGAGTCAAAGAAAAGAATTATTATCGAATTATTTTCTGAGAAAATAAACGAATCTTTATTAAATCTACTAAAACTTTTGTCTGATAGGCAAAGAATAGGCATTTTAGTTCCCATTCTCGAGAGGTTTTTGGAGCTTTACAGAGAAAATAGTAATATTGCACTTGCAACTGTTACTTCGGCTGTGGAACTAACCAACGTCCAAAAAGAGTTAATTACTCAAAAAATTAGTGCTATCGCCGGCACAGAAAAATTAGAACTTGTAACTAAAATAGATCCAAATTTAATCGGCGGTTTCGTCGCAAGTGTAGGATCTAAAGTAATAGATGCAAGTCTTGCCTCTCAAATTAGAAAACTTGGTCTTTCCCTTTCCAAGTAATTTCAAAATTCAACCTTATTATTTAAACTCATGGTCTCTATACGTCCTGATGAAATCAGTTCAATATTAAAAAAACAAATAACTGATTATGATCAATCTGTATCTGTTAGTAATGTAGGAACAGTACTCCAAATTGGTGATGGTATAGCCCGAATATATGGGTTGGAAAAAGTAATGGCAGGAGAATTACTTGAGTTTGAAGATGGTACAGAAGGCATCGCACTGAATCTTGAAGATGATAATGTAGGAGCCGTTCTCATGGGAGATGCCTTAGGGGTACAAGAAGGAAGTACTGTTAAGGCAACAGGGAAAATCGCATCTGTACCTGTTGGTGAAGCTATGCAGGGAAGAGTAGTTAACCCTCTAGGACAACCAATAGATGGTAAAGGAGAAATCCCAACCAGTGATACTAGACTTATTGAGGAATTAGCGCCAGGGATAATTAAAAGAAGATCAGTGCATGAGCCTATGCAAACAGGGATTACATCTATAGATGCGATGATCCCAGTAGGTAGAGGTCAGAGGGAATTAATAATTGGTGATAGACAAACTGGTAAAACTGCTATAGCTATTGACACTATCATTAATCAGAAAGGTCAAGATGTGGTTTGTGTTTATGTCGCAGTTGGTCAGAAGTCTGCTTCCGTAGCAAATGTTGTTGAGGTTTTAAGAGAGAAAGGAGCTCTGGATTATACAGTTGTTGTAAGCGCTGGAGCTTCTGAGGCTGCGGCCTTGCAATATCTTGCACCATATACAGGTGCTGCAATAGCTGAACATTTTATGTATCAAGGAAAAGCTACACTTGTAATTTATGATGATTTAACCAAACAAGCACAAGCTTACAGGCAAATGTCTCTTTTGTTGAGAAGACCACCAGGAAGAGAAGCTTATCCTGGGGACGTATTTTATTGCCATAGTAGGTTACTTGAGAGGGCTGCAAAGTTATCTGATGCAATGGGAGGTGGATCTATGACTGCTTTACCTATTATTGAAACTCAGGCAGGTGATGTTTCTGCTTACATTCCTACAAATGTTATCTCGATAACAGATGGACAAATTTTCCTTAGTGCAGATTTATTTAATTCTGGACTTCGTCCTGCTATAAATGTTGGAATCTCAGTAAGTAGGGTCGGAGGAGCAGCTCAAACTAAAGCTATTAAAAAGATTGCAGGAACTTTAAAGTTAGAATTAGCTCAATTTGATGAATTGGCCGCTTTCTCCCAATTCGCTTCAGATCTTGATGAAGCGACTCAGCAGCAACTCGAGAGAGGAAAAAGATTAAGAGAATTACTTAAACAGGCACAATTCTCTCCACTTAATCTCGCTGAACAAGTAGCTGTAGTCTATGCTGGTGTGAAAGGTTTGATTGATGAGGTTCCCGTAGAAGACGTTACTAAGTTTGCTAATGAATTGCGCGAATACCTCAAATTAAACAAGTCAGAAGTCATTGAAGAAATTCTTAAAGAAAAAAAATTGAATGATGGCCTGGAAGCTACGCTTAAAGAGGTTATTAATGAAGTTAAGTCATCGATGCTTGCCAAAATATAAAAAATTAATCTAAACAAAGACTATGGCAAATCTTAAAGAAATCCGAGACAGAATTGTTTCTGTAAAGAACACCCGAAAAATAACCGAGGCAATGAGACTTGTAGCTGCAGCTAAAGTCAGAAGAGCTCAAGACCAAGTTCTAAAAAGCAGACCGTTTGCTGATAAGCTTGCTAGGGTTTTAGAAAATATTCAAACAAGAATTCAATTTGAAGCCTCGGATTCTCCTCTGTTAGCAAAAAGGCCAGTCAAAGATATATCTTTGGTTTGCATAACTGCTGATAGAGGTCTTTGTGGCGGATACAATACTAATATTATTAAAAAGGTTGAGACGAGATATGCTGAACTAATTGATCAAGGTTATCAACCAAATTTGATTTTAGTTGGAAAAAAAGCTATTGGCTACTTTCAGAATAGAAAAGATAAGTACCTAATTAAGAGTACTTTTAAAGAATTAGAACAGGTTCCAACTGCTAAAGATTCTGAAGGGGTTACTAATGAAATCTTAGCTGAGTTCGTATCTGAAAATACTGATAGAGTTGAAATAATTTATACAAAGTTCATAACTTTAGTTAGCTGTGCTCCTGTAGTTCAAACTTTACTACCATTGGATCCACAGGGCATCGCTGAAGAGAATGATGAGATCTTTAGATTGACTACAAAAGGGAATAAATTACTTGTTGAAAAAACAAATATCGATAAATCTAGTGATGAGAAGTTACCATCAGATATAGTCTTTGAACAAAGTCCAGATCAACTATTGGATTCATTATTGCCATTGTACCTTCAGAATCAAGTACTAAGAGCTCTTCAAGAGTCAGCTGCTTCTGAACTTGCATGTAGAATGACTGCAATGAATAATGCAAGTGATAATGCTAAAGAATTAGCCAGTACCTTGAATTTAACCTATAACAAGGCAAGGCAGGCAGCAATCACCCAAGAGATACTTGAGGTTGTTGGAGGATCAGCAGTTTAATCTAAATTTTGCTTATGTCAGAATTTAATATCCAGGTTAATTTTGAAAATAAAACATATAATTTCTTATGTTCAGACAATCAAGATATAATCTCTGCTGCAAAATCTAATGGGATAGATCTACCTAGCAGTTGTTGCGCAGGAGTATGTACAAGCTGTGCATCATTTATTAAAGATGGTGAGGTAGAACAAATTGATGCAATGGGATTAAATGATGATCTGAAGGAGAAGGGATTTGCTTTATTATGCGTTGCTTTTCCTAAATCAGATCTTCACATTATTATTGGTGATGATGTTGAAGATGATTTGTATAATGATCAATTTGGTAAATATCAGAAATGAAACTTAGCCAAATTCAATTTGAATTAAGTTGGCCTAAATCGATTCAATTAATCAACCTAAGGGGGTATATATTGGATAAGCTCCATCAAAAAGGTGATGTTATAAGGTGGTCAATTTATCAAATCAAGATCTCTGAAGAAGAAGTGAACCATAAGAAATTAATAATCAATGCCGTCATTATTAATTGATTATTCTTATAAAATTAGATTAATTGATATTAAATTAATATGAGATCATCTCCAACTATTTTTATAATTCCAACTGGCATTGGCTGCGAAATAGGTGGATTTGCTGGAGACGCATTACCCTCTGCCAAGCTACTAGCCGCGGCATCTGGATGTTTAATAACTCATCCTAATGTCATGAATGGAGGTTCATTATCAGAGGTTGATGAGAGAATATATTATGTTGAGGGTTATAGCCTCGATAGATTTGCAAAATCTGAGATTTGTTTAAGAAAAGTTAGACAACAAAATATTGGCATAATTTTTGATTCCAGTATTGAACATGATACTTTAGTGAGGCATCTCCAAGTTGCAGATGCTTGCAGAGCAACTCTTGGGATTAATATAGGTTCATATGTAATAACTGATATTCCATTAGGTGTTGAGTACAGTGATAATTCAACCAAGATTAGCACTGGCAGAATTAAGAATCCTATGGCGTTACTTGATGCAGGAAAAAAATTAATAAGCCAAGGAACTACTGCAATTGCTATTGTTGCAGATTTTCCTAGCCAAAAAGGTAATGATAATATCGACTTATACAGGCAAGGAAATGGAGTTGATTCAATAGCTGGAGTTGAGGCTATTATCAGTCATTTAATTAGCAAATACTTAAGAGTTCCATGCGCACATTCACCTGCCTTGCAACCTATTGATATAGATTATGATCTAGATCCAAGAGCTGCTGCTGAAGAAATTGGTTATACATTTTTACCTTCAGTACTAATAGGATTAAGTACTGCCCCAGATTTAATTGAGTTGCCTGATTATTCTCCTCATGGAGAAGATATTCATCCCTACCAAGTAGAGTCCATCGTAGTCCCTTCATGTGCCTTAGGGGGAGAAGCGGTACTTGCTTCTATGGAAAAAGGATTAAATGTAATTTCGGTAAAGAATAATTCTGCAATAAAAGTTGATAATCAATATTTTCAATATCAAAAACTTATTGAAGTAGATAATTATCTAGAGGCTTCAGGTGTCTTATTATCTTTAAGGACAGGCATAGATTTAAAATCTATTAGAAGGCCTTTAAAATCTATTAAAAACTCTCAAATAAAATAGTTATTTATAAGTTTGATATTGCTATTGGTAATCTCCAATCATTGCCCAAGGATTGAGTGCTTAATTTTAAAATTGGAGGTGCTTGCCTTCTCTTGAATTCTGAATTTCTTATGAGAGATAATATTTTGTATATTAATTCATTATTGTGTCCTTCCATTTCAAGTTGTTTGATATCTTTTTTTTCTTCAATAATACCTTTAAGAATTTTATCAAGTTTTGAATAAGGCGGAAGTGAATCAATATCTAATTGATTTGGACCCAATTCAGCACTTGGAGGTTTATTCAGAATCTGATCTCCTATTATTTTGCATTTAGAAGGTAAGTTATGTACCTCTCTTGAGCTCATTGAATCATTACTATCTAGCCATTTACATATATTGAAAACATTAGTTTTATATAAATCACCAATAACAGATAATCCACCGTTCATATCTCCATATAAAGTGCAATAGCCTACTGCAAGTTCGGATTTATTACCAGTAGAAAGTAATAAATGATTTTGTGAATTAGCAAGAGCCATTAATATTGTCCCTCTTATTCTTGATTGAATATTCTCGTTTGTTATTCCTTGTAATTTAAAATTTAAGTTTTCTATCAATTCATTTGCAAAACTTTCATGGATTTTATGAATAGGAATAGTTTGTAAATTAATTCGTAAAGTGTTTGATAATTCTTTTGCATCCTCAATTGAACCTTTACTACTCCATTTTGATGGCATCGAATAGCAGAAGACATTATTTTGCCCAAGTGCTGCAGTGGCAATAACAGTTACCAATGCAGAATCAATGCCTCCGCTCAGTCCAATTAAAGCAGTTTTAAAGCCGCATTTTTTTGCATAATCTCTTACTCCTAGTACTAATGCATCAAATATTGATTCAAGTTCAGACACACTTTTGATAGTATTTAATGGAATACGTTCCTTCTGAATATCCCAGCATAGATTTTGTTCTGCGCATGATTTTAGCCTTTTTATTCTTTTGGTATTCTTATCAACAATAAAACTATTTCCATCAAAAACTAAATCATCGTTTCCTCCGACTTGGTTAATATAAATCAAAGGTACTTTAAGCAAGTTTGCTGCATAAGATGATACCTTTTCTCTTTTGTAGGGTTTATTTATCGTAAAGGGAGATGCGGAGAAATTTAATAACAAATCAATATCTTCATTTTTGAGATCATTTATTGGGTTTTGCTTATGCTTTCCTCTTCCTTCAATATTTTCATTAACCCATAAATCTTCACAGATAGTAATTCCTATATTCCAAAATTTATCTTTGAACTTTTTTCTCAACACAGAAACTTTATTGGCAGATCTGAAGTATCTTTTTTCATCAAATACTTCATAACTTGGCAATATGATTTTTCTTGCAATTATTGACCATTTACCTTCGCTTATGATTGCAATTGAATTATATAAATTTGGAAAGAAAGCATCATGAATCTCTTCGGCGATTCCAATAGTTATGCTTAAATCTCCGAATTTGTTTAATATTTCAAAGGCTAATTCATCTAATATTCGATATTGATCCTTTATTAGATGCTTCTTAAAAAGTAAGTCTTTTGGTGGGTATCCCCATAGTGATAATTCAGGAGTTAAAACTAAATCTGCAGAATCTTTATAGGCATTTCCGGAAATATCCAGAATCTTCTTCGCGTTTCCTGCAATATCTCCCACCACTGGGTTGAATTGTGCAATAAAGAGCTTCATTTTTTTATTTTAGATTTCTATATAGATTTTTGTTCTTAATAACATCAACTAAAGATCTTGGTAATTTTTTATATAGATTCTTTTCTCTGATCATTGAACTTGATATATTTGGAACTATAAATTCAGAGATTTCATATTTTGCATTGGTATTATTTATTGATTTAAGGGTTAAAGGATTAATGGGATATCCCTCTCTTGGAATAATAAATAAATCACATTCGTTAATAATTTCGTTGAAATTTTTCCATGCAAGCATTTGATTTATTAAATCGCTTCCAATTACAAATTTTATTTTATCAGGGTTGTATTTTTGTTTACATCTTTTAATAGATTTTATAGCCCAAGGACTACTTATTTCTTGATCAAATAAGACACTGGGGCTATTAAAATCCTCGATAAGAATCCTCAATAGAAGACTTCTATAAGTGAGTATTTCTTTGTGCTTCTTAGAGGGATTATCACTCGCATAAGATACAACTAATGGAAATATTTTTGATAACTCTTTAATAATTTCTTGATGGCCATTTGTAGGAGGGTCAGCACTTGTTCCAAATAATGCAATCTCTTTAGGTTTGTATTTCAAGGCAGATATGTAGATAAATCATTTTTTATTTTTTTATTGTAAGAAAAGATTCTTTCTGAGGCTATTATTTTAGATTCATTGAGATGAATCGCCTTAATAAAATACAATGGATCCATGCCGTTAATATTACTTTTTTTTAGGATTTCTTTAGCGGCTAATTTGCCAATAAGTTTTGTGGATTTTACAGCTAAGAAAGCTTGGACAATAGCTACTGGGCCATAAGGAACTAAAGATAAACCACTTGTAAAAGGGGCCGCTATTAAACTAATTTTCTTTAAAAAATTAAATGAAAGATTTATCCCAATTTGAGTCGCGCCTAAGAAAAAGTTATTAATAGAAATCTTTTCAATTAATTTTCTGGCAGATTTACTTTTGACCCGTAATCCATAAATTTTACTAAGTTCTTTAATTAGGACTGTATCCAATGCAAAACTACCTGCCATATCAATAAGAATTAAGGGATTTAAAGCAACAGTTGAAGCCTTTATAGTTGCAAACTTTCCAATTATTGTTTGAGCTTCTTTTTTTCTTTTTATTAATCTATTTTCTTTGATTTTAATTATTAATTTCTCAACTAATTGAAAAGTATTTACAATTAAAAGGTTCTCCCCGATTTCTTCAAGAAGATTAAATAAATATTCCTTTAAATTGTTTTTATTTGCATTTATAAAGATTGGTACTTTTTGATCTAAAGGAAGATTTTTCTTTATCTTTAGAGAAATAGTCTTTATATCATTGGTTGTAAATGTATCTACTTTATTGAAAATAATAATAAGTTTCTTACCATTATTTATTAATGAAGTTAATTTCTGAATTTCATTTCTATTAGGATCGCCAGCAATAATAAATATTATTAAATCTAATTCAGTTATATCAGTTTGATTATTATTTGTAGAATTGCAAATATCAAAACCTGGATAGTCAATAAGTTCACAACTTTTTATAGTATTCTTTTTTAAATAAATTTCCTTTGTTTTAATTTCCTTTGTAGATCCATTAAGAATGCCTGTTTTAAAATAATCATTATTTAAAATTGAATTTAATATTGTGGATTTACCTACTCCAGCTTTGCCAAAAACGCCAATCCTGAGTTTTCTATTCTTAAACCTAATTAATTGCTGATTAAATGAAACTATTTCTTTATTGAATATACTTTTCTCGTAATTAGTTAGATTTGTTGTACTCCACCAATCTTTTAAAATGGAATAAGTTTTGGACGGTTTAATATGTCTCATTTATTTATTCCACCATCCAGCTAAAACTGATAGAACTGCCTCTGCACCTATTAAGCCCACAAATCCTCCGAATTCATCTACTACTACTTTTACTCCTTTATTATCTTTGTCAAATGTTGTAAGGAGCTTATCTATCTTAATCATCTCTGGAATATAATCTACCGGATCAGACAACTCAGATACTAAGACTTTTTCTTCCCCTTTAATTATTGCTGTAAGTAATCTCTCTCTTTTGGCTATACCCTGAATCTTATCAACCTTATCTCCTAGGACTACCCACCAAGGTGCATCAGTAAGGATAATTGTCTCTGAAACATTTTTTAATTCTTCGGATCCATTAATACTTGGTGCAGCTACTCTTGGGATCATAAGATCTTTTGCTTTGAGATCATTTAGTTGGAAAACTTTTGATATCATTGCAGCTTCATCAGCTTCAATAAATCCTTTTTGTGATCCAAATTTTGCCATTTGTCTTATTTCTTCTTCATCAGTTGAAATTTCATTTTCAGCTGTTATTACCGGAAATAGTGTTTCGATAAGTATGAGAAATGGTTTCATTAAAATATTCAACATTCTAAGAATTGGCACTGATAATATTGCTACTTGTAAGGAAAATCGTGTTCCAAGTGCTTTTGGTAATACCTCTCCAACTAAAACTACAAGCATGTAAAAACTAATTGAAAATAAAGTTAGACCAAAATTATCATTTATTACAACAGCTCCGTAAAATCCTAGAATTATACTTCCAATAATGTTGAATCCATTATTGGTAATGGTAATAACAGTTAATGTTCGACCAAGATGTTTTCTTAGTTTTAATAATTGGTTGGCGGAACCCTTTGATTTCTGCTTGGCAGCCAACTCTAGAATTCTCATTGAGTTAACAGCTAAAAAAGCAGCCTCCACCCCTGAACAACAAGCTGAACCTATTAAAATAACAAGAATTAGTAGAATAAGAATGAAAACACTAGATTCCATTAAATTTGGACACTATTGAATTTATATTTCATTCTTCCATTTTTTCTTACAACTCGCCAACATCATTTTTATGTATCACTTTAATTATCAGGTGTATCAAGAACGTAGAGAAATATTCTTATCTAAATTAAATGGTAAAGCAGCAATTATTCCAGGAGCTAATCTTGTTCAACATCACTCGGACTGTGAATATCCATTTCGACAAAATAGTGATTTCTGGTACCTAACAGGTTTTGACGAACCTAACGCAATTGCTTTGTTTCTATCTCACAAGTCAAAAGGGGAGAAGTTTATTTTATTTGTAAATCCAAAGGAGGTAAATAGTGAAGTTTGGAATGGATTTAGGTGGGGTGTTGAGGGTGCTGAGAATATATTTAAGGCTGAAAAAGCTCATTCAGTTGATAAGTTTGATGAACTTCTACCTAGTTATCTAGAAGGTACTGAAGAAATAGTTTTCGCTGTAGGTAAGAATCCAATTATAGAAAAGATTATATTAGAAACTTGGGCAAATCAACTTCAAAACAGTTCTAGGATTGGCTTCGCACCGAATTCTATTAAATCGCCAAGTATATATCTTAATGATATGCGTATCTTAAAAAGCAATTACGAGATTGAAAGAATGAGAGAAGCTGTTCAGATCTCTGCAGAAGCTCATGAATTAGCAAGAAATAATATTTCTCAGAAGAATAATGAGAGACAAGTTCAAGGATTGATTGAGGGCTTCTTCTTGGAAAAGGGAGCTAGAGGACCTGCCTACAACTCTATAGTTGCGTCTGGGGATAATGCATGCGTTTTGCATTACACATCTAATAATTCAGAATTAAAGCAAGGAGATTTACTTTTAGTAGATGCTGGGTGCTCTTTGAATGATTATTATAATGGTGACATTACCAGAACATTTCCAATAAATGGGAAGTTTTCAGGAGAACAAAGAGCAATATATGAAATTATTTTAGAAGCCCAAAAACATGCAATAAATAATGTTGTTCCAGGAGTAAGTACAAACTATATTCATATGCAAGCTCTCAAGATTCTTATAAATGGATTAAAAGAAATACACTTATTGTCTGGAGACACAGATGGAATCATTGAGACTGGATCATATAGGCATTTGTATATGCATAAAACGGGCCACTGGTTAGGATTAGATGTACATGATGTTGGTGCTTACAGGCTGGGAGACTATGAAGTCCCTCTAGAAAGTGGAATGATACTTACTGTAGAACCAGGTATTTATATAAGTGATAGACTTGCAGTCCCAAAAGGTCAGCCAGAAATAGACCAAAGATGGAAAGGTATTGGTATTAGAATTGAAGATGATGTTCTTGTAAGAAATGAAGTCCCTGAAGTATTAAGTAAAGCCGCGTTAAAAGAAATCTCCGATTTAGAGATATAATTATTTTTGAATTCTTATTTATTTAAGATATTTTTGCCACTACTAACTTTTAACGTTAATTAATTAAACATGATAAATCAAAATTTAAATGAAAGGCTATCCCAAGCTAGAGCTCTTGCAGGTCAATTAGGAATGTTTGCCGAGGAGAATGATATCCCAAAAGACCTTTGGGATTCTTTAGAAGCAGAAATTTACAATTTCTATAAGGTTGATAAAAATTCTTGACAAATTAAACATTTTTTTAATGATAATTTAATTTGGAAACTAAAAAATAAGCTTGTGAATTTATAATCCAAAGTCCCAAAAGGTAACCATTTACTGATAAATTAATAATTAAATCAAATTAAATCAAATCAAATAGATGTCCTCACAAGATAGTCCCAACGAAAATCTTGCTAATCAACAAGATACAAAGAATGAATCAGTTAATTCTAAAAATGTTAATCCAAATGCTGGATTTCTTGGGGCTTCCGCTGTTCTGGCTGCAGCTACTATTGATGAAGATGGTGTGCCTACAGGATATACTCCTAAACCAGATGAAGGAAGATTCATTATTAAAGTATTATGGCTGCCTGACAACGTTGCATTATCAGTTGATCAAATAGTTGGGGGAGGACCTAGTCCCCTCACAGCTTATTTCTTTTGGCCACGAGAAGATGCTTGGGAGAAATTAAAAACAGAACTAGAAAATAAAGGGTGGATTACTGACAACGAAAGGGTTGAGATACTTAACAAAGCAACTGAAGTTATTAACTATTGGCAGGAAGAGGGTAAAACGAAGAAGTTAGAGGAAGCAAAATTAAAATTTCCAGAAGTTACCTTTTGCGGAACAGCTTAGTATTTAATTCTTTGAAGCCTGAATTCTTGCTTGTGCTATTGATAATTCTTTAATAGCTTTAATTTTCTGAGGACTTTTTTCATTGTCTGAGAACTTACTTAATTCCTGCTTGGCTGTTATGAATTGTTCCTCTGCACTTTTGGAATTTATTTCAGATCCTATCTCAGCACTATTAACTAGTACTGTAACCTCATTAGACTCAATTTCGGCGAAACCACCCATTAAAGCAATTGAAGTCCATTTTGAATTTGACCTTAGTCTTAGAACCCCAATATCTATTGCGGTGACTAATGAAATATGCCCAGGTAGAACCCCTAATTGCCCAGTAGTGCTTGGCAAAATAACTTCTTCTGCTTCACCCTCAAAGACATTTTGATTTGGAGCTAAAACTTTTAGTGAAATTGACATTACTTTTTAATTATCGGATTTTAATTTTTGGGCTTTTGCCTTTACTTCATCTATATTCCCAACTAAGTAAAATGCTTGTTCGGGTAGATCATCTAACTCTCCAGAAAGAATCATATTAAAACCTGCAATGGTCTCTTCAAGTTTTACATATTTACCTGGCATGCCAGTGAAAATCTCAGCCACAAAAAATGGTTGTGATAAGAACTTTTCAATTTTTCTTGCTCTATCCACAGTTAATCTATCTTCTTCTGATAATTCATCAAGACCAAGAATTGCAATAATGTCTTGAAGTTCTTTGTATCTCTGTAGTGTGGATTGTACGGCTCTAGCGGTTTTATAGTGCTCATCTCCAACAACTGATGGTTGAAGCATAGTACTCGTTGAATCTAAAGGGTCTACTGCGGGGTATATCCCTTTAGCTGCAAGAGCTCTTGCAAGAACTGTAGTCGCATCTAAGTGAGCAAATGTTGTTGCTGGGGCAGGGTCTGTTAAGTCGTCAGCCGGAACATATACGGCTTGAATAGAAGTGATTGAACCTTCAAGAGTTGAAGTAATTCTCTCTTGCAATTCTCCTACATCAGTACCAAGTGTAGGTTGATAACCAACAGCTGATGGCATTCTTCCTAAAAGTGCTGATACCTCTGAACCAGCCTGGACAAACCTGAAAATATTATCAACGAAAAGAAGTACGTCTTGTTTATTTACATCTCTAAAATGTTCAGCCATTGTTAGTGCTGATAAGCCTACTCTCATTCTTGCTCCAGGTGGTTCGTTCATTTGCCCAAAGCATAAAGCAACTTTTGATTGAGTTAAATCATCAGCATTAATAACTCCAGATTCTTTAAATTCTTCATAAAGGTCATTTCCTTCCCTAGTTCTTTCTCCTACTCCTCCAAATACAGAAACCCCACCATGCTCTTTGGCAATATTATTTATTAATTCCTGGATCAGAACCGTCTTACCAACTCCTGCCCCTCCAAATAAGCCCACTTTCCCTCCTTGCCTATAAGGCGCGAGTAGATCAATAACTTTAATGCCTGTTTCAAAAACTTTTGGCTTTGTTTCTAAGTCAGTTAATTTTGGCGCGGATCTGTGAATTGGTGCAGTAGTTGAAGTATTTACTGGACCTTGCTCATCAACAGGTTCACCGAGAACGTTAAAGATTCTTCCAAGAGTCGCTTCACCTACAGGGACAGATATAGGAGCACCTGTATCAACAGCCTCCATACCCCTCACAAGACCGTCTGTACCGCTCATGGCAACTGCTCTAACCCGATGATCTCCCAAAAGTTGCTGAACCTCCGCTGTAAGGGCTATATCTTGACCTGCGGGATTTTTACCCTCTATACGCAAAGCATTAAGGATTCTAGGTAATTTCCCTGCTGGAAATTCCACGTCCAATACAGGACCAATTACTTGTTTTACTACACCCTTTGTTGGGCTGGTTGTTGATGGAGTTGCGACCATTGTTTATTTGCAAAGTGATGATTAGCTGATTTTTAGCAGCATTAATCCGAAAATATTACCATCTCGAGGGCATATTCGTTAACTGGGTTCGGCCACCCGCACAGTAAAGGAGTGGTTTAATTGTTGCTTAACAGATTATGTTGTTGAAGATAAGGATTGAGTATTGCTCTTTCTAAACCTTTCGACGCTTAGCGTCTTAATTACGACCCTGCATTAATCTATGGCAGCTGTTTCACTAACAGTCTCTACAGTAAAACCACTGGGAGATCGCATTTTTATTAAAGTTTCCGAATCTGAGGAAAAAACTGCTGGGGGCATACTTTTGCCCGATTCAGCTAAAGAAAAACCACAAGTAGGAGAAGTTGCTCAGGTAGGTCCTGGGAAACTTAACGAAGATGGTTCTCGGCAAACTCCTGAAGTGAGTATTGGCGACAAAGTCCTATACAGCAAATATGCTGGAACAGACATTAAATTGGGAGGAGACGAATATGTCTTGCTTTCAGAAAAAGATATTTTAGCTGTAGTAAGCTAATTTATTTGTTTCAAAAAATTATTAAAACTTATTATTAAATTGCTTGCCTACTTATGGCTAAAAGAATTATTTACAACGAGCAAGCTCGCAGAGCACTTGAGCGTGGGATTGATATCCTTGCAGAGTCCGTAGCTGTTACGCTTGGACCTAAAGGAAGAAATGTTGTCTTGGAGAAGAAATTTGGAGCTCCTCAAATTATCAATGATGGTGTAACTATTGCCAAGGAAATTGAACTTGAAGACCACATTGAAAATACAGGCGTAGCCCTAATCAGACAGGCTGCCTCAAAAACTAATGATGCAGCTGGAGATGGTACTACAACAGCTACTGTTTTGGCTCATGCAATGGTTAAAGCCGGATTACGTAATGTAGCCGCAGGAGCAAATGCCATTACCTTAAAAAAAGGGATAGACAAAGCAACTGAGTATCTTGTAGAGAAAATACAAGAGAATGCTAAACCAATAAGTGATAGCAATGCTATTGCTCAATGTGGAACGATAGCTGCTGGCAATGATGACGAAGTTGGCCAGATGATTGCAAATGCTATGGACAAAGTTGGGAAGGAAGGAGTCATTTCTCTTGAAGAAGGAAAATCTATGACAACTGAACTTGAAGTTACCGAAGGAATGCGTTTTGATAAGGGGTACATTTCTCCTTATTTCGCTACTGATACTGAGAGGATGGAAGCAGTCCTTGATGAGCCATATATTCTTCTCACTGATAAAAAAATTGCGCTGGTACAAGACCTTGTTCCAGTCCTTGAGCAAATTGCTAAAACAGGTAAACCATTAGTAATTATTGCTGAAGATATCGAGAAGGAAGCATTAGCTACTCTTGTTGTTAATAGGTTGCGAGGTGTTTTAAATGTCGCTGCAGTCAAAGCTCCTGGTTTTGGTGATAGGAGAAAAGCAATGTTAGAGGATATGGCTGTTCTAACTAATGGTCAACTTATAACTGAAGATGCTGGTTTAAAGCTTGAAAATACTACTCTTGAAATGCTTGGAACAGGTAGAAGAATTACTATCAATAAAGAGACTACAACTATAGTCGCCGAGGGTAATGAAAAAGCAGTTACCGCAAGATGTGATCAGATTAAAACACAAATGGATGAAACGGATTCATCTTACGATAAAGAAAAGCTTCAAGAACGACTAGCAAAACTTGCTGGAGGAGTAGCAGTAATTAAAGTTGGCGCAGCAACGGAAACTGAAATGAAGGATAAGAAACTTCGACTGGAAGATGCTATCAACGCTACCAAGGCTGCTGTTGAAGAGGGTATTGTTCCAGGAGGTGGAACAACATTAGCTCACCTAGCGCCGATTCTTAAGGATTGGGCTAACAAATCACTTTCTGGCGAGGAATTGATTGGAGCAAATATTGTTGAAGCAGCTTTAACTGCTCCTTTAATGAGGATTGCAGAGAATGCAGGAGCTAATGGTGCTGTTATTGCAGAAAATGTTAAATCCAAACCTTTCAATGATGGATTTAATGCTGCTACAGGTGAGTATGTCAACATGTCATCAGCTGGTATAGTTGACCCTGCAAAAGTAACTCGTTCTGGGCTCCAAAATGCTGCGTCAATTGCAGGCATGGTTCTTACAACTGAGTGTATTGTTGCTGATTTACCTGAGAAGAAAGAATCTGGGGCACCTGCAGGCGCACCAGGTATGGGCGGAGATTTTGACTACTAATTTCATATTCAAATCTAAAAAACAAAAAGGAGCTATCAAAAAGCTCCTTTTTTTATGCACTAAATCCAATTAGCACTAAGTATTACAGCTAGAGATAGAAAAACAATTAGCATAGTCCAGGTAGCTTTATTTAGAGATGCTTCAGCACTACTTGCACTGGTAAACATAGAACTTCCACTCGCTGCTATTCCACCCATTCCATCCCCTTTTGGACTATGTAACAAAACTAATAATATGAGTAAAATTCCAGATGCTACCCATACCCAAGTAATTATAGAGCTCATAAAAAATATCTTTTATTCTATTTAAACACGCTGGAATACTTTTTTGGGGTCTTTTAATTCTATCTCTTCAATTAATGATTTACCTGTCATTTCTTTTGGTATTGGAAGTCGTAGTAATTGCAGCAAAGTTGGAGCAATATCTGAAAGGCCTGCATTCTCTCTTAAATTGATACTGTTACCTTGATTTGGTATCTTTCTAATCTCTCCTTCTATAAAGATTAGTGGAACTTTATTAGTAGTATGAGCTGTCCATGGTTCACCATTTGAGCCTTTCATTACCTCTGCATTACCATGATCAGCAGTTATGAGAATACTACCCCCCATCTCTCCTGTAGCATTAACTATCTTACCTATGCATTCATCGACGGTTTCAATGGCTTTAATTGCTGCAAGCATATTACCGGTATGACCTACCATGTCTGGGTTTGCGAAATTAATTACTACAAACGCGTATTCTCCACTTTTAATAGCAGCAGAGCAACTAGCAGTTAGCTCCTTAGCTGACATTTCAGGTGCTAGATCATAGGTGGCTACTCTAGGAGATGGTATTAAATATCTTTCTTCACCTTTTAACGGTATTTCAACTCCTCCATTAAAAAAATAAGTAACATGAGGATATTTCTCTGTTTCTGCTGTTCTGTATTGCTTGAGTCCATTTTCAGACACAATTTGTCCTATGAAATTATTCAATGATTCCGGAGGGAATGCTACCTTTACAGGGAGGCTCGATTCATATTGAGTAAAGGTTACGATATTTAATTTCGGCTTGTTAATCCTCTTAAACTCCTCAAAAGTGTTATCGGATAGAACCTTGATAATTTGTCTTGCCCTATCTGGGCGAAAGTTAAAACATATTAGGCTATCTCCATCTTCAAGCAAAGAATTTGTCAATCTAACTGGCTCTAGAAATTCATCTGTTATTCCTTGTTCGTAACTTCTAAGTATATATTCTGATGCAGTTATATCTTTAACTTCATTGTCTGGATTTGTAAGATTCAGAAAAGCTTTTTCTGTTCTATCCCATAAATGATTTCTATCCATCATCCAGTATCTGCCGCAGATTGAAGCTACTTTACCAAATTTATATTTTGATAAACATTCCTCAATCTGGGATAAATATTTTGAAGCGCTTTGAGCTGGAGTATCTCTTCCATCCGTGATTACATGAATTGCAATTTTCTTTATTTTTATTTCGGAAGCCCATTTTATTAAACCTAATAAATGATCAATATGACTGTGCACCCCACCATCGGAACACAGACCCGTTATGTGTAAAGTTCCATTTCTTTTTTTTACATCTGCAGCAATTGAATTTAATTCTTCTACATTGTGTAATTGGTTGTTTCTAATGATATCTGAAATTCTTACAAGTTCTTGTTGGATAATTCTTCCAGAACCAATTGTCAAATGACCAACCTCAGAGTTACCCATTTGCCCGTCTGGTAATCCAACATCTGAACCACTGGCACTGATTAAAGTGTGGGGATAAGCATGCCATAAAGAATCCATAATAGGAGTTTTGGCTTTTTTTACGGCATTATCTGATATC
The DNA here is from genome assembly GCA_003214355.1 of Prochlorococcus sp. AG-418-C09. Classification (GTDB taxonomy): domain Bacteria; phylum Cyanobacteriota; class Cyanobacteriia; order PCC-6307; family Cyanobiaceae; genus Prochlorococcus_A. The sequence continues at coordinate 136,148 of QCLS01000001.1, read as the reverse complement.
TCATCACGATGACCCCATCCGTCTAAAATTGCAAGCACGACAGGGCTTTGAGGCTTATTTAATTTATTAATTTTAGAGGAATTGATATTTGTCATACAGAAATAAACTACTGGTTTAGTAATAACCAATCTTTAACTTAGCCATAAATAGTGGTTTCAAGCAATTTATGATTAAGATAGTTAGCTTTTGCTAATTTAATAGTGTAATTAAATATTATTGATTATTGCTAATTAATGTCAAACCTAGAGACAAGAATTGAAATACTTAAATAAGTTATTAACTAAAAAACAATCTCCACATTCACTTCATATTGTTTTGATTATCAAATAATTTTTTATATGAATGTTGCAATTCAAATGATAAAAAAATCAAAATATATAAATACTTTAATAATTAATATTTAATGAGAAAGAAAGTTTTTTTGATCAATAAACTATGAAATTGAGCCAAGATTGAAAAAGCCAATATTTTTGTCATTTAAATCTTTGCAATTTAAATTTAGAAATGATTCATTGTTAATGGAGAAAGATAATTTTAAACAATCTTCTCCTGGAGATGCGGGTTGATTTAGTTCGATTTCTAGGGTGTTTTTTTTCCAGCATAAAATTCTCTCAGAAGGCTGAATATCAGATATTTTTGGGATCCCATCTTCAAAAATAATATCAAAATTCTCCTTTTCTCTTGATTCACCAATAATTATTTCGAATTTTGTTTGTTTGTTTTTACTCGCTTGAAGAATGAGTTCGAAGGGTTTTTCCGTTGGCCAAGTTTGCCCTTTGAAAAATATTGGATGCCAGAAAAGTTTTTTATCTCGCTTATTGAAAAGTCTTATTAATAATGATTTATTTAAAATATCTTTAATTTTTACCCCAGGTGTTAAAGATAAGGCTCCTAAAGCAACTGATTCAATAGGCGGAGGGAATTTAATTAATGATTCTGGCATTTTATTAGCAACCCAATTTCTAATTATAGGAATTTGAGTGCCGCCTCCTACAAGAACTATTGAATATAAATCATTCAATTTACAATCTTTGCCTCGAGCTTCATTTAATAATCTCTTTAAAAGGGTTTCTAGCAAATCAAATAGTTTATTCGAGATCAGAACTTCTTCCAGCTCTTTTTTAGTAAATGAGAATTCTTTCTTATCAGCTTTGTTAATGAAGAACGATTCAACAAATCTTTCTTCAGACTTTATACTTTTGGAACTTAATCTACACTTTAATTTTTCAGCAATAATCAAATTCCTTTCATCCTTGTAGGTGGGATTAAAATAATCGTCAATCCATCTGTCTATATCTTTTCCTCCAATTTTACAGCCAGTTTTACTTACGATTTCTGCACATCTCAGTTTTTGTCTTGAAATCTTGCTTACATCCTCTCCATTGAACTTTAATAGCTCAGCAATTGGGGCGGCCTTGCCTTCCCCTCCCTCAATCTTTACTATATTCATATCAATGGTACTTCCACCAATATCTAAGACCATTATTTTGGAACCAAATGGCACAGAAGTGCCTATTCCCGCGGCAGTAGGTTCATCTACTAAAGCTATTTCTTCTATAGGAAGATCATCACATATGTCTATCAACCAATTTCGATATTTTTTATATGTATCAATAGGGGCAGTTAAAACTAATCTTTTAATTAATAAATTTGGAGGCAAATTACTCCATAAAACTCTAAAAAATTTTCTACCTGCTTCTTCAGGATTAAGTTCTTTTGAGTTGAATTTCTCATAAGTATTTCCTATCAATCTTTTGAAATTAGAGTAGAAATATTTTGCCTCATTGATTGTATTCATTAAATTAAGTGCCTCTACGCCAATAGCCAATAGATTGTTTTCTGGCTCATACCATATTGCTGTAGGTACAACACCTGGCTTACTAGTTATATGTGGTATATCTATTAGAATTGGATCTCTTTCTGTTTCAGATTGAAAAGCTAAAACGGTATTTGTATTTCCTAAATCTATTGCAAGTGTTCCTTTTAACTCGTTCTTCATAATTATCCTCAAATAATTAAACTAATAAACTTTTTTAAGTTTTAAAGAGTTTATGGAATAAATAAAAATTAGTAATCAAGTTTTATTGTATAATTAAATAAAAAACTTATGAACATTAATAATTCAATTGACTCAAACGATTTAGCAAAAAGAGGTGAAAGTTTAATAAGACAATCTACAAATAGATATCTTACTACTGTGAAAATTGCTTTCAGGGCAAAACAAAGAAGATTTGATGATTTTGATGGGCTTTTGGATGAATCAACTATAAAACCTGTTCAAAGATCAATAATTGAGTTAAGTGACGAACAAGATCAACCAGACTTACTACCTGGTTAGTGCCTTCTGAAAAAGCTAAAGATTGGAGATTAATAAAAGATCCTAAAAGAGGGACTTATTGCTATTTGATTGGCATTGATAGATGGGCTATTGAATTGAAGGAATGTGAATTTAATTCTTTAAATCAATTGCTTAACAAGCTATATCAACAATTTATCCAAATTCATTCACAACTAATGGATGAAGAATTGGTTTCCTTGGAAATTGAGGATTTAGAATGGTATGCAGAACTTGAAGGCAATAAAACTAATTGGAGTATGAGAATAATTCATGAAACCTCAGAGGACATACGATCTTTCGAAATGTATTGGCCTATACCAATTGCTAAAGATTTATTTTTTGAAATGAGAAAGATGTGGGAATCAATGCATTAAACAATTAATTAAATTGGAAATTTTAGAAAAAGATTCCCCTGTTTGAAAATTTTATTTCACAAGTTTTCCACAATATAATTTTGTAGAGACCATACTCCTAATGCAGCCTGTGGAAAAAATGTTTATGTCTATATTATTTGATGTTTTTTCTAAAAAAGTATTTCTATTCGTCTCAACTTTGAAACGTCAATAATATAAGTAATCTTATATTAATACTTAATGAGACAGGTATTAATATTGCAAATTGACTAAATTTAAATTTTAGAGAAAACTAGGGTTCGTAAAGATCTATCTCTTAAAAATTATTTAAAGTTATGAATGAAATTAATTTTGATATTACTCAAGAATTTCTTAAAAAAGAAAATGAAATTGTAAGTTTTAAATGCGAGTTACATGAGCATCTACAGAATGCTATGAAGGATTTTATAGATCAGCATCCTAATTGGGATCAATATCGAATTTTACAGGCAGCTATTGCTGGTTTCTTGATGCAAAAGGGATCTAGTAATAGAGATTTAACTAGGTTATATGTAGGGAATATGTTATCAATGAATTTTGAAAATAGAGATTAATTATAAATTTAATTTTCTTATAATCATAAGAGCGATTTCTTCTTTTACTGGTGTTATTGATAATCTATTTCCTCTTCTAGTTATTATGAGATCTTCTTCAGCGAAGATTGACTTAAGTTCTAGCAAACTAAGAATTTTTTGTGATTTAGATAAAAATTTGACTTTGACGCAATCCCATTTGGGAGATGATTCTCTCGATTTTGGGTCATAGTATTTTGAATTCTTATCAAATTGAGTTGGATCTACAAGATCTTTTTCAATAACTTCCATGAGGCCAACAATACCTGGTGGTTTGCAATTTGAATGATAGAAAAAGACTCTATCTTTCAGCTCCATTCTTCTCATAAAGTTGCGAGCTTGATAGTTTCTAATTCCGTCCCAAAGTGTTGTAATGTCTTTTTCAAGGTTTTCTATACTATAGGCGTCTGGCTCACTCTTCATTAGCCAGTAGTTAAATCCTTTCATAATCTGGGTTCTCAGCGAAAATGGTTGGTTTGGGTAAAGTTTGGGTAAATCGTTAATCCTGAGGGTTCTGCTGTCCAGCTTTGCAGCATGAATCCAAACCCTAATTATTTAAATCTTAACGAATAGTTTTTCGAGAAGACATATTTAACTGATATATAATTGTTAAAAGTTTGCAGATTGTTTTGAAAAGATTTTCATTAATAAACAAATTTATTTATGCATATTGTTTTATTTTTATTTTATCGTTTTCAGAATTAAATCTATCCTGGGCGATTCCACACAGCCGTGAACACATAGAAGAGAGCAGAAAAAAGGAAGAACAACTTAAGAGATTAGAAGATTATACAGTTATTGTAGAATCAGCTATCTCTTCTCAAGGTTTAACGGTATTAGTAGTACCAACAGTTTCCTTGGTAACCAAAAATGGTGAGAAGGGAGTCTTGGTCATAGGTGAAAATTATGAACCTTTATTCCAAAATGTAGAACTTGGTTTATCAGAAGGTTCTAAAACAGAAATAATAAGTGGAATAGAACTAGGTGATAGGATATTTATTGCGATCCCTCCATGGCTTGATCATATATGGTGAAAGATATAGAGAGGATTAAATTCCTATGCCTAGAAAAATAAAAGAATTATTTAATTGGATATCTTATAAAAGATTGCACCGCCTATCAATTCTTATAGTTTTATTTGCAGGTTCATTTTTGAATATTGCATTTATTAATAAAAATGAGCCAGAGATTAAAGGACTTATATGTGGTAATGATCTTTATATGAACGTTTTAAAAAATAACTTTAGTTTAGAAGATATATACACTGGTGAACCACAAAATAAGATTGAATCGGAATTTGATAGTTCTGATATAGTTATGATAATTTAACTTTGATTAAATGAGTTTAGGGAATACAATAAAAATTCTCTCAATAATAATTCCAACTTTTAATGAGCATGAAAATATTATTAAATTGGTAAATCAATTATTTCAACTAGAGATGGAATATGAAAAGGAAATAATAATTGTTGATGACGATTCTCATGATGGAACAGCATCTTTAGTTAGAGAATATTCAAAAGTAGATAGACGAATTCGTCTAATAAGTAGATTTGGTAGATCTGGTTTGGCTAGTGCTATTAAAGAGGGGATCTTGTGCGCTTCTGGAGATTTAATAGCTGTTTTAGATGCTGATGGTCAGCATGAGCCAACAACTTTGTTAACTGCGATTGAAAAACTCAGAAATGATAGTTTAGACATAGTTATTGGTAGTCGCTTTCTCAATAAATCTATAATTAAGGGTTTAACTAGTAAAAGAAAAAGTGGATCATCCATAGCTAATTATTTGGCTCGTGTTAGTTTAAACAACTCTTATAAAGATTTAACGGATTTTATGAGTGGATTTATTTTGCTTAAAAGGGACGCATCTATAGAATTTATAAAGCAAATTGATGTTAATGGGTTCAAATTTCTTTATGAGTTGCTTTCTTTAAGTAAAGGCAAATTAAAGATTATGGAAATACCCCTATTTTTTAAAGAGAGAAAATTTGGTAGTTCGAAGCTTGATTTGGCTGTAGTTTGGGACTTTCTTATATCTTTAATCCATACTTTTTCACAAAGATTAATGCCAAGAAGGGCTGTAAGTTTTGCTTTAGTTGGTTCCTTTGGAGTAATTGTACAGATGACAACTATTTATTGTCTTTTAGCTTTAACGGCACTTGAGTTTGAGACATTACTCCCTATTGGAGTTATTTTTGCTGCCACCTCAAATTTCATTATAAATAATGCACTTACTTTTAGATCAAATAAATTAAAGGGTCTCAAATTTTATATTGGTTTAATGAAGTTTTTAATTGTTTCATCTTTACCAATTATTGCAAATGTTGGCATTGCTTCGTTATTTTATAATCAATTCTCTGCGAATACATTCTTATCACAATTAGCGGGAATTATTGTTGTATTTATTTGGAATTATGCAGCATCTTCAAAAGTCGTTTGGAATAATTAAAGGAATAAAAGTTTGAAGTAAAATATTACATTCTTGAAAGCAAAACCTATTGGATTTGAGACTATATATCTGCCAACTGACCAACAGCAATGAGGGAGGCCAATTAATAATAAAGTCAAATTATAATTTCTTGAGGAGATAAATCCAGGGATTAGTTTAGGTAAGATTTGTGAACCTTTTAATCTTAGATTGGTTTTTAAAATTACATCAATATCTGATACATTCATCATGAACCCAAATAATAAAGCTGATGATGCCAACCACATGAATATCCATCTTCCAATATCAACGAATAAAAACATTGGTAAGAATGCAATTAATTGAAGGCAAATAGTTAATCTTTTAGCTTTTTGAAATTTAGGTTTTGTTTTGCCAATGAATAGGCGCATAACTATAAAAATAGTTAGCAGCCACATACCTGGATGCCAGAAAATTAAAAGATTAAACTGAGAAAATAATGAACTTGTATAAACTTGAGCAGTACCCCATCCTATTGCACCTATTGCTCCATCGGGGGTAAGAGCTTCTAATGCTCCTTGGCTTGGAAGAATGTCTTTAAGCTCTTGCCATCCTTCATGAATACTGATTGCTTGGTTGAGGTTTCCCTTATAAAGCCAACATAAAATAAAAGCTACAAATGAAGGGCTCATCATTAACAATGTTTTTAGAAATGATTTGTAAGACCAATATATATTTTCCTTGCTAGATATTTGGTTAATATAAATAATAAGTATTAAGCTTGGCAAAGCCCATATACCAAAGCTTTCATGTGACAATATTGCAAGTATTGAGAGGAAATTAACACAAGTAAGGCATGTATATATATTAATTCTTCTAAAGTAAAGTTGTCTAATTAATAATAGATTCATCCCATAAATTAAAACTAAGAAAGAATCTTTTCTAACGAGATAATCCTCAGATATTGGAGCTAAGATTATTAGATGGGATAATAAAAAAGATTTATCAAAACAATTTTTACAAGAATATAAAATTAAACCTGCTAAGGATAAGATAGATAAAACACTAATAACCCAAGTTAATATAATTGGTGATATCAAAAATTGGCTCGCAATTTTATGAATAATTGTTCCTGGTAAACCTCTCCTGACAAATCCTCCTGAATAAGATATTAACCATTCTCCAACTGTCCAACTATTATCATAAAACCTATTTTTATATAAATTTAAAGGTATACCAAATATTATTAAAATAATAAAAAGATTCTCTTTTGAGATATTTAATTTGTTGAGGTTAAAGCCCAATGATTGTTTTATTGATCTATTCATACTAGGATTATTTTGTTAATTTTTTGTAAATTATTTATATCTTAAGAATAATGATAAATGGATTTCAGATTAAGAGTATCAATAATTCTTTAATACAATATCCTCTTAAATTAATTAGAAATATACCTTTAATTGATAGGTGGTTGATAGGTCAACTGATACCACCACTGATTTTTGCTATTTCTGCCTTTACGGTTGTTTCTCTTTCTGTTGGAGTAATGTTTGATCTCGTGAGAAAGATTGTTGAATTTGGTCTTCCATTTTTTTTGGCTATAAAAGTTTTATTTCTGAAATTACCAAGCTTTTTGGTCCTTTCATTTCCAATGTCAGTTTTACTCTCTACCTTATTAGCCTATGGTAAATTATCTTCTAATTCAGAATTGCTGGCATTAAGAAGTTTGGGAGTCAAAACATCAAGATTTATTTTACCAGCGTTGATTTTATCTGTATTTATGACAGGTTTAACTTTCTTTTTTAATAATAATTTAGTTCCATACAGTAACAAATATTCTGAAATCGCTTTACGAGAAGGGCTAGGGAAAGCAACGGTTATAGAGACTGGTCATGATATATTTTTTGCCGGTTACGGCTCATATACTGATCCTGAAACTAATGTAACTACGGAAAAGAATACTTTTTTAAACCAAATATTTTTTTCTAGGATTGTCCAAAATAAGATCATGAGCGATGTTACTGTTATTGATTTTTCAAGAGTTGGTCATAAACAAGTTATTTCTGCGCAAGAAGCAATATTTGATGAAGAAAAATCTGGTTGGATTTTTAACAATGGAAATATTATTAATTTTTCGTATGGAGAAGAAAACACCATAATAGATTTTGAAAAATATTTTTATCCTTTAGGTGATGGCCCACTTAGGGTATCCGAAATACCAAAAGATGCTAATGATATGACACTTGCTCAAGCAATCGCAGCCAAAAGACTTTATGAACAGTCTGGAAATGTTAAAGAGGCTCGAAAAATGCAAGTTAGAATACAAGAAAAATTTACTTTACCATGTGCTTGTATCGTTTTTGGACTAATAGGAAGCAGTTTAGGTTCCAAGCAGAATCTTAGATCTTCTAGAAGTCAAGGTTTTGGATTAAGCGTAATATTAATACTTGTTTATTACATTTTATCCTTTTTTTCAAGTTCTTTAGGGGTTAAGGGAGTAATTACTCCTTTCTTATCAGCTTGGCTGCCAGTATTAATATCCTTACTTGGTGGGGGATATTTACTGAAACGAGCTTCTATCTAAACAATATCTAGATTCAAAAAACAATAGGCTATGCTTATTCGAATTGCCTTCTTTTAATTATCTATAAAACCATTTACCAGCCGAGTCTATATTTTCATAGAGAATCACTCTACCTTTACCGTTTAAAACCTTCTCTAAATGAGCAATATCAAAACATTCAAAAGAACAATCAAAAGTTGAAACTATTAAAGTATTCATAAAAAAAGAGCTAGTTGCTACTTAGTTTAGATGGACTGTCAATCTTATTTAGTTAATGAGTTACCCCACCATCCATGATTATGATATTTGTATTGGTTGAGTTAGCCCAGCGTAACTTGCTTAGTTCCTGATATTCAGAACTGTTGTAAGCATCAATAGCAGCTTGCTTTGATGGAAACTCAATAATTACTGATAATTTTCCACCATTTCCTTCCACAGTTTGACCATCTATATCTTTTGCGAATACAGATCCACCTACTGAGTTTATCCAAGATTGAAATGCATCAACATATTCAGCAAAAGCTGGATTTGTAACTGTGGTAGAAACGAGCCAAAATCCTTTAGACATTAAATAAAAAATAAATTTTTAGGACTTTAACATGTAATAAAGATTTAATTAATTAAAGATTTATTGTTTGTTATTTAATACCTAAATATCTCTCGCAATAATAGTTAGCTAGCTCGCGATTATCAAAATCTTTTATTTCCTTTAGATTAAGCTGCTTCATTGCTTCATCACCTGTGATTTGATAGCTTGTATTTAGTTTCGCGCAGGTATCCTTTACTTTTGCTTCCTTCTCAAAAGGGGTTTTAAGATAAAAAGCAAAAATGAATAGGAATAAACCAATAGTTACTAATCTCCTATGATTCTTCCACCATTGGTAAAATTTAATTGCCATAAAAAAAGGTTCTATCTCTCTAATTTATATCAGCTGTCAAGTGAATCAAGTATGGCGATCTAAGGAGTGAGGGTTTCAAAATTATACAGAAATCCACCGAATTAATTATCGTACTGAGTAAATTTCACCAGATGCTTCAACAGTTGGTTTGGTTTCTGGATTTGTAAAGATTGCATATAAACATTTTCTGCTCATGAAAAAAAAGGTGTTCTTTTGACTTCTTATTTATCTATCAATCGCTACTTTATTATTAATTTATTTGCAATCATGATTAACTACTATCTATACATAAATGTAACAGAAATGTGCATGAATACCCATTGATGCAGATATTCAGACAATTTCCTTTACATTTATTAATACTTGTGTTATATTTTGTTACATAATTATTCTTTTAAATTATGACACCTGAAGCAGAAAGATTTAACGGATGGGCAGCAATGCTTGGTTTCGTTGCAGCCGTTGGCGCATACGTAACAACTGGTCAAATTATTCCTGGTTGGTTTTAATGTCCAATTCTTCATACACAACAACTGAGTCTGGAGGAAGACAGAACATGTTCCCATCAGAGACTCGTCCATATATAGATGAATCAGTCTCATATGATGGATATCCTCAAAACGCAGAGAAAGTTAACGGTCGTTGGGCGATGATTGGCTTTGTAGCACTATTAGGCGCTTATACAACAACAGGCCAGATTATTCCCGGAATTTTTTAAAGAGTCTGTTAGCAGTCTTTGGAATTTCCATAATATTTCTGACTGATTTAATCTTTGCTTACTTAACAAAGCAATTTCCAAAACTAAATTTAATTTATTCAAACAAAAATCAAATGACAAACACAAACAAAAAAACAAAAACAATCGAAAAAGAAAAGGTTGTTGCAGAAACTCTAAATGGCAGATTTGCAATGATCGGACTTGTAGCAGCAGTTGGTGCTTATCTAACTACAGGCCAGATTATACCTGGCTTTGTTTAAAAAGATCATCAAAAAATTAATTAAAAATGGAAAAAACAAATTCTAATTATTGGCAAAACGCTGAAAGAACTAATGGAAGAATGGCAATGATGGGCTTATTTGCACTAGTAGTAAACTACGGTCTTTTTGGCTGGATCATCCCTGGGATTTTTTAAAATGAACATAGACATTTTCTTGATTTCCTTCTTTACATATCTTTTAGTACCAGTCGTGATGATATCTAAAGGAAAAAAAGTAACTAACTAAAAAAATGAATTTAGGCATTCTCTTTCTCAAAGTTAATATCATTGGTGTAATAACTTTATCTGATTTAGATTGGATTACAAATCATCAATCAGACTTTTCAAGATTGGATATGGCAGTAATTTTAAAAATTGGTCGCTTAATGGATCAAGGAATAATAGAACTTGATTGTAGATTGCCAGCATAAATTTGTTTTATACATAAATCATCCTAAGCTTGCTTTAAGGAAAATATGTTGGCTTTTTTATATCTTGCTATACCTATATTAAATACTTAAAGAACATTTAACTTATTCTGCTTCAATAAAAAATTTTGGAATTAATTGAACTAATTAAGGATTACTTAGCTACAGAATCATTATCAAATATTGAACTTGACTTTCTTGAGGGAGAGTTATGGGAAACTACTCAACATATTGCAGAATTAAATACAGTGACTTTAGCCCCAAAAAATATATGCGAGAAATTAGACCTAGATGAAAGATCTTGTTGGCAATTATGTTGTGCAGCTGTGCTTGACTCCTCAAGACCATTAAAAAACAGACAAAAAAGAGTTGAGAATTTTAAGAAATTAATTCATCAACATAACCTAAGCTTTAGATAAGGACAAAAGGCTTTGTAATTAGACTCTTTGAAATCGTATTAAATATATTATTATCCATTAAATTTCCTACTTAAAAGTGTATTAGGTACCGAATGCTTTGCGAGAAAAAGTTGCAGTTTAGACTTCCGAATTTCAAGTTATGAATTTCCTATTAAATTTACAAACTGTCGCATGTGACAATTAGCAAACAATAATATCTTAACTTGAATTTCAAGGCTAATTGTTTATTCTTAGACTGTGTGAGTTATTGAAAAAATCTACATTTTATTTCAATGAAAACTATTATTGCATCAATTTTCCTATTAGTTTCAATACCATTAAATGCTTCTGAGGGGTTTGGGAAACTAACCAGTCGTGATGGATATGAGTCGCAAGAAGGATACGCATTAGAGAATACATGTTTCCGTTATGAATATCGTGAATATTATGTTCCAGGTAATTCCAATTCCCCTGGGTATGTTCATTCTTATAAAGAGAGGGTTTCTATCCCCTGTAATGGTAATACCACGGTTTCAAATTATTATCATTTAGAGACTGAACCAATAACTTCTAATTCTAATTATGAATCTGTACAAAGGTGCACTGGAAATACAGTCTTAGGCGGATTGATTGGAGGTGCGATTGCAGCATCCTTGTCAACTCATGATGCTTATGGTTGGACAGTGCCTTTAGGTGCAGTTATCGGTGGAGGTTTAGGTAATGCCCAATGTAATTAGTTATGGTAATCCAAAATAGTATTAAATTAAATTTAACAGAGTTTATATTTCTTAATTAGAATCTCTTTTAGTAATAGTTCAGTCTCTTGTGATTTTGAGGTAATAATTTTACAAATTAACTGTAAGGACTAATTTATAAAAATAATTAGTTAGAGTATTCAATAACTTCAATTAAAAAATGGAAACAATAGTCAAGTCATTCAATAAATTATTACCTGTTGCAAAACTATCTAGGAAGTATTTACCTTTTTTTATTGGATTCAAATTACTAACCCTTACCGGTTTTCTTGCTTATGTAATGAATAGATAAATGATGTTACCTTCTCCACAAATTGTGATTGCTTTACTCCTTATAAGTATTGGCATAGTAGTTACTTTTGATATTAGATTCGATCCATTAAAAGAAAAAAAATAGAATTAATTTCATAAGATCTAATGAAGAAAAAGAAGGAAAAGAATGATTTAAGTCTATTTATAGGATTTAAAGTCATGAACTGATTATCAAGAAAATGAAAGCTAAAGGATTGAATTTGGAGTGGAATTTTAGATAAAAATACTATAGTAAAGACGTTTATGATTTAATTAAAATTTCTAATTCCTTCCCAGAATTAAGAGACAAAGATAATTAATGAAGAATTCTATTAGATTAATAGATCATTCGAATAAAAGGCCTCTCATCTTTGGTACCTTTTTTATGCTTTAAATTTTATCAACAAATTCTTGAAATCTCTTCAATAGTTTTTCATTATCTATCCTCCTCAATACGAATAATGTCCCTTTATCTCCTCTACATATTCTTATTTCATTACTTAGATAAGTAATATCTAGCCAACCTTTTTGTGCTTTCTTTATTTCGGCTAAAGCTTTTATCTTTTTGAATCCAATTTGGGGCCCTATCAATCCAGCATGAGTAAATTTAACTTCAACTCTTATATCATTAATTGGGTTTAATTTAGCTATGATCCCAGTCCCAACAATTGCATTAATCCCTCTTGGCTTAAGCAAGTTCATGGCATTGAATTGTAAAGGATCTAATATTTGCAGATTATCTATCAATGGAGAATAATTTAAAAATGGCGCATTAGAACTACTCCACCTGAGTTCCCATATTCCCTTTAATTTTTCAATATCCCGACTTAAAATAAAATTGCCTTTAGTTTCAAGTTTTGTTGCCAATAATAAATTTTCTTTTGAATTTGGTTTATCACGAAGTGATTTTATTAATTCTAGTTCTATGTCCACTATTTTTATTTGATCAACTATTTAATATATTCTGAGTATAGCAATTTGCTTTCTTATATATTTTCGTTATAAAAGGGCTAAGGACTTGTCTGGACATAAGGACTCGAGCCTTGCGGTTTCAAGGTTAACTCCGCACTCCTACACACGAGTATAAAAACCTTTTTAAAATGAAGATTACCTCCAAGTCACTTAGCTTTTTGCTTAACACGGCTCTTATGATTTTTGTGTTTATTATTTAAATCATTTATGTGATTGACATTGAAGTTAGCTTTTCGAAAGTCAGGTTTTTCCAACTTAATTAGTCAACAAAGAGTTTTTCTTTCCTTTTTTTCGTTTGTATCTTAGGGAGATATATAAGTTTCAAATGAAGTTTGAATAATATTTTACATATAAATTTATTATCCATTAAAGTTTCTATTTAGAAAATAAGGGGGTATATATCCCATTTGGTTAGCGATCAGTTAATCCCTTTTCTTCTTCTTCTTTATTTGTTCTTTTAAACTTTCTGTTTTTTTTCAATATCTTCTAGCTTATTTGAGATTTCTTTGATGACATTTGCTTTCTCTTCCTTAAAAATAGTCCCTTGGATCTCAATACCTTTAACGGGCTCTTTTTTTACTTCAGGTTCATTTACTTCTTTTGCTTTTATTCCAAACTTGCCTTTAACGAAATTGGCTATAAAGATAAGAACAGGAATATGGGCTAGACCACCTATCACTATTCTTGTATCTGAATAAGCCATCTTCAGTTAATAAGAACTAATGTATTTAAGCATGATTAGGAATATTTTGTTGTATGTATTTATTACTTTATCTTTGTTATATCAATAGATTCAGTATTTTTGCTCATTGATAATAATGAATTCTCAGAGTTATATTCAATATCGAACTTTATTAAAGGTTTATTTTTTATAGATGATTAAATTTCTTAAATTACTTAAAAGAAGAATTGATATTCTAATATCAGAGGCTCAATTAAAATTTATATTAGAGAATTAAGAATGGGATTTCTACATTGTCCGATTTGTGTAGCTCTAGCATTTTTTACGTTTTGTGTAGTATTTACTCGTAGTTATATGTTGGTTCTTATTTTTAAGGAGTTTCTAAGAGAAGAGTTAATGCTTAAATTGAATTTTATTTACACCTAAAGATTGACAACTAAGTATAAATGCTCTATATATAAAGTGTAGCAATTGCTACTAAATCGTCCGATCTACTATAGGATAGACCGCAGTAAGACTCAAGCCATAGGACGGGGACTTGAGCGAGCCTAGGAGCTGCAAAATGGTAAACATGTATTTCAATGGAACGTCATTTGTATATTGTAAGAGCCAAGAAGAGAAGAGAATAAAGCTTACTTATAGAGGAGCTATTTACTTAAGATAAAAGATTGCATATTTATTTAGATATTCAAAAAACTTTTATTGAATATGTGCTATGCAATTTTTTCATTCTCAATAGTATTTTTAAGTATTTAATTCAACTGTTTAGTCATTAGACAATAAACATTTTATTCATCAAATTTAGATAATCCCTGAAACTCAACAACTTTAACATTTTGGTGAATCAGTCCAGGACGATTCTTCCATTGTTGTAAGGTCAACTCTGTGAGTTGCCATCCATTCACCATTTGCCTCAACAAACTTTTGAACATTTCCTTTTGGAGCTTGATGAATGACAATAACTTTTTGAGGATCTTCATTGCTTACGCCTCTAAAAAGAGGCTTTATATTAAATTCAGTATGTCTCTTATCTGCTTCAGCACTATCAAATATTGCTGACCATTCCTCGAAAGTACTTTCAATTCTAAAGGTAAAAACAGATGTTATGGAATCAGACATAAGAAAGATAATAAATAAGGTTTTATACGTATAATTTAGGCCAAAGTTCAAATAAAGTCACTGCATAGTTTTGATAGTAGGCGTTTACTAATCTATTTAAGTAGGCTTGTAGTTATGAAAAAACTTTAACCATAATGCATCTTTTAATGCCAAATTCAATCTAAAGAATGCAAAGGATCCAATAAAAAAGGGGCATAACCCCCTTAAATAAAATGCTTGATAATCCCCATCACCTAGCCTTTATATTATAATAGCACTACATATAGTGTTTTAACACAATAAATTCTACCTAATTATGGGGTTGTTTCCTTTATGAAATTTTGTCAGAATAAGGATCCCCATCACCTAGGCTCGCAAGAGTCTTTTTTTATTTCAAAATTACTGAGAAAAATTCCAAATCTCTAGTCGCAATATAATAAACAATGCTTAATAGCTGGATGCTCTTTACATTCTTGTTCCCATTAACTTCTCATCTCTTCTTTTTCTTATAGAAAAGCAATAACATACATCTTAGAAATTTCTGCATTGACATTTCTAAGAATAGTGAAAGGAAGTTTTTCTTTCATTTAGACCTCCTTGATTGATAACTATAGCCTCACCTTTGTTTTTGATATTTAAATGGCGGGAATAGAAACATTTAAGTACGGAAAATAGTAGCTTCTTTTTATTCATTTAATTTAATTCGACAAACATGTCATTTATTTATGAAGATATAAGAAGAGTAGAGATAAACCAAAAAGATTCCTATAGCTACAAAGCCACCATAAATAATTAGGTTCCGTATTGTATTTAATTTTGGCTGCTTATATTCTTTTGATTGATTTGATGCTTCCTGAAGGAAATCTACAAACTCCTTTTGCTTTGGAGTAAGTTCATTATCTTGCGTTGTGTATTCATTGGAGTTTACAGCCATTTTTAAGAAAGGTCTTATTTCTCTAATCTAAATCAGCTGTCAACTTAAATCTATGAGTAAACTTTAGCGACTATTGGACCAGCATCTTCATCAGTGAATACCGGGGTGGTTTCCCAATTGAGGAACTCTGCCCACTCAGCAACATGCTCATATATGGCTTTTGGATCATCAGTCTTTAAAATAATCCAACCCTCTAAAGAACCTGGTGAATGATACCTTCCAATCATTTCAACTCCAGGATAATCGCCTCCTCCTGCTAGAAATTTTTTTGCACCTTTTTGATGATATCCAGTCTTAAATGACCAATGCTGAACATATAGCATTTTTTGTATTTTTTCTTTTGGCTATTAATTAATAGCAAAAAATTTTATGATTGGAAATAAAAATCGAGGAAATAACTTTTTTCTTAAATTTACTTTAAATTAAAATATTTTAGTTTTACTATCTACTGAAATTATCTAATATCAAAGTTCAATTATATGAATAAATTATTAATTTTACCAGCCATCAATTACGATTCTTATAATGCGGGTTCTCTGAAAATAAAGCCAATGAGTTCAAGATTTCTAAAAAATAAATTCTCTTATTAGAGATTTTAATGCAAATCCAAGTTTTGATTATTTTAACCATTAAGGAATTTAATTGACGATCCTTTATCCGTATATATAAGTTCCTTAAACCGTACATTATTTGTTGCTAGATAAAGTTGATTTTTAGTTAGAACGTAAGTGTATTTTGTTATCACTTAAATGTCTTCAACACCAATTAAATCTTGTAATAAATATCTATTGAGTTATAAAGATTCATCAAATAAAATCCATCATATTGGAATCTATGCCCTCGACGCATACAATTGTCTTCTTCTGGCAAGGGAATTTAATAAATACATTTATAAACATCCAAATTCTGTAGTCAGAATCCAACGAAAATTCTGAGGCAATTATGAATTTAAAAATATCACCATTTTCGGTACTTAATAAGAAAAGAAGAGAGATAGATTGCATTAAGGAACTATATAAAGATAGAGTTAATTCTGAGATTGAATCTTATAAAGACTCTGAAGATGAGCAGGAGATCGATACAATTCAAGCTCAAGATTTATTGATCCTCGATCGTAGTGATAAATAAAATATTTGGTAATAATAATCTATTTCTCGAAAATTCATGAATACCCCAATTCACTATTAAAAATTTAATTAGAGATCTTCTCATTTTTTAAAAGTAGATAATAAATAGTAAAAGCTTCTACTGAATTTGATTTACCAAAGTATTTATTTACGTAGCTACAAAATCTTTTTCTTGCTAAAGAAAGTATTTATTTTATAAATAAACTTTCAATAATTAAAAATTTATATAGATATCTTCAGTAGCTCTCAGAATATATTTTAATGATGCATGATTGAATTATGTTTGATCCAATTCTTTATGTTTCTTTTTTCTTAGGAATAGGAGGAGTAATAGTTTTCATCTCATCTTTTAGTGATGACGATGACGATGGTGATGGTGATGGTGAAAGGTATATATATAATCTCGAATATTTAGGAGCAAGAAATTATTTTTAAGTTTTAAATTTCTTTTATTTACTCAAAATCAATACCAACTTCTTCTTTCTGGTCTCTATCTAGATCTGGAAGTTTGTTTTCTATCCAATGATCTTTATTTTCAATACCAGCGGCATTTGCATAATTTATAATATGTTGATCGACTTGCTTATAAATATCATGAAGATTTAAATCCATCCTTATATCATGAGCTATTTCTGCAACCTGTTTTTCAGTTAAACAATGATCGGGATGCAATAAATCGCAGCATGGTATTCTTTTTTCAATCAATTCATTGAGATTAATCTCAATTTTATAGTCTTGATAAACAGCCATTTTTTGCTAATACATGTAATACATATTCTAATAAAGGAATATAAATTGTCTGGTTAAAATTAGAAAAATAAAACTAAATCTTTTTTTTTTAATTATTTTTCTATAAAAAATTAGAAATTTTATAAATCATATACTAATAAATTTCCTATATATTAAAGCTAAATTATTAGATGGCATTTTTATAAGTTCCTCTCTAATTAGATCATTCTTAAATGCTTCTGCGCTAACTTTCTCTAAATTCCTAACACCCCAATTTTTATTTTGTAGTTTTAATGTTTTATCAAATAATTCGTTGCTCTGGCTTATGTGCTTATTTCCGATTTTAAACGGTCCATAAATCATCAGAAATTGCCCATTATTTAATAATTTTCCAGATTCTTTAAATAATGATTTAGTACATTCCCAGGATGCTATATGAATCATATTTATAGAAATAATACCTTGAAGGGAATCCCTCAATTCTGATGATATTTCCCAAGGGCATACTCTTACATCAATTCCTAAAGGTGCAGGCATTTTTCTATTTAATTCTTCATAATCAATCCAAGAACTAATGCTTTTTCTATGAATAAGTTCAGGATCACTTGTTTGCCATATTATGCCTGGGAATCTTTTTTGGAATTCAATAGCATGTTCACCACTTCCGCTGCCTATTTCTAATATAGAACCTTTTTTAAGAAGAATCTTGGATAATACATCTCCGATATCTTTTTTATTTCTTTGGGTAGCTGGAAAAAATAGTCTTTGGTCCAAAATTCTCTATCAAAAAAAGTTTAAAGAGAAGGTCTTTACTCCATTAATTTATATCTTAATTTGATCCAAATAATTCTTAACTAACTAGAGCAAGAAAAAACACCTGCTAATATATTTTTAAAGATTGGAGCATGTCCTAAAGCATATAAAAAGAAGGTTGAGGATGCAAGAGTAATACCAATTTTAGAAATCCTATTAATTTTTAAATTTGAAATTCTAATAAGAGCTGAATTCATTTTTTTTTTTCTATTTATAGAAATAATTTTAGCGCTATTTTTTAAATTTTCAACATCAAAACTTTCTAAAGAATAATTTTAATATTGCATAGGTGTTTTCTTTTGAATCTAATTTTTTTTGAAAAATTATTATAAAGATCAATTTCCTCTGGATCATCACTAGCTAGGCAAAGATTCAATTTTGCTAATAGCATTATCCTTTGTTCTCGATAGTGTGAGATTGTCATTAATCTTTTTAAAAATTTATTATAATTAAAATTTTAAATCTTAATAAAATTCTTATCCATCCAATTAAAAAAGATATTTATATTTACTTTGAATTAGTATTTCAAATAAAGCAAAATAAATAATACTTGACGCTTGCCACAAGTAAGTTTATATTAATAGTACACATGTATTACTATGATGACTTTAGGTGGAGAGAATGTTTGGTCTAATTTTTCTTACGGCTATCGTAATGATACTCCAAGTGGTTGGTTGCTTAGTCCAAGCCGAAAAATAATAATTCTTTTTGAATTGTGCAAAAGATCGGCAACAAATAATATTAAGATTTTTGTACATACATATTATACAAACCAATATGGAGAACCTATCGCTATAAAACATTCGAGCAAAACTTCTCTAGATGATGCATGGAATCAGTGGCATGATCTTCAATTAAAAGATTGGACTTTTGAAGAGTTCGAGTTACCTGAAACTGTATCATTATAAATCCAAAGAATGAAGCTATTTCAAGAAGCTATTACAAATATTGGATTAACAATAGTTACATATTTCTACTTATAGCAGCTTAATTAATGCCTATTAATTAAAACAAAATGAACAAAAACTTTTTAATTTATCTTATTAGTAAAAAACTATTCGGAAGACCAAACACACTTAAGTCTTATCAAGCAATGATTAATTATTTGGATCAGTTAGATAGTGAACAATTAAAAGAGATGCTTAGAGAGGCAGCTTAACATCAAATATTTAACTCCTTAAAATCTTTCTTTCTCTATTAAATCAAAATCTTCTAATAAAACTAATTTTTATTGTTTTTTAAGATACCAGTATTATTATCAATCTAATAACAAGATTTAATGAGAATAAACCTCTCATATTCAATTATGTTTTATTTATCTAATTCAGATCAGCTATTAAAAACTTTTCTTGGAATTTAAGAAAAAATTGATCATAATAAATAGAAGTATTGTCTTTTTATTTGATGGAAGATAGAGATAAAATCATTTCAATGTTGAATGAATTTGCAAACCCTAAGAAAATGGGATCTTTTTTCGTAAACAATGCCACCTCAGACTTTTTGTTTATCAGACCAAGTGGAAATCCAATAACTGCTAAAGGATTTGAAAAGATGATGTTATCTGGTGATGTCATTCAAGAAGAATCAGCAATAACTAAGATACACAGATTCGATTTTTTAAGTGAAGATGTAGTAATGTGTATTTTTACTTTGGGTTCTAAATTCACTTATAAAGGGATACATAACGATGATTTGCCAACAGTTACTTCTATTTTTAGGAAAGAAGTCAATAATTGGAAAATTTATTGGATGCAAAGATCTTCAGGTGAATCTGATTTATCATTATGGGATTAGCCAAATTAATTGCACTTTTAATGGTTCTTCTCTTATTCGGCAGCTCCTTTGTTGGATTAATTATGTTTTTTGTTAAATGAATCATCCTTAGTTAACTTTTTTATAATCAATATCTAACATTTCAAATAAGTTTTTTGTAAAGCCAAAAAATTATATTTAAAAAGATATTTATTTATAACAAATTTAACTGACTTTATATATGAAAATTAAATAATAATAAAGTTCTCAGAAAATAGTACTTTTGGTAGGAAGCACTACATCAATTACATTTTTAAATTGAGTAACTTATAAATATCAACTACATTAACTAATTATGGAATTCGCTAAGAAATTTATGACCGAAAAAGCTGAAAAGTTTAATGGAAAAGCTGCAATGCTTGGAATGTTTGCTCTTGTTGGAGCTTATTATTTTACTGGTCAAATTATTCCTGGAATATTCTAAATAAATATCTATTTATAAGGATTTCCTTTTTAGGGCTTATCAAGCCCTTTTTTTGTTTTTATACATTCTGGATAATAAAAAGTGTATTAGATAAAACTATTTAGGCAATTAGTCATAAAGACCTAATTGCTTATAAATAATAACATGGTTAATTTAAGAAGAGAGCTTAATTTCTTATGAAAAACGAAGACAATCAAACCAATAAGACTATAGTTAATGTAGGATTTTGTGAAACAAATTCTGAATGGTTAGATCGTATCATTAATGAATTGGCCAATGAAAGCACCAACAAAATAAATTTTGATATTCTTTGCAGCTAAAAAGATATTTAATAGACTTCTATAATATCCTTTTCTTAATTATTTTTTTTTAGATATTAGAAAGAGTAGCATATTTTTTTTGTGGACCTCTTTTTCTACTTAATTTTGTTGTTTTAAGCCTTTTTTGTTTGATTTAGTCTTACTCCAAAATAAGTTAATAAGACAAACCAAAAAAGGATTTCGATAACTAGATTAGACATTTTAATTTTTCTCTTTATTTATTATATTTTTAGTTAATTTAATATATGAAAATCAAGTGTAAAAATACTTAAAAAAGATTTCTTAGGAAGTATGAAATTATTTCTTGAGAAGCTTTTACTAAAATATTTTCTCCAATTATAAAGATATATTTTGTTTTATTTAACAAATAAAATTTCATTAGATAATTAGATATATTCAAAATTTTAAAAGAAACTATATTATAATTCTATTTATATATTTTTAAAAATGAAAATAAAAACCTGGAATTTATCTAATACAGATTTACATAAATTATTCCAGAACGAGAAAGACATATTAACATTTATTGTAAGAGGTAATACCTGGGAACCCATAACAAGGTGGGTTAGATTTGATTCTAGAATTTTCAGGAAAGAAACATTTAAAGCAAGAATCACTTTAGCGGATATAGAGTCATTAGGGGAAATTTATGGATTTACTCTAATTAGCTGGGAAGCACAAAAGTTGACACCTATCAGTACTAAATTAATACCCCAAATGATAAAAAATATTTTAAGAAAGTTACCAATTTTAAGAAGTATTGCTTATGAAATAAATATATCTATGTTTAAAGTTGAGACACTTAATAACTCTAAATCAATATCTATAGTAATACCGGCAAGGAATGAATCTGGTAATATTGATCTTTTAGAAAAAGCTCTTTTAGAACTTAATAATTTGCCAAATCTAAAGGAAATCATTTTAGTAGAAGGGAATAGTAAAGATAATACATGGGATTTATTAAATATATTAAATAAAAAATATTCAAATAATATTCCCATACTCCTCTTTAAGCAAAATGGCAAAGGAAAGAAGAACGCCGTTGTAAATGGATTCGATCACTCTCAAGGCGAAATATTAGCAATTATTGATAGTGATTTTACTGTTGATCTTGATGATAGTATTGGAGCAATTATACAATCCTCTAAATTAAATAATGTTCTAATTAATTGCTCAAGAACAATTTTCCCTATGGAAAAAGATGCAATGCGATGGGCTAATTATATTGGAAATCGTTTATTTGCTATTTTTCTTTCATGTCTAACCAATCAAAAGATCTCAGATGCGCTCTGTGGTACTAAAGTTTTTTCTAGAGAACTTTTTGAAAAAATGAAGAATAACGGTAGCTGGTATTCCAAACAAGATCCTTTCGGCGATTTCACAATACTTTTTCAGGCGGCAAAGAATAAGAATAAAATCTTAAATTATCCAGTAAGATATTATGCTAGGAAGGCAGGATCGCCAAATATATCAAGATGGATTGATGGTTTGAAACTACTTAAGATTAGTATATTATTTTGGATATCTTGACTAATGAAAAGGATATTTTGGAAAGTCTCGCTCACTTATTTATTTGCTTTACTTTTGATCAATTTTTTAAGAGTTGGATTTATTGATGAGACGTTTTTTTCAAGAATTCCTATATTATTCTTGTTAATTATTAATATAATTCTTTTCTTAATAGGCATTCCAATTCCACTTATTTTGGATATCTTGTTAATTAATCATTATGAAATAAATTATTTTTTATTATTTCCAATAATTATTGGATTTATAAGTTCTTTGCATGTATTCTTATTTCGAAAAAATAACTTGCAGTTCCTTTTATGGGATAGTTTGTTAAAAAAAGGTAAAAAAATTAAATGGATTTCTAATGTAAATATTAATTTAAATGCCTCAAAGATATTTTTAATTAGAGCTCTGCCATTATTTCCATTTTTATTTGGAAATTATATTATTTCATCAAGCAAGCTTAGTATTTCAAGAATATTTATATTAAATCTTTTGGGTTCATACTTTTATTATTTATCTCTAAATCTTCTAATTCAATCTAATATTTGGTTAGATTTCTAATTTAAAAAAATAAAAACTTTTTAATTTATTTCTCTGTAGTTGTTTAAAAAAATATTTCACAATAAGAAATTCATTGAAAATTATAAATTAATTATTTTTTTCTAGAAATATTTTAAATTGTCTGCTTGTAATTTCTCTTCTTAAGTCAATTTCTAAACTTACTCTATTTCTAATATTTCATAATGTAGTCCAAAGTCTAAATCTGTATCTGAGCAACACAGAGCACCACAAATTTTTTCTATGGCATTATATGCCTCATCATATGAACTATAATCTTTTCTAGTTATCAAATCATCTTTCCCGTCTATTCTTAGGACTGCATAACTCATTTTCTTAGACTTTATGTGAGGTTAAATTAAAATTTTTAAGAGAATTAATAATAACTAATAACTTAAGGTTAAGAAATTCTTAAAAATAACAGAAAAATTTTATTTTGATTATATAAAAATAAATATAATAAATAAAATAGTTATGAGTACTCAAGAAAAGTTCTTTTCTAATAACGTAGCAGTATCTAAAGATGAATTCAAAAGAAACTTAGAGAAACTGAATTATCAAAAGAAATTAATTAAAGATATAGAACAAAAACATAAAGATTGGTCTGACAGCTTGTTTTAAACCATTTAGTTAATCCTGTCTCGATTTTGTTCAATTATGGTTTATTGGATAAATTAATTTCTTTATCTAGCTAAATAGATAATTCTTAAAATTATAAATTTGTTTAAATTCATACTAGATTAGCGGAAAAGAGATTTAAAGATTCTTAAGTTCTTGTTCTATTTTATTTAATCTTTCATAGATGTCTTTTTTCTCCTTTGCGAGAGCTTTCTTTTTTTGTTGTAGTTCTCTATTAAGCGGAGAACTGAAATATTTTTGATAGGCAAGAAAGAAAACTACCAGTGCAACCACAATTCCAACAGCACCTATTAAAAGTAAAGGTGAGTTTGGAAATTCATAAAAAGGAACAGACAACATTTTATAAATCTTAATAATAGCTATTTTTATTTGATAGCAAGAGTCTTATTCAAAGTATTTTGACTTATTTCTGAGAATTCTAAAATTGGTTAATTTTTTGTCTTATTTGATCACTATGAGTAATTCTACAGGTGTCAAAAAAAGAATTTACTATAAGTATAAATATATGAATAAATTTTTTAGATGAAGCAAGTAGTGAAAAATGAAAAAAAGGAGATCATCAATTGGATTAATTGGTTAAATACAAGATGGAATGCCTATGAAGCATTTGCAGATTTTGAATTTGGAGATAATCCTGAACAGGTTGCAGAAAACTTCTTATTTTCCAACGAAAGGGAATTCATGGCTTTTTTGGATGACTTTGATTATGAAGATTTAGATGCTATTGATGCTTTAGATCAATTCCAAAAGTTAGCGGAATCGGAGTCTCATGTTTTTAAGTTAATTAAAAAGCAGATTAACAACATAAACAAAGTTACCTATGTGGACTTTAAGAACAAAAGGTTAACTAAGAAAGATAATTAAAACACAGTTCTAATAAATAACGTTTGTTCGGTTTAAAGTACTTTTTTTGTTCGGTTAATTAATTAAGAACAATAAATTTTTTATTAGATTGAAAATAAATTTAAATTGATGAAAATTATTTTCCTATTATCTAATTTTGTAAGAAATCTGGATAAAAAACATTCAAATAGAGATCCTGAAAAAAAGATTTTGGTTCATTACAGAAGGGATCTTGATTCTTTTGGCAATAATTAATTATTGCTGCAAATGTTTCTGAATTAAAGTTTTTTCAAAAATATTAAGTATAAATATTCCTGAAAGGATCATTAGCTGATTAAGTAAAAATACTCACACTAAGTAGTTTTACTTATTATCATATTAATAAGGCGATTGGAAGCGTCTTGGTTAGCTTCAATATGAGTTTGCTTCTAACCTTAGAAAGCAAACTCTTATTTAATCTAAAATAATTTAATCTGTTTTTATAATTCACTGCAAATCACAAGTGAGTTCACAGTTATTTAGTTCATATCTAGATAAATTATCTAGTATCCTTAACATATCAATTTCAGATAAGTCTCCATTTTCCTTCCACTTTAATGTTGTTTTTCTTTGAGGATAAAATTTCTTGCTCATGTTAATTTCTCCTATGGAATAAAATTACTGAATCAAAAGTTTTCTCATAGACTAATTGCAAAATTAATAAATCTATTTTAAGTTGAATTGATTTGATTCCTGAAACTCAGGAAAGATTTCGAGACTGCAATATATTTAAGAGTGAGATGTTTATAGCATGATTCGCTAAGTAAATATCCATTATGTAAAGAATATATTCCTATTTGAGTAATAATAACTAGAGTTTATTCTCAATATTTACTAATAACATTAAATTTAAGCATAAAGGAAAAATGATCATTAGATTCTCTAATATGTATTTGGACTTTTAAGAGCTATTTAAATATATTAGCTTTTAGCTATTTAATTAAAGTATTTATCAACTTAAATTCAAAAAAAACCTGGGATTATCCAGCCAAATAAACCGTAATTGATTATTAGTGCTAAGAACCCCATCATTGCAAGTCTTCCGTTAGTAAGTTCAGCATTGACCCAAAATTTCTTTTCTGAGGATTTAAAGTTGACCATTTCATTCTCCAGTTGGAGAGGCTACAATGGGCTCTCTTAGCCTCCTTAAAGTAAATAGCGAGAACTTAATAGTAATAGCTATTAATACAATGATAAATGCGCTTAGAGGACTCATTTCTTGACTCTGTGATAGATATTAATTTGTAAAACAAACTGAACGGAGTTAATTTGATCAAGCATTATTTCTTTAATAATCTTTTGGCTAATCATTGTAGTAAAAGGGTTTAATAATTAATTTAAGATATATTTTTTTAGGTTTCTGTTTGTGATTGATAAGTTATGATTCCAATAAAAAAATATTCAAAATCAAACAGACTAATAGGCCAATAGTTTTTTAGCTATCGCCTTTTAACAAAGCTTAAAAAATTAAAAAAAAATATAAGATTTTGGGATCTTTTAAATTATTTGTTTGAATTTTACTTAATAAGTAGTTTTGACTTTGATTTAATTCTCTTGTGCAAAGGTCGTGTTTCAGATTTTTCTTAGAAATCAAATTGATAAATATTTTTTATTGAATTGGATCAAAAATATTTATGTTTTCAAGGTTAGATTTTTCTGATTGGTTTGAATCTGGAATTGAGCAGAAACCATCTTTACATGTCAGAGATTGTTTTTCTATGGCATCGTTATTTTTAAATTCTCCCTTAAGATCATCTTGTGACTGGATTTTCATTTAAGAACTGAAATTAGTTTATAACTTAATTAATAACTATTTTTATATATTAAAGCAACTTAAGAATAAGAATTTACACTGATTTACTTTTTTTTAACTTTAGTAGAAAATTTTAAAAGATATCCCTTACAAATGATGACCTCTTTTAGAAATTGGCTTTCAAATTTATCTGAGGCAATGGCAATTGCTTTTTTCCATCCAATAAAAAATGAACTACCTCCCAATATAGGCACGCATTCATATAAACATAAACCTTACAAAAGAAATAGAAACGGCTTTTTGTATAGCTGAACTATGAAAATAAAAAAATAATATTATTTTTTTTAGAATGCCTTGTATGTGATTCAGGCTTACTTCTTCTGGTTAGGAATATCCCTCCAAAATAAGGCTAAAATATAAATAAAAAGTCCTATAGAAGAAATATATAGAATAGAGTTAAGGTGCATCAGCTTTGTTAATTAAATTAAATGTCTTTTAATAAAATAGTCTCTTATTCAATTAATGTTTCTAACAACTATACAGGATTATTTACTAAAACATTTGAAAATGTTTAACTTTTCTAGATAATTAGTGAAATTATATTCGAGATAACTTAATTCAAAACCTACTGAATTTATTTATGGCATTATGAATAGAAGAAATTTTTTCTTGATTTAGTCAATAGGGCTCAAATTATTTTATTTATTTAATTAAGCAATATAAATATCTAATTATTTAACTAAATGGTGAAGAATTCCTCAAAGGAGATATAAATAAAATCTCAAATATTATTCCAGTAACCGCAAAAGGTAATACCCATATTCCAATAAATCTATGATCAAAGAATCTTAAGTGATCTGATCCTTTAAAAACCATTTTTAATGATGTATGGAGAGTCTCAGGTCGGTTATATGAGGGCCCATTCTTAGAATATGGTCTTATAAATATTGATGATTTAGCAAATTGATTTAATTTTTTTAATAGGAATATGGGGAGGACCCAAATAGCAAAAAATCTGCCACCAAGCCATTGCCTTGGGTTTGGCAATATATATTCTTTGATGGAATTATTTTTATTAATACCGGATTCTAAAAGATTATAAATATTCTCAATATCTGATGAAGCTTTAGATTTGTTAGGCATTTGATTATTCTAAATAATAATAATTAAAATTAATTTAAAGAAGAAAATTTAAATGTAAAATAATTAATTTAAAAATTTTTTATAAATAATCCTAACTACAAAAATAACAAAAAAGTAGTTAGGATTTTATTAAAGGGCTGGTTATCAAAGACCGATCTGAACGGTAGTAAATCTGCCCAAAATCTACTACTCTTTTATAAATAACTTTTTATTTTATGGAAAGTAAATAATATACAAAGTGGTGAATTAATTTTAATTTAATATATCTAAAAGAAGAAATAATTAAAAAGTTTCTTTGAAATTAATTTAAAACCTCATTTTCTTAAGATTGCGAGAAAGAAAATGAGGTTTAAGGGAGGTTCTCATTAAACCGTAGTTATCAAAGCTGACGGCTAGTAGATTTCCCTGATCTACTTGATTATATTTAAATCGAATGGATGATTAATGACAAGAAAGATTTTATACAAACTAATGTTCATTATCTAAGGTTAAAAAAAGAAAAACCTCCCTCATCTATGCCAAGTAAGGGAGGGTCTTTAGGGATTCTAATGAATAATCGCAAATTAAATTGCGAATTGTAGATTTCCCAAGATCTACTTATAGATTAATATCTTTTTCTAAACAATTATTCAAGAAAAATATATACAAAATAATCAAACAGTTTTTATTATCAAAAGTATAATTATGTCTTCTCACTCACAAATGAATTTAAATTATTTGTTTTTTATTAGATCATTAGGTTTTACTAATGCATTTTTGCCTTCTTTAAGGGTAGTATTAAAAATCCAAATAAAGAAGCCAATCAATAAAAGAGTTAATAGGGTTAATGAAATATAAATTGAAATCAAGTCTAATATTATGCCTTTACATTTGAATAAGCTGGTATTAACATGCCACCGTCTTGGTCATCATTGTTATCATCATCAAATCCACCACCTAAAACTAATTCAATCAAAATCAGAATAGCAATAGGGTAAAAACACCAAAATAAAGCAAAAATTGGAGATATAGAGGATGTTTCAGACATATTTTCCATATATTTATAATAATGAAGAATTTCTTAAATCGTGGCTTTATCTTTAAATTTTGTATGCTCAACCTCTAAAAAATTCATTAAATCTAATAATTAAGAAATTTCTAAAGAAGTAATTCAAACTAAAAGGTTTTTTCGTATTTAACTAATTATTCTAATAGTGTATTTAAAATACTTCAAAATTAGAATCACGCTAAAAATGACATAATGAATTCCCTTTATGTGATTTTTGATACTTAACAATAATTGTATAATTTGGATTCAAAATCTATTATTTATTCTGATTTGAATAATTTTATGTTTTCTTTCTCATTTGATCCACTTGCAGCAATCTTTGGTATATCCGGTGTTGTTGGTTTCTTTTTCTTTGTTTCAGCCGCTAAGGGGCAATCAAGTATTAATACTGGTCCAAAAAAAGATTGGGAAACTTCAAATACTCCAGGAGGAAATTAATTCTTCCACTTTCCACAAATAAATTTTAGAAAACAATCTACGTCTTCTTCAGGGCAATTGGTTTCATTTTGTAATTTATTGCAAATAACCTTTATTGATTGATATGCTTCTTCAACACTTTTATTCTTTTGAATTACTTCATAATATTCTTCATCTGAAAAAGTCATAAGACAATACTTTATATTTTCTTAAAGCATACTATTTTTTTATTTTTATATCTAAGTTTTCTTTAAATAATAATTTTTACTAATTCCCAAATCGATAATGCTTCCTAATTCTCTTATGTATTTTCCAATTACAATTAAGGCCTTGAGGGAAAGTAACTAGATCTCCAGACTTGATATCAATTATTTGATTTGAATCGGTTTCAATAGTAGCTTCACCTTCAAGAATTAAACAAGTTTCTTTTTCATCATATTTCCAAGGAAAGCTGCTAGGCTCGCATTCCCAAACCGGCCAATTTTTGATGCCATATTTAATAATAGTACTTGCTTTACAAGGAGAAATTTTTGAAATTTCCAAAATAAAAAATAATTTATATTTATCGTAAGTGCTTATTAGCTATATAAATACTTTTCTTTTATAAATTGTCAATAATTTTACAATCAATTAATCAGTTTAATACTAAAATAAAAAAAAATTTACTAATGGATGAGATTCGATCACTATCAATAGCAATATCAATAGCATCTTTAGGGATTTTTGTTATCTTCTTTTACTCAAATGATGATGATGATCATGATGGTGGTCACTTAGTAAAAGCGACTCAGAAAATCAAATAATCACTTGAAAAATGCATTTGCTAATGTTATGTAACTAAAGTAGCCGGCATAAATACAAAATAAAAACAGAATATATGTTTCGAAGTTACCAAGATATTTTTTCTTTAAGATCTTCATAAAAAGCCATAACTTTAATTCAAATATTAAATAAGATTTTCAATTTCTAACATGAGTATTTATTACAATTAGCAATCATAAAATTGTTAGACCTATACCAATACAAAGAATTAGAGTAATTAAAATAATTTCGAATGATAATTCACCTTCCTCTTTCTTGACAAATAGAAGCGAAATCAATGGAGATGTACTTAATAAAGTCCAGCCAATACCCAAAGGTAGCGTTTTAAAAACAATCTGTTGGAGCAGAATACCAATATTTGTTCCAAAAATTATCGATACTAAAAACCAAAACCTTTCATCATTTTTGAACTTGGACAGGGAAAAATTCGTTTTTAGCTTAGTTACAACTATTAAGAATATTATTGAACCAAGTAATCTTAGTTCGGTTGTCTGAAATGGATTTAGATTTGTTTTTATAAAAACTAATCTGGATAATAAAGCAGCTATGACAGCACATAAGACGGATAAGAATGAATAAGAATAGTCAGTAAGATTAACTTTTAAAGTCTTATCCTCACTATTCCTAAACAAATAGGTATGTCTCATTGTGATGATTTTTATTAGTGATAGTGAAACGATAAGTATTCCAATCCAAGAACTTAATGATAAAGTTTCTTTGATAAAAATTCCTCCAGAAAATGCTGCTATTATTGGAGAAATTGCTTCAATTGATAATGTTTTCCTGGTGCCTATTGATTTTAAGGACTTTATATAGAATGTATCTCCAATGCCTATGCCTAAAACTCCACTAATTAAAAGAATTAATAAGTATGGAGTATCTTGAGTGAAATTTACACTAAAAAGTGCTGGTATGAAGACTAAAAATGCAACAAGATTCTTAAGCAGATTTAATTTTATGGGCTCTAATATAAATGAATTTCTTCGCCAAATAAAACATGCATAAGTCCAGGCAAAAGAAGCACCAAAAGCAGAAAGGATACCAATCAAAATTTAAATATATTTAAGTCGACTTGGAAATCTGGGTCACAATTAGAATTAATACGTATAAAAGCACAAGAATACCAGGAAGGTACTGTAGATATGATTTTAGATCTTTAAATTCCATAAATATTTTAGTGGGCATATTTTATAGATTAATATAGCCGGGCCATTTTTTTAAAACTTAAGAAAATCACATTTTAAGTATTCATACATATGTAAACGTGTTAGCAGAGAAATAGATGTGAAAAGAATACACAGAATAAATCCAAAAGAATTTCGAAGAAAGAAGATTATCTCTAGAAATTAATGTATTAATTACGTTTCGGTTTTTATTCTGAAGTCGATTATTTCTGATTAGTTTTAATTTGAGTTCAATAATCATAAATTCTTTTTTCTTAATAAAAACCATAATCAGATAATTAGGTAACTGGATAATTAAATATCTTGAATTAAAGATTTATACAAGTTTTTAGAGGATGTATATTTAGATTTAAATTACAGATCATAAATAAAATGGGATTTACTAATAAATATGAACTTTCTTTAGGTTTAGAACCCTACGATGTTTTAGGTTTTGAATCCGAAGATAAGTTAAACAAAGAATTGCTAAAACTTATCCAACCGAGACCTGAATTTAATGAGAATTTCATACTTGGCAAAAAACAATCAGTGAAAGTTTAGTTTTATATTAAGATTTATTTATCCTTTGGGTATAAGCTTTCTAGTTTTTTTCTTTGCTCATTTTTTTTAAGGAGTTTCTGATCTCTTTCCCTTTTTATATTTTCATCGTTAATTTTATTATTTCTATAACCTATCCACAAAAGAATCCAAATTAATATTGTAATTATAAGCAAAGCAGAATATTGACTGCTCATTTGGAAACTTGCTTCTGAATATTTTACGTATGAAAATATATTGATCATCTATCAAAAATAATATAAAAAAGAGTATTTCGAGAAAAATGCTCACAACAGAACTTTTTTTAATAGCCTGTTATCAAACATATTGACTGTATTTTTCAATTGATTTTAATTGCTATTATCAAAATGTAAGTTGTATTTCTAGATTTTTTGGATATAAGTGATTTAGTTATTATAGGAGGTGGTGCCTCTGGCTTTATGACTGCAATTACAGCTGCAGAGCATGGCGTAAAAAATATCAAGATCCTTGAATCTTCATCTAAATTATTGGAGAAAGTAAGAATTAGCGGTGGAGGAAGATGTAATGTAACTAATGCCTCTTGGATCCCTCATGAATTAATTGATAATTATCCTAGAGGTGGTAAAAAGCTTCTTGAATCTCTAAGTCGTTTTGCTACAGGAGATGTTTTTGCATGGTTTGAAGAACACGGCTTGAAGCTTAAAATAGAGAATGATCTTAGGGTCTTTCCAGTTTCAGACTCATCAATTGATGTAGTGAATTGTTTAGAAAATACTGCAAGAAAATTAGGAGTTGAAATTAATACGAATAAATATGTTAATAAGATTCTCAGGAATGAACATGATTTCTTTCAAGTCTTCTTTTCAGAAGAAGAATATATATCTTCTAGAAGAATTCTAATAGCCACCGGTGGTCACCCTAGTGGGTATAAACTAGCATCCTCCTTGGGTCACAAAATAGTGAAACCAGTCCCTTCCTTATTTACTCTTACATCTAAAGATAAACGCCTTAAGGAATGCGCAGGTGTATCTTTGAGAAATATAAGATTAAAGATTTTTATAAATAAAAAAGTATTTGAAAATCATGGCGATTTGCTCATTACTCATTGGGGTTTTAGTGGTCCAGGAATATTGAAATTATCAGCTGTTGCTGCTAGAGATCTATATATTGCTAAGTATAAATGTAATCTCTTAATTAGGTGGGCTAATTTAAATCATGAATCTTTATTGAAGAAGATCAATGAACTGAGAGAATTAAGAGGAAAATCAAGTTTATTAAATTCGCGCCCAATTCCAAGCTTAACAAAAAGGTTGTGGATTTTCTTACTTAATAAAATAGGGATTGATAAAGATAAGAAATGGTCTGAACTTTTAGCATCAGAAAAAAAAGATATGATTAAAATTTTATTAGAAGATGAATATTTGATTTCAGCGAAAGGCCCCTTTGGAGAGGAATTTGTTAGGTCCGGAGGAGTAACTCTTGATGAGGTTAATTTTAGAAGTATGGAGAGTTTTATTTGCCCAGGTTTATATTTCTCAGGGGAGGTTTTAAATGTTGATGGTATTACAGGAGGCTTTAATTTTCAACATTGTTGGACCAGCGGTTGGCTTGCGGGAAGATCTATTTCTCAAGCTAATATAATTTCGTAACAAAGCACTAAGTTTAGTTTTTTTTTATTAAGTAAAAGAATTTTTTAACCTTTACCTTTTTAAAGTGAAAAATGATGGAGGGTAATGATGAAACAAATCATTTCAGATAAGGATAATGAAGAACAAAGGTTAAAGGCATTGGCTGAATATAGGATATTAGGAACTGAACCGGAATCATGTTATGACGATGTAACTCAAATAGCAGCTGTAACTTGCAATGTTCCGATATCTTTGATGACTTTGGTTGATAAAGATAGACAATGGTTTAAATCAAAGATTGGTTTAGAAATTAATGAAACAAAAAGAGACTGGTCTTTTTGTACACATGCAATAAAAGAGGATAATCCTTTAATAATCAATGATGCTTTACAAGACAAAAGATTTATCAATAACCCTTTAGTAACCGGAGATCCAATGATTCGTTTTTATGCAGGATTTCCTCTCAAAACTAGTGGAGGTAATAAGCTAGGAACATTATGCGTTATTGATAGAAAACCTGGGAGACTGAATTCTAATCAATTTAGTGTGATGGAGTTATTGTCTAAGCAAATCGTATCTTTTTTGGAGTTAAGAAAAAGATCTCTAAATTTATTAGATGCATTATCTAATTTCCATAAGCAAGAGGGCATATTATCTGTATGCTCCTATTGCAGAGAAGTCAAAAATAAAGATGGTGACTGGCAACATTTAGAAAAGTACTTATCAAGTGTTAGTGATATGAGATTTAGTCATGGTGTCTGTGATAAATGTATGGAGAAGCATTTCCCAGATGTAGTAGAAGTTTGGAACAAAAAAGATGTTTTTAAAGAGGGTCAGAAAAGATTCTTGAATTCTTAAATGGTTAAAAAAAAAGTTCTGGAAATATAAATTAAACGATTAATAACTGGAATAGCTATCATCGTATGAAATTTAACAAAAAGATGTTACTTGGAACTCTCCTAAATGGAAATATAGCCAAAAGTGCTTTAGTGGCATATGTTCATTATCTGGGCATAATACTTTGTTTTGGAGCTCTTCTTTTCGAGAGGTTAATGTTAAAAGTTGATTTAAACAGAAATGAAACTATTTCTATGATTATTGCTGATGTTGTTTATGGTATTGCTGGAGTAGCAATTTTGGTTACGGGTATTTTGAGAGTTAAGTATTTTGGCCAAGGAGGTGATTTTTATACGAGTAACCCAGTTTTCTGGATTAAAGTTGGACTTTATGTTTTTGTAGGTTTGTTATCTCTTTATCCAACAACAACATATATTCTTTGGGCAATACCTCTAAGTAAAAATAAATTACCTGAAATTTCCAAAAATCTTGTAGATAGATTTAGATTTATCATAACTGCTGAATTAATAGGTTTCGCAACAATACCTTTCTTTGCTACTTTGATGGCAAGAGGTGTGGGCCTTGGATAAGCAAATTGATTATAAAGTCTTGTAACATTAGCACATGTGGACGATATAGATGGACTCTTGACTTGGAAATATCTGAAGAGAGTAAACAAATAATATTTATTGGTTTGAATCCATCATTATCTAGTGAAGAATTTACAGACAATACAACAAAAAAGATTATTAATATATCTAAAAAATATAGTTATGGGAAGGTAAAAATTATTAACCTTTTTGGACTTATTTCTACTTCTCCTAAAAGTTTATTTTCAGATAATAATCCAATAGGAGATTTTAATAATCATGTGATCAACGAAAGTTTAAAATACTGGTCAAACGAGAAAAATTGTAATTTATGGATTGGCTGGGGAAATTATGGTACCTATTTAGGAAGAAATAAATTTTTTTTTAATAAACTAAAACCATATCTTCAATATAAAATTAATATTTTCAAGAAAACATTAGGACCTCTATGTATAAAAAAGACAAAAAAACTAAACCCTATCCATCCACTTTATTGCTCTAACAATTCTATACTTACTGAATACGATTTATATGATTGTAAATCATACGATTCTCAATAAGAGTAATCAATGTTGAATTAATAGATCATTAGATTAAGTAGTAATGGCTATACTTTTTAAAATTTTTATGTTATTATAAATTGATACAAAAAAAATTTTTGAACATTTCAAAACAACATAAAAAGTTAAATAATTTACAGGTTAAGGCAGAAAAATGCTTAACGAGAGAAGAAGCTAAAAAGATATTGTTAAAAGCTAATAAAACTGAAGAGAAAATAAATATTTAAATCTGTAAAATAATTTTTATTCAATTTCTCGTAAAACTAAGACAATTAAGAATAGTTTTTAGAATTTACAATAAATAGATCTCAACAGTTATTTATTACCAAGAATCAATGGTTGGATTCAAAAATAAATTTAATTTTCAATGAAAGAAATTTATAATTAAATTTAATTCTGGTCGTTTTTAAAAGCACCTAATGCTTGCATGGCCATATTTAAATGCGCTTCCATTGCTCCTAAGGCAATAAGCGCATTTGACGATTTATTTTTCAAAGATTTCTGCTTTATTTCCGATATCTGATATATTAAATTCTTTGTACTTTCTTCCCAAGTATTTATCGCTTGTAATATCTTTTCTGCTTCTGAATCGTAAATTTCTGAAGAAATATGTTGAGAATATTTATCCTTTGGCGCGTTGGATAGTAGATGAGATAATTTCTTATGGCTTATGGCTTTAGGTAAATTGTTGGAATTGTTCATGAATTTTTTTTGCTTAAACCTAAACTACAATCTTCAAAAGGGGAACAGCCAGTTCGGTGAGGTTGTAATGACCGTCCAATAAGAAAATTTTTAATTATGTCTTCTTTTTTAAAGATCTTTTAACTATTGATTTAAAGTGGTTCCCTCTTTCCTCAAAGTCTTTAAATTGATCAAAACTAGAGCAGGACGGGGAAAATAATATAGTTTTAATTTTTTTATTCTCTGCATAGCAGAGAACTGCATTAATTAGTTCGGAGAGATCGTTATAAATATAAATTTCTCTTCTGAATCCTCCTTTCTTCAATAAAAATTGCAATGTTTTAGCACTCTCACCATAAAGAAAAATCGAATCAGCTTTATCTTTTATTTTACTAACCCATGAATTACTATCTCCATCTTTAATTATTCCCCCACATATTATGATTGGACTCCCTTTAACTGAATTAATCCCTGCAATAGAAGAATCAAAGTTTGTTGCTTTACTATCATTTATTATTTCAAGTGATTTTGTCTTATAAATTGTTTCTAATCTATGAGGTAGTTGTATATATGTTTTTAAGGCTTTTTTAATTTCAATTTCCTTCAAACCTATCTTTCTTACTGCTGCAATGGCTAGTAGTAAATTCTGCAGATTATGCTGTCCAATTAATTTAAATTCATCAATTTTAAATAAACTTTTACCTTGCTCAATAATATACCCTTTTTCATTAATCCAATAATCACATCTATTAATATATTCTTCTTTACAACTAGTCGTTACCCAAATACCTTTACTTAGAATATTGACTGATTCTCTCAAATGCTTATCGTCATAATTATAAATCCTAAATTCTGATTGAATGAGTAAATTATTCTTAATATTAAAATAATTTTCAATTGTTTTATGCCTTTCTAAATGATCAGGAGTAAAAGTTGTCCATATTCCAATTTTAGGTTTTATTTCTTTCCCCATCTCAAGTTGGTAGCTACTTAATTCAGCAACAATCCAATCTAATTTCGTGTCGTTAGTATTACATTCATATGCATACTTACATAAGGGAGTGCCAATATTACCTGCAGTGGGGGCTTTAAAGTCATTGCATTGTAGAATATGGCTTAATAAATGCGTTACTGTACTTTTCCCATTAGTTCCAGTTATTCCCACCCAATTTAGATGTTTTAATGCATCCCATCCAATATTGATTTCTCCTGATATTTTAACCCCTGATTTCTTTAGATCTAGAACTGTTTTATTATCCAGATTAATTCCGGGACTTAAGATTATAGATTCAATATCATGAATTGAATTGGAGAAAGTTTTATATTCAAAGGGTTGATTGAGTAATACTTTGATACTTAATAGTTCTAGTTCTTTTTTTGTTTCTTCTAAAGTTGCATTTGTCTTATTCTCTATCACAGTGACATTCATACCGGTTTCTTTTAAATATTTAGCCGCCCAAAAACCTGATCTACCCAACCCAATCACGAAATTCATTTTTTTATTTTCTTGCATTAGTAAAAGTTTATGTTTTTGGTATGGAATTGTTTATATTATATTTATGTAGCAAATAACTTTATTTATTTAATGTTAATGAACTCTTTTAATAAATCAATTAGAGGATATAAATTTTTAAAGTTGATACCCGTAATATTGTTTTTATTAATTCATATTCCTAAATTATATTCTCACTATAAAGGTATTTATAAAAGTGAGGATGAGGCTATGTTGAAGGCAAGAGAATTAGGCTGTGAGGGTGCTTTTAAAATAGGTGACTTATGGATGCCTTGTATAAACGAAAAAGTACTACACGAGTATTTAATGAAGAACTAAGTTAGTTTTATGCCCACAACACAATCTAGAATTATTCATAGACGTCTTACAATTGTTGCGTTCTTGCCCCTTCTTATAACCTTAATAACTGGGAGTATGTACTCTCTACTTATCCTTCTAGATATTGATGCTATTTGGATATTAAAAATGCATACAGGAAATTTCTTAATATTAAATTTACAGCCCTTTTACTCTCCAGTAATTGGGATTTCAAGCCTTTTGGCATTAATATCAGGTTTATTTCTATTTCCAAAATCTAAGAAAACTTGAGACTTATTTCTTATGAATAATAGTGAAGATTGGTTTGAATGGTTTTATGAGACTTGGAAGGATTATTGTCCTGGAGACTTGATAGATAATGGATTGCAGCCTTCTTTCGTTGCGGAAAGATTTATTGAGGAAAATCAAATTCGGTTGCTAGAAATAGCTAAAGATTTTAATTACGACAGTTACGAAGATTTAAAAGTATTTATGACACTTTCTGAGAGTGAACTACAAGTGCTTAAATATTTTTTGAGGTTGGTCAAATTGCAAAATAAATCTAAATAAAATTATGAATAATTTCTTCGCTTAAATTCCAAAGTTTTTTTCTTTCATTTGAATTTGTAGCTGCTCTAGCAGTTGGGGATAATTTGGGATTTCCTCTGAAGTTATATTTAGGACCATAATGTTCACCACTTTTTGCTGATGGTGATGTAGCAGCGAATAGCTGAGGGAGTGAACCCATTTCTGCAGATTGGAAAAGTGGAGAAAAAATATCTAATGAAATAGATTCAAGAAAATTTGGCTTTGGCTTCTGTGCAGTAAAAAGATTTGTTTTTGCAATACCCGGATGGGCAGCTAATGAGGAGGTTTTTTGTGTATCTATTCTGTTGTGAAGTTCTACAGCAAACATAATGTTTGCTAATTTACTATTAGCATAAGATTCCCACTTATTATAATTTTCTGCTTTTAGATTACTCCAGCCAACTTTGCCAAAAAATTGCGCCCCAGAAGTTATTGTAACCACTCTGGAATCATCAGAATTTTCTATTATTGGCAATAATTTAAGGGTTAATAACATATGTGCCAAATGATTTACAGCAAATTGAATTTCATATCCCTGTGCATTTAAAGTTTTTGGAGGATGCATAATTCCAGCATTATTTATTAATAAATCAATATGTTCAAAATCATTTAAGATTTCATTTGATTTATTAGATACATTTTTAAAATCGGAAAGATCAAGTTCTAAAGGAATTAACTTTGAATCAGGAATTAGATTTTGTAATTTTGATTTAGCCTCTTCAGATTTCCTTAGAGATCTACAAGCTAATATTACATTACAACCTTTTTTTGCTAGGGCCTTAGCAGTGCAATATCCTATACCACTGTTTGCACCAGTTATGAGAGCATATTTTCCTGTGAGAAAGGGAATATCAGTTATATCCCATTTTGTCTTCGAGTTGGTAGCGTTACTTAGCAAAATAATCTCTATTGTTTTCCTCTTTTGAGTCGGGGACTTTTACTAATAATAAATAAACTCGCAAAAATTCGTGGAAAGATACAAACAAATTTTGACTCCTTTTTTCTTAGAAATCTTCATAGATTAATTAAGATTTATCTAAGTGTTTTTTAACCCTTGCCTGAAAAGACTATTTTTTAATGGCATATTGCCAATCTCTATATTCGCTGTTACTTTTTTCTCTAAGCAGCTGTAATTTCCTACTGTTGACTTTAATAACTATTCCATCAGTAGGATAATTTGTAAACAGTTCTCCGCTTAACCATTTATTTCTAAAAATCTCGACTTGGCTTGTAAAATTAGTGAAGTAACTTTGAGGGGTGCTGAAACCACATTTTTTAAGATAATTAAGGGTTTCATATTGGTTAAGTCTTCCATTAAGTATTTGGAAACAGCAAAAGCAGAAATCTTCTCCAGATACTTTTTGATTAGAAAGGTATTGGCTTGTAATTCTTTGGGAAAATGAGGAAGCTGGATTTGCAATGTAGAGCTCTCCCCTAACTTGAAAATCTCGTTTGACAGGAATCGAATCGGGTACGTGTGGAATCTGTATAATTTTGTTTGATACATCTGATCCTTTTCTTGATATAGCTCTGTTAAATTTGCCATTTTTATAATAGATTGCAATAGCGCAACCATCTATTTTGGGTTCAATACTTAATCTCGTATTCTTTAGTAAAGTATTTAAAAATTGTTTATAGTCTAAATTTGCTATTCCAGGGAGACACAAATGATTTTTTTCAATAAAGTAATCACAGGAAGCTTCTTTTCTTAATAGATTTCTTTCAAGTTGATCAAATGCTTTATCGGATATTAATGCATTCCCTATTCTGTACTGCTCGTCAAGGTACTTGATTTTATTTTCCAGTGCATTTCTCATAATGGAAATAACTTCTTTTGCGATTAATGGATTAATATTTATTAGAATTTAAAAGATGTTTTAAGATTCTTTAATTTAGATTTCAACGAAAGATAAAATCCATAACTCTTATTCTCCTACGGTAGAGTCTTTGTGAAAAGTATAAAATGATCCAAATTAATGTCTAAATAAATTTCAAGTATTTTTCCAAAATTTATTCAAATAAATAATTATTTATTTAATATTAATTTTATTAATACTATTTGAGATTATTCCTAAAATGTCTAATTTTTTAGAGGCAGAGATTAGCTGGAAGAATTTTTTGGATAAAAAAGTTTTAGAATATAGCTTTAAAAGGAATTATGATTATGGACCTTATGAGGAATCTGCAGTCTCTAAACTTTCGCCATTTATTACCCATAGAATATTATTTGAGTTTAAACTCATAAAAGAATTACAAAATAATTATGAAATTAATAAAGTAAACAAATTTATTGAAGAGATATATTGGCGTATTTATTGGAAAGGCTGGTTAGAGCATAATCCATCATTATGGGAGCATTTCCTGTCAATTGAAACTAAAAACTATGATAAGGAACTTTATAGCTTGGCTTTAGAAGGTAAAACAAACTTATCATTTTTTAATTCTTGGATATTTGAACTTAGGGAATTTAACTATTTGCATAATCATACGAGGATGTGGTTCGCTAGTACATGGATATTCAATCTAGGTCTACCCTGGGAATTAGGGGCAAAACTTTTCTTTGAGCATTTATATGATGGAGATGCAGCTTCAAATCTCCTAAGTTGGAGGTGGGTTGCTGGGCTACAAACTAAAGGGAAACAATATTTCTTTACTCCAGAAAATTTGATTAAATTCTCTAATGAAAGATTCTACGTAAAATCTATTCATAATAAAAAAATTAATATTTTAGATAAATATGAAGCACCCCCCTCAGAAGAAATATTCAGTGCAGATATGTCTCAAAAATCAGATG
Organism: Prochlorococcus sp. AG-418-C09; assembly: GCA_003214355.1. Classification (GTDB taxonomy): domain Bacteria; phylum Cyanobacteriota; class Cyanobacteriia; order PCC-6307; family Cyanobiaceae; genus Prochlorococcus_A. The sequence goes on along the minus strand of QCLS01000001.1, from coordinate 95,252 downwards.
AATTAATTATTTTTGAGAATGATCTTAATATTGAAACGCTTAGAAATGTTTTTAAGAACTATAGGAATGTATTTTTAGTCCTTTTAGAAAATCAAGTTAGAGATATTAAGTTATCTGAGAATGTTATGAATTTTAAAAGAGAAATAGTTTTGGAATTCGCAAAAAAAGTCTCTAATATTAAACTAATAAACTCTAAAGAATTTCTCATTTATTCAAAAAATAAGAATCAATTTGATTTGCTTTATCCTTGTGTTGGGGAGAATTTAAATTTTATAAAGAAATATAAATTAAAAAATAATATAACCATTCATAATCTAGTCCGTTCTCCAGATTTATATGCTTGGAAATTTGCCAAGAAAGGTTTTTTTAAGTTTAAAGAGAATATTCCTAGTATTAATAAATATATTGAGAAAATGGTTTGGTAAATATTTTTAATAATATTTATTTTCATGCGCTGAGAGTAAATTTAAAGGTTATTTGCCCGAAATGATCTATCAGTCTAAGTATAAATACTTAATTAACGACAAGTTTCGGTTTTATATCCACGATGGATTATTACAATAGTTATTTTTACTTAAGAAATATATTAAATAGTGCTTACTACAATCCTCACAAAATCAATCAGCAAAGATACAGCTTTGTTGCTCCTCAGAGTTATTACTGGCACTGTTTTAATCCATCATGGATATGAGAAGTTGGCTAATATAGAGAATTTTGCTGATGCTTTTGTAAGGCCTCTTCATCTACCTTTCCCGATTTTCTTATCATACATAGCTGCTTTTTCAGAGATAGGTGGAAGCTGGCTTTTAATAATAGGACTTGCAACAAGGTTTGGTGCTCTAGCAATCATGGGTACTATTTCAGTTGCCATTTATCATGCCTTGATAACTTCTGGATTTAACATATTTTTGTTGGAATTACTTTTGTTGTATTTTGCTTCATCGTCATGCATTGCACTCTCAGGTCCAGGTAATTTCTCAATAGATGAAGTAATTATTAGAACTTTAAAATCTGAAGAAAATAACATTAATGAAACTAATACAATTAATAATTTTCAACCAAAAAATAATCTAAATAATGACACAGAGAAGAAAGAAGGCTTTTTTCAGTTTTTGCAAGATAACCTTCTTTCTGATATTTCAAGCTAGTTTTTTTGGATAAAGAGATTTAATTAGTAAGTTCCTTTTTTTGATCTCTAACGATTTCTCATATTTGATTCTTAAAGTTGCTTCAGTTAAACTTATAAATAAACCAATAGTTGTAACCCAAAGAAGTATAAGAAAATGATTTTCATAAATCAAACTAAAGTTCATACCACCTCAAACTTTTAACTTAATCTGACTCAAGCTAACTTGTTTGCAACTGTTTAGAAACAAAATAGAAATATTTACGGATTTAATTCAATCAATTTCCAATTATTATCTTTACTCCATAAATATCTTTTATGAAAGGGTTTAGTTAGTTCTAATAGCTCTGTAATTTCAATATTTATTTTAATGACTAGGAAATTATAAGGAGCAATGGACTTTAAAGAAATATTATTTAAAGAAAATTCATCTCTTTTTTTTCCTGGATGAGGCCAAAACCATTTATGTTTAGACTTTTCAGAAAGGTTTTTCCAATAGTTCTTATTATCATTTATAAATTCTGCTTTTCCTTTAAATCTGAATTGAGATTTACTTTTGGAGAAAAGCCATAAAATTTCTACACTTTTATTTTCTTTTATTTCAATTACTTTTTCACTCCTTCTATCTGTAAAAATAATAAAAGACGTATTATCTATCCACTCTCTAAAGACAACTGTTCTTAATCTTGGTTCCTGGTTTTCGTTGATCGTGGCAAGTTGTATCCATTTACTTGAGGGAATATGCCCTTCCTTTTTTTGGGCAGATTTTAGTATTTGTCTCCATTGAGGTATTCCAGTTTTATCCATTCATTTTTGGAAATAATAAACCGCTTTTATTTTTATATTCCTTAAATGCTTTGTATTTCGATAGGGACTTATCTTTTTTATACATTCTTGGTAAGAACACAATAAAGAAGAAAATAGCTAAGATTAGAAAGGGGATAATATTTAATGATAGTAGAGCGAAAGAGAGATATATAATAATTTCTCCTAAATAATTTGTATTTCTGATATTTTTGAAAAACCCATCTTTAATAAGTTCTTTTTGTAATTTTAAAGTAAAGAATTTTTGAGCATCGCTTGCAAAGTGAAGAAAAACACCAAAAATATTTAAAGAAATACAAATCGCAATAACTGGAATTGGGACTAATTTTTGGGAGGATATTAGAATATATGGAGCTATCCAATAACTGCCAAGAAATATAAAACCTGCTAAGGAGGTGGAAAGGTTAATTTCCTCTTTGAAATATGGGTCTGGAAAAATTCTTTCTTTTAGCAACCATAAAATACCGTATGTTCCGTGAAGCGAGAGATAAACGTAAGCTGGTAGAGAAAAGTTTTTATAGATTAACATTAGAATTACAACCACCAAGGGGGTAAGACCTTTATGCAAATTTATAATTTGATTTAATTTCATTTATTACTAATTTAGGATAATAAATATTTGTTCGTGGAATAGGATGGCGTAAATATAGTTATCAATTCTTTCAATTTTATAATGGGCGATACTGGAATTGAACCAGTGACCCCTACCGTGTCAAGGTAGTGCTCTACCTCTGAGCTAATCGCCCTTGTCTTTAATAATCCAAAAAGTAATATGTGCTTTATATAAAATAGCAGTTCATGGATTCATTTTTTAATTAATTTAATTTTCCATCGTTCCCTTTTAGTTTTCTCCATTTCTAATATTTCAACAAAGCCCTTGTTCTCAAGTATTATTTTGTCTCCAACTTTTAAGGAAATAGTAGATTTATTAACTTTCTCCCCATTTAAGATTAGTAGACCATTCTTAATTCGATCACATATTTTATTTCTGGATATTCTAAAACCTGCTGATGCTATTGCATCTAATCGGACAGATGCCTCTACAGTATTGATTAACTTCTTAGTTCTTATGATTGGAGTTTTTAGCTCGTCTAATCTAACTATTTTGAAATTGGTTTTTACATCTCTTAAGAAGTATGGTTCATTTTTAATTAAATTTAAACTGTTCTTTGAAATAATCCCTTGAGCACCCTTATCTCCCAATGTCCAAATATCTCCAATTTCATTTTCTTTTAAATTGAATCGCATTATGAAGTTTCGAAAATCAGTTTGATTTGCATTATCAAATAAGAAATTACCTCTAATATCAATACCTTCTCCTGGGAATGAGTTGATTAAATCTTTTGAAGATGGAGCAAGAGATGTTCTAAAGCAAGCAACTTTAATTCTGCTTGGATTCTCATACCCTCCAAAAACAAAAAAAGAAATATCGCTTAGATTCTTTAATTGGATAGATATTTCTTCAAAGATATAATTTTGTAGAAAATTAGTCCAATTAATATCCCAGTTCTTTAATGCTAAGTTTGAAACCTTAATCAGTTCTTCTAATTCCTTTTTATAAGTATGACTGATTTTAAAGTCTTTAATATCAATCATCTAATTTTCCAGAATAATCATTTCGATAGCTTCTGATTCCTTAATTATTAGCCAAGGCATTTCAAGTCCTACTTGATTTTCTATTAAAATAAGCCACTTGCCGTTTTTATTGTAATTTAGGATGGATCGTATTTCCTTATTTCTATTTATATTTATACTCGCAGCAGAAAAAAAACTCCCCATGTAACCCGAAGCCATACCCAATATTCCACCTAGTAGTGATTCACCTAATTTATTTAATCCGATAAAAGAAAAAGTCGATAGATTTGTCATTTTAGAAAATGTCAGACCAGCTATAAAGCCAAAAGGCATAAGCCATATCATCATGCTCCTCTGTCTTATTGCACGATCTAATTTTGGATTCAGGGTTCTCACTTTATCTATTGGTTCAACTTTTGTGACTTTCTCATTTTCTTTAATCAATGACCTTTGTTCGGCAGTTATATTTTTTACTGCAGGAGAAACTACAGTAGCTTCGGAAACTGAAATTGATTTTTCTTCGAACTTTTGAATAAGATTTAAACAATTTTGAAACTCTTCAAATATCAAAATGCATTTAGTCAAATTTTAAACCTCAAATGTTGATTTCTTGATTGAATTTAATAAATCAAGATCTATTTACTATAGATAAGTAAAGTAGATAATTAAAGAACAAATCTTCAATGACCAAAGTTCTAATTACTGATCCAATAGATCAATCCGGAATTGATATTCTTTCCCAAGTCGCACAAGTCGATCAGAAAATAGGTATATCTGATGCGGATTTGGCTGAAATCATTAAAGATTATGATGCTCTAATGATACGCTCTGGTACGCAAGTAACGGAGAAAATTATTAATTCTTCAAAGAAATTAAGAATAATTGGAAGAGCAGGTGTTGGTGTTGATAATGTAGATGTAAAAGCCGCTACGCAAAAGGGAGTCCTTGTGGTTAATTCTCCTGGAGGTAACACCATAGCTGCAGCTGAGCATACTATTGCGATGATGTTAGCTTTATCACGAAATATTCCGATTGCTCACAGCAGTACCATTTCTGGTAAATGGGAAAGAAAGAATTTTGTGGGGAATGAATTATTCAAAAAGAAATTGGGTGTAGTAGGTCTTGGTAAAATAGGTACCCATGTTGCAAAGGTAGCTAATGCTCTTGGAATGGATGTGGTTGGATACGATCCATTTGTATCCAATGAAAGGGCATTGCAATTACAAGTAAGATTATCAGAATTGGAGGTTTTGTTTAAAGAGTCTGATTATGTTACTCTTCATTTGCCAAGAACACCTGAAACAGAAAATTTGGTAGATATTAATATCCTTAAGTCAATGAAAAATGAAGCTAAGTTAATAAATTGTGCGAGGGGAGGGATAATTGATGAAAGTGCATTGGCTGATGCTCTTGAGAATTCAGTAATTGGTGGTGCGGCAATTGATGTTTTTTCAGAGGAACCTCTAAATCCAAAATCTCCTCTGTTGCAAATTAAAGAAAATCTAATTCTCACTCCTCATCTAGGTGCCTCTACTAAAGAGGCCCAAGAAAATGTAGCTGTCGATGTAGCAGAACAGATAAGAGATGTTCTTTTGGGCCTTTCGGCTAGGACAGCTGTAAATATACCTGGATTAAGTCCAGATATTATGGATAGTCTTAAGCCACATTTGCAACTTGCTGAAACATTAGGACTCCTCATAACGCAACTTTCTGGTGGTAACATAAATAAGTTGGAACTTAAACTGCAAGGAGAATTTGTTCAACATCCCTCCAAGCCTCTTATTATTGCAAGTCTAAAAGGGCTTTTATCTAAGGCATTAGGAGATAGAATAAATTATGTTAATGCTTCTATAGAAGCTGAATCTAGGGGGATAAGTGTAATCGAGAATAAGGACGAGTCTAGACCAGAGTTTGCAAGTGGATTGCTACAGCTTACAACCTATGGAGATAAAGGGGAGAATAGTGTTGCTGGAAGTATTTTTGCTGATGGTGAATTAAGAATTATTAGTATAGATCAATACCCAGTTAACGTATCTCCAAGCAGATTCATGTTAGTTACAAGGCATAGAGATATGCCTGGGATTATTGGAAAATTAGGTTCTTTACTTGGGGATCATAATGTTAACATTGCATCTATGCAAGTAGGTAGAAAGATTGTAAGAGGAGAAGCTGTAATGGTTTTAAGTATTGATGATCCTATTCCATCCAATCTACTTACATCTATACTTAAAGTAGAAGGAATCACTAGCGCAAATCCAGTAACTTTATGACTTTAAACTTATATGTTAATTAAAGCTTGGTGGAAATTTAGTGTTGAATTAGAGAAAGAACTTGAAGATTTAATTATATGGAAATTACATGAATTAAAAATATTTAGTTTTGCCTTTAATACAAAAATAGCTGAAAAAGAGAAATTCTTACTAGATATATGGTTGCCTAAAGAAAAGTGGAATAAAGAAAAAAGAATCTTATTAGAAGGTAAATTATCAGATTTCCTAAAAGAAAAGTATTTAACTAATCTGAGTTTTTCCTGGGATTTAATTAAAGAAGAAGATTGGACTGAAGCTTGGAAAGAATATTGGGGCCCTTCTCAAATTGGAAATAATTTAGTTGTTCTTCCATGCTGGATGGAATTACCAAAAGAATTTTGTAATAAATTGGTTATCAAAATTGATCCTGGAGCAGCTTTTGGTACTGGAAGTCATCCCTCAACATCTCTTTGCTTAGAGCAAATTGAACTAAATGAATTTGATAAAAAGAAGATCTTAGACGTTGGTTCAGGTAGTGGAATTTTAACTATTGCTTCTAAGTTGTTGGGTGCTAAAAGTTTATATGCTTTAGATTCTGATTATCTAGCTTGTAATTCAACTGCAGAGAATTTCATATTAAATTTTGGTAGTATGACTGACCTTAAAATTTACGAAGGTGAATTTCTCGAATTACTAAAAGAATATACCTTTAGCAACTTTGATTATATTTTATGTAATATTCTTGCTGAAGTAATTCTAAAGATAATCCCTTATTTGAATAACGTTCTTTCTAAGGAAGGCAAATTAATTCTGAGCGGGATAATAAATTCTCAAAAAGACGAAATTATAAAATTATTAAATTTAAATAATTTTGAGGTAGTTGATGTATCATCAAAAAATGATTGGATATGTATTGTCGCAAGACAGATACCATAGAATAAGAAATACATAAGTTTTTCTTATATTTATGGTAAAACACATTGTATTGTTTCATTTTTTACTAACTTATCACCCAAATTGACTCAATCAGTGTTAAAAAAGTATTTATAAAGGTATTTTTTTTTACCAACAATTTTTTTTCCAAATGTCTTCTTACAAAGTTACACTCATCAGTGAGAGTGAAGGTATCAATTCAACAATTGAAGTACCTGATGATCAATATATTCTTGATGCTGCTGAGGAGCAGGGAATTGATCTCCCTTATTCTTGCAGAGCTGGTGCCTGTTCAACCTGTGCAGGAAAAATTACATCTGGAACAGTAGATCAGTCAGACCAAAGTTTCTTAGACGATGATCAGCTTGAATCTGGCTTTGTTCTTACTTGTGTTGCATATCCCACATCTGATGTCACAATAACTACTCATGCTGAGGAAGAACTTTACTAAATCGATAATCAAATTATCAAAAACAACTGAATTTTGTTGTTAGTTTAAATCTTTTCTGCCACCCTCTATTTAAGGTGGCATTTTTTTTTATCAATATGAGTGATTATGAATTTATTAAATATGGTTCTATTAAGTCAAGTATTGGGGGTCAATATAGTTATAAGATAATTGGACCTTGTTGTAGGCTTTATGATAGAGAAGAGTTGCCATGGCCTTGTTCTAGGATCGCATGGAGGAGTAAAGAACCTAGTTGGAGAAGAATAGGTGCAAGGTTTGTTGCAGATATGGCTTCTCGAAGATGTCCTTCATATTCTGTGGAAATATTAGAACCAGGCTCTAAACCTGTAAATACTGTTATAACTTTTTTTTCTGAGAAATTTTCAACAGAAATACAGGAATGGTGGTATAGCAAAAAACCAGGCTCAAAGGAGCCTGGTAATGTAGTACCTTCAAAAAGTTAAGGTAGTAAATATTAAGCTTTAGGTGTTGGAGGAGTATATCCAGCTAATCCATTACATTGAAGACTTTCGAAAGTGTCAACTCCAGTTGTTGGATTAGTGCCTGATGCTCTGGAGCACAAGGATTTTCTTTGGTCTAAGTCTAAATTAGCATCTGTGAAATCTGCCCCATCTATTTGAGCACCGTCAAAAACACTTTTTAGAAGTTCTCCATTAGAGAAGTCGCTATCTGTTAAATCAGCATTATCAAAGCGTACAGCATATGCAATGATATTACTCATATTTGCACCTTTGAAACTAGCGTTTTTTGCAGTTGTGACACTGAAATAAGCACCTTCAAGATTAGCTTCTCCTAGATCCATGCTAGATAAATCATACTTTACGTATTCAGTATTTTGAAGATCTTTACCATGAAGATCACCCTTTAGACCGTCTACTGACGAAGGATCACTTGGATAAAGGGCATATGCGGATGTTGGAATTAAAATTAGACCTAACATCAAAGGAAGAATAAGAAGCCTTGTAAAAGACTTTTTAAGGAACGAAAAAAGAGAAACCATTTCGATCGACATCAAATTAATAAAAACCATATGAATATTATTTCATGGGTTGGCCGTATAAGAGACTTCTTCTCACGAACTGTTGCAGTTCATTCAATTTCTGTTGTGAAAAAATCAGATGCCAAGAATGTATTTGGGAATATATTTTTGGCTTCTTCTAGTAAATCGCTTGGCCTGATTGAGCTCTTGGGTGTATACCTAGGGCTTAGGTGCGTAAGGATTAGTTTTCTGGTGTTTGACAGTAAAGCAGTCTTAGCTGCCATTATTGTTGTTGAATGTAATTTTTCGTAAGCCATACTTTCATCTTTTTCTGAAAAAGTGGACTCATGGACTAATAAATCTGCATTTTCTGAGAGTTTTATGGCTGAATCGCTAAAAATGGTATCTGTGCAATAAACAAAGCTTCTACCTTTTCTAGACTTTCCACAGAATTCAGAACCGTTAAAGGTTCTTCCGTCATCAAGTGTGATCATTTGACCAGATTGCAATTTTGCATATATTGGTCCTGGGGGTATTTTAAATTTTCTAGCTTTCTCAATATTGAATCTTCCCGGCTTATCTTTTTCACTTACTCTATATCCAAAAGCAGGAAGTCTATGTTTTAGGCTAGCGCATTTAACTTTTATTTGATTATCTTCGTATAGATGTTCATTTGTTGAGGCATAGTCTTCTACTTTGAAAAAATTTAGTGGAAAAGATAGCTTGCAATAACTATTTTTTAAGGCAGAAATTACAAATTCTTTTAGATCAGAAGGTCCATAAAGTTCAATCCCATTACTATTCCCTGAAAGACCTAAAGTAGCCAATAAACCTGGTAAACCATAGATATGGTCGCCATGCATATGTGTTATGAAGATCTTTTTAATTTGAGAGGATTTTAGTTTACTCTTCATAAGTTGGTGCTGAGTGCCTTCTCCACAATCAAAAAGCCATATATCAGACTTTTGAGGGAGCTTTAGTGCTAATGAAGAAACATTTCTTGTTAATGTTGGAACTCCTGAACTGGTTCCAAGGAAAGTTATATTCACTTTTTCAAATATTAGTGTATTTTATGTCTAGATTAAATCTATACTTTACGGCAAAGTATGGCAAACCCAAAATTTGTTTCTACAACAAAGTGAATCATAAAATTACAAAATTTCTGCTTTCCTTATTATTAATATCCATATTATTTCTACCGACACTTCAGAGTAAAGTGCAAGCTTTAGCTGAACCTGAAATGCGAGTATTAATATTAAAAGATAATTTTCTGAGAATTAGATCAGATAAGACAATACCTTTGATAGTTAAAGGTGATATGTTTGCTAATAAGAGAGTAAAAGGTATCACAGTAAAAAAAAATGATACAAAAACTATATTGTTTTTTGATAAAGATAAAACAAAGTTGTATGAGTTAGATAATACAGAAGGATTTGAAGTGCGGTCTTCAGATAAGAAAGGTATTTGGGTCGGTGGTAAAAGATTCTCTGGGAAAATAAACGTTACTTCTTTGGAGAATGGAATTTACGCCGTGAATGTTTTAGGTGTTGAGGAATATTTAAGTAGTGTTGTTGGATCAGAAATGCCATACAAATGGCCTATAGAGGCTTTGAAGGCTCAAGCAATAGCTTCAAGAACTTATGCTTTGAAGAAAAAGAATAATGACTTATACGATATAGATTCTACTAAAAATGATCAAGTATATAACGGTTTGGAATCTGAAACTGATAACACAAGAAAAGCAGTTAGGAGAACTAGGTCAATGGTTATTCTTCACAATAAGAAATTAATAAATGCATTGTTTCATAGTAGTTCTGGAGGTATGACTGAAAATAGTGAGGATGTTTGGGATAATGAGCTTCCCTACTTGGTAAGTGTTAAAGATTTTGATACAAATAATCCTAAGAGAAATTGGAAGAAGATTTTCTTAGAAACAGATTTAGAAGAATTATTTCCTAAAATTGGAGGTATTAAGCAAATCCAAATATTAGAGTTGTCCGGTAGTGGAAGGATTAAGAAAGTTGAGATTTTTGGTAATTATGGGTCAATGTTAATGAAAGGAACAGAATTAAGAAAAAAATTAGATCTTAAAAGTACTTTATTTCGCTTCAAATTTGTGAAAAGCAATAATAAAACTGTACTTCTTATAAAAGGCATGGGATCTGGACATGGAGTAGGAATGAGTCAATGGGGAGCAAAATTTATGGCTAAAGCAGGTTATAAAGCTAATGAAATTCTTGAGTATTTCTATACTGGAGTTGAAATTAAACCTTTTGATGAAAGTTATATTTAACTTCAAATTGCATTTAGGACAAGTTTTGGCTGTAAGAATTTTTCATGATGTAAATTAACATTTCCTATCCCCATAAGATCATTTTGGCTATCTAGAACTTGAAAAATATTATTTGAATGATTAAGTTCTTTTGTTAGAAAATTTGGATCCTTTATTGGAATTCTTCTACCCGTTTTCCAGAAATAAATATCCTCTTCAGTGCTTAAGATGATTTCTGGGATATGTTGAAGTGCTCTTTTTATTGGAATAACAGATTTAACAATATTATTTCCAGCTTTCTCTAAATCCGAAATAGTGTATGAACTGCTTTCAGAAAAACCAGAAGCTTTTATTCTGCGCAAGTTAAATAAGCAACCTTCAGAATTTAATGCTAATCCAAGGTCTCTTGCTAAAGATCTTATATATGTACCTGATGAACAGGTAATCATTAAATCGATTTTCCCATTAATTTGATCCCAATTTTGGAGTACTAGCTTTTTTATTGTTACTTCTTTTGCGTTTAATACGAAATCTTCGTTTTTTAGTAATTTCTTGTATGCCCTATCGCCATTAATATGCACACTAGATACTTTAGGTGGTATTTGACTGATAGTTCCTCTGAAATCATTTAGATATTCGTTAAGCTCTGCATGGCTTAAATTAGGCCATTCTTTTTCAGCTATTATTTCTCCATATATATCATCAGTTACTGTTCTAATTCCAAGTTTTATAGTACCCATGTAAGTCTTCTCTTGACATAGATACTGAATAAGTCTTGTCGCTTTGCCAATAGCTATAGGGAGAACCCCATCAACTTGAGGATCTAATGTCCCTGAATGGCCAACCTTTTTAGTCTTGAATAATTTCCTTATTTGATTTACACAATCATGAGAGGTGCACCCTTTCATCTTGTCTAGGATTAAAAAACCATTAACATTATTCATATTAATTTTTAAGCTTTTTTTTATAGTTAATCTTTATTTTATTATTTTATTAGGTATTAATTAAATTAGGTATTAATTAAATTAGGTATTAATTAGAAATTGAGTAAAACAAATCTTATTAATGAATTTCTTGCATCCGCATACGATTTGAGAATCCATTTATCAGAGTTTCTACCTATAAAGTTAACTGATTTAGATGAATTTTTAAAAAATGCAAAAAAAGAATTAGCTAATTTACATCCTGGAGATAACACAATTAATTGCGCTGATTTTTATGAGAATATTGTTGGGGATATCCATTTGGCTGAGTTAGCAGCCTGGCATATTTCTAGCAAAGATTATATTTCTAATACCTTGAAATTACAGGAGATCTTTTCTAAAGGTAATGTAATTGATTTTGGCGGTGGGATTGGAACACATTCTCTAGCAAATGCTATGTCTGATAATGTCAAACATGTATATTTTGTGGATATTAATGAAACTAATAGAAACTTTGTTCAGTTCAGAGCTAAGAAACTAGGATTAGATAAGAAAATATCTTTTTATAAATCTATTCAAGAGGTTTGTTTAGATAAATTTGATACCATCATTTGCCTTGATGTTTTAGAACATTTATCTGATCCGTCAGCTCAATTAGATATCTTTTATGAAAGGATGGGACCTAATTCTATTGCGGTATTAAACTGGTACTTTTATAAAGGTGATAATAATGAATATCCATTTCATGTAGACGACATTAAAATCGTTGAGAAGTTTTTTAATGTGCTACAAACTAAATACATAGAGATTTTTCATCCTCTGTTAATTACAACAAGGACATATAGGAAAAATAAATATAATTAAGCAACAATATTTATTCTTTTTCTGTTCCTTAGGTTTCTTTTAATACTATCAAAACTAACCATCCCATCTTTTAATGCAAATAGAGTATCATCCTTACCTCTTCCTACATTTACACCAGGAAGAAATGATGTTCCTCTTTGTCTTATTAAGATGGAACCTGCTGTTACTTTCTCTCCCCCATAAGCTTTAACTCCAAGTCTTTTGGAGTTTGAATCTCTTCCATTTCGTGTTGATCCAGTACCTTTTTTGTGAGCCATTATGAAAATTGTAATTAAGAACTTTTAGAAGATGTAGTAGTAGTTTTTTTAGAACTCTTTTTAGGAGTTGTAGTAGGCATTTTTTTAGAACTCTCTTTAGGAGTTGTAGTTTTTGACGTGCCTTTTGTTATTGATATTGATTTTACCATAACTCTTGTTAATTCTTGTCTATGGCCCATTTTTCTCCTTGTTTTTTTCTTGGGACGCATTTTATAAACTATGATTTTTTTATCTCTTTTATGAGAAATAACCTCTAATTCAATCTTGGCGTTTTTAACATATGGTTGGCCAATTGATATTTTATCTTTTTCTTTAACGAGTAAGATATTATCTAGAGTAATTTTATCCTTCTCCTTTAAATCCATTCTATCAAGGTCATAATATCGATTGACCTCAAATAGAACCTGTTTGCCTGATGTTTCTGCAATTGCAAATGAATTATCATCCTTTTCGGATGATTTAGATGATTTTGTTGTAGTAGCCATATTTATTAAGACACATTAAGGCTCAAATCTTAGAAAGTTTGATTATGCCGTTATGTAATCAATTAAGTTAATATTATTTTCTAATTAATATGTGTAATTAGTCAAGGCATCATTAGAATAAATACAGAATATTTGAGGGTTTTATAATGGTTGCTATGAAAACATATATTCTTAAGCTTTATGTGGCGGGCAATACTCCGAATTCAATGAGAGCGTTAAATACTCTAAAAGAAATTTTAGATACTGAGTTTAAAGGCGTTTATGCTTTGAAGGTAATTGATGTTTTAAAAAATCCTCAATTAGCAGAAGAAGATAAAATCTTAGCTACACCAACTCTTTCTAAGATCTTACCACCACCAGTAAGGAAAATTATCGGAGACTTATCAGATAGAGAGAAGGTTCTTATCGGTCTAGATTTATTATTTGATGAATTAAAAGAATCAGACTTTAGTTCTTAAAAGATAAAAACTAGCTAAATTGCATATAATAAATTAAGTAATAGTGTTTAAACACTGTAGGTATAGTTATTTTTAATTCTGAAAGTCATGAAAGATAAAAAACAAAATAGCTCAACAAAAATGCAAGTCCAGAAATTACCAACGGGAATTGAGGGGTTTGATGATGTCTGTAGGGGAGGATTGCCCACTTCTAGAAGTACTTTAGTTAGTGGTACATCAGGCACAGGGAAAACTGTTTTCTCATTACAATATTTGCATCACGGAATCTTTAATTTTGATGAACCTGGTATTTTTGTCACTTTTGAAGAGTCTCCTCTAGATATCATTAGAAATGCAGCTAGTTTTGGTTGGGATTTACAGGAACTTATAGATCAAAATAAACTTTTTATTCTAGATGCATCTCCTGATCCTGATGGTCAAGATGTTGCTGGCAATTTCGATCTTTCAGGGTTAATTGAAAGGATAAGTTATGCAATTAGGAAATACAAAGCGAAAAGAGTTGCCATTGATTCAATTACTGCCGTTTTCCAACAATATGATGCAATTTATGTAGTAAGGAGAGAGATCTTTAGATTAATCGCAAGATTGAAAGAAATAGGTGTAACTACAGTTATGACAACCGAAAGAGTAGATGACTATGGACCAATTGCTCGTTATGGAGTTGAAGAGTTTGTTTCTGACAATGTAGTCTTGTTAAGAAATGTCCTCGAATCAGAAAAAAGACGAAGAACTTTAGAAGTTCTTAAACTTAGAGGGACTGTTCACATGAAAGGTGAATTTCCTTTCACTATGGGTGAAGAGGGAATAAGTGTGTTCCCTTTGGGGGCTATGCGATTAACTCAAAGATCATCAAATGTCAGAATTAGTTCAGGAGTAAAAGATCTTGATGAAATGTGTGGTGGGGGATATTTCCAAGATTCAATTATTTTGGCAACTGGTGCAACTGGAACAGGCAAGACTATGCTTGTTTCTAAGTTTATTGAAGATGCCTATAAGAATAAAGAGAGAGCAATTCTTTTTGCATATGAAGAATCAAGGGCACAATTACTCAGGAATGCGACAAGTTGGGGAATAGATTTTGAAAAAATGGAAGCGGATGGCTTACTAAAAATTATTTGCGCGTATCCAGAATCAACTGGATTAGAAGATCACTTGCAAATTATAAAAACACAAATCAATCAGTTTAAGCCATCAAGGATGGCAATTGATTCTCTTTCGGCACTGGCAAGGGGAGTTAGTTTGAATGCTTTCAGGCAATTTGTAATAGGCGTTACTGGTTATGCAAAGCAAGAAGAGATTGCCGGATTCTTTACAAATACTGCAGAAGAATTTATGGGAAGTCACTCAATTACAGATTCTCATATTTCTACAATTACTGATACTATTTTGTTATTGCAATATGTCGAAATAAAAGGTGAAATGGCACGAGCATTAAATGTATTTAAAATGAGAGGCTCATGGCACGATAAGCGCATAAGAGAATTTATTATCACAAGTGATGGCCCTGAAATAAAAGATTCTTTTTCTAATTTTGAACAAATATTTAGTGGTGCACCCCATAGAGTGATTGCTGATGATAATATCCCAAATGTTTTTAAAGGGATTGAAAAGGGTTAAATTAATTCTTCTATTTGAGGTATAGAGGTATTACTTTCTGTATTGATTGACTGGATAAGAATCTCATCTTTATCAGATTGTTCTAGAGGTAAGTCAAACCAAAAGGTAGTACCAGTTCCGAGTTCACTAGCCATCCTGATCTCAGCACCATGCTTCTCTATTATTCCACGCACTATTGATAAACCTAAACCAGTTCCTTGTTCAGTATGTACTGCATTTTCAACTCTGTAAAATCTGTCAAATATTTTCTCTTGATCAGTCTGAGAAATACCTGAACCAGTATCTGCAATTTCAATTCTAACTTTTGGTAGCGGGGAAACTAATTCACATTGGGGAGCATTTTGATTCTTATTATTTAGAGGAAAAGCAGGACATGAATCGGGCCAAGTATAAGCTCTAATCATCAATGTGCTCCCTTTAGCACTAAACTTCAATCCATTGCCCAATAAATTATCGAAGACTTGAAGTAATAAATCCCAATTACCCAGAATTAAAGGTATTGTATCTTCTATGTCTTTAGCCAGAGATACATTCTTTTCTGTGGCATTCAATCTATAATTCCTTAATGTTTGCTCTATTGCAGGTTTTATATCAATGGATTCAAGTTGTATGATTTTGCCTGACTCTAACCTAGATAAATCAAGAACATCATTAACTAATCTAGTTAATCTATCTGTTTCTGAATTGGCAATACTCAAGAAATCAAGTTGCTCTTCATTCGATAATTGGTCTTTTAAATCATAGAGTGTTTCTACATAGCTTTTGATATTAAATAGGGGCGTTCTTAGTTCATGTGAAACATTACTAATAAATCTATTTTGAGCAGCATTAAGTTCTACTTCCCTTGTTAAATCCTGAACAGTTACTGCAATACCTTTTAACTCGACTTTGTTCGTATCTAGAACTGATTGTAAAACGATTCTTAAAGTACGGGGAGGCTCTCCTACGCTACATCTAATATCATCGGTTTCTTTCTCCTTTTTTAATATCGATTCAATAGTGGTATGCAGATCGTTTGAGAGGATTTCTGGTATCTGATTTAAAAAGTCTTTACCTTCTAAATATCTCCCCTCCCATCTAAATATTCTTTTAGCTGTAGGATTTGTAAGTACAATTTTACCCTGAGAGTCTAGTAATATTGCACCATCGGCCATTGTAGCGATGAGAGATTGTTGTTTTGTCTGTGCAGCTTTTAGTTCTTCAATATTTGCCTCATCATAATTTTCTAATTGAGATGCCATTTTGTTGAAACAAGTTAATAACTCCCCTAACTCACCAGTCATTGGTAAAGAAACCCTTGATTTGAAATTTCCTTGCGATATCTCTCTAACACCTCTAACTAATTCTCTTACTGGTCTAGTAATTGTAAGAGCATTAAAGACTGCACCCAAAATAACTAATACCCATATTGATATGAAAACTGCAACGGTTACTTCTCTTGTTAGAGCTGCACTTGCAAGTGCTTTTTTATTGGGTGTTACACCTAAGGCAAGTGTGCCCAAGTATTCTCCTTTCCATAACATAGGAACAAATACATCAGTAACTTGGCCTTGAGGGGTAGAGTGTTGTCTTACTAAAGGGAATTGAGGTCTTTTTTTTAATTCCGTAGGTAATTTAAGCTTTCTAGTTAGTTGAAACTGGTTGTTTGAACTTGAAGGAGTGGCACTTATAGGAATACCTAGTTGAACAATATCTTCAGCATCAGTAAAGAAAATATAGCGCAAATTTCGACTTGATCTCCAAAACTTCTCTGCAACATTGGATATCTCATTTTTTTGATTATTAGCAACTAATTCAGTAACATTTCCAGAAAGTAATAGACCTAGATCTCTCGCATATCTTGTATCGTTCATTCCTGCATCTCTTTGAATGCTGTTAAGAGCAAAGAAGGTAATACCTGTCATCAATAAACTAACAACAAGTGTTGCAATAGCAAGTAACTTTGTTCTGAGACTAAATCCGCTCCACCACTTAATGATTCTTTCCCACATGTATTTACTTTCTAAGTCATTATCTATTTCCTCTACTTCAAAGATGTTCTCTTTATTGAGGATCTGGTCTTTTTTTTCCATTTATTTATTTATTTATTTATTTATTTCCTTTTTGATGTTTCTTACTTGATGACCTATGTCTTTCCTGTAGAAAATCCCTTTAAATGAAATATCATTTATAGTTGAATAAGCTTTCTCGAAAGCCTCATCAAAACTGTTTCCCTGACAAACAACACTTAGAACTCTTCCTCCATTGGTTAATAATTCACCATTATTATTTAAAGTTGTTCCTGAATGAAAAACTTGCATATCTTTTGATTTAGTATCATTAATTTTGATTGGAAATCCAATTTCGTAATCAAGAGGATAACCTTTTGAGGTTGCTATGACACATCCGCTACATTTGTTATTCTTTAAAATCTTTTCATCGCCTTTAAGAGTTCCCATTGCACATTTATAAAGAAGATTCACAAACTCTTTGTCCATCAAGGGCATAATTGTTTGACATTCAGGATCACCAAAACGACAATTATATTCTATAACTTTTGGACCATCATCTGTGATCATTAGCCCAAAATATAAAACTCCTTTGTAGTTAATTTTTCTTTTCTTTAATTCTTTGATAGTTGGTTCAACTATTATCTTGCAGATTTCCATTAATTCATTGTTTGAGATTAACGGTGTTGGAGAGTATGCGCCCATTCCGCCAGTATTTAAACCTTTATCTCCTTCTCCTACACGTTTGTGATCTTGGGCTGTAGGAAGCAAAATATATTTTTCTCCGTCACAGAGTGCAAATACTGAAATTTCTGGACCATTAATTTTTTCTTCAAGTACCACAACTTTGCCTGCCTCTCCAAATCTTCCTTTTAAAATGTCTCTCGTTATGGCAGCAGTTTCTTCTTTTGTCTCTGGAATAAATACTCCCTTACCAGAGGCTAGTCCATCAGCCTTTACAACCAATGGATTCTTGTTGGAATTTATTATATTTGTAGAATCATCGATGGATGTTACTCTCCAGAAGTTAGCAGTTGGTATATTTGCATCTCTCATGAAACTCTTTGCCCATGACTTACTGGATTCAAGTTTTGCCCCATCTTTATTTGGCCCAAAAACCAAGAAATTTCTATCTCTCAAGATATTTCCTAGGCCCATTCCTAAAGGGATTTCTGATCCTATCACAACTAAATCAATTTCTAATTCAGATAATTTATTTAAAAGAGTATCTGTATCTGAATAATCCAGGTCAATGGTCTTACATTTATTTATTGAGGAGGAACCTCCATTACCAGGAATCAGATAGACTTTTTGTATAGCATCATTTTTTTGTATGGCCCAGGCTAAGGCGTTCTCTCTCCCTCCATTTCCAATAATTGCTACATTCTCAAGTGTTTTGTTATTAGCTGAATTTAAGTTCATGAATTTGGGTTTGAAAATCTGAGAATTGTTTTTGAGAAAGATTAATATATAGTTAATCTAACTATATTCTATGTTTTTTTAATTAAAAAAATTTTTTCTATGAATATAAAAGGCAAACTAATTTATGAAGGGAAGGCAAAAAAAATATTTGCTCATGAAGATCTAGATAAAGTTATAATTGAATTCAAAGATGATGCAACGGCATTTAATGCAGCTAAAAAAGCAAAATTTGAGGGGAAAGGCATACTTAACTGTTCTATTAGTACAAGTATCTTTAAATATTTAATAGAAAACAAAATACCAACACATTTTCTTGAGAGAATAGATGAAAAATCAATAATCGCCCAGAAAATTGAAATTATTCCTATTGAAGTTGTTCTGAGAAATACAGCCTATGGATCTATATGTAAGCAAACTACTTTTTTGCCAGGAACAGTATTGAAAGACCCATTGATTGACTTTTATTTAAAGAACGATAGTTTAAATGATCCTTTATTGACTAGAGATAGAATTAGTTTAATGGGGATATTAAAATTTGAAGAACTAAAATATTTAGAAGATCTCACTTTCTTGATAAATAAACTATTAAAAGAGTATTTTTTAAATCTTAAGCTTGATCTAATTGATTTTAAGCTTGAATTTGGATGGAATAAAAATAAAGAAATAGTCCTGGCTGATGAATTTAGTCCAGATAATTGTAGGTTGTGGGATATGAAGGCAAAGAATGTTAAAATGAAAAGTCTTGATAAAGATAGATTTAGAAATGATTTAGGAGGCTTGATTAATGCATATAGTGAAATCAACAAAAGAATTAATCATTTTAATAGCTCAACCTAAATATCACTATTATCTATTTTGATAGAAATCATTATGAAAAATCAACAAATTAGAGTTAAAAGATTATTTACAAGTTTAGGTTTCATTTCCTTGATTTTTGTCTCTAATAATGGAGAGCTAAGTGCTAGATATGCACTTGCATCTAATAATGATCGGGAAGAAAATAGTTTAATTATCAATAATCCTCAACTTGAAGATCTAATTGATATTGAAGAATCTAGCTTTAAAACTACTAATTCAAATAGCTTTCAGCAACTAAACCTGGCTCAAAATGACGGAGATGAAGAAAATCCGAGTGTTTTAATTTCGGAAATTGTGATTGAGGGTTGGGAGGAACATCCTGAAGGAAGAAAACTAGAATTAGCAGCTTATGATTCGATGTTAATAAAACCAGGAACAGCTGTTAATAACGATATGGTATCAAAGGATTTGAACTCAATTTATTCAAGTGGTTGGTTCTCTGGGGTTCAAATTAAATTTGAAGATGGTCCTCTAGGTGTGAAGCTTATCGTTATTATTGTTCCCAATCCAATTTTACAAGAAGTACAAATAAATCCAGAGAGCGTAGTTATTCCGAAAGATTACATTAATGAAATTTTTAATGAATACTATGGAATGACTTTAAATTTAAATGAATTGCAGGAAAGAATGAATTTAATCAAGCAATGGTATGAGGAAAGAGGATATTCTTTGTCAAGGGTTAATAGTCCAGAGAGAATATCAAGTGATGGACTTGTTGAATTAAGAATTGATGAAGGCATCGTTTCTAATGTTGAATTACGCTTTATTGGCCCTGATGAAACGATAAGAAGTGGTAAAACCAAAGATTGGGTGATACGAAGAGAATTGCAAACAATTTCAGGAGCTGTTTTTAATAGAATAACTTTAGAAAATGATATAAAAAGACTTTATGGAACTGCTTTATTTAGTGATATAAAAGTTTCTCTTGCCCCTGATGTTAACAACCCAGGGCAAATAATAATTACACTTGATATTAGTGAACAAAGGACTGGGTCATTAACTGGAGGGATAGGATACAGTAATTCTGGAGGTATTTTTGCACAGTTAGGTTTACAGGAATCCAATGCTTTTGGAAGATCCTGGTCCTCTACTTTAAATATAAATTTTGGGCAATATTCAACTACGTATAATTTCGCACTTGCAGATCCTTGGATTAGAGGAGATCGATACAGAACTGCATTTAAGACAAGCATTTATCTAAGTAGAAACTATCCGCAAGAATTCAAAAGTGAAGATAATGGTAATTTATATGCAGTAGATGATCAAGTTAGTAATAGCAGTGATACATTTTCTTCAATAGTTTTGGAGAACTTTGGAGGAGGATTTTCATTTATTAGGCCTTTGAATGGAGGTGATCCTTTTAGCAATGCAGCTTGGAAACTTCAATTAGGAATGAATTTTAAGCTAGTGAAAATGATGGATAGCGATCGCAACGAAAGACCGTTTGCTACAAGAGAGCCAACTAGAGCAAACATAAGTGAAATAATATGTATAGGGTATACATCTCCTGATGGGAGTTGCCCTTCAGAAAATACCTTAATCAGTTTCTTGGTCAGTGCCTCTCGTAATAGATTAAATAGCTCCGTCAATCCAACATCTGGAAATGTTTTAAGATTTGGGACTGAACAATTTATCTCCTTAGGCAATGATTCTCCAACTTTTAATAGGATGAGAATTTCCTATTCATGGTTTATCCCTACTAGATTAATTAATTTAACTGAAGGCTGTAAATCGGATGATTCAGATAGCAATAGTTGCCCCCAAACAATAGGAATACAACTAAAAGCAGGATCTATAATTGGTGAACTTCCTCCTTACGAGGCATTTTGTATGGGTGGATCATCTTCAGTTAGAGGTTGGAGTTCATGTGATCTTGCAGTAAGTAGAAGTTTTTTAGAAGCAACAATTGAATATAGATTTCCTGTCTGGAGAATGATTTCAGGATCATTATTCGCTGATGCAGGTACGGACTTAGGTTCTCAATCTGATGTTCCTGGTAAGCCAGGTCAGCTTCTAGAAAAAGAAGGCTCAGGCTTTTCCCTTGGATTAGGTATTGGAGTAAAGACACCTATTGGTCCACTTAGATTAGATATCGCGAGTCAAGACTTAAGTGGCGAAATTAGATATACACTAGGTGTTGGATGGAAATTTTAAGTGTTTGCTTGGCCTTCTAACTACGATTCATGTTTTACATTGCGTTCTCCAATCACCAGAGAGGGGATAGGATTGCATAGTGGAGAGAAAACAAAGGCAGTAATATCTCCCTATCAAGAGGAGGGATATTTCGTTTCTTTTTCGGATAGGCCAAAGAAAATTTATAAGTTAGATCAAAGTTTAATTGGCACTTCGATGCTATGTACTGCAGTTAAGTTAGGCAATAGAAATTTATATACTATTGAACATTTGTTGTCATCTCTAGCTGGTTGTGGATTGAGTTATATTCATATTGAGGTTGATGGTAAAGAAATACCGCTTTTGGATGGATCTGCAATTCAGTGGGTGCGAGCTTTTGAAGAGGTAGGCATTAAGAAGGTTCTGAAGCCTAAGAATTATATGTTCGAAATTAGTTCCCCAGTCATCTTTAATAAGGGAAATTCTATAATTGCAATTACTCCTCATAGTCAACTAAAGATAATATCAACTATTGACTTTGATTACGAAGCAATTGGCAATCAAACATTTATTATCGACTTGAGCCCTAAAAGTTTTGTAGAAAATATTGCCCCTGCAAGAACATTTGGCTTCAAGGATCAATTTCAGGAATTAAGTGAAATAGGCCTGATTAAAGGTGGAAGCTTAGAAAATGCACTGGTTTGTGATGGTGATAGCTGGGTTAATCCACCATTGAGATTTGATGATGAACCAATAAGACATAAGATTCTAGACTTAATTGGAGACCTTGCTTTGGTAGGGTTACCTAAGGCGCAAATTATTGTTTATAAAGGATCACATTCTTTAAATGCATTATTAGCCTCATCTCTAAACAATTAATTTTACGTATAAAGTTTTGGACAAACAAAATCCTATTAATGCCGAACAACTTTCCTCAGAAGATATTTTAGGGCTTTTACCTCATAGATATCCTTTCGCACTGGTAGATAAAGTTATAGAGCATGTGCCGGGAGAAAAGGCTGTAGCAATAAAAAACATAACTATTAATGAGCCTCAATTTCAAGGACATTTTCCTAGTAGACCATTAATGCCAGGAGTTTTGATAGTTGAATCAATGGCCCAAGTTGGTGGATTGATAGTTGCACAAATGCCTGACTTGCCAAAAGGTCTATTTGTATTTGCAGGAATAAATAATGTTAAATTCAGGAAACCAGTAGTGCCCGGTGATCAATTAGTCATAACTTGTGAGTTAATTAGTATAAAGAGGAAAAGATTTGGGAAAGTAATTGGTGAAGCCCATGTTGATGGCAAGCTTGTTTGCTCCGGTGAATTGCTATTTTCATTAGTAGATTAAGATGATTAATACAAACAATAAATCTTGTCCAGACGAAGTCTCTATACATCCAAACGCATATGTAGAACCAGGCGCTCAATTACATACAGGAGTTGTAATTGAGCAGGGAGCTATAATTGGCTCAAATGTAGTTCTTGGTCAAGGGACCAAAGTCGGACCTAATTCTGTAATTAAAGGGAAAACGACTATTGGTAAAAATAATAAGATTTACCCGCAAGTTTTTATAGGTCTTGATCCTCAAGATTTAAAATACAAAGGAGCTTCTACAGAAGTGATTATTGGTGATAATAATACCTTTAGAGAATGTGTAACCATTAACAAAGCTACTGAAGAAGAAGAAAAAACAATTATTGGAAGCAATAATTTACTTATGGCCTACACTCATATTGGACATAATTGCGAATTAGGAAACAGTATTGTTTTATCGAATAGCGTGCAAGTAGCTGGACACGTCAAAATTGATGATTATGCCATTATTGGAGGTTGTTTGGGTATTCATCAATTTGTACACATTGGTTATTTAGCAATGGTTGGTGGGATGACTCGGGTAGCAAAAGATGTCCCACCTTTTTGCTTGGCTGAGGGACACCCAGGTAAACTTAGAGGATTGAATCGTGTGGGTATAAAAAGAAGTGGTTTGATTGAGAAAAATAAACTTGATGTAAAACTGCTTCAAGACACCTGGAATACTATTTTTAAATCTGAAAATGTTCTCTCTAAGTCCTTAGAGAAAGTAATGTTAGGTGAGTTGGATTTCGCATCTAAAAAGCTTTGTGAATTTGTTAAAGAATCAATGTCTAAAAATAGACGAGGACCAATGCCTATAGGAAATACATGAAACAAAAAATATTTATCAGTACTGGAGAAGTTTCTGGTGATTTACATGGAGGATTATTAGCAACTGCAATTTTTAACGAAGCAAAGAGAAGGTCAATTGATATTGAAATTCTAGGACTCGGAGGAGAAAGAATGGAAAGAGCAGGGGTAAATATTTTTCATAATACAACCTCTATTAGTTCTATTGGCATTTGGGAAGCTCTACCTTTGGTTTTACCTACACTTAAAATACAAAAGAATTTCTATAAGAAATTAATTTCATCAAAACCAAATTGTTTGATACTGATTGATTATATGGGGCCTAACATTGCTATAGGTAGAAAATTAAGAAGAGAAAGAATATCTATTCCTATCTACTATTACATAGCCCCTCAAGAATGGGCTTGGAGGGTAGGGAATAATAGCACTACTGACTTAATAAAGTTTTCTGATAAAATTTTTGCAATTTTCAAAGAAGAGGCGAGATTCTATAAACAAAGAGGAGGAAATGTCTCTTGGGTAGGTCATCCCATGATTGATCTTACAAGGCAATTGCCCACAAAAAGTGAAGCAAGAAAAAAGTTAAAACTTAAATCAAAACAGAACATACTTTTAATAATGCCCGCTTCAAGAAAACAAGAGATTAAATACTTATTGCCAGTTTTTATGAAAGTTGCTTACAAATTGCAAAACAAATATCCTGATCTTTTTGTTTATATCCCTTCTTGCCGTAAAGAATTTGACGAAAAATTTGATCAAGCCTTGAATAGATATAAAGTTAATGGGAAAGTCATTAACGGATGTGATATTGAAAGTGAAAAAGAAAATATTTATGCATTATCTAAATTAGCTCTTTGTAAATCCGGAACAGTTAATATGGAAATAGCTTTAAATGGTATTCCTCAAATAGTTGGATATAAAGTTAGTAGAGTTACTGCATTTATTGCTCGAAAAATTCTTAATTTTAAAGTAAAGCACATTTCGCCAGTAAATTTATTAATGAAGAAAAGAATTGTTCCTGAATTTGTCCAAAAGGATTTTGATGTCGATAAAATTTATAAGAAATCATGCCAATTAATAGAAAGAAAGAATGATAAAATAAAGATGAAAAAAGGTTATTCTTTGGTTAAAAAACAATTAGGTGAAAAAGGAGTAGTTGAGAGGGCAGCTAAAGAAATAATAAATTCTTTCTTGAATTAAGATTACCTCTTTATGAAAAAAATTTTTTCTTTAATTATTCTTTTATCCATTTTGATAACACCACAAAATGTTTATGCTGAGAATTTAATCCTTGCTGGAGGATGCTTCTGGTGCATGGAACATGATTTGGAATCAGTAGTTGGGGTTAATTCAGTGTTGAGTGGCTACTCGGGGGGAACTTTGAATAATCCAACCTATGAAAATCACAAAGGCCATCAGGAAGTTGTTTTAATTGATTATGATTCAAAAGTTCTTGAATTAAAAGATATTCTCAGGAGATATTTAAGAAATATTGATCCACTTGATGGGAATGGGCAATTTTGCGATCGAGGAGATTCATATAGACCAATAATCTTTTTTGAGGACATATATGAGGAAGATGAATCTAGATCGGCTTTAATATCTGCATCCCATGAGTTAGATGTACAATCGGATAAAATCAAGGTTGAATTAAAAGTAAAAGATAAGTTCTGGATGGCCGAGGATTATCATCAGGATTTTGCAATTAATAATGAAATTAAATATAAATTTTATCGGTTTTCTTGCGGAAGAGACAAAAGATTAGATCAACTTTGGGGAGCGAAAGCTCGTACAGATCAACCTTGGAGTTAATTTAACTTTCCAGTTTCTTTAAAAATCTTACAAGTGTTTTTACTCCATATCCAGTAGCTCCTGATGGATTAATATCTTTATCTTTTTCTGTCCAACAAGTACCAGCAATATCTATATGGGCCCATCTAATCTTTTTATCAAAAAATTCCTCTAAGAATAAAGCTGCTGTAATTGATCCTCCTGCTCTGGGACCAGTATTTTTTATGTCTGCTATGTGTGATTTAAGACCATCTCTATATGATCTTTGTAATGGCATTTCCCATAACCCCTCGCCTGATTCTCTTGCGGAACTTAATAATTCTTGTGTAAGTTTATCATTGTTACTCCATAGACCTGCGACATCATTGCCCAAAGCGACAACACAAGCACCAGTTAATGTTGCAAGGTCAACTATAGAATCGGGATTTAAATTAGAAGCATAAGTTAAAGCATCAGCAAGCGTTAACCTTCCTTCCGCATCAGTATTATTTATTTCGATGGTTTTGCCATTTGATGCTTCGACAACATCCCCAGGATGGATAGCCGATCCATTAATCATATTTTCGCAAGCAGCAACAATAAAATGAATCTCTAGTCCATTAGGTCTTATAGCGCCAATAGCTCTAGCAGTTCCTAAAACTGCCGCACTGCCACCCATATCATATTTCATCATTTCTATTTGCGATGCACCAACTTTTAAATTGTATCCTCCAGAATCAAAAGTTAGGCCTTTTCCTACTAGAGCGATTTTTCGCTTAATTGGCATACTCGATTTATAAGTTAAATGTATAAACTTTGGATCTAGATCTGAACCCTTTGATACTGCCAAATAAGCCCCCATTCCTAATTCTTCACATTCTTTTTTTTCAAGTATCTTTCCAGATAAATCATATTTATCTGCAATATCTAAAGCTATCTTTGACATTTCTTTTGGGGTGAGACTATTTGGCGGAGCCTTAACAAGTCTTCTTGCAAGTTCTACTCCTTCACAAATCTGTTCGGTTTCACTTAAGGAGATATTAGACGGGTTATTTAAATTAAGAAATTCAATTTCTTGAAGAATGGTTTTGTCATTCTTCTTACTGTTAAACCTGTTGTCTTTATATATTGCTAATCTCATGGTTTCTGCAGCAAGGTATATCCCTTTTTCACCTAAATCTTTCCAAGGGAGAATTATTCCAATCTTTTTGTCATATTCATAAATGCTTCGGATGCATTTTGATAATGCAGTCTTCAAATTTATAATTTCAAAGTTATTTTTATCTCCTAGTCCTATGAAACTTATCAATTGGATGTTCTGATCGATCAACTCAAGATTAAATGATTCCCCCTTTTCACCATGGAACTTTCTTGTTTTTAATTTCTTAAGTAGTGCTTCAGAGTCAGCAATAAAGCTAACGTCTTCTAATTGTTTTTTTAGATCTTTCTCAAAAAGTCCTAATATTAATATCTTGCCATCCCAGGTATTTAAGGGTTTTTGGAAAAAAGAAAATTGCATTTTTGAAATCTAATCTAGTTTTTAAATGTTTGTGAATGTGTTGGACCATTTATTTCTAGTCTCCTTATTAAAAGGTGGAAACCATAAATAAATTAGCTGCTTTTCTAATTTACGCCTTAACCTGGCCTCTTTGGGGACATCTAAAAAAAAACGTATATCTAAATGACTTTTAATGTTATGCCCAGAAAGTAATTCTTTATAGTTATTAATGTAGGTTTTGCAATCATGAACTCCCTTCCATCTCGAATCGGCTGAAAAAGTTTCTCCAATGTATAAAATAATCTGATAATCTTGTGTATTATCAATTACAAAATAAATAGCAGAACTTTTGCTGATTAATTTTTTAGATCTCCAGAAGTTAATTGAATTACTGGCTAATATAAAAGGATTAATTTCTCTAATTTTAGAATTCTCTTGATCTGAAATAATCGATTTTTGTAAAAACGAATTATCTTTATTTTTAAGTATGTTCTGCTGATATTGATTGATTTTCTTTTTCCATTCAAGAATCTCTTCCCTAGACTGCACAACGAAGTTAGTTTGTTTGGAATGGTCGGCAAAACTATCTCTTGTGTCAAATAGTTCAGTTTGCTTACTACTCCTTATATTATTTTGATTTTTTTTATTGCCCAAGAATTTATATAATCTTTTTTGAAATCATAATATCTAATTAAATAGCAATAAATGATTTATTTTCAAACTATAATTTTCTTAATCTGAAGTTGAATTTATAATATTCTTGTTTTCTTCAAAGATAATATCAATTAAATATTAATATCTTAAGAAATGAGTTTCTGGGAATCTAGAATAGAACAAGAGAAAATATAAATAATATTCAAATTTTAAATTTCAGTTGCAGGTATCACCTTCCCTAATTCAATGCGAAGTTATAAATGTTATTTAAGTTCAAGTAATTACTACATCTTTGAAAAATTCTTTAATGCAAGTCCATGCCATAATTGTTATGGCTTTTATTGGACTCTTACAATTTTGAAGTCAATTCCAACTATCAGAAACATGAAGAGTTGCGTAGAATTTAACTATGCTTTTCTAGACATGCAAGAGGGGAACTCAATCCATAACAGTTTTAGTAAAATAAGGGGGGGGTAATATAATCATGTCTTTCTTTGAGTCAGAAGTCGGTTAAGTAAAAAGGGATACTAAAGAATCAAGTTATAACTGGAATTAGAGAGATTCAGATTCTATAATTAAGGCGCATAAAACAATACATAAAACAAAAAACATTGGAATTACGACTCCCAGATAATACAACTGAGGCAGACTTAGTCGTAATTGAGAAGTATCTAAAAGAAGCGAAAAAGAATGTTTTTGCAGGTAAAAAAGCATACTCATACACGACAACTACATCTATGACATTTTCTATAGAGTAGTGAGATTACTCTTTTAAGAATTAGTTAATTTTGTTATGTTATTTCAGACCTCATCTTTCATTTATCGCCTCGCAGATACCAATGGAATTGCAGCAGAAACTTCTTATTGAAAGGGCATCTTTGCATCACTCAAGAAGTATTTGGGAATGGAGGAATGATGAAGTTTCTAGGTCGGTGTCAAGAAATTCGGAAGTTGTCACATGGGATGAGCATGATGCTTGGTTTAGGCGGTCTATTGTCAACCCCGATAGATTCTTTTATGTCGGTATACCCATAAGAGACCCCCAGCAATCTCCTATTGGTGTGGTTAGGTTTGATTTGCTTGATTCTAAAAAAGGATACTGGGAGATTAGTATAAACATGTCGCCTTATGTCCGAGGGAAAGGGTTTGGGCGTTTGTTGCTCGAATGTGGGACTCGGGCTTTCGTTGCCGATACATGCGATACATGTCAGTGCCTCCGCATTTATGCTGAGGTTAAAAGTGGCAATATTGCAAGTAGTCGTCTTTTTGCTTCCGCTGGTTTTTCTCTGAGCGATTCCTCCCACGAAGGATTTTTGCTCTATTCGTTTGATTTCTTGTGATTTCATTTACGCCACTTTCCGACCCTCCAACTGAGGATAATATATTCTTTCTTTATAAACTTCTTCTTGAAAGGAGGTATTCCATTAGTCACAATCAAACGCCTTCATTTGAAGGTCATCTTGAATTTGTTGTAAATCATCCTTATCGATTCTGGAGCATAGTTGAGGTTGGCGGTCGACCTATTGGTGCAGTTTATGCTGGTTTTGATAATAGTGTTGGAATTCAGTTACTGCCCCATTCGCTTGTGCATCGCCCTGCTGTAATAAGGGCATTCTTGCAAAAACATTGCCCACTGCCTGCGAAAGCGAGTCTCGTAAATGGCGACTTTGTTTTTAATGTTGATGTGGCAGACACTGAATATCAGAATGATTTGAGGGAATGTGGTGCATTTCCCCTTCAGATGACTTTTGTCTTGAAAAATATTGAATCCGAGTGATTCTTTTCAGACTCTGATGAGTCCTCTCTGCTTTACGCAATATACCTATCTGCTTAGGACCTGTAATTTTTCTGTGATTTCAGTTATGTAAACTCTTCGCGAAATTCAGGCGGCATAAGCGCTTAGTCTATGTGTGACACTTTGAGATTGGCATGTGTGATAATCTTGAATGCCATCTGTGATAAAACTGCGATAACTAGTGAATGCGCTTAACTCCAGTAGCGGCAAGGGTATTGGGGGACATGTATACCACTATTACTAATGTCTGTATCAATAACAATTTCTACAGGGTAGTGGTATTTCACTTTTAAGAAATGGTTAATTTTGTTATGTTAGATGAGATAACATCAAACATTTGTAAAACTTTTATTCAAACCTGTTGCAAATAGGTAATGAAAAACAAGGAAAGTCTTACGCGTGAAACACTTAATCAGATGACAAACTTTTATCAAGTCATTATTAGCAATATATCTCAAGGTTGTAAGGGAGGAATATAATCATGGGTTTTTTTGAGTCTGATATTGTTCAGGAAGAAGCAAAAAAGCTTTTTACTGATTATCAAGACCTTATGAAGATAGGATCTGATTATGGGAAATTTGATAGAGAAGGGAAGATAATGTTTATTAAGAGAATGGAATCTCTTATGGAACGTTATAAGGTATTTATGAAAAGATTTGAGTTGTCAGAGGACTTTCAGGCTAAAATGACTGTTGAGCAACTAAAGACACAATTAAGTCAATTCGGAATCACTCCGGATCAAATGTTTGATCAAATGAACAAGACTTTGATAAGAATGAAAGATGAGCTTGACAAAACATCTTAATTAAACACAACAGAACTCTTTATATCGATATTGATGGAGAAAGACTCACAACTGCCGAATTGGATTACTAGGGGAATTTCAGAATATTTTCCCAGTGATCATTCTGATAACTCATTAATCAAAAGAATTAAGTCGACTAGTGATGAGGGTAATAAACTAAGAATCAAACTTGGCATTGATCCTACTGGAACGGATATACATATAGGCCATAGTATTTTATTTAGAAAATTAAGATCTTTTCAAGACCAAGGACACACTGCCGTATTAATTATTGGAGATTTTACTGCCCAGATAGGTGACCCTACTGGTAAGAATAAAACTCGTATTCAGATTTCAAAGCAAGAAGTCTTAGAGAATTCAAAAACATATTTGCAACAATTGGGTTTAGGTAAGCCACCAAATCAGTCAATATTAGACTTTGAAACTGAAGGAAGGATTGAGATAAGATATAACAGCGAGTGGCTGAATAATTTGAATTTAAATTTAATCATCGAACTTATGAGTAGTTCAACGGTTGGCCAAATGCTGGCAAAAGAAGAATTCAATAAGCGATATCATTCTCAAACACCAATATCATTACATGAATTCTTATATCCATTGTTACAGGGCTATGATTCAGTTGTTGTAAATTCAGATATAGAACTGGGAGGAACTGATCAGAAATTTAATATCGCAATTGGAAGGGATTTACAACGACACTTCAAACAAAAACCGCAATTCGGTATTCTTCTGCCAATTCTTGTTGGCCTTGATGGAGTAAAAAAAATGAGTAAGTCAGAATCCAATACGATTGGTTTAACTGAGGATCCTTTATTCATGTATTCAAAACTTGAAAAGGTCAAAGATGAAATTATTCCCTCATATATAGAATTGCTTACAGAATGTAAATTATCAGTTCTATCGAAAAAAGAACCAAGAGATTTACAGAGATTTATGGCTTTAGAGGTTACGTCTTTATTTCATGGCCGTGAAAAAGCCTTAGAGGCTCAAGCAAATTGCGAAAAGATTTTTCTTGGAGAAAAGGAAGGAGTTGGAGAGATACCAATTATTTCACTGAAAGAAATCAACTTTCCTGTAAAGTTATTCTATCTATTAAGTCAGTTAAATCTTTTTAGCTCCAGTAGTGAATCAAAAAGAACAATAAAGGGTGGGGCCGTAAAAATTGATGGTTTGAAAATAACCGATTCTGAGATTGTTTTCGAAACTAAAGAAGAGTTAATCCTAAAGATATTACAAATAGGTAAGAAAAAGACTATTAGATTTGATAACTGAAATCATGAATAAATCTGATCCTGCTGACAAAGTCATCTTAGCTGTCGATGGTCTTAACAAGCATCAAGCACTTTCATTATTGGAGGAATGTCCAAAAATAAAATGGATAAAAATTGGATTGGAACTTTTTTCAAAGGAAGGTCCAGAGGTGATTCGAATTTTTAAAGACATGAATAAAAAAATCTTTTTGGATCTCAAATTTCACGATATCCCCAATACGATGCGAAATGCATGCTATGAAATTTCAAGATTAGGAGTAAATATTATTTCTTTACATGCAATGTCAGGATCAAAAGCATTAAAGGTTTCAAAGCAAGCAACTATTGAAGGAGCTGAAAATGCAAATGTTGAGCATCCATTAGTAGTTGGTGTCACCGTATTAACAAGTCTTTCAAAAGAAGAATTTAGAGACGACTTAAATATAAGCTCCTCAATAGAAGAAAATGTTATTAGATTTGCAAGGATATCTTATGAGGCAGGATTAGATGGTTGTGTTTGTTCGGCTTGGGAAGCTGAGAAACTTCGATTAGCTTTTGGAGATAAATTTCAATTGATTACACCCGGAATTAGAATGGGTAATGACACAAAAGATGATCAAAGTAGAGTCATGAATCCTTATGATGCTTTAAGTAGAGGCTCTTCAAGAATAGTTATTGGAAGATCAATAACTAAATCGCCAAATCCAAATGAGGTATTTGAGGAAATTTGCAAGCAGATAAGTTAAATTCTTATCTTTCATTTAATTTTGGTTCATCTCCTTTTATTAGACGTTTAATATTAGTTCTATGTTTCCATATGACTAGAAATGATATTACGAAACTTATTATCATAAAGGTGTTATTTGAAGTGCCAACCTTTAAATACATCAGTATTGGTAGTCCTAATGCTGCAATAATACTAGATAAAGAAACCACTTTGGAGATTGAAAGAATTAACAAAAAGATACCTAGAGATCCAAGACCGACTTGCCAAGAAATAGCTAAAAACATTCCTAAACCCGTTGCCACAGCTTTACCTCCTTTCCCTTTTAGCCATATCGGCCAAATATGTCCAGAAATAGCAAAAAGCCCAGATAGGATTGCAATTAAATCTTGATTTATAAAAATATAAGCAATCTTTACGGCCAAGAATCCTTTAAATACATCAATTATAAAGACAAATAATGCAGGCAATTTTCCAACATTCCTAAGCACGTTCGTGGCCCCTGTGGAGCCAGAGCCTAGTTCTCTTAAGTCAACATCTTTTATTTTTTTTGCAACCAAGAAGCCTGTCGGAATCGAACCCAATAGATAACTTATTGATAGGACTATAAATATCTCAAACATTAAAATTAATTGAGTTCAAAATCATTATAGAGTTCATCCTCTGAGCCAGCAAAAGCAAGCCACAAAGGGAATTGAAGAATAGGAATATCTACAGATGCTTCTGCAGCATCAATAATGATTAATGGTACCTCATCATTTTCCTCTAATCTGTCGGCTCTCTCAACAACACCCTCAGCTCTTTCAAACAAAACAATACCACTACTAGGGCCAAAATCTTCCCTTGTTAGACCAAGTGAGTCTTGAAGTATTCTTCTCCATTCTCCAAGTCTTTCTGGCTCCGAGGCTAATATTAGAGTCTGGAACTGATCTCCATAAAGTTCACCAAGAATAGAAATTAGCCCTGCTGAAACTAATGCATTTTTTTGTCTTGAGCCCCTGCTTTCTAATGCGCCCCTTCCTCCCATGTTGAAGAACCAATCTTCTAAGGTTGCTATGTCAGAAGGATCAAGACTTCTCCTTAGTTTCCAAGGCTCAGCATAGAAATCAGGTTGCTCTGCAAAACTCAAGAAGCATTTTCTAATGATTTCTTCGTCAGGTTTAAATGTATCTGATAGTGCAGGAACCTTAACTGTTTCTATTTCTGAAGATTTTGATTGCTTCTCATCCAAGGGAGATGGTTTAACAATAATTGGTTGAGAGACTAATTCAAGCTTTTCTACTGATTGAGATAAGTTCTGAAGGGCTCCGCTTAAATATTCCTGAAAACCTCTTACTTGTTTAGCTATATCATCAGTCTGCCCATTGAAAGTATTGTTAATTTCTTTTTTCAAGTTTGCTTTCTTAAGATCTAAATCTTTAATCTCCTTTTCTAAAGAAAGTTTCTTTTTACTAAAGTCTTTAAATATTTCTTTCAAGAATTCATCCTTAAATGCTTGTTTCTCAATACTTGAATTATTAGGGTTTTTTATTGCTTGATGATTATCAATACCATTTAGATTATTTTTGGAAGGAACCTTCTCTTCTTTGCCCTTACTTGGAGGAGAAGAGGTTTTTTTGGGTATTTTTGAATCGGTCATTTTACTATCTTTAAAATAATAATGGTTTTGTTTAAGAATTCTTTATTTCCAGTGATTGAACTTTATCTGATAGCTCATTTTTTAATTGAACTGGATTAAATAATATTGGTAATAAATGAGGGCTAGATTTTTCTCTAAAATAAAATATTCCAGGAAGATTTGGAAGGAAAAGTTTCCATGCTATCCAGTTTTTAAAAGGAAATGTTCTTATCTCCTTACCTAATTGCAAAACTACAAAGTCCTCTTTGGTGATTTTTATTCTCAAGGTGAAAGCTTGAAGTAACAAGAAAAAGCTAAATGATGCTGAAATTATTGTTGGCCAAATTCCAATTTTCAAGAAAAGAAGCATAAAACTTAAAGCTATAAGTATGAGAGGTAGTTGGAATGAAGGTGATATAATCACTGGATCTTCAATTCTTTGATTGTTAAACATTAATTTGATCCGAATAAGATTTTTGTTAAGAGTACATCCATTAAAGATACTGTAACAAGTGTCATTACAACTGCTCCTGTAGTACTTGTTCCAACTTCTTTAGGTCCGCCTCTTGTGGTAAGACCCCATCCGCAGGCAATAATAGCAATTTGAAGACCAAATACAACTGATTTGATTGCCATTGACCCTAGGTCATGTGGCGTTAGGCTGAATGATCCTAGTCGGATTGAATCCCAGAATTTATCTGGCTCTACACCATAAAAAAACTCACTAAATATTTGTCCGCTCCATAATCCTACAAATAAGAATAAAAAACATTGAATCGGAGACATTATTAACATCGAAAGTATTCGAGGTACTACCAAATATTCCACTGGGTCAGTTTTTAACATTGTAATCGCATCTATTTGCTCCGTAACTTTCATGGTTCCTAATTGAGCTGCATATGCGGTAGCAACCTTTCCTGTCATCAATGTTGCTGTCAATAGCGGAGCCATTTCTCTTGCCATCCCAATGGCTAATAAGCCTCCAATCCTATCTTTTAGTCCCATTTCAGTTAATTGAGATGCAATCTGGATATTAAAAACTGTTCCTGCAGCAATACCTGTTATTAATACGATTAAAAAGCTCCCTGGACCTGCTTCCATTAATTGTTCGGATAAGTCATTCTTTGAGAGTTTACCTCTAAAAATATAGTTAATTGCCTGTCCGCCGATTATAAGGCTCTTGAAAAGTCTTTTTAATGATTTTGGAAATATCATAAATTTAATTTAGGTTGATACTGCCTCTTTATCCCATTCTCTCATAATTCTTAGACCTGATATGACAAGTAAAGATGGTATTAGGCCAATACATATTCTTATAGTTAACTGGACTAGAGGTGTCTGTTCAATAATATTTATATTATTTGCATCAACAACCAAAGATTTATACCCCGAAATAAATAGTAATAACCCCAGTAATTGAACAGCTAAACCTATTCCTATTTTTTGAATGAGTACCATCCAGGCAGTATATAAACCTGCAGGTTTTTCTGGATCTTCGTCAATTGCATCTGGTAGTAAAGACCATGGAATTAAATATGCAGTAGATGCTCCAATACCAATAAGACTTATTAAAACGATTAAGAAAGTGAATAAATAAATATTATTACCCTCTCTCAAAAAGTCAATTCCTGAGTCTTGCGACTGAACAAATGATGGGAAGAAGAAAGCCCCAGTACATGCAACAATCCATAGAATAGAACCGTAATTTAATGCAACTATTCTGCCTATTTTATTGGAAACTCTACTCCATAATTGCAAGCCAATTAATGCACTTACTTGAAATGGGATTGGAACCCAGTTGGCTAAATCAGTTGGCACATTTAGAACATCTTCCAAATACAACAATGCTACAGTTTGCATTAGCTGTAGCGCGCACCAAAGCAGGATATATAAGGAAATTACTTTTATAAACTTTTTGTTCTTAAATATTCTCTTGATTTGAAGAGTAATTGTTTCGGATTTGCCTGAGGGCCTTCTAGCTCTTTTAGCAAAAGGTGCTAATCCCCAGCAAGAAATTAATACTGAGGTAATAACTATAAAACCACTAATCTTACCCATTAGAAAGTATTTATTCCCACTTACCCCATCGTGATTGAGAATTAAGCTAACAATAATAAGTCCAGTTAATCCAGCAATAATTGATCCTGTAAATCTTGCCGCATTTAATCTGGTCCTTAGTGTAGTTCTTTCCGTAATTTCAGTAGATAATGCTGAGAAGGGAAGATTAACGCCTGTATATCCAGTCATTAGTACTATTGAAATTACAGCGTAATAAATTGTTTTTTGAGTTATGTCACCATTAGGAATCCACCAAATTCCAGCTATAGCTAAACTGAAAGGTACTGAAGAAATCAGCATCCATGGAATCCGAGGACCCCATCTTGTATTCGTTCTATCACTTAATCTACCTATGATTGGATCATTAAAAGCGTCCCATACTTTTATAAGCATTAGGATTGAACTTGCGATCAAAGCGGGGAGTCCCGCCCAGCCAGTTAGAAACCTAAAGAGATGAAACCCCAACTGCGTCGCAGCAAGACCTGTTCCTGCATCTCCAAGTCCATAAGAAAACATTAATCTTGTACGGGATTTATTTATATTTGAAAGAGAATTTTTCAATCTTTTGGAAGTAAGTTGATTGCTTTGCTAGTGTATTATTGCAGAGGCAGTTATTTTTGCATCTTGCGGGCGTAGTTTAGTGGTAAAACCTCAGCCTTCCAAGCTGATGATGCGGGTTCGATTCCCGCCGCCCGCTTAATAAGTTTGATTATTACTTTTATATATTTCATTTGTAACAATTAAGACTGCACTTCTACTCTCTAATTCAATTGATTGACCTGTGATTTGTTTAGGTTTCTTGTTGGCATAAACTGCAGTATCAATAACTTTTAACCATTTACTTTTGCTTTTTGGTAAGCAAAACTTAATATTTTTTCTATATGCATTTAGACCACACCACAATACTGGACTTCCATCATTGATGCTGAAAGCAACAGTGTGAGACCAACTACTCCAATCAGGTTCTTCAATATTTGTGCCATGCCATATAACTTTTGGTAATTCTTTTTTTATTGAGTATTTCCCTGGATTAATAAAATCTGATAGGTTCTTTCTTATGCGAATAAGTGTTTTTAAGAATTCAAATAATTCTAGATCTTGATCACTTTGATTCCAATTCATCCATCCTAAGGAATTATTCTGACACCAAGTATTATTATTTCCGCCTTGAGATCGTCCAACTTCATCACCCATAAGTAACATTGGAACGCCTTTAGACATTAACAAAGTAAGGAAAAGATTTTTTTGTTGCTTCTTTCGTAAGGAATTGATTTTTTTATCATTGGAAGGACCCTCTACTCCATGGTTCCATGAATTATTATTATTCTCCCCATCTTTGTTTTGTTCATTATTAGAGAAGTTATATTTATTGTTAAAACTAACTAAGTCTTTTAATGTGAAGCCGTCATGAGCAGTAATGAAATTAATACATTTAGGATATTTTGAATCTTGTCCATAGAGATTAGGACTCCCTTGAATCTTATCCGATAAATCCCAGGCAGTATTGTCGTCGCCCCTCCAGAATTTTCTGGCATCATCTCTAAAATGACCATTCCATGTAAAAATTTCTTTTGCAGGAAAGTCTTTTAATTTATATAAACCCCCACAATCCCAAGGTTCACTAATAAATTTAACCTCAGTTAATTCGGGATCCGATTCTATATCTTCAAATAAAGGAGGATTTAAAAGTGGAATAAGATTCTCTCCTCTTGATAAAGCTATACCCAGATCAAATCTAAAACCATCTACACCCAATTCATTTGCCCAGCACTTTAATGATTCGATAATAAGCCTTCTAACTAAACTTCTATTTGCTGCGATTGTATTCCCACAGCCTGTTACATCTTGAAAATTATTATTTTTATCAATGAAATAATAAAGGCTCTCATCAATACCTTTCCAAGATAATATTGGACCATCTTTATTTCCTTCGGAAGTGTGATTGTAAACCACATCAAGAATCACTTCAATATTTTGATGATGACATTCTTCTACAAACCTCCTAAATTCTTCTCTACTACCCTCTGAAGATTCATTTGAAAAATATTGATAATGAGGCGTAAACCAATTTATTGGGCTGTAACCCCAGAAATTTGCTAATCCATTTGGAGCATCATTCGGATCAAAACAAAAGATTGGTAATAGTTCAATTGTTGTTACACCGAGATCTTTTAAATAGGGGATTTTTTTTATTAATTTTTTGAAACTACTATCTTGGACTCTTTTTGACCCATTTTTGATATTCTTAGTAAATGCATTTACATGTAACTCATAAATTATAGATTCTTCCCATGAATGCTTAGGTCTAGGAAATTTTTTAAAGTTAAATTTATTTCTTTCGCAAACAACACTTTTCAGGCAAGAATCCATGTTAGATTCCTTATGGCATGCATTTTTTCGGCTGTATTTATCCCACCCTGTTATCTCACGACTACAAGGATCAATTAGTATTTTCTTTGAAAAATTAGAATTGCAATTATTGTTCTTCTGGTTAATTCTAAATCCATAAAGGGCACCTTTTTTTAATCCTGTTATCTCGGCATGCCAGTATTGTCCAGATCTATGCCTATCATCCAAAGTAAAAATACGATTAGGTTCAGATGCGTTTTTGTCATTAAAAATTAAAATATCAATTATTTCTGCATTAGTGGCAACAATAGAAAAGTTAACTCCTTTTTCAGTTATGGAACTGCCTAGTGGTATTGGACTGCCAATATTAATTTCTAACACTTTTAGAGTAGTTAAGTTTGGGGGTTAAAGGTTTTATTTTTACCCATATATTTCATAATAATTACAAAAATAATAAATTAATCAATTTTTCATATTTAAAAGGTGAAATGAATATGTTTTAAGTTGTTAATTTGAAACTTGATATTAAAAGATATTCAAAATTTATAGCTTTATAAACATTATTTAGAAATACTGATATTTATAAAAACAAGAGCTGACATGTGATGAGAAGGAAATATTTTAGAAAGTTAATAAAAAATAATAAAAAGTTGGAATTTCTCTTATTTTTGCTGTGAAAGTATATGTTTTAGAATCTTGAGTTTAGTTGAATATACTCTATAAACCTAGTTATGCCAATACTTTTCTGGAGCCTTGTAGTCTATAATTTACAGAATTTATCTATCTATATATTTTTTCAAGAAGTCACTTATTGAGATATAAATGTCAATAAAATTTGTATAAAGCTTTGCGCCACCGGCATTTTCGGTTGCCGTATTTGGATTTGCTCCATATGATATGCAAGTTCGGGATATTTAGACTTTTTTAAAAAGTCTTTAAAATCTCTGCTTTAATAAACAATTCAATGAACAAAGCCGATTTAGTAAATCTTGTTGCTGCTCGTACCGAGCTAACAAAAACAGATGTTTCTTTAGTTGTTGATGCAGCTATTGAAACCATCGTTGATTCAGTTGTGGAAGGCAAAAAAGTCTCCATACTTGGATTTGGTTCCTTTGAACCAAGAGATCGTTCTGCCAGGCAGGGGTTAAACCCTAAAACAGGCGAGAAAATCGCAATTCCTGCTAAAAGAGTACCTACATTCTCAGCAGGAAAGTTATTTAAGGATCGTGTACAGGGTTAATTTTCTAATCCTGTTTTTATCCTCTATAAGGGCTCTCTACATGAGACCCTTTTTTTTATTTAATATTTCAATAGATGCCCTTAAATAAGTTTAGAATATTAAATATTTTTAAGAGTTGACCATTAATGTTTTTGTTAAGAGCATTTACTTATCTTCTGATTAGTTTTTATTTTGTTTCCCCAAAAATAGTCAAATCAGTAAATTTAGATTTTATTGATGAACTTAATTATTGCTTAGAACTTCAGTTAAAGAATAAATGTGATTACATTATTGCTGAAATTGAAAATACTCAACTTGATCAGTATGAGAAAGGTAATTTTAAATGTCAAACAAGTTTGCTTGGTCTTCAAACAGAAATGATTAAGAGTATTTATTTTGATCAAACAAATGATCGATTTGAGGGATTTACAATACCATTTGTAATTAAAAATTGTTAAATAAAAAAAAAGACCAGCAAAACAAGCATACTATTATATAGACCGAAATTTATTCATGGAAAAAGGCTTTTCTGCTAAAGAAGAAAAAGTTACAAATCTGGGTTCAGAATTAAAAACAGATAAGAAAGGTATTGCAAAATTTCTTAAAGGAAAGAAGTTTACTTATACCTTGCCAGGTAAAAAACAAATTAATATTTTTGGTTCAATAGTATTAGGACTGAATCTCTTATTAGCTATAATTGCAATAGCCTATTTCAAGAATGATTCAGTTCATGAATTCATATTTAACATCGGTAGATAATTGAGATTAATTAATATCAGATAAATTAGATGGTATATTAAATTCTTAATTGTATTTAAAAGAGGAATAATTATGAAAGTTATGAATTTAATTTTCCAAATCTTTGTAATTTTTATTCTTAGTCTTATTTTATATTTTTGGTTGAGTGGATTTAAATCAGCTTTTGAAGCAGATCGTTATTGTCATAATGAATTAACGGTAAAAGCTAATAATAGTGAGCTTTTTGGCTGTGATCATGATATTGAAACCCATCAGTGGATTCTTTATCAAAACCAAGAAAATTCGGATATCGCAAAAGTTATAAAGAGATATAGGTACAGATTTTT
This sequence comes from Prochlorococcus sp. AG-418-C09, assembly GCA_003214355.1. GTDB lineage: Bacteria > Cyanobacteriota > Cyanobacteriia > PCC-6307 > Cyanobiaceae > Prochlorococcus_A. The sequence goes on along the minus strand of QCLS01000001.1, from coordinate 54,845 downwards.
ATAATTTTAATTTACTATAAATGTTTCTTGCTATGAAAAAGGATATAAGCGCTGTCAATGAGAAAGTCATGTATTGACCTAAGTCACCTTCTGCGTAAACATGCTTGTCCAGAAAGAAATATAAATCGATTAAAGAGGCAATTGTTCCCCAGATAATAACCCAAATCGAAATATAGAGGACTACTTTTATGTTATGTAAGTTGTTTACCATTTCAAAAAATCAATTAATACCAAAAATAGCAGAAGTTACAGGACGTCCTTTAAAAACTAACTCGGTTAGGATTAGCATAATAAAACCAATCATTGCTGCCCTCCCATTTACAAGCTCTGCGCTGTTGTTAAAACCAAAAACTTTTTTAACCTCATCTCCTTGATTATCAATCCATTTAACTTCTTCTTGTAAATCATTTGGGATGAGGGAATTGTTTGATAAATTAGTTTCTCCTAGTTCTTTTTTATCCATTAATAACAAATCTTGTTTTTTATCATTTTAGTAAAAAATAAATCTTTTTAAGTACGTTTAAATTTTAAATTACAAAGAAAATTAAAGTGAAGATAAGTGTCCAAAATATTTGAAGTCTTATTATTAATTTGCAAATCTTTTCTATAGCAATCTGACTGCATTGATTACCTTTAGGATTTATTTTAGGTGTCACTGTGAATCCATCTGAATATTTGTTTCTACCCCCTAACCTGATATCTACAAGATAGGCAAATATTGCCTCAGATATTCCAGAATTAGGTGATGCGTATTTACTACCTTCAGAAAAAACTTTTCTTATGATAAAAAAATAGTTAGTAATTTTTCCACTTACAATAGGTAGCGTTAGTGCAACTAATCGGCATGGTACGAATGTGGCATAGTCTTCGATTTTTGCGCCGCAAAATCCTAAGTATTTGAATGCTCCATGTTTGTATCCAATCATTGAATCTAGTGTGCTTATAGCTTTGTAGCTAAGCCCTAAAGAAAGTGGACCTGGTAAATATATTGAATATTTAATAGAAATAGTTCCTAGGAAGATCCAAAAAATTGGGCCAAAAATCCCATCTACAGCATTCTCCGTTAGACTCTCCGTTGCGGATCTTAGTAAGTGATCTAAATTAGATTTACTAACATCTCTACTTACGATTTTTTGAACTTTCTTTTTGATCATAGTTATAGAAACTTGTTCTTTATCTTGTCTATCTATTAGTTGAGATATCTCTTTTACACTAGAAATTAGTCCTTTGGTTGCTATGCAGCTTGATAGTCCAAAAAAAAGAAGTAATGAGTAAATAATATTCAATTTTGATTCTTGAAGTTGCAATTCAATGAATTTACCAACTAAAAAACTTAGAAGAATAGTAGAAATGGATATAAATAATCCAGAAATAAATAATATAATTTTCTTATTATTGAAATTTCTTAAAAAGAAATTAGTTGTTTTTTTTATATAAATTCCGATTACTTGGACCGGATGCAGGAAAAATGACGGGTCCCCAATTAACACGTCAAAGACCATAGAACTAATTAAAATAAAATATAAGTTTATTTCAGCCAACTGAACATTGAGCGAAGTCCTTTACCTACTTTTTCAATTTCATGCTTAGAATTTTCTTCCCTCAATTTGTTCATTAAAGGCTTGCCAGCTTCACATTCGGAGACGAAATTTTTGGCGAAAACCCCTTTTTGGATATCTTCAAGGATTCTCTGCATTTCCTCTTTTGTATTTTTATTAATCAGTCTTTTGCCACTAACATAATCACCATATTCAGCTGTATTTGAAATTGAGTCACGCATTTGAGAAAGGCCTCCTTTCACCATTAAATCAACAATTAGTTTTACTTCATGAAGACACTCAAAGTAAGCCAATTCAGGCTGGTAGCCAGCTTCAACTAATGTCTCAAAGCCAGCCTTTACAAGTTCTGATAATCCACCGCATAATACTGCTTGTTCTCCAAATAGATCAGTCTCTGTCTCTTCTTTGAAGTTTGTTTCTAGAATCCCAGCCCTCGTACCTCCTATCCCTTTAGCATATGCCATTGCTAATGATCTAGCATTACCGGAGGAGTCTTGTTCTACCGCAAACAAGGCAGGAACTCCCTGCCCATTTTGGTATTCCCAACGAACTGTATGGCCAGGCCCTTTAGGAGCAATCATCACGACATCTACATCCTTTGGAGGTTTTATTAGGCCAAATCTTATATTAAATCCATGCGCAAAACTTAGTATCTTGCCTTCTGTAAGATTAGGTTCTATTTCTGATAAATAAACATCCTTTTGGAATTCATCAGGCAAAAGAATCATTATCCAGTCAGCTTTGCTGCTTGCCTCAGAAACTGAGATAACCTCTAATCCGTCTTTAATTGCTTTGCTTTCTGATTTACTTCCTTTGTACAATCCAACAATCACATCTAGTCCACTATCTTTTAAGTTAAGAGCATGAGCATGACCTTGAGATCCATAACCTATAATGGCTATTTTTTTATCTCTTATAAGGCTTAGATCAGCATCAGAATCATAATAAAGTTGGGTCATTTGTTCAGACTATTAAATTTTTATATTTATTATTTTAAACTTTAGTTGATTGAATAAACTATATTGTTTATCTAAAGGATAATTTTTATATTAAGTAAATAAAAGCAGTAAATTAATCAGCTTCACTAGGATGTGTTATGACTCGATCAATTAATCCATAGTTTTTTGCCTCTTCAGCGCTTAGGAAGTAGTCTCTGTCAGTATCTTTCTCAATTCTTTCGAATGTTTGTCCAGTCATTGAGGCCATTGATTTATTAAGCATATCCTTAATTCTTAATATCTCTCTTGCTTCAATTTCTATATCACTAGCTTGCCTTTGAGAAGTGCCTCCTAATGGTTGATGTATCATAATTCTACTATGAGGTAGAGCTACCCTCTTTCCTTTAGTCCCTGCTGCTAATAAGAATGCACCCATTGATGCAGCTAATCCCACGCATATTGTGACTACATCACTCTTTACATATTTGATTGTGTCATAAATTGCTAAACCTGCAGTAACTGAACCTCCCGGACTATTTATGTAGAGGTAGATAGGCTTTGAATTATCATCTGAGTCTAGATAAAGCATTTGTGCGACCAGACTGTTGGCGATACCGTCATTAACTTCTTGTCCAAGGAATAATATTCTTTCTACACCTAATCTAGTGTAAATATCTACCCATCTTTCATACTGACTTCCTGGGAGTCTGTAGGGTACGCTTGGTGTTCCTATTGGCATGATTAAAAAATAAATTAGGTTAAATTTTGGATGGTAAGTCTTTTTGACTAGTCAGAATTCTGTCAATTACCCCGTACTCTATTGCTTGTTCAGGATTTAAATAACTCATTCTATCTGAGTCCTTAGAAAGCTCTTCTATACTCTTACCAGTATTAAGAGAGAGTATCTCAAGCATAGATTTTTTATTTTTAAGAACTTCTTCAGCTCTAATTTGTATATCTGTGGCTTGCCCTCTCGCTCCGCTTATTGGCTGATGCAAGACTATTGAAGCATGAGGTAAAGCGGCTCTTTGACCTTTTGTACCAGAAGATAGTATTACTGCTGCAGTTCCCATCGCTTGTCCTATACAGATTGTATGTACTGGTGGTTTAATGTAGCTTATGGTATCGCAAATAGCGAAAGCCTCTGTTTCAAATCCAACTGCATCTCCTGTGTACCAACTGGTGCCAGTTGAATTTATGTAAAAATAAATAGGTTTATCAGGATTATCAAATTCAAGATATAAAAGTTGAGCAATTATAAGCTCAGTTACATCCATACCTAACTGTCTTTTTGCATCATCATCAGAAAAAAGTGGTAGGCCTAAATAAACAATTCTTTCTTTTAGAAGTAAAGAGGGTAAATCAGGAGGTGGAGTTCTCATTACGGTGTTATCACCGTAATAAGGAGCAGAAACCGTCATAAGTACCAAAGTTATTTAATATTTTAATTCTAGAAGAGTTAACTCGGAGTTGCTTGAGATTTGAAAGATTTGTTGGACTCCTGATCATTAATGAGTTTTCCGAATACCATTCTTCCAGTGGGGGTTTGTAATGCACCAGTTATCACTATATTTAATCTTGACCCTACAAATGCTTTTGCTTCTTCAACTACCACCATTGTTCCATCGTCCAAATATCCTATACCTTGCTTTTTTTCTTTGCCTTCTCTAACTATTTTTATATTCAAAGATTCCCCTGGTTGTACTTCAGGCCTTAGAGCAATAACTAAATCACTTAAGTTTAATACTTTTAATTCTTTTACTTCAGCAATTTGAGACAAATTATAGTCAGCAGTTATCAAAGTGCCTGACATGTCTTCAGTTATTCTTAATAGCTTTTCATCAGTTCCATCACCTTCATATTTGGTGGGATTTATAACGAGTCTCCTACCATAAATTTCTCTCAATTCTTTAAGTAGTTTTAATCCTCTTCTCCCTTTAGATCTTTTCTCATTATTACTTGAATCAGCTAAAGTTTGTAATTCGTCAATAACGCTTTGGGCAACAATTATTTGTCCTTCTAGTAAACCGCAATTTAATAGCCCATTTATTCGACCATCGATAATAACACTAGTATCTAATATTTTTGCACTTGCAGCTGGTAATATACCTTCATTAACTAAATATGCATCAGTGTTATTTGGGTTAAACAATCTCAATAAAGTTCTTCCATGAGTATCTGCTAACTTATATCCAAGAACACCAAAGAAGATGTTGCTTAAAATAGCTGATAACGGTTTAGCAAAAAAGACCTCTCTTGGAAAAGGAATTAGTAATATTGGTGCAAGTAGTAAATTGGCTACAAGTAATCCTAAAATTAGACCTACTGATCTACTAACTAGTAAATCAGTCGGCATGGTCTTAATCTGATCAAGAAATGTTTTTCTTAATTGTAAGAAAACAAATCCTGCAGCAAGGCCAACAAATGAACCTATAATTCCTAAAACGACTCTAAAGCCTTCAATGTTTGTGACCTCTTTTAAAATATCTACAGGTAAAAGATCAACACCTAGCCAGCCGGAGGCTGCTCCTGATAATACAAATAAAATAATTACTAGGCTATCTGTCATAAACCTAATCTACTAGTGTTTATTAATTGAGTAAATAAAGATTTTGTTTTTTAAAGTGTTTATTAAGATCTTCAAATGAAAAACTTACTTTATTGATTTATGTTTAAACCCCCTAGAAGTGCATATATACACATACCTTTTTGTCATAGAAGATGTTTCTATTGCGATTTTTCAGTGGTCCCATTAGGAGATAAGGTGGAAAGTATTAGAGGCGTTGGCAGTAGGACAATAAATGAATATTTAGATTTCTTAAAAAAAGAAATATTGTCAATTAAACACAAATCTCCTTTGTCAACAATATATATAGGCGGAGGAACGCCATCTATTCTAGATCCATTTCAAATAAAAGATTTAATAGATGTTTTTAATTCAAATTACGGAATTGAGGATGGTGCTGAAATAACAATGGAAATTGATCCTGCAAGTTTTGAAGAGAAGGATCTTCATGGATTTATTCAGGCAGGAGTTAATAGGTTTAGCTTAGGCGCTCAAAGTTTTAATGATGATTTATTGAAAAAAGCAGGAAGAAGACATAATCTTGTAGATCTAGAGAATTCATGTTTTTGGCTCCAAAAAGCTAAGAGCAACATGCTAATAAGAAGTTGGAGCCTGGATCTAATTCAGAATTTACCTGAGAGTAATCTAGACTTCTGGGAAATTGATCTAAAAAAAGCTCTTAAATTTAAACCACCTCATATTTCAATTTATGATTTGAACATTGAAGATGGAACAGTATTTAAAAGATTGCTTGATATGGGAAAACTCAACTTACCGGATCATGAAGAATCATTTAAGAATAGTCAATTAACAAATTCAATTTTTAAAAGCCATGGTTACTCAAGATATGAGATCTCAAATTATTCAATACCTGGCCACCAATCAAGACACAATAGAGTCTATTGGAAAGGACTGGGATGGTGGAGCTTCGGTCAGGGATCAACCAGCTCACCATGGGGAGTGAAGTTTACTAGACCAAGAGTTAGCAGAGCTTATAAGGAGTGGGTTTTAAAACAATGTGAAGTATGTCTTGAACCTTCATTAAATAATAAGAAGGAGCCATATTTAGATCTAGATGAAAAATTAATGCTTGGTCTGAGAGTAAAGGAGGGGGTTAATATCAAAAGATTATTCCTTGAACAAGGATGGGATGAAAGACAAACAGAAAGCAATCTTTGTAAGTTGTTAGAAGTTTGGGCAAATTTTAGAGAAAGTGGAATCTTATGTAATGAAGGTGATCGCTTCTTTTTAAGTGATCCTATGGGTATGGATTTAAGTAATCAAGTTCTTATCTCTATGTTCAGTTGGTGGGAAAATATTAATTAAATCTTTCGGCCATTACCCACTCTTTCAATTTGTCTATAAAGATTTTTTTCCCATCAATAATTGGGCTACAGAATGGAGGCTGTTTGTCACTAAGTCCTATTAAATCAGCGGTTACTCTAACCTGACCATCACAGAATTTTCCCGCACCAATTCCAATAGTAGGTATTGTTAAGTTGTCTTTTATTTCTTTTGCTAGCAAATCAGGAATGTGCTCTAAGACTATTGAGAAGCATCCTAATTTCTGAAGTATCAATGATTCTTGCTTTATTTTTTCTTGACTTATATAATTTTCACCTTGCTTTCTAAGGCCCTGATTTAAGTAGTTTTGTGGGGTAAGGCCTAGATGGCCCATTACAGGTATACCCATTCTTATTAGCCTTGAAATAACATTTTGTATTTCAGGTTCAGCTCCTTCTAATTTAACTCCTTTTGCGGGTGTTTCTTTAATTATGCGGCCTGCATGTTCAACTGCAATATCCTCGCCGCAATGATAACTCAAGAATGGCATGTCACAAATTACTAAAGGTTGGCAATCTAATTCTTTGCCGAATCCTCTACAAACAGAATTTGTGTGGTCAATCATATTGTCTAATGTAACTGGCAAAGTACTTTTGAAACCTAATGAGACCATTGCTAAAGAATCTCCAACAAGCACAATATCTGACCCTGCTTCTTCGGCTAATGATCCAGATATGGAATCCCATGCAGTCAATGCAATGACTTTCTTTCCATCTTGTTTATATTTAACTAGATCTGAAGGAATCATAATAATAATTACCTTTTGATAACAAAACTTGTTATATTGTTTATGACTCGGCCTTTCGCGGTTTTAACGCCTAAATCTGGTCAGGACTGGAAAGTAGCAGCCACAAGGGATGCTTGAGGCAGGCGAGATAACCGGGTCACAATAAATAATTAGTTTAGCTTTCTTCCTTTTTATTTTGCCTTAATCTTAAGAATTCAGGAATACTTGCTCCTTTCTCTTTATTATCAGAAATATTAAATGATGTAGCACTGGATAATCTATTCTTCATTCTCTGCTGATTAGTTTGTTTAGTGTCAAATCCAGTAGCAATTACAGTTACTTGTATTTCTCCTTCCATGGACTCATCTACAACTGCACCTACAATTATGTTTGCCTCCTGGTCCACTACTTCATAGATAGCTTCTGAGGCAGATGTCATGTCCTCAAGGGTCATGTCTTTGCCTCCAGTTATATTAATTACACAGCCTTTGGCTCCATTTATCCTTGCTGCTTCTAATAAAGGACTATTCATTGCTGCTTGAGCAGCTTCAATAGCTCTTGATCTACCTGAACCAATGCCAATACCAAGAAGTGCGGTACCAGCCTCTGTCATAACTGATCGAACATCAGCAAAATCCACATTTACCAGTCCTGGACAGGTAATTATATCACTTATACCTTTTACACCCATTCTTAAAACATCGTCCGCATTTCTAAAAGCCTCTTGTAATGGAGCTCCTGAGATTACATCTTTGAGACGGTCATTAGGAATGACTATTAAAGTATCAACATTTTCAGCTAACCTAGATATCCCCTCTTCTGCTTGTCTCATCCGCCTCTTGCCTTCAAAGGAGAATGGTTTAGTCACTATCCCAACCGTTAATGCTCCACTCTGCTTGGCAACTTCTGCAACAACTGGAGCTGCACCAGTACCGGTACCTCCTCCCATGCCGGCTGCTATGAAGACTAAGTCTGCTCCTTCCAAAGTCTGTTGAAGTTCTTCTCTGGATTCCTCCGCCGCTTTTTGACCAATACTTGGGTTACCTCCAGCACCTAAACCTCTTGTTAAATTTTGACCAAGTTGAACTCTTTGTTCTGAAGGTGATGATAAAAGCGCTTGTGCATCAGTGTTTAGTACTCTGAATGAAACCCCTTCAAGATCGCTGTCGATCATACGGTTAACTGCATTACTTCCACCGCCTCCAACACCAATAACTTCTATTTTGGCATTCTGACTGGGAAGGATTTCACCAGATTGATTGAAGATTGGATTGTTTCCGAAGCTCATCGCTAGTTCAACTCAAAATAGTCCTTGATGCATTATGATCTTACTCAGGTCATCTGTAGGGATTTGTTGCTGAAAGTCCTCATATAAATTTTTAGTAAATATTTTAACTTTCATTAGAAACCCTTATAAATATTGAGTTTATAGAAAATCTTCTTGCAGAATCTTTTCTCAAATATTAGGATTTGAACACTTTTATTTTAGGGTTAATAGGATCTGTAAGATCTATCATTTCAATTTCTGTAATAATTCCAAGTTCTTTTAATTGCCTTTTCATATCTACCAGTAATTGTAATTGAGTGTCTAAGTTTTCTGAATTAAAACCCAATAAAATACTGTTTAAGCTTTTCTCTTTTAATGTAATAAAACCATTATCAGATATTGTTATTTCGTTAATCTCAATATCAAACTTACTATTAAATTTTAGTATCTTTTCTAATTGATTAGATGAAGATTGTTTCCACCCAAAAATTTTCAAGTTGAAATTAAAATCGTTATTTATATCAATAAGTCCTTCTTTTATAAAGATCCCATTTGCATCAATGTACCCTTTGATGGTTGTTCCTTCTTGAATCATTTCAGCGTATGCAATTGGTGTTCTTTGTTTTAAAAGGATTTTCAATCCGAAAGGTATTATTTGCTTGTTAATTGAGATGTATTGTAGAGATAAATTTTCTTTAAGTTCCTTTTCAAGTGAATTAGTTTGAATGAAGATTAGTCTTTGAGGGATTTCGAGAGAAGAATTTTTAAGAACATCATTTCTAGAAACTAATTCGCTTTCAATTAGTAAATCATCAAATTGTACCTTCTTAAATGATCTAAGGCTTATAAAACTTGTAAAAAAAAATAAGAAAAATAATAATGATGTTTTTTTAAATTTAGTCACAAATCACAACGTGCTTTTCTCATTAATTCATCCATCCATTGCCTTGCTTTATCTGCATCAGAAAAAGGAACATCCATTTCTCTACCACTCCCAACAAGACGAAGTCTGCATTTTCCTTGGGACTCACTAGTTAATGGCGCTTCACCAGAAGTTAATGCCATTAACTCTATAAGTTCTAGTTTCTTAATAATAAAGCTATCTTGCTCTTTGAATTCACCAGCCTCAAATGCGCTCCAAATTAATTTACCATCTTTTAGGAAAGCTGCACCTGAACTATCTAGCTTACAAAGTTCAGAGCCCTCAGCCCAATCCCTAAAAAGGTTTTGTCTCCTTCTCTCTAGCCACCCCAAGGCAGTCAGGAGTAAAAAGATTATTAATAATGGCAACCAAAGTAGTCCATGTACCATGGATAAAAATTAGGAATCAATTGCTATATCAACTAGTTTAGCGACAAGTTGATCAATTTCTAACCCTGAAGCTTTCCAAAGCATCGGGAACATACTTTTGTTAGTAAATCCTGGAATAGTATTAATTTCATTAAGAAAAATTTTATTTGTTTTCTTCTCTAGAAAGAAGTCAGCTCTAGCAAAGCCAAATATGTTTAGAGCCTTGCAACTTTTTATTGCGAGGTCTTTAATATTTCTTTCAGTAGATTTATCAATCGTTGCAGGAATAATTATTTCGTTTTGAATTGAATATTTAGATTCGAAGTCGAACCAATCTGTCTCGTATTTAACTTCTCCTATTGAAGATGTTTCAAGATTTGATTTCCCAATAACACCGCACTCTAATTCTCTTACATCATAACCCTCCTCAGCAATTATCCTTGAGTCAATCTCTGAGGCCAATTGTAAAGCCTGAATTATCTCATTTTTTTTATTAACTCTCGAAATACCTAATGAAGACCCTGAATTAGCTGGCTTTATAAAGATTGGAAAATTTAACTTTTCCATAATATGAGTAGTTAAAATTTCTAGATCTTTTTTAGTAGATGATTTATTTAGTTGAATAGGAAAATAATTTACCTGAGGGATCTTTAAATGTGAAAAAATTAGTTTCATGGCTATTTTATCCATTCCAAGAGCTGAGCCCAAAACTCCTGCACCAACAAATGGTTTTTGGGTAAGTTTTAAAAATCCTTGAATTGTCCCATCTTCTCCGTTGGAACCATGAATGATGGGGAACCAAGCATCTATACCATCAAAATCTATATCTTCTATAAAGTTTATTTTTTTGGAAGTGAACCTTTGGTTTGTAAAGCTTTTCTCATTATTAGTTAATACCGACTTAGATGTTTGATTTTTAAACCAAATTCCATATTTGTTTATATAAAAAAGTTTTATCTTATAGCGCTTGTTTCGGGGTTTAAGAAAAGCTTTATAAATATTTTTGGCTGATTTTATAGATACATCATGTTCATTGGAAATTCCTCCGAAAATAATGCCAACAGTTATTTGATTGTCTTCTTTCATAAGTATCTAGACTCTAATTACAAATTTCTCCGGTGAGCGAAAAGGATCTGACCTCTTTGATTTTTGTATTAACTTCCTTCCCAATAAATTCTGTAGGAGAACTATCTTTTGATATCTGTACAAATGTCAGCCTATTGGATCGAGTTCTCCCCATTAACTGTGAAGATTCTTTAGGGTTAATTCCCTCTATCAAAATGTTTTCTGTGGTATTCAAGTATCTTAAATTCCTTCGTCTTGAGTTCTCTTCAACAACTTCATTGATTTCTTGTAATCTTGCTTTTTTAATTGATTCTGGAATTTGATTTTTCCAAATGGCTGCTGGTGTATTTGGCCTAGGGGAATAAGCAGCAGTATTAACTAGGTCAAACTCAATTTCATTTATTAGTGATAACGTATCTCTAAATTGCTCTTCGGTTTCCCCTGGGAAAGCAACAATTGCATCGGCGGTAATGGAGGCATTAGGCATTAAATCTCTAATATTTTCAATGATTGACTTGTATTTCTCGATGGTGTACCCTCTTGCCATTGATTTTAAAATTTTGTTATTTCCACTTTGAAATGGTATGTGAAAATGTTCACATACTTTTTCTAATTCAAAACAGGCTTTGATAAGTCTTTTAGAAAAGTATCTAGGGTGACTTGTAGCAAATCTAATTCTGCGAATATCATGAACATCATGAATGTAATAAAGCAGGTCTGTAAGTGTATTCTTCTTTCTTCCTTCTTTAGTTATCCCAGGAAGATCTCTACCGTAAGCATCAATATTCTGACCCAACAATGTTATTTCTTTATAGTGTCTTTCAGCTAAAGATGCTATTTCTTTTTTTATTGAATCAGGATATCTCGATTGTTCTTTACCTCTAACTGATGGGACAACACAATAAGAGCATCTTTCATTACAACCATAAATTATGTTCACCCATCCACAAATAGAACTTTCTCTTCTTGCAGAGGTAATGTCTTCTGATATGTATTTCTCTTCGGTAGCTACTACCTGATTACCTAATTCAACTTTTTCTAATAAGTTCTGCAGATTATTTACATGTTGAGGGCCCATTACTAGATCTAATTCTGGGACTCTTCTTAAAAGAGACTCGCCCTCCTGCTGAGCTAAGCAACCTGATATTATTAATTTTAATCGGGGAAAATTTTGTTTCCTTTTAGCTTGCTTACCAAGATAACTATATACCTTGTGTTCTGCATTATCCCTAATAGTACATGTGTTATACAATACTAAATCAGCTTCAAATTCATCATTAGCTCGCGAATAACCTAATTTTTCTAGGATACCCGCCATTCTTTCGGAATCAGCTTTATTCATCTGGCAACCAAATGTAGTAATCCAATAACTTCTTTTAGTAAAAGAGATTATTTGGGATTTAGCTGTTGGTTTACATTTAGTTTCAGGCACTGTTAAAGGTTAAGTTTTAAGATTCTAGTTAATACAAAATTACACATTAAATGACTTTGTGGCCATATTTCTAAAGGGCGAGCGAGGGGATTCGAACCCCCGAATAGCGGCGCCACAAGCCGCTGCCTTAACCACTTGGCGACGCCCGCCTTACATATATGAATCTAACAACTTATGAGGCAGATTTCATAGAAATTTTATTTTTTCAGTAACTTTTGAATTAATTCACTTAAAGATTAATGAATTATTTATAATTAGGTTAATTAGATGGCATTAATTTTGAATGATTTTGGAAAATTAAATGTATTAGTACCAAGATCTTTATGTTCTGTTTCTGATGAAATAAATTTAGAAGTAAATCAAGAAGGTTTCTCACCTGTTGAAATCTCTTGGGAAAAAGGTTTTATATCAGCTATTAAATCAAATCCAAATGGAGTAAAAACAAATAAAATCTTACTTCCGAGGTTTGTTGAGCCTCATGCACATCTGGATAAATCATTTTCATGGACAGATTACCCTAATCTGAAATCAAACTACAAAAATGCATTATTGGTAAACCTGGAGGAGCATGATACGAGGACGTCTGAAAAAGTTATAACCAGAGCTGAAAATTCCATAGAGCTTGCAATTAAAAATGGATATAGAGCAATAAGAACTCATGTAGATACATATCCAAGCCAAGATATTGGGATTTGGTCAGGACTTTTTCATTTGCAAGAAAAATATTCAAAGTTTTTAAAATTACAATTTGTTGCCTTAGCTCCTATGGAATATTGGACTACTATAGAAGGTGAGAAACTTGCACAAATCATTAAAAAGAATGATGGCATTATTGGTGGTGTTATTGTGCCACCCCTCAATAAAAAGAAATTTGCCAATTTGATAAGAGCCACTTTGCTACTTGCAGATAAATATCAACTAGAAGTGGATTTTCATATCGATGAGTCCTCTACTGAACCAGGTGCAGGAATTAAATTACTAATTAAAATTCTGAATCAATTAGAAATCAAAGTACCTATAACTTGTAGTCATTTGAGTAGCATCTCTCTTCTGAGAAATGGACAGATCAACAGTCTTGCCTTAGAAATTGCTGAGAGGGGAATAAAGGTCGTCGCATTGCCTATGACAAATTTCTGGCTCTTAAATAGAAATGAAATTAATACTCCTCTTGAGCGACCAATAGCCCCAATTAAGCAATTACAAAATTCATTAGTAGATGTATCAATTGGGAGTGATAATGTTCAAGACTCATGGTATCCATTTGGAAATTTTGATCCTTTCTATTTAATGTCTCTTGCTATGCCAATGTTGCAATTAAACCCTTGGGATAGATTGTCTTTATCAGCTTTATTTAATGCGCCAGCTAGATTGTTAAACATGGAGTGGGATGGAGTTATTAAAGAAGGATGCCCCGCGGACTTTATAGTGATTGATGCTATTAGTTGGGCAGATATATTTAAGTGTGATATTCAAAGGGAAGTTTTTGTCAAAGGCAATTTGTTTGAGAAATGAATTATGTTAAATAAAGTCTTTCATGCCTACTAATGGTTAATACAAACCCAGAGATTCTTGAAAAATTTAAGAATATTGATTCATTGGAGGTTCTTATTAATCCAAATGATTTAAAAAGACTTTCAAAGGATTTTTATAGTTATTCTCCAATATTGAAATCAAAGCTAGAGGGATGTATGGCCGATTTAGTTGTTAGGCCTAAAAATGTTCAGGCAGTTTTAGAAGTAGCGAAAATATGTTGGGAATACTCACTACCATTAACAATAAGAGGTTCAGGAACTGGAAATTATGGGCAATCAGTTCCATTGTCTGGTGGTGTTGTAATGCAAATGAATTATTTAAATAAAGTTGAATCCATATGTAAAGATACTGGCTTTGTCAAGGTCCAAACTGGGTGCCTTATGGGTCAACTTAATAGTGATTTACAACATAAAGGGAGGGAATTAAGATTATTGCCTAGTACATGGAAGACAGCAACTATAGGTGGATTCCTTGCTGGAGGTTCTGGAGGAATTGGGTCTATTAAATGGGGTTTTTTGAGGGATCCAGGAAATCTGATTGGATTAGATCTTATTACAATTGGTGAGAACCCACAACTATTAGAATTAGATGCACAGCAATCAGAACCTATAAATCACGCTTATGGGACCAATGGAATAATAACTTCAGTAATAATAGCTACTGACATAAGACATTATTGGCACTCTATTATTATTGATTGCAATAGTCTCAGCGAATCAATAGATGTCTTGAAGATTTGCATGGGTACAGCCGTAGAATTAAAACTGGGAACAATTCTTGAGAAAGATATTGTTCAACAGATGCCCAAATGGTTTAATCAATATTCTGTTTTAGATAAGGTACTGATTCAGTCAACTTTAGAAGGAATAAGAACTATCGAAATGATATGTAAGAAATATAATCTAAGTACAAATATGCTTGGGATTGAAGATGAGCTTGAGAATGGTCTTAATGATTTAGTTTGGAACCATACAACTCTTCAATTGCGAGCAAAAGATAAAAGTTGGACATATTTACAAATGCTTTTACCACTTGATAAAGAGATGGAATTAATTAATAAATTAAGGAATTCATATGGTAGAAAAATTCTTTGGCATATTGAGGCGGTATCTCAAAATGGCTTTCCAAGATTAGCGGCACTTCCTGTCTTTAAGTGGACCGATAAAAAAGAATTATATGAAATAATCGATCTTTGTAAGAAATGTGGAGCAATTATTTTTAATCCACATGTTTTAACTGTTGAGGGAGGAGGACTTGGTGTGGTTGATGCAGATCAAGTTAAAGCAAAAAATAGATATGATCCTAAAGGACTTCTAAATCCAGGTAAATTAGAGGGATGGAATAAAAAAGAAAAATATATTATTTGAATTCTTCAACATATTTTATAAATTCAGCGACTAGAAAAATAGACCCAGTTAATACAGGATTGCAATCAGGCCATTTTTCCAGCTTGTCTAAATAATTTAGTGCATCAGAGAAATGATCAAATTCAATAATATTAAATCTATTAATTAGAGAACTATTCTCTAAATCCTCTAATCTCCAACTTAATTGATTTGGAACTGGTACTAAAAGAATATGATCAACAGGCTTAGCAATGGTTTCTATTATTTCCATAATTTCTTTTCTCTTTTGTACCCCAAGAATCCAATAAATCCCATTTTCTTCTTTTACCCAAGAATCTCTTTCACTAGATATAACTTCTGCAGCTGTTGGATTATGAGCAGCATCTACTATGATTTTTTTGTTTTTCCAATTTAAAGTTTCTAACCTTCCGGGCCATTCAGCTTCCGAGATGCCTTTTTTTATCGATTCTTTGCTTATATTCCATCCCATTTTTTTTAAGATATCTGCTACACCAATTGCAACTGATGCATTTTCTTTCTGGAAATAACCATTTAGTCCAATTTCCCACTCCTCCGACAGGGGGTCCATCCAGAATATTTCTGCCCCAACTTGCTTTACTTTTTCATCTATGATTTTTTTAACTTTGTTGCTCTGATTGGAACTAACAACAGATGTATTTTTTTTAATAACAGCAACTTTTTCTTTTGCAATTTCTTCGATGGTTTCTCCTAAATATTCTTTATGATCAAATCCAATCTTTCCAATTGCTATTATTGGCCTTAATTCATGAGCAGAGGTGGCGTCTAGTCTCCCTCCTAAGCCTGCCTCTAATATTAAAAGATCTAATTTTTCTGAATCAAAAAATTGTAAACCACAGCACAGGATTAATTCAAAAGGACTAAGATTATATTTTTCGACTTTATTTTTAGTAGAACGAATTATATTTTCAAAAGTACTTTTTTTTATTTTATTTGTATTAACTCTTATTCTTTCAGTTACATCGAATAGGTGGGGTGAAGTAGTTACTCCAATATTGATTTTTGAAAGAAAAAGTATTTTTTCTAAAAAAGATGCAATTGAACCTTTACCGTTAGTACCAATAATTTGTATCGCTGGTATATTTTTGCATGGGCTACCAAGTTTTCTCAGTGCTCTTTTAACTCTATTTATTTCTAATCTAATATTAGATATTTCACTATCTCGGGATAAGAAATCATCATGAATATCGAATTTAGAATTCTTCAATTTAAGTTTATATCGCCTCAAAAATTAGGTTTAGTTTCTTGACTAAGTCTTTAATCTCATTTCTAGATATTATTAAAGGGGGAACTAACCTTATAACATTTCCTCCAGCAGGCACAATAAGAAGCCCCATTTCAAATGCTTTTAGAGTAATAGTTTTTGCATCTATGTATTCCTTTTTGATAACTAAACCTTGAAGAAGTCCAAATCCTCTTTTACCTTCAATGATATTTGGGAATTTCTTAGATAACAAAGATAATCCTTTCTCTAGTTGCTTACCTCTCAAACAAACATTGCTTAGTAGTTTTCTTTTCTGTATTTCTTCCAATACTGTTAAAGCTGCCGTGCATGCAAAGGGATTACCTCCAAAAGTACTTGCATGGTCTCCAGGGTTAAATATATTTGCTTTCTTATTTACTAATAGCGCACCAATAGGATGTCCTCCTCCTAAACCCTTGGCAAGAGTGAAGCCATCAGGCTCGATTTCCAGATTCTGATATCCCCATAATTTACCTGTTCTACCAACACCACTTTGTACTTCATCAAATATTAACAAAGAATTATGTTCTGAACAAAGCTTTCTCAACTTGTTGAAGAAGGCTTTGTCACCCTTAATAACCCCACCTTCACCTTGAATTGGCTCAATAATTACTCCAGATACATTTTTATTATTTGAATTACATTCCTCAAATAAATTACTTACAGACTCAATATTGTTATATTCAAAGAATTTAAACCCAGTTAATAATGGCTGAAATCCCTCGTGATATTTTGGCTGTCCTGTAGCGCTCAAAGCTGCAAAGGTTCTTCCATGAAAGCCTGACTCTGCGGCTAGGATAATAGACTCCTTCTTGGAGTTAGTTTGGTTACCATATTTTCTTAGTAATTTTATTGCGGATTCGTTGGCCTCAGCCCCACTATTGCAAAAGAAAACACTTTCTGCACAACTATGATTTGTTAACCACTGACTTAATAATTCTTGCTCTTCTATTTTATATAAATTTGATACATGTTGAATTTTTTTTAATTGGGAAGTTAATTTTTTTCTTAGAACTCTGTCGCTATGACCTAGACTGCAAGTAGCAATTCCTGAAACTGCATCAAGATATTTGTTCCCTTTCTGATCCCATAGCCAACAACCCTTCCCTTTTTTAAAAGAAACATTAAATCGACTATAAGTGTTCATTAAAGTGGGAGCGGTCGGACTTGAACCGACATACCCTAAGGTGCCGCATTTTGAGTGCGGTGCGTCTACCAATTCCACCACGCTCCCATTGCTTTTTCAGCGATTAACTACAGAAAAAATCATAGCAAAAATAGGCTTTTTTGGCACTATTTTGAAGTCTATGGAAGTACTGCATTCTTTTTATTAAAAAATGATGTTCATCCATTTGTTGATTCTAAAAGGTAAATATCAACAGACAAAATATCTTTTTTAATTATTAATAAATTGGTTGAAATCACTCAAGTAAAACGAAAGAGAGTTTTAACTTAACTATGCAGCTCGAAAATTCTTTGTTGGTTGAGAAGTTGAATTTAAATCTAATGGTGAGTCTGAATTATTATTTTTTTTTAATACTCTAATAATATCAGCTCCAATATTGGTTAATTTCAACTCAAAATCTTCATACCCTCTGTCAAGATGTTCAAGGCCTTCTATAGTACTGCAGCCTCCAGCTGTTAAAGCTGCAATAATCATAGCGGCGGATGATCTTAGATCATGGCCAATAATACTTTGTGCACGCAGCTGGTTTACTCCTTGAATAAATGCAGTATTATCTCTAACCTCTATTGAAGCACCCATTTGATTTAAGGGTTGAATATGATTCATTCTGTTTTCAAAAATAGTTTCTGAGATTATTGATTTACCCTCAGCAATAGACATTAGGGCTGTAAAGGGAGCCTGCAAGTCAGTTGGAAATCCTGGGAAAGGAGCAGTTTTAATATTGACTGCCTTAATGGACTTTGTATTTATGGATATTGAATTTCCTTTAATAGTAATTTTACTTCCGGCTTCTTTTAGTTTATTTAAGACTGAATCAAGATGATTCGGAATTACGGGTGAGACTGTAATTGAAGATAAAGTTGCAGCGGCGGCAATTAAAAAAGTTCCTGCTTCTATCCTATCAGGTATAACTTTGTGGGAACAGCCATATAATTTCTTTACGCCATCTATTATAATTCTTGATTGTCCAGCACCAAATATTTTTGCACCCATTTTGTTGAGCATATAACATAGATCTTGGATTTCAGGCTCTCTAGCTGCATTCTCGATTATTGTTTGACCTTCTGCTAAGCTCGCAGCCATTATGAGTGTTTCAGTAGCTCCAACGCTCGGACAATTAAGTACGATGTTTGCCCCTTGGAGTTTCTTTTTTTTGTTTTTAATGGTTGCTTGGACAGCACCATCATCAATTTTAATTGTCGCGCCTAAAGCTTTCAATCCTCTTATGTGCTCTTCAATTGGTCTTGCCCCTATTTTACATCCTCCAGGAAGTGCTAAATTTGCCTCTCCTAATTTAGTTAATAATGGACCAATACAAAAGAAACTAGCTCTTAATCCATTAACTAGATCATAAGGGAGTTCACATAGATGTAATTTTTTAGAGTTAATTTCCAAAAAATCATTTTTTTCATTAAGTTGAACTCCTAGAGTTTTTAATATATGTTTCATCTTCTCAATATCAGTTAAATCAGGAACATTAAATAGAGTTAAATTCTCGTCAGTTAATAAAGAAGCTGCAAGTAAAACTAAAGAAGAATTCTTCGCACCACTTACTTTAATATTTCCCTTTAATTTTTTTTGGCCAATTATCTTTAAATTTTGAAATTTAAGATCTGACTTATTCTTACTTTCGCAGAACATTCATTAAGAAATTGATTGTTTACATAATGCCAAAATTTTGTTTGATAGTCTACCCATTCGTAATGGAAAAGGTGTTAATCAACACTTATGTTATTAGCGAATTTTTGCCGGTTAGAGCAAATTGTTTTGATAATAGCAGATCTCGCCTAATTTCTAGAAGGTATATTTCAGACGTATGTGACTCTAAGTCATCGGAGTTCAAATCTCCCTATCCGCATTTTAAATATATTCTTAACAATTCAAATATTTCTAATTTTATTTCGTTAATAATATTGAAGGAAATTGTTAAAGTTCAACCACAAAACTAAAATATTAAGGAAGTTCTATATTCATCTCTCATCATAGAAAATATAAATCTTGTTATTACTAGTAAAAGTAATTCTTTAATTAAAAGATTTAGATCTTTTAAAGATAAATCTCCTGCAAAAGATGAGGATTGTTTTTGTATAGAGGGGACAAATTTAATTCAAGAATTAATTAACTCAAGAATTCAACCTTTCAAAGTAATTGCAACAGAGGCTTGGTTAAAAAAAAATAACTTATTAAAAGAAAAAATTAACTCTTCATTAATTACAAAGGTATCTCATGAGGTTTTGGCTACATCAATTACTACTAAAACTCCTGATGGGGTGGCAGCTTTAATAAGAATTTCATCAATACCAAAGTTTATTTATGAAAAGAAAGATGACTTTATTCTTGTGCTTGATAGGGTCCAGGATCCTGGGAATTTAGGTAATCTTTTTAGGACTGCATTAGCTGCCGGAGTCAATAAAATTTTACTTGGTGGAGGGGCAAATCCATTGAATCAGAAAGTATTAAGATCTTCCTGTGGATCAATATTTCATCTCCCATATAAAAGATTAATTGGTGATGAGGATAAAGTAATTCATGATTTACTTAGTTGTTTAGAAGATCTTGATAGAAATGGGTTTCAAATAGTTTCTACAGGAGGTAAAGATAAATTCCCCAAAAGGACATCAAAGCCTTATTGGGAATTAAATTGGTCCAAGCCAACCGCTCTTATTTTAGGCAATGAAGGTAGTGGAATACATCATAAAATTGTAGATGCTTTTAATGAAACAATTACTATTCCGCATAGTGAGCTTGTAGAATCGTTAAATGTAGCTTCTGTTGCTGTTCCATTATTGCTTGAACGTAAAAGAATCGCATTAACCTCAATCTCCAAAAAGAAAAAGTGACCACTTCAAAATTTGACTTTGATTTAATAGTTATCGGGGCAGGTTATGGAGGCTTCGATGCCGCCAAGCACGCTGCTGAAAAAGGTTTAAAAGTTGCCATTATTGAGAACAATGAGATGGGAGGCACTTGCGTTAACAAAGGATGTGTTCCCTCTAAAGCTCTTTTAGCAGCTAGTGGAAAAGTTAGAGAAATTGCAAATTATGATCACTTATCTAAATTAGGAATACATGCTGCTCCAGTAAGGTTTGAACGATCTAAAATTGCAGAGCATGCAAATAATTTAGTTTTAAATATTAGAGAAAATCTAACTAAAACCCTAATTAGAAATGGAGTAAAAATAATAAGGGGTTTTGGAAGGCTAGAAGGCCATCAGAGAGTGGGCATAAGAAATCAAAATGGAGTTGATAAAATCCTTAAATGCAAAAATACCATAATTGCAACAGGTTCTTCCCCTTTTGTTCCTCGAGGAATTGAGATTGATAATAGGACTGTTTTTACAAGTGATGACGCGGTAAAGCTTGAGTGGTTACCAAAATGGATAGCTATTATCGGAAGCGGATATATTGGCCTTGAATTCGCTGATGTTTATACTGCCTTGGGCTGCGAAGTAACTATGATAGAAGCCTTAAAGAATATAATGCCCACATTTGATCCGGATATCACTAAGATTGCTCAAAAGAACTTAATAAAGTCTAGAGATATAGAAACAAAATCAAATGTTTTTGCAACAAGAATCACCCCAGGCTGTCCAGTAAAGATTGAACTGACTGATCCTAAATCTAAAGAAATTGTTGAAAATCTAGAGGTTGATGCAGTATTAGTTGCTACAGGAAGAAGTCCTAATAGTAAAGGTTTAAATCTTGATAAATTAGGAGTTGAAACAGTCAAAGGCTTCATAGAGATTGATAAGCAAATGAGAGTTAAAAGCGGTAATAAGGTTATTCCTAATTTATGGGCTGTTGGAGATGTTACAGGCAAGCTAATGCTTGCACATACGGCCGCTGCCCAAGGAACTATTGCTGTTGAGAATATTTGCGGCCAAGTGAAAGAAATTGATTATTTATCCATTCCTGCAGCAACATTTACGCATCCAGAAATAAGTTCTGTTGGATTATCTGAAAATGAGGCAAAAGAATTAGCCTTAAAAGATAATTTTAATCTTGGGATTGTTAAAAGCTATTTCAAGGCAAATTCTAAGGCTCTAGCTGAACTTGAAAGTGATGGGATGCTTAAATTGATTTTCAATAAAGATAATGGAAAAGTACTCGGTGCTCATATTTACGGGCTGCATGCTGCTGATTTAATTCAGGAAATAGCCAATGCTATTTCAAGGGAGCAGGATGTATGTCAATTATCTATGGAAGTACATACTCATCCAACTCTTAGTGAGGTTGTAGAGGTTGCTTACAAGCAAGCTGCTCATCAAATTAATTAAATAAATATTAATGGATATTAGAAGAAAGCCTCCAAACCCTAAAGTTAGAGTTGATGATTTAGAGTATGCAATACCTCATAAAGAGTCTGAGGCAAAAAATATTTTGGAGGAAATTGTTTGGTATAAAGATATAGAAATTACCAATTTTAGAAAAGTTCTCTCTTTAGAAGAACTCATCAAGCAGATAGATAATTTATCTCCCACAAAGGGTTTCATAAGAAGTTTAAGAAATAATCATTTTCAGCCAGCTATCATAGCTGAAATAAAAAAAGCCAGTCCAAGTAAAGGTGTTATTAGAGAAGATTTTAAGCCTGAAGAAATAGCCTCAATTTATCAAGAAGAGGGAGCTTCTTGTATATCAGTATTAACTGATAAAAAGTTCTTTCAAGGCAGTTATGAAATCTTGTCTAAAGTTAGAGAAGTAACACACCTACCTATTATATGTAAAGACTTTATTATTTCGGCTTATCAAGTCTATAAAGCCAGGATTGCTGGTGCTGATGCAATATTATTAATAGCAGCAATATTAAATGATAGTGATTTAGTTTATTTGAAAAGGATTGCAGACAAGTTAAAACTTGATGTGTTGGTTGAAGTTCATAACTCTAAAGAATTAAATAGAGTATTGAATTTAAATTGTTTTAATTTGGTAGGGATTAATAATAGAGATTTGAAGACGTTTAAGACGGATTTGAAGAATACTGTAAATATGATGGGGAAACATTCGAATACTAAATTAAGGGAAGATATTTTGTTTGTAAGTGAATCTGGAATAAATAGCAAAGAGGATCTAGAAATGCTTAAATCAATAGGCATTAAGGCAGTTTTAATTGGTGAAGTTTTAATGAAGCAACCTAATCTTAATCAGGCTTTCAAGAAATTAACCGATAGTAAATAATAATAAGTTAAAATTTATGCTATGAATCATAAATCTAGTTAGTAAATTAATATTAATAATGATAGAGGCAATATTTGCAGGTCTGGTTTTTGGGATAGTACATGTGATATCAGGGCCAGACCATTTCATTGCTTTAGCTCCTTCTTCTTTCTCTGAACCAAAAACTGCATTTAGAAATTCTCTATCTTGGGGGCTAGGTCATTCTTCAGGTCTAATTATTCCGATAGTTATAGCTTTTTCTATTAATGATAACGAGAACCCTTTATTAGAAAAATTTTCCTCTTATGCGGAACTATTGGTAGGGTTTGCTTTAATATTAGTTGGAATATTTGCAGTAAAATTAGCACTGGGATTGAGGCTCCATTCACACAATCATGAACATAAAGAAGGTATTTCCCATCAACATTTACATTTTCATACTAAAGAATCTCTTCAAAGGCATTCACATACTTTTTCTGGTTTAGGGTTGTTGCATGGATTAGCTGGTTGGAGACATTATGTTGCTATACTTCCCACACTTAATGATGAGTTCACTACGATTCAAGTTTCTATATATTTTATTTCATACTTAATAGGTTCAATAGCAATTATGAATCTTTTTACTTTTCTATTATCAAGTTTCTCATTAAGGTTGGGTCAGAAATTCGTTAAAAGATTAGTAGGCTTTGCAGGTTCAATGTCTATTATCTTAGGTTTCATGTGGTTGCAGAATAATTTTATCCTATTTGCGGGCTGACAATGTCTTCAATACTTTAAATGTTTGACTATTAATACTTGATGTTACAATCCCCAAAACTTTGCTTTTTTGAATAAAACCAAAGAATTCACTATCAGTGCTATTGCCTTTGTTATCTCCACAAACTTCAACCCCAAATTCATTTATTGTTTTTACTCTTTTGATTAATTTAATATTTTTGAATGGATGATTAAAAATAACAATATGACCCAATTTTAAGGTTGATTTATTAGCAAAATATTGCTTGAAAAATACAATATCACCACTTTTAAGTGATGGCTCCATTGATATTCCACAAACAACTGCTGTTTTTCTTAATCCAAACAGTAGTAAAATTATATCGGTAAGGTAATTCTTGATTTTTAACTGGCTTTTATAAAAGCATCAGATCTACCTTTCGATTTCCAAAAAATGTTATGAATTTTTTCTACGTAAATCATGAGTTCCTCTGCTTGGTTAAGGTCAATATTCACTTTGCAGGCGCTACAAAGTTTTGCTGCTTTCCAAATATTGTCGTGTAAATCGGGAAATGTTTCTAAGTGAACTGGCTTGAAATAGTCAGTCCAAAGTATAAGAATTTCTTTTTTGGTCTCTTTGGCTTGTTCTTCTTTAACTGCTACATATCTTGAAAATGTGTTACTGTACGTAGCCCAATCATCAGAATTTGT
This sequence comes from Prochlorococcus sp. AG-418-C09, assembly GCA_003214355.1. GTDB lineage: Bacteria > Cyanobacteriota > Cyanobacteriia > PCC-6307 > Cyanobiaceae > Prochlorococcus_A. The sequence continues at coordinate 30,732 of QCLS01000001.1, read as the reverse complement.
ATTCTCTGGAGGTGTTAAATCAATTAATTTCTTTGTCATGGATAAAACGGCCTCAGCAGCTACTCTTGCGGAAGCAGGGTCATAAACACCACAAGGTCCATCACAGTGAGCATGAACCTTTATGCTTTTATTTCTTATAAGGTTTGAATTAAAGAATTTACTTAACATTCGTTTAAAAATACAATTAAATATATATTACTTGTTGATCACATAAAATGAAAAGTTTTATAAATTTTAGTATCTTATTAAGCGACTTTTAACAACTCAACATCGAAGATTAGAGTTGCATTTGGAGGAATTACATTTCCAGCACCTCTTGTACCGTAAGCTAAATCAGGAGGGATAGTTAATTTTCTCTGACCTCCTACTTTCATGCCAGCAACTCCTTCATCCCATCCTTTAATAACTCTGCCTGCACCCAAAGGGAAACTAAATGGTGCTCTTCCGATACTAGTGTCAAATTGTTCTCCGTTTTCTAATTTTCCTGTGTAATTAACAGTAACTGTATTACCTGGCATTGCTTCTTCTCCATCTCCTAAAACAATATCTAGAATAATAAGACCACTTTCGGTTGTTATTTCTTTTGATTCTGGTGATTGATTTTTTGTCATATCATCTGAGTTTGCCATGGCGAAAAGAGTTGGGTTTGAATCCGTTGGATCTAATTCAAATATATTATTATTTGAGTTAGATAATTTTTTCTGAGGGATATTTGATGAGATTGAATTTACATCTTGTTGAGCTGCATTAACAACTTTAGGAGAATTAACTTGACTAAATATTGTTATTGAAATACAAAATATAAAGACAAGAAAACTGATAAGAACTTCTTTCACTAAGTTAAAAATAACTATATACTATCTTACAGAAAAAGGTACTATTAAATTAATTCATAGAAAAATTTTAAATATAGCTTGTTACAAATATTTCTAGATCGAAGATTTGCAAAATATTTATTTCCTTGCTTAGGAGGGGTACTTGGTGGATTATCCATATCAAGTAGATATTGGCTTCTAACTATGCCGGTTTCACTAGCAATTCTTTGGGGGCTATCTAATTCCAGGAGTGCAAATTTTATATGGGGATTCTCTTTCATATCCATTAGCCATTCCTGGTTGATTTATCTACATCCTTTGACTTGGATGGGATTTACGTGGATTTCAAGCATACTAACAGCGATATTTATCTGGATCAGCTGTTCTAGTTTAGGAGGGCTTTTAGTTCTGTTATGGGGATTATTGGCAAGAGTGTTTGTAAATGTAGAAGTTATTTTTTCAAGAGCCCCCTATCAAATTTTAATAAGAGTATTATTTTTATCTTCTCTATGGGCTATGGGGGAATTAATTCTTACTCAAACCCCATTCTTTTGGATTGGAATCAGCGATAGTATAGTCTCGGGTGATTTATATTTGGCGGGTTTAGCCAGATGGATGGGAGCTGGGGGTTTATGCGTAGTGCAGCTTCTTGTTGGTTTCTGGATCCTTCTTCTTTTTAATAACTGGAAAAATAAAGAAATATTTATTAAATGTCTCACTTATGGACTATTAATTAATTTTGTTCTACATATTGTTGGTTTTTTATTGATTATTCCTAATCTTCAAGAACCTTATAAATTTCCAGTTGCAATTTGGCAAACAAATATTCCAACTAGAGAAAAGGTGTTTGTGAATAATAAAGAACTTTCTGAAAGAATTATTTCTCTACAAAAACAAGCATTATCAAAGAATGCAAAACTTTTTATATTACCTGAGGGATCTTTAAGAAGCAATTTTAAGTTCAAAGAAGGGAATGAAATGCCTACCTTAGCGGGAGGTTTTAGAGTGGTAGCAGATAAGCTTAGGAACTCTTTATTGGCATTCAAAAAAGGTGATAAGGTTTATTCAGAATCTTTAGACAAATTTAGGCTAGTTCCATTAGGTGAAAATGTCCCAAATTTTTTTAGTAACCTCTTTAAAGGAATAGCTGCTTTTGGAAGCTTAGAACCAGGGAGTAGGTCAAGATTGTTTGAGTGGGCAAATTCACCAAAACTTGCTGTTGCAATATGCTATGAGATATCTGATGGGAGAGGAATTAAGGAAGCAGTTAAAAATGGATCAGAGCTAATTCTTACTCTTGCAAATTTAGATCCCTATCCTAGGAGAATACATGCTCAATTTCTTTCTTTGGCAAGAATGCGTAGTCTTGAAAATAATAGAGAAAATCTTATTGTTTCAAATACAGGCCCAACTGGTCTTATTAGTGGCGACGGAAGAATGATCGAATTATTCGATCCTAATATTGAAAAGTTTGATGTTTTATATCCAACGCTGCAAAAGAATAAAACTTTTTTTAGTAAATATGGCAATCTGCCTTTAGTTATTATGTTTCTGTTCTTGTTTATTATCAATGGTTTTTATCTATTTAGGGAGCTTATTAAACCTCCCCCCAAGACGACTTCATCTCTATAAAAGACCGCCGCCTGCCCCGGGGTTATGGAAGATTGCTTTTCATCAAAGACCAATTTGTAATTAAGAATTTCACTATTTTCAATACTGTATGGAAGTAATGTCCCTTTTACTGGTTTACTTCTATATCTTATTTGTGCCTCTACTTTAATTGCTTTAGTAGGTTGCTCTATTGAAACCCAGTTAAGATCTTCAATAATTGATTCACTTTGCATTAGATCAAGAACACTAGCAACATAAACAATATTATTTAGTTGATCTAGCTTCTTGACATAAAGTGGTTCTGACCAGGCTATTCCTAAGCCCTTTCTTTGTCCTATGGTGAAATGCTGAATACCCTTATGCTTTCCAAGAACTTTTCCATTAATGTGTTTAATCTCTCCCTCTTTAATGTTTATATGATTATCAATGAATTTCTGCATAGAACCATATTTTTCAACTAAACAAAGATCTTGACTCTCTGCCTTCTTGGCTGTTCTTAACTTAAGTCTTTCTGCTTCCATTCTAGTCTCATTTTTTCTAAACTCTCCAAGAGGTAGTATTAACCTACTTAGTACTTCTTGAGAAAGGCTATAAAGGAAATAGCTTTGATCTTTATTGGAATCAACTCCTCTTAGGAGTAAGAATTCTTTATAGTTAATATCTGACGATTTTTTTAAGAAAATGTTATTGATGTTTTTAACTCTTGCATAATGACCAGTCGATATATGTGTGAAATCTTTTTGTTTTTTTGCCCAATTTAGCATTTCTTCAAATTTGACATTTTTATTGCACATCGAACAAGGTAGAGGTGTTATGCCTGATTTGTATCCATCAGTTGTCTTTTTAATAACCTCCTTTTCAAATAAAGTTCTAGAATCTATTATGTGATGATCTATTTCCAAGTCTTCACAGAGACCTGCTGCATCAGTTAATCCTTCAGAACAGCAAGCACCTTGACCTTTCATTAACCATAATGTTAATCCTTCAACATGCCACCCATCTTTAATTAGCAATGCTGCGGATAAAGAACTATCTACTCCTCCAGAAAGTCCAACAACAATCCTTTTCTTGGTTTTAGATTTAATATTAGAGGTAGATGTGTTATCTAATTTTGTTTCTTGAAAAGATTTTGTCATGAATTTAAGTTTTAGAGGATAGCATCAATTGTTTTAATAATTTTCATGAAAGAAATTCACTGGCCAAAAATTGATTCAAATCATTTAGCTGTTTATCCAAAGCAAATGGTAGATCTTGAGAGAGAGATGTTTTTGAGAGGAATGCCTGAAGAATCACTTATGGAAAAGGTTGGAATAAAAATAAGTAGTTGGATAGTAGGCCAGAAAGATCTTTTGATCAATGGAGTAGTTGTCGTGATAGGGCCTGGGAATAATGGAGGCGATGGTGCTGTAATCGCTAGAGAATTGTTTTTAAAAGGCATTGTAACTAAAGTATGGGTCCCTTTCCCAATAAAAAAAACATTAACATCAAAACATTTAGATTATATAACCTTTCTTGGTGTAGAAAAATTAACAAGTCCTCCCGATCCTAGAAAGAATGATTTGTGGATAGACGCTATTTTAGGAAATAATCAAGACAGAAGCGTTAATGATGAAATTGTTCGGATATTCAATAAAAAATCTAAAATAAACAAAGGCATAATTATCTCCATAGATGTTCCTACAGGAATATGTCCCTCCTCAGGAACTTTATTTGCAAAAGATGCCATAACTTCTGAAATTACGCTCTCTGTGGGGTTAAAAAAGATTGGGATATTACAGGATGTAGCAAAACCATTTGTTGGAAAGATTCATAATATTGATATTGGCCTATCTGAAAAACAATTAAAAAATATTAAAACAAGAATAATGAGTTTGTCTTACAAGGATATTAAATCATTAAATTTGTCTTTACCTCCAAAGAATGCCTCTAAGTATAAAAGGGGCAAAACTCTAATAATAGTTGGCAGTTCTAAATATCCTGGAGCTGCAATGCTTTCAATTCAGGGAGCTTTATCGAGTGGCATAGGATCTGTAAAGGCTCTTCTGCCTAAAGAGATTTCTAAGTCGATATGGCAATGCGCACCTGAACTTGTTGTTTTAGGAGAATTTGACGGTCCTAACCAAGGGAATGCGGTTATTAATAGAACTTTAAATGAATTGGATTTAGAAGATTTCGATTCAATTATGCTGGGTCCTGGTATTGGACTTAATTCTTCAGATTGGGAAAAATCTGAAGAGAAATTAAAGTCTTATGGAGGTCTCTTGATATTAGATGCGGATGCTCTTAATAGAATTGCAAGATCTAAAGCCAAAAGTAAGTTCTTCTCGGAAAGAAATGGGAAAACATGGATAACGCCCCATCTTGGAGAATTTGGAAGACTTTTCCCTGAATTTGCCGTCACAACCCCTCTTGAATCAGCTTTATCTGTAGCCAGTCAATTTGATATTGGGGTTTTGTTGAAAGGAGCTAATAGTATTATTGCTGATAATGAAAAGAATGTATGGCAGATTTACGATAGTAGTTTTACTTCTGCAAGAGCTGGCTTGGGTGATCTGTTATCAGGATTTGTTGCAGGGATGTCTGCATTAGAAATATCTTCTGGAGTTGATTTAAGAACTGAATCATTAAGCAAATATGCTTTGCTTCATTCTTATGCGGGATATAAATGCAAGGTTGGCTCTAGCGCTTCAGATATTGGAAAGAAATTAGCAAAAATTGTAAAAAAAGTAAAAACGAGGCAAATGTCATGAAAGAAACAATTTTATAGAGTTTTTTATAGTTTTAAACACAAAACTCTATAAATATCACCTCAAATCTGAAGCGGATGTTAAATATTGGTCGTTTTTCTAAAAAATGTAGGAAAGTTTTAATACCTAAAATGGTAAAAAAACATGGTTTCTTCCATACCTGCTTCCACTGAACCTCAAAAAAGGAGGGGTAATGATCCTATAAGTTGGTATCTCTCCAATATAGGAAGGGTACCTTTATTGACGCCGGCAGAAGAAATTGAATTAGGCAATCAAGTTCAGAAAATGATGGTTATTACTGAGGATGGTCAAGTCAATGAAAAAACAAAAGATTTCAATACAAAGGAAAAAAGATTAATCAGAATCGGAAGAAGAGCAAAGGAAAGAATGATGAAAGCTAATCTTAGATTAGTTGTAAGTGTGGCTAAGAAATATCAAGGCAAGGGTTTAGAACTCCTAGATTTAGTACAAGAAGGTTCTTTAGGTCTTGAAAGAGCTGTTGAGAAATTTGATCCTACTAGAGGGTATAAATTTTCAACCTATGCTTTTTGGTGGATTCGTCAAAGCATGACAAGAGCCATAGCCTGTCAATCAAGGACTATACGTTTACCAGTGCACCTAAGTGAAAGATTAGCCACGATAAGAAAGGTTAGTAGAGAGCTTGCTCATAAACTTGGAGCAATGCCAAGTAGAGTAGAAATTGCTGAAGAAATGGATATTGATGTTGATGAACTTGACTCAGTATTAAGACAAGCTCTCTCCACAAGTAGCTTAGATGCGCCAGTAAATGGTGATGATGGTAGAAGTTTTCTCGGTGATCTAATCGCTGATACTAATCATGAAGAACCATTAGATAAAGTTGAACAGAAAATCCATCAAGAGCAGTTAGGAAAATGGTTAAGTCACTTAAGTGAACAAGAACAACATGTTTTAAGATTAAGATTTGGATTAGACGGTAATGAGAGGCATACACTTGCAGAAATTGGAAGATTGTTAGAGGTCTCTAGAGAGAGAGTTAGACAAGTTGAATTAAAAGCTTTAAGAAAACTACGTAATCTAACCAGAAAATTGCCAAGTGGAATTTAATCTAATCTTCTGCCCAAATATATTTTGTTAATTCTTCAGATGGTGGTTCAGGCGCTTCTAAAGCATTTTTAACTGATTCAGTTATTTCTTTATCGATATTTTTCTCAATATTCTTTAATTCTTCTTCTTTCGCAAAATCCCCCTCTATTAATTCTTTTGCCAGCTTTTTAATAGGATCTCTTTTTGCCCAGAATTCCTTTTCCTGATTTGTACGTAGTTCATCAGGATCCGCTAAGGAATGTCCTCTGAATCTATATGTAAGGCATTCAAGAAGAGTAGGCCCTTCCCCGGCTCGAGCTCTTTTAACGGCTCTTTGTGCAGCTCCACGCACTGCTAAAACGTCCATACCATCAACTTCTTCCCCCTGCATCCCAAAGGCAGATGCTTTCCTCCATATCTCCGGGTTGCTTGTTGCTCTATCGTGGGCCATCCCAATTGCCCATTTATTATTTTCCACAACAAATATTATTGGCAACTTCCACAATTGTGCCATGTTTAGGCATTCAAAGAATTGACCATTATTACATGTACCATCGCCAAAAAATGCTGCTGTAACTGAATCACTTGACGACTCTTGCTTGACTTCCTTTTTATATCTACTTGAAAAAGCTGCACCAAGAGCCACAGGGATCCCTTCGCCAATAAAAGCATAGCCACCTAGCAAATGATGCTCTTTAGAAAATAAATGCATTGATCCACCCCTACCTTTACTACAACCGGTCTCTTTACCAAATAGCTCACTCATGACTTCGAAAGAAGGGACTCCAGCACTAAGTGCATGAACGTGGTCGCGGTAAGTGCTACAAAACCAATCATGTTTCTTTCTCATAGCACCTATCACTCCTGTGCTTATAGCTTCTTGCCCATTGTAAAGATGAACAAAACCAAACATTTTCCCTCGGTAGTACATTTCTGCACATTTATCTTCAAATCTTCTACCAAGAGTCATATCCTCAAACAGTTTTAATCCAGTTTCACGATCTAACTTTGACCTTTCGAGGTCCTGAAGATTTGAAATTCTTTCAACGTGTGTTTCCAAGGAAATACCTTAATGAAGTTTTGATTTGATAACATTCTAAGACTCAATGGTCATTTTTTATGTTTTTTTTTAATAACTCTGCAAGTCAGTATGAAAAATTATTTTAACTTGATAATATTTGTCTAAGATTTTATAAAGAATATTTGCTTGGAACTCCCATTAGATCATTTCCGTTTATTAGGCGTAAGCCCCTCAGCCACTCCTGAGGAAATCTTAAGAGCTTTTCAGCTGCGCTTGGACAAAACACCAGACGAAGGTTTTACATTCGAGGTTTTAACACAAAGGTCAGAATTGCTTCGACTTACTGCTGATTTGTTAACGAATGCTGAGAGTAGACAAGAATATGAGAATTTAGTTTTAAACGGAGCTTCTGGTTTAGAAGTCTCAACTAATAGAGAAGTTGCTGGACTCATACTCTTGTGGGAATCTGGTTTATCTAAAGAAGCTTTCAAGCTTTCTAGAAAAGCATTACAACCTCCTCAAACTCCAGCTTTGGGAAGTAGCAGAGAAGCTGATTTAACCTTATTAGCTGCATTGACTTCTAGAGATGCTGCTATTCATGAGCAAAATGTAAGACGATACTCCAATGCGTCTGATTTTCTTCAAGAAGGAATACAAATACTTCAGAGAATGGGAAAGTTAAGTGAATTGAGAAAAAGTCTAGAGGAAGATCTTATTTCATTAATGCCATATAGGATTCTTGACTTTGTAAGCAGAGATTTAAGTGATTATGAATCACACAAAAAAGGAATTAGCATGTTAGAGGCTTTAATAATTAAGAGGGGAGGTTTAGAGGGTAAAAGCAAGTCTGAATATGATAAATTTATGAATCAAGAAGATTTTGAAGTTTTTTTTCAACAGATAAAACAATTTCTTACAGTCCAGGAGCAAGTGGATCTATTCTTAAATTTACAAAAAAGAGGTTCATTAGAAGCTGGATTTATGGCTTTTCTAGCTTTGACTGCAATAGGTTTTTCTAGAAGAAAACCTGAAAAATTGTTTGAAGCACGGAAAATATTAAAAGGGTTTAATTTGCCAGGCTTGGATACCCTGCCCTTATTGGGATGTTTAGATCTCCTTTTGGCTGATATTAAGGAAGCTGAAGCTAAATTTTTAAATATTTCAGATGAAAATATTGTTGATTGGTTAAAAAATTATCCTGGTGAGAGGTTAGAAGCATTATGCGTATATTGTAAAAACTGGTTAGAAAATGATGTTTTGAGTGGTTACAGAGATATTGATAATGACCAAATTGATTTGAATTCATGGTTTGAAGACAGGGAGATACAAGAGTTTATTGAAAAGGAAGAAAAGAAAATAAAAAGAAATTTAACGCGAACAACTCTTCAAAGCCTTAGTCAAGGAATGAGGAAGTACTCAAGCCAAGAAGATAGAACAAACTTTTCTGAAATCAGTAATGATGGAGGTACTAGTCAGTTACCTCTCCCAGGGGGTACAAGAATTGAAGATGAAGTTGATGAGGAATTCTTATCAGATAATAAAATATTAAAATCAAAATCAATTAAATACTTTGCATATTTTCAAGAGAAATTTTCTAAATTAATATTTATTATTGGTGATACTCTGAAAAGCAATAGAGTCTTCAACAAGTATTCTTATTCTGCTTACCTTTACGCATTTCTAGCTTTGTTTGGAGTGGGTATAGGAATAGGTTTTATTAGAAATAATCTTCAAAATAAAACAGAATCTGAAATAAATACTGAACAAATTATTGAAAATTCAGCAAATGAAGAAATCGCTCAAGATTCATTTGAAATTTTAAATGAACTAAATCAGGATATTCAAGAATTAAATCTGCAGCCACAAGAGTTAAGAAGTTCTTCCCCCGATATAAATGAGGTTCAAATGCTAATAAGCTCATGGCTATTTAATAAAGGTCTGTTCTTAGCTGGAGAAAATGATATTAATTTTACCTCAATAGTAAAAGATGAACTCATAAGCAGATTGAAAGACGAGAGAAATCAAGATATAAAAAAGGATGTCCTGAAAGATATTAGTACAGAGATAATTGATATTAAATTCGTTTCTCAGACATCATCAAGAATAGTTGTAGAAGTCAAGATGAAATATTCTGAAATAATATTAAAGAATGGGAAGGTGATTAGCCAAACCACTATTGAACCATTTTTAAATGTTAAGTATATACTTGGATTCTCAAATAAATCTTGGAAATTGGCTGACTATATAAGTGGAGTTTAGGTTTTGGATAATATCGTCTATAATTTACTAGTAATATTCTTTGACGATTAATGTTTGATGAACTTTCTGCACGCTTTGAAGACGCAGTAAAGGGCTTCAGAGGTGAAACTAAAATTAGTGAGACTAATATTGATTCTGCACTTAAAGATGTAAAGAGAGCTTTAATCAATGCAGATGTAAGTTTATCTGTTGTCAAGGACTTTATTAAAGATGTAAGAGAAAAAGCTATAGGCGTTGAAGTTGTTAGAGGGGTTAATCCTGGCCAGAAATTTATTGAAGTTGTAAATAATGAGCTAGTTAATATTATGGGAAATGAGAATTCTCCACTCAACGCAAGCGATAAGAAGCCTAGCATTATATTAATGGCTGGTTTACAAGGGGCTGGTAAAACTACTGCCTCAGGTAAATTAGGCCTATATCTAAAAGATCAGAAGAAAAAAGTCTTATTAGTAGCTGCGGATACTTACAGACCTGCTGCGATTGATCAGCTTAAAACTATTGGTAAAAGCTATGAATTAGAAGTTTTCTCTTCTGAAAAGAAAGATGTCAAACCAGAAGAAATCGCAAGTGAGGCACTTCAAGAAGCTATTGCTAATGATACAGACTTCGTAATAATTGACACCGCAGGGAGATTGCAGATTGATCAATCAATGATGAGTGAAATGGTTAGAATTAAGGAAATAACAAAGCCAGATGAGATTTTATTAGTGGTTGATTCAATGATTGGTCAAGAGGCGGCCGATCTAACAAAGTCTTTTCACGAGAAAGTAGGAATTACAGGGGCAATACTGACAAAGTTAGATGGGGATTCAAGGGGAGGAGCTGCTTTATCAATAAGAAAGATCAGTGGAAAACCAATAAAATTTATTGGTACAGGTGAGAAAATCGAGGCATTAGAGCCATTCCATCCAGAGAGAATGGCGAGCCGTATTTTGGGTATGGGAGACGTCCTAACACTTGTAGAAAAGGCTCAAAAAGAAGTGGAATTAGCAGATGCGGAAGTAATGCAAAAAAAACTTCAAGATGCAACATTTGACTTTAATGATTTCGTGAAACAAATGAGGCTAATTAAACGAATGGGTTCTCTTGGAGGCTTAATAAAGTTGATTCCTGGAATGAATAAAATTGACGATGGGATGATTAAAGATGGTGAGCAACAACTTAAAAAAATTGAAGCAATGATTGCTTCTATGACTCTTGATGAAAAACAAAAGCCAGAATTGTTAGCAGCACAACCATCCAGGAGGAAAAGGATAGCATCAGGAAGCGGTCACCAAGTTAAGGAGGTTGATAAAGTACTTGCGGATTTTCAAAGAATGAGAGGTTTTATGAAGCAGATGTCTAATGGTGGAATGGAAGGAATGGGAGGAATGCCAGGAATGGGAGGAATGCCAGGAATGGGAGGAATGCCAGGAATGGGAGGTACAAATAATGTTAGAAATAAGAAATCAAAAAATAATAAGAAAAAAAAGGGATTTGCCGATTTATAGTTTTTCAAAAGCTAACCATTAAATGATATTATTGAATTATCTATTCAGTTTTAAAAAATGATTAAATTGCGCCTAAAGCGCTTTGGAAAGAAAAAAGAGGCAAGTTTCAGGATAGTTGCATGTAACAGTACCTCAAGAAGAGATGGTAGACCTTTGCAGGAATTAGGCTTCTACAATCCTAGAACAAAAGAGACAAGACTTGATACTGAAGCTTTACGTAAAAGACTTACACAAGGTGCTCAGCCTACAGACGTAGTGAGAACCTTACTTGAGAAGGGAGGACTACTTGAGAAAATTGAGAGACCTTCAATTGCTATTGGTAAGGCAAAATTAAAGGAAAAGCAGGATAAAAAGGTCGCAGAAGAAAAAAAAATTGATACCTCAAAAACTGAAAGCGAATAAACTTACTTGATTTTATTTTTTCTAAACTAAATGAAAGAAGTCTCCTCAATAGGTAACTTCATAATAGATCTACCAAGTACTGATGCTGCTACAGCTTTATCAGGTACCGGAAATTCGTCGTTAAAGAAATTTGAATCTCTTACTGATGTATCCTTTACTATTCGAGGATTACAGCTTGAGTTAAGTGGGCTAGTTTCAAAACTTGAAAAGGCCTCAGCGCTTGTTGAGTTGACAAGACCAATATGGGAACAAGGAATAGAAGTCCCTGAAGTAGACTTAAAAGCGGCTCTTAATTCATTGGATTTAGGTCAGGAATCAACTCATGCAGAGCTTGGTAATAAGGTTCTTGCCAGGTCCAATAAGGGCAGATATTTAAGGCCAAGAACAATAAGACAAAAAGCATATGTAGAGGCCATCGAAACTCATGACTTAACTTTTGCTATTGGTCCTGCAGGTACAGGCAAGACATTTCTAGCAACTGTTTTAGCCGCAAGATTGCTTAACGAGAAAAAAATCGAGAAAATAATCTTGACAAGACCTGCTGTTGAGGCTGGAGAAAATCTAGGATTTCTTCCAGGTGATTTGCAACAAAAGGTAGATCCATATTTACGTCCTTTGTATGATTCTCTTCATACTATTTTTGGATCAGAAAGAACAAATACGCTCATAGAAAAAGGAATAATAGAGGTAGCTCCAATTGCATTTATGCGAGGAAGAACACTTGATAATTCTCTAATAATATTGGATGAAGCACAGAATACTACAAGTTCTCAAATGAGAATGTTTCTAACAAGATTAGGGGATAGATCTAAAATGGTTGTTAACGGAGATATAACTCAGGTTGATTTAAAAAATGGAGAAAATAGTGGACTTGTTGAGGCATCTAAAATCTTCGATAACACTGAAGGGATTAAGATTTGTTATCTGACGGTGGAAGATGTTGTCAGACACCCACTTGTTCAAAAGATAATTGAGGCTTATCAATAAAAATGAATTGGGTGATCCGCACACTATAAAATACTAAAAAATAGACTAGAATAAATTAAATTAATTAAAAAAAATGCCTGCAAGTAGTAATTTTCGGCAAGCTATTAGAGAAGCTGGTAACAGCTCAATAGTTGGACCTAATGTTGTAAATAAAGCCTTGCCTTATGTCGGTGGAGGTATGATCCTAACTTCCGTTGGAGTGTTAGGAGGAATCACGTTGATTCGGAGTCCTATTTTTACGCCACTATTTTTTGTTTCGATAATAGCTCAATTAGTTTTATTTTTTGTTGCATCAAGTGCTGCAAATAATGCAAATAATTCAAAAGCACTTCCTTTACTTGCAACTTACAGTTTGCTAACAGGATTTACCTTAAGTGGATTAGTTACTTATGCAATACAAACCATTGGTCCAGGTTCTATAGCAACTGCTGCTCTTGCAACTGGATTAACATTTGTTATCGCATCTTATACAGGCCAGAGAATGAGCGACAGTGTAGGACAGGCCCTAAGTGGCGTTGTTGGACTCGGTTTGATAGGGCTAATCATAGCAATGGTTGTTCAACTTCTTGGAAGTTTATTTCTTCCAGGATTTGGAGGAACTGGCTTTGAACTGCTAATAGCTGGTTTTGGAACAGTTTTATTTATAGCAATGTCTTTTGTTGACTTTTACACAATGCCTAGAAGATATAACGATGAACAATATCTAGCAGGAGCTTTGGGAATGTATCTGACTTATATCAATCTCTTTGTTTTCATCCTTAGACTGATGATCGCATTGAATGGTGGTGGACGAAGAGATTAATATAATAATTTACTTATATTTTATAAGGGTCAATTAAATATGGCCCTTTTTTATTGCAAGATTATTTATTTTTTGACGAATAAAATTCTTTTGTTCTTGATCATACTTAATAGAACTATCAAAACTATTCCCCATCTGATCAAGATTTTTGATAATTCGTTTTGCTTCTTTAGTAACTAGTTTTGTATCTAAACTCTGCAACAACAAGGTACATCTTTCAGATATTATCTCTGACTTTTCTTTATAATCATGATTTTTGTCTCTATTATGATTAATAATTTGTGCGGAACTCATTATTAGATTTTTAAAGGTTATCTCTACAACAGGTAACCCTTTTTCTATAAACATATATAAAAGTGATGTTGGTAATTTATCCAACAAAGTACATTCAATATCAGATAGTGTGTAAGCAAAAAAACCTCTTAACCCATTTCTTGAAGAGATAAGCTCAGAAAGCCGATCTGCTAGTACCTCATCACTTATTAGTTCTTCTGCCCAATCCTTGCACCAATTATTAGATATATTTATTGCTTGAATAAAAGATGGATTTTTTGATTCTATGGTTTTTTTTGACATTTTAGATCAGAATTTTATTAAGAACATTTAAAGTATTTTGAGTAATTATAAATCTGGCTTCGTAACTCTGCTTGGAAGGCCAAATGTAGGTAAGTCAACATTGGTAAATAAATTAATAGGAGAAAAAATTGCAATAACTTCATCAAAGGCTCAAACAACAAGAAATAAATTAAAAGGTATATTAACCACTAAGACCAGTCAAATAATTTTTATAGATACTCCAGGTATTCACAAACCACATCATCTGCTTGGTCAGAAATTAGTTAATAATGCTAAATCATCAATAAGTGGCGTGGATCTTACATTGTTAATCTTTGATTCTAATGAAGAGCCTGGAAGAGGTGATTCCTATATTAGAGATTTTTTAGTCAAAAGTAAAAGTAGATTTATTGTTGTTTTGAATAAATGGGATCTTTTAAAAGAGAATGAAAAGATGATACGTATCAAACAATACAATCAATTACTGAAAAACCAATCAATTCTTTTTCAACCTTTGAGCTCATTTACCGGTGAGGGATGTGAAGAGTTAATAAAGATAATTGAGGAATTTCTCCCTTTAGGACCAATGCTTTATCCAGAGGATACAATAAGTGATCAACCATTTAATATTCTTTTGTCCGAGTTAATAAGGGAACAAGTCTTAAATAGAACTAAAGAGGAAATACCACATAGTGTTGCCGTGAATATAGAAAAGCTGGATAAATTAAAAAGACAAGGGAAAGGTGAACTCACAGCAATATTAGCTACGATTGTTGTTGAGAGAAAAAGTCAAAAAGGAATTCTTATAGGTAAAGGAGGAATGATGCTAAAAGAAATCGGGGCTTCAGCAAGGCAGAATATGATGAAATTAATCGATGGACCTATTTATCTTGAGTTGTTTGTGAAAGTAGTACCAAATTGGAGAAAGAAAGAGTCAAAACTAATTGAGTTTGGTTATCAAGAGGATTCATGAATGAGTAGTCTGAGTTTCGAAATCATTAGTTTATTTCCCAAGACTTTTGATGCACTTGATAATATGGGTGTTATTTCAAAAGCAATACAGAATGAATTGATTTCAATTAATATTCATGATTTGAGATCTTATGGAATTGGTTCATATAACCAAGTAGATGATGTTACTTATGGTGGAGGTGCTGGAATGCTATTAAAGCCAGAACCTATTTATGATGCATTCGATGCAATAAAGAAATCAGATAAATCATTAACTCTACTAATGACTCCTCAAGGCAAAGCTTTAAAGCAAAATGATTTTGTAAGATGGACTAATTACAACCAGGTGATAATAATTTGCGGACAATATGAAGGTTTTGATGAGAGGATAACAGAAATAGCAGATGAGGAAGTTTCCGTAGGAGATTATATTTTGACCGGTGGAGAAATACCTGCAATATCCATTGTGAATGGTTTAACTAGACTATTGCCTGGTACATTAGGAGATCCTGAATCTTTACTAGATGAAAGTTATAACGAAAATCTATTAGAATATCCCCAGTATACAAGACCTAGAATATACAGAGGTATGAAGGTGCCAGAGGTTTTACTTAGCGGCAACCATAAAGAAATAAAGAAATGGAGAGAAGAACAAAGACTAAAGAGAACAATTGAAAGAAGAAATGATCTGATAAGTAAACAAGACTTCAAAAAGTTACCAGAAAGTAAGAGAATAGAGAAAGATTCAAATGCTTATATGAGATTTCGGATTGGAAATGGATATGACATACATAGACTTGTTGAGGGTAGAGATTTAATTATTGGGGGAATTAAATTAAAACACCCAGAAAACTTAGGCCTCGATGGGCATAGTGATGCAGATGTGTTGAGTCATTCAATAATGGATGCTTTGTTGGGTGCTCTTTCTCTTGGGGATATAGGAAAATATTTTCCCCCATCAGATGAGAAATGGAAGAATGCAGATAGCCTTGAATTGTTATCAAAAGTAGTCGATCTAATAAGTGATCAAGGTTGGGAGATAAATAATGTTGATAGTGTCATAGTTGCAGAAAGACCAAAATTTAGTCCTTATATCAATCAAATGAAATTAAATATTTCACAGAAAATAAAAAAGGATCCGCAACTGATTGGTATAAAAGCTACTACAAATGAGAGATTAGGGGCTGAGGGTCGAGAAGAGGGGATCAGTTGCCATTCTGTTGTCCTTTTAGAAAAGAAAACATGACATTTGCTATCTTTAATGGTTTTTTAAGATGTTTAATATTTTTATTTGTTTTAATATCTTTCACATTACTACCAAGTAAATATTCATCTTATGCCCTATCAATGAATAACTCTAATAACACCACGGTGGTTGAAGAGTTAAGACTGAATGTCCCTCTTGAATATAAGAATACCTGGCTTAAAGCCGAGGCAGAAATATGGAAACCTTGGCTAGAACAAAAAAAAGGTTATAAAGGTAGACAAATCTTCTATGATGAAAATAAAGAAGAAGCTCTGGTTTTAGTTACTTGGGAGGATAAGAAATTATGGAAAAGTATATCTACTGAAGACGTCAAGAAAGTTCAAACCATATTCGAAGAGAATGTAAAAGAATCCTTGAAGTTAACAAAAAACCCTTTTGAATTAATATATGAAGGTGAATTATTTATAGAGAATGTATAGTGACATTAAATTTGATTTCGGAAGAAGAAAACGAATTGGATTATTTGAAGCAATTTGGGGTGAAAATAAAACCATAGAACAATTAAGAAAATTAGCAAAAGAAGTTCTAGATAAAAATGAACTAGTTTTTATTACACGCCTAGATGAAGAAAAGGCAAAATCTTTATTATCTCAATATGAAGATGCTAATTACTTCAAAGAAGCTAATTGTCTAGTGATTGGAGAAAAAAAAGAAATAATTTCTTCTAATAAAAAAGTTGGGATACTTGCTGGCGGTTCAAGTGATTTAAGTGTTGCTTTGGAGGTAAAGATTGCTCTAGATCTTTATGGTATAAACAGTCAAACATTCATTGATATTGGAGTTGCTGGCATTCATAGACTTTTTAGTAAACTAGATGAAATTAATGAGTTTGATGTGCTTATAGTTTGTGCTGGAATGGAAGGTGCTTTGGCAACAGTTGTTGGAGGATTGCTGCCACAGCCAATTATTGCAGTACCTGTCTCGGTTGGTTATGGGATAAGCAAGGGAGGGGTTGCGGCATTAAATAGTATGTTGTCTAGCTGCTCCCCTGGAATTACTGTTATGAATATAGATAATGGTTATGGGGCCGCTATGGCTGCATTGAGAATTATTAATTGTAGTTGAGAAATTAGTTACCTTTGCTTGGAATTTCTAGTAAATTTTCTATCCAGAGATTTAATTGTTTTGACAACATTCCTTGATCACGCATTTTTATTGCTTTTAAAATTACTTCAGTGTTGACCCACTCAGGATACCTTTTTTGCATATTAAATATGTCTGTAAATTTAATTTGATATAGGGATCAGTTATGTGCAAGATGGAAGTTACAAAATTAATCTAAATTGTTAGATTTTGTACTTAACCTTGATAATTCAGACGAGTTCCCTTCATTTTCTACATTTTTTAATCTATCAATAAGATCTGCCAAATCTTTATGGGCAAGTTCACCATTTTGTTCCCATTTCATTGTGCTTGGCCCTTCTTGCCTTAGATCCTTTGTCATTACTTTTAATTTGGTAATAAGAATATAAAATGAAATTTAATAAAATTGGGTAATTGTATCGATGATAAAGTTAAAAAAATATGAAGATATTTAATAATTAAGTTCAATCCAGCTTGAAAGTGATCGAGTAAATATTGACAAAGAAGTTTTAGCCTCCCCCTACTATGGATACAATCTCTATTTTGTCTCCATCCTCAACATTTTTATCATCCCAGTATTCGAAATTGATTATAGTATTGTTTAATTCGACAACGATAGTATTTGGCTTATATCCTAATAAATCAAGAGCATAAGATAAACGAATCTTTTTTATGGAAATATCTAAGAGCTTTTCTTCTCCATTTACTTTAATTTTCATTTGATAATGTTTTAATTATCATAATAGCTTTTTCTTTTGATTTATCCGAAGAATTAAGATCTGAAATCACAGCTACTTTATTAATATTATTTCTTTTCAATGCAGTGATGTTTTGACTGTTCACTCCTCCAATCGCAAACCAGGGTATGGTAATTTCTTTTGTTATGAATTTTATTTTCTCTATTCCAAGAGGCGGATTGCCTGTTTTTGTAGTGCTTTTAAAGATTGGACCTATTCCAAGGTAGTCGATTTCATGCTTTAAAGCTTTAGTTATCTCAACTTCACTGTGTGCCGAAAGACCAATGATTTTGGAGGGACCTAATATTCTTCTTGCATGTTCTATCTCCAAATCTTCTTGTCCTAGGTGTAACCCATCAGCATCACTTGCTAGAGCGATATCTAATCTATCATTGACTATAAATAAAGCTTCGTATTTCTTGCATAATTCTTTTAAATTAATCGCATTATTTATGTTTTCTAAATCATTACTATCCTTGAATCTATATTGAATAATCTTTACCCCGCAATCCAACATATTTTGAACTTGTTTAATTAAATTACTAGTATTTGAAGTTATGAAATATAAATTATTATCTATTAATTTCTGCTTGTTAACTTCTCTCATACTTGATTTAAGGAGGAGTATCTCTAATTGATAGGTTTCATATCTTATTTTTGATGCCGATAATGCAAGCTCAGAATGTCTGTTCCTTGCAAACTCTTCTATTACTCTTAGTGCTTCTTGTACTCTCGCAGAATTAGAACTTATAATATCCTCTATTTTGTCTCTTTTAAGTTGCTCAGGATGAGACAAACCCATGCCAATATCAGGATGATAGTTTCTGGCCTCTTTGTAATCTTTCAAGTGATTTCTACCGAGAATTTGTCTATAATTTTTAATCTCTTTTACAACATCTTCTCTACCTAATCCGAATCTAGCCCAATCCTCTAAAACTCTCAAGCCCTCTCTTGCTCTATCGAGATTTGCATCGATTATTTGAGCCACTCTTGGATCTTCTGAATGTTTCATTTGTAATGATTTAAATTCATTTTAAATCTTCAATGATTTGCTTAGCTTTCTTCACATCTTCCAAAATTTGTTTTGTGAGAGAATTAGTATCAGAAAACTTAATTTGAGATCTGATTTTCTTAATTGGTTCCACAATTAACTTTAAATCATAAAGGTTGATTTTTTCATTGAGTAGATGAACTTCTACTGCTGATGGTGATAATGGGTCGATCGTAGGTTGAGGCCCTAAATTCATTACAGAAGGATATCTATGATTGAGTTTATCAATTCTTGTCCATGCTACATACACGCCTTCACCAGGTAAGAACTTTCTACCATCAATTTCTAGATTAGCTGTGGGCCATTTCAATTTTGTCCCAAGCCCTTTGCCTTTTACAACTGTCCCAGAAAAGGAGTAAGGTCTTTTTAACAATTTATTTGCCATATCTAATTGACAATTCTTAAGCAAATTTCTAACTCTGCTGCTACTTAATCTTCCATCAATATCATTTAGTACTGGAATTACATTCAATTTGGTTTGAGTATTTTTTATCAAATGTTTTAGTGTGTCAACATTACCACTCCTTTTGTATCCGAATTTAAAGTTTGCTCCAACAGAAATACTCCTCGCTTGCAATTCATTTAATAGAATATTTGTAACAAATTCATTGGGACTTAACTTAGAAAAGGACTTATTAAAGGGGATTAAAACTAATTGTTTAATTCCAAGATTCTCAAGCAAAGGCAGCTTTTCTTCTGGAAGATCTAGTCTCAGTCTTGTTTCTTGATAAAGTATTTCTCTTGGGTGAGGCCAGAAACTGGCAATCGTTGGAGTGTATTCATTGTCCTTAACAACAGTATTTATTAATCTTCGATGTCCTTCATGTAGGCCATCAAAACTTCCAATAGCTAGTGAAGTAGGGTTTTTAACTTCAGATGGTGATATTAAAGAGATCACAATAAACGTGCAATTTTGTGATTTTGATGGCAAATTTGAATAGAGAATTTTAAATCAAATGAATGGCTGACAAAATAGATTTTCAGTTGCTTTCATTTGGAATGCGACGGATCGGCTGGATACGTTTTTGGATTCAATCCATTCTTAGTGTTGTAGTAACAGCTGTTTTGCTTTTTTCAAATGTTGTTAGTGATGATAGCGCAGGGCAGCTTAGCTTGACGCCGGGGTTGTCTCTTACAACACTTTCTTTGATTCTACTATTTTTTAGTCTATGGCAAGGATGGTTAATAATTAAAACTGGTAGGGCAATAGGGAGTAATGCACGCCCTTCAAGAGGTCAAACAGGTAAATTAATCAAAAGAGGAGTGATAATTGATTTGCTAGGAATTCTTTTTGCATTAATTGGTTATCAGGCACTGATGGGAGCATTATTCATACAAGCATCATCCCAGACTTCTGGACAACTCTTTACAGAAACGTCAAATGTTCCAATAACTGGTCTTGAAATATTGTCTGTTTTAAGTAATACCCAAGTAATTGCTGCACATTTTGTAGGCCTTTGTTTTTCTCTTTGGCTACTTAGGAGAATCTATAAAGGTTGAATATTGGGAAGTATATCTAGATCGTCCCTCCAGAATAGGTCAGGTTCTATCGGTGTTAATGAAATCTTATTTTCTTGAATTTGTGAAACATCACTGGGCCAATTCTTTGGTCCATAGCCTTTTGAATTTAAATCTAAAACGGCCTCGCCTGCTAACCAATAGTAGGCATCGCCTCTGGGGTCTTCTCTTTTGGAGAATTGATTCTTATATTTCCTTATTGATAATCTTGTCCATGAAAAGTCATTTATATCATCCCTTTTGCAAGGAGGAATATTTAAATTCAAAAGTAAAGACTTAGGCCATGAGCTGTTTAATGACTGTTCGGCTATTTTTAATGCAATCTCACTTGCAAATTCAAAATCTTTCCATTGAAAACTTGCAAGACTTACAGCCATTGAAGGAACGTTCTCAAGGGTACCTTCCATTGCTGCTGCAACTGTTCCTGAACAAAATATATCGGTACCAAGATTAGGTCCATGATTAACACCAGACAAAATAAGATCAGGCTTTTTATTTAGTAATTCGGAAAGAGCTAATTTGACACAATCAGCAGGCGTACCAGAACATCCCCATGCTACGATTCCTTTTTCAAATAATTCATCGGCCTTTTCAATCCTAATGGGAGATTGCAATGTAAGGCCATGCCCTGTTGCAGATCTTTCTTGATCAGGACATACCACTGTAACTCTATGACCACGCGCAAGGGCTACTTTTGCCAGTGATCTAATTCCATCGGCAAAAATACCATCATCATTACTAATTAAGATATCTAACGATTTCATTTAGAAAATTCTTTTGAATATGGACTATTGTTAAGTAAGATTAATGTATACTTATTTTTACTATATCAGTGAGTGAAATTGAATCTTTAAAAAAAATAGAAGACGAATTAATTGAACTTTCAGAATCAACTAATAACATTATTCAAAAGGCCAATACTGAGAATGAGCTTGATGAAATACGAATTTCAATTCTTGGAAAAAAAGGAAAACTATCCAATATCCTCAAAAATATGGGAAGATTATCCAGTGAAGAGAGACCGATAATTGGACAGAAAGCTAATATTCTTAAAATTCAATTGCAAGATCTTATAAGTCAAAGAAAAAATAAAATAATTGAAGAAGTATTAGAAATGCAAATAGCAAATGAAAGATTAGATGTTACCATTTCACCCTTGGGGACACCTTTAGGTAAAAAACATCCATTAATATCAACTCAAGAGGAAATAATTGATATTTTCTGTGGATTAGGTTATTCAGTAGAAAATGGTCCAGAAATAGAGAGCGATTTTTATAATTTTGAATCACTTAATATTCCGAAAGATCATCCTGCAAGAGATATGCAGGATACTTTTTACATAAATAATAACTTACTTTTGCGGACTCATACTTCTCCAGTTCAGGTTAGGTATTTAGAAGATAACCCCCCCCCTACGAGAATTATTGCTCCTGGACGAGTTTATAGAAGGGATGCTGTTGACGCTACTCACTCTCCTGTTTTTAATCAAGTAGAAGTATTATGTCTTGATGAGGGGATTGATTTTAGCCATCTTAGAGGGACAGTACTTACTTTTTTGAAAACATTCTTTGGAGACTTACCAGTTAGATTTAGAGCTAGTTATTTCCCATTTACCGAGCCCTCCGCCGAAGTTGATGTTCAATGGAAAGGTAAATGGTTGGAGGTTATGGGTTGTGGGATGGTAGATCCAATGGTTTTAGAAAAGTTAGGAATAGATTCGGAAAGATGGACTGGATTTGCCGCTGGTTTAGGTGTTGAGAGATTTTGTATGGTTAAGCATCAGATAGATGATATTAGAAGGTTTTACAGTAATGATTTAAGGTTTTTAGAACAGTTTTAGATATAATCTCTACTTTAATTAGCTTTTCTACTACAAGTTGGTTTAGAGTATAAATAGTTATCTATATCGATTGGTGCGTAAAGCAGGACTAATCGTCAATGATGGAAAAGAATTAGCCGTTGAAACTGCTAACTCTGTGCAACTCATCTTGGAAAAATCCGGCTATGAAGTTGTAAGAGTAAGTAGTTCAGGAGGTATGGTTGGCTTCTCTAACCCAGATCAGCATGTAAGACCATTGGGCTATGCGAATTGCGTACCGGAAGGATTTAACTCCCTTATGGAATTCGCTATTGTTCTTGGAGGCGATGGCACTGTTTTATCTGCAGCCAGGCAAACAGCACCTGCAAAAATTCCAATACTTACAATAAATACAGGTCATTTAGGTTTTTTAGCAGAGGCATATTTAGCAAATCTGGGGGAAGCAATAGATAAATTGATTAAAGGAGATTGGGAAATCGAAGAAAGGAAAAGTCTAATAATTAGTGTAATGAGAAATGATCAAAGGAGGTGGGAGTCTCTTTGCTTGAACGAGATGGCATTACACAGAGAACCATTGACTAGTATGTGCCATTTCGAAGTCTCTATAGGAAGACATGCCCCTGTTGATATTTCAGCTGATGGAGTCATATTATCAACACCAACGGGCTCTACAGCTTATTCTTTAAGTGCTGGTGGACCAGTAATTACTCCCGATTGCCCAGTTGTACAACTTACGCCAATAGCACCTCATTCATTGGCCTCTCGGGCTTTGGTATTTAATGATTCAGAACCTGTGACTGTATTCCCCGCAACTCCTGAAAGGTTAATAATGGTTGTTGATGGGAATGCTGGTTGTTATGTATGGCCTGAAGATAGAGTACTTATAAGAAAAAGTAGACATCCAGTTAAATTTATTAGATTGGAAGATCATGAATTTTTTCAAGTTCTAAGAAATAAATTGGGATGGGGGCTACCTCATGTTGCTAAGCCAGATAAATAATTCCAGAACTATAACTTTTTCGCTTTTAATATAAAAACAGGATTATTAGGTTCAAATCTAGTCCCTTCTGCAATACTTAGACCTTTATAGGTTTGTATTAGATTCAAACCAACTTCAAAATTTAAATCCTCCAAGGTCTTTTTAGTTTCCTGTAGTACTTCATATGAGATTACAGGCAAAACTATAATATTTCCTTTAGAAAGTAATTTAGATAATTCACAAATTACAAAAATTTTTGTTTTTTTATCACAACCTCCAATTATTATCCTGCTTGGAGGGAGAATAGAATTATTTACATTATCTTTAATTATTTTTTTAATATCATCCTCATAAATATTTTCTGGCGTTACATTGAGAATTTTGGCATTTTCTTTAATTATTTTTTTAGTCCCTAACCTTTTGTCAATAGAGAATAATTTTAAATTTGGTCTTAATTTTAGGGCCTCTAAACCAATTGTTCCGCTTCCCGCTCCGATGTCCCATATTACGCCATTTTTTGGAAGCTCTAGTTCAGCTAATATTTGGACTCTTATCTCTCTTTTGGTAAGCAGGTTTGGCCTGTCTGGCAGTGTTCTATATACATTATCTGACAGACCAAATAGAGGATGATTTGATTCATAGGGAATTTCATCCCGTTTAAATAAAACGACTATATTTAAGGCTGAGATCTCTTTTGGGAGAATTTCTTTAACATTTATTTTTGTTATCTTTTCTTCTTTAAAACCTAGCTCTTCACATAAAAAGAATTCATAAACATTTTCTAGATTAAGTTCGACTAAATTATTCTTTATTATTTCAACGCCTCTATTTTTTGAGTCTGTTATTACAGCAATAGTAGGCTTGAGAGACTTTAGGGCTTTCGTTAATCCTATTGAATCTCTTCCATGAATACTAATTGTTTCTACATTTTGCCATGGTCTTTTTAATTTACTAAACGCTAGTTGAATACAACTATTAGATGGATAGAAGTAGAGTTCATTATTTGAAAAGTTCTCAAGTAGAATTCGCCCTATTCCATACCAAAGGGGATCTCCTCTCGAAACTAAAATCAAATCATCGGCAGTATTTTTAATCCAGTGAATTAAATTTTCATCACTATTACTCATGAAATAATTTTTATTTTGCCTTTGATCCTTTTTGAACCACAGTTTTATATTATTTGCATACTTAGTTGGAATGGCTATATTTTCAATTTTCAAGAAAAGACTTTGCAAGCTTAAGGGCATTTCAAGAAATTCAAAAGAATTTATCCCAACTACATGAATTTTTCTTTTTTTCCCTTTCATAGTTCTTGGGTTGAGCACATTTATTTTTATGTTTGAATGTGGTAGTAAATTATCCTATTATTAAGCGAGTCAATAATAAAGGGTTTTGTCGGATAGGAGAAAGCGATTACATGATTTATTATTAGCTCTTATTAAAAAAGAGTCTAATTTTGTGCTACTTGAGGATGATTCTACTGAATTCTCTAACGGATATTCAGCTGATGAAAATAGAAATTTCTCCAAAGTCATTGAAAGAAATCGTAAAATCTTAAAGAAGTACCAATCTCTTATTAGGACAGCTGTAACTCTGGATGCTCTTATGGATTCTGAAAATGAAGAAAACTACAAAATCAATAAATAATTTACTTATCAAAAGTTTATTATGTTACTTAACTGTTATTACAGTATCTTTTTTGCCTATTAAAGCAAATGCAGAAGTGGCGATTACAGAAATTAACGGCGAAAATATTAATGCTAGTTCCGAATTCTTAAGGGATCTTGATTATGAAACATGGCAATTGGTTGTTTACAGATCGCCACTGGATGAAGGTAAGCTATTGTTGAGGGTTATTGGTTATCCTGGAAGCTTACGAATTGATCATCCTCAGAGTCTGAATGTTGACTCTGGAAGGAAAAATTGGTTATTGGAGGATACTACATTATCAAATATTTACTTGGTGAATGATAAAAGGCAAGCCGCGGCTGAATTCGATCTTGATCAATTAATTAATGATATTTCTCAAAACAGACCACTTAGATTATCTCTTTCAGGTGTATTTACTGAGCTACCTGTGCCTCCTTTCTTAGTCAAAGAATGGCGATCTCTTTATTAGATCTTTTATGGATTTTGATAATAAAATAAATAATAAATGGATGCAAAGAGCTATTAAGTTGGCCTCTTTGGGAATGGGCCTAACTAGTCCTAATCCTCTTGTAGGGGCTGTAATTGTTGATAAAAATGGAAAATTATTAGCAGAGGGTTTTCATCAAAAGGCAGGAATGCCGCATGCAGAGGCAATGGCTTTTAATAATTTACAATGTAATCCCGAGGGTGGATCACTCTATGTGAATTTGGAACCATGTTGCCATAAAGGTAAGACACCTCCTTGCGTTGAAAATATAATCAAGTCAGGAATTAAAACCGTTTATGTATCTATTAAAGACCCTGATCCAAGAGTTTGCGGTAAAGGTATAAATATTCTTCAGAAAGCTGGACTTAAAGTTCATTTAGGTTTATGCGAGACTGAATCATTAAGCTTAAATAAATCTTTTATACACAGGAATTTAACTGGTAAGGCTTATGGAACTCTAAAATGGGCAATGAGTTTAGACGGGAGAATAGGTCTGAAGAATGGAAAAAGTAAATGGATTACAAATAGTATTTCAAGAACATTTGTGCATTCTTGTAGAGCCAACTTTGATGCGATCATTGTGGGAGGTGGCACACTTAGAAATGATGATCCCCTCTTAACAACAAGGGGGCAAAAACCAAATGAACCTATAAGAGTTGTAGTTACTAAAACATTAGATCTGCCAGAAAAATGTAAATTATGGGAATGTAAAACAGCTAAAACTATTGTTGCTTACGATGCATCAACAGCAAATGAAGAATATCTTTCTAGAATACCTAATTGCGTAGAAATAAAGAAACTCACTTCTACTGATCCAAGATATCTTTCGGAGTTTTTAGCCAGCAAAGGCTTTAATAGTGTTCTTTGGGAATGTGGCCCTAAATTGGCAACCGCTGCTTTAGAAAAAAATTGTATTCAAGAAATTATGACTTTCATTGCTCCAAAGATTCTTGGTGGTAACGAGTCTATGAATCCAATATTAGATCTCAAATTTGAACAAATGGATCAGATAATTAATTTATCAAATACTGAAATGAGTTTGATGGGTAATGATATTTATTTAAAAAATAGTTTTTTAGAAGATATGTGAATTTTCTGAAACTTAAATTAAGTAAAATGACCGTTCGGTTCTTACCCAAAAATCTTTTTTCTATCTTCAATCTTTTTCGATAGATTATACTGTAAGAAATTCTTAAAAATTATGCCGATTAGACAAGATGATAATCAACCTAATAGGAGATTTGGAATAGTAAATATCATTTTGATAGGTGTTGGAGCATTACTTTTGTTCAGTAGTCTTTTCCCGAATCAAAACATGCAAATTCCTAGAGTTCCATATTCGCTATTTATAGATCAGGTAAACGACGGAGAAGTTAAGAGAGCTTATATTACTCAGGAACAAATTAGATATGAATTAAATGGAGCGGAAGAAGGTGCCCCATCCGTTCTGGCTACTACACCAATATTTGATATGGATCTACCCCAGAGGTTGGAAAATAAAGGTGTAGAGTTTGCTGCAGCCCCTCCAAAGAAACCTAATTTCTTTTCAACTATCCTCAGTTGGGTTGTACCTCCTCTAATCTTTATCTTGGTGTTACAGTTCTTTGCAAGAAGAAGTATGGGTGGAGGAGGAGCTCAAGGTGCTTTAAGTTTTACCAAAAGCAAAGCTAAAGTTTATGTACCTGATGACGAATCAAAAATTACATTTGATGATGTAGCAGGAGTTGATGAAGCTAAAGATGAACTAACTGAAATTGTAGATTTCTTAAAAAAGCCAGAGCGATATACTGACATTGGTGCAAGAATTCCCAAAGGTGTTCTATTAGTTGGACCCCCTGGAACTGGTAAGACTCTTTTATCCAAAGCAGTTGCTGGAGAAGCTGAAGTTCCTTTTTTCATAATCTCAGGTTCTGAATTTGTAGAATTGTTTGTAGGAGCTGGTGCAGCGAGGGTCAGAGATTTATTTGAACAGGCTAAGAAAAAAGCCCCATGCATAATTTTCATTGATGAATTAGACGCTATAGGTAAAAGTCGTTCAGGTTCAATGGGTGTTGTTGGAGGGAATGATGAAAGAGAACAGACACTAAATCAATTGCTTACTGAAATGGATGGTTTTGCTTCAGCAGATAAACCTGTAATAGTTCTTGCTGCCACCAATCAGCCAGAAGTTCTTGATGCAGCTTTATTAAGACCTGGTAGATTTGATAGGCAGGTTTTAGTTGATAGACCTGACTTGTCTGGTAGAAAAACAATTTTGGAAATTTATACCAAAAAAGTTAAATTAGCAGATTCAATAGATTTAGATTCAATTGCGCAGGCTACAAGTGGGTTTGCAGGAGCAGATTTAGCAAATATGGTTAATGAGGCTGCTTTATTAGCTGCAAGAGCTAAAAGAAAAAGTGTTGAACAACAAGACTTGAGTGAAGCCATTGAGAGAGTTGTTGCTGGTTTAGAGAAGAAAAGTAGAGTACTCCAAGACGATGAGAAAAAAGTTGTTGCTTATCATGAAGTGGGTCATGCTATTGTTGGACATCTCATGCCAGGAGGATCAAAAGTTGCAAAGATTTCAATAGTGCCTAGAGGTATGAGTGCATTGGGATATACTCTTCAACTTCCTACTGAAGAAAGATTTCTTAACTCCAAAGAGGAACTTAAAGGTCAAATTGCCACTCTTCTTGGAGGAAGGTCTGCTGAGGAAGTGGTATTTGGAAAAATCACCACAGGCGCCTCTAATGATTTGCAAAGAGCAACTGACATTGCTGAACAAATGGTGGGTACATTCGGCATGAGTGAAATCCTAGGACCTCTTGCTTACGATAAACAAGGAGGAGGGCAATTCCTAGGTAATGGTAATAATCCAAGAAGATCTGTTAGTGATGCTACTGCTCAAGCTATAGACAAAGAAGTTAGGGATCTAGTAGACGATGCTCATGAGATGGCCCTGAAAATATTAAGAAATAACCTACCTCTATTAGAATCAATTTCTCAGAAGATTCTTGAAGAAGAGGTTATTGAAGGAGAAGATTTAAGGACATTGCTATCTGAATCAAAAATGCCTGCATAATATTTTTTTGTATGACTGTTTCTAATAATCCTAACCTTAAACATTTTTTATCTTGTACTGATTTAACTGGTCATCAGATAAATTCTTTAATTGATATTGCTATAGATTTAAAAAGAGAAGGATGTAATATTAATCTTCGGAATAAAGTTCTAGGGTTGATCTTCAACAAAGCTTCTACCAGAACTAGAGTTAGTTTTCAGGTCGCAATGTCAAGATTAGGAGGCACAACAATAGACTTAAATCCCAATACTACACAGATTGGTAGAGGTGAAGAAATTAAGGATACAGCTAGGGTATTAAGTAGATATTGTGATGTACTTGCTATTAGAACATTCAAACAAAGCGACTTAGAGGAATATGCAAAATGGTCCACTAAACCTATTATTAATGCGCTCTCGGATTTAGAACACCCATGTCAGGCTCTAGCTGATTTTATGACAATAAAGGAAGAATTTGGATCTTTTGGAAATGTAACTTTAACTTTTATTGGAGACGGTAATAACGTAGCAAATTCTCTTATTTTATGCGGAGCTTTATTAGGTTCTAAAATAAGAATTGCATGCCCAAAAGGTTATGAACCTAATATTTCTATAATAAATAAAGCCAAAGAACTAAACAATAATTCTGACAGCCTGCTAATAACAAACGATGTATTAGAAGCAGTAAATGGAGCTAATGTAGTTTATACCGATGTTTGGTCATCAATGGGACAAGAAGATACAAAAATTTTAAAGGATAGAGTTTTTGAAGAATATTCTATTACCAATAAATTACTAAACTTTGCTAATCCAGACGCTATTGTATTGCATTGCTTGCCTGCTTATAGAGATAAAGAGATTACAGACGAGGTAATAGATTGTAAACAAAGTAGAATTTTTGATCAGGCAGAAAATAGAATGCATGCTCAGCAGGCACTTTTGTCTTATATCGTGTAGAAAACTTGCGTATTAATTAAATAATAGGTACAAATGTATTAGTAGCTTTATTTTCTGTGGCGTATCCAACTAGTCACGATCTAACTGATGCTCAAAATGAGCTTTTTGAATGGATCAAAAATTATATGAAAGAGTTTCAACATAGTCCATCGATTAGGCAAATGATGAATGGTATGGGCCTTAAGTCTCCTGCTCCTATTCAGAGTCGATTGAAGCATTTGCAAGATAAAGGCTATATTTCCTGGCATGAAGGTAGAGCAAGAACTCTAAAGATAATTGATGATATTTTTGATGGTATACCAATTATGGGTTCTGTAGCTGCTGGTGGATTAATTGAGACATTTTCGGATATTAGTGAGAAATTAGATGTTTCAGAAATTTTCGAGAAAAAAGATATTTTTGCCTTGACAGTTAATGGCGATTCGATGATTGATGCATGCATTGCTGATGGTGATATGGTTCTAATGCAACCTGTCTCAGATCCGATCTCATTGAGAAATGGAACCATAGTTAGTGCACTAGTTCCAGGAAGTGGCACTACATTAAAATATTACTTTAGGAAAGGAAGAGAGGTTACCCTTGAACCTGCAAATCCTAATTATGATCCAATTAAATTAAGTTCGGAAAACATTGTAATTCAAGGTAAGCTACTAGCAGTGTGGAGAAAAGTATAATTTTTTACGAAGATTACTCTTAACTAACCATTTGTTATTAAAATTATATTTAATTGATCTTTTTGATTTGTCAGTCTATAAATTATCTTTATTATTAGGTTTTATTGCCTCTGATATTCTAGTTTCTAATGCATTAGCATTAAATAATCAGTTACTTAAACTATATCAAAATATAAATTCCGAAAGTGAAATAACTACAAATGCAAATGCTCTAATAATTCAGAATAGGAACATATTAGAAATAGAAACTTTTAGAGAAATTCTGATTAAAGATAATGTGAATTTAGATATTAAGTTATCTAATTTTGTAAGTGAAGGGATTGAGGAAAACCCATCAGATTCAAGAATTTCTGTGGATATTTTATCTGACATTAATTATGAAGAGAATGGAATCTTTCATGCTGAAGGTAATGTCGTTTTAACTATGCAGAATGGAATTCTTAATACTGATAAGTTGAGTTACGATAGAGCTAATAAGATTTTAATAGCTGAAGGCAATATAACTTTCTTTAAAGGGAATCAGTTTTTTGAGGCATCTTTAATTCAATATGATTTCAAAGAAGAAAAAGGATTTGTTTATGATATTTATGGTGTGATGGATTTTGATAGATTCGATCATGATCTGAATATCGTTATTTCTGAAGATATACAAGATTCATGTGATAGAGAAAATATTGATTTGATAAATCTTCCAGCTGAAGTAGGATTGCTTAACTCAAATAATATTAGATTTAAAAACCAATTATCCTTAGATTCTTTTAAG